>JBFWQO010000001.1:0-547735 GCA_050249415.1 Steroidobacteraceae bacterium
CCCGCGTGTTGGCGTCCTGCGCCTCGATCGGTGTCCCGGTGAAGCCGATGAAAGACGCGTGGGGCAACGCATCGCGCATGTGGCGCGCGTAGCCGTCGATGAAGTCGTACTGGCTGCGGTGCGCCTCGTCGGCGATCACCACGATATTGCGGCGGTCGGAGAGGGTCGGGTGCCGGTCGCCCTTCTCCTCGGGGAAGAACTTGTGGATGGTCGTGAACACCACGCCGCCCGCGGCCACCGACAGGAGTTCACGCAGCTGCGCGCGGCTCCCGGCCTGCACCGGCGGCTGGCGCAGCAGGTCGCGGCAGCGCGAGAAGGTGGCGAAGAGCTGGTCGTCGAGGTCGTTGCGATCGGTGAGCACCACCAGAGTCGGGTTCTCCATCGCCGGCTCGCGGATGATGCGGCCGGCGTAGAACGCCATCGTCAGGCTCTTGCCCGATCCCTGCGTGTGCCACACCACACCCACGCGCCGGTCGCCGGGCTTGCCGCCGGGATGGCGCCCCCAATCGGGGCGATCGCCGGCGTCGGCCACGGCGCGTGCCTTGCGATGCAACTCGGCCGCGCGCAGCGTCTCCCCCACCGCCACCTGCACGGCGTGGAACTGGTGGTAGCCGGCCATCTTCTTGACGATGCGGCCGCCGTCGTCCTCGAACACGATGAAGTCGCGCAGCAGGTCGAGGAAGCGCCGCGGCGCGCACAGGCCCTCGATCACCACCTGCAGCTCGGGCACATGCGCGGCCGCCGGTGTGTCACCCGCGATGGTCCGCCACGGCTTGAACCACTCGCGCCCGGCACCGAGCGCGCCCACGCGCGCCTCCACGCCATCGGACACGGCAAGCAGCGCATTCGATGCGAACAACGCGGGCACTTCGACCTGATACGTCTGGAGCTGATGGAATGCGCTCCAGATCGTGGCGTCTTCGCTCGCGGCGTTCTTGAGTTCGAGCACCGCGAGTGGCAGGCCATTGACGAACAGCACCACATCCGGCCGCCGGGAGTGCTTGTGTTCGACGACGCTGAACTGGTTCACCGCGAGCCAGTCGTTGTTCGCCGGATCGTCGAAGTCGATCACCCGCGCCTGTGCGCCGCGGATATTGCCGTCCGCGTCGCGGTACTCGACCGTCACGCCATCCACCAGCAGACGGTGCAGTGCGCGGTTGCGGACGATGAGATCCACGCCCTCGGGATGCATCAGCTTGCGGAGGGCATCGTCCAGCGTCTCACCCGGCAACGCCGGGTTGAGCCGCGCGAGCCCTGCGCGCAGGCGTTGCGCGAGGATCGTCTGCCCGTAGTCGTCGCGTTCGGCGGCCGGTTCGCCGGGGGCGATCGCGGCACCGTTGCGGACCTGCCAGCCGGCGCCCTCGAGCCAGGCGAGCGCGGCTTCTTCGACGTCGGATTCGGTGAAGGTGCTCACGCTGCCGGCTCCGCGAGCATGTTCATCACCAGCCGGATCATCACTTCCTTGTCCTTCGGCGCCGATTCGGCCACCAACAGCGCCAGCGCGGCGAGGCCCACATCGTTGATCACCGCCTCGCCGTTGCGGATCAAGTGTCCGTTGCGATGCAGGAACTCGACGAACAGGAACGAGCCGATGCGCTTGTTGCCGTCGGAGAAGGGGTGATTCTTGATGACGAAGTACAGCAGGTGCGCGGCCTTGGCCTCGACCGTCGGGTAGGCCGGCTCACCGAACACGCTCTGGTCGAGATTGCCGAGCAGCGCGGCAAGCCCGTCCTCGCGCTCACGGCCGAACAGATCGGTCGCCTCGCCGCGTGCGAGCAGGTCGTCCTTGAGGCGCTCAATGGCCGAACGCGCTTCCTTGACCCGTGGCAGCACGCCGCCAGCGATGCCCTTCGGCTCGACCAGCAAACCTTGGTCGTAGCGCTGCAGCAGCAGAAAGGTCTGCGTGTAGCGGGCGATGACATCGACCAGCCCGCGGCCCTGATCCGTGCTCAGCGCCTCGCCCGCCGCCGTCTTGCGCACCAGTGCCAGCGCCGCTTCCAGCTCGCGCGCGTTGTGCTCGAAGCGTTGCTGGTTGAGCGTGTAGCCGCGCACGAGGTGATCACGCAGGGTGCGGGTGGCCCATTGGCGAAATCGCACGCCACGGCGGGAACTGACTCGATAGCCTACCGAGATGATTGCGTCCAGGTTGTAATGTTTGAGCTGCCGCTGCACCCGCCGCTTGCCCTCGTGGCGAACTGCTAAGAAATCCTTAGCAGTTGCCGGCTCCTCCAACTCGCCGTCGGCATAGATGTTTTTCAGGTGCATCAGCACGTTTTCGGGCGTGGTCTCGAACAGTTCCGCCATCTGCCGCTGCGTCAGCCAGACCGTATCGCGATCGAGCCTGACCTCTACCCGCACGCCGCCGTCGGGGGCCTCGTAGACGAGTACCTCGCCGCCGGGAACGTCCGATTCATCGGCCTTGGTCACTTCAAATTCCCTTCGATGCCGGAAGCGCCGCTCATCCGGAGACCCAGTGCGAGGCCGGGCGGGACAGGAATGCGCCCAGCTCGATGCCATCGCCCCCCACCAGCAGGCTGCGCTGCGGCTTGAATGCCGCGGCGAAGGCCGCCGTGCCGCGGCGGGCCTGCGGCGCACGCGCGCTCTTGACCTCGATCGCCGCGAGCCTGCGTCCGGCCTTCATGACGAAATCCACCTCCTGGTTGCGCTCACGCCAGTAGTACAGCTCGAACTCCCCGCCGGCCGCGGCATTGGCAAGGTGCGCGCCGACCGCGGACTCCACCAGCCGCCCCCAGAACTCGCCATCGGCCCGGGCCTCGGCCAGCGTCAGCCCCGACAGGGCCGTGAGCAACGCCGTGTTCATGACCTGCAGTTTCGGGATCGAACCGCGACTGCGCGCAACGTCTCCGGCGTATTTCTGCAGGCCGACGACCAGCCCCGCGCCGCCGAGTAGATCCAGATAGTGAGCGAGCGTGGTGGTGTTGCCGGCATCGTGCAACTGCCCGAGCATCTTGGTGTACGACAGGGCCTGTCCGGAGTAGCGGCACGCAAGCTCGAACAGACGCCGCAACAGCGCCGGCTTGTCGACGCGGGTGAGCAGCAGCACGTCGCGCGAGATCGAAGTCTCGATCAGGCTGTCGGCGATGTAGCGCGCCCAGCGGCGCGGCTGGCGCACCAGCGGCGCCGCGCCCGGATACCCGCCGTAGAACAGATATTGATCGAGCGAGAAGCCGAACGCCGCGCGCATCTCCTCGAACGACCAGTGCGGCAGGTGCAGGACCTCGAAGCGTCCCGCCAGGCTCTCGGTGAGCCCTTGCGCCACGAGCAGCGGGGCCGAGCCGAGCAGCACCACCTTGAGCCGCAGACGCCGGCGCGTGTCTTCGTCCCACAGACGCTTGACCGACTCGGACCAGCCCGGGATCTTCTGGATTTCGTCGAGCACGAGGACCGCGCCCGACTTGTCCGCCTCGCCTGCGACGAGGCGCGCCGCCTGCCACTGCTGCTCGATCCATTCCGGCCCGCGCAGCGTGGGCTCGTCCGCACTGGCGCGGCGCGCCGGCAGGCCTGCCGCTTCGAGCGCCTGCTGCACCAGCGTGGTCTTGCCCACCTGCCGGGACCCCGTCAACACCTGCAGATGGCGGCGCGGCTCGAGCAGGCGCTCGACGAGGACGGCGGCTTGCGGTCGCTGGTAGGACATGGGCGCAGGGGTTCTGCGATTTACTCAACGTGCAGAGTATATTTACTCAGTGAGGTGCGCAAGCCGGCCGGCGAGTCGCCGGGCTGCCTCGGCGACTGCGGCGCGGGCCGCTTCGTCGTCATGCAGACGTCTCGATGAACTTCTCGGCATCCTTTACGCGCAGATCGCCGGAAATCAGCTTGGGCAGCAACGTGTCACGCAGGGCGGCGAGGGTGCGGGACTGTGCCATAAGATCGGAGCGCTGGCTAAGCGCAAATATTTCACCGAATGCTTCGGCCAAGGGTACTGGCGGCATCACAACCTGCAGGTTCGACAGCGCTCCATGGACATCAAAGTTCGGGAACGCGGTTCCCGTCCGGAACGACTGGAGCAGACCGTCTCGATACGCCTGACGCACCTGCATCCAACAAATTGTTGCCTGCGCTGCGGTACAGCGCGGATCGAGTCGCTTGCAGAAGTTGCTATAACCAACGGGCTTACCGAGAAGCGCTCCGTATGCGTGCCTCCATATCATGCTCCGGCCGCAGAATGAGCCCGACCCTTCTATCAGGATAGTGCCTTCCGTCAACTCACGGTCGATCGATTGCTTCGGTGATACCCAACGCACAGGCACGTCCGGTATGCGTCCCTCTGCTAGATCATGGCAGTCAATTCCTCGCAAGCACCGCATTGCGACTGTAGCTCGGTTCGATTGTTCGTCTTCACCCCAAGCACCGCCCAAGCCAACTGCGAAGAAGTCGCCTAGTGACCCCACCTCCCATCCCTCCGGAATCTCACCGAGTTCGGAGTCGACGAGGTGGGCGGGGAAGAGGTCGGCGAGGGACTTGGGGAGGCCGGGGTCGCGGCCTTCCAACTTGGCGCGGACGGGGTTGAAGTCCACGAACCACGACTTGAAGAGCGCACGCGCCATCGCCTCCAGCGTCTCGCTCATCCGCCGGTTCAACTCGATCTTGTCGTCCAGCGTACCGAGGATGTGGGCGATGGCGCGTTGTTCTGGCAGGGGCGGAGCGAGCAGTGGAATTCGATTCATGTTCCCCTGTGTCAGCTTCGGCATCGTTGAGCCGGTCAGGTAGCCACTGATATCAGCCGCCGCGAGCGAGTACATGAGAAAACGCGTGTCGGCTTCGTGATTGCCACGAACGACATGCGCGTGGTTATTCACCCAAAATTTCTCGCGCGCCAAGAAGGCAATAGGTGTTGTCCGCGTGCGCAGGTTCTCGCCGTCTTCCGCAACTAGCAGGTACTCGCCGTCGAATAAGAACCCGTCAACGTGGTCGACGATGCCCGACGCCCCGTAGTACGGGTACGGGCCGCTCCGACGGTCAGCCTCCTTCACCGGAACGCGAATGCCGTCGAAGTTCTCGGTCAGTTCGCCAAGCGTCCGCTCGCGCCACTCACCCGCCATACCCCAGCTCCTTCAGGTTGGCCGCAATCGCCGCATCGAGCTTCGCACCCTCGGCCTGCTGCTCGCGAAGCTGCGCGGTGAGCCGCTTTATCTTCTCCTCGAAGGGCTCGCCGTCGTCCTCCTGCGCCTCGGCGCCGACGTAGCGGCCGGGCGTCAGCACATGCCCGTGCTTGCGCACCTCATCGAGCGGCGCGCTCTTGCAGAAGCCCGGTACGTCGGCGTACTCGCCCGCCTCCTTCTCGCCGCGCCAGGCGTGGTAGGTGTCGGCAATGCGCGCGACATCCTCGTCCGTCAACTCGCGGTGCGTGCGGTCGACCATGCGGCCGAGCTTGCGGGCGTCGATGAAGAGCGCGTGGCCGCGACGGTCGCGGAAGTTTCCATTCCTGCGGTCACGCGCGAGGAACCAAAGACACGCGGGGATCTGCGTCGAATAGAAAAGCTGGCCCGGCAACGCGACCATGCAGTCCACGAGGTCGGCTTCGATCAGGTTCTTGCGGATCTCGCCCTCGCCCGACTGGTTGGAAGACATCGAGCCGTTGGCCAGCACGAAGCCGGCCACGCCCGCGGGCGCGAGGTGGTGCACGATGTGCTGCACCCAGGCGAAGTTGGCGTTGCCCGCCGGCGGCGTGCCGTACTGCCAGCGCTGGTCGTCGCGCAGGCGCTCGCCGCCCCAGTCGGAGATGTTGAACGGCGGGTTGGCGAGGATGAAGTCGGCTTTCAGGTCCGGATGGCGGTCGTTGTGGAAGGTGTCGCCCTGCGCGATCTGCCCGGAGTCGATGCCGCGGATCGCGAGGTTCATGCGCGCGAGACGCCAGGTGGTGTAGTTCGACTCCTGGCCGTAGATGGAGATGTCGGCCCTGGCCTTGCCGCCGTTGCCGTTGCCTTTGGCGTGCGCGCGGACGAACTCCACCGACTGCACGAACATGCCCGATGAGCCGCAGCAGGGGTCGTACACGCGGCCGCGGTAGGGCTCGAGCATTTCGACCAGCAGTTTCACCACGCAGCGCGGCGTGTAGAACTCGCCGCCCTTCTTGCCCTCGGCGCTGGCGAACTGCGAGAGGAAGTATTCGTAGACGCGGCCGAGCACGTCCTTCGCGCGGCTCGCCTCGTCGCCCACCTTGATGTTGCTGATCATGTCGATCAACTGGCCGAGGCGCTGCTTGTCGAGCGCGGGGCGGGCGTAGTCCTTCGGCAGCACGCCCTTGAGCGCCGGGTTGTCGCGCTCGATGCCGGTCATGGCGTCGTCGACGAGCTGGCCGATGGTGCTCTGGCGCGCCTGCGCCTTCAGGTGCGCCCAGCGTGCCTCGGGTGGTACCCAGAAGATGCTCTGGGCGCGGTATTCGTCGGGGTCTTCGGGGTCAGCGTTCTGCGCCTTCTCTGCAAGCAGCGCGGCGTGCCTTTCCTCGAACGCGTCGGAGATGTACTTCAGGAACAGCAGGCCGAGGCAGACGTGCTTGTACTCGGCGGCGTCCATCGAGCCGCGCAGGGCGTCGGCCATCTGCCAGAGCTGGGCTTCGTAGCCGAGCGGGGCGGCGGTGGAGGTATCTTTCTTCCGTGGTCTGGCCATTCAACTGCCTGTGTTTTCGAATACGGTGCGCGATCGGGTGCCCTTGTGATTCTAGGGATGAGGGCAGGCGGGACTGTGCGCGAATTCGCCTATTGGATCAAGGGGTTGTACCGATTGTGACATGTCCGGCAGCATGATGCCGCGATGAGCAGGTATATGGGAGCGTGACTACCTTTCTCACTTCCCCCGGAGGCAGCGGCACTGGCGCTACGCCGGGCGAGCGCCGCTTCGCCGAGCGCCTCGGTGCTTTGCTCGAGGACGACTATCTTTGCTGGTATGACGTTCCCGTCGGGCCGCGGCACCAGCATCCGGACTTCCTGCTCCTCCACCCCGGTCGCGGTTTGCTGGTCCTGGAGGTGAAGGACTGGAAACTGGACAACATCCATGCGCTGACCACCCAAAGCGTGACGCTCAACCTGGGCTCGGGGCTCAAGACAAAGGCCAACCCGCTGGAACAGGCACGCCAGTACGCCCACGCCGTCGCCAAGGTGCTGGAGCGGGATCCCCTGCTGCTGATTCCGCCCGGCGGAAAGTACGAGGGTCATCTGCGCTTTCCCTGGGGCTACGGTGTGGTGCTCACGAACATCACCCGCTTGCAGTTCGAGCGCTCCGGCATGGCGGAGGCGATTTCGCCGCACAAGGTCATCTGCCGCGATGAAATGACCGAGTCGGCGGATGCCGAGACATTCCAGAAACGGCTTTGGGACATGTTCTCGGTGCACTTCCAGAGCCAGCTCACACTGCCGGAAGTCGAGCGGATCCGTTGGCTACTGTTTCCGGAGATCCGCATTCACCAGCAAGGGCTTCTCATAGAGGCCCAAGCCGACGACGCACGTCCGCCCGATTCGCTGCAGGTCATGGACCTCGCTCAGGAGGCCATCGCGCGCGGACTCGGCGACGGACACCGCGTGATTCACGGTGTGGCCGGATCCGGAAAGACGCTGATCATGGCCTATCGCTGCCAGTACCTGGCAGCGACGCTGGCCAAACCCATTCTCGTACTGGTCTACAACAAGGCGCTGGCGGCGTGGCTGCAGCACCAGATGGTGCTTCGGGGCCTCGCCGACCGGGTCACGGTGCGCAACTTCCACGGCTGGTGCAACGACATGCTGCGGCTGTATCACGTGCCGAAGCCTGCTGATGAGGGCAAGGATTTCTATCCCGCGCTCGTGAACGCAGTGATTCGGGCGGTGGATCGTGGCCAGATTCCGCGTGCCCAGTACGGTGCGCTGCTGATCGACGAGGGGCACGACTTCGAACCTGACTGGCTGCGGCTCGCCGTGCAAATGCTCGACCCGGAGAGCAACCAGCTGCTGTTGCTTTACGACGATGCGCAATCGATCTACGGCGCGAAGCGGAAGGGCTTCACTTTTCGCAGCGTGGGCGTATCCGCGGTCGGCAGGACGAAAATCCTCAAGCGGAATTATCGCAACACGAAGGAGATCCTGGCCTGCGCCGCCGAGTTCGCACGCGAGTTGCTGCAGGAAGTTGATTCGGACGAGGATGGTGTACCGCTGGTGTCGCCGATCTCTGGCGGGCGAAGCGGCCCTCCACCGAAG
Source organism: Steroidobacteraceae bacterium (assembly GCA_050249415.1). GTDB lineage: Bacteria > Pseudomonadota > Gammaproteobacteria > Steroidobacterales > Steroidobacteraceae > CADEFQ01. Next base: position 8,187 of record JBFWQO010000001.1, read on the forward strand.
TTCTACGATGCGCGCACGCTCGAACAGGAGGCGGCCTGCATCGCACGCCAGCTGAAACGCAGGCACCAGTCCGGCACGCCATGGCGCGAGATGGGGGTGTTCTATTCGGCGCCCTTCGTGGCCGAAACGGTTGCGAACAGCCTCGTCGATGCGGACATTCCATACGACTGGCTGAAAGACAGCAGCTCCAAGAACTGGAATCCGGACAAGGACAGCGTCAAGTTGATGACCCTCCACAGCAGCAAGGGCCTGCAGTATCAGGTGGGCATCATCGCCGGCGCAGGGTTCCTGCCTTATCCGGCCGGCGCCGAGTCCCAGTGCGCGAAGCTGATGTACGTGGCCATGACACGCGCGACACACGAGTTGCTGATCACCAGCAGCAAGAACAGCAGTTTCAGCGCGCGCCTGCGCACGATCTGCGAGCCGTTGGCGGCCTGAGGGCGCCGCAGGGTCGCAGTCTCGTGGCACAGGGGAGCGACGGTGCCGCTGCCGGAACGGTGCCTGGCGGGCTTGTGCCACGCTGGAGCCTGCAAGCCTGGATCAGACCGTGCAAGGGCCGGTACGCGTCCAGTATGACGCTACCTATGCGCTGGAAAACCTGGAGGCCAGAGACTATCGGGCTCTGAGCGTTCGGGCTCCGGTCAGTTTCGCCTCACCCCACTTTCCCGCCTGGCCTTCGATCCTGGTGGACCTGCTTCCCCAGGGTGCCGCACGACGGCGTCTCCAGAGGGGGGCTGATCGCGCGTTGACTCCGTGGGAGCTGCTCGCACGCGGCGCGGCCAACCCTGTGGGGAACCTGCGGGTGCGGCCGGATGTGCCTGTCCCCTGCACACCGCACCCGGGTTTCACCCTGGATGAAATGGCTGCGCGCGGAGACGCGTTCGTGGATTACGCCGCCTCGGTCGGGGCCACGGTAGCAGGCGCGACCGACACGCAGGGTGAAGCACCCAAGTTCTGGATCGTCGAGGACATGCAAGGGCAGTGGCACCCGGACGGGGGCAACTTGCCGTTCCCGATTCGTCGCTACGCCTTGCTGAAGTTCCCGATGCCGGAGGCGGGCCCGCGCGCCGGAATGATCCTGCGCCACGAAGCCCGCTACCAACGGATTGCAGCCCGATGTGGCCTGCGCGTGACCGCCGAGTTGCCCACTGAACTACCCGCGGCGGCCGATGGCGCGCTGCTATTGCCCCGGTTCGATCGACGATGGGAAGGCGGCAATGAGGTGCGGCTGGGCGTCATCGCCAACCTCGATACGCGCTTTGAGGAGGCGGAACTCGCGTCGCCGCGGACACTCTTCGAGCGGGCAATCCGCCAGACAATGCCTCAGTTGCAACAACTGCCCGCCGTCATGCGTGACTGCGGCATCGACGAGGGCATCATCGAACTGCGAGCCCGGGAGATTGAACGGCTCGTGACGGGACTGCAGGAAACGGGAGTCGTCCCATGAAACGGGTGCATCGCAAGCTCACACGCGAGGAGATCGAAGCCCTGCGCAAGGAGCTGGCATCCCTGGTTCCGGAATGCCGGGAGGATATCCCCGCCATCCTGCGCCGCATGCGATTCATCGCGAGGCTATCGCAGGCCGAGTACGCCAGGTTGTGCCACGTATCTCTCGGCACGCTATCCAAGATCGAAGCCGGTGCCTCGGATCCTTCCCTGGGCACGCTCGAAAAGCTGCTGAAGCCGTTCGGACTCACCGTGGGTGTCGTACGCAATCCGGCGGCGTGGTCGCCGGAAGGGTAATCGCTACGGCAATCCGTCGCCTAATGCACCTCCCGCCGCTGCACCGTCCCCTTGCTCGCGAGCGAGAAGCGCGGCTCGGCGACCGCGAGCTGCCCGGTGACGAGCTCCGCGGCATACCGCCCCACCGCCGGCCCATGCTTGAAGCCGTGGCCTGAGCCGCCGCCGACGAGCCACACGTTGTCGAAGTGCGGATGGCGATCGATCAGGAAGTCGCCGTTCGCGCTGTTCTCGTACTGGCACACGCGCGTCTCGACGAGCGGCTGCTGCGCGAGCGCCGGGAAGCGCCGCGCGAGGTAGCGGCGCACGTCGGCCTCGCCTTCGCGGCTCGCGCGCCGGTCGCCCGTGTCGGGGTCGAACGCGGGCCCGTGCAGGTCGTTCGCGATCTTGAAGCCGCGGCTCTCGAGATCTGGCATGCCGTAGTAGATATCGCCCGCCGTGAATTCGGCCCAGCCCGGCAGATGCTGCGGCAGGAAGCGCTCGTCGCCGCGCGGGGTCGCAAAGAAATAAACCTCCTGGCGCGTCGGGAAGATGCGCCCACCGAGAAGGTCGGGGAAGAGCTGCGGCAGCCACGGTCCGCACGCGAACACGAACTGCGCGGCCCGCTCCTCGCCGCACGACGTGAGCACGCTCGCGAGCGGCGCGCCACCCGCACCCGGCGGCGTGACCGCCGCGACGCGGTATTCGCCGCCCGCCGCCACGAATTCGGCGACGAGCGTCTGCACCGCGCGGCGCGCCATCAGCACGCCGAAGTCCGCCTGGTGCAGGCCGAACTCGATGGCGTCCCAGCTCATCTGCGGCCAGCGGCGCGCGAGTTCCGCGCGCCCGAGCTTCTCGAGCGGCAGGCCTAGCTCGCGATGGGTCGCGAGGCTCTGCTGCGCGAACGGCTCATCCCCGGAAAAAAACATCAGGATGCCCGCCGGGTGCAGGACCGGCGGGCCGGCTCGCGCCGACAGCCAGCGCCAGTCGGCGAGCGCCTCGGTGGCCATCCGCGTATAGACGGCATCGGCGCCGTAAATGGAGCGCGTGAGCCGCGATTCGCCGCCGGAGGAGGCGCGGCTGTTCGCGGCGCCGAACGCGTCGAGCAGCAGCACGCGCCGGCCCTGGCGCCGCAGGTGCCAGGCGGTCCAGGCGCCGAAGACGCCGGCGCCCACGACGACCGCGTCGAAGCGCGGCGCCGCCTGCGGGCCGGCCGCGCGGCCCTGCGGGGCCGCGGCCAGTGCCGCGGATGCACCCGCGAGCCCCGCGAGCGCCTTGCGGCGCGTGATGGCCTGGGCCGTTCCCGGCATGACCCCTCCCGACGACCCGGTGTTGCGGGCCTTCCAAAGATACGCGTTATGGAGCAGTATCGCGCGACGCGCAAATACAACAGCGGGTTGCACCGCGACCCGCGACAGGGAGTCGGACATGCGGACGCGAAGTCTCACGGCCATTGCCTCGCTGGCAGCGCTGCTGCCGCTCACCCTCCACGCCCAGGAGCCTCCCGCGCGCACCGCGACGCTCGAGGAAGTCCTCGTCACGGCGCAGAAGCGCTCGGAATCCACGCAGGACGTGCCGTTCTCGGTCGCCGCGATGACCGCAGAAGGCATCCAGCGCGCGGGCGCGAACAACATCGTCGAGCTCGCGCGCAATGTCGCGGGGCTCACGATCACCGACCTCGGCCCCGGGCAGAGCCAGGTCGCGATCCGCGGCATCAGCGCCGGCCAGGTCGTGCGCGACCAGGCGGGCGTCAAGGAATCGGTGGGCATCTATCTCGACGAGTCGCCGATCTCGGTCGCCCTCTTCACGCCCGACCTCGACTTGTATGACCTCGAACGCCTCGAAGTGCTGCGCGGCCCGCAGGGCACGCTGTTCGGCGCCGGCTCCTCGTCGGGCACCGTGCGCTACATCACCGCGCAGCCGAAGCTCGACAAGTACGAAGGCTCCGTGCAGTTGAATGCGCAGGAAGGCACCGACAGCGAGTTCGGCGGCAGCGTGAAGGGTGCCGTCAACCTGCCGCTCGCCGAGACGGCCGCGCTGCGTGTCGTCGGCTACTACAACGACATGGCGGGGTTCATCGATTCGGTCTACCCGGGCCGCAACAAGCGCGAGGACGTGAACAGCGGCGAGAGGTCGGGCGCGCGCGTCGCGCTGCTGTTCCAGCCGAACGAGCGGCTGTCGATCACGCCGCGCATCGTGTACCAGAAGCTCGAGACCGACGGTTTCCCGCGCATCGACGTGTACAGCATCCTCGGCAACCCGTACACCACCACCGAGCCGCCCGTCACGCCGGGCGAGCGCGGCCAGGTGACCCAGCTGCAGGAAGGCATCGACGACGAGTTCAAGCTGGCCGACCTCACGATCAATTACGACTTCGGCGGCGCGACGCTCACCGCGGTGAGCTCCTACACCGACCGCGAGGTCGTCGTGACGCGCGATGCGAGCCAGCTGACGGGCAGCGTCACCTACGACCTGACCTTCGGGCACCCGACCGGCTATTTCCCGGCGGAAGTGCGCCTCAATTCCCCGCTGATCGATTCGACCCAGCTCGAGGCGTTCAGCCAGGAACTGCGCCTCGCCTCGAACGGGGATGGGCAGTTCCGGTGGCTCGTCGGCGGCTTCTACCAGCAGGTCGACCGCACGTACGGCCAGGACCTGCCGACACCCGGCTACGACGCGATCCTGCAGCGGCGCTTCGGCGCGACGAGCGCCACTTTCAACGCCCCGCCCGACACGCCGTACTTCTCGCACCTGACCTACGACTTCCAGCAGTTCGCGCTGTTCGGTGAGGGCACGTGGAGCTTCACCGACCAATGGAGCCTGACGGGCGGCGTGCGCTACTACGATTTCGAGGAGGATCGCCTGCTCACCTTCGCCGGCGTGTTTGCCGACATGGGCTACACGGATGAACCGGGGTCGACCAGTTCGGACGGCCTCTCGCCGCGCGCGATCCTCGCGTTCCGGCCGACCAGCGACGTGATGCTGACCGCGCAGGTCTCACGCGGCTTTCGCCTCGGCGGCATCAACGATCCGCTCAACGTCACGCTCTGCCAGGGCAACGACATCAACACCTACGGCGGCCACCCGACCTGGGACGACGAGAAGACGACCAACTACGAGATCGGCCTGAAGAGCCTGCTGGCCGATGGGCGCGTGCAGTTCAACGCGGCCGCCTTCTACACCGACATCAGCGGCCTGCAGGTGATCGCGGATGCGGGCTCGTGCTCGTCACGCATCATCCTGAACGCCGATGCGAAGTCGGTGGGTGGCGAAGTGGAACTCTTCGCGCGCCCGAACGAGAACTGGGATTTCGGCGTCTCCGCGACCTACATGAACGCGGAAATCACGAAGTCACAGCTCGCCGGCGGCAATCCGATCGCGGGCATCCGCAAGGGCAACCGCCTGCCGACCGCGCCCGAGTTCCAGGCGGCCGCGAGCGCGACATACTCATGGACGTGGGCGAACGCGATGGAGAGCTACGTCAACTTCACGTTCCAGCACGTCGGCTCGTCGTACACGCAGCTCGCCGACCAGGAGCCGAACTTCGGCCTGATCGCGACCGGCGGGCCGCCGGGATCGGCGCGCTTCATCCCGTTCGGCAATCCGACGATCAGCTCGTTCGCGTTCGCAGCCGAGTTGCCGTCGTATGAGATCGGCAACCTGCGCTTCGGCCTGAAGAGCGGGCGCTGGGAGGCCGCGGCCTTCGTCAACAACCTGTGGGACGAGCGCGCGCTGCTGTCGATCGATCGCGAGCGCGGCCGCAGTGCGCGCGTGGGCTACCTGACGAACGTGCCGCGCACGTACGGCGTGAGCGTCAACATCAGATTCTGAGAAGGCGGCTTCGCGGGCGGGCTGGCGGCGACGGCTAGTTCGCCGCCGCCGCCAGCGATGTCGAGACCGAACCGAGCGCCTGCTGCAGGGCCGCTTCGTATGCGGCCACCACTTCCGCCATGCGATTCGCCGCGGCGGGCGCCGTGCCTTCCGCCGTGAACGCGGCGAGCACGCTGCGATCGAGCCGCCTCGCGAGCGTGCAGTCGAGCACGACGCGCGCGACCGGCGCGCCCTCCCCGGCGCCATAGTCGGCCACGAAATCCCGGATCGCGATCTGCAGGAAATAGTCGGTGCGGATCGGCGCCCCCTCGCTGTAGACGCCATCGAAGAGTTGCGCCCGGCGCAGCGACTCGACCGCGAGCGCGCCGACGAGATCCGGGATCGGCCCGGCCCAGTGGCCGTTCGCGTAATAGTCGAGCTCGCGGCCCTCGCGCAGCAGCAGGATGCGGTCGGTCTCGAAGCCGGGCGCCGGATTGGGCCGCGGCACACGCAGCGTGCCGGTGAACGGCGGCTTCGCAGCCGGCGCTTCGCCCGCGGCCGGCGCTTCGCCGCCCGTGAGCGCGGGCGCCGCCGGCCGCAACACGTACGCGCGCGACACCGGCGCCTTCGAGGTGAACAGATCGCTGCAGCCGGCGGTGAACGCGAGCGCGCAGGCGCAGGCCGCCACGAGTCGGAGGGCTCGGATCACTGCGGTATCTCCACGCCGAAATAGTTGCTTTCGTAGACGAGGCGGCCCGGGTCTTCGCGCAGCTGGCGCGACAGGTCGCGGAACTCCCCGGCCGCCGCGCGCGCATCCTGCAGCAGCCGCTCGATCTCCGGCAGACCGTCGCGCGCGAAGCTGCGCAGCTCGCGCTCGTTCTCGGTGATGAAGCGGTCGAGCCCGGCCGAGGCGCTCGCGAGGTTGTTCGATGCGGTGCGCATCTTCTCGAGCGTTGCGGCGATGTCCGGCGCGGACTGCGCCGACAGCGAGCGCAGGGTCGCCATGGTGGCGCCGAAATCCCGCGCCGAGCCGCGCAGGTCGGCCACCACCGCCTCGGCGTTCTCCATCGTGCCCGGCAGGCGCGCGGCCGCGTTTTCGAGCGCCTGCAGTGTCTTCGTGACCGTGGCGACATTCTCGTCCGACAGGACCGCATTGACGCGGCCCAGCACCTCGCTCGCCTTCGCGACGACGCCCGGGAGCGACGCGAGGAACAGGTCGAAGTTCGAGCGCGACGCGGCGATGACCGGGTAGCGCTCGCTCGGCACCGGCGCGGTGGTCGTGAGGTTGCCGTTGTTCTCGATCAGGTCGATGTACAGCAGGCCGGTCACGCCCTGCAGCGACAGCTGCGCGATCGTGCGTGCGGAAACGGGCGCCTCCGAGTCGATGTCGGCGATGACCTGCACGCGCGGAGTGGAGCGCCGGTCGACCCGTAGTGTCACGACGCGGCCGACGTCGACACCGAGGTAGCGCACCGGCGAGCCGCGCGACAGCCCGCTCACGCTGCCGTCGAAATAGATCTCGTAGCGCGTGTAGTCGCGGTGATCCGAGCTGTCCGAATACCAGTACACGAACAGGATCGCCATCGCGACGACGAGCAGCACGAAGGCGCCGACCGCCGCGTAGTTCGCCTCACGCTCCATGGCGGCCCCCGAATCGCAGCGCGCGCTCGCCATGGAAATACTCGCGGATCCACGGATGCGGGTGGTCCACGATTTCCGCGAGCGGGCCGCTCACCATGCGCCGGTCGACGATCACGCCGACACGATTGCAGGTTCGGAAGATCGTGTCCAGATCGTGCGTGATCATGACGACCGTGAGCGCGAGGTCCTTCTGCAGCGCCATGACGAGCGCATCGAACGCGGCGGCGCTGATCGGATCGAGGCCCGACGTGGGCTCGTCGAGGAACAGCAGGCGCGGATCGAGCGCGAGCGAGCGCGCCAGCGCCGCGCGTTTCACCATGCCGCCCGAGAGCTGCGAGGGGTATTTCTCGGCGGCATTCGCCGGCAGGCCCACGATCGCGAGCTTCAGCCGCGCGAGCGCGTCGAGCGCGTCGGGGGGCAGCGACAGGTGCTCCAGCATCGGCAGCTGGATGTTCTGCAGCACGGTCAGCGAGGTGTAGAGCGCGCCCTGCTGGAAGGTCACGCCGTAGCCGGCCTTGGCGGCGCGCAGCTCGTTCCACGACAGGTGCGTGATGTCGCGCCCCTCGAGCTTCACCTCGCCCGCCTGCGGCCGCTGCAGCCCGAGGATCGTGCGCAGCAGCACGGATTTGCCCGACCCCGACCCGCCGACGATGCCGAACACTTCGCCTTCGTACGCGACCATGTCGAGCCCGTCGTGCACGACCTGCGCGCCGAAGCGGTTGACGATCCCCTGCACTTCGACCATGGCGCGCATCAGAAATCGATCTCCATGAACAGCACGGCGAACAGCGCGTCGGCGAGGATCACGAGGAAGATCGCCTGCACGACCGCCACGGTGGTCAGGCGGCCGAGCTCGCGCGAGGAGCCGCGCACCTGCAGCCCGCGGTAGGTGCCGGCGGTGGCGATCAGGATCGCGAACACCGGCGCCTTCACGAGACCGGCCCAGAACGTGGTCGCGGAGATCGCATCGTCCACCCGCGCGAAATACTGGATGATCGGCATGTCGAGCAGCCATTTGCACAGCAGCGCGCCGCCTGCGAGCCCGACACCGTCGGCGATGATCGTGAGGAGCGGCAGCGCGATCATGAGCCCGAGCACGCGCGGCAGCACCAGCACTTCGATGGGCTCGATGCCGGTCGCCTTCAGCGCGTCGACCTCTTCGTTGAGCTTCATGGCGCCGATCTCCGCCGCAAAGGCGCTGCCCGAGCGGCCGGCCACGATGATCGCGGTGAGCAGCACGCCAAGTTCGCGCAGCACGCCGATCGTCACGAGATCGACGACATAGACCTCGGCGCCGAAGTTGAGCAGCTGCTGCGCGCTCATGTAGGCGATGATCACGCTGATCAGGAACGCGATCAGCGACACGATCGGGATCGCCGTGATGCCGGTGTCGTAGACGTGGCGCGCGACCGAGGTGATCCGCAGGCGCCTGACACTGCCGAACGCGCGCCCGGCCTGCACCGTCACGCGGCCGAGGAACTCGAGGCCGTCGCGCATCCCGCGCGACTGGGTCACGACGACTCGCCCGACCGCCACCACCGGCGATTCGACAGCGTCCCCCGCCACGGGGGCGGGCGGGGCGGCGGCCTCGCGTGTGCGATCGATCAGCGCCAGTTGCGCGGGCGGGGCGCCGAGGAAGCCGACGCGGCGCGCGCCGGCAGCCGCGGCGTCGAGGTATTCACGCAGCAGCCAGGCGCCCGAGAGATCGATGCGGTGCGCGTCCCTGGTGTCCACCGCGATCTCGCGGACCCCCTCGAGCGACACCCGCTCGAGTTCCGCGCGGATCGCCGGGAGCGCGGACGCCCGCCATTCGCCGTGCAGGCGCAGCGCCAGTCGTCCGTCTGAGACCTCGGCGGACAGGTACATCCGAAAAGTCTAACCGGCAAACGGTCCGGCTGACGACCCGGCCGTGCGCGCAGGGTATCAGCCGTCGTCGCGATAACGGCGCAGCCGCACGGCGGCGTAGAGCAGCACCGCGGCCGCGACGAGCCCCAGCAGCATCGGCGCGTTCAGGAATACGGACGGGATATCGAGGCTGTCGAAGATGCGCGGCAACGACACGACCTTCTCGCGATGGATCGTCACGGTCTGGCTCGCGAGCTGCGCCTCCATGCCCTTCAGCGCCGGGAAGGCCGGTGCGAGGCGGTCCGAAACGAAATCCCACACGTGGGTAGTACGCAATGCGAAACGCTCGATCAGCGCGAGCACGAGCGGAGGCAGCACCGCCCACATCATCACGTTGCGGCGCGCCCAGGCCGAGACCGTCAGCATCCACGCGGCGAGCGGCGCGTACCACAGGATCGACGCGACGAGCCAGATGCCGAGCAGCGCCTGCGACTTGAACCAGGTTTCCGTGTCCCACAGCGGAAACTCGTCGGCGATGAGCCCCGCGCCGGCGCGGGCGGTCAGGATGCCGCGCACGACGAGGTCGGTGACCACCGCGAAGAGAAAGACACCGATCGGCGTGACCACGAGCGCGACGAGGAACTTCGACAGCACGGTCGCCGCATCGGACACCGGCAGCGACTTCCAGAACAGGATCGAGCGGTCGCGACGCTCCGCGTACAGGCAATCGAGCAGGTAGAAGGAGATGACCGTGGCCGCGACGATGAAGATCACGAGGCTCATCGCCCACACGGTGATGCCGAGGATGGCGCGCGCCTGGTCGGTCGTGAGCGCCTTCATCGTCGCCATCTCGAAGTGCCCGAACACGGCCGTGCCGACGAGCAGCAGCGCCGTGACGAGCGGCGCGAGCCAGAGCGCGCGGTGTTCCTGGTATTCGCGGCGAACGAGGGTCGGCATCACGTTCACGGTGTCGCTCCCTGCGCGCCGGGCGCCGTCTGCATCTTCGCGACGAAGAGATCGGCGATCGTCGGCGTGCGCAGCTCGCCGAGCGGCGCGAGATCGGCCTCCGGGCGGCCCTCGTAGAAGAGCGCGACGCGGCCGAACACCTCCCGCGAGTAGAACGGATCCAGGGTCCGCGCGCGCGCCAGCTGGTCGGGCGCGCAGAGCAGCTGGTGGAAACGCCCGCCGAGGTCCTCGACGGCGCTGTCCAGCACGACCTTGCCGTGCTGGATGAATATGATGTCGGTCAGCAGGTTCTCGATCTCCTCGACCTGGTGGGTCGTCAGGACGATCGTGCGGTCCTTGTCGAAATAGTCGTTCAGCAGCGTGTCATAGAACTGCCGCCGGTAGAGGAGGTCGAGCCCGAGCGTCGGCTCGTCGAGCACCAGCAGGCGCGCGTCGATCGCGAGGATCAGCGCGAGATGCAGTTGCGTGACCATGCCCTTCGAGAGCTCGCGCACGCGGCTTTTCATCTTGATGTCGGTGGTACGGAGGAAGCCTTCGGCGCGCGCGCGGTCGAAGCGCGGGTGGACGCCCTGGACATAGTCAAGCGCCTGGCTGACCCGCAGCCACTTCGGTAAAACCGCCACATCGGCGATGAAGCAGACGTCGTGCATCAGCACATCGCGTTCGCGCGCCGGATCGTGCCCGAGCACCGACAGCCGGCCGTCGAAGGGCGTGAGGCCGAGGATCGCCTTGAGCGCGGTCGTCTTGCCGGCGCCGTTCGGGCCGATGAGCCCGACGATGCGGCCCGCGCCGACCTTGAAGCTGACCCCGTCGAGGGCGTGCAGCTTGCCGTAGGACTTGGCGAGGTCCTGCGCCACGATCACGGGCGTGTCACTCGTGCTTGTCATCGTCGTTCCCTGCGGGCGAGAGCGTCTGGGTCGGGGCCGGTGCCCGCGCGAACAGTTCCTCGGTCGACAGGCCGAGGCGCTGGATCGTCGCGTAGACCTTGGGCCATTCGTCCTCGATGAAGCGCTGCCGCTCGTCCTTCATCAGCGCCTTGCGCGCGCCGGCGTTCACGTACATGCCGCGGCCCCGGCGCTTCTCCACCAGTTGCTCGTCGACGAGCTGTTGGTAGCCCTTCAGCACGGTCAGCGGGTTCAGCCGGAATTCGGCGGCCACGTTCCGCACCGAGGGAAGCGGATCGCCTTCCTTCAGGACGCCCTCGAGGATCATCGCCACCACGCGATCGCGCAGCTGGCGGTAGATCGGCAGGCTGTCGTCCCACTGCGGATCCATGCTTCCCGTGAACTCCTGCGACATGGCGGTTGCCGTGCTCTAGCGAGCTAATCTAGCAGAACGCCTTACTTCGCCGCGGCGAGGTGGATGGCCTGGGGCGAATCGACCGCCACCCGCGCCACGCTCGTCGAGGACACGAAGGCCACGCTGGAGGCCACCGTCAGGACGATCGCCAGGACCGCCGCACCGAGGGCCACCGTGAAGTTGTAGGTCGAGTTGCTCATGTCAGTCTCCTTGGGTTCACCGTCTCGCCGTCTGCACCCTGCAAAGCGGCTTCGTCTTGGTGTTATATATAACTACAACACTAGTTCAGTGTCAACACCTGCCCAGAGATTTTTTTGCCGGCGGCGCCGCCCCCGCCCGCGACGGCCCCGGAGTTACCGTAACTGCTTGATTTATGTAGAATCCAGACCCCCCAATACGGAGTCCTCATGAAAACTGCCTTGAACGTCGCGATCACCGGCGCCGCCGGCCACATCGGCTATGCCCTCGCATTCCGGGTCGCCTCGGGCGCCCTTTTCGGTCCCGACCAGCCGGTCAACCTGCACCTCCTCGAAATCACGCCGGCCTTGCCGCAACTGCAGGGCGTCCTGATGGAGCTGTCGGACTGCGCATTCCCGACGCTGCAGAAAGTCGTCGCGACGGACGATGCCAAGGTGGCGTTTCGTGACTGCCACGCCGCGCTCCTCGTCGGCGCGCGTCCGCGCGGCCCGGGCATGGAGAGGAAAGACCTGCTGCTCGCGAACGCGCAGATTTTCTCGGCACAGGGCAAGGCGCTGAATGCGGTCGCCGATCGCAACGTGAAGGTGCTCGTCGTCGGCAATCCCGCGAACACCAATGCACTGATCGCGCGTGCGAACGCGAAGGACCTGAACCCGCGCAACTTCACGGCGATGACGCGCCTCGACCACAACCGCGCGCTGTCGCAGCTCGCGGAAAAGACCGGCACGCACGTCACCGCGATCCAGCGCATGATCATCTGGGGCAACCACTCGGCGACGCAGTATCCCGACGTTTCGCACGCGCTCGTCGGCGGCAAGAGCGCGAAATCGCTGGTGGACCAGGCGTGGCTCGAGGGCACGTTCATTCCGGTCGTGCAGCAGCGCGGCGCGGCGGTCATCAAGGCGCGCGGCGCATCGTCCGCGGCGTCGGCAGCGTCGGCGGCGATCGATCACGTGCGCGACTGGTTCCGCGGCTCGGCCACGGGTGACTGGCTCAGCATGGCCGTGCCATCCGACGGCAGCTACGGCATCCCGGAGGGCGTCATATACTCCTACCCGGTCACGACGAAGGACGGCGAATACCAGGTGGTGCCGGGCCTGTCGATCGACGAGTTCAGCCGCAAGCGCATGGACGCTACACTCGCGGAACTGCGCGAAGAGCGCGACGGCGTCAAGGAGCTGCTCGGATGAAGCACACGTTCGCTGCCATTTGTGTCATCGCCCTCGCCGCCTCGCCGGCGTTCGCGGATTCGAAGGTGGAGATCGACGCGAAAGTGCAGGAAGCGCGCGCCGAGCTCGCGAAGCACACCTCCGCGGGGGCGGAGCTCGCGTCGAAGGCGAAGGGCGTGCTGATCTTCCCGAACGTGATCAAGGCGGGATTCGGCATCGGCGGCGAATATGGCGAGGGCGCGCTGCAGGTCGGCGGCAGGACCGTCGGCTACTACAACATCGCCGCCGCGTCGATCGGGCTGCAACTCGGTGCGCAGGCGCGCACCGAGGTCATCCTGTTCATGACCGCGGATGCGCTCAGGCAATTCCGGGAAAGCGACGGCTGGAAAGCGGGCGTCGACGGCAGCGTCGCGCTCGCGACGCTGGGCGCGGGCGGCACGATCGACACCGACACGGCCCGCAAACCGATCATCGGCTTCATTTTTTCCAACAAGGGGCTGATGTACAACCTCACCTTCGAGGGATCGAAGATCACGAAGCTCGACAAGTAACGCGGGAGACGGCTCATGCCGGGAGTGTTGATCACGATCGTGCTCGTTGTGGCCGCGGCATTCGCCGTGACCCAGGTCGGCGGCGTCATCACGCTCCTCTACATCGCCGCGGTCCTGCTCCTCGCCTACAAGCGCCTGTCGCTGATCGCATTCGCGGCCACCTTCACCGTGCTGCTCGCGGCCTACACGGTCCTCGGCCACCCGGCCGGGCTCTGGAAGGGCCTGCTGTGGGTCATGCTCGCGCTGCTGTGGCTCTTCACGATCCGCCCGCTGCGCAAATCCCTGATCACGCGCCCGTTCATGAAGACCTACCTGCGCATGCTGCCGCGCATGTCGCAGACCGAGCGCGAAGCGCTCGAGGCCGGCACCGTGTGGTGGGACGGCGAGCTGTTCACCGGCGCGCCGGACTGGCGGAAGCTCTTCGCGACGAAGCCGCCGCAGCTCTCGGCCGAGGAACAGGCCTTTCTCGCGGGCCCGTGCGAGGAACTGTGCCGCATGCTCGACGACTGGGACATCACCCACGTGCGCGGCGACCTGCCGCCGGCCGTGTGGGATTTCCTCAAGACGAAGGGCTTCTTCGCGATGATCATCCCGAAGAAGTACGGCGGCCTCGAGTTCTCCGCGTACGCGCATTCCTGCGTGCTCACGATGCTCGCGAGCCGCAGCACGACCGCATCGTCCACGGTCGCCGTGCCGAATTCGCTCGGCCCGGCCGAGCTGCTGAACCACTACGGCACGCAGGAACAGAAGGACTACTACCTGCCGCGCCTCGCGCGCGGCGAAGAGGTGCCGTGCTTCGCGCTGACCGGACCGCGCGTGGGCTCGGACGCCGCCGCGATTCCCGACACCGGCGTCGTGTGCCGCGGCCAGTGGCAGGGCAAGGAGATCGTCGGCATCCGGCTCAATTTCTCGAAGCGCTACATCACGCTCGCGCCGATCGCGACCGTGGTGGGGCTCGCGTTCCGGATGTTCGACCCGGAGAAGCTCGCCGGCGACGTCGAGGACATCGGCATCACCTGCGCGCTGATTCCGCGCGACACGCCGGGGATCACGATCGGGCGCCGCCACTTTCCGGTCAACATTCCGTTCCAGAATGGCCCGCTGCAGGGCCACGACGTATTCGTGCCGCTCGACAGCATCATCGGCGGCATGAAGATGGCGGGCCAGGGCTGGCGCATGCTCGTCGAGCAGCTGTCGGTCGGGCGTTGCATTTCACTGCCCTCGAACGCGACGGGGGGCGCGAAGGCGGGCGTATTCTCGACCGGCGCCTACGCGCGCATCCGCCGCCAGTTCAACATGCCGGTCGGCAAGTTCGAGGGCGTCGAGGCCGTGATCGCGCGCATGGTCGCCTACACCTACATCATGGATGCCGGCCGCTCGGTCACCACCGGCGCGATCGACGGCGGCGAGAAGCCCTCGGTGCCGGCCGCGATGCTGAAGTACCACGTGACCGAGATGGGCCGGCAGGTCGCCGACGATGCCATGGACGTGCACGGCGGCAAGGGCATCATGCTCGGGCCCAACAACTACCTCGCGCGCGGCTACCAGGCCGTGCCGATCGCGATCACGGTCGAGGGCGCGAACATCCTGACGCGCAACCTGATGATCTTCGGCCAGGGCGCGATCCGCTGCCATCCGTTCGTGATGCGCGAGATGAACGCGGCGCGCAATCCCGACCGCAAGGCGGGGGTCGACGAATTCGACCGCGCGCTGTTCGGCCACATGGGCTTCGCCATCTCCAATGCGGTGCGCTCGCTCGTGATGGCGCTGACGCTCGCGCGCTTCACGCGCAAGCCCGCGCAAGGCCCGACGGCGCGCTACTACCAGCACATCGTGCGCTTCAGCGCCTCGTTCGCGTTCGCGGTGGACGTCGCGATGCTGACGCTCGGCGGCTACCTCAAGAAGAAGGAAAGCCTCTCGGCGCGGCTCGGCGACGTGCTCTCCTGCATGTACCTCGCCTCGATGGTGCTGAAGCACCACGAGAACCAGGGCAAGCCGGAAGCCGACCTGCCGATCGTCGAATGGGCGCTGCGCGATCTGCTCTACACCGCGCAGGAACAGCTGCACAGCTTCCTGCGCAACTTCCCGAACGCGTTCCTCGCGGGCCTGATGCGCGCGCTGATCTTCCCGCGCGGGCTCACCTATTTCGCTCCTGCCGACCGCCTCGGCCGACGGGTCGCGGAACTCGTGACGATGCCGTCCGGGTCGCGCGACCGCGTCTGTGAGTTCATCTATCGCACGGTGCAGCCGGGCAATGCGCTCGGCCTCCTGCAGGAAGCGCTCGCGCTGTCCCAGACGGCCGAGCCGCTCGAGAAGAAGCTGCGTGTCGAGGGCGTCAAGACCGGGCGCATCACCGCGCTCGACCTGCCGGGCCAGATCCAGCAGGGGCGCGCGCTCGGCATCCTGTCCGAAACCGAAGCCGCGATGCTGCGCGATTACGATCGCAAGGTGATGCACCTGATCAACGTCGACGACTTCGAGTCGCACGAGCTCGGCACGCAGGCCGAGCCGGCACCCGCTGCGCACGCGGCCGCCGGCGCCCACGGTCCAACCGACGCCCGGATCGCGTGACCGACGAAGCCAACGGGGACGATGGCGCGCGCTGCCTCAATTGCGGCGCGGCGCTCGGCGGGCCGTATTGCGCCGCATGCGGCCAGCGCGATGACCGCCATCTGCACTCGCTGCCGCACTTCATCGGCGAGGCCTTCGAGGGGCTGACCCACGCCGATTCGCGCCTGTGGCGTACCCTGTGGCCGCTGCTCGTGCGCCCCGGCTTCCTCACGCGCGAGTTCTTCGCCGGCCGCCGCCAGCGCTACCTGCCCCCGTTCCGGCTCTACATCGTCGTCAGCCTGCTGTTCTTCCTCGTGGTCGCCGCCGTGCCGGGCGCGCAACTCGTGTCGTTCAATATCCCCTCGACCGACGAATCAGCGACGCCGGCGGCGCCCACCGGGGACACCGCGCTCTCCTGCGACAACCTCGACTACCAGGGCCCGGGGCAGGCGTGGCTGCAGCCGCGGCTCGAGCTCGGGTGCCGCAAATCGGTGGCGGACAAGGGTTCGCTCGGGCGCGCCTTCCTGCACAACGTGCCGCGCGCGATGTTCTTCCTGCTGCCGTTGATCGCGGCGTTCATGCTGCTCCTCTACTGGCGGCCCCGCCGCTATTACGTGGAGCACCTGCTGTTCTTCATCCACAACCACGCGATGATTTTCCTGCTCGGCTCGCTGCTCGTGCCCGTGTTCTGGCTGCTGCCCGGCACGCTGGCCGACAGTATCCTCGGCTGGGTCGTCGCGGTGTGGTTCGTCTGGTATCTCTTTCGTGCCATGCGCGTCTATTACGGCCAGGGCCGGCGGCGCACGTTCTTCAAGTTCCTGTTCATGGGCGGCGTGTACCTCGTCGTGAGCCTCGTCATGCTCGTTTTCACGGTGCTCTACAGCGTCGCGACACTCTGATGGCGGCCGCGCGCGAACGCGCAATCCTGCACGTCGACATGGACGCGTTCTACGCGTCGGTTGAGGAGCGCGACGACCCGGCGCTGCGCGGCCGGCCGGTGATCGTCGGCGGCACGGGCGCGCGCGGGGTGGTCGCCGCCGCCAACTATGTCGTGCGCCGCTACGGCGTGCACTCCGCGATGCCGATGAGCCGCGCGCTCGCGCTGTGCCCGCAGGCGGTGTGCATTCCGCCGCGCATGGCGCACTACCGGGCCGTGTCGAACATCGTGTTCGCCGTATTCAACGAGATCACGCCGCTCGTCGAGGGGCTGTCGCTCGACGAGGCCTTCCTCGACGTGACCGCGAGCCGCGCGCTGCACGGCGATGAAGTGGCGATCGCGCGATGGATCAAGGCGGCGATCCGCGAGCGCACGCAGCTCGCGGCCTCGGTCGGCGTGGCGCCGAACAAGCTGGTCGCGAAGATCGCCTCGGATCTCGAGAAGCCCGACGGGCTGACGGTGATACCTGTCTCGGCGCTGCCGGGGCGGCTCGATACGCTGTCGATCCGCCGACTGCCGGGTCTCGGCCGCAAAAAGGGAGATGAGGTGGAGCGCGCCGGCCTCACGACACTCGGCGAACTGCGCCGCGCCCCCGATGCGGTGCTGCGCCCGCTCTTCGGCCGCGACATGCAGCGCATGCGCGACCGCGCCGCCGGCCTCGACGATCGCCCGGTCGTTGCCGACCGGGAAGACCTGTCGATCAGCGCCGAGGAGACCTTCGACACCGACATCACCGATCCCGCGCGACTCGAAGCGGAACTCCTCGCGCTCGCCGATCGCGCGAGCGCGCGGCTCCGTGCGAAGCAGCTCGTGGCGGGCTGCGTCGCGGTGAAGGTGCGGCGCGCGGACTTCTCGACTTTCACGCGCCAGCAGCAGCTCGAACCCGCGACGCAGGACAGCCGCGTGATCGGCCGCGCCGCCTCCGACCTGCTGCGCCGCTGGCGCGCGGAGTATCCGGCCGCGCGGGTGCGGTTGCTCGGCGTGGGCGTCTCCGGACTCGCCCCGGCGACGCAGTTCGATCTCTTTGGCGCCGGCGCCGTGCCGCAGCCTTCGCCGCTCGATACGACGGTCGACGCGATCCGCGAACGGTTCGGCGCGGCGGGAGTAAAGAGGGCGAGTGCCTTGCCGCCGACGCCGCGCAAGCCGAAGGCGTGAAGCGCTCCAACAATTGAGGCACCCACTACATATCCGTGGTGCATGCGTCCAGGTGTAGTGCATCGAGCCAAGGATGTCCGACGCCGCGGCGGCATGCCGGCATCCCTGTACGATCACCCTACGCACCGCGAGCGTCACGGCGCTCCGGATGGCACTCGCATGTGCATGATGGCGCACGGGCCGGCCGGAGTATGAGTCCTTGCACAGCGACACCGACGAAAACACAAACTGCCGCGCCCAGCTCGTGAACGCGTCCGGAAACTTGCGCGCCAGCGCGAACCGCACCGATACCCCGAGGCGTGACAGCCGCCGCTCGCTTTCGAATCATTCCCGCCAGCGCGCGTGGTGGCCGAGCAGCGGGCCGCGCAGACTCTGTGGAAGGGTGGTGCCGCGATCCTTGAGCAAATGATATTGCCATCAAGCAATCGGGGGTGCTCGTATAATCTAGTTGCTTTACTCGAGTGTTTGATCGAGTAAGCGGATTGCATACTTTGGACCCAACCACAACGCCGCGTGACAAGGCGTTGCAGACGGACACGACAAGCTGTCGCGCCGCTTACATTCGCAGGGGCCGCGCCGGCTTGCCATACCGCTGAGCGTGGCGTTAGGCAGTGAAAAGGCGTTCCTGGAAAGAACTGGAGACGTTCATGGTAGTAAGAGGCGTGAATCGGATCATCTTGGCAGTGCGCGATCTCCAGAAGGCGAAGTGCTACTACGCCGATCTGCTCGGCGCGACTTTTCACGAGGCCAACTGGACAGGAGAGCCCTTCGGGATTCAAGTCGCGATCAGCTGGAACGCGGGCATCGAACTCTGTGCGCCAATCCCCGGGAAAGAGCGCGAATGCTTCCTGACGCCTCTACTCGATGAACGGGGCGAAGGCCTACTCAATGTCGTGTTCAATGTCGACGACGCCGACGAGGGACTTGCGCGTGCAAAGGAGTTGGAGATTCAGACGATTAACGCCGTCGACTACACACAAGAGGAGATAGACCGGCACCTCGATGGACTCTTCACTCGCTACAAGGAGTACTTTCTCAAAACCGGGGCGCAGTGTGGGTATGGAATCACGCTCGGTCAATTCGAGGCGAAGAAAGGTTAGAGATCGAGCTTCGCAGGGACTGCCGAACCAATCGGACCAGCCGACACCGGACTCGTCGCTTCGCCGCTCGCCCGCCGAGGCTGAGCTCAATCGTTACGCTGACGCTCAGAGTCCCGGCAGGAGGAGCATGATCAAGGTTTCGCGAACGGCGCGCGTGATCTTGATGGCAACATGGCGCGGAAGGAATGACCATGGAGAATCGGGACAGGCCCGAGTACAGGAGCTGGGGCGCCAAGCGGAGTGCGCTGATGGCCTGGATCCTGAAACAGCTATGCTTTCGCGAAAAGCTTGAGTTCGGTCCTCGGGGAGAGAACGTCCCGGTGAATGACCTGCTTCGCAGTACCACGTAGTGCATCGGCGCGAACATTGTGGGCAAGCAGATGTTCAAAAAAGGCGAGCGCGCCTGGCCAGCGTCGGCTCCGTCTCACACTCCTGTACGTGCTGTGATAGCCCGACTGCCACACACCTGCGCCGTGTCCGACATTGAATGCGGCTCGTCGATGGTTGGGCTGCCTTGCGTGACGGCGATCGGGTTGGCTTCGATTCGTCGCGCCCGACCGTCGCAGGTCGTGCCGATGCCGACCGTGGGCAGTTCGCACGATGAGCGCTCCCGCGATTTGCCGCTGCGTCGCCTTGTCCTCGAGATCGGCCGGATCAGCGCCCGGAACAGGATGCGGGCGTTCGCATGACGGCGCAGCATGTCGCTCCGCCGGCTCCACCTCTGCCCGTTGGCGAGCGCATGCGCTGCCTGCTCATCGATCCCTGATGGAGGTTCGCGATGAATCCAGTTCATTGTCGGAGTGCCCGCCTGCTCGTCCTTCTTGCCGCGGGATCGTCGTTCAGCGCATCGATCGGCGCGGCAGCACCACGGGAGCCCGTGGACGCGCAGGGTAACGTGACAATACCCGCTTTCACGGTGCCCCTCTCGAGCTACGCCTCGCCCGAGGCGCGCGCGATGTTCCAGCGCGTGCTCGAAGATGGCCGCCGCGCGCCGCCGTTGACTGCTCCCGTGGCCGAGAGCCGCGCGTTCTACGACCGGATCAACACGGACCGCGCCAGGCGGATGGAGCGGCTATACCCGGTGAAGATCGAGTCCCGCGAGATTGGCGGCATGCCTGCGCAAGTGGTCACACCCGCGAAGGGTGTCGCACCGGAGCAGGCGCATCGGGTGTTGATCAATCTGCACGGCGGCGCGTTCCTGTGGGGCGCCGGATCCGGTGGACTCGTGGAATCGATCCCGATCGCGGCCATCGGCGGGATCAAGGTCATGACAGTCGATTACCGGCAGGGGCCGGAGCATGTGTTTCCTGCCGCGAGCGAAGACGTGGCGGCCGTCTATCGCGCGCTGCTCGAGCAGTATCCCGCACGTAACATCGGCATTTACGGCTGTTCCGCCGGGGGCATCCTCACCGGAGAAGCGGTGGCCTGGTTCATTCGCGAACAGCTGCCGGTCCCTGGGGCCATCGGCATGTTCTGCGGCGCCGTGGCCGGGTTGAGCGGGGATTCAGCCTACCTCGCGCCGGTGCTCAACGGCGATCCGCCGCCGGGCGCACCACTGAAGGTGTCCGATCTGCCCTATTTCAGGGGGGCGAGCGCGACCGATCCGCTCGTGTTCCCGGCGAACTCGCGGGACGTGCTCGCGAGGTTTCCGCCCACGCTGCTGATCACAGGCACACGGGATTTCACGATGAGCTCGGTGCTCCGGAGCCAGCGCCTGCTGTCCGACGCCGGGACCGAAACCGAACTTCATGTGTGGGATGGCATGTGGCACGCGTTCTTCTCGGATCCGGAAATGCCGGAATCGAAAGAGGCGTATGACGTGATGGTCAGGTTCTTCGATCGACATCTGGCGCGCTCCGCCTGCCCCGACGAAGACGCCGTCGCCGCCTACGTCGCAGACGTGGCGGCCCGCCGGTCGAGCCGGGGTTTCGGGCAGGAGTTGAGCCTCGCCGATGCCGCGTGTGCGCGCGGCAAGCTGATCGCCCGGCTGCCGCGCGCGCTCGGTCCGAGAATCGGCTACAAAACGGCCTTCACGAATCCTGCCGCGCAGAAACGCATGGGCGTGACGAGCCCCGCGTGGGCGGTCATGTTTTCCGGCTTCCTGCTCCCGAGCGGCAGCACGGTCTCCGCGGAGTTCGGCGCGGTACCGCGCTTCGAGCCCGACCTCATCGTGGTTGTCAAGGATGCCGGCCTCGCCTCGGCCACCACGACGCTCGAGGCGCTCACGCATCTCGAAGCGGTCCAACCCTTCATCGAACTGCCCGACCTGATGCTCGACTTCGATGCGCGCGGCCCGGCTCTCATCGCCACCAATATAGGCTTTCGCGGCGGTGTGCTCGGGCCGCGCATCAAGGTCGAGCCCACCGAGGAGTTCCTGCGGGCGCTCGCGCACATGATTGTCGTCACCGAAGACGGCAGCGGCAGGGAATTGTCTCGCGCCCGTGGCGATGCTCTCATGGGACATCCGATCGATGCCGCCCTATGGCTCGCGCGCGCGTTGCACGAGGCAGGCATCGGTCTCGAGCCCGGCGATCTGCTGAGTCTCGGTGCCTTTCAGCCGCCCTCGCCGCCCCGGAACGGGACCAGCATTGCCGTCCGGTATGTCGGCCTGCCGGGTGATCCGACCGTCGCCGTGCATTTCGACCGGTAGCGGCGCATGGCGCTCGTGGTTCTGCTCCGGGGCGTCAATGTCGGCGGTCACCGAACCTTCCGCCCGACTCGCCTCGTCTCGCCGAAGACCTTGGACACCTCGATGCGGTCAATATCGGGTCGGCGGGTGCGCTGGTGATCCGGCGGCGCATCGGCAGCACCCGGCTGCGGGCGGAAGTGGCGCGCAGACTCCCGTTCGATGCCGAAGTCATGATCTGCCAGGGTCGCGAGGTCATCGCTCTTGTACGCCGGAATCCGTTCGCGGCCGAACCCTCCGGCCCGGACGCCGTCCGCTTCGTGAGCGTGCTGTCGCGGCGGCCGCGCAGGTCGCCCCACCTGCCCCTGCATCTCCCGTCCCGCGACAACTGGTTGGTAAAGATACTCGAGGGCAATCGTCGGTTCGTGGTTGGCCTTTATCGCCGTCGGATGAAGGTCCTCGCTCACCTCGGCAAGCTGGATGACCTCTTCGGAGTGCCGCTCACGACGCGCAACTGGAACACGATCACTGCGATCGCCGCCGTGCTCGAAGATGCGCCTTCGTCGTGATCTCGGCGCGCTGCGCGGGAGCGAGGGGGTGTCGCGATGCATGGCGGCGGCGCCGGGGCGAACGTGATACGGTGCGGCCGAAAGACATCCGGAGGCACTGATCATGGCCGACACCTGGCTCAGCACGCTCATCACCGACACACCGCAGGCAGGATTCGAACTCGCGATCACGCTGAGTCGCCGCGGCGTGAAATACACGCAGCCGGACACGGCGGTCCTCAAGAAGCTGCGCCCCGCCTATGCCGATTCCGCGGAAGGGCTCACGGCCGCGTCACAGGTCGTTGCGATCAACTTCCAGACGATCGCCGCGGCGAACAACTACTGGCGGCCCATTTGAGGAACGCGGCCGGGTGCCGGTCGCAGCCGTAGCGGTTACAGTGGGCGCACCATGCGCCTCGTCAAGGCCGGCCTCGCCTACTTCGCAATCGTTTTCGCGATCGGCACGGCACTCGGCATCGCGCGCGTGATGCTGCTCGTGCCGCGGCTCGGGGTGCGCCCGGCGGAGCTGCTCGAACTGCCGCTCATCTTGATCGCCAGCTTCATCGTCGCGCGCGCCTGCGTGCGGCGCTTCGGGCCGTTCACGTCTTCCGAGGCCGTCGGCATCGGCACCCTCGCATTGGCATTGCTCATCGTGGCCGAACTCGGCATCACGATGCTTTCCGGGCAGGGCGTGCGCGAGTACATCGCGGGCCGGGACCCCGTGGCAGGATCGGCCTACCTTTTATCCCTCGCGCTCTTCGCATTGATGCCACTGCTCTGCAGACGCGGCCCGTGAGTGCCTGCGCCGACGGGCGGCGTCGCAGTCCGGCGAGGAGCGTGGAGCGCGCCGAGGCGCGGCGGATGCAGCGAGGCGACCGCGACGCCCGCATCTTGCCGCAACACAATGCGCCGAGCGCCGCCGCGTCGAGGGCACACCGGCGCAGCCGGTGCGCGCGACCCGTGACGAGCCGGGCTGCGACGCCGCCCGTCGGCACGAACACTCGCGGGCATACCTGACCTAGGCTCACCCACGATTGAACCACGGCATCACCGCGCCTACGCTAGCGACCCCATGGCCTCCCCCGTTTCCTTCGACCTGTCGGGCCGCGTGGCCCTCGTCACCGGCGCCTCGCGTGGCATCGGCGAGGCCATCGCACGCGCACTCGCCGCGGCCGGCGCGCACGTCGTCGTCTCGAGCCGCAAGCTCGAGGCGTGCGAAGCGGTCGCGGCGTCGATCCGCGAGGCGGGCGGGAAAGCATCCGCGCTCGCGTGCCACATCGGCGAGCTCGCACAGATCGACGCGGCGTTCGCCGCGATCGATGCCGCGCACGGGCGGCTCGACATCCTCGTGAACAACGCGGCCACGAACCCGCACTTCGGCCCGATCACCTCGATCGATCCGGGCGCGTTCCAGAAGACGGTCGACGTGAACATCCGCGGCTACTTCTTCATGTCCCAGGGCGCCGCGAAACGGATGGCGAAGGGTGGCGGCGGCAGTATCGTCAATGTCGCTTCGGTGAATGGCGTGATTCCGGGCCCCTTGCAGGGGGTCTATTCGATCACCAAGGCCGCGGTGATCTCCATGACCAAGGCCTTCGCCCGCGAATGCGCACCGCAGGGTGTACGCGTGAACGCCCTGTTGCCGGGCATCACCGATACGAAGCTCGCTGCCGCGCTGACACGCAACCCCGTCGTGCTCGACAAGCTCCTCCCGCATGTCCCGATGAATCGCGTCGCGCAACCCGATGAAATGGCGGGCGCCGTGCTCTATCTCGTCTCGCCCGCGGCGAGCTATGCGACGGGCGTCGCGCTCAATGTCGATGGCGGCTACCTGATCGCCTGAAAGGTCGACCGCGATGAAGGCTCTCCTTTGCAAGCAGTACGGCCCTCCCGAGTCGCTCGTCGTCGAAAGCCTGCCGGACCTCGTGCCGGGCGAGCGCCAGGTCGTCATCGACGTGCGCGCCGCGGGCGTGAACTTTCCCGACACGCTGATCATCGAGGGCAAGTACCAGTTCAAGCCTCCGCCGCCCTTCTCGCCCGGCGGGGAATGCGCGGGCGTGGTGCGCGCGGTCGGGTCCGGGGTCACGAACGTGAAGCCCGGCGATCGCGTGATCGCGATGACGATCTTCGGCGCATTCGCCGAGCAGGTGGTCGCGGACGCGGGCGCGCTCGTGCCGATGCCGCCAGGGCTCGATTTTCCGGTCGCCGCGGCATTCATGATGACTTACGGCACGTCGTACCACGCGCTCGCCGACCGCGGCGCGCTCGCGGCCGGCGAGACACTGCTCGTGCTCGGTGCGTCGGGCGGCGTCGGGCTCGCGGCGGTCGAGATCGGCAAAGCGCTCGGCGCGCGCGTGATCGCCGCGGCCTCGAGCGCGGAGAAGCTGGCCGTGTGCCGTGAGCACGGCGCGGACGACCTCATCGACTACGCCCGAGAAGACCTGCGCGAGCGGGTGAAGGCGCTGGCCGGCGGCCATGGCGTCGACGTCGTATACGATCCGGTCGGCGGCGCGTACACCGAACCTGCGCTACGCAGCATCGCGTGGCGCGGCCGTCACCTCATCGTCGGGTTTGCCAATGGCGGGATCCCGCGTATCCCGGCCAACCTCGCACTGCTGAAGGGGGCCGCGATCGTCGGCGTATTCTGGGGCGACTATGTGCGTCGCGAGCCGGCCCGCATCGCCACGGACCTGCGCACCTTGTTCGCGTGGCTCGGCGAGGGCCGGCTGCGCCCGCGCATCGCGGCCACCTATCCGCTCGCGCGCGGCGGCGAGGCGATCCGTGCGTTGATGGAGCGCCGCGTTTCAGGGAAGCTGGTCGTACTGCCGGGGGAGTGACCGTGGACTTCGAGTACAACACGCGCACCAGGGGCCTGCTCGTGCGCCTGGCCGCATTCATGGACGAGCACGTCTATCCGAACGAGCGGGTGTTCTTCGACCAGGTCGCCGAGGGCGATCGCTGGCGCCCGACCCGCATCGTCGAGGAACTCAAGGGCAAGGCGCGCGACGCGGGGCTGTGGAACCTCTTCCTGCCCGACTCCGCGCGCGGCCCCGGGCTCACGAACCTCGAGTACGCGCCGCTGTGCGAGGCGATGGGGCGCGTCATCTGGGCGCCCGAAGTGTTCAACTGCTCGGCCCCCGACACCGGCAACATGGAAGTGCTCGAGCGCTACGGCACGCCCGATCAGCAGCGCCGCTGGCTCGAGCCATTGCTCGCCGGCGAGATCCGCTCGTGCTTCGCGATGACGGAGCCCGCGGTGGCGTCGAGCGACGCGACGAACATCGAGACCTCGATCGTCCGCGACGGCGCCGACTACGTGATCAACGGCCGCAAATGGTGGGCCTCCGGCGCGCCCGACCCGCGCTGCGCCGTATTCATCGTGATGGGCAAGACCGACCCCGCGGCCCCTTCGCGCCACCGCCAGCAGTCGATGATCCTCGTGCCGCGCGATGCGCCGGGTATCACGGTCGTACGCCCGCTGCCGGTGTTCGGCTACGACGACGCGCCGCACGGCCATGGCGAGGTGCTGTTCGAGAACGTGCGCGTACCGGCCGGGAACCTGCTGCAAGGGGAGGGCGACGGGTTCGCGATCGCACAGGGCCGGCTGGGGCCCGGGCGCATCCATCACTGCATGCGCGTGATCGGGCTCGCGGAGCGCGCGCTCGCGAGAATGTGCCGGCGCTCCCTCGCCCGGGTCGCATTCGGCAAGCCCGTGGCGGCGCAGACGGTGACGCTCGAGCGGATTGCCGAGTCGCGCATCCTGATCGACCAGGCGCGGCTGCTGGTCCTCAACGCCGCGCACAGGATGGACACGGTCGGCAACAAGGTCGCCGCGAAGGAGATCGCGATGATCAAGGTGGCCGCGCCGCAGATGGCCTGCCGGGTGATCGACTGGGCGATCCAGGCCCACGGCGGCGGCGGGGTCAGTGACGATTTCGGGCTCGCCTATGCCTATGCGCAGGCGCGCACGCTCCGTCTCGCGGACGGACCCGACGAAGTGCATCGCAACCAGATCGGCAAGCTCGAACTTGCGCAATACGCGCTATGATGTCGCCAATCCTGCTGCCTTCCGGACATCGGATGTCGCACGTCGAACTGCCCCGCGCACTCGAGGACTACTTCGCCCACGCCGAAACGGCGCCCACGCGCATCGGCCGGCGGTTCACCATCACGTTTCCCTATCTCGACGGCAGCCGCCTCGACCGCCTGCAATGGTGGTGGCAGGTGCCGGCCGTCCGGGAAGCGCTGGGTGGCGAGGACATCGTCGCCCATCTGCGCGCCGAGGCCGTCGCACGCTTCCGTCGCCATATCGAGCGCTGGCTCGAGAACACGCGGCAGCGCCTCCACGGCCAGGGCCCGATTCCATCGATAGCGCCGGGCGAACGACCGGTTGCGGCTGCGGTCGACAAGGCACCCGACGACCCACTGCCGGAGGTGCAGGTCGCGAACGGCTGACGAGGAGAAGGACCATGGCCCGAGTCGATTGGCGTATCCAGGGTATCGATATCTCCAGTTGCAATTGCGGGTGGGGCTGCCCGTGCCAGTTCATGTCGCCGCCTACGAGCGGTGACTGCCGTGCGGGTGTCGTGATCCGCGTCGACCGCGGGCATTTCGGCGAGACCCGACTCGACGGCCTCTCCTTCGGCGGTCTCTTCGCCTGGCCCGGGGCGGTCCACCAGGGCGACGGGCATGCGCAGCCGATCGTCGATGTCCGCGCGAACGACGCGCAGCGCGCGGCGTTGCTCGAGATCATGTCGGGCGGGGAAACCGAGCCGGGGGCCACGATCTTCAACGTGTTCGCGAGTACGTATTCGAAGGTGCACGATCCGCAGTTCAAGGCGATACGGGTCGACGCCGACATCGATGCGTGCACGGCCCATGTCGAAATCGATGGCGTATTCGAGGCGCGTGTCACCCCGATCCGCAATCCCGTGACAGGCGCCCCCGCGCGCGCGCAGGTCGCGCTGCCCGCAGGCTTCGAATATGACCGGGCCGAATTCGGGAGCAGCCAAGTGCGTACGCGCGAGGCCACGATCCCGCTGTCATGGGACACCGGGCACGCGCACATCGCCCGTATCGACATGACGGGCTCGGGCGTCGCGCACAGCCGCGCCGCCTGACAAGCGGCCGCGCACCGCTCCGCGCGTGGTCGACCGCCCGACAGTCGCGACCCTCGCCGCGCTCGCGATCCTCGTGGCGCTCGCGTGGCTCTACCTCGCGGCGTCGCCGATGCCCATGCCCGCGACGGCGGGCGGCCTGTACTCGGGCCGCTACGCCGCGCTCACCTTCGCGATGTGGTTCGTGATGATGGTCGGCATGATGACGCCATCGGTCGCGCCGACCACGCTCCTGTTCGCGCGCGTCAACCGGCACGGTGATCCCGCCGCGGCGGCAGGGCGCACGGCGTGTTTCGTGGCCGGGTACCTTGCGGTGTGGCTCGCCTTCTCGGTGCTCGCCACGGGCCTGCAGATCGCATGGATCGCAACCGGCTGGATCGACGCGATGGGCATCAGCACCCGGCCAATCGGCACGGCGCTGCTGCTGGCCGCGGTCGGCCTCTACCAGTGGCTGCCCGCCAAGCGCGCTTGCCTCGCACATTGCCAATCGCCGGCGCAATTCATCGCGCACGCGCACCGCCCGCGCCTGCGGGGCGCGTTCGTGATGGGCGCGCACCACGGCCTCTACTGCCTCGGCTGCTGCTGGGCGCTGATGCTGCTCCTCTTCGTCGGCGGCGTGATGAATCTCGCGTGGGTCGCCGCGATCGCGGCGATCGTGATCGTCGAGAAGCTCGCCACCCGCGCGGCGTGGTTGCCACGTGTCATCGGCGCGGGCTGTCTCGTCGCGGCAGCCGTCGTCCCATGGCGATGAGCCGCGTGTCGGGCCGCGCCGGTGCAGCGCGGCAGGCGCGGCCGAGCGCACGTGGATATCCCTGATCGACTGCGAACCAGCATTGGGCCAGACTTCATGCACTCGTGGCACGAGGAGAAGCCAATGTCGGGCCTGACGCAGGAGCAGGTCGATCGTCTGAACCAGCTCATGGAGGAACGCCGGACGCGCGAACTGGAAGAAATCCGCGCGGTGGCGGAGCGGTCCCACGACGATCGCAGGCAAGAGGTGCTCGCCGGCCGGGCCGCCGACCAGCTGGACCAGGCGCTGGGCGAGATCGCGCAGAGCGCGGCCTACGCGATCGTTCGCCAGGACATCCAGGATGTGCGCGACATCGATGCGGCTCGCCGGCGCATTATCGGCGGCACGTACGGGGTTTGCATCGAATGCGGCGTCGAGATCGGCTACCCGCGCCTCCTCGCGTACCCGACCGCAAAGCGTTGCATCGGCTGCCAGCGGGAACATGAACGGCAGCAAGCGGCCCGGCAAGGGCGCAGCGCCCCGTAACCGGCCCGAAGGAGATCAATCCCATGCGCCTGCGGGAAATCATGAGCGCCCGGGTCGTCACCATCGGACCCGACGCAGCGGCGGACGCCGCGTGGCTGCGGATGGAACGACACCGCATTCGTCACCTGGTCGTGACGGAAGGCAAGCGCCTGCTCGGCGTGCTCTCCGAACGGGATTTGGGCGGACGCGACGGTGGCGCCGTGCGCAAAGGGCGGACGGTGCATGAGCTGATGACGTCGAAGGTCGCGCGCGCCACCCCGGCAATGACTTTGCGCCAGGCCGCCAACTTGATGCGAGGGCGCCTCATCGGCTCGCTTCCGGTCCTGGAGGACGGCCGCGTCGTCGGGATCGTCACGGCGACCGATGTGCTGGAAGAGCTCGGGCGCGGATCGAGCCGGCCGACCGTCCGTGCGAAACGACGATCCATGCGCCTGCCGCCCGTAGCGACACGACGCACTGCCGCGAAGCGGAAGAGAGGCGGAAAGTCCGGCCGATGAGCTCAAGCGCGCAGGGGCATTGCCTCGCCGGGTCGGGCATGTCGAGGTGCGCGAGACACACCGCCTGGGCACGCAGCCAGCCGGCGTGACATCACGCTGCTGGCTGTTCGCCGTTCGCTTTTTTCGCCGCCGCTAGAAATTCAACCGGAACGTCACGCCATACAACTGCGGGTCGCCGAGGAACGCGTCGACCGTGCCGGTCTGCAGCGTCGCGTCGAAGCCGACCTGGATGTACTCCTCGTCGAACACGTTCTTGCCCCACAGCTCGAGCGCCCAGGAATCGTTCGCCGAGCCGATGCCGATGCGCGCATCGACGAGCGCGTACGCGTCCTGCATCTTCAGCGGGTTCAGGTCGGAGCCGGTGTTGTACTCCGACATGTACTTCGCGCCGATGTGCGTGCGCCACTTGAGCTTCGCGTTGATCGGTTGCTCGTACGTCGCCGAGACGCCGCCCGACCACTTCGGCGCGAAGGACATCTGGTTGCCGGGCAACGCCGGCTGCACGCCCGCCGCGGCGGCGTTGAAGTTGCCGTACTCGGTCTCCGCGTAGGTCACGCCGCCCTGCAGTGTCAGCCCCCCGGCCGGCGTGTACCACAGGAAATCGAGATCGACACCGCGCGAGGTCACCTCGGGGATCGACGCGACCACGAACTGCAGGCCCGTGAAGGTGTTCAGCTGGAAGCCTTCGTACTTCTGGTAGAACACGGCGCCGTTCAGCGCGAGGCTGTTGCCGAGCCAGCTCGACTTCACGCCGAGCTCATAGGAATCGACCTTCTCGGAATCGAAGCGCGTGTCCGGGTCGAGCGCGGCGGCCGGGCTCGCCGGGCTGCCGATGCGCTCGCGGTCGAGGTTGTAGCCGCCGGCCTTGTAGCCGCGCGCGTACGACGCATAGGACATCACGTCGTCGGAAACATGGTAGATGAGCTTGGCGGTACCGCTCCACTCGCCTTCGTCGTTGGACTGCCGGGTCGTCGCGTCGTTGAAGATCGGGTCGGCGAACGTCGCGCAGCCGAGGCCATAGTACGAAGGCAGCGCGGCCGGTGGCAGCACCGCCGAGATGATCGCAAAGCGCGCCCGCGCGGTCGCACAGCCCACGCCCGCGGGTGAGGCCGCCGTGCCGAGGTTCGCATAGTGCGAATCGAGATCCTTCTTCTCGTTCGTGTAGCGCAGGCCGAGGCCGATGTCGAACTTGTCGGTGACCGAGAAGGTGTTGTTGGTGAACAGCGCCCAGCTCGTCGAGTTCTGTCCATAGGTGTCGTAGGAGCCGTTGCCGGTCGCATACGACGTGCCTGGTGCGCGTCCGAGCAGGGTCGGGACGAGCGCCGGCGCCATGCCGGCCGATAGCGCGAGGCTGTAGTACAGCTCGAACTGGCTGTCGTAGCGCAGCGAGTTGATCGAGTCGAGATCCTCGTCGGCATAGAACGCCCCGACCAGCCACTGGAGCCGGCCGCTCTCGCCGGCGAGCCGCCACTCCTGTGTCAGCGTCTCGAAAGTATTGGCGGTGCTCTTCGAGTCCCGATAGAGCAGCGCCGCCCCCGAAAAATCGCTGTCCTGGCCGAGTTCCGCCTCCCAGTGCCGCCAGGCCGTGACCGAGGTGAACGTGGCGCCACCCGGAAGTTCCCAGTCGACCTGTGCCGAGGCGCCGCGATCGCGGATGTCCTGGTTCGTGTCGCGATTGGAGTAGGCGCGGCGCGCGAAGGGCCGCGCGGGATTGGCGATGCCGCCGCCCGAGATCGCGCTGACGATCGCGGTAGCCGGGCCGTTCACGTACTGCACGCCGAGGCAGCAGAACTCGTTGCGCTCCGACCAATCGGCGATCAGCCGCACGCTGACGACATCGCTCGGGTTCCACAGCAGCTGGCCGCGAGCCGTGTCGACATCGCGATCCGCGTCCTCGCCCGCGGTGCGCGGCGCGACCCGTTGCACGTCGAGGAAGCCGTCGTGCTGCCGGTGCGCATAGAAAATGCGGCCGGCGAGCTTGTCACCGACGAGCGGCCCGGTCAGCGAGATCGACCCTTCCGCGGTTCCGTAGTTGCCGCCGACGGCTTCGACCGTGCCGCCGAAATCGAACTTCGGTTTCGCCGTGCGCACGTTGATGACGCCCGCCGACGTGTTCTTGCCGAAGAGTGTCCCCTGCGGGCCCTTCAGCACTTCGATGCCTTCGAGTTCGCCGAGATCGCCGAAGCCGACGCCGTTGCGCGGCCGATAGACCTCGTCGATCACGACACCGACCGAGGACTCGAGGCCGATGTTGTCGCCCACCGTGCCGACACCGCGGATGCGCGCGGTGGTGCTCGTTTCGTTGGCGGTCGAGGTGACGATCAGGCCGGGGGTGAGCACCGTCAGGTCCTTGATGTCGCGCACGCCCGTGTCCTGCAGCAACTGGCCGGATACGGCGGTGACCATGACCGGCACGTCCTGGATGTTCTCGGTCCGCTTCTGGGCGGTGACGACGACTTCGTCGAGTGTGCGTCCCCGTTCCGGCGCCTCGCCCTGGGCGATGGCCAGTCCGGCCGGCATCAGCACCGCCAGCACGCACGCCGTGGCCGCGCGCGCAATCCCTCGCTGTGATCGCATGTCGGTTTCTCCCCCGTTGTTATTACGCATCCCGGTCGAACAGCCGCCTGCCGACGGCATCGAGATGGTAGTCGACATCCCCGAAGGCCATCTCGATCATTGTCAATCTTTTGAAGAAGTGGCTCACGGGAAGTTCGTCCGTCACGCCGATGCCGCCATGCAGCTGCACGGCCTGCTGCCCGACATGGCGGGCGGCCTCCGCGACCCGCACCTTGGCGGCCGAGACCGTGTGGCTGCGCTCGGCATCCGGGGCACGCTCGAGGCGTGACGCGGCGAGGAGGGCCATCGAGCGCGCCGCCTCGGTCGAGAGCAGCATGTCGGCCATCCGGTGCTGCAGCACCTGGAAGCTGCCGATCGGCACCCCGAACTGCTTGCGCGTTTTCAGGTACTGGCCGGTCATCTCGAGCAGCACGCCCATCGCACCGACGGCCTCGGCGCAGACCGCCGCGATGGCCGCATCGATCGTCGCCGCGAGCGCGGGGAGCGCGTCTTCGCCGCCGCCGAGGCGCGCATCGGCCTGCACGCGCACGCCCTCGAAGCGGATATCGGCCGCGCGGCGCGCATCGTACATCGGGTAGTCGCCCACCGTGACCCCCGCCGCCGTGCGCTCGACGACGAAGAGCGCGAGCCCTTCCCCCGTACGCGCCGTGACGAGCAACTGGTCGGCGGTGGCCCCGTTCAACACCCAGGTCTTGGCGCCGTTCAGTACCCAGCCTGCGCCGTCCCGGCGCGCCTCGCAGGCGATGCTGTCGATCGCATAGCGGCTGCCGGGCTCATAGTGCGCGAGGGCGAGTTGCCTCTCGCCGGCGGCCACCGCCGGCAGGATCGCCGCTTGCTGCGCCTCGTTGCCGGCCCGGGCAACGAGGCCGGCGCCGAGCACGATCGTCGCGAGGTAGGGCTCGAGCAGCAGTGCGCGGCCGCTCTCCTCCATCACGATGAACGTATCCATCCCGCCGCCGCCGAAGCCGCCGTGCGCCTCGGGCAGCGGCAACGCGAGCGCGCCGACATCGGCCAGCCGGCCCCAGACCTCCGCGCTCCAGCCCGAAGCACCCTGCGCGATCCCGCGGCGGCGTTCGAATGCGTAATCCGCGCGCAGCAGGCGCCCGAGGCTGTCGCGGAACTGTTGCTGTTCTTCGGTGAAGCCGAACATGTTCAGAGCCCGAGGATGTGGCGCGTGATGATGTTGCGCTGGATCTCGTTGGATCCCGCGTAAATCGACGCCTTCCTGAAATTGAAATAGCGGCCCGTGGCGGGCCCGGGATACGGTGCCGCGTCGTGGCCGAGCGCGTGCATCGTCGCCTCGGTCAGCGCCTGCTGCAGATCGCTCCCCATGATCTTGAGCATCGAGGCCTCGGGCCCCGGCGCATGGCGCTCCTGCTCGAGTGCCAGCACGCGCAGGTTCATCACCTCGAGCGTCATCAGGTCGATCTCGAGCCGGGCGATGCGGTCGCGAAAGCGCACATCTTCGGCGAGCGGCCGCCCGTCATTGCCCGGCCGGCGCTGCGCGAGCGCCTTCAGTTCCGCGAACCAGCGTTTGCAGTGCCCGACGCCCGCATTGCCCGTGCGCTCGTGGCCGAGCAGGAACTTGGCGCAGGTCCAGCCCTTGTTCTCCTCGCCGACGAGATTCGCGACCGGCACCTCGACGTTCTCGAACCACACTTCGTTTATTTCATGCTCGCCGTCGAGCATGATGATCGGCCGCACGCTCACGCCCTTCGTGCGCATGTCGATCAGCAGGAACGAGATGCCCTCCTGCGGGCGCCCATCGGCCGCGGTGCGCACGAGGCAGAAAATCCAGTCGGCGAACTGCGCGAGCGTCGTCCAGGTCTTCTGGCCGTTCACGACATAGTGCCCGCCCCGCCGCTCCGCGCGCGTCTTGAGCGACGCGAGATCGGATCCTGCACCGGGCTCGGAATAGCCCTGGCACCACCAGTCCTCGCCCGACAGGATGCGCGGCAGGAAGCGTTGCTGCTGCTGCGCGCTGCCGAACTTCATGATCACCGGCGCCACCATGCGGATGCCGAACGGCAGGATGCCGGGCGCGCCGGCGAGCGCACATTCCTCGTCGAAAATGTGCTGCCGCATCGCGCTCCATTCGCAGCCGCCGAAGGCGCGCGGCCAGTTCGGCGCGATCCAGCCGCGCGCGAACAGGATACGATGCCAGGTGAGGTAATCCTCCCTGGCGAGCCGCTCGCCGCCGAGCATCTTGTGGCGCAGTTCCAACGGCAGATTGGCGCGCACGAACTCGCGTACTTCGGCCCGAAACGCCTCATCCTCTGCTGCGGCGGTTCCCCTCGCGTCTTCCAGCG
This sequence comes from Steroidobacteraceae bacterium, assembly GCA_050249415.1. Classification (GTDB taxonomy): domain Bacteria; phylum Pseudomonadota; class Gammaproteobacteria; order Steroidobacterales; family Steroidobacteraceae; genus CADEFQ01. The sequence continues at coordinate 42,077 of JBFWQO010000001.1, forward strand.
TCACGCCTCTATCTCGCATGTTCTGACACGAAAGCTTCCGCGGCCTCGCGCAGCACCGTGCGGTCATGGCTCACTCTCGGCCCACGGTCGAATACGAAGAAGACGCCCCAGATACCGGTATCCCGGTTCACCCAGATCGATGTGCCCCACGCGCCGGTCGACTGGATGTTCCGGCATTGCCCGTTCGAATCTTCCCTCTCGCACCAGACACCCAGGCCGAAGTCCATGCCATGAGCCTCGGGCGGGGCCAGTCCCCGGACGAGCCCGCGAGTCATGACCTGCTCGACCCTGTCGATGGCCCATGGATCGAGTTTCTTCTTCGCCTGCACCGCGCTGATGAATCTGACGAGGTCCCGGGGAGAAGTCCACAGTCCGCCTTGAAGATTCGGGTTGGTCACGGTGCCCCGTTCACGTGCGAAATACCCCCAACGGCTGTCTTCGAGCGACAGCGGCTTGCTGACGATGCGCTTCTGGAGCGCTTGCCAGGTTTCACCCGCCCTGGCCGCCGCCCAGATGCCGCCGAGTTGCATTGTCCACGATCCATACGCGAATGTCGTACCAGGATCCGCGACGAGTTTGTATTTCATCAGCCGCCGGGCGGCTTCCTCGAAACTGATGGTCGAGGGGAGGGAGAGGTCACTTTCGCGACTCGTGCCAATGGCAGGTCCGCCGGCCGTGAATGAGATGAGCTGCGCGAGCGTTGCGTTGCCGAGCGGCGTACCGGCCAGTGTCGGCTGCCAGGAAGAGAGTCGATCCGAAAATCGAAGGCCCGTCTCGTGCACGACGGTCGCGACGATGAGTCCGGTGAACCACTTGCTCGCCGACGCGATATTGATCACGGTTCGTGGTCCATAGGTCCCTGAGTAGGCCTCGAGGGCCGGGCCCCGTCCGGTGCCGACAATCAACGCGGCACCTTCCAGCTCGTGGTGGTTGCGGAAAGTGTCGAGGGCCACCTTGAAGTCATCCGGGGTCCCGAGAGCCGGCTGAAGGTGCGCGAATGCCGGCCCCCGTTTCTCACGCCACTCGAGGTGCGCGACGGCCGCCGTGAACTCGCCGTTGCCCAGCTCGCCGTTCTTGTCCGTATCGTAGCGATCGAAGAAGGCGTAGATGGCTCCGGCGCCGCGCGTCAGGACCTCCCGTTTCGACAGCGCGCCGGAACCATCCGCATCGATCTGGCTGAACGACGGAAATTCGCGGCACGGAGCGCTCCGGGAATGGCTGAGCAGCACGACGAAAATCACGCCGGCTATGACTGCACGGATATTCATGGCGGTGAAAGTCCTCAGGTCGGGTTTGACGGGCTGTCGCAGTTGACCGATGCACGAGGCCGGTGGCCCGCTGTCGATTGACGGCACGGCCCGGCCGTTCGCCATCGAGCTGCAAGGTATCCCGGGCGGAATGGCTACGTAAATCTTAGTGAGCTAGGCCCGTATTGTCGACAATTTTGCCTAGCCTCACGGATGAGGCGGGCCCGCTCCTGCTGCGGGTGTGATGTATAACCCGACTTTCAGCCTCTATTTCGACCACTTACGCATGAAGCCGGGCCCGGGCAGCCCCGCCAGCCCGACATGAACTGTTTACAATAATAGCGTGATAGTCGACAATTTCGACGGCCTGAGGTTGGACAGTCTTGCGGAGGCGCGACGATGACATCGAAAGGCACCGTGTCCAGAGCCGTCTTCTGGCTCATTTCAGTACTTGGCTACCCCGTCGGCGCACAGGCCTATGACGCCGCTGCGGCGACCATAGCTGCAAACAGCGGCATTTGTGACGATGCCCGACCGTTCTACTGGGAAATCGGCGGTCCTGGCGGCGGTCCTATCGTATCGGGCCAGGTGGGCGATTCCCCTCCTGATCGCGATACGGTGGTCCACCTCGCCTCGGCTTCGAAGTGGGTGTTGGGTACGTATGTCGTGCAGCGCTATAACGGAATTCCGAGAGGGGTCAGCGGCGCGAAAATCGTCCAGGCGCTGAACATGAGAGCAGGCTATACGAACCTCGATGACAGCCTGTGCGTGAACGGGTCGGCGGAGTCGGAGTCGTACACGGTCGCCGACTGCTTCTTCGATGGCGATGACGACGGCAGTAATTCCGACCACGACGAGGCGCTGGAGGAAACGTTTTTCTACGACAGCGGTCACGCGCAGTACGCAGCGGCGACCGCGACGCTGTTGAATCTGGGCGACAGGACGACGGCGACTCTGCTGGCCGAGGTCAACAGCCAACTCAACCTCGGCCCGACATTCGCCTACGCCGCCACGAACGTATCGGGCGGCATGCAGGCGAGCGCCGCGGACTACGCCGTTTTCCTGCAGAAGATCATGGACGGGACCTACGTGATCCACGACCGCCTGGATTTCCACCCGGTTGACACCGCCTGTGCCGAGTGGTGGAACTGCCCCGGTTCGCCCGCCGGCAGCGTCGACTTCCACTATTCGCTCCATCACTGGATCGAAGACAACACAACAGGCACGCTGCCGAACGGAAAGGCACTGGCGGCAGGAGACGGGGCCTTCTCCAGCGCCGGCGCTTTCGGGTTCTATCCGTGGATCAGCAACGATTTGCTGTACTACGGCATCATCTCGCGTGAGGGCGAATCCGGTGTCGGCGGCGACAGCCTTGTCTGCGGCCGCGCGATACGTGGAGCGTTCCTGGAACTGTGGTGATGTCGGGCTGGCACCCGCGGGGCGCTTCCCGCCGAACGGTTACGGCTCATACGATCCGAATCAGCCGGGCGTGCCGGTCCGGGTCATCAAAGATTGCTCATTTCTCTGTGCCCGCAACTATTGCTGGCACTATCGCCCGACCGCCCGGCAAGCACGGGCTCGTCGCATTCGGTACGAGCCACGTCGGGTTTCGAACCGTATCGCGGCAGAACCCGCGCGAGGTTCGTCAGCGCGCCGGCGACCCCGCGCTGCGGCGGCGCTCTTCTTCGCAAAGCTCCTTCTTGGAAAGCTTGCCTACCGCGGTCTTCGGCAGTTCCGCCCGCAGCTCGAGGGCGCGCACCATCTCGTGCTTGCCCAGCCGCCCGGTGAGAAACGCCAGCAAAGCCTCGAGCGTCAGGGGCGCCGCGCCGTCCTTCAACTTCACGAACGCCTTGGGTGACTGACCGCGATACGCGTCGTCGATTCCAATCACGATCACTTCCTCGACGTCGGGGTGGGCGTAGATCGCCTCTTCTATGACCCGCGGGTACACGTTGTAGCCGCCGCAGAGGATCATGTCTTTCAGTCGCTCGATGATGAAGACGTAACCATCCTCGTCGATGTAACCCACGTCCCCCGTGCGAAAGAAGCCGCCGGGCGTGAAGGCCTGGGCGGTCGCGGCGGGCTTCATCCAGTACCCCGGCATCACGTTCGGCGCTTTGATGCAGATCTCGCCATGCTCGCCCGGGGAGAGTTCCTTGAGCGCGTCAGCGACGTCGACGACCTTCATGTCGACGCGCGGCAGCGGCAGGCCGCAGGACCCGGGCCTCGCCGAAGCGTCCCGCGGAGTAAAGGTGCCGGCTGCTGTCGTTTCACTCATGCCCCAGCCGTCGGTGACGCGCACACCCGTCAGCTCATGCAATGCATCGATGATCTCGCGGGGCAGCGGGGCGCCGCCCGAGCCGCAAACCTTCAACGACGAGAAATCGACGGCGTTTGCCCGCGCGTAAGCGGCGAGTGCGAAGAACATCGTAGGCACGCCGAACATCGCCGTGATGCGCCGCTGCATGATGTCGCGCGCAACGGCAGCGGGATCGAATCTCGGATGCAATACCAGCTCGGCGCCCTGGGCGAGCCCGAAGAACATCACGACCTCGCCGTAGATGTGAAACAGCGGCAACACGAGCAGCACGCGTTCGACCCCCGGCAGCATCGCGCGGTTGGCGCCCTGCGTGGTCTCGACGAACTGCGCGACGGCGACGGTGATGTTCGCGTGGGTCAACATCGCGCCCTTCGGCACCCCGGTCGTGCCACCGGTGTACTGCAGCACCGCGGTGCGGGTGGCCGGATCGTCGACGCTGGCCGGCGCGTAGGCACCGTCATTGTCGAGCAGGCTCGCGAAATGCATATGTGCCGCATCATCCGGCACGGCGCATCGGGCGGGGCTCGGCCCGGCCGCGAAATCCGCAAAGCTGCCGACCACGAGCGACCTGAGGCGGGTCTTCCCGAGCAGGATGTCGGCCGTGGGGTAGAGCGCCGCAAGGTCGAGCGTGACGAGCAGTTCGGCGCCACTATCCTCGATCTTGCTCGCGAGCATCGCCTCCGCGTCGAGCGGGGAAAAATTGACGACCACTGCGCCCACCTTCAACGCGGCGAAGAAGGCGATCACGTAGTGCGGGCAATTCGGCAGGTAGAGCCCGATCCGGTCGCCGGGCCGCACGCCGAGGCGCTGCAAGCCGGCGGCGGCACGCGCGACGAGCGCCTGCAGTTCGGCATAGCGGAGCTTGCGGCCCGCGAACTCCATGGCCGGCAGATCGGGCCAGCGCGCGGCCGCTTCGTCGAGGATGCGCCATGCCGGCGCCGGATCGATGGGGATCTCCCAACGGACGCCGGGAGGATAGGACTTCAGCCAGCGCCGCTCCATGCGCTACGCGACTTCGAAGAGCCCTGCGGCGCCCATGCCGCCGCCGACGCACATGGTCGTCACCACGTACTTCACTCCCCGGCGTTTGCCCTCGAGCAGCGCATGGCCGACGAGACGCGTGCCGGACACGCCATAGGGGTGACCGACCGCGATGGCGCCGCCGTTCACGTTCAGCCGCTCGTCGGGGATGCCGAGCTTGTCGCGGCAGTACAGCACCTGCACCGCGAACGCCTCGTTCAGTTCCCAGAGCCCGATGTCGTCGATGCGCAGGCCCGCGCGCTCGAGCAACCGCGGCACGGCGAACACCGGCCCGATGCCCATCTCGTCGGGTTCGCAGCCCGCGATCGTGAAGCCGCGGAACACGCCGAGCGGGGTGATGCCGCGCTGCTCCGCGAGCCTGGCGTCCATCACGACGCAGGCCGCGGCACCGTCGGAGAACTGGCTCGCGTTGCCCGCCGCGATCACGCCGCCCGGGATCGCCGGCCGGATCTTTGAAACGCCTTCATAGGTCGTATCGGCACGGATCCCCTCGTCCTTCGAGACGGTCACCTCGCGCGTGCCCATCTGCCGGGTCTTCGGGTCGGCATAGGCCGCTGTGACGGTGATGGGCACGATCTCCGCATCGAAACGCCCCGCGGCCTGCGCGGCGGCGGCGCGCTGCTGGCTCCTCGCGCCGTATTCATCCTGACGCTCACGCGCGATGCCATAGCGCTTCGCCACGGTCTCGGCGGTCTGCAGCATCGGCATGTACAGGTCGGGCTTGTGCTCCTCGATCCAGGTGTCGTGCACCATGTGCCGGTTGAGCTCGTTCTGCACGCACGAGATCGATTCGACACCGCCCGCGACGACGACGGGCGTTTTCTCGAGCGTGACGCGCGCGGCCGCCATCGCGATGGTCTGCAGGCCCGACGAACAGAAGCGGTTCACCGTGACGCCGCCCGTCGTGACGGGGCAGCCCGCGCGGATCGCGGCCTGGCGCGCGATGTTGAGGCCGTCGGCGCCTTCCGGGTAGGCGCAGCCGAGCAGCACATCTTCCACTTCGGCCGGATCGACCCCGGCGCGCGCGATGGCGTGCTGCACGACGTGGCCGCCGAGCGTGGCGCCGTGCGTGATGTTGAACGACCCGCGCCAGGATTTGGCGAGCGGCGTGCGGGCGATGGAAGCGATGACGGCATCGGTCATGGTGAGTCCCCGGAAATCAGTTGAAGGTCTTGCCGGCGGCGGCGAGACGCGCGAGCAAGCGCGCGGGTTGCCACGCGGCCGGATCGCCGTGGCGGTTGCGCGCGAACTGCTTCATGCGCCGCACGACGACGTCGAGCCCGACCGTATCGGCGTACAGCATCGGTCCGCCGCGGTGCGCGGGGAAGCCGTAGCCATTGAGGTATACCATGTCGATGTCCGATGCGCGCTGCGCGATGCCCTCCTCGAGGATCTTCGCGCCCTCGTTGACGAGCGCGTATACGACGCGATCGACGATCTCCTCGTCGGCGACGGCACGTCGCTTCACACCGATTTCCTTCGAATAATCGACGATCATCTGCTCGACCGCCGCGGAGGGCCGCGCAGTGCGATCGCCCGGCTTGTAGTCGTACCAGCCGGCGCCGGTCTTCTGGCCGAAACGGCCCTGCTCGCAGAGACGGTCCGCGATCCGCGAGTAGATCACCATCGGCTTTTCCACGTAGCGGCGCTTCCTGATCGCCCAGCCGATGTCGTTGCCGGCGAGATCGCCGACCCTGAACGGGCCCATCGCGAAGCCGAACTTCTCCATCACGGCATCGACCTGCTTCGGCAGCGCACCTTCCTCGAGCAGGAACAGCGTCTGGCGGACCATCTGCTCGAGCATGCGATTGCCGATGAAGCCGTCGCAGACACCCGAGACCACCGCGATCTTCTTGATGGTCTTGCCGAGCTTCATCACGGTCGCCAGCACGTCGGGGGCAGTCTCGCCGCCGCGCACCACTTCGAGGAGCCGCATCACATTCGCAGGGCTGAAGAAGTGCGTGCCGACGACATCGCCCGGCCGCCGCGTGAACGCCGCGATGCGGTTCACGTCGAGGGTGGAGGTGTTGGTCGCGAGGATCGCGCCCGGCTTCATCACGGCATCGAGCTTCTCGAAAACGCCCTGCTTGACGGCCATATCCTCGAACACGGCCTCAACGACGATGTCGGCCTGCGCGATGGCTGCATAATCGAGCGCCGGCGTGATCAGCGCGATGCGCGCCGCGACGTCGGCTTCGGTCATCCGCCCTTTCTTCACCGCGCCGCCGTAGTTGCCGCGGATCGTCGCGAGGCCGCGGTCGAGCGCCTCCTGCTTCATCTCGAGCAGCGTGACCGGGATGCCGGCATTCACGAAATTCATCGTGATGCCGCCACCCATCGTGCCGGCGCCGATCACAGCGGCGGCCTTGATCGGGCGGGTGGGGGTTGTCTCCGGCACATCCGGGATGCGCGCCGCGGCGCGCTCTCCGAAGAACACATGGCGCAGCGCCTTCGACTCGGGGGTCATCATCAGATCGAGGAAGAGGCGCCGCTCGGTCGCGAGGCCCGCGTCGAACGGCTGCTGGACCGCGGCCGTGACCGCTTCGACGCACTTGCGTGGCGCGGGGTAGGGGCCCGCGACGGCATCGACGGTCGTGCGCGCGAACATCAGGAAGCCCGCGGCATCGGGGTGCTCGACCGCGCGGTCACGCACGCGCCGGGGCGGCAGTTTCTCCTTGATGACGCGTTCGGCGAAGGCGACGGCCTGCTCGACGAGGTCGCCCGTGGCGATCTCGTCGAAGAGCGGTGTCCCGGCGAGTTTCTCTGCCGGCACCGGATTGCCCGAGACGATCATGTTGAGCGCCGCTTCGAGGCCGAGTGCGCGGGGCAGGCGCTGCGTGCCGCCGGCGCCCGGGATCAGTCCGAGTTTCACTTCGGGCAGGGCGACCTGCGCATCGGCTCGCGCCACCCGGTAATGGCAGCCGAGTGCGAGTTCGAGCCCGCCACCCATGCACGTGCCGTGGATCGCGGCGATCACCGGCTTCGTGCTCGCCTCCCAGGCCGCAATCAGCGTGTGCAGGGTGGGCGGCGCCTGCATCTTCGGCGTGTTGAATTCACGGATGTCCGCGCCAGCCGAGAAGCCGCTGCCGCTGCCGGCCAGTACGACAGCCTTGATGCCGGGCGAGAAGAGGGCCTTGTCGAGCGCCTTCAGGAGCGCTGCGCGCAGTGCATGCCCCAGGCCGTTCACCGGCGGGCTCTGCATCGTGATCACGGCGACCTTGCCGCGTTTCTCGTAGGCCGTAACACTCATGCTTTCCAACTCCTCGCCAAAAGTGGCCGGACCCGCATCGCGGGTGCGGCACGGTCAGATTCCGGAATCGCTTCAATTCATCGGCAGCACAGACGGGAAGCGGTAAGTCCCGTTCTGCAGCGCCTGCCTCGGCAAGTACGCGCGCATCGTCAGGGCGAACGGCCTCCCCTGCGGTGCCGGCAGCCAGTTGCTGCGGCGTTCCGGCCCGGGATCGGCGCGCGCTATCCAGATGTCGAGCGTTCCATCCTTTCCGCGGACCAGCCCCGGAGTCCGGTCGCCGATCGCAAATCGCCCGATCGAATTCGGGGTGAAGAAGAACTGGCCATCATGCGTCGCTTCATAGAGTGTCATCGACCAGAACGCATCGACCGGCGGCAACGTGCCGGGAGGAAACCGCATGTGGTAGGCATCGCCATGGAACAATCCATCTTCAGTATCACCGACCGAGCGCGTGTACAGCGCTTCTTCGACAGGCAGCGCGAACAGCCCACCCACCGCGACCTGTGCGCGAAATCCGTAGTCCTGCTCGAATCTGCCAAGGTTACCTGACGGATAAGCCCAGCCGTCAACGATCTGCTTGCCGAGCTGGACGCGGCCGGCGAACGCCCGTGCGTCGGCCATGCCTGACTCGACTGCGCCTACTTCGGCCGCACCCAGGTCGGGTCGCTTGAATCCCGCGCGCGACAGGCCGAGCGGCGCGAGCCTGTCGATCATCGCATCGTCCGTGACAGGCGGAGGGAGTTCTGCGATCAATGCGCCCGCGCCGGCAAGAAACTCGCTCCACGGCGCACTCCTGGCTGGAACCGCGATGGCAGGAGGTGACCCGGCCTTTCCCGCGATTCCCAGGCCATCCTGAACCGCCCGGGCTGCAGGGAGATCGGTCTGGCCGTCGACGAGAGTACGCGCGAGGGCGAACACCCAGTCCTGGGGCGCGCGAATGGTGCCGCGCGGTGCCTCGGCGGTCGGGCCTGCGATCAGGAAACGCCCTCCATCGCCGCCGATCGTCCGCGTGCCGAGGATCGCGATATTGTTCGTATACATGTCGACGAGCTGCAACGAGAAATAGCGAGCCCCGGCAGCGGGCAACGTCAGCGCGACAGGCCCCGCGCGCAGGTCGAGCATCGCGTACGAGTAGATGGTGTCGTTGTTCGGCGAAGTAACTCGCTGGGTCTCCACGTTGGTCAGGTTGCGGTTGTGTACGAAGACATTTGCACCGTCCTTGGCGACGATTCGCCGGCGAACACTGGCGACCTCGATCAACGGAACCGCATAGAGCCAGGCTTCCCGCGCCGCTGCGGCCAGTGACACGGCAGCACCGAAAGTGCGCCGCGCAAGCGCTACGGTTCCAAACATGGCGACACCCGCCTGCAGGACGTTTCTTCGGTTCATTGCACCCCTCCGATCGGCATTCAACAGCCTGATTATCACCAGCGTGTCTTACAATGCTACTCAGGATTCGCCAAGTGTGCAGCGAAAGCCTGACAAAAAGCAGCGGCTGCTTTTACCATGAACGTGGGGTTGGGCGTCGGGTTTTTTCAAATAACTCTAATTTAATCAACGTTCTATATGCACAGTGCTGCCTGCCCAGCAGCAGATTGACCGCTCCCCGCTGGCATCCCAATACAACCGCGCCGGCAGAAATTGTTTGACACTTCCTTTAAATGCGCTAGAAAGGCGTTTCCAGTGTCGGGAGGTCCGTATGTACAAGAAGGGCATTGTCGGGGGAATCCTGTTTGTCGCCGTCGCGGGAATTGCCGGCGCATCCAGCGTATTCGCGCAAGCGGCGGGCGACATCGACCGCAGCGACGTCGCAGACACTCAGAACACGTTTGCCATGTCGGAAGTCGTGGTCACGGCGCGCCGCGTGGCCGAGGACGTCCAGGACGTGCCCGCGGCGGTAACCGTGCTCAGCGGCGATGCGCTGGCCAACCTTCTCGTCATCGATACGAGGACCCTGATCCAGCAGATCCCCGGCGCATCGCTCGTCACCAGCGGGCCCGGATACATCAACGATACCTCCCTTCGGGGACAGGGCGGCGGTCGCGTCGGAACATCGGAAAGCGCCACGGGGCTGTATCGCGATGGCCACTATGCCGCGGGTGGCAGCTTCGGCGGCCGCTCCCTCAACAGGCTCGAATTGTTCGACCTCGAGCGCGTAGAGGTTCTGCGCGGCCCGCAGGGCGCTCTCTACGGTCGCAACGCGGTTGGCGGGTCGATCAACGCGATCGCCCACAAGCCCGACTTCGATGGCTGGAGCGGCTGGGGCCAGATCGGCTACGACAGCTTTGACACGACAGAAGTGGAGGGGGGGGTCAACGTACCCCTTGCCGATGCGCTCGCGATGCGCGTAGCGGGTTTTTACAGTAACCAGGGTGATGGCTCGATCACCAACCTGACCACCGGCAACGCCCTCGACAGGGAGAATACCAAGGGCGTGCGCGCAGCACTCGCCTGGCGGGTCTCCGACAACATCGACACGCGGCTGACCTATGAGGGCTTCTACGATCGCACGCCGGCGTTCGGCAACCTCGCGTACCGCGCGACCCTGTTCAATGGAGCGCCGCTCGATCCCGGGATCTTCGACAGAGTCCTGAGCTCCGAAGCCTATGCGCGCATCAGACAGCGCACCTTCTACTGGGACACGCGAATCACGACCGGCTATGGCGACTGGCACATCAATCTCGACTACAAGCATCGCTGGGGTCAGCGACTCGACGAGGATCTCGACCATTTCCTGGGGTTTCAGGGAGTCGTGCTCGCCGGCTCCGAGGTCGTATTGTTCGCCGACCAGACCGCGACGTTCGAGAATGGCGGCGCGCAGATCTACCTGACGTCGCCGGCTTCGCTGGCAGGCTGGACATGGCTCGTCGGCATCGACGGCCTGGCGAACGAGTCCAACGACCTGACGGTCAACCGCGGTGTCGCGGCGCTCGCCGGTCTGAGGAGGTTGTTCCGCAATGACGACAGCGTCGAGAAGCTCCGGTCCGGCGCCGTCTACGGAGCGCTCGGCTATGACTTCACACCGCGATGGAACCTCGGTCTCGAGCTGCGTGTGCAACGCGACCACAAGAGCATCGTCTTCGACCGCAGCCGCAACCAGCCGTCGTCACTCGTCGCGCCTATTTTCGTCGACCTCGAGCGTGAGTGGACCAAGGTGCTCCCTGCGGCGACGCTACGCTACGAACTCAATGACTCCCAGAATGTTTACGCGCGCTTCTCGACGGGCTACCGCCCGGGGGGGTTCAATACCGGCATACCTGGCGACACTCCCGCCGCAGCCGCACTGATTCCGTTCGATCCCGAGAGCGTCTATGGCGGTGAACTCGGGTGGAAGGTTTCCGCATTGGGCGGCGCCTGGACCCTGAACCTCGCCGGCTACTACAGCCACACCAACGATGTTCAGGTCGTCACATCGGCGAGCCCCACGAATCCGCAGTTCATCCTGCAGAATGCCGGCGACGACGACATCTATGGCGTCGAGCTGGAAACCCGCGGTCGCATCGCCCTCGGCTCCGCCAGGCTCGACCTCAGTGCTGCACTGGCGTCCAATGACGGCACCTTCGACAAGGGTACGACCGTACTCGACAACACGGGCAACGTCGTCGACATATCGGACCGGCGCGTGAACCGGACCCGCGACTTCCAGGCGACGCTCGGGGCAACCTTGCGGTTCCCTATCGGCACAAGCGCGACGGCGAGCCTCGGGGCCAACCTGCAGACCGAGAGCGGCGGCTTCGAGAATGCGTTCAACACCATAAAGCTCGCCGACTTCACCCTGCTCGATCTCACGGCCTCGGTCGCCGTGGGTCGCTGGACATTCTTCGCCTGGGCGAGAAACGTCGGCGACGAGAACTACATCCTGCAGTCGAGCAACAACGTCGAGTTCTACAACACCCGACGCCAGTTCGGCGGCAGCTTCAGGTACACGTTCTGACGGCGCCACGGTTCGGGGCGGTTGCCAGGATGAGTCGAACATGGTCGGGCCTGATGGTCCTCGCCGTGGCGACGATACCCGTTGCCTCCATCGCGGGCTCCGCAACGGGAACGGCGCCGGAGCCTGTGCCGCGCACGGTACTTGCGCCGATGATGCACGTTCCGCCGCCGCCGGGGACCCGCATCGGGCGTGACATCGCCTATGGATCGGATCCGGCGCAGACGCTGGACCTGTACCGGCCGGCAAAGGCCACCGGCGCTCCGATACTCATCATGGTGCACGGCGGCGGTTGGTGGCGCGGCGACAAGGCGAACCCTGTCGTAGTCGACAACAAGGTCGGTCACTGGATTCCGCGGGGTTACATCCTGGCATCGGTGAACTACCGGACGGTACCGCAGGCCGACCCGTTGGCGCAGGCCGCCGATGTGGCCGAAGCGGTTGCCTTCTTGCAGGCGCATGCCAGGAAGTGGGGCGGCGATCCTGCGCGCGTCGTGCTGATGGGGCATTCCGCAGGTGCGCACCTGGTCGTCCTGCTCGCGGCTGCGCCGCAGGTGGCGGCACGCGCGGGCGTGAAACCGTGGCTCGGCACGATCGCGCTCGACAGTGCCGCCTACGATGTGGTCCGGATCATGCGCGCGCGGCACCTCGACCTCTACGATCGGGCCTTCGGAACCGACGAGCAGTTGTGGCGAGCGGCCTCACCGACACTGCGGCTCGAGACTCCGCCCGCGCCGGTGCTGCTGGCGTGCTCGACGAGGCGGGTCGACGCTTGCCCGCAGGCTGAAGCGTTCGCTGCAAAGGTGCGATCCCTGCAGGGTCGTGCGGCGATCATCCGGCTGGACATGACGCACGGCGATATAAATGGCTTGCTCGGGACCGGGGATGAATATACTGGCGAGGTCGACGCCTTCCTGGGATCGCTCGGCGTGCCGTGAGTCGTTCGTGACAAAGAATACCGACAGGACGAAAGCTGCAGCCGCCAACCGGACGACGGCCGCCAATGTCTCGGAGGCGATCATCCGGGAGATCATCGTTCAGCGATACCCGCCCTGCATGCCGCTCCGCGAACAGGAGATCGCCGACCGCTACCAGATCAGCCGCCCGTCGGCACGCGAAGCACTGCGGCTCGCCGCACAGGCAGGTTTCGTCGAGATCCTCCAGTGGCGCGGCGCGCGCGTGGTCGACATAGACATCGATCAGTTCCTCGACATCCTCTGCATTCTCGAAGACATCTATGCGCGCTGCGCTGCGCTCGCCGCCGAGCGGATGCCGGAAGCCGCTTTCGCGGAACTCGATCGACTCATTCCCGAGGATGCGATGCGGCTGCCCGACACCGCCGACAAGGGCAAGCTCTATCGCCTGTCCTTCACGGTCGGCGATTTCATCGGCCAGCATTCGGGAAGCCCGATCGCGCAGAGAATGCTGCTCCAGGTCGGACGTCTCGCGCTCTGGCAGCAGCGACTTCATCGCCCGAGCACCGTGGAAACAGAGATCGAGTCCCTGTACGCGCACCGCCTCATGACAGCCGCCATCAAGTCACGCCAGCCCGACGTCGCTGCTGGCGCAGCACGCGCGATCATACTCATCACGCAGCGCACGCTGCGACCCGAAGCGGCTCGCAGGTCCCGCCCGGCAACCTTCGCCCGTGGCGAATCCCCCGGGAATTCCCCGCGATCCTGGAGGAGTCGATGACGTCTCGCTGGCTCGTGGCAATGGTTGCTGCCGTCGTTCCCGCGTCCTGCTCGCTCTTCACACAACCAGCCGCTGCGGACGCGGGCATGCGCCGTACCGCGTCGCCGAACATGATCCTGATCGTGGCCGACGACCTCGGGTCTGGAGACCTCGGCGCATATGGCGGCAGCATCGCGACCCCTCACATCGACGCCCTCGCGAGATCCGGCATTCGCTACAGCTCCGCCTATGCGACGGCACCGATCTGCTCGCCGTCGCGTGCCGGCCTGCTGTCCGGCCGCTTCCAGGGTCGTTTCGGCTTCTATTTCAACCTCGTCGGCCGCGACACCGGGATGCCGGCCGGTGAAACCACCATTGCAGAGGTCGCGAAGGCAGCAGGCTACCGAACGGCGATGATCGGCAAGTGGCATGTCGGCGAGGGTCCCGGCCGTGAGCCGCTCGACCAGGGTTTTGACAGCTTCTTCGGCTTCCTCGGTGGCGCGACCAGCTATTTCCCCGACGGCACCCCCGGGCTGATCACCGCCGATACCGGCGCCGACAAACTCGTCACGCGCGCCCGATTCCCGATCCTGCGCAACCGCGAGGTTGTCGAACCGCCCGGCAACATCACCGATGTTTTCACCGCCGAGGCGATCCGGTTCATCGACTCGAGCCGGGATCAGCCGTTCTTCCTCTATCTCGCCTACAACGCGCCGCACATGCCGTTCCAGGCGACCGCGGAGGAAGTAGCTCCGTTCGCCGCGACGCCGTCGGTCTCTTCGCGCGTTTACCAGGCCATGATTACGACCCTCGACGCGGGAGTCGGACGACTGGTGGACGCATTGCGCGCGCGGGGTCTCGAGAAGAACACGATCGTCTACTTCATCAGCGACAACGGCTGCCCGAACTACACGCACGGCGCCTGCTCCAACGCGCCGTACTCCGGCTGGAAGGCATTTCCGCTCGAGGGCGGTATCCGCGTCCCGTTCATACTCAGCGCCCCGGGCCGGGTGCCCCCGGGGCAGATCGAATCGCGCCTGGTTTCGACGCTCGATATCATGCCGACGGTGGCCGCTGTCATGGGGAGGCCGGCGCCCGCATCCAGCGAGGGGCAGGACCTGCTCGCGTCGCAAGACAGGTACGGCGAGCGTGCGCTGTATTGGCGGATGGGGCCCAACCATTGGGCGCGGCAAGGACCGTGGAAGCTGATCACGATCAACAAGGCAGCGGAGGTACAGAGTCTGTCTGAAGTCGTGGGCAAACCATTGCCGGACGCCGTACCGTCGGGCGTCTCGTCGCTCGGTCAGTGGCAACTGCTCTTCAATCTCGATCTCGACCCTGGCGAGACACTGGATGTCGCGGCGCGCCACCGGGACGCCGCCGGACTGCTGCAACAGGGCTACGCCACCTGGGACGAGAAGAATCTGGCTCCTGCCTTTCCCAGCCGTCGCGAGTTCCGTACCGAGATGGTTGGCAGGAAGGTCCAGTTGATTTTCTAGGGCGGCGGACGCCGAACGATGGCAACGCGACGTGACGTGCTTGCTGGAGCCGGATGCGCCGCTCTCGCGCGGCCCGACTCCAGGGGCACGGAGGTCGTGACAACCGATCCCCTGCTCGCCGCCGACCTCGACCGTTATGTCGGCCTTGGCGTCAAGGCGAGTGGCGGGCCCGGAGATGCAGCGTGCGGCACCTGGCTCGACGCGACGTTGCGCGCCAAGGGTTACGTCACTGCGCGTCAGGAATTTCCGGTCCCGTTCTTCGATGCGCGCACGGCACGACTGAGCGCCGACGACCTGGCGCTCCCCGTCATTCCTCAGGCCATCGTCGTTCCGACCGGAGCCGACGGCATGTCAGGTCCGCTCGTCACCGTGGCCGCCCATTGCGCGCGCGGACCACTGCCGGCAGACGCGATCGCAGTCATCGACCTGCCGTATCGCCGCTGGTCGAGCATTCATGACGGCAACATCCTCGCCACGGTGCGGCAGGCGTTCGCGAGCGGCGCGCGCGCCGCACTGCTCGTCACGAACGGACCCACCGGCGAGGCGATCGCGCTCAACGGCGACGGCGATCGCCCCTTGTTCGACCGGCCGCTCGCCGTGCTCGCCCCCAGGGCATTCGCGCAACTCCGGGCGACCGGCGCACGACGCGCGACGCTCACCATCGACGGCACAGCGGGAACGCGCGCCGCGTTCAACCTCGCCGGGCGGATCGATCGCGGCGTTGGCCGCTGGCTCGTCGTTTCGACGCCGCGGTCAGGCTGGACGATCGCCGCCGGCGAACGCGGCCCCGGTATCGCGGCGTGGCTCGCGCTCTCGCGCTGGGCAGCTGCCGCGCTCCCCGGGCTCGATCTGGCTTTTTTGTGTAACAGCGGGCACGAATACGAGAACCTCGGCGCTTCCCGTGCACTGGGTAGCCTTGCCCCGCGGCCGGGGCAAACTGCCTTCTGGCTGCATCTCGGCGCCAGTCTCGCGACTCGGGACTGGCACGACCTCGGCGGCGGACGCCTGTTGCCGCTACCGAGCGCCGACCCGCAACGGTTTCTGTTGGCGAGCCCGCCGTGGGTCACCGCGGCGCGCAACGCATTCGCGGGGATCGCCGGACTCGAGATGGCCTATCCGGCTGGGCCGGGAGCACCCGGCGAACTTGCCGGGATTCTCGCGGCCCGCTACCAGGGCGTTGCCGGGATCTTCGGTGCGCACCGCTACCACCATACGGTGGAAGACGACGCACGATGCGTGGACGCGAGCCTGGTCACGCCGGTGGTCGAAGCCTGCAAGCGCCTGATCTCCCGGGTGCTTTGCTGATCTTCATCGTGGCTCGCGAGATTGCCCGTACTGGAATTTCCCGGCGGCGGACCGCCCACCGGCTCCACGGTATACTGCCTGATCCTCGTCACAGGCTGGCGACATCGACGACGCGATGTACCTGTCGTTCTTCGGACTCAACGAGAAGCCATTCTCGATCACGCCCGATCCGCGCTACCTCTTCCTGAGCGAGCGGCACGCGGAAGCGCTCGCGCACCTGCTGTACGGCGTCAGCGAGGCGGGCGGCTTCGTGCAGCTCACCGGCGAGGTGGGCACCGGCAAGACGACGATCGTGCGCTCGCTGCTCGGCCAGATCCCGAAGAACGCCGAGATCGCGCTCATCCTGAACCCGCGCATGACCGCGCCGGAGTTCATGCTGACGATCTGCGAGGAGCTCGGCATCGGCCTGCCGGACCGCGCGGTCGCGAGCCTGAAGGACCTCGTCGACATCCTCAATCATTACCTGCTGCGCGCGCATGCCGACGGCCGGCGCGTCGTGCTGCTGGTCGACGAGGCGCAGAACCTCGAGCCGGCCGTGCTCGAACAGGTGCGCCTGCTCACCAATCTCGAGACGCCCACGCAGAAGCTGCTGCAGATCATCCTGATCGGCCAGCCCGAGTTGCGCGAGATGCTCGCGCGGCCCGAGTTGCGCCAGCTCGCACAGCGCATCACCGGGCGCTATCACCTCGACCCGCTGTCGGCTGACGAGACGGTGGCCTACGTGCGCCATCGCCTGCGCGTGGCCGGCGCGACCACCGACATCCTGACCGGCGGCGCGCTCGCCGAGGTGTACCGCCAGTCGGGCGGCATACCGCGGCTGATCAACGTGATCTGCGATCGCGCCCTCCTCGGCGCATACACGCAGGATCGCCATCGTGTCACCGCCTCGACCGTGCGCAGCGCCGCCGGCGAAGTCTTCGGCCGGCGGATCGCGCCGCGCTGGCTGCCGTGGGCCGCCGCGTGCGGCAGCGTGGTAGTCGTGGTACTCGCGGGCGCCGCACTGTGGCAAGCGGGTGTCTTCCCGCGCGACATCACGGCGCGAGCCGCCGACCCGCCGGCAGCGGGCGCGCCGGCCGCAGCGCCCGCACCGGCCGCAACGCCCGCACCGGCCGCAAACACCGCGCAGGTCGCGGCGCAGGCCCCGCCGGACCGGCCACAGGTCGCTGACCTGCTCGCACGGCACGCGGACGCGACCACGCGCGACGCCGCGCTCGCGCGCCTGCTCGCACACTGGGGCAAGGACGAAGTGGCCGGCGCGGGCGACGCCTGTACGCAGGCCGCACAGGCAGGCCTGCAATGCACCACGCAGCGCGGCTCTTACGCGCAATTGCGGCTCTACAACCGCCCCGCCGTCCTGACGCTCGGCGACGAGCAGGGGGGCGCGCACTACGTGGTGCTCGTCGCGCTCACCGGCGACGACGCGCGCCTCGATGTCGGTGGCACCGGGTATACGGTCGGCATCGCGGATCTCGCCCGCTACTGGTTCGGCGATTTCACGTTCTTGTGGCAGCCCGTCGCGATGCCGGTGCGCGCGCTCACGCCGGGCATGTCCGGCGAGGCCGTGCGGATCCTGCGTGAGCGTCTCGAGCGTCATGCGGGCATCACCCCCGCGGCCGTCGTGGACGATCGCTACGATGCCTCGCTCGTGCAGCTGGTCGAGAATTTCCAGCGTGCGCGGCGGCTCGACATCGACGGCATCGCGGGCGCGCAAACCCTGCTCGCACTCGATGCGGCCGCGCCGGCCGCCGGCACGCCGCGGCTCGTCGATGCGGGCGAACGGAGCTGAACGATGTCGTTCATTCTCGATGCGCTCAAGAAGTCCGACAGCGAGCGACAGCGCCAGGCGGGACCCGCCCTGTTCGAAGTGCGCAGCGCGACGCCCCGCAACGGGCTCCCCGTGTGGGCGCTGGCGCTCGGCGCGCTGCTCGCGGTGAACATCGTGGGCCTCGGCTGGTTCCTGCTGCGTGCCCCCGCTGCGCCAATGGTCGCAAAGCCCGCGTCGACGGCCCCGACTCAGGCGCCCGCGCCCGCTGCGACGCAGGCCACCGCGCCGACCCGCAGCGCCCCGATCGATGCGGCCCCGGCCGGCCCGGCCCCGATCGCGACCGCCCGCATCGCGACCGCCCGGATCGACACCGCACCGGCGAGCGCCCCGCCCGTGTTGCCGCCGCCTGCGGCCGTATCACCGACAGCCGCGGCGGCCGAGGAGCCGGCCAACCCGGCCGACTACGAAGAAGCGCTGCCCGCACGTGAGCCCTTGCAGCCCGCGCACGCAGAGGGCAGCGTGGAGATCGCGGCGGGCATTGCCCCGACCGTGGACCAGCTGTCGCCCGCGATCCGCAGCCAGCTGCCGCCGCTGCATCTCGACATGCACGTGTACGCCGCGCGCGCGGCGGATCGCTTCGTGTTCGTGAACATGCACCGCCTCAGGGAGGGCGAAACCACCCGTGACGGGATCCGGGTGGAGGAGATCGTGCCGACCGGCGTGATCCTGAGTTTTCGCGGCACGCGCTTCCGGCTTGAGCGCGACTGAGCCTGCACCCGACGCACTGGACGGCGCAGCGTTCGCCACTACGCTGCGCGCCGGCGTCCATCGCCTCTACGCGCGCACGGATCACCTGAACCGGATCAATGTTTTCCCGGTGCCCGACGGCGATACCGGCACCAATCTCGCGATGACGATGTCGGCCGTCCTCGGCGCGCTCGATGCGGCCGGTACGGCTCCCGGTGCGCACGCGGGCCGCGTGCTGGTGGCGATCGCCGACGCCGCGATCGACGGCGCGCGCGGCAACTCCGGTGCGATCCTCGCGCAGTTCCTGCACGGTGTCGCCGATGCCCTCGCGGATCGCGCGACGATCGACACGCAGGGCCTCGCGGTGGCCGCCGCCACCGGTGCGCGCTATGCGCGCGATGCGGTCACCGAACCGCGCGAGGGCACATTGCTCACGGTACTGGCCGCGTTCGCGGCGGAGGCGCAGCGCCTGGTCGCGAGCGGCACCACGGGCATCCGCCGCCTGCTCGTGGACGCGCTGCCCGGCGTGCGCGGCGCACTCGCCCGCACGCAGGCGACGCTCGAGGTGCTGCGCTCCGCGAACGTGGTCGACGCGGGCGCCGCCGGCTTCGTCGAACTCGTCGAAGGCATGGCGGGCTTCCTCGAGACCGGCGAGATCGGCGAAGCCGGCCCGGTTCCGCACGACACGCACGAGTCCATGACGATCGGCGGCAGCGAAGGCGCGCATCGCTACTGCACCGAGTGCATGGTGAGCCGCGAGGCCGTCGATGCGCGCCGGCTGCGCGAGGACCTCGCGGCGCTCGGTTCGAGCCTCGTCGTCGCGGGCACGCGGCGCAAGGCACGCGTCCACATCCACACGAACGAGCCGGCGCAGGTGTTCGCGGCGGCGGCGCGCCACGGGTCGCTCTCGGCGCAGAAGGCGGACGACATGCATCGCCAGGCGCTCGCGGCGCACCACACGGACGCGCGGCGCGTCGCGATCGTCACGGATTCCGCGGCGGACATCCCGGACGACCTGCTCGAGGACCTCGACGTGCAGGTCATCCCGGTGCGCGTGCATCTCGGCACGCGCAGCTACCTCGACAAGGTGACGCTCTCGCCGCAGGATTTCTATCGCGCACTCGCGGCAGGCGTGGAGCAGCCGCGCACCTCGCAGCCCCCGCCGGGCGACTTCCGCCGCATGTACGAGTTCCTCGCATCGCATTACGACAGTGTCGTCGCGATCACGCTGACAGCCCGCGTCAGCGGCACCTGGGCCGCCGCGCAGGCGGCGGCGGAGCGCGTCGCGCCCGACAAGGTCCAGGTGATCGACAGCCGCAATGTCTCTCTCGGCCAGGGCCTGCTCGTGCGCTATGCGGCCGAATGCGCGCGCGCCGGCTGCGACGGCGCCCGCGTCGTCGCGGCGACGGCAGCGATGCGCGCCCGCACGCGCACCTTCGGGTTGCTCCGCACGCTCGACCACGCGGTGCGCGGCGGCCGTGTTCCACCACTCGTGCGCACGCTATCGCGCCTCTTGCGCTGCTCGCCGGTCCTGACGAATTTCGCCGACGGGCGCATCGCGGCCGGCGGCGCCATCGCAGGCCGCCACGATCTCGTGCCGCGCTTCGCACGCTACATCGCGCGACGCCTGCCGGCGGGTGTGCCGCGCCGCATCGCGGTGGGCCACGGCGATGCCGAGGCGGACGGGCAGGCGTTGCTCGACGCGCTGCGCCGGGAGATTCCGCGGCTCGAGTCGGCGTGCCTCACGCCGCTCGGCACGGCGCTCGGCGTGCACGGCGGGCCGGGAATGCTCGTGGTCGGCGCGCAACCGGCCGCACCGCCCGCGTGAGTCCTGCTACTTCAGGACGAAGGTCAACTTCAGGCGTACGCGATACTCGACGACCTTGTCGCCCTTGACCAGTACTTCCTGGTCGGCGACCCACGCCGACTGGACGCCCTTCAACGTCTTCGTCGCGCGCTTGATGCCCGATGCAATCGCGTCGTCGAAGCCCTTCGTCGAACTCGAGATGATCTCGCTGACCTTGGCGACTGTCATGGTGCTCTCCCTGTTTTTGGGGGTTCATCGTACCCCAGTGCGGCGATCCCCGCGCGATCGAGGCGCCAGACGGTCCAGTCGTCCATCGGGCGTGCGCCGAGACCCTGGTAGAAGCGCTGCGCATCGACGTTCCAGTCGAGCACCGACCATTCCATGCGACCGCAGCCCCGCGCGGCCGCGCGCCGCGCGAGTTCGCCGAGCAGCGCGCGGCCGATACCCCGCCCGCGCAGCTCGGGCCGCACGTACAGGTCCTCCAGGTAGAGGCCCTGCCGGCCGACGAAGGTCGAGAAACTGAAAAAGTACAAGGCGAATCCGGCCGCCGCGCCGTCCTGCTCCGCGATGAGCGCGTGCACGACGGGATGGGCCGCACCGAGCTCCGCGGCGAGCTGCGCCTCGGTCGCGACGACTTCGTGCGCGAGCCGCTCATAGTCTGCGAGGCCGCGGATCAGCGCCAGGAGGACCGGTGCATCGCCGGCGAGCGCCGTGCGTATCGCGATCGCGCTCATTCGGCGATATACCAGCGATCCCCGATCCGCTCCAGCACGAAGCGGTCGAACGGCAGGCCGCGGCCCGTCGTGTCGTACACCGCGCGCGTGCCGCCGCGCTCGAATACCGGCGACGCATCCTGCACGATGCGCAGCGCGGCCACGAGCGTCTCGCGCTGCGAATCGTTGCGCTCGCAGCCCTTGACGAGGGCCTGCATCGCGCCGGCCGACGTTGCACCGCGAAAGCCGGGACTCATGTACGTGCCGTAATAATCCGCGCAACGGCCGTCGATCAGCGCACGCGCGGCCTGCGTGAGCAGTGAGCGCATCTGCGGCGTGTTGGTCGCGGAAGGCGCGGCCGCCGCGGCGGCGCCGCCTGCTGCGACCGCGGGCGCGCGCCGCGGCATGAATCCGGCAACCGGCGCACGTCCGTCGACCAGGTCCTCGATCTGGGCCTCGAGTTCGCCCGGCAGGGCCGCCTTCCAGTCCTTGCCGTACGGCAGGAGTGTCACGAGCGTGACGACACGCGTCTTGCCGCGCCCCTCGGGTTGCTCGCCGCGGACGAGGACCCGCACGAGCTGATCGCCGTCCCGGAAAGCCTCGAGGCCCTTCACTTTCGCGAACACGCGCCCGGGAAGGCGCAGGCGCGTGGCGATCGCGGCGAAGAAGTTGACGTCGGTCAGCCGCTCGATGTCGCCGAGGTTCGACGCTTCGCCGAACAGGCGCTGGCGCGCAGTCTGGTCGCCGCTCGCCGCATCGGCAGTGAGGCGCGCCGAGATCGCGGTACGCAGCCGGTGCAGTTCATCCGGGTGCAGCGCCTCGGCGAGCGCCTGGGGATGGCCGGATGCCGCGGCGGCAAGGAACTCCGCGGCGGCGCGCTCCTGTGCACCGCTCACGCCCGCCGCGCCCGCGACGGCGGTCGCACACACCAGTACGAGGGCCGCCATCAGGCGGGTGCCGCTGCCCTTTTGCGCACTCATCCGCGGATCATAGCGGCCCGCCTGGAATGTGACACAGTTCGCGGTTCGAGCGCCCGTCGCGGCACCGCGGTCGGGGAATCCCCGGGAAGGAACGCCATCACGGAAAATCCGGCAAATCCCCTGTAAATCCGCTCCATATTCATTGGAGCGCCCGTGGCGAGCAGCCCCGTCGGACAACCCCGGGAGGACAGGACGGCTTTCCGGACAGGTGCGGCAGCGCCCGCGCCGGCGGGCCTGCTGGTGCTGACGCGGGATGCAGCGCTGATCGCGGCCGTGCGCGCCGCGATCGATGCCGAACATCGAGTCACCGTAGTCGCCGGCGATGCCGCGCTGATCGATCACCTGATGGCGAGCCCGTTGCGCGCCGCGCTGATCGATTGCGCGGCCACTGCCCAGCCGATTGCGCAGGTCACGGAGCGCCTGCTCGCCCAGTTTCCGGACCTCGTGCTCGTGGTCGCGGGCACCG
This sequence comes from Steroidobacteraceae bacterium, assembly GCA_050249415.1. Lineage (GTDB taxonomy): Bacteria > Pseudomonadota > Gammaproteobacteria > Steroidobacterales > Steroidobacteraceae > CADEFQ01. The sequence goes on from JBFWQO010000001.1 coordinate 64,822, forward strand.
CCGGCGACCAGGGCGCACTCGCCGCCCAGATCACCGACGGTCGCGTTTTTCGCTTCCTGCACAAGCCCGTCTCCGCGCAGCGCGTCAAGCTGTTCATCGAGTCGGCATTCCGGCGCAGCGACGTCGTGCCGTCGCAATGGCCGGCAACCCCTGCGCCTGCGGGCACGCGTGCGGGCCGCGCGCGTGTACCGCTCATCGCCGGCGGGCTCGCGGTCGCAGCGCTCGCCGCCGCCGCGATCTGGTGGGCCACCCGCGATACCCCGGCCGCGCCGCATGACCGCGCGACAGCCAATCGCACCGCCTCCGCGCCCGCACCGGCACCCGCACCCGCGTCCGCCGCCGTACTCGCCGATCTCGAACGCGCGGATGCCGCACTCGCACGTGGTGCGCTCCTCGCCCCGCCCGGCGAATCCGCCGCGGACCTGTATCGCCAGGCGCTCACGCGCTCTCCCGGCAATGCGCGGGCCATCGCGGGGCTCGACGCGGTCGTCGACCGCATCGTCGGGGATGCGGAGCAGGCGATCGCCGCCGGCAGGATCGACGAGGCGGCGGGCCTCGTCGACAGGGCCCGTGGCGTGCGCGCGGATCATCCGCGCGTCGCCTATCTCGCGACGCAGATCGCCAAGGAACGCGAACGGGTCGTGCTCGCCGCCGCGCGACAGGCTGCCGCGAGCGGGAACCTCGATCGCGCGATCTCGGTCCTCGACAGCGGCCAGGCGGGAGGCTCCGAGCTGATCGGCGCCGCGCGGCGGGAACTCCGGCAGCGTGAAATCGATGCCCGGATAGCGAGCCTGCTCGCACTTGCCGCCGAGCGCGTGCAGTCGGGGGCCCTGCTCGAGCCCGCCGGCGACAGTGCACGCTTCTACATCGAGTCCGTCCGTGCGCTCGCGCCCGACCATCCCGACCTGCCGGCGGCCGCGGACACGCTGCGCGCGGCGCTCACCGGTGAGGCTCGCCGCGCGATCGCGACCGGCGACTTCGCCGCCGCGGAGCGCTGGGTCGCGGCTGCGGAAGCCAACCAGGTCGCGCGTGCCGGGATCACGGCGCTGCGCCACGAACTGCAGGCGGCCCGGATCACCCGTCGCGCCGACGACCTCGCTACGCTCGCCACGCGCTTCGACGAGAGCCTGCGGCGCAAGCAGCTGTTGGAGCCCCCTGCCGACAGCGCACGTGCGCTCTACCTCGCCATGCGCGCCGTCGATGCGGAGCACCCCTCGACGCTCGCGGCCCGCGATGCGCTCGGCCGCGAACTGCTCGCGGCGTCCCGCGGCGCGCTCGCGCGCGCCGATGCCGACGGCGCCGAACGCTACGTCGCCGGGGCCGAAGCGATCGGCCTCGCGGACATCGACGTCTCGAACGCGAAGCGTGACATCGCGACGCTGCGCGCGCAGGAACGCGCGGCGGCGACGGTGGTGTCCGCGGGCCGGCTCACGCGTACGCGCACCGTCGAACCCCGTTACCCGGCCGATGCGCGCGCGGGGGGCATCACGGGTTGGGTCGACCTCGAGTTCATCGTTGCGCCGGACGGTTCGGTCGCCGACGTGCGCGTGACCGGCGCCTCGCCGCCCGGGGTATTCGACGACTCCGCGCAGGATGCGCTCGCACGCTGGCGCTTCGAGCCGGTCATGCGCAACGGCGTCGCCGTGTCGCAGCGCGCACGCCTGCGCGTGCGGTTCGACCTCGAATGAATGCGCGCCGCATGACGCACCGTATCCTGATCATCGACGACGACGCACGCTACGGCGCCTGGCTCACCGCCCACGTGGGCGCGGTGCTGCCCGATGCGCAGGTCGAGTTCATCGACATTCCGGAATTCGAGCGGCGGCGCGCGAGCGTGCAGTTTCGCGACTGGGACGTCCTGCTGCTCGCGATGGGTTTCGGCGAGAGCGTCGACGACGCGCGCGCGGAGGGGCTCGGCTGGCTGCGGCGACTGCGCGACCAGACGCAGCTGCCGCCGATCATCGCGATCGCCGCCGGCGGCAACGAGCTGACGGCTGTGCGCGCGATCCGGCTCGGCGCGAGCGACTACCTGCCGAAGCGCCTGCTCACGCCCGCGCGGCTCAGCACGGCGATCAAGATCGCGCTGCGGAGCGTCGAGCGGCGGCGCAGTGCCGAGCGTTCGCGCCGGGTGGAGCCGCCGCCGCCCGCCACACGCCTGCCGGCCACCGGCAGCGTCGTTGCGGCGCGCGCGCGCCTGCCACGCAATCTCATTCCGCGCTATGCGATCCTCGACGTGCTCGGCGAATCGGATCGCGCGGTCGTCTATCTCGCCACGAGCTTCGAGCTCGACGCGCTCGTCGCCCTCAAGGTGACGCGGGCCGCCGGCGGCGATGCGCCGCTTGGCGCCGGGGATGGCGGGGATGTCGTGGCCGACAGGGCGGCACCGCAGGCGTTCGCACGCGAATACGAAGTGCTGTCGACGATCCACGATCCGTCGATTGTCGACATCTACGACTACGGCATGCACGAGGGGCTCGAATACCTCGCGATGGAGTACTTCCCGCGCGGCGACCTGAAGGCGCGGCTGCAGCACCCGATGGCCGCGGACGAGGCGCTCGACTACGTGCGCCGCATCGCGCGCGCGCTCGGCGTCGTGCACGCGGCGGGCCTCGTGCACCGCGATCTCAAGCCGCCGAACGTGATGCTGCGCGAGAACGACGAGATCGTGCTGATCGACTTCGGCCTCGCGCGATCGATGAGCGCGGACATCACGACGACTCGCACCGGGCTGCTGCGCGGCTCGCCGTACTACATGAGCCCCGAGCAGGCCCAGGGTGCCACGCTCGATGCCCGCAGCGACCTCTACGGCCTCGGTGTCGTGTTCTACGAGATGCTGAGCGGCCGCAAGCCCTACACGGGCGCCACCGCGATCGAGGTGTTGCAGAAGCACGTGACGGCGCCCATTCCGGCGTTGCCCCCCGAACACGCGGCGCTGCAGCCCTTGATCGACCGCCTGCTCGCCAAGGTGCCGGCGCAGCGCTATGCGAGTGCCGCGGGGTTGCTCGCGGCGCTGCCGCCGCTCGACGGCGAGCCGGTTCCGCTGCCGCAACGCGCGCCTGCCGAACCCGACGTCGCGACTGCCTGACGACAGGGTCGTCGCGACCCCGCCGCCTACCTCTGGCCGCCCGCCGTTCGCGGCTCGCCGTTCGCCGTTCGCGGCTCGCCGCTCTGCCTGGCGGCTTCCGCGCGGCTCCCGAGCCACCACCCGACTCCCGCCCACGCGAGCGCGGCGCCGGCACCGAGCAGCGCGACGCCGGCGCTCGTCAGCCCGCCGGCGCGCAGTGCGTTCTGCAGTTGCGCGACCAGCAGGTCGGCGCCGCGATAGACCGGGACGTCGATCAGGTTCTTCGCCTTGTATTTCGCCTCCGTATCGAGACGGCTGAAGAGCATTTCGCGCCCCGGCCGGATGAATGCGTACTCGCCCCAGCGCCGCACGATCATCGCGCCGGCGAGGACCGCGAATCCGCCCGCCACGGCGAGCGCGAGGAAACCCGCCACCATGACGAGCGGCACCGCCACGAGCAGCGCCCGCACGCCGAAGGTCGCCGCGATGCGTCCCGTCAGGAACACCTGCGACAGCACGGTGAGCGTCTGCACCGCATAGTCGATGCGCGCGAAGACCTGGGTGCGCTGCGCGATGTCGGGAAAGGTCTCCCGCACGATCCTCAGTTGCTCGAAATAGAGCAGCGTGTTCGCGGTGGACAGCAGCACGACGAAGAGCGCGAGCATCAGCAGGTACGGCGAACGGAACACGATCGAGAAGCCCGCGAACGGATTGCCGCCGAGGCCGCGATCGGTCGGCGGTGCCGCGTGGCGTGCGCGCCCCTGCTTCCAGATCCTGACGAGCACGCGTTGCGCGACGATCGCGCCGACGAACAGCGTCGCACCGATGTACAGCACGCCGGAACCGCCGATGTGCTGCACGGTCAGGTCGGTGAGCACGGGTCCGACGAGCGCGCCGGCCGTGCCGCCCGCCGCGATGAAGCCGAACAGGCGCTTCGCCTGGCCGCTGTCGAACAGTTCGAGCAGGAAGCTCCAGAACACCGACACGAGCATCAGGTTCAGTACGCTGATCCACACGTAGAACACCGAGCCCACGGTGAGGTCGCCGGGCCGCGCGCGAAACAGCAGCGCGAATACGGCGAGCGAGACGGCAACGAAACCGTAGATCGACGGCATCAGCACCGCGCGCCGTACGCGCCCGACGAGCCAGCCGTAGAGCGGCACGATGGCGACGGCCCCGATCGACGTGACGATCCACACGTCGGCGACGCGATCGCCGCCGAGGATCGTCGCGATCGTCTCGCGCAGCGGCCGCACGGCGAAATAGCCGCCGAGCACGCAGAAAAAGAGGATCACCGCGGTGACCACCGCCGGCGCTTCGTGCGGCTCGACCCGCGCGACGCGCGCCAGCAGGCGGGTGAACGGTGTGCCCGCGACAGTGGCTCCGGGGGTCACGGTCGGCTCCCGTCCGCCTGCAGGGCCGCGAAGAAGTGGTCCCAGTCGGGTGGCGATCCGTCCGGATCGCCGACGACTTCGAAGGTCTTCGACAGCGCATCGCGGCGCCCGAGCGCGGCCACGAGTATCGCCGCGAGTGCCGCACGCGCGACAGGCCCCGGCATCTTCGGGTCGCCCTGCATCACCTGCACGCCACCCTCGCCCGCGGGCCCGTCGCGCAGGCCGCCCGGCCGCACGATCGTGTAGGGCACGCCCGACGCGCGCACGGCATCCTCGCCCTGCTTCTTCCACAAGAGTACGTTGTCGAACATCCTGTTGAGTATGTGGTCCGGATCGGTGACGCCCATCGACGAAACCAGCACGAAGTGCCGCACGTCCGCCGCCCGGGCGGCCTCGGCGAGCGCCTTCACCGCGCCGAAGTCGATGACCTCGGGCCTGTTCGTCGGGTCGCGCCGGCTGTTCGAACCGAGCGCGCTCACGATGTAGTCCGCACCGGCAACCGCGGCGGGCAGGGCCGCGGTGTCGCGCACGTCACCGACGACGTAGCCGACCCGGTCGCCGAAGAGGGTGCGCGCCTTCGCCTCGTCGCGCACGAACGCCCGCACGGCGTAGCCGCGTGCGAGCGCGAGCCGCACCACCTCGCGGCCGGTGCCGCCCGTGGCGCCGACGACGAGCACCAGCGGCGTCGCTCGCGCCGGACCCGCGCCGGTCCCTCCGGCACAGGCGCCCGCGAGCATCACGAGCGCGGCGGCGCAGAACACCAGGGTTCGTCGCGTGGTCGCAAGTCCGGGCATGTCCCCTCCCCCTTTTGCCGCGAGCATAGCCAACCTCGTAACATCGGCGCCATGATCGCCATCGAAATCAACGGCGCACGCCGCGAGCTGGACGCCGACCCCGGCATGCCGCTCCTCTGGGCGCTGCGCGACCTCGCCGGACTCACGGGCACGAAGTTCGGCTGTGGCAAGGCCCTGTGTGGCGCCTGTACCGTGCACGTCGACGGTGCGCCGGTGCGCGCCTGTGTCACGCCGCTCGCCGCCGTCGAGGGGCGCCGTGTCACGACCATCGAGGGGCTGTCCGCGGATGGCAGCCACCCGGTGCAACGCGCGTGGGTGGAGCTCGATGTCGTGCAGTGCGGCTATTGCCAATCCGGGCAGATCATGTCGGCGGCGGCATTGCTCGCCCGCACGCCGCAGCCGACCGACGCCGACATCGACGCCGCGATGGCCGGCAACCTGTGCCGCTGCGGCACCTACCAGCGCATCCGCGCGGCGATCAAGCGCGCGGCCGAGTTGCCCGGAGAACCGCGATGAGCACGAGCCGCCGCATGTTCATCACGGGCAGCGGCGTGGTCGCCGCGGGGCTGCTCGTACCGTGGTACTTCGCCGGTCGCGGCCCGCACGGCGCGAGCCGCGGCGGCCACGCACGCGGCCCGGGACTTGCGCCGAATGCGTTCGTGCACATCGCGCCCGACGACACGGTGACGGTATGGCTCGGCAAGTCCGAGATGGGCCAGGGCGTGTACACCGGGCTCACGCAGATCCTCGCCGAAGAACTCGATTACGACCCGCGCCGCATCCGTGTCGAGTTCGCGCCGGTCGATGCCGCCTACAATCATCCCGCGCTGCCGATGCAGTTCACGGGCGGCAGCATGAGCATCAGCTCGAGCTACGCGCCGCTGCGCAAGGCCGGAGCGACCGCACGCGCCATGCTGCTCGCCGCGGCGGCCGCACGCTGGGAAGTCGCGGCGGACACGCTGCGTACCGGGGATGGCTCCGTCATCGGCGAGAGGCATCGCGCGAAGTACGGCGAACTGGCGGAGGCGGCGGCAAAGATCCGGCCCCCGCGCGACGTGGCGCTCAAGGATCCGGCGCAGTTCCGCTATATCGGGCGCCCGCTCAGCCGCCTCGACAGCGCCGCGAAGACCACCGGCCGCGCGCAATTCGGCATCGACGTGATCCGGCCCGACATGGCGTTCGCGATGATCGCGCGCGCGCCGGCCTTCGGCGGCCGCGTGACATCATTCGACGATCGCGCGGCGCGGGCCGTCGCGGGCGTGCTCGACGTGAAGCAGATTTCCTCGGGCGTCGCGGTGCTCGCGACGAATACCTGGGCCGCGCGCCGGGGCTGCGATGCCCTCGCCGTCGAGTGGGCACCGGGGCCCGAACCCGACCTGTCGGTGAACGTGCTGCGCGAACGATATCGCGCATTGCTGCAGGGGCCCGGCGCGCCGGTGAAGAATGCGGGCGATGCCGCCGCGGCGTTCGCAGGCGCGGCGCGGGGTTTCGATGTCGAATACGAGGTGCCCTATCTCGCCCACGCCTGCATGGAGCCGCTCAACTGTGTCGCGCACGTCACCGCCGACGGCTGCGAGATCTGGACCGGCACGCAGTTCCAGTCCGAGGATCGCAAGGCGGTTGCGACCCTGCTCGGCCTGCCGGCGGAGAAGGTGCAGATCCATACCGCTTTCCTCGGCGGCGGTTTCGGGCGCCGCGCGAATCCGCGTTCGGATTTCGTCGTCGAAGCCGCGGAGCTCGCGCGCGTGGCCGGCCGGCCCGTCAAGATCACGTGGAGTCGCGAGGACGACATGCGCGGCGGCTGGTACCGGCCGTTCGGCCTTTCGCGCGTGCGCGCCGCGGTCGACGCGACGGGCGCGCCCGTCGCGTGGCATCACTCGATCGCCGCCCAGCCGCTGCTGCGTGGCTCGCCGTTCGCGGGCTTCATTCCGGCGGGTGCGGCGGACCCGACGATCTCCGAGGGCGCGGGCGACATGCCCTACGCGATCGCGAACACGCGCGTCGACGTGCACGAGACCGCGACACCCGTGCCCGTGCAATGGTGGCGTTCGGTCGGGCATACGCACACGGGCTATGTGGTGAACTGCGCGCTCGACGAGCTCGCGCACCTCGGCGGCCGCGATCCGCTCGAACTGCGGCGTGCGCTCCTCGCCGGCAAACCACGCCACCTCGCGGTACTCGATGCGGCGGCCCGGCGGGCGCGCTGGGGCGAGCAGCGGGAGCCCGGGCATCACCTCGGGATTGCACTGCAGGAATCGTTCGGCAGCATCGTCGCCGAGGTCGCCGAGGTATCGGTCGAGCGTGGCGCGGTGCGCGTGCACCGCGTGACCTGCGCGATCGACTGCGGCCAGGCGGTGAACCCGGCCGGCGTGATCGCGCAGATGGAGAGCGCGATCGTGTTCGGGCTGTCGGCGGCGCTCTACGGCGAGATCGGCATCGAGCACGGCGGCGCCGTGCAATCGAACTTCGACGACTATCGGGTGCTGCGGATCGGCGAGATGCCGTTCATCGACACGATCATCGTCGCGAGCGACGGCCCGATGGGCGGCGCCGGCGAACCGGGCGTGCCGCCGATCGCGCCCGCCGTCTGCAATGCAATCTTCGCGGCGACGGGCCGGCGGATCCGGCGCCTGCCTATTGCATCCGCCCTGTGAGGTAGTCGAGCGAAAGCTGCGTCAGCGCGCGCACCCCGACCGGGAGCGCGCTTTCGTCGATGTAGAAGAGCGGGGAATGATTGTCGGCGGCGGTGCCCGGCGCCGCATCGGGCTGCGCGACACCCACGAAGAAAAAGAGGCTCGGCACCTCGCGCGCGAAGAACGAGAAGTCCTCCGACGGCGTCTGCAGCCCGAGTTCCCGGATCCTGCCCTCGCCCGCGACGCGCGTGAGTGTCGGCACGGCGCGCTGCGTCAGTGACGGATCGTTGAAAGTGACGGGGTTCGGGCGGCCGGAGAGCGTCAGCTTCGCGCTCGCGCCGCTCGCCTCGGCCATATGGGTCACCGTGCGCCCGACGCGCGCGAGCACATCTTCGCGCTGCGCCGGATCGAACGTGCGGATCGTGCCCTGCATGTCGACGACATCGGGAATGATGTTGCCGCGCACGCCGCCGCGGAACGAGCCGACGGTGATGATGGCGGGATGGGCGGTGAGATCGACCTGCCGGCTGACGATCGTCTGCAATGCCGTGACGATCTGCGACGACACCACGATCGGGTCGATCCCCTGCCAGGGCCGCGCGCCGTGGCTCTGCCGTCCCGTGACCGAGAGTTGAAAGCCGTCGGAGCCCGCCATGAAGGCGCCGGAGCGATAGCCGATCACGCCCGCCGGCAAGGTCGAGAACACGTGCAGGCCGAAGATCGCCTCCGGCCGGTTCACTGCGAAAATGCCCTCCTTCAGCATCAGCGGCGCACCGCCCTCTTCACCATCGGGCGGCCCTTCCTCGGCCGGCTGGAAAATGAACATCACCTTGCCGGGCAATTGCGCGCGCAGGCCCGACAGGATTTCCGCGACACCCATCAGGGTGGCCGTGTGCGCATCGTGCCCGCAGGCGTGCATCACGCCCACCGTCTCGCCGCGATAGGTGGCGGTCGCGCGCGAACGAAACGGCACATCGGTCTGCTCGGTGACCGGCAACGCGTCCATGTCGGCCCGCAGCGCGATCGTCGGCCCTGGATGCGCGCCCTCGAGCACCGCGACCACGCCGGTCTTCGCGAGCCCCTCGCGTACGTCGAGCCCGAGCTTGCGAAGATGCGCCGCGACGATGCCGGACGTGCGCACCTCCCGATTGGACAGCTCCGGGTGCTCGTGGAAATCGCGCCGCCATGCGACCACGCGCGGCATCTCCTGCGTGACGAGCGCGGCAATCGCGGCGTCATCCGGCGCGGCCGACGACGCGGCGGCCGGGGAGGCGCCCGACGTGGCGACGAGACCCGCCGCCAGGGTGATTAGAAGCGTTCTCATGGCCGAAGCTTGACACATCCGCGGCAGGCTAGTGCAATCCGGCCTTCCGATAGCGGTGCGGACGGTTCGACGCCAGAAAACCATGCACGTCGTCGACACAACCGTTTTCTTCTCCCCGACGAGCGGTGGCGTCAAGCGCTACCTGACCGCGAAGCACGCGTGGTACGAGACGCACGCGTCGTGGCGGCATTCGCTGCTCGTCCCCGGTGAACGCGAGGCGTTCGTGCCCGACGGCGTGAGCACGCTGCGGGGCATCCGCGTGCCCGGCACCTTCAACTATCGCCTGCCGCTCAATCCGCATCGCTGGGCCGCGATGCTCGCGGCGCTCGAGCCGGACCTGATCGAGGTCGGCGACGCATTCCATCCCGCATGGTGTGCCGCACACGTCGCGCAGCGCCGCGGCATTCCGCTGGTCGCGTTCTTCCATTCGAACCTGCCGCAGCTCGTCACCCAGCGCATGGGCGGGATGATCGGCGACGGTTTCGCCCGCTATGTACGCTGGCTCTACGCACGTTTCGATGTCGTGTTCGCGCCGAGCCGCTACATGCGCGAGTACCTGCACGAACTCGGTGTGGCGCGGGTGATCTGCCAGCCGCTCGGCGTCGACATCGAGACGTTCCACCCCGGGATGCGCACGCTCGACGTCCGGCGCGAGCTCGCGTTGCCGGACGACACGCGCCTGCTCGTCTATGCCGGCCGCTTCTCGGGGGAGAAGAACCTGCCCGTGCTGATCGAGGCGTTCGAGCGCCTCGGCAGGCCTTATCACCTGCTGCTGATCGGTGGCGGTGAGGACAAGGCGTATGCGCCGAACGTCACGGCCATGCCCTATCGGCGCGACAGCGCCGAGCTCGCGCGCTGGATCGCCTCCTGCGACGCGCTCGTGCACGCCGGCACGCGCGAGACCTTCGGCCTCGTGATCGTCGAGGCGCTCGCCTGCGGACGCCCGGTGATTGCGGCGCGTGCGGGTGCCGTACCCGAACTCGTCGACGAACGCGTCGGCGCACTCGCCACGCCCGACGATCCCGCGAGCTTCGCCGACGCGATCGCCGCGCTCTACGACCGCGACATCGAGGCGATCGGCGCGGCCGCGCGTGCGCGCGCACTGCGCCTCAGCTGGACACAGGCCTTCCAGGCGCAGCTCGCGACCTATGCCGCCCTCGGCGTGCGCGGCCGCGCGCCTGCGCCGGCGCAACGCCCGGTGCCCGAATACCGCTGACCAGGGCGGGCTCACGCGCCGAGCGTGAAGAGCGCCACTTCGCCGTTGTCGGTCGCGACCGCGACGCGCCTTCCGTCCGGCGACCACGCGAGGGCTGCCACCGGTGCACCGAGCAGGTGCGCATCGAGCGCCTGGGTCGTCGTACCCGGCCGCCACAGTGACAGCCGCCAGTCCCGGCCGCCCGACACGAGGTGGCCCCCTTCGCGCTGGAACGCGAGCGCGGTGATGCGCTCGGTATGGCCGTCGAGCTGCAGCGGGCGCGTGCCCTCGGGCCCCTTGCCCCCGAAGTCCCACAGTATGACGCTCGCCCCGCCGCCGGTGGCGAGCCAGCGGCTGTTGGCGCTCCAGCCCGTCTCGCGAACCTTGTTTGCATACCCGGACATCCGGGAGTGGTGCCCGCCCGGCCGCCGCCAGAAATGCACGCTCGCGTCCTGCATGCCGCACGCGATCACCTTGCCGTTCGGGCTGAAGGCGAGCGTCAGCGGCGCGCCCTTCCACGGCAAGGCCTCGGTCGAGAACCGGCCGCCCACGATGCCGTGCACCCACACGCCGCCGGAGGCTGCCGCGCCGAGCCGCTTCGCGCCGTCCCACGCGATCGCCGAGACGACGCCTCCGTGCCCCTCGAACCGGTGCAGCCGCTCGCCCTCCGCGGACCACAAGTCGACACCCCGGCCGGCCGCGGAGGCGAGGAGATGGCCACCGGGTTGCCACGCGAGATGCCCGACCCAGGCCTGGTCGGGCGCGCTGCGCCACAGTGCCTCGCCATCGGAGGCCCGCCAGACGGCGAGCGTGCCGTCCTGTCCCGCGCTCGCAAGCTGCGCGCCGTCGCCGCGGCATGCGACCGCGAGCACGCCGTGCTCGTGGCGCCCGATCGGCCGTGGCGTACCGCCGTCCGCCGCGAGCAGCATCACGTCACCCGAAGCGGCGCCGACCAGCAACCCGGTGCCGCCCGGCAGCCACGCGAGCGCCGTCGGGAAATCGCCGACGTCGCGCGTCCACGACGCATCGAGCCGCGCCGGCCTCACCTTCGCGTTCACGCGACCGCCGATTCGAATCCGGCTTCGAGTTCCGCACGATCGAGGTTGCGGCCGATGAACACGAGGCGGTTGCGTCGCGCGGCACCGTTCCATGGCTGGCCCGCGCGCCCGTCGAACATCATGTGCACGCCGTGGAACACGTACTGGCGGTCCTCGCCCCGGATGTTCAGCACGCCCTTCATCCGGAAGATGTCCTGGCCGCGGCTCTGCAACAGATAGGACAGCCAGTCGTTCAATTTCTTCGGATCGAGTGCGCGCGCGTCGTCGATCCCGATCGAGGTGATTCCGGCGGAATGGCCGTGTGACGGAAAAGCGCGAACGGCGAGTGGCGAACGGCGCGCAGCAAGAAGAAGACCGATGGACGGGCCGTGTTCGAGGAAGAGCGCGTAGGCGCCGGCCTCGGCGATATCCAGCGTCGCCACCGCACCGGCGTGCGCGAGGTCGAGCGTGTAACGGTGGCTCGCCGGCGCGAGCGTGCCACCGCAGGCCACGGCGACCGCGGGCTCGGCGAACGCGCGCACGGCCGCATCGAGCGCGCCATCGAGCGCCTCGCGCGTCGCGGCCGCCACGGGCAGCAGCGCCGCGGCGAGGCCATCGCCGTGGGCATGCGTATGGTCGTGCCCGTGGCCGTGTGCGTGGCCGGCATCGTGCGCCTCGCCGATACGCAGTTCGTGCCGGCCTGCGCCGAGCTCGTACACGCCCGCCCACTCGAACGGATACTGCGGCTCGAGGAAGGCCGCATCCACCGCGAGGGCGCGCGAGAGGTCGAAGGCGCCGAGCCCGAGCAGCCGGTCGATCGGCACATCGGCATTCTGCGCGCGCCAGATCCGCGCGGTACCGTTCATGCCGCGCACCGTCGATTCGATGCGCGCGAGCGCGGCCTCGTCGACGAGGTCGGTCTTGTTGAGCACCAGCACGTCGGCGAACGCCACCTGCTCCGCCGCCTCGCGCGTGCCCGCGAGCTGCCCCTCGAAGTGCCGCGCATCGACCAGCGTGACGATCGCGTCGAGCACGAACTCGTCGCGCAGTTCGTCGTCGAGGAAAAAGGTCTGCGCCACCGGGCCCGGATCGGCGAGCCCGGTGGTCTCGATCAGCACGTGGTCGAAGCGGTCGCGACGGCGCAGCAGCTGGCCGAGGATGCGCAGCAGGTCGCCGCGCACGGTGCAGCAGATGCAGCCGTTGTTCGTCTCGAAGAGCTCCTCCTCGGCGCCGATCACCAGCGCCTGGTCGACACCGACTTCACCGAACTCGTTCTCGATGACGGCGATGCGTTTGCCGTGGCGCTCGGTGAGGATGCGGTTGAGCAGCGTCGTCTTGCCGGCGCCGAGGAAGCCGGTGAGTACCGTGACCGGAATGCGGGAAGTCGTCATGTGCAGGTAGTTTCCGTCAGCCGCGCGAAACGAGCCAGACGCCGCCGATGAGCAGCGCGCAGCCCGCGACGCGCGCGAGCGTCACGGGCTGTTGCGGGAATCCGAGCCAGCCGTTCTGGTCGACGATGAGCGCCGCGAGCAGCTGCCCGAACACCGTCACGGCGAGCAGCACGGTTGCGCCGAGCTTCGGGCCGGCGACCGTGACGATGGCGACATAGAACGCGCCGAACAGCCCACCGAGCCAGGCCCACCAGGGTGCGCCGGCCAGCGCCGCGCGCGTCGGCACGGGCGTGCGCATCGCCACGAGGTAGACCGAGAGCGCGGCGATGCCCACGAGGAAATTGACGAGTGCGGCAGCCCCCGCCGAGCCGAACTGGGTGCGCAACGCCGCGTTCATGCCGACCTGGACCGTGAGGCCGAGGCCCGCCGCGAACGCGAGCAGCGCGAGGACGCCGCCCACCTCAGCGCCCCCGCGCGGCGAGGAGCAGCCGGCGCCCGGGCGCGGATGCGAAGAGGGTCGGCAGCCACGCCCAGGCGAGGCGGCGCAGCCACGGCGCCTTCTGCCGCGGCAGCGCGGTGCGCAGCGCGACCGAAACGTCGCGATGCAGGTGCAGCGCACGGGCATGCAGGACGTACTCGCCGCGCGCCGTGCGCACCGACCAGGCGTGGCCGCCCGGCTCGGCGCGTGTCAATTCCGCGTACTCGAGATCGTCGGGCACGTCGCCTTTCGCGCCCTCGAAGGCGAGTTCGGTCGCATTGGAACAGGTGCCGACTTCACGGCCCTGCAGCAAGAGGTTCAGGGGCCCGGTGGCCGGGCGCACGACCTCCACGCCGGAGAGGCAAACGATCATGGCGCAAGCATAGCGCAGCGGCCGTCAGCCGCCGACCGGCCCGAGTGTATCCGCGAGGATGATCTCGCAGGCGCCCGCGCCCGTGTCTTCCCGCGTGAGCGACGTGCGCGCCGAACCCCCGTCGGGGCCTTCGACATCGACCAGCGAGCCGTCGATCCGCACCACCTCGCCCGGGCGCAAGCGCTTCAGCGCCCGGGCCACCGCGGCACTCGCGGGCACGATGTGCCAGTTGGCCGAATGGGATTCGACTGCGCCGCGCGGCAGCGGCAGGTCGTCCGCGTGCCAGTAGTAGAAGCGGTTCGACTGCGAAATGTCGAAGGCCGCGAGAATCGCGCTGTCCGACATCGGCCCCCAGCCGACCGCGAGATCGACGGGCGCGATCGGCGCGAGCGGATCGATGTAGTAGCGCTCGCGCGCGAGGACACGCACGGTGGCGCTGAACCGGGCGCGGGGTGTCAGCCGATAGCCGTGGCCGGCGTCGGCGACCGCGCTCCCGTCGAGCGCGGTTTGCACCGGGTCGTCGGGCGCGAGCACGCCGGGGCGGCGCTCGAGCGGCCGGTTCGCTTCCCATTGGTAGAGCGCGAGCAGGACGAGCGTGGCGAAGGCCCAGCTTCGCCAGCTCCGGAACAGGCCAGGTCCGGCATCGTCGCGCCCATTTCGCGTCACGCCATGCGCCTCGTCGACCGATTGCCCACGGTCTCGAGCTCCCACAGCGGCAGCGGCACGCCCCTCCGCAGCCAGAAGCCCGCACCGATCTCGCGAAAGCCGCGCCGCAGGCGTGCGCGATACCACTCGCCGCGGCGCAAGTGCACGTCGCGGTCGGTGCGCGACTGGTCGCAGTTCTCGCGCCAGTCGCTGCGTGTCAATGCGCTGAAGTACAGCAACCCGCGGCAGAGTCGCGTGAGGTTCGCGAGCGCGCGTGGCGCCGCGCGGTCCCCGAGGTACTGCAGCACGTCATAGCAGACGACGAGGTCGAACGGCCGCGCGGGCCGATAGCCCTCGATCGTGCTGTGCACCCAGCCGTGCCGTTCGCAGAGGTACGCGCTCAGCTCGATGCCCGTGTAGGCGGCCCCCGGCAAGGCACGCATGAGCGGAGTGCGCAGCAGGCCGATGCCGCAGCCGGCATCGAGCACGCGCTTCACCGGCAGCCCGAGGTAGCCGGCGCAGGCGCCGATCAGGCGCGCGCGCGCGGCCATCTCGGCGCGCGAGGTCACGCTGCTCGCCGGGTCGCGGTAGTAGCGCTCGTAATACGCCCGGTCGAAGCGGTCGTCCGTCACGCCGGCTCAGACCTCGCGCAGGTAGCCCCAGGTGTGCAGGCGGTCGTGGTCTTCGAACCAGCGTTCGCCGATGTCATCGCGATAGTACATGTCAGGGATCATGATGTTGCGGATCCGGGAGTATGCCTGCGCCTGCGCCTGGCGCATCGTCGAGCCGACGCCGCACACGATCAGCACCACGCCGGAGGTGCCCGCGACGTACCACTGGCCGTTCACCTGCTTGACGTCCTCGATGTGCACCTCTTCGGGGATGCCCTTCTTGAACAGGATCGCGGCATTGTGCGACACGGAGTTGAACGTCGCCTCGTCGTCGAACGGGAACGGCGAGACGACGATGCGCACCCCGACCTGGAAGCCGCTCTTCACCTTGAACTTCTGTGCGGTGCCCGCGGCGAGGTCGTGGAAGAACTCGCCGATCGGGGTCGTCATGCCTTCCTGCTGGATGCTGATGGTCGGATAGCCGAAGCGCGACGTGAACTCGAGCGGGTAGATGCCGTTGCCGTTGACGATGCAGTTCAGGTCGATGTAGCCGACGTAGCCCTCCTCGGCGAGCTTCGGCTCCATTTTCTTCAGCGTCTGGTTGTAGAGGCGATTCGGCCCGCTCCAGAACATCACCGTGCCCATCTCGCCGGTCGACGGACCGATGTTGCCGGGGAAGAGTTTCTTGTGCTCGAAGTTGACGTTCACCGGGTAGATGAACTCGCGCCCGTTGAAAAACGCCCCCACGGCGATCTCGACGCCGGTCACCCGGCGCTGCAGCTGGAACACCTTGATTTCGTCGGGGAATGATTTCTTGTATGCCTCGAGCACGCGGATGACGTCCTCGCCGTCGTCCTCGTCGCCGACGAACAGGCGCCGCTTGACGTTGCCGGCCTCGCCCGAGGGCTTGATCACGTAGCGCTCGGGATTCGCCTTCACGTAGGCGATCGCGGCATCGAAATCGCTGAATTCGCGGTACGGCAGGATATTGATGCCGGCCTTCTTGAGCTCTTCCTGGCCGAAGGAGCGGTCGTCCTCCAGCCGGTCGGTATACGGCGTGCCGCCGATCACCTTCTTGCCGGCCGCGCGCAAGCGCTGCGCCTTCCCGCCCTGGCCGAGGGTATCGTCGAACACGATCACGTCGGCCCAGTCGACCTCGGCCTCCCAGTCGAGGGTCTTCGGGACGAAGCCGTTCGCGATATCGCGTTCCCTCTCATTGTCGATGTAATAGCGGACCTCGTGGCCCTCCTTGGCGACCTGCCAGGCGATATCGCTGATCAGCGCGGAGAGCGAGACGAACAGAAAGCGGCGGGGTTCCATGGGCTCGTGACTATACCGGCCGCCGCTCGTAAACTCGCGCCCATGATCCGGACCCTCACCCTCACCCTCACCCTGGCCCTGACCCTGGCTGCCGGCGCCGCCCCCGCCGGCGAGCCCGCGCCGTTCACGCTCACCTCGGCGGCCTTCGCACCGGGCGGCATGCTGAAGAACGAGCAGGTGTACGACGGCTTCGGCTGCAGTGGCGGCAACGTGTCGCCGGCGCTCTTGTGGAAGAACCCACCGGCGGCCACGCAGAGTTTCGCGCTGATGGTGTACGACCCGGACGCCCCGACCGGCAGCGGCTGGTGGCACTGGGTGGTCTACAACCTCCCCGCGACGGTGGACAGCGTGCCCGCGGGCGCCGGCTCGGCCGACGGCAGGGAAATGCCGGCGGGCGCGATCCAGGGTCGCACCGATTTCGGCACCGTCGGCTACGGCGGCGCCTGCCCGCCGCCGGGGGACAAGCCGCATCGCTATTACTTCCGGGTGTACGCGCTCAAGGTCGCGAAGCTCGACGTCCCCGCCGACGCGACCGCCGCGATGATCGGCTTCGCGGTGCGGGCCAATGCGCTCGCGGTGGCCGAAACGCAGGCGATCTACGGACGCTGATCCCATGAGCACCGAACGTCGCGGCACGGCGTGGCCGTGGATCCTCGTGCCGATCTGCGCGCTGATCGTGTTCTTCGGCCTGCGCTCCTGCAAGGAGGCGCAGGCGACCCCTCAAACCACCGCGGTCGCGGGGTTGTAGTCGAAAAGGCCCAGGCGCTCGTCGGCGGCCTTGCCGCCGGTCTTCAGCGCGTACTTCTCGGGTTCGTGGGAATGGAACACCTTGACGGCCTTGCGCGACTCGCGCACGACGAACGAGGCGCGCGGGATGCGCGCGGCCTCGTAACGCGCGATCGCCTGGGCAAGGTCGTCCGATGCCGCGATCGCGCGTGCCAGCAGCACGGCATCCTCGATCGCGAGCACGGCGCCGTGGCCGAGGAACGGCAACACGGGGTGCGCGGCGTCACCGAGCAGCGTCACGCGCCCGCGGCTCCACCGGGCGAGCGGTTCGCGATCAAAGAGGCCCCACTTGAAGAGCAGGTCGGGCGGCACCGCGGCGAGGAATGCGCGCACGTCCGGGTGCCAGTCCCCGAAGTCCGCGAGCAGCTCCTCCACGGTCGAACGGATCGACCAGCCCTCTTCGGTCCAGGCCGATCTCTCGGCGAAGGCGACGAAATTGAGGAGTGCGCCGCCCCGCACCGGGTAGCGGTTCACGAGGTGCCCCGGCCCGACATAGATGCCGGAGGGTGGATCGAGCACACCCGGCGGCACGCGATCCATCGGCACGAGCCCGCGCCATGCGATGTAGCCGGTGTACTTCGGGCCGCTGTCGCCGAAGAGCTCGTGGCGCACCTGCGAGCGTGAACCGTCGGCGCCGATCAGGAGCCCGGCCGCGGCGACGCTGCCGTCCTCGAACGAGAGCCTCACGCCCTCGCTGTCCTGCGAGAGCGAGGCAAGATGCCGGCCGAGCCGGATCGCGTCCGGGTCGTTGGCACGCACCGCATCCGCGATCGCCCCGTGCAGATCGGCGCGATGGACCAGGTAGTAACGCTCCCCGTACTTCTCGAGCAGGGTCTGCCCACGGTTCGTCCATTGCAGGGCGCGGCCGTCCTGGTAGTGACGCACGGCCTGGTCTTCGGGCAGGTAGGCAATTGCGTCGAGCCGCGCGCCGAGCCCGAGGTAGCGCAACGCATGCGCGGCGCTCGGGCTGAGCGAGAGCCCGGCGCCCACCTCACCCAGCTGCGGCGCCTGCTCGTAAACGGTCGGGCGAAATCCCGCGCGCTGCAGCGCGAGCGCCGCGGTCAGGCCGCCGATACCGGCCCCGACGATGGCAATGTCCAAGCTTCCCTCCATGGTCGCCAGTGTCCCGCACGTCGCGCAGGGCGGGGAGGGGCCGCACGCCTCGCGGTTCAACGGGCGGACAGCAAGGCGGCCCCGGCGCGAACGATATCCATCTGGCGGTGTCGCACGCGCCCTGACGAACGGCCCCCTGCGACGTCTATTCGCAAACAACCCGGGATGGCACGGATGCGTCCGACTCTCGTCCGCAGCCTGGCGGCGCTCGGCGTCGCGGCCGGCATGGCCCGCGGTGCCGGACTGAAGTACGGCGAGCCCTGCCTGTGTGGAGGCGAACGCTTCATCGTCGGCTACTGCCGGGGCGAAGGTCGTACTGCTGCGACTGTCGGCGGGAACGAACCCCGGTGTCCGTGTCGCCCATTACGTCGATGAACTGTCCAGGAAGCCTGCGGCCAGTCCGGGCGTGGTCGCGATCCGGGGGCTGTACGTCTATCCCGAGGGTGTCCCCGACTCGCGCCCCGGCACCCGGGCCAGATGGCTTGAATTCCACACGCACTGCGCGAACGGCTCGTTCGATCTCGTCAACCTGATCGAACTCGACGACGACGCGAGACCACTGGGCGCCGCTCAGGGGAGCCACAGATTACCACCCGTCACGAAGGGCTCCGTCGGTGAAGCAGTCCTCGGCATCGCCTGCAAGACGGCCGACACGACGAACCGGCCGCGCCTGACGAGCACCAAGGCCGCGATCGAAGGCGCAATGAAGCGCGCGCGAACGCATTGATCGACGCCTGGACCGCGGCGTACAACCGCGGGGACCACGACGGCGCACTCGCCTCGCTGCGCGAGTACACGCAGCTCTACCCGAAGGACCCCACGGGCTACATCTTTGCCAGTTATACGTATGTCGCGAAGGGCGACATCGAGGGTGCCGAACGGGCACTGCGGCAAGGCCAGCGAGCCGCGCCCGACGATCCCGGGATCCACGTCGAACTCGGCAGCCTCTATCACAAGCACCGCGATGACAAGCCGCGCGCGCCTGCTGCCGAACGATGGGATGAGGTACATGTACGACTGCGGCCGCAACGCCGATGCGTGGCGTATCGCGCGCACGCTGGAGAAGTACGACGCGAAGCTCGGCGCGGTGCTGCTTGCGGAGATCGCCGCTACCGAACGCTGATCGTGCGCCTCGCAAGCACGACACGGCCGCCCGGCGCTTCGAGTACGTAGCGGATGTCGTACTGACCCGCTTCGGCAGGCGCTTTGAGCTGGCTGTTCGAGCTGCCTGCCGTGTAGAAGTAGGACAGTTCGCCCGACGTTTCCACCTGCCCCTTCTTCACCAGGTCGACATAGTCGCCCCTGCGCTTCGGCCCGCTCCATTCCACGTTGAACGCCGCACCCGCGGCGGCAATGTCTGGTCCATCGATCGTGGCCGCCGGCTGCGTCACGCGCAGCGGCGAGATCGACAGGATCTTCCGGCCGGTCGGACCCTCCTGGACATAGCGGACCAGATGGTCGCCGGCCTTGCCCGGCGCCGTCAGCTTCGCCGGGCTCCCGTCCCTCGCCCACGCGTACGTGATCTCGCCGCTCGGCTCGGTGACGGACGAGGGAACGATATCGATGTAATCCTGGTCACCCGAGGGTCCGGACCACGCCACCTCGATCGGCTCCGCGCCCTCCACGGCGGGCGGGCCGGTCAGCGTGGCTGCAACGGCCGTGACCGCAATCGGGGCGGTGGCCTTGATCGTGCGCGCGCTGCCTGTGTCGAGGACGTAGCGGATGTCGTAGTCGCCCGGCGTCGTCGGCAAGGTGAGCTTTGCCGCGGGCATGGCGTCGCGGGTGTAGGCGTAGGTGATCTCGCCGCTCGTCGCGGTGTCCCCGCGCGGGACGAGGTCGATGTAGTCCCCCGTGTTACCGGGACCGGTCCATCGCACGTCGATCACGGCGCCCGCGCCGGCCGCGGCCGGTGCCGCGAGGGTCGCCGGGCCATCGACGGGCGCGGCCGTGTTGCGGCCCTGGCCGGCAGCGGCCGCAGGCGCCGGCATCGCCGGAGCCACCGCGGGCGCGTCCTTCCTGCCGCAGCCTGCGACCGCGAGGAGCACTACTGCGCAACCGGCGAAAAACAGCGCTTTCGTGGTCATGGTCGTCCCCCTGTCATACGGTGCGTTCGCCGCGCGGATTATGCGCCTGCGCCCGCGTATCATGCGCGCCATGCCAGCAACCCCCCACAAGCGCCACGCGCGCGCGCCGCGCGTCGGTTTCGTGAGCCTCGGCTGTCCGAAGGCCCTGGTCGATTCCGAGCGCATCCTCACGCACCTGCGCGCCGAAGGCTATGCCGTCGCGCCGACCTATGACGACGCCGATCTCGTGGTCGTCAACACCTGCGGCTTCATCGATGCCGCGATCGACGAATCGCTCGAGGCGATCGGCGAGGCGCTCGAGAAGAACGGCCGCGTGATCGTCACGGGCTGCCTCGGCGCGCGCCCCGAACGCATCCTCGAGCGCCATCCGCGGGTGCTGAAGGTCACGGGTGCGCAGGCGTACGAGGACGTGGTGGGCGCCGTGCACGAACACTTGCCGCCGCAGCACGATCCGTTCGTCGATCTCGTCCCGCCGCAGGGCGTGAAGCTCACGCCGCGGCACTATGCCTACGTGAAGATTGCCGAGGGCTGCAACCACAAGTGCAGTTTCTGCATCATCCCCTCGATGCGCGGGCGCCTCGCGAGCCGGCCCATCGACGAGGTGCTGCGCGAGGGCGAGCAGCTCGTCCGCGCGGGCGTGAAGGAGCTGCTCGTCATCTCGCAGGACACGAGCGCGTATGGCGCCGACCTGAAGTACGCGGCGCGCGAATGGCGCGGCGCCGCGCGCGAGACCCGCTTCCTCGATCTCGCGCGCGGCCTCGGTGAGCTCGGCGCGTGGGTGCGGCTGCACTACGTCTACCCGTACCCGCACGTCGATCACGTGATCCCGCTGATGGCGGAAGGCAAGGTCCTGCCCTACCTCGACGTGCCGTTCCAGCACGGCAGCCCTTCCGTGCTGAAGCGCATGAAGCGCCCGGCGCACGCCGAGGACACGCTCGCGCGCATCCGTGCCTGGCGTTCGATCTGCCCCGCGCTCGTGATCCGCAGCACCTTCATCGTCGGCTTTCCCGGGGAGACCGAAGCGGAGTTCGACGAACTCCTCGACTGGCTGGACGAGGCGCAGCTCGACCGGGTGGGTTGCTTCACGTACTCACCCGTCGAAGGCGCGGCCGCGAACGCGCTGCCGCGCGCGGTGCCGGAAGACATCAAGGCGGCGCGCCATGCGCGCTTCATGGAGCGCGCGCAGGCGATCAGCGCCGCGCGGCTCGCCGCACGCGTGGGCCAGCGCATGCGGGTGCTGGTGGATCGCATCGACGGCGCGATCGCCGTGGCGCGTGGTCCGGGCGATGCGCCGGAGATCGACGGCATCGTGCGGGTGCACACCGCAAGCGGACAGCCCGCCGCCGACGGGCAGATCGCTGCCGGCGCCTTCGTCGATGTCGAGATTACCGGGGCAGACGCTTACGATCTGGACGCGCGCGTCGCAGCCTGAGCGCGAGCCTCCCCGCGAGCAGCGCGTAGCCGGTCCATTTCGCACGGCGCAGGAACGTGAGGCGCGACGCGAGCGATACGCCCGCGAGCACCCACGTGATGCCCCTGGCACCCGTGAGCGTGTCGAGCGACGCCCGCAGCGTGCGCCGCTGCAGCTCCGCTTCGAGCTCAAGCAGCTGCGCGCGTTCTGCCGGGCTCGAGGGCTTCGCTGTCACGTCGCAACGCGTCTATCAGGTGTGAAAAGAGTCGTTCGCGGCGGCGCTCACGCACGAAGAGCCAGGCGCTCACGACGGCCATCACCGCCAGCAGGACGGTGAGCACGCCGAGCACGATGAAACGCGTACGCGGCTCCATCGCGAGCGCGGCCCACAGGATCGCGGCAAACACCGCGAGCGCGGCGCTCGTGCCGCACGCGATCGCGAGCGAGAGCCGGCGCGCGATTGCGGCCTTCTCGAGCTCGAGATCGACCCCCAGGATCTCGAGACGGTTCTGCGCGATGCGCAGGCCCTGTGCACCGAGGCTGAGCGCCTCCTCGAGCACCCGCTGCGTCGGCGACGACACCCCGCGCGACCCGCCGTGTCAGCGGCGGCGCGACAGCAGCGCGCCGACGATCACGCCCGCGGCCGCCGCGATCGCCACCGCCGCCCAGGGGTTGCCCCGCACATAGCGGTCGGCGGTGTCCGCGGCCTGCTCGGTGAGCTCGCGCGCATCGCCTTCGATCGACGCCAGGCGGGTCCGCGCGCTCTTCACCGTGGCCTCCACGCGTTCGCGCAGCCGCTGCGCGGCCTCACCCGTCTGGCCACCGAGCGAATGCAGCATGCTCTCGGCCTGGGCGATCAGGTCGCGCAGGTCGTCGCCGGCCGCGCCATCATTCGCGGCGTCGTCACGCTCGCTGTTCATGTGGAAGGAGCGAGGCCCAGCAGCTTCAGCACTTCGTCCCCCTTGTCCTTCACGGCCTGCGCCTTCGACGCCGCATCGATCGCGTCGCCCTTGTTGAAGGCGTCATTCGCCTCGGCCCATTGCGTCTGTATCCACTCGAGGCCCGCCTTCGCGTTGTCGAACGCTTCCTGCGGGACATTCCTCGGCAGGCGACGCGACTTGTCGAGCATGGCGATGCGGCTCTGGATCGCCTCGAGCATCTGCGGCAGGTCCGCGGCATAACCCGTCCACTTCTCCTTCGCGGCCGCGGTCGCCGCTTCCCACTCGGCCTTCTTCGCGGCCGTTGCGTCGCGCAGCGCCGCGATGCGGGTCGACAGCTCGGGCGCCGCCGCGAGCACCGCCTTGTAGTCGCCCTTCGTGAGGCTGTCCTTCAGCCCGCCGAGCGTGGTTTCGACGCCCGACAGGTCGTCCGGCAGCAGGCGCGCGGCATCGTCCTTGAACGCGGCGAGCGCCGCCTCGGCATCGCCGATCGCCTTCGTCGCCGGGCCCTTCTGGTTGGCACAGCCGGCCGCGAGCGCGAGCATCGCGACCGCCGTGATGAGCAGGTTTCTCTTGAACATGACGTCCTCCTCCGGGGGCCGGGAACGCCGAGGTTACTCGACCGTGACGCTTTTCGCGAGGTTGCGCGGCTGGTCGACGTCGGTGCCCTTCAGGATCGCCACGTGGTACGAGAGCAACTGCAACGGCACCGTGTACACCGCCGGCGCCTGGAAGTAGCTGACGTGCTTCGGCATCCGGATCACGGTGACACCGTCGGAGGTCTCGAAGCCCGAGTCGGGGTCGGCGAACACGATCAGCTCGCCGCCGCGGGCGCGCACTTCCATCAGGTTCGATTTCAGTTTCTCGAGGAGGTCGTTGTTCGGCGCGACGGTGATGACGGGCATGCCCGCATCGACGAGCGCGAGGGGGCCGTGCTTCAGCTCGCCCGCAGGGTAAGCCTCGGCGTGGATGTAGGAAATTTCCTTCAGCTTGAGCGCGCCCTCCATCGCGATCGGGTGCAGCGCGCCCCGGCCGAGGAACAATGTGTGCTGCTTGTCGGCGAAGCGCTCGGCGAGGCGATGGATGACCGGGTCGAGCGTGAGCGCCTTTTCGATCAGGCCTGGAATCTCGATGAGGCGCGTGACGAGGCCGCGCTCGCGCTCGGCGTCGGCGCCGTGGTGTTTCGCGAGCGCCACCACGAGCATCGACAGCGCCATCAACTGGGTCGTGAAGGCCTTGGTCGACGCGACGCCGATCTCCGGCCCCGCGCGCGTCAGCATCACGAGCTCCGATTCGCGCACCAGCGAGCTCTCCGGCTGGTTGCAGATCGCGAGCGAGGCGAGGTAGCCCGCCTGTTTGGCGAGCCGCAGCGCCGCGAGCGTGTCGGCGGTCTCCCCCGACTGCGAAATCGTGACGAACAGCGAATTCTTCAGCACCACGGGGTTGCGGTAGCGATACTCGCTCGCGATCTCGACCGAGCACGGCAGCTTGCAGATCTGTTCGATGAAATAGCGCGCGACCGCGCCGGCATGGAAGCTCGTGCCGCAGGCGACGATGTGCACGTGCTCGGTGCGGCGGAAGATTTCGGCCGCGGTCGGCCCGAAGGCCGCATCGAGCAGGCGGCCGTTCGCGACGCGCTCCTGCAGCGTGCTCGCGACCGCGCGCGGCTGCTCGTGGATTTCCTTCAGCATGAAGTGGCGGTACTGGCCCTTCTCCGCCGCGTCGGCGGACAGTTCACTCTCGTGCACCGGCCGCTCGGCCACGTTGCCTTCACGGTCGATGATCCGCACGCTCTCGCGACCTACGTCGGCGACGTCGCCTTCTTCCATGAAGATGAAACGGCGGGTCACCGGCAACAACGCCGCGACATCGGACGCGACGAAGTTTTCGCCGACGCCGACCCCGATCACGACCGGGCAGCCCTCGCGGGCGAGGATCACGCGATCGGGAGCGGCGCTGCCCACGACCGCCAGCGCGTAGGCGCCTTCGAGCTCGGCGACGGTCGCGCGCACGGCCTTGAACAGGTCGCCAAGCCTGCCAAGGTGATGATGGATGCGGTGCGCGATCACCTCGGTGTCGGTTTCCGAGGTGAAGGTGTAGCCCAGGCGCGTGAGGTCGGCACGCAGTTCCTCGTGGTTCTCGATGATGCCGTTGTGCACGATCGCGAGGCCGTCGCGCGAGACGTGCGGGTGCGCATTGCGCTCGCTCGGCACGCCATGCGTGGCCCAGCGCGTGTGCGCGATGCCGAGCTGCCCCGAGAGCGGCTGCGCCGCGAGCGCTTCCTCCAGCACCTTCACCTTGCCGACGGTGCGCACCCGCTCGAGGCGCTGCCCGCCATCGAGCACGGCGAGGCCTGCGGAGTCGTAGCCGCGATACTCGAGGCGCCGCAGCCCCTCGAGCAGGATCGGGACGATGTTGCGTTCGGCGACGGCTCCGACGATTCCGCACATGGGCAGTTGGCTCTCCGGTCAGGGTCGCGTATTTTGCCTGAATGCCGGCCGTCCTGCTGTGGCACGCTGTGCACCAGGAACGGGATCACACCATGAAAACCATCATCGAACCCTTCCGCATGAAGGTCGTCGAGCCGATCCGCCTGACGACCCGGGCCGACCGCGAGCGGCTGGTCGCGGAGGCGCATTTCAACCTCTTCGGGCTGCATTCCGACGACGTCCTGATCGACCTGCTGACCGACTCCGGCACCGGCGCGATGAGCGCCGCCCAGTGGAGCGCGGTGATGCGCGGCGACGAGTCGTACGCGGGCTCGCCGTCGTTTTACAGATTCCGGGACGCCGTGCAGGACCTGATGCCCTTCCGCCACGTGATCCCGACCCACCAGGGACGCGCGGCGGAGGCGATCCTCTTCGCGCTGCTCGGCGGCGCCGGGCGCGTGATCCCCTCGAACACCCACTTCGACACGACCCGTAGCAACATCGAGGCGACCGGCGCGGAGGCGCTCGACCTGCCGTGCGCCGAGGCGGCGGATTTCCCGAGCGTGTTCCCTTTCAAGGGCAACATGGACATCGCGCAGCTCGCCCGGTTGCTCGGGGAGCGCGGCGCGGCCGTCCCGTGCGTGATGGTGACGCTCACCAACAACGCGGGCGGCGGCCAGCCGGTATCACTGGAAAACCTGCGGGCGATCCGCGATCTGGCCACCCGCCACGGCAAGCCGCTGATCATCGACGGCTGCCGCTTCGCGGAGAATGCCTGGTTCGTGAAGCAGCGCGAACCCGGCCAGCAGTCGCGCAGCGTGCGCGACATCGTGCGCGAGACGTTCTCGCTCGCGGACGGCATGACGATGAGCGCGAAAAAGGACGGCCTCGCGAATATCGGCGGCTGGCTCGCGTTGAACGACGACGAACTCGCGCTCGCGGCCCGCAATCGGCTGATCCTGACCGAGGGCTTCCCGACCTACGGCGGCCTCGCGGGGCGCGATCTCGAAGCGATCGCCGCCGGGCTCGCCGAAGTCGTCGACGAGGAGTATCTGCACTACCGGGTGCGCTGCAACGAGTACATCGGCGAACGCCTGCTCGCGCTCGGTGTGCCGATCGTGCAGCCCGTCGGCGGCCATGCGGTGTTCGTCGATGCGCGCACCCTGCTCGCGCACATCCCGCCGCTCGCCTATCCGGGCCAGGCGCTCGCGGTGGCGCTCTACGAAGTGGGCGGCGTGCGCAGCTGCGAGATCGGCACCGTGATGTTCGGCCGCCAGGGCGACGGCCGCGAACTGCCGGCACGTTACGACCTCGTGCGGCTCGCGTTCCCGCGGCGCGTGTACACGCAGAGCCATGCGGATTACCTGGTCGAGGTGTTCGCGGAGGTCGCCGCCGCGCGCACGCAGCTGCGCGGCTTGCGCATCGTCGAGGAGCCGCGGCTGATGCGGCACTTCACGGCGCGGTTTGCCCGCCTGTGACCGCGCTGAACCCGTAGCGCGCGAATGCCGCCCTCGCGACGGGGCCCGCGAGGAAATCGAGGAAGGCGGCGCCCCCGGTCCGCCCGCCCGCGGGCAGCGCCGCGGGGTACCTGATCGGCGGGTGGCTGCCCGCCGGGAACACGCCGACGACCTTCACGTTCTTGTCGATGCGTGCGTCGGTCGCATAGACGATGCCGAGCGGCGCCTCGCCGCGCGCGACGAACGCGAGCGCCGCGCGGACATTGTCGGCGTTCGCGAGCCGCCCCTCGACGCTCGCCCACACGCCGAGGTGCGTGAGCGCAGCCTGCGCGTAGCGCCCGGCCGGCACGATCGCGGGATCGGCGATCGCGAGCCGGCCATCGCCGAGTGCGGCGCGAAGATCGAACCCGGGCGCGATCGCGAGCTGCACGCGGCTGTCCGCGGGCGCGATGAGCACGAGATCGTTGCCGGCAATGTCGCGGCGGCTCGCGACATCGACCAGGCGGCGGGCGGCGAGGTAATCCATCCAGGCCTCGTCCGCCGATGCGAATACATCGACCTGCGCGCCCGCTTCGATCTGCCGCGCGAGCGCCGAGCTCGCCGCGAACGACAGCGTGACGTGCGTGCCGGTGGCGGCTTCGAACCGCGCAGCCAGTTCCTCCAGCACATCCGTCAGGGACGCGGCCGCGAATACGACGATGCCACGCTCGCCCGGCCGCGGGGCCGCCGCACGCAATGGCGCCGCTGCCCGCAATGGCGCCGCGGTTGCCAGCAGGGAAGCGAGCAGTATGCGTCGGTCGAACATGCGCCCTTCTCCTCCTCAGGCACCCGGCACGGCGGGCGCCGGCTCCGGCCAGGCGAGGCTCCGCAGCGACACCGTTTTCACGAGCACCCACGTCGCGCCTCCCGCGCGCAATTGCAGCGCCGCGACCGCATCGGGCGTGACGTGCGCGACGACGCGCGCGCCGCCGAGCTCGACCAGCACGCGGCGCACGTCGTCCGGCTGGGGATCGATCGCGACGATGCGGCCCTGCAGGGCATTGCGCACGCTGAGCCCCTCGGGCGGCCGGTCCGACAGGATCACGTCACGGGCGAGCACCTGGACGCGGAGCCGCTCGCCCGCGCTGGCGCGCACGGTGTGCACGCGCAACTCCCCCCCATGGCCCACCTGGACTCGCGTGAGCCCCGTCGCCGCATCGCGCGCGAGCACGTGCCCGTCGAGCACGGCGCCCACGGCGGTCGGCCCGACGATCGAGGTGAGCGCCGGATCGAGGCTCGCATCGCTCAGCGGCCCCTGCGCGGCAACCCGGCCGGCATCGAGCACGACGAGATCGGTCGCGAGGCGCAACACTTCGTCGAATGCGTGGCTCACGTAGATCATCGGCAGGCGCAGCCGCAGGCGCAGCGCCTCGAGGTAAGGCAGCACTTCCTCCCGGCGCGCCGCATCGAGCGAGGCCAGCGGCTCATCGAGCAGCAGCAGGCGCGGCTGCGCGAGCAGGGCGCGCGCCAGTGCGACGCGCTGGCGCTCGCCGCCCGAGAGCGACCACGGGCGACGGGCGAGCAGCGGCTCGAGCGCGAGCAGCGCGACGACTTCGTCGAAGCCGATCGACTGCGTGCGGCCGCGTGCACGCGCGAGCCCGTAGCGCATGTTCGCCGTCACCGTCAGGTGCGGGAAGAGACGCGCATCCTGGAACACATACCCGACCTGGCGCTCCTCGGGCGGCACGCAACGCCCGGTCGACGTATCGAGCAGGACCTCGTCGCCGATCGCGATGCGGCCGCGATCGGGCCGCAGGAGCCCGCCGATGATGTCGACCAGCGTCGTCTTGCCGCAGCCCGAACGCCCGAACAACGCGACGACACCCACCTGTGGCGTCTCGAAGCGCGCATCGAGTGCGAAGTCGCCGCGACGCAGCGCCACGTCGACGCGGATCATGCGTGCCCCAGCGCGCGCCTGAGGCGCCTCGCCAGCCATTCCGACAGTGCGAGCCCCGCGAAGCCGAGCACGATCGACAGCGCGGCGATGCGCGCCGCGGCCGCATCGCCTCCGGGCGTCTGGATCGCGGTGTAGAGCGCGAGCGGCAACGTGCGCGTCTCGCCCGGGATGTTCGACACGAACGTGATCACCGCGCCGAACTCGCCGAGGCTCGCCGCAAAGGCGGTCACGGCGCCGGCCAGGATGCCCGGCAGCATGAGCGGCAGCGTGATCGAGAAGAACCGGTCGATCGGGCCCGCGCCGAGCGTGCGGGCCGCGTCCTCGAGACCGCAATCGACCGCCTCGAGCGACAGGCGCATCGCACGCACCATGAGCGGAAACGACATGACCGCCGTGGCGAGCGCCGCGCCCGCGGTCGTGAACGCGAGCCGGATGCCGAAGCTGTCGTACAGCCAGCCGCCGAGCACGCCGCGCCGGCCAAAGAGGACGAGCAGCAGGTAACCGACGACCACGGGGGGCAGCACGAGCGGCAGGTGCACGAACGCATCGAGCACGAAGCGCCCGCGGAAGCGCCCGCGCACGAGGAGCCAGGCGATCAGGGTCGCGAACGGCAGCGCGAACAGCACGCTGCGCGCCGCGACCGCGAAGCTGAGCCGCAGCGCATCGAGTTCGGCCGCGGTGAAAGGCATCAGGCGCGCACCGCGAGCCCGCGGCCGCCGTCAGGGCTTCTTCGTCGGCCGCTGCCAGCCATCGATCGTGACCTGATGCGCGCGCTCGAGCGTCAGCTTGTCGGGCGGGGTGTCCTTCGTGATGACGGAGCCAGCGCCGATCGTCGCGCGCGCGCCGATGCGCACCGGCGCGACGAGCATGCTGCCCGAACCGATGAACGCGCCGTCGTCGATGTGCGTGGGGGACTTGTTCACCCCGTCGTAATTGCACGTGACCGTGCCGGCGCCGACGTTCACGCGACTGCCGATCACCGCATCGCCGAGATAAGTCAGGTGGTTCGACTTGCTGCCCTCGCCGAGCACGCTGTTCTTCACCTCGACGAAATTGCCGATGTGCACGCCGCGCGCCAGGGTCGACGAGGGGCGAAAGCGTGCGAACGGTCCGATGTTGCAGGCCGGCCCGATCTTCGCCCGGTCGATCACGCAGTTCGGGAACACCTGCGTGTCGTCGCCGATCTCGCTGTCGCGGATCACGCAGTTCGGGCCGATGCGCACGCGGTCCCCGAGGCGCACCCGGCCCTCGAACACGACGTTCGCGTCGATCTCGACGTCGCGGCCGGTCTCGAGCGGCCCGCGCACGTCGATCCGCGCTGGATCGACCAGCGTGACGCCGGCGTCCAGCAATTCATGGGCGCGGCGGGCGCGATGCGCCGCCTCGACCCCGGCGAGTTGCCGCTTGTCGTTGACCCCGAGCACTTCCGCCGGCGTGGCGACGACGAGCGGCACCACCTTCACCTTCTCCCCGACCGCCATCGCGATGATGTCGGTGAGATAGAGCTCACCCTGCGCATTGTTCGCGCGCAGGCGCGCGAGCCAGCCGCGCAGGCGCTTCGCCGGCGCGACGAGCACCCCGGTGTTGCCCTCGCGGATGCGCTTCACGCGCGCGCTCGCGTCGTGCTCTTCGACGATGCGCTGTACCTCTCCGCGCGCACTGCGCACGATGCGCCCGTAGCCGGTCGGGTCCGCCAGTTCGGTCGTGAGGAGCGCGACACCCGCCTCGCCCGCGAGCGCGACGAGCGCGCGCAATGTTTCGGCGCGGATCAGCGGCACGTCGCCGTACAGCACGAGGACGTGGTTCGCGTCGTCGATGTGCGGCATGGCCTGCGCCACCGCGTGCCCGGTGCCGAGCTGTTCGGCCTGCCGCACCCAATCGACCGTCGCGTTGCCGAGCGCTTCGCGCACCCGCTCGCCGCCGTGGCCGTAGACGACGTGGATCGATCCGGGCGCGAGCGACTGCGCGGTCTCGACGACGTGCGCGAGCAGCGGCCGGCCCGCGAGCGGCTGGAGCACCTTCGGCAGGTCGGAGCGCATCCGTTTGCCCTGTCCGGCGGCGAGAATCACGATCGAAAGTGGCATCGCGCGATTGTATCCGAGCGCCCTGTCGTTGTAGGAGGGCGCGGCGCAGTAACGCCGATCGGTGCCCGGGTGCGTGCCTCGCGGGTCCGGAGCGGCCCGCGGGGCGTGCACCTTCGCGCGAGGCGGGTCAGCCCTTCAGCTTGCGCAGCTTCTCGATCAGCTTGAGCTGGGCGGCGGCGCGGGTGAGCTCCGCGAGCGCCTCCGCCTGCGAGATCGCGTCGACCTTGTCCTTCAGCGCCTCTTCCGCGCGCTGCTTGGCGGCGAGCGCGGCGGCTTCGTCGATGTCCTTCGCGCGCAGCGCGGTGTCCGCGAGCACGGTGACCCTCTTCGGCTGGATCTCAAGCACGCCGCCGCCGACGAATATCAGGTGTTCGGCCCCCTCGGGCGTCTGGATGCGCACTTCGCCGGCCTTCAGCAGCGACAGCAGCGGCGCGTGGCGTGGCGCGATGCCGATATCGCCTTCCGACGCCGGCACGAACACCATCTTCGCGGGACCCGAGAAGATCTCGCCTTCGGCGCTCACGACATCGACGTTGATGGTGTCAGCCACGGTCGTCCCCTTACTGCAGGCTCTTCGCCTTCTCCACGGCCTCGTCGATCGAGCCCACCATGTAGAACGCCTGCTCCGGCAGGTTGTCGTAATCGCCCGCGAGGATGCCCTTGAAGCCGCGGATCGTGTCCTTCAGCGACACGATCTTGCCGTCCTGGCCCGTGAACACCTTCGCGACGTTGAACGGCTGCGACAGGAAACGCTGGATCTTGCGCGCACGGAACACCGTCAGCTTGTCCTCTTCGGACAGCTCGTCCATGCCGAGGATCGCGATGATGTCCTGCAGCTCCTTGTAGCGCTGCAGCACCGCCTGCACGCTGCGCGCGGTGTTGTAGTGGTCTTCGCCGACGACCAGCGGGTCGAGCTGGCGGCTCGTCGAATCGAGCGGGTCGACCGCCGGATAGATGCCGAGCGCCGCGATCTGGCGCGACAGCACGACGGTCGCATCGAGGTGCGCGAACGTGGTCGCGGGCGACGGGTCGGTCAGGTCGTCCGCCGGCACGTACACGGCCTGGATCGAAGTGATCGAACCGGTCTTCGTCGAGGTGATGCGTTCCTGCAGCACACCCATCTCCTCGGCGAGCGTCGGCTGGTAGCCCACCGCCGACGGCATGCGGCCGAGCAGCGCCGAAACCTCGGTGCCGGCCAGCGTGTAACGGTAGATGTTGTCGACGAAGAACAGCACGTCGCGGCCTTTGCCGCCGTCGGGACGCACCTCGTCGCGGAAGTATTCGGCCATCGTGAGGCCGGTCAACGCGACGCGCAGGCGGTTGCCCGGCGGCTCGTTCATCTGGCCGTACACCATCGCCACCTTCGAGTTCGCGAGGTTCTCGAGGTCGATGACGCCCGACTCCGCCATCTCGTGGTAGAAGTCGTTGCCCTCGCGCGTGCGCTCGCCGACGCCGGCGAACACCGAAAGCCCGCTGTACTGCTTGGCGATGTTGTTGATCAGCTCGAGCATGTTCACGGTCTTGCCGACGCCCGCGCCGCCGAAGAGGCCGACCTTGCCGCCCTTCGCGAACGGCACGAGGAGATCGATGACCTTGATGCCCGTGACGAGCAGATCGCGCCCGCCGGCCTGCTCGTCGTACGACGGCGCGGGGCGGTGGATCGACAGGTGCTCCTTCGCATCGACGGGGCCGCGGTTGTCCTGCGGCGCACCGAGCACGTCCATGATCCGCCCGAGGGTCGCCTCGCCGACCGGAACCGAGATCGGCTTGCCCGTCGGCACGACCGTGAGGCCGCGCTTCAGCCCCTCGGAGGTGCCCATCGCGATCGTGCGCACGACGCCGTCGCCGAGCTGCTGCTGCACCTCGAGGGTCAGGTCCGCGTCCTCGAGTTTCAGCGCCTCGTAGACCTGCGGAATCGATTCGCGCGGAAACTCCACGTCGATGACTGCCCCGATGATCTGCGTAATCTTGCCCGTTGCCATACCCGTAGCCATTGCGATTCCCTCGAAAAACTAAACAGCAGACAGCCGACAGCTGACAGCGAACGGCCAGAGGAGGCCGCGGGCTTGCGCCTCGGGCTGTTCGCTGTTCGCTGTATGCTGTCTGCTCTTGTTCATACTGCGGCGGCTCCGCCCACGATTTCCGCCAATTCCTTCGTGATCGCCGCCTGCCGCGCCTTGTTGTAGATCAGCTGCAGCTCGTTGATCAGTTTGCCCGCGTTGTCGGACGCGGCCTTCATCGCCACCATGCGCGCGGCCATCTCCGACGCCACGTTCTCCACGGCGCCGCGATACACCTGCGATTCGATGTAGCGCAGCAGCACGCCATCGAGGATGCCCGCGGCGCTCGGCTCGTAGATGTAGTCCCAGTGCTCGGCGAGATCCGACGACTGCATCGGCTCCACCGGCAGCAATTGCTCGACGACCGGCTTCTGCGTCATCGTGTTGACGAACTGCGCATTGACGAGGAAGAGGCGATCGATCGTGCCGTCGCGATAGGCGTCGAGCATTACCTTCACGGTGCCGATGAGGTCCTTGACATGCGGGCGGTCGCCGAGGTGCGTGACGTTCGCGAGCACCGGCAGCCCGAGGCGGCGGAAGAACGCGAGGCCCTTCGAGCCGACGAGGCACAGGTTCACCTTCGCACCCTTCTGCTGCCATTCGCGCATCAGGTAGATCGTGTTCTTGAAGATGTTCGCATTGAGCCCGCCGCAGAGGCCGCGGTCGGTCGAGATCACGATGATGCCGATCGCCTGCGGCTCGCGCTCGACGAGGAACGGATGCCGATAGTCCGGGTTCGCCTCGGTCAGATGACCGATCGTCGCGCGCATCTTGTCGGCATAGGGCCGCGCGAGGCGCATGCGGTCCTGGGCGCGACGCATCTTGCTCGTCGCGACCATCTGCATCGCCTTGGTGATCTTCTGCGTGCTCTTGACGCTGGCGATCTTGGTGCGGATTTCCTTCGTACCGGCCATCAGCGGGCTCCGCCCGGCGAACTGCGAACGGCGAACGGCGTACGGCCGGAGGCGCTACGTGACGCTTCCGGCTGATTGCTGCCCGCTGTTCGCTGCCGGATTCCCATCAGTACGCCCCGTTCGCGATGAAGTCCTCGCAGATCTTCTTCAGCACCGCTTCGTGCAGCTTCAGCTCGGGCTTGCCGTTGATCGCGTCGATGGCGTCCTTGTAGTTCGCCTTCGCGAACGACTGCAGCGCGGCCTCGAAGTCGACGACTTTCTTGCGCTCGACCTTGTCCATGAAGCCGTTGTTGACGGCATAGATCGACAGCGCCATCTCGGCCACCGACATCGGCGCGTACTGCTTCTGCTTCATCAGTTCGGTCACGCGCTCGCCGCGCTCGAGCTGGCGACGTGTCGCCTCGTCGAGGTCGGAGGCGAACTGCGAGAACGCCGCGAGCTCGCGATACTGCGCGAGCGCGAGGCGGATGCCGCCGCCGAGCTTTTTCACGATATCGGTCTGCGCGGCGCCACCGACGCGCGACACGGAAATGCCCGCGTTCATCGCGGGCCGGATGCCGGCGTTGAAGAGGTCGGTCTCGAGGAAGATCTGGCCGTCGGTGATCGAGATCACGTTCGTCGGCACGAAGGCGGTGACGTCGCCCGCCTGCGTTTCGATGATCGGCAGGCCGGTCAGCGAGCCGGTCTTGCCCTTGACCGCGCCCCGGGTCGCCCTCTCGACGTATTCCTCGTTGACGCGCGCGCTGCGCTCGAGCAGTCGCGAGTGCAGGTAGAACACGTCGCCGGGGAAGGCCTCGCGGCCCGGCGGACGGCGCAGCAGCAGCGAGATCTGGCGATAGGCGACGGCCTGCTTCGACAGGTCGTCATAGATGATCAGCGCGTCCTGGCCGTTGTCCATGAAGTACTCGCCCATTGTGACGCCCGAGTACGCGGACAGGTACTGCAGGGCCGCCGGCGAGGAAGCCGACGCCGCGACGACGATCGTGTGCGCCATCGCACCGTGTTCCTCGAGCTTGCGCACGACGTTCGCGATCGACGACTGCTTCTGGCCGATCGCGACATAGATGCATTTGATGCCCGAGGACTTCTGGTTGATGATCGTGTCGACCGCGAGCGCGGTCTTGCCGGTCTGGCGGTCGCCGATGATCAGCTCGCGCTGCCCGCGACCGATCGGCACCATGGAGTCGACGGCCTTGTAGCCGGTCTGCACGGGCTGCGACACGCTCTTGCGATAGATGACGCCCGGCGCCACGCGCTCGATCGGCGACGTGCGCGACGTCTTGATCGGACCCTTGCCGTCGATCGGGTTGCCGAGTCCGTCGACGACGCGGCCGAGGAGCTCGGGGCCGACCGGCACTTCGAGGATGCGCCCGGTCGTCTTGACCGTATCGCCTTCGCGGATGCCCTTGTATTCACCGAGCACGACCGCGCCGACCGAGTCCTGCTCGAGGTTCAGGGCGAGGCCGAAGACGCCGCCCGGGTACTCGATCATTTCGCCGTAGCGCACATCGGCGAGACCATGGACGCGCGTGATGCCGTCGGTGACCGACACGACGGTGCCGACGTTGCGCGCCTCCGCCGCGGACGAGAATTTCTCGATCCGCTGCCTGATCAGGTCCGAGATTTCCGATGCTTTGACTGACATGGGATGGGGTCCTTGAAATTCAGTTCGTCATGGTCTGGCCGAGGCGCTCGAGCCGGCCCTTCAGCGTGCCGTCGAGCACCAGGTCGCCGGCGCGCACCACGGCGCCACCGATCAGCGTGGCATCGACACTCGTGTGCAGGCGCACCGCGCGGTTCAGGCGCCGGGTGAGCGCGCGCGTGAACTTCTCCGTGTCCGCGGGCGTGAGCGCGAGCGCGGAGACGATCTCCACATCGACCGTGCCCTCGGCTTCGGCCCGCAGCAGCGCGAACTGCGCGGCGATCTCCGGCAGCAGCGCGAGGCGCCCGTTCTGCGCGAGCAGGCGCACGAAATTGCGCCCGTGCTCATCCGTTTCGCTGCCCGATATCCCGAACACGAAGTCGGCGAGCGCGGCGCTCGTCACCCTGGGGCTGCCGAGGAGCGCGGCGACGCGCTCGTCGCGCACCGTGAGTGCCGCACGCTCGAGCAGTTCGCCCCAGCGCGCGAGCGCCCTGGCACCCTGCGCATGCTCGAACGCGGCGCGGGCGTAGGGACGGGCGACGGTCGCGCTCTCAGCCACGCGCGATCTCCCCGGCGAGTTCGTCGAGCAGCTTCGCGTGCGCGGCCGGGTCGATCTCACGCTGCAACAGGCGCGACGCGCCGGCCACGGCCAGCGCGCCGACCTCGCGTCGCAGCTCGTCGCGTGCCCGCGCCGTCTCGTTCGCGGCTTCCGCGCGCGCATTGGCCAGCAGCCGCTCGCCTTCGGTGCCCGCCGCCTGCTTGGCGCCGTCGATCATCTCGTTCGACCGGCGGCTCGCCTGGTCGAGGATCTGATTGGCGCGCTCGCGCGCCTCGCGCACGACCGCGTCGGCGCGCGTCTTCGCCTCGTCGAGGTTGCGCTGGCCGCGCTCGGCGGCCTCGAGCCCCTCGGCGATCTTCTTCTGGCGATCCGTATTCGCGCGCGCGAGCGGCGGCACGATGAACTTCCAGAAAAACCAGAGCAGGATCGCGAAAACGATCATCTGGCCGATGAAGGTCGCGTTGACGTGCATCGTCCGACTCCTTGGCGGGCCGTGCGGATCAGCCGCCGGCGAGGGCGGCGAGCAGCGGGTTCGCGAACGCGAACAGCATCGCGAGGCCGACGCCGATCAGGAACGCCGCGTCGATGAGGCCGACGAGCAGGAACATCCGGCCCTGCAGCATCGGCGTGAGCTCCGGCTGGCGCGCGGCGGATTCGAGGAACTTCGAACCCATCACGCCGATGCCGATGCAGGCGCCGATCGCGCCGAGGCCGATGATGATGCCGATACCAAGCGCCGTGTACGCCTGGACCGTTGCAATTGCTTCCATCTCAAGTTCTCCTGGTCGAGTCGAATTTGCAGCGAAAAGAAACTCAGTGATGCTCTTCGGCCATCGCGATGTAGACGACCGGCAACACCATGAAAATGTAGGCTTGCAGCACCACAATCAAGATGTGGAAAATCGCCCAGGCCGTGCCCATGAGCACCTGGCCGACGAAGCCGAGCGCGCTGCCGGCGGTGGCACCGACCACGGTGAAACCGAGCAGCGCGATCAGCATGAACAGCAGTTCGCCGGCGAACATGTTGCCGAACAGTCGCATGCCGAGCGACACCGGCTTCGACAGCAGTTCGACGAGATTCAGCACGATGTTCGGGATCCAGAGGACCGGGTTGCCGCCGAACGGCGCGGATATCCACTCGTGCACGTAGCCACCCACGCCCTTGGCGCGGATCGCGGCGACGATGATCAGCAGCAGCACGACGAGCGCCATCGCGATCGTGCCGTTCAGGTCGGCGGTCGGCAGCACGCGCCAGTAGTCGGCGCCGAGCGGCGCGGCGATGTAGCCCGGCAGGTCGATCGGCAGCAGGTCCATCGTGTTCATCGCGACGATCCACGTGAACAGCGACAGCGCGAGCGCCACCATGAAACGGCGGTCACCGTGGTAGATGTCGGAAACCTGGCCGTCGACAAACTCGTAGACGAGTTCGATGAAGCCGACGAACTTGTCCGGCACGCCGGAGGTGGCGCGGCGGGCGGCAGCCCAGAAGACCCATCCGGTGAGCACCGCGAGCAGCGCCGACATGAGCAGCGTGTCGATGTGCCAGGTCCAGAATCCCTCGCCGACCTTGAGGTGCGTGAGGTGGTGGACGATGTAGTCGGTCGGCGACGTGCCGTGTCCTGCGCCTTGTTCGGTTACCATCGCGAGCCGACCCACCTGTGTCCTGTCCTCATCCCATCGACCGCGGCGGCAGCCTGGGCCCCGCGAGCACGGGCACCACCCAGAACACCACCAGCGTCGCGACATAAGTCGCGATGACCGGCGGCCACACGGCCTTGCCGGTGCGCGCCAGCGCGACGAACATCGCCACCGTCAGCGCCACTTTCACGAACTGGCCGAGCAGCACCCGGCCCAACACCAAGCCGGCACCGCCCCCGGGGCGCAGCGCCGTCAACGTCATAAACAGGTTCGCAATGAAGCCGATCGACCCGCCCGCGAGCGCCGACTCGCCGTGGCGGACACCCCACACGCCGTAGCACAGCGCTGCGAGGATGACCGTGATCGCCACCTGGGCGATCAGGATCCGCGCGGCGAGCCGCCCGACGTCGGAAGCGCGCGTCTGGATCACGGTCGGACAGGAGTCGGCCTTCAGCCCAATTTTCCTTGCACGGCAGCCACT
Source organism: Steroidobacteraceae bacterium (assembly GCA_050249415.1). GTDB lineage: Bacteria > Pseudomonadota > Gammaproteobacteria > Steroidobacterales > Steroidobacteraceae > CADEFQ01. Next base: position 102,613 of record JBFWQO010000001.1, read on the forward strand.
TAGGACCCCGTTTGCGAAGCGCGCGGATTATAGGGGGGAAGGCCCCGGCACCATGTCAGTTGATGTGGGCCAGGATGCCGTCGAGTTCGTCGAGGCTGTTGTAGCTGACGACGAGCTTGCCCTTCCCGCCCGTGCCGTGCTGGATCGCCACCCGGGCGCCGAGTTTCTCCGACAGCTCGCCTTCGAGGCGCGCGACATTCGGGTCGCGCGCGCCGCCGTGGCCGCCCGCATCGCGCGCCGCTCCACCGGTCGCATCGTGCGGCGCGGTCAGGCGCCGCACCAGCGCCTCGGTTTCGCGCACCGACAGGCCCTTGCGCGCCACGAGCGCGCCGACTTCCACCTGCCGGCGGCGCTGCGTGAGCCCGAGGAGGGCACGCGCGTGCCCCATTTCGAGTGCGCGCCGCTCGACGAGTTCGCACACTTCGGGCGCGAGTTCGAGCAGCCGCAGCAGGTTGCTGACCGCGGCACGCGAGCGACCGACCGCCTCGGCCGCCTGCTGGTGCGTGACGCCGAACTCGGCGATCAGCCGCTCGAGCGCACGCGCCTCCTCGAGCGGATTCAGGTTCTCGCGCTGGATATTCTCGATCAGTGCCATCGCGATCGCCGCCTCGTCCGGGACGTGGCGGATGACGGCAGGTATGTCGGCGAGACCGGCGAGCTGCGCTGCGCGCCAGCGACGCTCGCCGGCGACGATCTCATAGCGCTGCGTGGCGCCCTCGCCGGCACCCGCGAGCGGGCGCACGACGATCGGCTGCACGATGCCCTGCGCCTTGATCGAATCGGCCAGTTCCTGCAGCGATTCGGGGCGCATGTCCGTACGCGGCTGGTAGCGGCCGCGCTGCAGCAGGTCGAGCGGCAGCCTCGCGAGCTCCTCGCCGACGCGTGGCGCGCCGGCCGGCGCTGCCGCGCGGGCCGCCGACTGCCCGAGCAGGTCCGCAAGTCCGCGTCCGAGCGTGGTCTTCTTCTGGGTCATGTCGCGGATGATAGCTGCTCGGGGGCGCGCGCTTCGTCCTCACGGCGCAGCATTTCCCCCGCGAGCGCGAGATAGGCGAGCGCACCGCGGGATTCGCGGTCATGGAACATCGCAGGGCGCCCGAACGAGGGCGCCTCCGCGAGGCGCACGTTGCGCGGCACGACCGTACGGAACACCTTGTCGCCGAAGTGCTCGATCAGCTGGGCGCTCACCTCATTGGCGAGGTTGTTGCGCGGGTCGAACATCGTGCGCAGGATGCCCTCGATCGCGAGATCGGGATTCACGGCCGCACGGATCTGCTCGATCGTCGACACGAGCGCCGAGAGCCCCTCGAGCGCGTAGTACTCGCATTGCATCGGGATCAGCACGCTGTCGGCTGCCACCAGCGCGTTCACGGTCAGCATGTTGAGCGCCGGCGGGCAATCGATCAGGATCTGGTCGTACTGCTCGCGCACGGGGCGCAGCGCATGGCGCAGCTTCAGCTCGCGGCCGGTGATCATCGTGAGGAGGCGCACCTCGACCGAGGTGAGGTCCTGGTTCGCAGGCAGCAGGAACATGCCGGCCTGCTCCACCGGCACGATCGCGCTCTCGATGTCGCACTCGCCCAGCATCACCTCGCAGGTTCCGCGCACGACCCGGGATTTCTCGACGCCGCAGCCCATCGTCGCATTGCCCTGCGGATCGAGGTCGATCAGCAGCACGCGCCGCCGCGTCGCCGCGAGCGACGCGGCGAGATTGACGGCGGTCGTCGTCTTGCCCACGCCGCCTTTCTGGTTCGCGATCGCGATGACCCGCTTCATGCGCGCGAGTTTAGCGGCTCGCGTCGGCGGCGGCTGCCAGTTCGGCGGCCCAGCGCTCGAGCGCGCGGCGGTAGGCGGGTGACCGGGCATACCGCGCGGCGCGGCTCGCCGAGGCGACCGCTGCGGTATAGCGCCCGAGCTGCGCACACAGGCGCGCCTCCTGCGCGGCGAGGTCCGTGTGCGTCGGATACAGCGCGGTAGCCTGCTGCACGAGCGCGAGCGTCGTGCCGGGGTCGCGGTCCGCGAGCAATGCGTCGATGGCCGTAACCGACAAGGTGGCTCCGAGGCCCTGGTCCGGATCGCTCGCGTACGGCAACACCGCGGCACGCGCGGCCTGCAGCATCGCGACCTGCGCTGCGGACGGCTTCGCCGGCTCGTCCTGCACGGCGAACGCCTCGTCGATCAGTTCCTCGACCGTCGCGTCATCGCCGGCCTTTGGCTTGCGCGGCAGCAGGGCACGGGTCACGAGCCGCGACTGCGCGCGCACCGCGGCCACGGTCGCCTCGGGCCCCGCCGCGGCCCCGAGCGCCTTGCGCGTCCAGTCGAGGGCCTCGGCATCCCGATCCTGACGCAGCCGAACGAACGCCATCGCCGCCTGCGCGAGCGGCAGCGCCGGGTCGAGCGCGAGCGCACGCGTCGCGCGTTTTTCCGCATCGTCCGGATTGCGACCGACGTCGAGCCCCGCGATCGCGAGGCGCGCGAGCGCGACCGGCTCGGGAAGCGGCCGGATGACGACATCCTTCGCGTCGGGCAGCGGCTTGTCGAAGCTCAGCCGAAAGCCCCCTATCCGCCCCTTCTGCCGATAGGCGCGGATCTCCGCATCGAGCGTGTCGAGGCTCACGCCGAACGCCTTCTGCACCGCCTCCGCGATCGGCGTGCCGGCATTGATCTCCCGCAGGTAGACCGGCATCTGCTTGCCGCGCGCGGGATTGCCGATCAGCATGTAGTGCGCACTGAGCCACGACTGGGCATAGAACATCGGCGCGATCCCGTGCCGGCGGTAGGCGGGCGAATCGCGGTCCACGGCGAACAGCATCGACGTGGGCATCAGCTCGAAGTAGGCAAAGTCCATCTTGCGCGCGGCGGGCACGAGGCCGAACTCGATCCTGCCGCCGCGCTCGCGCAGCGAACTGAACACTTCCGCGACGCCCTCGTCCCACCAGGCCGGCAGGATCAGGTCCGAGCCCGCCTGCAGCATGAAGTGCATGTACTCGTGGAATACGACCTCACGCGACTTCAGTCCGGCGGGTGTGCGGTCGAAGACGATGAAGTTCGCGTGCGTTTGCGGCAGGAAAAACCCGGCGATGTGCGGCGCCGGCGCAAAGCTGCGCCACTCGGCGGCATCGAGCGCGTACATCTGCGTCGGCATGCGGGGCGTGCCGCGCGTGAGCGGCGCGAGCACGCCGAGTCCGAACTTGAACACCGCGAAATCGCGCAGCGTGGCTCGCGCGTACCCCTCCCTCGCGTCGGTGACGAGCACGAAGTCGTCGATGCGCGCCTCGAGCCAGTCGCGCGCGGCGGCGACCTCCGCGGCACAGGCGAGCACGGCCACCGCGAGCCAGGCCGGCGCCCCCCGTTTCGTTCTCATGCCGGTCTCATACCGCAGGACAGCGCAGCACCGCAAGCGTGCGGACCGCATCGATCCCGGGCACCCGCAGGTCGTGCAGGGCGAGCGCCTGCCAGCGGGCAGGCAACTCGCGCATCTCCTCGTCGAGCCGCGCGCTCTTCATCGCGAGCACCCGTGTATGGGGCCCGCACAGCCGCTGCACCTGCGCCAGGAGTCGCGGCAGCGGCGCGAACGCCCGCGCGACGACCGTGTCGAACGGCACGGCCGGCGCGAGGTCCTCGACACGGGCATGCAGCGGCGTGACGTTCGGGAGACCGAGCGTGCGCGCCGCGTGCGCAACGAAGCGGATCTTCTTGTTGTTCGAGTCGATCAGCGTGCACTGCCGCCGGGGTGCGACGGTCGCGAGCGGCAGCCCGGGAAAGCCCGCGCCCGTGCCGACATCCGCGAGCGTCGTACCCGCGACGAACGGGGCGATCGACAGGCTGTCGAGCAGGTGGTGCGTGAGCATCGCCTCGCGCCCCTCGATCGACGTGAGGTTATAGCTCCTGTTCCAGCGGGCGAGCTCATCGAGCAGGCGCAGCAGGCGCCGTGCCTGTTCCGCATCGAGGGCCACCCCGAGCGCGGCGGCGTCACGCACGAGGCGCGCGTGTTCCGCCGCCTGTGCGCCCGCGCCCACGAGGTCAGTTCCTGACCATCGCCGCGACGAAGTCGTGCACCGGCAGCGCATCGAGCTTCGCGGCATCGCGAAAGAGTACCGTGATCGCCGCCGCCTGCTTCGCGGAAAAGTGCGCCGCCACCGATGTCTCGAACTTCTTCACGAGCACCGGCATGCCCTCGTCACGGCGCTTCCTGTGGCCGATCGGGACATCGACGTGCACGCGCGGCGTCGCGCCGCCGTCCCTGAAGAACACCTGCACCGCGTTGCCGATGTAGCGCTTGTCGCGCTCGTAGTATTCCTTCGTGAAAGTCGCGTTCTCCCGGACTTCCATCACGTCGCGGAGCGCATCGACGCGCGGATCGCGCGCGACCCCGTCCTCGTAGTCCGCCGCGGTCAGGCGACCGAAGATGAGCGGGATCGCCACCATGTACTGGATGCAGTGGTCGCGATCGGCGGGGTTCGCGAGCGGCCCCGTCTTGTCGATGATCCGCACGCCCGGTTCCTGCGTCTCGATCACGATCTTCGTGATGTCCCGCAACCGGTCCTTCACCGCGGGGTGCAGTTGCATCGCGCACTCGACGGCGGTCTGCGCGTGGAACTCCGCCGGGAAGCTGATCTTGAACAGCACGTTCTCCATCACGTAGCTGCCGAGCGGCTGCGCGAGCGTGACCGGCTTGCCCTTGAACAGCACGTCCTGGAAGCCCCAGGCCTTCGCCGACAGCGCCGACGGATAACCCATCTCGCCGGTCATCGCGATGAAGGCGTGGCGCACCGCTCGGCTGGTCGCGTCTCCGGCCGCCCAGCTCTTGCGCGAGCCAGTGTTCGGCGCGTGCCGGTAGGTGCGCAGCGCACCGCCGTCGATCCACGCATTCGACACCGCGTTCACGACCTGCTCGCGCGTGCCGCCGAGCATCGCCGTCACGACCGCAGTCGAGGCGACGCGCACCAGCAGCACGTGGTCGAGGCCGACGCGGTTGAAGCTGTTCTCGAGCGCGAGGATGCCCTGCACCTCGTGCGCCTTGATCATGCCGGTCAGCACGTCGCGCACGGTGAGCGGTTTGCCGCCCTCCATGACAGCCTTGCGCGACAGGTAATCGGCGACGGCGAGGATGCCGCCGAGGTTGTCGGACGGGTGCCCCCATTCGGCCGCGAGCCACGTGTCGTTGAAGTCGAGCCAGCGGATCATCGCGCCGATGTTGAACGCCGCCTGCACCGGGTCGAGTTCGTAGCTCGTGCCCGGCACGCGCGCTCCGCCCGGCATCGTCGCGCCCGGAACCACCGGCCCCATCATGCGGGTGCACGCCGGGTACGCGAGCGCCTGGAAGCCGCAGGCGAGCGTGTCCATCAGGCAATGGCGCGCCGTGTCGTAGGCGAGCGGCGAGTCGATCGCATGGTCCTTCGCGTAGGTCGCGATATCGACGAGCACCGGATCGGGGGCGGGGCGTTGGGCGGACTTGTGGTCGTGGGAAGACATGGACGCGGGTCAACCTCAGGGTAGGACGAGTACGTGCGCGGGTGCGTGCGTGTACGTGAGTTCGGAAGGGAGGCCGGGGTCGTTCGCCGCGGCCCGGTTCCGGGTCGCGCGCGCCGCGTCTCGCGGCGTACCCTCGCGTCGGGGGGCGATGCGCGTGGTTCTCCAGTCGAACGTCAGAGCGTCGCGGTCGCGCATCGCCTTTCCCCGCCGCTCGGCGCGCTCCACGGAACCTCCCGCGGCGAACGACCCCGACCGCGCGTCCGAACGCGCATGCGCGCTCACGGGCGCTTGTCGATCGGCACGAACGCCCGCGTCTCCGGCCCCACGTAGTTCGCCGCCGGGCGGATGATCTTGCCGTCGGCGCGCTGCTCGATCACGTGTGCGCTCCAGCCGGTGGTGCGCGCGACCACGAACAGCGGTGTGAACATCGCGGTCGGGATCTGCATCAGGTTGTAGGACACCGCGCTGTACCAGTCGACGTTCGGGAACAACTGCTTCGCATCCCACATCACGCGCTCGAGCCGCTCGGCGATGTTGTACCGCTTCGTGTCGCCGGCCTCTGCCGCGAGACGCCGCGCCACACCCTTGATCACCTGGCTGCGTGGATCGGCGAGCGCATAGACCGGGTGGCCGAAGCCGATGACCACTTCCTTCGCCGCCACGCGTCGGCGAATGTCCTCCTCGGCGGCATCGGGCGTCTCGTAGCGCTGCTGGATCCCGAGCGCGCCTTCGTTCGCGCCGCCGTGCTTCGGGCCGCGCAGCGCGCCGATCGCGCCGGTGAGGCACGAGTGGATGTCGGAGCCCGTGCCCGCGATCACGCGCGCGGTGAAGGTCGACGCATTGAACTCGTGCTCCGCATAGAGGATGAACGAAGTGTGCATCGCGCGCACCCAGGAGGCCGGCGGCGCCTGCCGGTGCAGCAGGTGCAGGAAGTGGCCGCCGATCGAGTCGTCCTGCGTCTCGACGTGGACGCGATGGCCCGAGTGGCTGTAGTGATACCAGTAGCAGAGCATCGAACCGAGCGAGGCGATCAGCTGGTCGGCGATTTCGCGCGCGCCGGCGTCGCCGTGGTCTTCCTTCTCCGGCATCGCGCAGCCGAGCGCCGAGACGCCCGTGCGCAGCACATCCATCGGATGGCTCGACGCGGGCAGCGACTCGAGCGTGGTGCGCACCACCGCGGGAAGGCTGCGCAGCCCCTGCAGCTTCTTCTTGTAGGCCGCGAGTGCGGCACGGTTCGGCAGCGTGCCGTGGATCAGCAGGTGCGCGATCTCCTCGAACTCGCAGTTTCCGGCGACCTCGAGGATGTCGTAACCGCGATAGGCGAGGTCGTTGCCGGTGCGCGCGACGGCGCACAGCGCCGTGTTGCCCGCAGTGACTCCCGAGAGCGCGACGGACTTCTTCGGCTGCGGTCCGCCGGCCTGCGTCGGTTCAGTCATCGGCTTTCTCCTGTCCGAAGAGGGCATCGATCTTCCGCTCGTAGTCGTGGTAGCCGAGCATGTCGTAGAGCTCGGTGCGCGTCTGCATCGTGTCGATCACGGCACGCTGCGTGCCGTCGCGGCGGATCGCACCGTACACGCCGAACGCCGCACGGCTCATCGCGCGAAACGCCGACAGCGGATAGAGCACGAGGCGGATGCCGGCGCCTTCGAGCTCGGTGGTCGTAAAAAGCGGTGTCTTGCCGAATTCCGTGATGTTCGCGAGCACCGGCACGCGCACGGCGCGCGTGAACTGCCGGTACTCGTCGAGCGTGGCGAGCGCCTCGGCGAAGATCATGTCGGCGCCGGCCTCGACGTAGCGCAGCGCGCGCTCGACCGCGGCCGCCTGGCCCTCGACCGCGTGCGCATCGGTGCGCGCCATGATCACGAACGAGGCATCGGTGCGGCCGTCGACCGCGGCCTTGAGCCGGTCGACCATCTCCGCGGGCGGGACGAGCGCCTTGCCCGGGCGATGCCCGCACCGCTTCGCCTGCACCTGGTCCTCGAGGTGCATGCCGCCCGCGCCCGACCGGACCAGATCGCGGCTCGTGCGCGCGATGTTGAATGCGCCGCCCCAGCCCGTATCGGCGTCGACCAGCAGCGGCAGGTCGGTCGCGCCCGCGATGCGCCGCACGTCTTCGCAGACATCGTTGAGCGAGGTGATGCCGAGATCGGGCAGCCCGAACGAGGCGTTCGCGACGCCGGCGCCCGACAGGTAAATGGCACGAAAGCCGGCACGCTGCGCGAGCAGGGCCGCGTACGCATTCACCGTGCCGACCACCTGCAAGGGGCGCTCGGCGTCGACGGCGGCGCGCAGCCGCGCGCCGGCGGAGTGATCGTGGGGCATGCGGAAATTGTAGCGGAATGCGCCGGGTCAGTGGATCGCGACGACCGTGCGCCCGACCATGCCGCCCTCGAGCAGGGCGGCGAAGGCGCCGGGAAGATCCCCGAACGGGATGACGCGCGAACGGATCCGGTCGAGATGGCGCGGCACGAGGTCGGTTTCGATGCGCCGCCATACGGCGCACCGCAGCTCACGCGGCGTCGCCGACGAGTTGATCCCGAGCAGGTTCACGCCGCGCAGGATGAACGGCATCACGGTCGTTTCGAGCTTCGCGCTGCCCGCGAGGCCGACGCTCGCGATGTTGCCGCGGGAACCGACGGTGCGGGTGAGCCAGGTGAGCATCTCGCCGCCCACGTTGTCGATCGCGCCGGCCCAGCGTTCCGCCTCGAGCGGCTTCGAGCCGTAGTCGATGTCGTGTCGCAGCAGCACGTGCGCCGCGCCGAGTGCCCGCAGGTAGGGCGCATGCTGCGGCTTGCCGGTCACGGCCACGACCTCGTAGCCACGGCCCGCGAGAAGATCGATCGCGCAACTGCCGACACCGCCCGTCGCGCCCGTGACGACGACCGGTCCCATCGCGGGCGCCTGGCCGTTGTGCTCCATCCGGTGAATCGCGAGCGCGGCGGTGAAGCCCGCGGTGCCGAGCGTCATCGCACCCGGCGCATCGAGGCCGCGTGGCAGCGGAATGACGGCATCGCCCGGCACGCGCGCGATCTCGCTGTAGCCGCCGTCGATCGTTTCGGACAGGCCGCAGCCGGTGACGAGCACCGGGTCCCCGGCGGCGTAACGCGCATCGGTCGTCGATTCGACGCTGCCCGCGAGATCGATGCCGCCCACCAGCGGAAAGCGCCGCAGGATGCGGCCCGCACCGGTCGCGGCGAGCGCGTCCTTGTAGTTGATTCCCGAGTGCGACACGCGGATCACGACTTCGCCCGCCGACAGGTCGGCGAGCGTGAGCTGCTCGAAACGCGCGACGACCTGTCCCTTTTCCTGATGGATCCGGTAGGCCTTGAAGGTGGCGGGTATCGACATGGCGTTGCTCCGGGAAAGCTTATGTGCGCGTGCGCCGGGCGAGCCACGCGACGAGCCCGTCGGCGTTGAGATCGAGATCGTCGGCGAGCAGCGCATCGAAGCGGCGCTCGTCCATCGTGCAGCCGTGCGCGAGTGCGCGCTCGCGCAGCAGCGCGCGCAGGTCGGCGCGGATGCGTGCGCGGCGGTCCGGCGCGGTCGCGTGCCGATCGGCGATGGCCGCGAACGCGCGCACCTGCGCCGTCATGTCGTCGGCGAGCCGCGCGACATCGGTGACGCGCGCGTAGTGCGTGAGGTGCACGGCCACGGGCCGCCAGGCCGCGATCCGCGCGACGGACGACTCGAGCTGCTGCGGGTCGAACTGGGTCGGCGTGGTGGTCGGAAAGATGAACGCGCCCCGCGCGGTATCGAACTCGCGATAGGACAGCCCGAACGTATCGCCGGTAAACACGGTGCGCGAGGCGTGATCGACGATCGCCTGGTGATGCAGCGCGTGCCCGGGCGTGAACCAGAACTCGAGTTCGCGACCGGCGAGCGACAATCGCTCGCCGTCCTCGCTCACGTGCACGCGCGCCGCGTCGATCGGCAGGATCTCTCCGTACAGCTCGTGATAGCGCGCCTCGCCATAGACCGCGATCGACGCGGTGACGAGCTTCGAGGGATCGATCATGTGCGGCGCGCCGCGCGGGTGCACGACGAGCCTGGCGTTCGGCAAAGCGCGCATCAGCGAACCGGCGCCGCCGGCGTGATCGAGGTGCACATGGGTCAGCAGCACGTAGTCGACGTCGCCCGGCGCGTGCCCGAGCGCTGCGAGCCCCGCGAGTGCGCCTGGCGACGAGCGCGCGGTGCCGGTGTCGACGAGCGCCGCGCGACCGCGATGGCTGATCACATGGATCGCCGCCATCTGCGGGCGGACGTATCGTGCGTCGATTGCGGTGATGTCGTCGGGGCCGTGCATGTCGTCCTCACATGTATGTCACCATATCCGGATGCGACGATCTTGTCCCGCCCTCGTCCTTGCGGCCTTCGTGGCCGTGACGGCACAGGCCGCGCGCGAAGAGCGCGGCACCCTCGTCCTCGACGGCGTGCCGCCGGCGTCCCCCGCACTCATCGAGCGCGTGCGACCCTGGTTGCAGGCGCGCGCCGCGCGTTTTCGCGGCTGGTTGCCGGACGGCGCGATGCTAGTCACGACGCGCTTCGCCGAGGCGCGGCAGCTCCATCGCGTCGCCGCGCCGCTCGGCGCGCGCGAACAACTCACGTTCGGTGCCGACGACGTGCTCGTCGCGTCGGCTTCGCCCGCAGCCGGAAGCACCGGCGTGCCGTTTCTCACGGCCACCGGCGCCGGCGGCCCGCCGCAGCTGTGGGCGTGGCGTTTCGCGGACCGCACGGCGCAGCGGGTCCCGGGCCCCGCGGTGCGCGGCACCTCGTTCGTGTGGTCGCCCGACGGCCGCACGGTCGCCTATGCCGGCGCGGCCGCGGATGGTGTGCACGATGATGTCGTCGCGTTCGAGCCGGGCCGCGCGCAGGACGCACGGCTGCTGGTCGCGGCGGGCGCGAGGAACTGGCGGCCGCTCGCGTGGTCGGCGGATGGCGCGCACCTGCTGCTCGAGACGGCCGGTGCACAGGCTCGCGAACTGTGGCTCGCGGACGCCGCGACCGGCGGCATCGCGGTGGTCCCGCTCGAGACGGCCCCGCGCGGCATCCGCGCCGCGCGCTTCGCCCCCGACGGGCGGGGCATTTACCTGGTCGCGCAGATCGAAGGCGATTTTTCGCAGCTGTATTACCTCGACCCCGTCGCGAACACGATGCGCGCGCTCACTGCCGACATTCCCTGGGACATCGAGAGCTTCGCGGTGTCGCCCGACGGCCGCTGGCTCGCCTACGCCGCGAACGTCGCGGGCACGAGCCGGCTCTCGGTCGTCGACCAGGTCGCGCGCAGCGAACTCGCGCCGGTCGGGCTGCCGGCAGGACGCATCTCCGACCTCGCCTTCGACCGGGACGGCAAGCGCCTCGCCATGACCGCGGAAAGCGCGGTGCAGCCGCCGGATGTCTATGTCTACGAACCCGCCGGCAACACCCTGACACGCTGGACACACAGCGAACTCGGCCCGCTCGACCCCGCGGCACCGGTGACACCCGAGCTCATCCGTTTCCCGACCTGGGACCGCGTGGGCGGCAGCGCGCGCACCTTGCCGGCCTGGGTCTTCCGGCCGCGCACGCCGGGACCGCATCCGGTGCTCGTGCGCATCGCGAGCGGGCGCGACGAACAGGCTCGGCCCGTGTTCGACGAGTTCTCGCAGATCGCGGTGAACGTGCTCGGCTATGCGGTCGTTACGCCGAACGTGCGCGGCGCGGCGGGCTATGGACGCGGCTTCGCCGCGCTCGGCGACGGGCGCAGCGAGGATGCGATCCGCGACATCGGTTCACTCCTCGTCTGGATCGGCGTGCAGCGCGACTTCGACCGTTCGCGCATCGTGCTGATGGGCGAATCGCAGAGCGCGCCGGTCGCGCTCGGCTCGCTCGCGCAGTACAACGATCGCGTGGCGGGCGGCATCGTGCTGTCGGGCGCGGCCTCGTGGAGCCGCATCCCGAATGCGCGCGCGCTGCGCAGGCCGCTCCTCGTCATTCACGGCGCGCAGGACACGGTGGCCCCGGTGTTCGAGGCGGAACGGCTCGTCGCGAGCGCGCGCGGCAACGGCGCCGAAGTGTGGTACCTCGGCGCGAAAGACGAGGGGCACGGCTTCCGGCGCAAGGCGAACCGCGACGCGTGGCTCACCACGGCCGCGGCATTCCTCGAACGATTGAACGGGCGCGCCGGGCTCAGCGCGCGCTGAAACGGCTCGCGCGCCGCGGCACCGTTTCGAGGCCCGGCGACCGGCTGCTGTAGTACGCGGCGAGCGCCTTCATGTCGGCGGGCGTCAGGGTCGCGGCGAAACCCGCCATGATCGGGTTCTTGCGCGCACCCTTCTTGTATTCCTCGAGCGCGCGCTCGAGGTAATCGGCGTGCTGCCCGGCGAGATTCGGATACTCCGGCAACACCGCCACGCCGTTGCCGCCGTGGCAGGCGACGCACACCTGCGCGGCCTCCGGCGCGTTCGCCGCGGGCGGCTCGTCGGCGGGCTGCAGCGCGGCGCCGCCGAGCCACGCCGCGATGTCTTCGATCTGCTGGTCGGTCAGTGAAGACGCCTGCGCGTGCATCGTGCCGTGCGCGCGGTTGCCCGAACGATATTCCTGCAGCGCGAGGGCGAGATAGGCGGTGTTCTGGCCGTGCAGCTTCGGCACGCTGTAGGTGGGGTAGACGTTCTTGTAGTTGTCGATCGCGTGGCAGCCGAGGCACGTATAGGCGAGGGTCTGGCCGCGCTCGGCATTGCCGTCCGCGCGCGCAATGCCGGCGACGCCTGCGAACAGGGCGGAAAGAGCGACGACTGTGGCGATCCGGCTGGCGAACGACATGAAAGGTCCCCGCGAAATGGAACCGTGGATGTTACCGGTTTGCGCACCGGAATTGCCAACCCCGCTTCCCCGCAGGGCGGGCGGATGGCACGATCGGGCGCGCATGATCGCCCTTATACAGCGCGTCAACCACGCCGAGGTCATGGTCGGCGACCGGGAGGTCGGCCGCATCGGGCGCGGGCTGCTCGCGCTGATCGGCGTGCGCGCGGAGGATTCGCCGGCCTCGGCGTCGCGCCTGCTCGAGCGGCTGCTGGCCTATCGCGTCTTTCCGGACGGGGAGGGTCGCATGAACCGCTCGCTCGCCGACACGGGCGGCGCCCTGCTGCTCGTGCCGCAGTTCACGCTCGCGGCCGACACGCGCAAGGGCAATCGCGCCGGCTTCAGCACCGCCGCGGCGCCGGCCGACGCGCAGCGGCTTTTCGACCGGCTGGTGACCGAGGCGCGGGCGCAGCATCCGCAGGTCGCGGCCGGCGAGTTCGGGGCGCACATGCGGGTCGCGCTCGAAAACGACGGTCCGGTCACATTCTGGCTCGAGGCGAATGCCGGCTGACGCCGAACTTTCCCGGTCCAGCCACGTCTTTTGTCCTATCATCCGCACACCTGCGCATGCGTGCGCATCGTCGAGGTTTTTATGGGTATCGGGATGCGCGAGCTGATCATCATCCTGCTGGTGGTCCTGCTCGTTTTCGGCGCCAAGAAGTTGCGGACGATCGGGTCCGACCTCGGCGCAGCGGTACGCGGCTTCAAGAAGTCGATGGGTGAGGGCGAGGCCGAGGGCAGCGCCGACGTGAAGCAGCTGCAGTCGACCGACAAGGACGCGGAGTTCCCCGAAGTCGCCAAGCGCGACGCCGACAGCAAGATCGACCGCGGCGCCTGAGCGGCCGCAGCAGGCCCGCGATGTTCGAGGTCGGCTTCACCGAGCTGCTGCTGATCTTTGCGCTGGCACTCATCGTGCTCGGCCCGGAGAAGCTGCCGCGGGTGGCCTCGCAGGTCGGCCGCTGGATCGGCCGTGCGCGCGCGATGGCGCGGCAGTTCCGTGAACAGCTCGAGGAAGAAACGATCCTCGATGAAACGATCCGTCCGCCGGCGACACCGCAGCCCTCGTCGCAACCGCAGCCGCCGTCGCCGCAGGCGGAAAAGTATTACCAGCCGGACGACGACGTTGCGCGCGCCGACGTGAGCCACGCGGATGCCGGCGCCGGGCCGCCCGCCGACGACGCCGCTGCCGACGCCCGCCCCGCCGCGGCGTCATCCGCAACCGCTGCGCCCGCCGCGGCGCCACCTTCGCAGCCGACCGCGGATCATGAGCGAGGAACCTGAGCGGCTCGCCGAGGGCACGCTGGTCTCGCACCTGCTCGAGCTGCGCGATCGGCTGCTGCGCGCGTTCGTGGCGGTGATCGTCGTGTTCATCCCGTGCGCGATCTATTCGGACGAACTGTTCACTTTCCTCGCGCAGCCGTTGATCGAGAAGTTGCCGAAGGGCGCCACGCTGATCGCGACCAGCGTGATCTCGCCGTTCATGACTCCCTTCAAGCTCGCCTTCTTCGTCGCGCTGTTCATCGCGATGCCGTTCGTGCTGTACCAGGTGTGGGCCTTCGTCGCGCCCGGGCTCTACCGGCGTGAGCGCCGCTTCGGCATGCCGCTGCTCGCATCGTCGATCGTGCTGTTCTACCTCGGCGCCGCGTTCGCGTACGTCGCGGTATTCCCGGTGATGTTCGATTTCTTCGCGAAGACGACGCCCGCCGGCGTCACGATGATGACCGACATCACGAGCTACATGGATTTCATCCTGACGATGTTCTTCGCGTTCGGCGTCGCGTTCGAGATGCCGGTCGCCGTGGTGCTGCTCGTGCTCGCCGGGCTCGTCAGGGTCGAGAAGCTCGCCGAAGCGCGCGGCTATGTGCTGATCGGGATCTTCGTCGTCGCGGCGTTCCTCACGCCGCCCGATGCGATATCGCAGAGCATCATGGCGATTCCGATGTACCTGCTCTATGAGGGCGGACTCGTGATGGCCCGCATCATGCAGAGGATGCGACGCGCCGATACCCCGCGGGAACCCGAGCCGCCCTGAGGCAGGCCGGCGGCGGGTGGCGGTGCCTGTCGCGGTGCAGCGACTTCCGGACGGGCGTCAACGCGTGGCTGCATGGTTCGTTCTGGTACTCAAACGAACCTTGCCGGGCAGGGAGAGGCCATGCGCTCGACATTGCACAGGCTGCTTGCTGCAGCGCTCGCCGCGAGTGCCTGCGTCCTCGCCGTGGCATGCGGCGGAGGCGGTGGCTCGAGCGAGCCGCCCGGGCCCCCGCCGCCTCCGCCGCCACCGGCAGTCACGAAGCTCGAGGCGTATTCGTTCCTGAACCAGGCGACTTTCGGCGCCACGGAAGCCGAGGCGCAACGGCTCGTCGGCCTCGGGGATTCCACCACCGCGTATGGGCGCTGGATCGACGAGCAGCTGCAGCGGCCCGCCTCGTTGCAACTGCCGCAGGTGCAGGCCGCGTACGCCGCCCTGTCGCAGCCCGTGCAGAACATCGGGCAGCTCAACAGGGATCGCGTCGATGCCTGGTTCCGCAACGTCGTGAACGGCCCCGACCAGCTGCGCCAGCGCGTGGCGTTCGCGCTGTCCGAGGTCATGGTCGTCTCGCAGCAGAGTGTGCTGCAGAACTATCCCTTCGCACTGGCGGACTATTACGACGTGCTCGCGCGCAATGCCTTCGGCAATTTCCGCGCGCTGATGGAGGCGGTGACGCTGCATCCGGCGATGGGCCTGTACCTCTCGATGCTCGGCAATCGCAAGCCCGATGTTGCGAACAACATCCGCCCCGACGAGAACTATGCGCGCGAACTGCTGCAGCTGTTCACCGTCGGGCTCGTGCAGCTGAACCCGGACGGCACCGCGCAGATCGACGGGCAGGGCCAGGAAGTGCCCACCTACGACCAGTCGGTCATCGAAGGATTCGCGCACGTCTACACGGGCTGGAACTGGGCGGGCGCCGCGAGCTTCGGGCAGGCGCGCCCGACACTCGCGAACCAGGTGCAGCCGATGCAGGCGTACGCCAACCAGCACGATACCGGCGCCAAGAAGGTTCTCTCGTATCCGGGCGCCGCGCTCGTCGGGATTCCGTCGCGCTCGCCCGCCAATCCCGCCGCGGACCTGCAGGATGCGCTCGACAACATCTTCAACCACCCGAACGTCGGCCCGTTCATTGCACGACGGCTGATCCAGCGCCTCGTGGCGAGCAATCCGTCGCCGGCTTACGTGCAGCGCGTCGCCGGCGTGTTTGCGAACGACGGCTCGGGGCAGCGGGGCAATCTCGGCGCGGTCGTGCGCGCGCTGCTGCTCGATCCGGAGGCGCGCAATCCACCCGCGGGCGACGCGGCGGGCAAGCTGAAGGAGCCGCTGCTGCGCATGACCCAGTTGTGGCGCGCGTACGGCGCTCGCAGCGAGAGCGGCCGCTTCGACGTGCAGACCCTGGCGTTCGTCGCCGGCCAGGGACCACTGCAGGCCCAGTCGGTGTTCAACTTCTTCAGCCCCTTCCATTCGCCGCCCGGTGAAATTGCGGACCAGGGGCTCGTCGCGCCCGAGCTGCAGATCGCCACCGAGTATCTCGATACGCTGCTCGCCAACTATCTGTTCGTCCAGACCTTCTGCTACACCTCGGCTCCGGTCACCGGTTGCCCGGCCGTGCGGCCCGGGATCCGGCCCGACCTCGTGTTCATCGACGTGGGCGCCGAGACCGCGCTCGCGAACGACCCCGCGGCACTCGTCGATCGCATCTCGCAGAAGCTGCTCGGTGGCCCGCCATCGGCCACGCTGCAAGGCGAGGCGCGGGCCGCGGTGGAACGGGCGCCCACGACGCCCGGCGGCCTCCGGGTGGCCGAGGCGCTGTACCTCATCTCGACTTCGCCCGAATACGCCGCGCAGCGCTGAGAACGCGAGGAGACGCAACCATGAACCGCAGAGAACGCATGCAGCGCCGCCGGCTCCTGCAGATCGCCGCCGCGGGCGGTGCCGCCTGGGCCTTCGGCCGCCTGCCCGACGCCGTCTACGCGCAAGCCGTCAGCGCCTATGCGCGCTTCGCCGACTACAAGGCGCTCGTCTGCATCTTCCTCTTCGGCGGCAACGATTCGTGGAACATGGTGGTGCCCCGCAGCGCCGCGGAGTATGCGGCCTACCAGCAGTCGCGGCAGAACCTCGCCGTCGCACAGGCGGACCTGTTGCCGATCACGCCGGTCACGCCGCTGCCGAACGGCGCACAACTCGGCCTGCATCCCGCCATGCCCGGGCTCGCCGCGCTCTTCGAACAGGACGCGGCCTGCGCGGTGGTCGCGAACGTGGGGCCCCTCATAACGCCGACGTCGCTCGCACAATACGAGGCGAAATCGGTGGCGCTGCCGCCGCAGCTCTTTTCCCACAACGACCAGCAGGACCAGTGGCAGACGCTGCGTGGACGCGCAACGTCGAACACGGGCTGGGCCGGACGCATCGCCGATGCGCTCGGCACGCAGACGGGGCCCGCGGTGCCGCTCAATATTTCGCTCTCCGGCCAGTCGCTGTACCAGGCGGGAGACAGCACCTCATCGTATGTGATCGGACCGACCGGGCCGGTGAACTACTTCGGCCTCGACGGCAGCGACGCGTTGTCGGTGGCGCGCAAGGCGAGTGTCGAAACCGTCGCCGGCGCGGCCTACGGCACGATCTACGAGCGCGGATTCGCGCAGGTACGCCAGCGCGCGCTGCACTCCGCACAGGCGGTGAACGCGGCGCTCGCGACCGTGCGCACGCCGAATGCCGCACCGTTCGCGACGGTCTTTCCCGCCTCGCCGCTCGGCACGCAACTGCAGACCGTCGCCGAAATGATCGCGGTGCGCGGCACGCTCGAGGCTTCGCGACAGATCTTTTTCGTCGCCACCGGCGGCTTCGATTCGCACGACGACCAGATGCAGGACCAGCCGGGACTGCTCGCGAACCTGAGCGCCTGCCTCGCCGCCTTCCATCGCGCAACGGTCGAGATGGGCGTCGCGCAGAGCGTCACCGCGTTCACGCAATCGGACTTCGGGCGCACGCTCACCTCGAACGGCGACGGCACCGACCACGCGTGGGGCGGCGTGCAGCTGGTCGCGGGCGGCGCGGTGCGTGGTCGCGATGTCTACGGCGGCTATCCCGTGCTGCGCATCGGCGCGACCCTCGGGGCCGATGGCGCGGACGACGTCGGCGGCGGGCGCTTCATCCCGACGACCTCCTCCGACCAGTACGCCGCCACGCTCGCGCGCTGGTTCGGCGTGGCCGACGCGGATCTCGCGCTGATCGCACCGGCCATCGACCACTTCGCGCAGCGCGACCTCGGCTTCATGGCCTGAGCCGCGCGGGGCCCCTTCGGTTCGCCTTGCCCGCGCGAGGCCACATCGGTCACACTCCGGCGCCATCGTGGCGCCACGCGCCCGCCAGCAACGAGAGAGTCCGCCCATGGCAGATTCGATGTCGACTACGGTGGTCGCGGGGGAATCCGGCCGTTCGTTCTTCGGCCATCCGCGGGGGCTCGCCACGCTGTTCTTCACGGAGATGTGGGAGCGTTTCACTTATTACGGCATGCGGGCGATCCTCGTGCTGTTCCTCGTCGCGACCATCGAGGAAGGCGGCCTCGGCATCGACGATCGCACCGGCAACGCGATCTACGGTCTCTACATTTCCGGCACGTACCTGCTGTCGCTCGCGGGCGGCTGGATCGCCGACCGGCTGACCGGCGCGCAGCGCGCGGTGTGGTGGGGCGGCATCTTCATCATGGCCGGCAACGCGCTGCTCGCGACCGGCTCGACGCAGTTGTTCTTCCTCGGGCTCATGCTGATCGTGTGCGGCGTGGGCCTCCTGAAGCCGAACATCAGCGCGATCGTCGCGCAGCTGTACCCGGAAGGCGGTTCGCGCCGCGACGCGGGCTTCTCGATCTTCTACATGGGCATCAACGTCGGTGCGTTTCTCGGTTCGACGATCGTGCCGATCCTCGCGGCGCGCTACGGCTGGCGCATGGGCTTCGCGGCGCCCGCGATCGGCATGCTGCTCGGGCTCGTGCAGTTCGCGCTGACGCGCCACTACCTCGGGCATGCCGGCGTCGAACCGGGGATATCGCATCCGGACCCCGCCGCGACCCGCCGCGCCTGGTGGATCGTCGCCGCGGTCGTCGCGGTGCTCTTCATCGTGGTCGGGCTCGCGATCGGCGGGCGCATCCGGATCGATCCGGTGCGCCTGCTCGACAGGTCGTTCTGGGCGATCTCGGCGTTCGCCGCCGGTTACTTCGCCTACATGCTGTTCTTCGCCGGCCTAGACGCGGTCGAACGCAAGCGCGTGCTCGTAATGATCGCGCTGTTCATCGCCTGCGCGATGTTCTGGGCGGGATTCGAGCAGGCGGGCTCGTCGCTCAACATCTTCGCCGACCGCCACACCGACCGCCAGATCGGCGGCTGGCTGATGCCCGCGGGCGTGCTGCAGAACATCAATCCGCTCTTCATCATCATCTTCGCGCCGGTGTTCGCGGCGCTGTGGATCGCTCTCGGCAAGCGCAACCTCGACCCGTCGGCGCCGGTGAAGTTCGCGCTCGGCCTCATCCTGATGGGGTGCGGCTTCGTCGTGATGTATTTCGCCGCGCAGTACGTCGTCGCGGGCGAGAAGGTGCTGCCGACCTGGCTGATCCTCACCTACCTCTTCCACACCTTCGGCGAGCTGTGCCTGTCGCCGGTCGGGCTCTCGTCGATGTCGAAGCTCGCGCCCGCGCGCTTCGTCGGCCAGGCGCTCGGCGTGTGGTTCCTCGCGACCGCGATCGGCAACAACCTCGCGGGCCAGTTCGCCGGCGAGTTCGACCCGGACAACATCGCCGCGATGCCGCACCAGTTCCTCGGCATCTTCTGGTGGGGCGCGATCGGCGGCGCCGTGCTGCTGCTCATCTCGCCGTACGCGAAGCGCCTGATGGGGGGCGTGAAGTGACGCGGCTGCGCGGCGCGCGACGCGCAGGGGGCCTTGCCGCGGTGCTGGCGCTCGCCGGCTGCGCGCAGCAGTCGGGCCCGCCTCAAGGCGCGGCGGGCAAGGCGGTGGACGCGGACGCGTTCATCGCGCAGGTGAACGAGGCGCTGAAGCCGCTCCTGCGCGAGAGCGCCGCGGCACAGTGGACCCAGGCGACCGACATCACTGTCGACACGCAGTACCTGAATGCGCGCTCGAACGATCGCTACCTCGAATACCTCGGCGCGACGATCGACGCGGCGAAGGCCTACGAGGGGGCGCCGGCCTCGCCCGCGACGCAGCGCAGCCTCATGCTGCTGAAATTGCAGTCCTCGGCGCCGGCACCGTCGGATCCGGCGAAACGCGCGGAACTGACCGGCATCCTCGCGAGCCTCGATGCGATGTACGGCGAGGGCAAGTATTGCCCGGGGGGCCCCGAGACCTGCGAAAACCTCGACCAGCTGTCCGAGACGCTCGCGACGAGCCGCGACTACGCGGCGCTCGAGCGCGCATGGATCGGCTGGCACGACACGGCGCGGGCGATGCGGCCGAAATACGCCCGCTTCGTCGAGCTCGCGAACGAAGGCGCGCGCGAGTTCGGCTTCAAGGACCTCGGCGCGATGTGGCGTTCGGGTTACGACATGCCGCCCGACGAGT
Source organism: Steroidobacteraceae bacterium (assembly GCA_050249415.1). Classification (GTDB taxonomy): domain Bacteria; phylum Pseudomonadota; class Gammaproteobacteria; order Steroidobacterales; family Steroidobacteraceae; genus CADEFQ01. Next base: position 122,525 of record JBFWQO010000001.1, read on the forward strand.
TCGCGGCCGAAACCGACCGGCTCTGGCACCAGGTGAAGCCGCTCTACGACGACATGCAGTGCTACGCGCGCCGCAAGCTCGCCGGGAAGTACGGCGAGGACAAGGTGCCCGCCGGCAAGCCGATTCCGGCGCAGCTGCTCGGCAACATGTGGGCGCAGACCTGGAACAAGATCTATGACGACATCCTGAAGCCGTACCCGGGCGCGAGCATCGAATCGGCCGATCGCGGGCTCGTCGGGCAGAAATGGGACGCGCAGCGGATGACGAAGTCCGCCGAGTCGTTCTACACCTCGATCGGCTTTCAGGCGTTGCCGCAGACATTCTGGGAGCGCTCGATGCTGGTGCGCCCGCGCGACCGCGAGGTCGTGTGCCACGCGAGCGCCTGGGACATGGACGACGAGGGCGACGTGCGCATCAAGATGTGCATCAAGCCGAACGAAGAAGACCTGTTCACGATCTACCACGAGCTCGGGCACGTCTACTACTACCTCGCGTACAACGACCTGCCGCCGCTGTTCCAGAACGGCGCGCACGACGGTTTCCACGAAGCGATCGGCGACACCGTCAACCTGTCGGTGACGCCGCAGTACCTGCACCGGATCGGACTCGTGGGCGCCGTGAAGCCCTCGCGCGAAGCCGTGATCAACCAGCAGATGAAGATGGCGACCGAGAAGATCGCGTTCCTGCCGTTCGGCAAGCTGATCGACGAGTGGCGCTGGAAAGTCTTCTCGGGCGAGATCACGCCCGCGCGCTACAACGAGACCTGGTGGCAGCTCCATGAGAAGTACCAGGGCGTCGCGCCGCCGGTGGCGCGCACCGAGGCGGATTTCGACCCCGGGTCGAAGTACCACGTACCCGGCAACACGCCGTACACGCGCTACTTCCTGTCCTTCATCATCCAGTTCCAGTTCCAGAAGGCGCTGTGCGACGCGGCCGGCTTCCGGGGCCCGCTGCACGAGTGCTCGATCTTCGGCAGCAAGCTTGCTGGCGAGCGCTTCGCCGCGATGCTGAAGCTCGGCCAGAGCGAGCCGTGGCAGGATGCCTTCGAGAAGCTGACCGGCACGCGCCAGATGGATGCGGGCGCGATCCTCGAGTATTTCCAGCCGCTGCGCGAGTGGCTGGCCGAAGAGAACAAGGGGCAGGTTTGCGGTTGGGGATCGCAACAAGGCTGATGGCCCGTAGCTGATAGCGCATAGCCGGAGGGTGCGTTCGCGACATGCTGCAAACCTGGGAAATCGCTGTCCGCCTCCTGCTCGCCGCCGTGCTCGGCGGGGTGATCGGCTTCGACCGTGAACGCCACGCCTGGGCGGCGGGCCTGCGCACGCACATGCTCGTGTGCCTCGGCGCGGCGCTCGCCATGATCGTCTCGGCGTACGCGTTCTCCGGCATCCTGCAGCAGTGGCCCCGCGCGGTGCTCGACCCGTCGCGCATCGCGGCACAGGTGATCAGCGGCATCGGCTTCCTCGGCGCCGGCACCATCATGTTCCTGCATCGCGAGAACGTGATCCGCGGCCTCACCACGGCGGCGGGTCTGTGGACCGTGGCGGCGATCGGGCTCGCCGTGGGCGGCGGGATGCTCGAGGCGGCCGCGATCGCGACCGCCGTGGCGTGGGTGATCCTCGCGGTGCTGAAGCCGCTGGAACGGCGCTTCGCGCTGCGCAAGTCGTTGCCGCAATTGCGGGTCGATTTCGCGGGTCGCGCCTCGCTCGCGGCGATCGAACAACTGCTCGCGCGCTACGAGCTGCCGGCGCTCACCGTCGTGACGCGACACAACCTGGACGACGGCGACGAGGTCACCATCGAGTTGGCGCGCGGCCCGGCACGCCCCGCACTCGGGGCGCTGGCCGATGCCCTGCGCGCCCTGCCGGGCGTCCATGCGGTCGCGCTCGACTTCACTGCGCATTGACGCTCAGCCCCTGCGGCTGAAAGCTATAAGCTATGGGCCATAAGCTTCTTCCGGGGGTCCCCATGGCCGCAACGGCCCAGCTGTCTCTCCGTGCCATCGTGCTGTCGATGGTCCTCGCCATGATCCTCGCCGCGGCGAACACCTATCTCGGGCTCTTTGCGGGCCTCACCATCGCCTCGGCCATTCCCGCCGCGGTGGTGTCGATGGGCGTGCTGCGCCTCCTCGGCGGCGGCACGATCCTCGAAAACAACATCGTCGCGACGGGCGCGTCCGCCGCCGCTTCGATCGCCGCGGGCGTCATCTTCACGATTCCCGCGCTCGTGATCCTGCAGTACTGGAGCGACTTCAGGTACTCGTGGGTGTTCGTGATCGCGGGCCTCGGCGGCATCCTCGGCGTGCTGTTCTCGGTGCCGCTGCGCCGTTCGCTGATCATCGAGCAGAAGCTCAAGTTTCCCGAAGGCATGGCGGCGGCGGAGGTGCTGAAGACCGGCGCCAACCCGGCGCAGGGGCTCAGGATCCTCATGGGCTCGGCGCTCGGCGGCGGTCTCGTGAAGCTGTTCGCGGGCAGCGGCCTCAAGCTGATACCCGACACCGCGGCATTCGCGGCGTATGCGGGCAAGGGCATCGCGTACATGGCGGCGAACCTGTCGCCGGCGCTGCTCGGCGTCGGTTACATCGTCGGGCTCAATGTCGGCATCGTGATCGTCGGCGGCGGCATCATTTCCTGGAACATCGCGATCCCGCTCTACGCCGCGCATTACGCGAGCGCCGATCCTGCGCTCGCCACCGCGTTGCAGGGCCTCTCGGCGAACGATGCGGCCTATGCGATCTGGGCGGCGAAGATCCGCTACATGGGCGTCGGCGCGATGCTGATCGGCGGCCTGTGGGCGGTCGTGAGCCTGCGCAGCTCGCTGCTGTCCGGGGTGAAAAGCGGCCTCGATGCCACGCGCGCGGGCGCGCGCGGCCTCCTCGCCGAGACCGAACGCGACCTGCCGATGAACTTCGTGCTGATCGGCATCGTGCTGTTCACGATTCCGCTCGCGCTGCTGTACCAGGCGATCGTCGGCAGCTGGGGCGTGAGCGTGCCGATGACGATCATCATGATCGTGGCGGGCTTCGTGTTCTGCTCGGTGTCGGCCTACATGGCGGGCCTCATCGGTTCGTCGAACAACCCGGTCTCGGGCATCACGATCTGCACGATCCTCTTCGCCTCGCTCGTGCTGTGGCTCCTGATGGGGCGCACCGCGCCGCTCGGCCCGGTCGCCGCGATCATGATCGGCGCGGTCGTCTGCTGCGCGGCGGCGGTCGGCGGCGACAACCTGCAGGACCTCAAGTGCGGCCAGCTCGTCGGCGCGACCCCGTGGCGCCAGCAGGTGATGCTCGCGATCGGCGCGGTGTCGTGCGCGCTGGTGATGGCGCCCGTGCTCAACCTGCTGAATGCCGCGTACGGCATCGGCGCCCCGACCGCCGAGCATCCGACGCCGCTGCTCGCGCCGCAGGCGACGCTGATGGCGTCCGTCGCGCAGGGCATGTTCGGCGGGCAGCTGCCCTGGACCATGGTGACGATCGGCGGCGCGATCGGCGTCGTCATCATCATCCTCGACCAGATCCTGAAGGCGCGCGGCGCGCACTTCCGCATGCCGGTGCTCGCGGTTGCGGTGGGTATCTACCTGCCGCTCGAGTACACGACACCGATCTTCCTCGGTGGCCTCCTCGCGCATCTCGCCGACCGGGCGCGGGGCGTGAAGGCGGGCGCGAGCGAAGCGGAGCGCGTCGCCGACAAGGGCGTGCTGTTCGGCGCCGGCATGATCACCGGAGAGGCGCTGATGGGTATCGTCATCGCGATCCCGATCGTCGCGACCGCCAACCGCGACGTGCTCGCGTTGCCGCCGGCGCTGCACTTCGGCGCGTGGCTCGGGATCGCGCTGGTCGCGGCGCTCGGGTGGTGGATGTACCGCGTCGCGGTGCGCGACACGCCCGCGTCGGTACCGAAGTAGCCACGCCGGTGGCGCGATGACGGCGACAGGCGACGCGATGTTCGACCCGGCGAAGCTGCGCGACTATCTGCGCGGGAACATCCCGCTCGCGGCGGCGATGCAGGTCGACGTGCTCTCGGCAGGCGAGGACACCGTGCGGATCGGCGCACCGCTCGCGCCCAACATCAACCACCGCGACACGGCCTTCGGCGGCAGCGTCGCCGCACTCGCGATCCTCGCGTCGTGGTCGTTGCTCCATCTCAAGCTGCGCGCAGCCGGGGTCGCGAGCCAGCTTGTGATCCAGCGCGGCAGCGTCGATTACGACCGGCCCATCGCGGGCGCCTTCAGCGCGCGCGCGACACTGCGCGCCGCGGCCGACTGGCAACCGTTCGTGAACGGCCTGCAGCGCCGGGGCAAGGCCCGGATTGCGGTGCTCGCCGCACTGGAGTACGAAGGGGCGGTCGCGGGGCGATTCCACGGCGACTTCGTCGCACTCGCCCCGCAGGATCGAAAGCGATAGGGACCTCACCGGATGCACGGTTACGCGCTATTCGACACGACACTCGGGCACTGCGGCATCGCGTGGAGCGCGCGCGGGATCACCGGCGTGCAGTTGCCGGAGGCGGACGCCCGGGCGACCCGTCGTCGCCTGTCGCGCAGCCGCCCGGAAGCGGTTGAAGGCGTGCCGCCGCCTGCCGTCCGGCGTGTCATCGGGCAGATTGCGGCGCTGCTGTCGGGAACGCCGGCGGGATTCGACGGGGTCGAGCTCGATCTCGACGGCGTGCCTGCCTTCGACCGGCGCGTATACGACCTCACGCGCGCGATTGCGCCGGGCGACACGCTCGCTTACGGCGAGATCGCGATGCAGATGGGCGAGCCGGGCGCGGCGCGCGCCGTCGGGCAGGCACTCGGGCGCAACCCGATCCCGATCATCATTCCATGCCATCGCGTACTCGCGGCCGACCACAGGCCCGGCGGATTCTCGGCGCACGGCCACATCGCAACGAAGCGACGGCTCCTCGAGATCGAGGGAGCGCTCGCGGCTACGACATTGCCGCTCTTTCGGGCGGGCGCGGCGCCCCGGGAGGCCACATGAACTTCACGCCCGTGGAAGGCGGCTGCAGCTGCCGCACCGTCCGCTATCGCCTCGAGGCGGCCCCGATCTTCGTGAACTGCTGCCACTGCCGCTGGTGCCAGCGCGAAACCGGCTCCGCGTTCGTCGTGAATGCGATGGTCGAGACCGACCGCATCACGCTCCTCGGCGCGCTGCCCGTCACGATCGATACGCCGTCGGCGAGCGGTCGCGGGCAACGGATCGTCCGCTGCGCGCGATGCCAGGTCGCCGTATGGAGCCACTACTCGGGGGCCGGGCCGCACATCGCCTTCCTGCGCGTGGGCAGCCTCGACGACCCGGCGCGCTGCCCGCCGGACTTCCACATCTACACCTCGACCCGGCTGCCCTGGGTCGTGCTCCCCGAAGGCGCGCGGGTCGCGCCGGAGTTCTACGACGCGAAGGCGGTCTGGCCCACCGAAAGTCTCGAGAGGTTCCGCGCCGCCCGCGCCCGACCCGGCTGACTGTGGCAGCATAGCGGCCCCCATGCCCGCCGCCGCCGCTTTCCGCACACGCATGATCGTGTGCTTTGCGATCATCTACGTGGTATGGGGCTCGAGCTATCTCGCCACTTCGGTGGGCGTACACCACCTCCCGCCCTTCCTGTTCGCCGGCATTCGCTTCATGGTCGCGGGCCTGGCGCTCACCGTGATCGCGCGGGCACGCGGCGAGCGCATCGCCGTCGACCGCACCGATCTCAGGCAACTCCTCGTAATGGCACTGCTGTCAGTGGCGGTGTCGAACGGGTTCAACGTCTGGGCGCTGCAGTGGGTGCCCTCCGGACAGGCCGCGCTCCTCAATGTCACCTCGTCGTTCTGGATCGCGATCTTCGGCATGTTCGGCGCGCGCGCCCACGCGATCGACCGCCGCAGTGGCGTCGGGCTCGCGCTCGGCTTTCTCGGCACGCTCGCGATCGTCTGGCCGCGCGAGGGGTTCACCACCGCGAATGTCGTCCCGCAACTCGGCATCCTGGTCGGGTGCATGGGCTGGGCGGCCGGCACGATCTACTTCCGCAACGCGCAGAAGGGCCTCGAGATCCTCGCGTTCACCGGCCTCCAGATGTGCCTCGGCGGCCTGATGATGACGGCGATCGGGCTCGGCATCGGCGAGCAGCAATCGTGGCGCTGGTCGTGGCCGGGCGCGCTCTCCATGGCCTATCTCACCGTGTTCAGCTCCTGCCTCGCGTACACCGCATACGCCTGGCTCACCCAGCACACCACGCCGGCGCGCGTCGCGACTTACGGTTACGTGAATCCCGCGATCGCGACGCTGCTCGGCTGGTGGCTGCTCGACGAGCAGCTGACGGCCGTGGCGCTCACCGGCATGGCGGTCATCCTCGCCGGCGTGGTGCTGGTCAACTGGCCGGAGGAAGTCTCGGCCCCCGAATCCCCGGGCTGACGCCCGCGTCCACCCGGCGCGTCAGCGGCGGAATTTCTCGACGCGCAGGCTCGAGCCGATGAACCACGAGCCGAGCCAGGAGACGAGGCTCACGACCAGTGCGCCGAGCACCGCCGGCCAGAAGCCCGCGATCGTGAACCGGGGCAGGATCCATGCGACGAGGCTCACCATGCCGGCGTTCACCACCAGCAGGAACAGGCCGAGCGTGACGATCGTGATCGGAAACGTGAGCACGATGGCGATCGGCCGCACGACCGCGTTGACGACGCCGAGCAGCGCGGCGGCGATCAGCAGTGTGGCCGTGGAGGTGATGGCGAAGCCGCCGACCCAGCGCGAAGCCAGCCACAAGCCGCCGGCCGCGATCAGCGCACGCAGGATGAAACCGCTCATTTCGCCTCCTTGTCGTCCATGTGCTTCTCGAGATAGACCTTGAGCCGCGCGAGCGCACGCTCCCACCCCGCGCGCAGGCGCAGGAAGCAGGGGTCCCATGCCGGGTCGTCGGGGAAGCCCGAGCCGAGCAGGCGCACGATGCTGCCCTCGCCATCGGCCTCGAGCAGGAAATCGTCGATCAGCGTGGCCCCGTCGCCCGGCTGTGCCTCGTGCTCCATGTGGATCAGGCGCAGGCGGCGGCGCGCCTCGAACACATCGATGTGCGCGTCGATCGTGCTCACGCGATCGACGCTCGCACGAAAGCTGCCGCCCTGGCGCGGCTTGATGCCGGCCCCCGGGGCACACCAGCGTGCCAGCGCCTTCGGTTCGACGAACGCCCGCCACACGCGGCCGGTGTCCGCCGCGATATCGATGCGATGCGCGTAGCCGCGCAACTTCCCGCTCATGTGCGCTATTGTGCCATCGTGGATGGCGCGCTGCCGCGCGCCGGCAGGGGGATGTGCACATGGCCTTCGTACACCTGGTGATCGTGGTCGCACTCGGCGAGTACCTCGCGTTCGGCTGGGCGGTGGCGCGCGCCCGCGCCCGTTACGGCGTGCATGCGCCGGCCACCACCGGCCAGGCCGATTTCGAGCGTTACTACCGCGTGCAGATGAACACGCTCGAGCTGCTGATCGCGCTCGTGCCCGGCATGCTGATCTTCGCGCTGTACGTCGACCCGCTGTGGTCGGCCGCGCTCGGCTGCGTGTACGTCGTCGGACGCGTGGTCTATTACTTCGGCTACACGCGCGCCGCGGGGCGGCGGCACATCGGCTTCGGGCTGTCGATGATGCCGATCCTCTTCCTGCTGCTCGGCGGCTTCATCGGCGCGCTGCGCGCTCTTTTCTAGCGCGCCACATCATCAGCCCCATCGGCAGCACCGACACGACGATGATGAGCACCGTCACGAGGCCGAAGTTGCGCTTGATCCACGGCAGGTTGCCGAAGAGGTAGCCTGCGACGATGAACAGCACGACCCAGCCCGCACCGCCCGCCACGTTGTAGGCCTGGAAACGTCCATAGGGCATGCGGCCCACTCCGGCGACGAAGGGCGCGAACGTACGCACGATCGGCACGAAGCGCGACAGCACGATCGTCATCGGCCCGTAGCGGTTGAAATAGTCTTCCGTCTCGCGCAGGTACTCGATCTTCAGGAACCGGTAGCGGCCGCTGAAGGCGGGCGGGCCGATGCGCCGGCCGATCGCGTAATTCACGGTGTTGCCGAGTATCGCCGCGGCGGCGAGCGAAGCGATCAGCGCCTGCAGCGTCAGCGTGCCGCTCGTGTCGACCGCGGCGAGCGCGCCGAGCGCAAACAGCAACGAGTCGCCCGGCAGGAACGGCGTGACGACGAAACCCGTCTCGGCGAAGACGACGAGGCAGACGATCGCGTAGATCCACACGTCGAAGCGCACGAGCAGCTCGACCAGGTGGCGGTCGAGGTGCAGCACGAGGTCGATCAGCGACTGCAGGAATTCCAACGGTCAGGGCGCCGTGCGGTCAGGGCGCCGCGCGCGCGAGCCGGCTGCGCGACTTCAGCGCATCGAGCGCGATGCGAACTTCGCGGTCCTCTGCCGCGCCGGCCGTATCAGGGGTCGTTTCCTCGCCGTCGATCGCGATGTCGGGCGTGATGCCCTTGTCCTGGATCGAGGCCCCCGAGGGCGTGAAATACCGGGAAGTCGTGAGCTTCACCGCGCGGCCACCCGAAAGCGGCATCACGGTCTGCACGGAGCCCTTGCCGTAGGTGGTGCGCCCGGCGAGCAACGCGCGCTGGTGGTCCTTGAGCGCACCGGCGAGGATTTCCGCGGCGGACGCCGACGCACCGTTCACCAGCACGACCATGTCGGCGCCGGCGAGATCGTCACCGGGCGAGGCCTCCATGCGGAACCGTGAATCCGGCGTGCGCCCCTCGGCGGCCACGATGAGGCCCGAGTCGAGGAACGCATCGGACACTTCGACCGCCGCTTCGAGCACGCCGCCCGGGTTGTTGCGCAGGTCGAGCACGAGCCCGGCGAGCGTGCCGCGGGACGCACGTTCGAGATCGGCGATCGCGCCATGCACATCGTGCGCGGTCGTCTCGCTGAAATTGGTGATGCGCACGTAGCCGTAGCCCGGCTCGAGCATCGTGTGCTCGACACTGTGCACCGCGACCTGGGCGCGCTGCAGCGGCACGTCGATCGGCGCCGGCGCGCCGGCGCGCGCGAGGGTGAGCGTGACGCGGCTGCCCGCCGGCCCGCGCATGCGCTCGATCGCGTGGTCGACGTCGAGGCCAATCTTCTCGCCGTCGATGGCGACGATCATGTCGCCCGCGCGAATCCCGGCGCGATACGCCGGCGAACCCTCGATCGGCCGCAGCACCTTGATGCCGGTCGGCTCCGCGGCAATCTCGATGCCGACCCCCGGATAGGAACCGGTGGTGCTCGCGCGAATCTCGTCGTATTCGTCGGCGTCGAGGAATGCGGAATGCGGATCGAGGGCGCTCACCATGCCGCGGATCGCGTTGTCCATCAGCGCGTGGTCGTCGACGCCGTCGACATAATCGCGCTTGACGCGCTCGAGCACCTCGGCGAGGAGCCGGGCATCTTCCCAGGGCAGCACCGAACCGGCCGCTGCGGCGGAGTCGCGCCGGTCGGCGAGCACGCTGCCGGTCATCGACGCGGAGAAGCCGAGGACGGCCCCGACCGCGAGTGCCAGCATCGTGCGGGAACGGACGCGCATCCCTCGATTACTACACAGCCGGCAGTCGGCGGCAAGTTTCCGGGAGGGGCGCCAAAGGGAAACCCCTAGTGGAGCCCCGGGGCGGGTGCCGCGACCACCTCGCGGGTGGGCCCGGGCACCCGGGCGAGCGCGGCCGGGAGGTTTGCGAGCACCTCGGCGAGCGGTACCGGGCGGCCGATCGAGAATCCCTGGCCGTAGTCGACGCCGAGCGTCGCGATGCGTTCGCGGATCGGGTCGGTCTCGACATATTCCGCGACCGTCACCATCTGCATCGAGCGTGCGAGCTGCGCCACGGCCTGCACCAGCGATTCCGAACGGGTGTCGTGCAGGATGTCGCGCACGAAGCTGCCGTCGATCTTGAGCATCGACACGGGCAGCTGCCTGAGATACGCGAGCGAAGACAGGCCGGTGCCGAAGTCGTCGAGCGCGACGCCGCAGCCGAGCTTGCGCAGGCGGCGCATCAGCACCTCGGCGCGCGCGAGGTTCGCGATCGTCGCGCTCTCGGTGAGCTCGAAGCACAGCGACGCGGGCGGCAGGCCGCTCGCCTCGATGTGCCGGATCAGTTCGTCGGCGAATTCGATGTCGTTCAGCGACTGGCCCGAGAAGTTGATGGCGAAGACGGCGCGCGTCGCGATGATCGTCTCCGCGTGCGGCCGCAGTTGCGCGAGCGCATGCTCGATCACCCAGCGGTCGATGGTCGGCATCAGCTGGTACCGGTTCGCCGCCGACAGGAAGCGATCGGGACCGACCGTTTCGCCGTCGTCGCCGATCATGCGCAACAGCAACTCGAAGTGCGGCGGATAGCCGGGCGCGACGTGGAGTGGCTGGATGAACTGGGCATCGAGCCGCAAGCGGTCCTCGGCGACGGCTGCGCGCAGCGAGGCGGCGATGGTGATGTCGGTGAAGCGGCGCACCACGCTCTCGTCGGTCGCCTGGTAGGCCTCCGCGCGATTGCGCCCACGATCCTTCGCGGCCTTGCAGGCGGTTTCGGCGGCGGCGAGCGCGTGGGTCAGCTCGCCGCCCTGGCGCGCGAGCTCGGCGACCCCGATGCTGAGCGAGGCGCGCGAGCGCTCATCGCCCTGCACCGCGGCGAGCTGCACGGCGGATTCGCACCACGAGGCCGCGAGTTCGAGCGCCGCCTCGATGCTGCCGGGCATCGCGACGGCGAAGCGATCGCCCGAGATGCGCGCCGCGACCGCGCCCGGCGGCAGGCGCCGGCGCATCATGTCGGCGAGCATCGAGAGCATGACGTCGCCGACGTGCATGCCGAAGTTCTCGTTGACGAGGTGCAGCTGGTCGACGTCGATGTACAGCACCGTGAGCGGCTGCGATTTGTCCTTCTGCGCGAGCAGATCGCCGACGCGCTGCTCGAAGGCGGGGCGGTTCAGGAGCCCGGTCATCGCGTCGTAGCTCGACTCGATGATCATCGACGCCTTGCGCGACAGCACGTCGGCGAGCCGCGCCTCGCGATCGGTGAAGTCGCGCGCCGCCTCGTGGCGGTAGAGCGCGAAGATGCCGATCGGCCGGCCGGATGCGTTGTTCAGCGGGCAGGACAGGATCTTGTAGGGCAACGCGCCGAACGCCGAATTCTGCGCCAGGCGATTCATGATCAGCGGATCGCGGCGCACCTGGGCGAGCGACAGCAGGTGGCGATGCGTCTGCGCGAGGAGCCGCCCGTCGGCGGGGTTCTCCCGCGGCATGCGAAAGAGCACGAGGCTCTTGTCCGGCACGAGCACCGCCGCGAGCGCGCAGCCGAGGTGGGCCACCGCGTTTTCGAGGATCACGCGCAGCACCGAGGCGTCGTCGCCCGGCCGCGCACCCTCGCGACCCGACACCGCGAGCACGAGCTCGAGGTCGCGATCGCGGGCGCTCAGGTTCTCCGACAGCAGCTCGATGCTGTGCCGCGCGACGAGTTCGCGGCGCAGGCACTCGAGGGCAGGGCGCACCAGCGCATGCACGAAAGAGAAGGAGCGCTGCTCGGTGTCCTGGCTCGCGCGACCCTGGATCGCGACGAGTGCGAGGAGATCGCGCGCCGCATCGTCGCGCAGCCAGCAGAGGTAGAGCGGCACGTCGCCTTCGAGCACGCGCAGCTGGCCGGCGCCGGCGGAATCCGCCGCGGCATCCAGCGCCGATTGCTCGACCGCGTGCACGAGTTCGGGCCAGGTCGCCGAATCGTTCGACCAGCGCAGCTGCGCGCGGGCATCGAACACCGCGATGCTCGAGGTACGCGGCAGCAGCGAGCGCACGAGCTGTGCATAGGGCTCGAGCGACGACCACTGGCCAGACCGCGGGTTTTCGTCGGGCGAAGGCATCCGGCCGCCTCCCTGGCGGAAGCTGCACCATGTCACACGAGGCCACGCGGGGAAGTTGATCAAGTTGGCGTTTCGCCGAGTTCGGGCGGCGCCGCCATTGTGGCCGCCCGGGCGCGCCGATTCGAAGCCGCAAATCGGTGGGAAGCGTGCAGAATTGTGTGACGGGGTGCACACAAGCGGGCGGGGTGGTCGTTCGCGGTCGGGTGGCCGCGCAAGCGGCACGCCTGTCAGATCGAGTCGCAGTTAGGACATTTCATTTCATCAGTACGTCCACTCCTCAGGTGCGAGCGGCGCGCGGTTCAGTTCGTCACGATGAACACGCCACGCAGGGAGCAACCTATCCATCCACTCGACGAATCGGTCGTTGTGGTGCCGTTCGTGCAAATGCACCAACTCGTGGACGAGCACGTACTCCAGGCACCCCACCGGCTTCTTGATGAGTTCCAGGTTCAGCCAGACGCGCCGGGCCGGGGTGTTGCAGCTTCCCCAGCGCGTTTTCATCCTCTTGATCCGAACCTCGGACGCTGTCCTTCCAATCCCGGGCGCCCATTTGGCGAGCAGCGGAGGGAGTAGCGCCCTGAGCTGGCGGCGGTAGCCGAGCGCGTCCCGCAGGAAGGTGATGACGCGCTGTTGGGTCTTGATCTCGCGCTGGCCGACCTTGCTCATTGTGCGTTTGCTCCCTCCTGCACGTCGTAGAACAGATCAATGTAGTCGCGATAGATGAAGCGACGATGGCGCTTCTGGCCGGTGGCCTCGTGCAACACCCCGTGACGCTCGAACTTGGCCACCAGATTGTTGGCCGCCGGATAGCTGGTCTCAATCAGATCCTGCAGCTCGATCACGGCAACGATCGGATGCTGATACAGGTACTCCAGCACGCGGTGTCCGTTGCCCGCGGCGCGACCGAACGCATCGGTAATGAGCTGCCGGTGACGTTCGCGCAGTGCCAGAATACGGCGGGCAGTGTCCGTAGCCTGCTGACTGACCTCGAAAACGCCTGTCAGGAAGAACGCCAGCCACTGCTCCCACGCCCCTTCGTCCCGCACCGCCTGAAGATGCTCGTAGTACGCCTGGCGGTGGCGCTTGAAGTAGTGCGACAGATACAGCACCGGCTTCAGCAGAACCTGTTTCTCGCACAGCAGGAACGTGATCAGCAGACGGCCGACGCGGCCGTTGCCGTCGAGATAAAGGATGGATGGTCTCGAACTGGGCGTGGGCCAGGCCGATCCGGACCAGCAGCGGCAACGGCGACTCGTCGTGCAGGAAAACCTTGAGCTCACCCAGCAGTCGGGGCACTTCGTGCGGCGGCGGGGGCACGAAGCTCGCCTCGGCCAGGGTGCAGCCGCCGGGACCGATCCAGTTCTGGGTGGTGCGCAGCGCGCCGGGCAAGCGGTGCTGCCCGCGAACGCCGGTCAGCAGCCGCTCGTGAATTTCACGGATCAGCCGCACCGACACCGGCAAGCTCGGCAGCCGAGCCAGCCCGTGGGTCATCGCGCTCACGTAGTTGAACACCTCGTCCACGTCGTCGGGCCGATCCGCCGACAGAATGCGGGCCTCCGCCGCCAACACATCCTCGAGCGAGCTCTGCGTGCCCTCGATCTGGCTGGACAGCACCGCCTCCTTGCGCACGTACATCGCAACGAACAGGTCGGGATGCGGCAAGGTCTGGATCGAGCCGTCCAGCCGCCCGAGCGCTCGGTCCGCTCGGGAGAGCAGCGCCTGGAGCGCGCCCTCCAGGCGAACGGGCGGGTCCGGCGGCAGCGACGCCGGCAGGAACGCCCGATACCCGCCCGACTGCTGGATGTAGCGCCCGGCACGGTGGGCGGGATCGGCGGAGGTCATGGGGCCAGCTGCCTTTCGCATACGCGGATCATCGCGCCATAGTAAAGGCAACCTTTACCATGGGCAATGTGCGGCGCCTTGTGAAAGGCATGATGCAAGACAGACTTGGGGGCTCTTCGTTTGCTTCACCAGCCGCGCCTTCACCCCGTAGCCCAAACGGCCGCAGGCCTCGCGCTGGCCAACGCCAATCATGCCGACGCAGGCGCCACGAGCACCTCGACATGCACGTACCGCTGGATGTCCGCCGTGGACGTAAAGCAGCGGTACGACTTGTCGTGAATCTTGTTTGTTCGATCCGGCCATTCGGAAAGTCAGCAGGGCCAGTGAGGTATGGTGTCCCCTCACCGCGGACGTTGCAGTACTGTGCCAAGACATGATGACCGGAGAGCAACGCAATGTGGTCACTTAGTGGCCTCGGACACCAAGTTTTCGGAATGACGCCCACCTCGGTCCGCTTGTATCCCGGCGGCACGCCCTGCGCTTGCGCCTTCACGCCATAGCACGGCGAGGCGTCCATGCCGCCGCGGAGTTCGTCGCAGGACTGCCAGAGGGAGGAGTAGAGCTGGGATTTCTTGAGGGCCATCGATCAGGACCTTTGCCGATGAGCGCGGGCAGATCGTCGGGCGGCCACGCTTGCGCCGTACACGATTTGTCAGGTCGCTATGCTGCTACTCGAGAGACCTTGAGTGACTTTCGGCGCTTTTCTGCCAGCCAAAGATCAAACTGCATCTGCTGGTTCAGCCAGCTCTCCGCCGTCGTATCGAAGGCGATGGACAGGCGCACAGCCATTTCAGGACTGACGCCCGCCCTTCCATTCAGAACTGCCGAGAGCGTCTTCCGGCTCACACCCAATGCCTTGGCGGCATCCGTCACCGATAGCCCCAAAGGCTTAAGACACAGCTCCCGGAGAATCTCCCCGGGATGAGGCGGGTTGTGCGTTCGACTTGCCATATCAGTGATAGTCCTCGTATGGGCGTGAAGCCCGAGTCCAGGCAGATTCATGTCCTTGGGCGCGACAGCTGCGGGCTGGCGACCCAGAACGAGTCTGAGCCGCGCCGCGTGCTCCGAGTGGATCCCTGACTTCGCCCCGGACTGGAAGGATCGCTCCAGGCCGCGGTGACGAAAACCCCGGATCACTTGCGTAGTGTAACGTTATAGGTTACAGCATCAAGCGGTCCGACGTCACAGTTCAGCTGCGCCATTCCGCCGCGTGAAGTGCGGCGCCGTATCACCGTCCGCGGCAACGTCTTGTTCAGCCGCCATTCTGCTGAGTGCATAACGCAGAAACATGCGCGATGGCTCGATCTGCGGCTTGAAGCAGATCTTGTTCGGATTCGACTATGGATTGCCAGTAGGCATCGTCATTGGCGGCCGCGTTGCCGAGGTGAATGAAGTTTCTGCACTTCTTGAGCAACTGAAGATCGTCCCATATGGCCGCGACCTCAGGACGCGGTTGGTTGTCTCGCGCCCAAGCGCCGAGCAGCTGCCCATACGCCATTCGATGAAAATTGTTTGCGCCTGGAAGCCCGACGCGTGCGCCTGCTGCAGCTAGCGCGCCCTCGAGTATCGAAACGACGCACTGCACGTAAGCTTTGATGGCGCCCGCCCGAAGTGAGAGCGAAAGTGGCATCGAAGCCCAGGCGGGGTTCTCTACCGAGCTGTGCTGGAGATTCTCGAGTAGGTGCCGAAAGAAGCGGAGAAACTGTTCCTGGTAGGCCAGTTGAACCGTCATTTCGTTGTCGATGCCAGACCATCGAAACATCAAACCGCCGGTCACGGGAATTTCGAAGTCAGGCTGCCTGAGCGAGAATCTGCGCATACGTTATTCAATGACGGCTAACTACACACTAGACGCCATGAACGCTCGCTTGCCTTCCGCTCCACGTAAGAGAACGTCGCGCTCTGCGGATCCACTTCACCGCACATCCTGGCCCCTCGAGATTTCGATGCCTGATTATCCCTCATCGCAGAAACACCGAAAGGCCGCGTTCTGCATCACCCTGTTAGCCAACAGCCGCTTCCGGCCTGAAGCTCCATGGCCCCGACCGCCCAGCTTTCGCTGCGTGCGATCACACCGTCGATCATGCTCGCGATGATCCTCGCAGCCACCAAACACCTACCTCGGCCTGTTCGCCGGGCGCACGATTGCCTTGGCAATCCCGGTGCCCGGGATCCTCGGGTACTGGAGCGATTGCAAGTACTCGTGGGTACTGGCGGATGTTTCCGCGGCAAAGGCTCTGCTCATATCGCCGCGAACCGCTCGCTGTCCGCCGGCTGCGGCCGCCGCCCTACGGCGGCGCGCCCGCCCTGAACCACGGCCGCGGATCGATCGGCTTGCCGCCGCGGCGGATCTCGAAGTAGAGCTCGGGCCGGCTGCGGCCGCCGCTGTCGCCCGCCGCGGCGATCGTGTCGCCGGGGGCGACGCGCTCGCCCACCGCCTTGTACAGCTGGTCGTTGTGGCCGTACAGGCTGAGGTAGCCGCCGCCGTGATCGACGATCGCGAGCAGCCCGAGGCCCGGCAGCCAGTCGGCGTAGGCGATGCGGCCGCTCGCGATGCTGTGCACGGGCGCCCCGCGCTCGGTCGCGATCATGACGCCGTCCCACTTGATCGCGCCGGCGCGCACGGCGCCGAAGTTCGCGACGACCTTGCCCGCCACGGGCCACCGGAGCTTGCCGCGCTGTTTCGCGAATGCAGCCTTGGCGTCGACCGGATACTGCTCGAGCGCGCGCCGCAGGTCGCGCACCAGCTTCTCGAGCGCGTTCTGCTGCTCGCGCAGCTGCGCGAGCTGCGCCTTGCGCGAGCGCGACTCGGCCTCGAGCGCCGCGAGCGCGCGACCACGCTCGGTGCGCGCCGCCTCGAGCCGCTGCACCTGCGACCGCTGTTGCGCTTCGAGTTCCGCGAGCCGCGCTTCCTCCTCGCCGAGTTGCGCGTCGAGCGCCGCGATCTCCGCGACGCGCGCCTCGATGCTCGCGATCCGCCCGGCGCGGGCGCGGCCGAAGTAGCTGTAGTAGGCGAACATGCGCCCGGCACGGGCGGGGTCCTCCTGGTTGAGGAGCAGCTTGAGCGGCTCTTCGCGCCCGATCAGGTAGGCGCGCCGCAGGTCGGCACCGAGTTCCTTCTGCTCGGACTCGAGCGCCGCGACGCGCCCGGCCCGGTCGCGGGCGAGCGCGGCCCGCTTTTCCGCGCGTTCGCCGCGCTCGCGCCTGAGCCGCGCAAGCCCGGCGCGCGCCTCCGCCACCGAGACTTCCGCGGCGCGCAGGTTGCGGGTCAGCTTGTTGCGATCGACCGAGTCGCGCTTCACCTGATTGGCGATCTTCGCGATCTCGGATTTCACGGCCTTCAGGTCGGCCTCGGCCCGTGCCGCCTCGCGGGCGGACTGCGCCCCCGCGGCCCCGGCCGCGAGCAGCGCGAGCAACAGCGTGCAGATTGGCGGCAAAACCCCGGAAATTCGCATCGAGGCTAGTCTAGCGCAGCGCCCCCGCTATAATTCGCGGCCCTTTACCGAGATTCCCGCCGCCCATGCAACAGCTGCTCGAGTACGCCGCCCGACATCCGTGGCTCGTGGGCGCCACCGGGCTCGCGCTCGTGATGGTGATCGCGTACGAGTTGCGCGCCCGTTCCCACGCCTACGCCGCGGTGTCGCCGCAGGAAGCGATCCGGCTCATGAACCAGCACGCGCTCGTGCTCGATATCCGCACACCCGAACAGTACGAGGCGGGCCATGTCGGCGGCGCGCGCCACCTGCCGTCGGCCGAAATCCTGAAGGCCGCCGAGACATTGAAGAAGCACCTCGAGAAGCCGATCGTCGTGTATGACGACAGCGGCGGCCTGGGCGCCGCGGCGGCGCGCCAGCTCGCGGCGCAGGGCTTCAAGAAGGCCGTGAACCTGCGCGGCGGCCTCGCCGCCTGGCGCGCCGAGAACCTGCCGGTCACACGGGGCACGAAGTGACGCCAGCGAAGATCGTGATGTACGCGACCGGCTGGTGCCCCTACTGCGCGCAGGCGCGCGAGCTCCTCGCCGCGAAAGGCGTGGCGTTCGAGGAAATCGACGTCGACGCGACCGGTCGCGAGGAAATGATCCGCCGCAGCGGCCGCGGCACGGTGCCGCAGATTTTCATCGGCGATACGCACGTCGGCGGCTCCGATGACCTGCATGCGCTCGACGCCGCCGGCAAACTGGATGCCATACTCGGGAGATCCCCATCGTGAACATTGAAACCCCCGCAGCCGCGGGCGACGGCACCGCGCCGCAACTCGCGCTGCAGATCGTCTACCTGAAGGACTGTTCGTTCGAGGCTCCGCAGGGGCCGCGCGTCGAAGAGAACTGGAACCCGCAGATCAACCTCGACCTGAACACGTCGGTGACCGTGCTCGGCGACGACCTGCGCGAAGTGCTGCTCACCGTCACGGTGTCGGCCAAGCAGGACGACAAGACCATGTTCCTCGTCGAGGTGAAACAGGCGGGCGCATTCGTGATGCGCAACCTGTCGGACGACGAGATGAAGCGCGCGCTGTCGAGCGTGTGCCCCGGCGTGCTGTTCCCGTACGCGCGCGCCGCGGTGTCGGGGCTCGTGACACAGGGCGGATTTCCGCAGTTCCTGCTGCCGCCCGTGAACTTCGAAGCGCTGTACGCCCGCTCGGTCGCGGACGGGCAGAACGCGACGAAGAACTGACGTGGCTGCGGCCGCCACGCCGCGCGCGCCGGTCGCAGTCCTCGGCGCTGGCTCCTGGGGCACCGCGCTCGCGATCCAGTTCGCGCGCGCGGGGCACGGCGTGCGGCTCTGGAGCCGCGACGCCGCGCAACTCGCCCGCATCGGCAGCGAACGCGTCAATGCGCGCTACCTGCCGGACGCGCCGTTGCCCGCGGCTCTCACTGTCGAACCCGATCTCGCCCGTGCGCTGCACGGCGCGCGCGACGCCGTCATCGTCGTGCCGAGCCACGCCTTTCGCGAACTGCTCGCGCGGGTGGCGCAGCTCGCGGATCCGCGCACCGGGCTGGCGTGGGCCACCAAGGGGTTCGAGCTGTCGAGCGGCCTGCTGCCGCACCAGGTGGCCCGCCAGCTGCTCGGCACGCGCACGGATTTCGCGGTGCTGTCCGGCCCGACTTTCGCGAAGGAAGTGGGCGCCGGACTGCCGACGGCCATGACGATCGCCTCGCCCGACGAATCGTTCGCGCACCGGCTCGCGGAGGATATTTCGTCCGACAAGTTCCGCGCGTACACGTCGACCGACATCGTCGGCGTCGAGACCGGCGGCGCGGTCAAGAACGTGCTCGCGGTCGGCGCGGGGCTCGCCGATGGCCTCGGGTTCGGCGCGAATACGCGCATCGCGCTGATCACGCGCGGGCTTGCGGAGATGATGCGCCTCGGCGTGGCGCTCGGTGGGCGCGCCGAAACTTTCATGGGTCTCGCGGGCCTCGGCGACCTCGTGCTGACCTGCACCGACGACCAGTCGCGCAACCGGCGGTTCGGGCTGCTGCTCGCGGCAGGCGCGAGCGCACCGGATGCGCTGCGCACGATCGGCCAGGTCGTCGAAGGCTACCCGGCCGCGCGCGCGGTGCTCGCCGTGGCGCAGCGCGAGGGCGTCTCGATGCCCATAGTCGAGGGCATCCACCGCACGCTCTACGACGGCGTGCCGGCCGCCGAAGTGGTGCGCGACCTGATGACCCGGCCCGTGCGCGCCGAGACCGACGCTGCGCCAGGCGTTTGATGCGTGAGCCCCGGCAGGGTGGGCCGCGCGCCCGCTACCTGCCCTCGAACTTCGGCGGGCGCTTTTCCAGGAATGCGCTGAACCCCTCGCGGAAGTCGCTCGTCTGCAGCAGCGGCAACGTTTGCAGGTAGGCCCGCTCGACGTGCGCGGAGAAACCCTCGGTGAGCGCCGCGCGCATCATGCGCTTGGCCGCCTGCACGGCGAGCGGCGCGCAGCCGGCGAATTCCGCAGCGAGTGCGCGGGCCGCCGGCAGCAGGTCGCCCGCCTCGACGACTCGGCTCACGAGTCCGAGCTCGAGCGCCTCCGCCGCCGTGAGCGTCCGCCCCGAAAACACGAGCTCGGCGGTCTTCGACCAGCCGATGAGCCGCGGCAGGTACCAGGTGCCGCCGGTTTCGGGCATGACACCCCGCTTCGTGAAGGCCGCCGCGAGCCGGGCGTGGCTCGCGCAGATGCGCACATCGCACCCGAGTGCGAGATCGAGCCCGAAGCCCGCGGCTCCGCCGTTGATCGCGCCGATCACCGGCTTGTCGATCTCGTGCAGCACGATGGGGGGGAAGTCCCGCAGTTCGAGTGACGGCGCAATCTTGAAGCCGCCACGCGCGACGCCTTCGTCGCTCGCGGCATCCTGCAGGTCGAGCCCGGCGCAGAAGGCGCGGCCGGCACCGGTGATGATCACGGCACGCACTTCGGAGTCGCGCCCGGCCGCCACCAGCGCCGCGGACAGCGCGAGCAGCATCGGCTGCGAGATCGTGTTCATGCGTTCGGGGCGATTCAGCGTGATCGTCGCCACGTGGCCGTCACGCTCGCTGGTCACGTCACTCATGGCGACTCACTTCTGGTGCAGGCGTTCGACGGCCACGCGGGCGCGGTCCGGATCGCGCCGCGCCTCATCGACCAGCACGAGGGTAATGGTGCGGTAGAGGCCATCGGCCTTGGCGCGGATCGCGTCGGCGAGCCCGTCGAAGGTGGAGATGACGGCCCATTCCTCCAGCATTTCGTCGGTGATGAGCGCGGGCATCTCGGCCCATTTGCCGGCGACCGAGAGCTGGTGGAGCTTCGCGCCCACATCTTCCCAGCCGTGGTGCGCGAACACGCCGTGATAGGAGCGCGTCGAGCCGTAGAAGGAAATCTGCCTGCGCAGCTTGTCCCTCGCCTTCGCGAGTTCCGCCTCGTCGCGCCCGAGCGCCATGAAGGGCGCACCGACGAAATCGAAGTCCGCGAGCGAGCGAGCGGCCTTGGCCGCGCCCTCGGCGATCGCGGGGCGGATCACGTCGCGCGTGTAGCGGAAGGTCGCGATCGGATGCAGGCGCAGCCCGTCGCACAGCTCGCCCGACAGGCGCGCCATGTAGGGATTGACCGCCGCGACATACAGCGGCACGTGCGGGTGATCGATGGGGCCCGGATTGAAAAACGGCGGCAGCATCGTGAACCGGTAATGCTCGCCCTCGAAGAACGTGGGCTTCTGCGGGTCCTGGAAGCTCGCGAAGATGGCCTGCAGACACTGCATGTACTCGCGCATGCGGGGCCCCGGCGCACCCGTCCACGGTGTGGAGTAGCGCCGCTCGTTGTGACCCTTCACCTGTGTGCCGAGCCCGAGGTTGAAGCGCCCGCCGGAGAAATGCTGCAGGTCCCAGGCCATCTGCGCGGTCACCATCGGGCTGCGCGGAAACGAGACCGCGACGTTCGTGCCCACGGTGATCTTCTTCGTGTTCGCCGCGGCGATCATCAGCGGCAGGAATGCGTCGTGGCCCGCCTCGGCGGTCGTGACCCCATCGAAGCCCAGATCCTCGAGGAGCTTCGCGCGCTGCGCGATCTGCTCGATCGTGATCCGCTCCTGGCCCTGGGCGGCATACTGCTGTGTGTCGGGTCCGAAGAGCGTGGCTTCGACGCGTAATGCCATCGGCGCAATCCTCTGTCATGGGTGGCGAACGGGGCAGGGCGGCGCCGGACCGGGCCGGCGCGCGCCGCCACATCATAGCTTAGCCGGCAGACCGGGATCCCCGTGGTCCCCGCCTTGATCCAGCGCAAGGGCGCGCCGCTCGCTGCGCTCGACGATCGCCGCGACCGCCATGTCGGCCGTGACATTCGAGACCGTGCGGAAAATGTCGGGCACCACTTCCACCGCGAGCAGGACCGGCAGCAACTCGAGCGGCATGCCCATGGCGAGCGCGATCGGCACCGTGCCGGTGAAGAACGAAGTCTGCCCGGGCAGGCCGACCGAGCTCAGGCTGTTCACGGCCGCGACGAGCATGCCCGCGGCGAGCACGGTCGCGCCGACCGCGATGCCGTAAACGTGCGCGACGAACAGTACCACCGCGAGATTCATCGACGGGCTGCTCACGCGAAAGAGGGTCACCGCGAGCGGCAGCGTGATCGACGACACGCGCTCGGACACGCCGAGCGTTTCGCGGGCGCCGGTGAGCATCGCCGGTAGCGAGGCCAGCGACGATTGCGTGCTGAAGGCCACCACCTGGGCGGGCGCCGCCGCGCGCGCGAAGCGCGCGATCGACACGCGACCGAAGGCGACCGCGCACGGATACGCCATGACCGCCAGCAGCAGGCCGACGGCGCACAGCAGCACGAGGTAGTACACGATGCCGCCCGCGGCGGTGAGACCGCCGCGCAGGCCGACGCCGAGCGCCAGCACGAACACGCCGACCGGCGCCGCCCACAGCACCCAGTGCACGATCACGAGCATCGCGTCGCCGGTCGCCTGGAAGAACCCGACCAGCGGCGCCCGCTGCGCCGTCGCGAGCCGCGCGGCCGCGAAGCCGAAGAACACCGAGAACACGACCAGCGGCAACATCGTCCCGGAGACGGCGCTCGCGACCGGGTTGACGGGAATCAGGCCGGTGAGCCATTCACCGGGCGGCGGCATCGCGGGTACGACCGTCGTGTCGGCGCTGGCGCCGGCGCGCAATGCGATGCGCGCGGCGTCGTCGAGCGGCCACAGGGCGAGCGTCCCTTGCATGAAGGCGGCGCCGATCACGACGGACAGGACGTAGCCCGCCACGAACAGCGCGATCGCGCGGCCGGCGAGCCGCCCTGTCGCCGCCGTTTCGACCGCGGATGCGATACCGGTGATCAGGAGCGCGACGACCAGCGGTATCACGGTCATGCGCAGGGCATTGAGCCAGAGCGTGCCGATCGGTTCGAGCGCGGCGACGAGCCACGCGAACGTCGTGGCGCCGGTCGCGGCGATGGCGACGCCGCACGCCATGCCGACGAGGAGTGCGGCCACGATCCAGCCGCCGTTCATTCGCCTGTCATGCATAGTCACATTGCCTCCAGGCTTCGTAGACGACCACCGCGACGGCATTCGACAGGTTGAGGCTGCGGTTGGCCGGCCGCATCGGCAACGACAGGTGATGCCCGGGCGCGATCGCGGCGAGCACCGCTGCCGGCAGCCCGGTGCGCTCGGATCCGAAAAGCAGCGCGTCCCCCGGCAGGAAGGCGGCGGCGCTGTGCGCGCGTTCCCCACCCGTCTCGATGGCGAACCAGCGCGCCGCGCCGAGCGCCGCGCGACACGCGGCGATATCCGCATGGACCGCCACGGTCGCGAGATCGTCGTAGTCGAGCCCCGCGCGCCGCAGCGAGCGCTTGTCGAGTGTGAAGCCGAGCGGACGCACGAGATGCAGCTGCGCGCCCGTGTTCGCGCACAGGCGGATGATGTTGCCCGTGTTCGGCGGGATCTCCGGCTGGTACAGCACCACGTGGAACATACGGGAGCTTATAGCCCATGGCCTATAATTATCGAATGTCCCCCGCCGCCAAGACGCCCGCAAATTCCCTGTCCCTCGACTTCTGCGGCCTCGCCTTCGCCTCACCCGTCGTACTGCTATCCGGCTGTGTCGGCTTCGGCGAGGAGTACACGCGGATCGAGGGGTTCTCGAACCGCGACGCCGGCGCGATCGTGCTGAAGGGCACGACCGGCAAGGCGCGGCCCGGCAATCCGCCGCACCGCGTCTATGAAACGCCGATGGGCATGCTGAATGCGATCGGGCTGCAGAACCCGGGAGTCGATCACGTCGTCGCGCACATCCTGCCCGGGCTCGACTTCTCGGAGACGCGGTTCATCGCCAACGTGTCGGGCTCCACCCTCGACGAATACGTCGAGGTGACGCGCAAGTTCGACGACTCGCCGATCGATGCCATCGAGATCAACATCTCCTGCCCGAATGTCAAGGAAGGCGGCGTCGTGTTCGGCAATTCGCCGGAGATGTCCGGGCGCGTCGTCGCGGCCTGCCGCGCGGTGACGCGCAAGCCGCTGATCACCAAGCTGTCGCCGAACCAGACCGACATCCGCGAGAACGCCCGCCGCTGCATCGAGGCGGGCACCGATGCGCTCGCCGTGATCAACACCGTGATGGGCATGGCGATCGATGCCGCGACGCGCCGGCCGTTCCTCGGCAATGTGCAGGGCGGCCTGTCGGGCCCCGCGATCAAGCCGATCGCGCTGCTGAAGGTGCACCAGGTGTACGAGGTGGCCGCCCCGCACCGCATCCCGATCATCGGCCAGGGCGGCATCACGAGCGCGACCGACGCGATCGAGTTCCTCATCGCGGGCGCCACCGCGGTCGGCATCGGTACGGCGCTCTTCTACGATCCGATGGCCTGCAAAAAGGTCAATGCCGGTATCGCCGCCTACCTGCAATCGCACGGCATCGCGAGCGTGCGCGACCTCGTCGGCACGCTGCGCACCGGGCGCGACATCGTGGATACGCCGGTATCGGGATAGCGCCATGCACCGCGCCGCGGGCCTGCCGACCTCCTGCGGCGCGCTCGCGCTGCTCATCGCCTGCACGCCCCCGCCGCCCGCGGCGCATGATGGCGCAGTCGTCAACGTCTACAGCTCACCCGGTTATCTCGCCGCCGACACGCTCGCGAACTTCGAGGCGCGCCACCACATCAGGGTGAACTACGGCGTCTTCGACTCGAACCAGCTGCTCGAGTCGAAGCTGCTCGCCGGCGGCTCGGGCTATGACGTGGTGGTGCCCGGCGCGGGCTCGGTCGAGCGCCTCGCCCGCGCCGGCGCCTTGCGCAAGATCGATCCCGGCCTGCTGCCGGACCTGCCGAACCTCGACCCGGCGATCGCGGCCGCGGCGCGCGATCTCGCGCGCACCGGAGCCGATTACGGCGTGCCGTACGTGTGGGGCACGAACGGCTTCATGTACGACCGCGCGAAGATCCGCGCCCGGCTCGCCGACGCGCCGGTCGACAGCTGGGCGATGGTGTTCGACCCGCGCGTCGTCGCGCACTTCGCCGATTGTGGCGTCGTGCTCTTCGATACACCCGTCGCCGTCGTGCCGCATGTGCTCGCGTGGCTCGGGCGCGACCCGAACAGCGAGGACCTCGGCGATCTGGCGGCCGCGGGCGCAGCCCTCGCGGCGATCCGCCCGTTCATCCGCTACCTGTCGAACACGCGACAGTTCACCGACCTGCCGAACGGCAACGTGTGCCTCGCGCTGTCGGGCAACGGCGATGCATTCCAGGCGCGCGCCGGCGCACGGCGCGCGCGCACCGGCGTCGACCTCGCCTACTCGGTGCCGCGCGAGGGCGCGCAGGTGTGGTTCGACATGCTCGCGATCCCCGCCGGTGCGCCTCACGTCGCGAATGCGCACCGCTTCATCGATTACCTGCTCGACCCGCAGGTGGCGGCCGCCATGACGAATGCCACCGGCTTCGCGACCGCCAACGCCGCCGCGCGCCGGTACATCGACCCGGCACTGCTCGCGGACCCGCTCGTTTTCCCGCCGCGCGACGCGCGTGAGCACCTGTTCCCCGACCCGATGAAGTCCGACGCCTACATGCGCGCGCGGCTGCGGATGTGGACCCGCTTCAAGACGGGGCGCTGACGATCTGGCGCCGGGTCGGGTAGGCGAACTCGATGCCGCGCTCCGCGAACGCCGCGAGCAGCGCGAGGTTGATCGCCTGCTGCGTATCCGCGAACAGCAGGTAGTCCGGCGCGGTCACGTAGTACACCGTTTCGTAGTTGAGCGCGGAATCGCCGAACGTCAGCAGGTGGCTGCGGTCGAAGCGGGTCTTCGGCTGCGCGCGCACCGCCGCTTCGATGATCGACGGAATCTCCGCCAGCCGCTCGCGCGGTGTCTCGTAGGTCACGCCCACCGTGAACACGTAGCGCCGTTCGTTCATGCGCTTGTAGTTGCGCACGCGCGATTTCAGCAGGTCGGCGTTCGAGACGATGATCTGCTCGCCGTTGATGCTGCGCAGGCGGGTGCTCTTGATGCCGATGCGCTCGACGCTGCCGGCGACGTCGTCGACCACCAGGAAATCGCCGATCTCGAACGGCTTGTCGAGCGTGATCGACAGCGACGCGAACAGGTCGCCGAGCACGGTCTGCACGGCGAGCGCGATCGCGATGCCGCCGATGCCGAGCCCGGCGAGCAGCGGCTTGATCTGCACGCCGAGGTTGTCGAGCGCGAGCAGCAGTGCGAAGGAATAGACGCCGAGCCGCGCGACGAACAGCAGCACCTCGAACGAGCCCGCGCGGGCGCTGTCGGCCGCATCGCCGGTTGCCAGCTGCCGGTCGAGCCAGATACGGACGACTTCGACGCCCCAGCGCGCCGCCTGCAGCCAGAACGTGACGACGATGACGATGGTGAAGGCGCGGTCGAGCGGCGGGGGCAGCGCGAGGATGCGGGTCGCGAACCACAATGCGAGCGTCAGCAGGAACAGGCGCGAGGTCTGGCGCAGCAGCCGCGACGGCACCTCGATGCCGGCCGGCAAGTCCTCGCCGCGCGCCCGGTATTTCTCGATGTGGACCCGCTGCCGGCTCCCGGCGAAGCGGCGCAGCGCCGGCACGACGATGAACGTGAATGCGAATGCGAGCGCGGCCATTCCCCACGCGCGCAGCGTGTTACCGAGGATGACCTGATCGAGCAGTGCGGGCACGTGTTCCATGTGCACGCATTATAGTGGCCGCTCGCCCTCGTCCAACCCGAGGTCGCGGAGCTTGCGCGTCAGCGTGTTGCGGCCCCAGCCGAGCAGCTTCGCCGCTTGCTGCCGGTGTCCGCCCGTCTTCTGCAGCGCGACCTCGATCAACGCACGCTCGAAGGCCGGCAACGCGGCATCGAGCCACGCCTCACCGCCCGATGCCGGCTGTCGTGCGGCCCACGCAGTGAGCGCCGCAATCCAGTGATCGTCGCGCGCCGCGGCGGGAGCGCCGCGCATCTCGACGGGCAGGTCGTCGCCATGGATCTCCGCGCCGGGCGCGAGCACGGTGAGGCGCCGACAGAGGTTCACGAGCTCGCGCACGTTGCCCGGCCAATCCCAGTCGGCGAGCCGGGCCATCGCAGCGGCGGACAGCGTCTTCGGATCGACGCCGAGTTC
The DNA here is from genome assembly GCA_050249415.1 of Steroidobacteraceae bacterium. Taxonomy (GTDB): domain Bacteria; phylum Pseudomonadota; class Gammaproteobacteria; order Steroidobacterales; family Steroidobacteraceae; genus CADEFQ01. Next base: position 149,273 of record JBFWQO010000001.1, read on the forward strand.
CTGCGCGGCGACCTGCAGGTAGTGGGCGAGCAGGGTCGGTACATCTTCGCGTCGCGCGCGCAGCGGCGGCAACTCGATCCGGATCACGTTGAGCCGATGATAGAGGTCTTCGCGGAACTGGCCCGAGCGCACGCGCGCATCGAGGTCCTGATGGGTCGCGGCGATCACCCGTACATCGATCCGCACCGGCGCCTGGCCGCCGACGCGATAGAACTCGCCCTCGGCGAGCACGCGCAGCAGGCGGGTCTGCAGCGGTGTCGACATGTCGCCGATCTCGTCGAGGAACAATGTGCCGCCGTCCGCCTGTTCAAAACGGCCGCGGCGCTGCGCATCGGCGCCGGTGAACGAGCCTTTCTCGTGGCCGAACAGTTCCGACTCGAGCAGCTCCGACGGGATCGCCGCCGTGTTGAGGGCGATGAACGGCCGCGCCGCGCGCGGACTGTGCTCGTGCAGCGCGCGCGCGACGAGCTCCTTGCCCGTGCCCGACTCGCCGGTGACCAGCACGCTGACGCTCGATCGCGAGAGGCGCCCGATGGCGCGAAACACCTGCTGCATGGCCGGCGCGCGCCCGAGGAGCTCCGGGATGCGCGGCACGTTCGCTGCACCGGACTCGCGCGCCTCGCGCGAGCGCACGGCCCGCCTCACGAGTTCGACCGCGTGATCGACATCGAACGGCTTCGGCAGGTACTCGAACGCCCCGCTTTCGTACGCGGATACCGCGCTGCCGAGATCGGCGTGCGCCGTCATGACGATCACCGAGAGTGCCGGCCAGTCGGCCTCGACCCGTTGCAGCAGGTCGAGGCCGCTCGATCCCGGCATGCGGATGTCGGTGATCAGCACATCGGGCGCCGCGGTGCGCAGTGCGGCCAGCGCCTCGTCGGCCGATGCGAACAGGCGCGGCGCCATGCCGCCGGCGCGCAGCGCGCGCTCGAGCACCCAGCGGATCGAGGCGTCGTCGTCGACGACCCACACATCGGGCGCGCGCGCGCTCACGCCGCCTCCACGATCGGCAGCAGCAGCGTGAACACGGTGCGCCCCGGCACGCTGTCGAACTCGACGATGCCGCCGTGGCGCGTCGCGATCTCCTGCGCCACGGCGAGGCCGAGTCCGGTGCCGGTGGCGCGCCCGGTCACGAGCGGCAGAAACAGCGTGTCGCGCAGTGCATCCGGCACGCCCGGTCCGTTGTCCTCGACCTGCAGGGACGCGACGAGGCGATGGCGTGTCGCCCCGATGCTCGCACCCGCGAGCGCCCGCGAGCGCAAGAGGATGCGGCCGCGCTCGCCGACCGCCTGCAGCGCGTTGCGAGCGAGGTTCAGCAGTGCCTGGATCACCTGGTTGCGGTCGAGCACGGCATCGGGAAGGCTCGGGTCGTAGTCGCGCTCGAGCAGCACCGCGGAGCGGGCCTCGCTGCGCAGCAGCGTGAAGACGTGTTCGCACAGCTCGTGCACATTCGTCGGCGCCTTCTGCGGTGGCCGCATCGAGCCCGACATCGAATCGACGAGCGCGGTCAGCCGATCGGCCTCGCGGATGATGACGCCGGTGTACTCGCGCTGCCCGGGCTGCTCGAGTTCGCGCTCGAGCAGCTGTGCGGCCCCTCGCAGGCCGCCGAGCGGGTTCTTGATCTCGTGGGCGAGCTGCCGGACCATCAGGCGACTGCCGTCGAGCCGCGCGATCAGGTCGGCTTCGCGGGATATGCGCTGGCGCTGCGTGGCATCGGCGAGTTCGAGCAGCAGGTGCGAGCCCGTCACCGTGCCCTCGAGCGGCGTGACGGTCAGGTCGACGATGCGCGCTTCGCGGGCGGCGCCCGCGGGGCGCAGCGCGAGCTCCCGGTCGGCGAAGGCCTCACTGTGCGCCACCGCGCGACGCAACAGCTCGTCGAGCCCGTTCGGCTCGGCGAGCAGCGCGATGAAGGGGCGGCCGCGCGCCCGCGCGAAACCCACGCCGAGGAGGTCCTGCGCCGCGACGTTCGCATAAGTGACGCACAGTTGCCGGTCGAGCACGACGATGCCGGTCGCGAGCGCATCGAGCAGGTCGGCGGGATCGAAGTGCGCGAGCGGCGAGAACTCAGCAGCCATCGGGTGTCCCCGGGGCGGCGATCCCGCGGCGAACGCTCAGCGGCGCGGTGGCGGCACTCGTCGCGTGGGCGACAGCAGCGACGGCTGCATGACGTGGAAGGTGACGGCAGGCGACTGGCACAGGCCGCGCCCGTTGGCATCGACGACGCTCACCATCAGCGTGTGCGTGCCGCGAGCGATCGGCGTGATCGTGAAGCTCGTCGCGGTCGGCGATACACCCGCCTGCAGGGCGCCGTCGAGCGCGAGGGTCACGCGATCGCCCGGCCGCAGCGCCGGCTCCACGCGCCACGCGACCGGGACCGAGAACGCATTCGGCAGCGCCTGGTCGTTCGTCGGCTTCGTCAGCGCGCAGCTCGTGTACTTGAACGGCTCGGCCGGGGCCGCGGCGGTCGCCGGCGCGGGGACCGGCGTACTCGCCGGCGAGGCGCCCTGGGGCGGCGCCGAATCGATCTGGAGTTCGGTGGCGCCCGGGGTCGGCTGGCTCGAGTAATGGATGGTGCCCTGCGCGTCCACCCACTTGTAGATCGTGCCGGCCGAAGCCACGCCGGCCATGAGCAGCATTAAGGTAAATGCGAGGCGTCGCATACCGGGCCAGCATAGCCCGCACCGACGCCGCGCACCAAACGGCGGTCACAGACTGCGGCATCGGCGACGGCGCCCCTGCGAGCACCGCCGCCTGCCGCCCCTGTCCCGTCAACCGGGACACCGTTCGGGCCCCGCCATCAGCAGCTGTAATACATGTCGAGCTCGATCGGGTGCGTCGACATGCGAAAGCGCGTGACTTCCTGGTCCTTCAGCCCGATGTACGCGTCGATCAGGTCGTTCGTGAATACCCCGCCGCGCGTCAGGAACTCGCGATCCTTGTCGAGGTGCTCGAGCGCCATGTCGAGCGAGTGGCACACGGTCGGAATCCCTCGCGCCTCCTCGGGCTCGAGATCGTAGAGATCCTTGTCGGCCGGATCGCCCGGGTGGATCTTGTTCTGGATGCCGTCGAGGCCGGCCATCATCATCGCGGCGAACGCGAAGTAGGGGTTCGCCGACGAATCCGGGAAGCGCACTTCGATGCGGCGCGCCTTCGGGTTCGACACCCACGGAATGCGGATCGACGCGGAACGATTGCGCGCCGAGTACGCCAGCATCACCGGCGCTTCGAAGCCCGGAACGAGCCGCTTGTAGCTGTTCGTACCCGCATTGGTGAACGCGTTGATCGCCTTGGCGTGCCTGATGATGCCGCCGATGTAATAGAGCGCGAGGTCGGAAAGGCCGCCGTACCTGTCGCCGGCGAAGAGCGCCTTGCCCTCCTTCGACAGCGACTGGTGCACGTGCATGCCCGACCCGTTGTCGCCCACGAGCGGTTTTGGCATGAAGGTGGCGGACTTGCCATAGGCGTGCGCGACATTGAGCACGGCGTACTTCAGGATCTGCACGGCGTCGGCCTTGGCGACGAGCGAGCCTGCGCCCACACCGATTTCGCACTGGCCGCCGGTCGCGACTTCATGGTGGTGCACCTCGACCGTCTGGCCGAGCTCCTCGAGCGCGTTGCACATCGCGTTCCTGATGTCCTGGAACGCATCGACCGGCGGCACCGGGAAGTAGCCGCCCTTGACGCCCGGGCGGTGGCCCTTGTTGCCCTCGGGGTAAGCGGTGTTCGTGTTCCAGGCGCCCTGCACCGAATCGATCTCGTAGGAGCAGCCGTGCAACTCGTTGCGATAGCGCACGCTGTCGAAGATGAAGAACTCGTTCTCGGGTCCGAACAGCGCCTTGTCGGCGATGCCGGTCGACTTGAGATACGCCTCGGCGCGCTTGCCGAGCGAGCGCGGATCGCGCTCGTAGCCCTGCATCGTCGCGGGCTCGATCACGTCGCAGCGCAGGTTGACCGTCGATTCCTCGTAGAACGGATCGATGACCGCCGTGCCCGCCTCGGGCAGGAGGATCATGTCGGACTCGTTGATGCCCTTCCAGCCGGCGATCGACGAGCCGTCGAACATCTTGCCGTCGCGGAACAGGTCCTCGTCGACGAGCTTCGCCGGAATGGTCACATGCTGCTCCTTGCCGCGCGTGTCGGTGAAGCGCAGGTCGGCGTACCGCACTTCCTTTTCGTTGATCAGTTTCAGGACGTCGCTCGGGGTCATGCAGGTCTCTCCGCAAGGGGATATTGGAAACGCACGCTTTCAGTGCACGGAGTGTGCCAATGATCGGGGATATTGGAAATCAGCGGGTTACGCGATGTGGGGTGATACTGACGCACAATAATAGTGCGTATACCGGCGTCCGCGCACTGAAACCGTGCAGTCCCTCTGGTTTGCCCAGTGGACATGTCTCAGTCACTGATTTAGTGATAAACTTCCCGGGTGCGCAACATTACGATCAGCCTCGACGACGATACGGCCAACTGGGCGCGCCGCTTGGCGGCCGAGCGACAGATCAGCGTCTCGCGATGGGTCTCCGAGCTGATCGCTGAAAAACACCGCTCATCAGACGCCTACCAGGCCGCGATGCGGGCGTATTTTGCGAGGAAGCCTTCCCACCCGTTGTCGAATCCCGGCGAACGCTACCCGACCCGGGAGGAACTCTATGACCGGCCCGTGCTTCGTAGACGCTAACGTCTTTGTTTACTCACGCGATCCGGCGGACGGGTCGAAGCAGGCCTTGGCACAGCAGTGGATCGAGCGGCTGTGGCGCGAGGGACTGGGGCGCACGAGCACACAGGCGCTCTCGGAGTTTTACGTCATTGCGACGCGCAGACTTTCACATCCATTGAGCAGGGACGAGGCCTGGGCGGACGCGGAGTCTTTCCTTGCCTGGGAGCCGCTGCCGATCGACGCCGGGGTCCTTCGAGGCGCGAGGCAGATCGAAGCGCGGTTCAAGCTGAGCTGGTGGGACAGCCTGATCGTCGCGGCGGCGCAAGTGCAGCATTGCGTGCTGCTGCTGACCGAGGACCTGCAGGACGGCGCCGTCTATGGCAGCGTAACGGTCCGCGACCCGTTCCGGCTCACGGTGGAGGAGGCGGTCGCGCAGTACGGGGATGTCCCGAAGCCGCGCTACCGGCGCCGCCCCTCGGCCCTGCGCGCGTAGGCCTGCCCGCCGGCGGTGTGGGCCGGCATGAAATACCGGGAAACACGTTCTTCCCCCGCGGATGAGAATCTGTATCATCGGGCGCCGTCGCACCCGTCCCCGGAGCAACTGACACGTGGCCGCCGGCATCACCGCCCCCGAGCGCGCGCCTTGCGCGGTGCGCTCGACCGTCCAGGTCTCGATCGATCTCGTGCTGCTCGCCGCGAGCATCGCCGGCGTGATCCTGCTGCCCCTGTGGGCCAAGATCGCGTGCACGCTCGCGCTCGCGGTCATCCTCGCGCGCCTGTTCGTGCTCGGACACGACGCCTGTCACGGCAGCCTCTTCAAGAGCGGGAAAGTGAACGCGTGGGTCGGGCGGCTCGTGTTCCTGCCGACGCTCACCACGTACAGCCTCTGGCACGTCGGCCACAACGTCGCCCACCACGGCTTCGCGAACCTCAAGGGTCGTGATCAGGTCTGGGTGCCGTTCAGCCCCGAGGAGTTCGCCGCGCTGCCGAAGTGGCGCCAGCGGCTCGAGCGCCTGTATCGCTCGGTGTGGGGATTCGGGCTCTACTATCTCGTCGAGCTGTGGTGGAACAAGCTCGTGTTCCCGACGCGCAAGCACATCGGATCACGCCGCAAGGTGTTCATCGCCGATTCGGTGCTCGCGGTCACCTTCGGCGTCGGATATCTCGCGTTCCTCATCGCGATCGCGTATGTCACGGAGCAACCCTGGTGGCTGCTCGCGCTGTTCGGCGGCGTGCTGCCGTTCCTGCTGTGGAACTACATCATGGGCACCGTGATCTTCGTGCACCACACGGGGCCCGACACGGTGTGGTTCGACAAGCGTCCCGAATGGATGCGCCTGCGCAAGGTCGACGACCTGACACGCGACATCCACTTCCCGCTGCGCCTCGAGAAGCTGCTGCACGGGATCATGCTGCACCGGGCCCACCACTACGACCCGTTCGTGCCGAACTACCGGCTCAAGGCCGCCACCCAGCGCCTGATGGCGCACGGCGTGGCGAGCGCGAAGGCGACTGTCGCGGGCTGGAAGCACCTGCGCGAACTGTCGCGCAAGTGCGCGCTGTACGACTACAAGGCCAAGGCCTGGCTCGCGTTCCCGCCACGCGCCGTGGCCGCGGCGGCCTAGCGCAGCACGCGACCGGCGCGCCCGCGCGGGCAGGCGCCGTCACGCAGTCGTCACGTCCCCGAACAGCCGCAGAAAATTGCCGCCCAGCACTTTCGCGACCTCGGGTTCGCCCATCCCGCGCGCGAGCAGCGCTGCCGCAAGTAACGGGAAATCCGTGTAGTCGGTCAGCACGGGCTTGTAGTTGGCGTCCATGTCCGTGCCGATCGCCACGTGCTCGACGCCGACCGCGTCGACCAGCGCCAGGACCTGGCCGACGAAATCCGCGAGCGTCGTGCTGCCGATGCCAGCCGGCCACGCACCGATGAGGCCGCCGGCGCGGGTGACCAGCCGCGCATGTTCCGTCGAGATGAGGCGCGGCGAGGGCGCCGCGACACTCTGCAGGTCGCTGTGCGAAAGCATCACCGGCACCCTGGATTCGGCCACGACGTCGGCGCAGGTCGCCTGCGTCGCGTGGGCCACGTCGATGATCAGGCCGAGGCGGTTCATTTCGCGCACGACTTCCCTGCCGAATGGCGTCAGGCCGTGGTGCACCGGGGCGACGGTCTGCACGTCCCCGAGCCGATTGACGTGGTAGTGCACCAGCGTGATCGAACGCAGGCCCGCGGCGTGCATCTCCGCGAGGCGCTCGACGCGATCCTCGATGAAATCGCCCCCTTCGCTGCACAGGATCGCGACGCGTTCCCCCGCGCGATGGGCCGCGCGGATGTCCTCGGGGGTCAGCCCGGGCCTCACCAGACCGCGATCGACGATGCTGCGCAACTGCGCGAACTGCCGGTTGAAATCGCGCCACGCCTCGCCGTCGTCGAACTCGCGCACCGCGCGCAACCCGCCGCCTTCCACGGCGAGCAGCGGCAAGTCCGCGACGGCGCAGAAGAGGCTCGCCGTCACGTGCGCGCGGCGCATGTCGGCGATGCGGTCGGCCTCGAAGCCGTCGCGCATCAGGCGGATCAGCAGGCTGTCCGGCCGCGCGCCGACCAGGAAAGACCGCCCCGGATGGCCGTGCACGTCGACGCTCGGGTATTCGGCGAGCAGTGCCGCGCCGCGGCGACGCAGCGAGTCCGGCAGCGCCATGCCGAGCGGCGGCTTGCGCGTCCGCGACCACCACAGGCCGGCGCCAGCCGCGGCCACAACCGCCGCACCGCCGGCCAGCCAGGCCCGTCGCGTCGACTTACGCATGGACCGTCGCGGGCGGCGCCACGCCACACATTTCGCCGAGGTAATCGATGTGCGCCTCCATCGCCGCCTGCGCCGCGGCCGGGTCGTGTCGACGGAGGGCCTCGACGATGCGCCGGTGACTTCCGAGCACGGGCGCGAGCTGGACAGCCGTGGTGAGGCGTTGCCGGGTCGCGGCGCTCAGGTGGCTCAGGTTCTCCACGGCGCGCGTCAGGATCGGATTGCCGGCGGCCGACTCGATGATCGCCCGGAACTCCTCCGCGAGCGCGGCGACCTGCGCCGCGTCGGGCCGTTCGCCACGTGGCGTGCGGATGGCCTCCGCGAATTGCGCGAGATTGGCCTCGAGCCGGTGGATCGCGTGCTCGTCGATGCGGGGGGCGACGAAGGCGAGCAGCGCCCCCTCGATGACCTTGCGCGCTTCGAGTATGGTCCGGAGCCGGTGGTCATCGAGGTCGATGAACAGGCGCAGCGGCCCGGGCAACGCGTCCGGCTCGCGCTGCGCGACGAACACGCCGCCGCCGTGCCGGATGTCGAGCACGCCGAGCAACTGCAGCGCACGCAAGGCCTCGCGCAAGGTCGGGCGGCCCACGCCGAGTTCCTCGGCGAGCGTGCGCTCGGCCGGAAGGCGATCGCCGGGCTTCAGGTAACCGGCTTTCATCAAGCCGACGAGCTGCCGGACGATCTGTTCCGGCAAGGCCTCCCGCTTGATGACGGGGGCTATTTTCGGCGCGATATCGGCAGTGTGCTGTTTCATGTATCGCCGGACATTGACCGGGCCTTCGACTGGTCATACCATTTTGCCACTATGTCGGGCTTCCGGGGAGATCGGCGATGTTTCAACGAGTTGCGGGTTGCGATGTTCGACAGGCCGGGATGATGCGCGCACCCCGCCGGCTGCCGCGAAGTGGCGCCGCGATTGCGGCAGCGCTGCTTCTCGCCCCCTTCAGCGCCGGCGCACAGGACGATTCGCTCGCGCTCGAGGAAATCGTCGTCTCCGCGCAGAAGCGCACCGAGCGCCTGGTCGACGTGCCGGTCGCCATTTCCGTGTTCAGCGCCAACTCGATCGAGCAGACGGGCGTACACGAGCTGAAGGAAGTGTCGGGCTACATCCCGAACATGCAGATCTCGACCGGCAACGATTTCCGGTCGACCGTCACGATCCGTGGCGTCGGCGCCCAGAGCCGCAACATCGGTTTCGATTCGCGCGTCGGCGTGTACATCGACGGCGTCTATGTCGGCCAATCGCCCGCGATCAACCAGGAGCTGCTGAACCTCGAGCGCGTCGAAGTGCTGCGGGGACCCCAGGGCACGCTCTTCGGCAAGAATACCGTCGCCGGCGCCATCAACCTGATCACGAGGAAGCCGGACGACGACCTGCGCGCCCGCGCCAGCGTCGATATCGGCAACCTCGACTACCGCCAGATCCAGGGTTTCCTCAACCTGCCGATCAGCGATACCGTGAGCAGCGCATTCACCGTCGCGAAGACCGACCGCGACGGCTACGTGCGCAACATCGTCACCGCCAACGACCTGAACGAGCGCGATGTGCTCGCGTACCGGGCGCAGTTGCGGATCCGCCCGAACGACCGGTTCGAGGTCAACGCCTCGTTCGACGGGCTCAACAGCGACGGGCGCATCGTGGTCGGCGATCCGATCACCGACATGCTCGGGATGCGGCCGGTGCAGGTCGCCCCGGAGATGGGCGAAGTCGCGTTCAGCTTCGATCCGAACGACAAGCGCGACGTGTATGGCGGCAGCCTGGATCTCGCCTACGAGCTGAACGGCGGGCACACGATCAAGAGCATCACCGGCTATCGGACGACCGACGCGATCTACAGCAACGCGACCGACTATTCGCCGGTCGACATTGTCTCGATCGAATACACCGACAAATACGACGTGCTGTCGCAGGAACTGCAGTTCATCTCCGCGACCGATCGTGCGTTCAGCTACACCGGCGGCCTCTACTACTACCACCAGAAGGCGAAAACCAACCGCGACGTGATCCTCGGCAACGATTTCGTCGATTACTTCATCGGGCCGCTGTACATGTCGGGCGCGCTGACCCCGCCGCTGCCGCCGTACCCCGCGCTGCCGAATGCCCTCGTCTCGCAGCTGATCGGCTTCGGCCCGCCGCTGTCGAAGGTCTTCAACCGCGGCGGGGTCACGACGAAGAGCTACGCGGCCTACTTCAACGGCGCCTGGCAGATGGCCGAACGGTGGAAGCTCGGCTTCGGCTTCCGCTGGTCCACCGAGGAGAAGGATGTCGACTGGCTGCTCGACGGGCGCAACTCCGGCATCTTCAACATCGGCTCGACCGGCGCCGACCCGCTGAACCCCTCGCCACTGATCAACGACCGCACCGACAACTTCTTCGCGCCGGCCGTCAACCTGACCTACGCGCTGACCGCCGACTCGAATGTCTACGCGCGCTACGCCTCGGGCTACAAGAGCGGCGGCTTCAACCTCGATTACATCAACGAGAACGAGCTCGCGGCGAACCAGGGACTCGAGTTCGACAAGGAAACGGTCGACAGCTTCGAGCTCGGGCTGAAGGGCGTGTACCTCGACGGCCGGCTGTCCGTGAATCTCGCCGCGTTCATCGCGAACTACGACGACTACCAGGTCAACCAGTTCGTCGACCTCGGCGGCGGGCGCACGTCGATCCGCATCAACAACGCGGCGAAGGTCGAGACCCGTGGCTTCGAGGCCGAGACCATCTTCCGCGTCACCGAGGCCTTCACGCTGCAAGCCTCCCTCGGCCTGCTGAAGGCGGAGTTCGACAGCTTCCCCGGTGGCGGCAGCGGCGGCACGGACGTATCGGGCAATGACCTCACGAACGCGCCGGAGCTGACCTACGCGGCCGGCGCGACGTGGCGCCAGCCGGTGCCGGCGCTGCGGTCGACCCTGCTGGTGCGCGGCGACGTGACGCACACCGACGGGTATTTCACGACGGCGGACAACGTCAAGCAGACGGCGTACAACAGCGCCTATCCCGGCACGATTCCCTTCGGCTGGCTCGACGCACGCACGGAACTCAATGCGCGCATCGGCCTCTTGTCGGACAACGACACGTGGGAGGTCTACGCCTGGGGCCACAACCTCACCGACGAAACCGACCCCACGGACGAACTGCGCGACTTCTTCGGCACCATCGCGAAACTCCCGGGCATGCCGCGAACCTATGGCCTGAAGCTCGTCTGGAATTTCCACTGAGCGCGCCGGGGCGCTCTGCGGTGACGGTGTTGCCGTTGCGTCGCGCCGTGGCCTGCGCCGCGGCCGCACTCGCAGCCGTGGTCGCCGGCTGCAGCACGCTGCCGCAGCCGGCCCGGAGCGTACAGATCCAGCGCACCGCGCACGGCATCGCGCACATCGAGGCACCGGACTACGAATCCCTCGCCTACGGTGTCGCGTACGCGCATGCGCAGGACAACGTGTGCCAGACCGCGAACCAGCTGGTCACGGTGCGCGGCGAGCGCTCGCGTTACTTCGGCCCGCAAGGCGAGGCGCTGCTCGGATTGCGCGTGCTGCCGAACGAGCAGATCGACATTTTCGTCCGCAGCCACATGGACGACGCGGCGCTCGCGGCCGCGCTCGCGACGGCGAGCGCCGACACGCGCGCCGCCTATCGCGGCTACATCGAGGGCTACAACCGCTACCTGCGGGACCATGCGGCGCACCTTCCGGCGCCTTGCCACGGCATGGCGTGGGTACGGCCGATGACGCCAGCGGATTACCTGCGCCTGCAGGAGCTGACGATGGTGCAGCTCGGCGTCGCGCTGTTCGCCGACGCGATCGTGGCGGCGGCGGCACCCGACGGCACGGGCCCGGTCGCCTCGCAGCCCGCCGTTTCGCAGGCCGTGGCCGCGCTGGAACGCTTTCACCTGAGCGAGCCCCTGCTCGGATCGAACGGCTGGGCATTCGGCGCGGACGTGACGCGCAACGGTCGCGGGGTGCTGCTCGGCAACCCGCATTTTCCGTGGAGCGGCGTCAATCGCTTCTGGCAGATGCACCTCACCATTCCGGGCAAGCTCGATGTCATGGGCGCCGCGATCGGCCACACCGCCGCCGTGCAGATCGGCTTCAACCGTGATGTCGCGTGGACACATACGGTTTCCACCGGCCAGCGGTTCACCCTCTACGAACTCGAACTCGCGCCGGGAGACCCGCACAGCTATCTGCTCGACGGCAAGCCGGTACCGATGACGCCGCGGCGCGTCACGTATGAGGCGATCGACGCCGGTGGCGCCGTGCAGTCGCGCCAGCACACGGTCTGGCAGACACGGTTCGGGCCGGTGCTCGTGGTGCCGCGGGCCGGCCTCGGCTGGAGCGCGACACGGGCCTATGCGCTGAAGGACGCGAACACGCTGAACGTGCGCGCCATGGACATCTGGCTCGGTTTCAACCGCGACCACAGCGTAGGGGACATGCGCGCCACGCTCGCCAGGCTCGGCGTGCCCTGGGTCAACACCATCGCCGCGGATCGTGACGGCAACGCGATGTATGCCGATGTCAGCGTGGTGCCGGACATCGACGCCGCGCAGCTGGCGCGCTGCGCCCCGTCGAAGGCGGCGGCCGCGTTGTTCAAGGCTGCGGACCTCACGGTGCTCGACGGGTCCCGTAGCAGCTGTGACTGGCACCGCGATCCGTCCTCCCCGGTGCCGGGCTGGATGCCGATCGAACGCATGCCGGTCGCGGTGCGTCGCGACTGGGTACAGAACAGCAACGACAGCTTCTGGATGAGCAACCCGGGCATCGGCTGGCCGGACATCTCGCCGCTCGTCGGCTGGACCGCTTACCCGCAGAGCCTGCGCACGCGCTCGGGGCTCCACGAGATCGAACGGCGCCTCGCGGGCGAGGATGGCTTCGCGGCCGACTCGAAGGTCGGCATCGCCGAGATCCAGTCGATGCTGTTCGCGAACCGCAATCACGCGGCGTGGCTGGTACTCGACGATTTCCTGCCGCTCTGCCGCGCGGCGACCTCGCAAGCCGGACGCGAGGGCTGCGCCGTGCTCGCGGCCTGGGACCGGCGCAACAACCTCGGGTCGCGGGGCGAGCATCTGTTCCGGGAATGGTGGCGCATTGCGGGCGGCATCGAGGGTGTCTGGCGCACGCCGTTCGATCCGGCCGACCCCGTGAACACGCCCGCCGGGCTCGACACGGGCAAGCAGGCCGTGCGCACGGCGCTGCTCGAGGCCCTGGACAAGGCTGTCGCGACAGTGCGCGCCGCCGGGTTCACGCTGGATGCGCCGCTCGGCGACGTGCAGACCTACACGACGGCCCACGGCGTCGTCGGCCTGCACGGCGGCCCGGAATTCGAGGGCGTGCTGAACAAGGTCGAGACCGCGGAACGCGGGCCGCTCGAGTCGGGCGGCTACCAGATCGATTTCGGCAGCAGCTACATACAGACCGTGACCTTCGATGATCGCGGGCCGGTGGCCGAGGCGATGATGGTGTATGGCCAGTCGTCGCAACCCGACTCGCCGTATTCTTTCGACCAGTTGCCGCTCTACACCGGCAAGCGGTGGATGCGCCTGCCGTTTTACGCCGACGACGTCGCGCGGGAGCGGGTGGGCGACGTGCTGCGGTTGACGATCGAATAGCCGGCGCTACGCGCGCCTCACAGCGCCGCGGCGAGCCGCGCCCCCTGGTCGATCGCCCGCTTCGCATCGAGTTCAACGGCGACATCGGCGCCGCCGATCAGGTGCACCTCGACACCCCGCTCCGCGAGCGGTGCCGCGAGTGCGCGTTGCGGCTCCTGGCCCGCACAGATCACCACGTTGTCGACCGCGAGCACGCGCCGTTCGGAGCCGTTCGTGATGTGCAGGCCCGCGTCGTCGATGCGTTCATAGGTCACACCGGCGAGCATGTGCACGCCGCGGCGCTTCAGGGTGGTGCGGTGGATCCACCCGGTCGTCTTGCCGAGGCCGTCGCCCGGCTTCGAGACCTTGCGCTGCAGGAGCCAGATCTCGCGCGGACTCGCCCCCTGCGGCAGCGGTCCGCCCGCGAGCCCGCCCCGGCCCGCGAGTTGCCGGTCGATGCCCCACTCGACGAGGAAGTCGTCGACATCGAGGCTCGGGCGGATGTCCTGCGGGTGGCCGAGGAATTCCGCGACATCGAAGCCGATGCCGCCGGCGCCGATCAGTGCGACGCAGCGGCCGACCGGCGCGTCGTGCAGCAGCACGTCGACATAACTCAGCACCTTCGGGTGATCGAGCCCCGGAATCGACGGGCGTCGCGGTGACACGCCGGTCGCGAGCACGACGGCATCGAAACCCCGCACGAGCGACTCCACGGTCGCGGCGGCGCCGAGGCGCACGTCGACACGCATGAGCGCGAGGCGGCGGCGGTAGTAGCGCAATGTTTCGTTGAACTCCTCCTTGCCCGGGATGCGCCTCGCCATGTTGAACTGCCCGCCGAGCTCGGCCGCGCGCTCGAACAGCACCACATCGTGGCCGCGCTCCGCCGCCACCGTCGCGCAGGTGAGCCCGGCGGGGCCGGCACCGACCACCGCGATGCGCCGCCGGCGCGCCGCGGGCCGGTAATTCAGCTCGGTCTCGCGCGCGGCGCGCGGATTGACGAGGCAGGTCGCGGTCTTGTTCTCGAACACATGGTCGAGGCAGGCCTGGTTGCACGCGATGCAGGTGTTGATCTCGTCGGCGCGGCCCTCGGCGCACTTGCGCACGAACTCCGGGTCCGCGAGCAGCGGCCGCGCCATCGACACCATGTCGGCGCCGCCGGATGCGAGGATGCGCTCGGCGACGCCCGGGTCGTTGATGCGATTCGTCGTGATGAGCGGCAGCGAGACATGCGGCCGCAGGCGTGCCGTGACCCACGCGAACGCGGCGCGCGGCACCATGGTGGCGATGGTCGGCACCCGCGCCTCGTGCCAGCCGATGCCGGTGTTGATCATCGTGGCGCCCGCCGCTTCGATTTCGCGCGCGAGGTGCACGATCTCGTCGAACGTGCTGCCCCCGGTCACGAGATCGAGCATCGAGAGGCGGAAGACCAGGATGAAGTCGCGCCCGACCGCCGCGCGCGTGCGCCGCACGATCTCGACGGCGAAGCGGATGCGTTGGTCGTACGCGCCGCCCCATTGGTCGGTGCGGTGGTTGGTGCGCGCGACGATGAACTGATTGATCAGGTAGCCCTCGCTGCCCATGATCTCGACGCCGTCGTAGCCGGCCTCGCGCGCGAGCACCGCGCAGCGCACGAAGGCCGCGATCTGCCGCTCGACGCCGCGCGCGGAGAGCGCCCACGGCGTGAACGGCGTGATCGGCGCGCGCAGTCGGCTCGGCGCCACGGCCAGCGGGTGATATGCATAGCGGCCCGTGTGCAGGATCTGCATGCACACATGGCCGCCTTCGGCGTGCACGGCCTCGGTGACGAGACGATGCCGGGCCACCTCCCCGCGCACGCTCAGCTTGCCCGAGAACGGTGCGACCCAGCCCGCACGGTTCGGGGCGATGCCGCCCGTGACGATGAGCCCCGTGCCGCCGCGGGCGCGCTCGGCGAAGTAGGCGGCGAGGCGCGGATAGTCTTCCGCCTTGTCTTCGAGGCCCGTGTGCATCGAGCCCATGAGCACCCGGCTGCGCAGGCGCACGTAGCCGAGGTCGAGCGGGGCGAGCAGACGCGGCCAGCGGGCAGGTTCAGGGCTCATTCGCGGCAACTTACCTCATCCGGCCGCTATACTTCGCGGCCATTCATGAGTGATCCCATTGGCACGCCGCCGCGCACCTTCCAGGACCTGATCTTCGCCCTGCAGCGCTACTGGGCCGGGCAGGGCTGCGTGCTGCTGCAACCCTATGACATGCCGGTCGGCGCCGGCACCTTCCACACCGCGACCTTCCTGCGTTCGATCGGCCCCGAACCCTGGAGCGCGGCCTACGTGCAGCCCTCGCGCCGCCCGACCGACGGGCGCTACGGCGAGAACCCGTTTCGCCTGCAGCACTATTACCAGTTCCAGGTCGTCATCAAGCCCTCGCCGCTCGACATCCTCGACCTGTACCTCGGCAGCCTGCGCATGCTCGGCTTCGACCCGCTCGTGCACGACATCCGCTTCGTCGAAGACAACTGGGAATCGCCGACACTCGGTGCGTGGGGACTCGGCTGGGAAGTGTGGCTGAACGGCATGGAAGTCACGCAGTTCACCTATTTCCAGCAGGTCGGCGGCCTCGATTGCCGTCCCGTGACCGGCGAGATCACCTACGGCCTCGAACGCCTCGCGATGTACCTGCAGGGGGTCGAGAGCGTGTTCGACCTCGTGTGGACAGAAGGCCCGCTCGGGCGCGTGACCTACGGCGACGTCTTCCACCAGAACGAGGTCGAGCAGTCGAAGTACAACTTCGAGCTCGCCGACACCGCGGTGCTGTTGCGCCGCTTCGACGAACATGAAGCCGAATGCAACGCGCTGCTCGCGGCGCGGCTCGCGCTGCCGGCCTACGAGCAGGTGCTCGGGGCGTCGCACACGTTCAACCTGCTCGATGCGCGCAAGGCGATCTCCGTCACCGAGCGCCAGCGCTTCATCCTGCGCGTGCGCGCGCTCGCGCGCGGTGTCGCGCAGGCCTATTACGACAGTCGCGAGGCGCTCGGCTTTCCGCTGGCCAGGCCCGCGCCCGCGCCGAAGAAGGGCGCCGCATGAGCGCGCGGGATTTCCTCGTCGAGATCGGCACCGAGGAGTTGCCGCCGAAGGCGCTGCCCGACCTCGAGCGCGCCTTTCGCGACGGAGTCGTCGCCGGCCTCGCGGCGGCGGACCTCGCGCACGGCGAGGTGCGCTCGTACGCGACGCCACGGCGACTCGCGGTGCTCGTCGGCGCGCTCGCCGCGCGCCAGCCCGAGCAGGAGATCCGCCGGCGCGGGCCGCCGGTGGGCGCGGCTTTCGATGCGTCGGGCCGGCCGACGCGCGCGGCGAGCGCGTTCGCCGAGAGCTGCGGCACGACGCCCGGCGAACTGACGCGCGTGAAGGAAGGCAAGGGCGAGTTCCTGTTCTACTCGGGGCGCAAGGCGGGCGCCGGCGCCGCGACGCTGCTGCCGGGCATCGTCCAGGCCTCGCTCGACCAGCTGCCGATCCCGAAGCGCATGCGCTGGGGCGCCGGTGAGGCGGAGTTCGTGCGGCCCGTGCACTGGATCGTGCTGCTCTTTGGCGACGAGACGTTGCCCGCAACGCTCCTCGACACGCGCGCCGGCCATGCAACCCGGGGCCATCGCTTCCATGCGCCCGCGCCGCTCCCGCTCCCGGCGCCGGCCGACTATGCGGCCCTGCTCGAGCAGCGCGGCAAGGTTCTCGCCGGCTTCGACGCACGACGCACGAAGATACGCACGGATGTCGGGACGGCCGCACAGGCGCTCGGTTGCCGCGGGATCGTGGGCGACGCCCTGCTCGACGAAGTGACGGCGCTCGTCGAGTGGCCCGTGGTGATCACCGGCCGGTTCGACGAACGCTTCCTCGCGCTGCCACGCGAAGTGCTGATCTCGACGCTGCAGGACCACCAGCGCTACTTCGCGGTCGAGGGGCCCGACGGCGCGCTCACGGCCCGGTTCATTGCCGTGAGCAACATCGAGAGTCGCGATCCCGCGCAGGTGCGCCAGGGCAATGAGCGCGTCGTACGCCCGCGTCTCGCCGATGCCGCATTCTTCTGGGAGCAGGACCGGCGCCAGCCGCTCGCGGCCCGCCTCCCGGCGCTCGACCAGGTGACCTTCCAGGCGAAGCTCGGCTCGGTCGGGGCCAAGGCGCAACGGATTGGGTCTTTGTCAGAGACAATAAGTGCAAAGCTCGGCTGGAATGTCTCGCACGCACAGCGATCTGCGGCCCTCGCCAAATGCGACCTGCTGACGGCGGTGGTCGGCGAGTTCCCGGAACTGCAGGGCATCATGGGGTCGTACTACGCGGCGGCGGACGGCGAGCCGGCGCAGGTCGCGGCCGCGATCCGCGAGCACTACCTGCCGCGGGGCGCGGGCGATGCACTGCCGGCGTCGGAGGCGGGCACGGCCGTGGCGCTCGCCGACCGGCTCGACACGCTCGCGGGCATCTTCGCGATCGGCCAGAAGCCGAGCGGCGCGAAGGATCCCTTCGGCCTGCGTCGCGCGGCGATCGGCGTGCTGCGCATCCTCATCGAGAAGCGCATCGACCTCGACCTGCGCGCACTCATCGACAGCGCGGTCGCATTGCAGCCGGTGAGGGGCGCCGACGTGGCGGGCGATGTGTACGGTTACGTCACCGACCGCCTGCGCGCCTACTACCTCGAGCAGCCCGGCATGGGGTACACGACGGAGATGATCGATGCGGTGCTCGCCGCGGCGCCGCGCTCGCCGCTCGACTTCGATGCCCGGCTCGCGGCGCTCGCGGGTTTCCTCGCCCGGCCCGAAGCGGCGAGCCTCGCTGCCGCGAACAAGCGCATCGCGAACATCCTGAAGAAAGCCGCGGGTTTCACGCCCGGCGCCGTGGACGCGGGCCGTCTCCGCGAGCCGGCCGAGAAGGCGCTGCACGAGGCGCTCTCGCGCCTGCGCGAGCGCGTGCCGGCCGCGATCGCGCAACGCGATTACGTGGGCGCGTTCGGCACGCTCGCGGCACTGCGCGGCGCGGTCGACACGTTCTTCGACGCAGTGTTGGTCAACGACCCCGACGAGGCGCTGCGCGCGAACCGGCTGTCATTGCTCGCCGAGCTGCGCGCGTTGTTCAGCGGCATAGCGGACCTTTCGCGCCTGCCCGGCTGAGCCACGCCGCTCGCCGGCGTGCATCACGATCGCGGAGGGAATCTCCGGGCTCGCCGGGTTCACGGTGACGCGCCGCCGCGCAGGATCTATCACGAGATCCATATCTTCGAGCGGAATGGCTCCGACGAGTACCCGCTCGCCGAGCACGAAGGCACCGGTGAAACAGCCCCGCTGGCCGAAGCCCACCTTCACCGGCCCGACATAGGGCACGCGATGGCGGCCGCCATCGGCCAAGGTGACCTCGCGTTGCTCGAGCTCCTCGAGCTTCAGTTGCGTCGCGATCCGTGCCGGCAGGCACAGGTTCATCGCCCCCGTGTCGACCAGCGCGTCGACCGCGATCGTCGGTATCGCGGGGTTGCGCGGATTGCTCACCGAGAATATCGCCGTGACGAGTCCCATTTGCGCGAGTGTAGATCGACGCGACGGCGACGGCACGCCGCATTCGCGCGCTATTTGCGCGCTTTGGCGGTGCTCGCCGCGGTCTGGCCGAAGAGCACCTTGCGCGCCTCCTCCGTGATCGGCTTCCTGTAGCTGTCGCCCTCGCCGCGGGCGTAGGCGCGCGCCGTGGCCGGCCGCGCTTGCACCGTTTCGAGCCAGCGTGCCATGGCAGGAAAGTCGTCGAGCGACTGCTGCAGCCGGTCCCAGTAGATCGCCCAGGGGTAGATCGCCATGTCGGCGATCGAATAGTCGTCGCCGGCGACGAAGCGATGGGCCGCGAGCTGCCGGTCGAGCACGCCGTACAGCCGGTTCACCTCGTTGCGGTAGCGGTTCTGCGCATACGGCACCTGCTCGGGTGCATAGTTGAGGAAATGGCCGGCCTGGCCCGACATCGGCCCGAGGCCCGCCATCTGCCAGAAAAGCCACTCGAGCACGGCCTTGCGACCGCGCAGATCGGCCGGGATGAAACGCCCGGTCTTTTCGGCAAGGTACAGCAGGATCGCGCCCGATTCGAACACGCTGACCGGCTCTCCGCCGCCGGCGGGTGCGCGATCGACGATCGCCGGCATGCGGTTGTTCGGCGACAGCGCGAGGAAATCCGCCTTGAACTGGTCCCCCGCGCCGATGTCGACCGGGATGATCCGGTAAGGGACCCCGGCTTCCTCGAGGTAGAGGGTGATCTTGTGCCCGTTGGGCGTCGGCCAGTAGTAGAGATCGATCATGATCCCCGCAGTTCACCACACTCGCGCGAGGTGCGCACCGTCGCGGATCCACGCCGCCGATTCTGCCGTGCGCGCGGTTGCGGTTTCGGTCACGATGGCGTGAACCTTGCGTTGCATTGGCTGCCGACGACCGGACCCGATACGGAATGCCGCGACTTTCGCCCTACCTCGACGGTGTCCGCTGTTTTGCGTGCGGGCGCGAGCACGATCCGCGCACGCTGCTCGGCGTCTGCGTGACCTGCGGCATGCCGCTGCGTGTCGACTACGATCTCGCCGCGATCCGGCTCGGCCGCGGGGCGCTCGCCGGACGCGCGCCGTCGCTGTGGCGTTATCGCGAGGTGCTGCCGCTCGTCGAGGGCGACGAAGTGACGCTCACCGAGGGCTGCACGCCGCTCGTCCCGGTCGCGCGCAATGTGTGGGTGAAAGACGAGGCGCGCAATCCGACCGGCTCATTCAAGGCCCGGGGCATGGCCGCGGCCGTATCGATGGCGAAGCATCTCGGCGCCCGGGCCCTCGCCGCGCCGTCGGCGGGCAACGCCGCAGGCGCCCTCGCGGCGTATGGTGCGCGCGCCGGGCTGCCGGTCACGGTGGCGATGCCGGAGGACACCCCGCAAGCGTTCCTCGAGGAATGCCGCCACTACGGGGCCACAGTGCACGAGGTGCCCGGCACGATATCGGACGCGGGCCGCTTCCTGCGCGAGCACGGTCCCCGCGAGGCGTTCGACGTGTCGACCCTGCGCGAGCCCTATCGCATCGAGGGCAAGAAGACGATGGCCTACGAACTCGTCGAACAGATGGCGGGGGAGGTGCCGGATGTCGTGTTGTATCCGACCGGCGGGGGCACCGGCCTCATCGGCATGTGGAAGGCGTTCCGTGAAATGGCCACGCTCGGCTGGGTGGCGGCGGGCGCGATGCCGCGGTTCGTCGCGGTGCAGGCCGAGGGTTGCGCGCCGGTCGTGCGCGCCTTCGAGGGCCACGACGAGCGCACGGCGCCGTGGGTCGATCCCGTGACGCGCGCGTATGGCCTGCGCGTTCCCGCGCCGCTCGGCGGATTTCTGTGCCTGCGCGCCCTGCGCGAATCGCACGGCGCGGCGGTGGCCGTCGGCGAAGGCGAAATCGGCCGTGCCGCGACCGCCCTCGCGTCCGCGAGCGGCATCGACGTCTGTCCCGAGGGCGGCGCGGCGTGGGCGGCGCTCGCGACGCTGCGCGAGCGTGGGTTCGTGAGTGACAGCGATCGAGTCGTCGTGTTCAACACCGGCACGGGGCTCAAGTACCGGTGAGGCGGTTACACTGACGCGGCCTATGCAGTGGATCGCCTCGTTCGTCTACACGACGCTGCTGTTCGTCTGGGTGCTGCTCTTCGCGGTGTTCTTCAACGTCGCGAGCCTCATCGTGCCGCTCTCCGCGCGTTATGCGCTGGCGCGCATCTGGGCGCATGTGATCCTCGGCGGCCTGAGGGTCCTGTGCGGCCTCGACTATCGCATCACGGGCCGGGAGCACCTGCCCGCGGGCGGCCACGTGGCGCTGTGGAAGCACTCCTCCTCGTGGGAGACGTTCGCGATGGTCATTGTGTGCCCCGCGCAGGTGTGGGTGCTCAAGCGCGAACTGCTGTGGATTCCGTTCGTCGGCTGGGGCATCCGTCAGATGCACGCGATCGCGATCGACCGCGGCAGCGGGCACTCCGCGGTCAAACAGGTCGTCGAGAAGGGTCGCCGCTACATCGAGCGCGGCATCTGGGTCATGGTGTTTCCGGAGGGCACCCGCATGGCGGCGGGCGAAACACGCAAGTACGGCGTGAGCGGCGCGCTGCTCGCGCGCGAGTCCGGTTGCCTCGTGGTGCCGATCGCGCACGATGCCGGCTACTACTGGCCGCGACGGGGCCTCCTCAAGCGGCGCGGCACCGTCGATGTGGTGATCGGCCGGCCGATCGATCCCGCGGGGCGCGATCCGCGCGAGGTCAACGAGGAGGCGCAGGCGTGGATCGAAGCGACGATCGTCGACTTGCGCCGCCGCAAGTCGGCCGGGGCGCCGCCGGCATCAGGCTGACCGCGCCGCGCCCCGGGCGCCGCGATTCCGTCAGATGTCGAGGTTGGCCACCGCGAGCGCGTTCTTCTCGATGAATTCGCGGCGCGGCTCCACCTGGTCGCCCATGAGCGTGGTGAAGATCTCGTCGGCGGCGACCGCGTCCTCGATCCGCACCTGCAGTACCCGTCGCGTCTCCGGGTTGATCGTCGTGTCCCAGAGCTGCTCCGGGTTCATCTCGCCGAGGCCCTTGTAGCGCTGGATCGACTGGCCCTTGCGCGCCTCGGCAAAGAGCCAGCGCATCGCGTCCTTGAAGGAACCGACGTCGTGGCGATCGTTGCCGCGCGTGACGAACGCGCCCTCGCCGACCAGGCCCGCGAGCGTGCGGCCGAGATCGGCGATGCGCTGGTACTCGGCCGATTCGAAGAACTCGCGCGGCAGGAACTTGTCGGTCGCCGAGCCGTGTTCCACCTTGTGCACATGGATGCGGGCGCCGTGGCCGTCGGCCGACTCGCGTACGCCGATCTCGAAGCTGCGCGTCGCGTCGTGCAGCGCATTCAGCCGCCCGCCGAGGTCGTGCGCCCAGCCACGCAGCCAATCGGGGCGGCTGAACGCATCCGCCGTGACCTCCGGCAGGTAGATCAGCTGCTCGAGCAGGCGCTCGTCGTAACGCTTCGACCAGCGCTGGATGATGGCCTGCACCTCCATGTACTTGCGCGCGAGCATCTCGAGCCCGGAGCCGCGCAGCGGCGGCGCGGAGGCATTGACGTGCAGTGCGGCGTTCTCCAGAGCCGAGTTGAGCAGGATGGCGTTCAGCTCGTTGTCGTCCTTGACGTAGACCTCCTGTTTGCCGCGCTTCACCTTGTAGAGCGGCGGCTGCGCGATGTACACGTGGCCGCGCTCGATGACTTCGGGCAGCTGGCGGTAAAAGAAAGTCAGTAGCAGCGTGCGGATGTGGCTGCCGTCCACGTCCGCATCGACCATGATCAGGATCCTGTGATAGCGCAGCTTCTCGATATCGAAGTCGTCGCGCCCGATGCCGCAGCCGAGCGCGGTGATCAGCGTGCCCACTTCGGCCGATGACAGCATCTTGTCGAAGCGCGCCTTCTCGACGTTCAGGATCTTGCCCTTGAGCGGCAGGATCGCCTGCGTGCGCCGATCGCGGCCCTGCTTCGCGGAGCCGCCGGCCGAGTCGCCCTCGACGATGAAGATCTCGGACAGCGCCGGGTCCTTTTCCTGGCAGTCGGCGAGCTTGCCCGGCAGGCCCGCGATATCGAGCGCACCCTTGCGACGGGTCATCTCGCGCGCCTTGCGTGCCGCTTCGCGCGCACGTGCTGCCTCGATGAGCTTGCCGACGATCGACTTCGCCTCCGTCGGATGTTCGAGCAGGAACTCGGAGAGCTTCGTGCCCACTGCCGTCTCGACGATCCCCTTGACCTCGGACGACACGAGCTTGTCCTTCGTCTGCGAGGAGAATTTCGGGTCGGGCAGCTTGACCGACAGGATGGCGGTGAGCCCCTCACGGGCGTCGTCGCCGGTCGTGGGGACCTTCTCCCGCTTCGCGACCCCCTCCTTCTCGATGTAGTCGTTCAGGGTGCGGGTCAGCGCGGCCCGGAAGCCCGACAGGTGCGTGCCGCCATCCTTCTGCGGGATGTTGTTGGTGTAGCAGTACATCGATTCCTGGTAGGAATCGTTCCACTGGAGAGCCACTTCGACCTGGATAGGCCCCTCTTGTGTTCGAAACCAGAACACTGAGTCGTGGATGGGCGTGCGCGTGCGATTCAGGTGCTTCACGAAGGCCTGCAGGCCGCCTTCGTGCTGGAAGGTGTCCGACCGGTCGTCCCGCTCATCGACGAGTTCGATACGCACGCCCGAGTTCAGGAACGACAATTCGCGCAGGCGCTTCGCGAGCACTTCGTAATTGAAGGCGATGTTCGTGAAGATGCGGGCGCTCGGCTTGAAGCGGATCGTCGTTCCGCGCTCGCTCGTCTCGCCGACCACGGCGAGCGGCGCGACGGGCTCGCCGAGCCGGTACTCCTGGCGATGGATCTTGCCGTCGCGGCAGATCGTGAGGAGCAGATAGTCCGACAGGGCGTTCACGACCGAGACGCCCACGCCGTGCAAGCCACCGGAGACCTTGTACGAGCTGTCGTCGAATTTGCCGCCCGAGTGCAGCACGGTCATGATGACTTCGGCCGCCGAACGCCCTTCCTCCGGATGGATATCCACAGGAATTCCACGGCCGTTGTCGGCCACCGTGATGGACTCGTCGGCGTGGATCGTGACGACGACGCGGGTGCAAAATCCCGCCAGGGCTTCGTCGACCGAGTTGTCGACCGCCTCGAAAACCATGTGGTGCAGGCCCGTGCCGTCATCGGTGTCGCCGATGTACATGCCGGGGCGCTTGCGCACCGCGTCGAGCCCCTTCAAGACCTTGATTTTGCTGGAATCGTAAACGTCGTTGTCGGTCATGTACCGCTCAGCTTGCGAGGTGCAACATTATAGCGTCTGCACCCTGCCCTGTCTTATTTCGAACACGCGATCGGGCCGTCCGAACAGGCTGGCATCGGGTGCCAGGGTGGTGACGACCAACTGCGTGTCGAGGGCGCGGATCCGCTCGATCAGCGTGAGCAGCCGAAAGTTATCCAGTTCTGCGGCCGGATCGTCGATCAGCAGGGTCGGGTGCATGTGCAACGTATCCTGCAGCAATTGGAGTTGCGCCAGGACCATCGAGAGCGCCAGCAATTTCTGCTGGCCGCGTGAAAGCACGTCGCGCGCGGCGCGATGCGCGACTCGCAACCGCAAGTCGGCGCGATGGGGCCCGACGCTCGTGGTTCCACGTGAAACATCGTGGACGGCTGCCGCCTCGAGGGCCTCCGCGAGTCCCCGATCCCGATCCCAGCCCCACGTCCATGAGGCATCGACCGTGAATCCCACCAATTGCTGCTGCGCGGCGAGCCACACGGGCTCGAGCGCCTCGTAGTGTGCCGCCCTCGCCTCCGCCATGGGCACACCGGCCGAAGCCAACTCCCGATCCCACGCCATGAGCGCTTCGCGCGTCGTGCCAGCCCGCAGCGCCGCATTGCGTTGCCTCAGCGCGCGTGCGTAACGGGCCCAGTAGCCGCCAAACGCTGGTTCCACGTGGAACACGCTCCAGTCCAGCCAGCGCCGGCGGCCCATTGGCCCTCCGTCCACCAGGTGCTGGATATCAGGGTCGATCACCTGCACGGGATAGGCGTGCGTCAGCTCGACCAGAGATCCTGCGAAAGACCCGTCGACCTTCGCGCGGGTCGTGGTACCCGCGCCAGCACCCTGGCCGCGCACGACTTCCACGCCGATGGCATGGCGGGCAGTGCGTCCGAAGGTGATCAGCCGTTCCTGCCCCTGCCGAATCAGCCGATCCGAGCTGCGCGTGCGAAAGGACCGGCCACGGCCCAGCAGGAAGATCGCCTCGAGCAGAGAGGTTTTCCCGGCTCCGTTTGCGCCGGATACGAGGTTGAGACCGGGATGGAGCGAGACCTCCGACCGCTCGATGCAGCGCAGATCCTCGACGAGCAGTTCGACGAGGGCCATCGACGGACGGGTCAGAGCCGCATCGGCATGACGACGTAGCGCGCCCGTGCGCCCGCATCCGCGCGAATCAGGCAGCTGCTGTTGGCGTCGCCCAGGCCGATCTGGACCTTCTCGCCGTCAACGGCAGCCAGCGCATCGAGCAGGTAGGTGACGTTGAATCCGATTTCGACCTCATCGCCCTGGTAGCTCACTTCGACCTGGTCTTCAGCCTCTTCCTGCTCCGGGTTGTGGGCCTGCACCGTCAGGAGATCCGGCTTGACGGACAGCCGAACGCCCCGGTACTTCTCGTTCGAAAGGATCGCCGTGCGCTGCAAGGCCTGCCGGAGCGCCTCGCGATCCCCCTCGATGACCCGGGTGGGCGTGCTCGGGATCACGCGGCTGTATTCCGGGAATCTGCCGTCAATGAGCTTCGAAGTGAAGCGAACATCGCCGATCTGAGCCCGAATGTGATTGGTACCGATGGCCAGCTCGATGACGCCCTCGGTCCCGAGCAGCCGTTGCAGCTCGAGGACGCCCTTTCTCGGCACGATGACTTGCTGGGCATTCCTGGCCGGCTGCTCGAGCGTGCACTCGCAGATGGCGAGCCGATGACCGTCGGTCGCGACCGCCCTCAGGCTCGAAGCCTCGACCTCGACCAGGAGGCCGTTCAGGTAATAACGCACATCCTGTTGCGCCATCGAAAAATGCGTCTTCTCGATCAACCGGCGAAACTCGGGCTGGGGCACCGAAAGGGTCTGCTGCGCGTGGATCTCCTCGACGACCGGATACTCCGTGGCCGGAAGACTCGACAACGTGAAGCGGCTGCGGCCCGCGCGCACGAGGACCCGATCCCCTTCCGTCGTGAGGGTCACCTTGGCGTCGTCCGGCAGCGCCCGAAAGATGTCGAGGAGCTTGCGCCCCGGCACCGTCACCTCACCGGCCTGCTGTACGTTCGCCTCGCCCGATGCGACGAGCTCGACCTCGAGGTCCGTGCCGGTGATCGAGAGCCGGTTGTTGCGTGCCGCGAGCAGGACATTCGCGAGGATCGGCATGGTCTGCCGCCGCTCGACGACGCCGATGACGCTCTGGAGCGGGTTCAGGACCTCCGCGCGCGTGGCCGAAATCTTCATGTGCCGGGCCTTCCTGGATTCTTGAAAGTCTTATATGAAATCAGCAGTAGCAACTGTAGACACTGTGCATAACGGAACAACCCGAAAAACGGTTTGGCTGTCAGCCGTTTGCCGTCACCCGCCAGCCGCGCAGCCCTGTGAAGGGCTGCGTGGGTTCCTGTTGATCAATTGTGCGCAAAGTTACGCACACTTTCATCCACAGCGTACCCACAGTCATCCGGTCAGGGTTCTCAACAGGTTCGAGTAGTCCTCGCCGATGCGCTGGTCGGTATCGCGAAATTCCCGGATGCGCTTGCACGCATGCAGGACCGTCGTGTGGTCGCGTCCCCCGAAGGCGTCGCCGATTTCCGGCAGGCTGTGGCTCGTGAGTTCTTTCGCGAGCGCCATCGCCACCTGCCGCGGTCGCGCGATCGAACGGCTGCGGCGCTTGGACAGCAGGTCCGCCACGCGCACCTTGTAGTAATCCGCGACGGTTTTCTGGATGTTCTCGACCGTCACGAGTTTCGCCTGCAGCGACAGCAGATCCTTGAGCGCATCCTTCGCGAATTCGAGCGTGATCGGCCGGCCCGTGAAGCGGGAATTCGCGACCACGCGGCGCAGCGCGCCCTCGAGCTCGCGGACGTTCGAACGGATGCGTTTGGCTATGAAGAACGCCACTTCCTCGGGCAGGGCCACGCCCGAAGCCTGGCCCTTGCTCATCAGGATCGCGACGCAGGTTTCGAGTTCGGGCGGCTCGATCGCCACGGTGAGCCCCCAGCCGAAGCGGGATTTCAACCGCTCCTCGAGGCCGTCGACCTCCTTCGGATAGCGGTCACAGGTCACGATGACCTGCTGCTGGCCCTCGAGCAGCGCATTGAACGTGTGGAAGAATTCCTCCTGCGAGCGATCCTTGCCGGCGAAGAACTGGATATCGTCGATCAGCAGCGCATCGAGCGAGCGATAGGCCGTCTTGAACTCGTTCATCTTGTTGTGCTGCAGCGCCTTGACCATGTCGCTGACGAAGCGCTCCGAATGCACGTACGCGACGCGGGCATCCGGGTCGCGCTCGCGGATCAGGTGGCCGGCCGCGTGCATCAGGTGCGTCTTGCCGAGCCCGACGCCGCCGTAGACGAACAGCGGGTTGTAGGCCTTGCCCGGGTTCTCGCCGACCTGCAGCGCGGCGGCACGCGCCAGCTGGTTGCTCTTGCCCTCGACGAAACTCGCGAACGTGAACTCGGGATTGAGACGCGCACCGACGACGAGACCCTCGGAGCGACGGCCCCGCAGTTCGCCGCCCGCGGGCGCCGCCGCGACCGCGTCTCCCGCCGCAGGGCTGCGACGGCTGCCCACCTCCACGGTGATGATCGGGGCATCGCCGGTCGAGCCGTCGCGCAACAGGTCGCCGATGCGGGCGAGGATGTGCGTGTTGACCCAATCGACGACGAAGCGGTTCGGGGCGAGCAGCTTCAGGGCACCGTCGCCCTGGATCGCCTGCAGCGGCCGCACCCAGGTGTTGAACTGCTGTTCCGGCAGTTCATCCTCGAGAGCGCGCACGCAACGTGCCCAGAGCCCAGCTTCCAAATCAAGACCCCAGTGTCATGGAACCCGCCGCCGGACGCGGCGGGGTCGCGGAGTTTAGCAGGGCCGGGCGTATTGACACTCCCCGCCGACCTGCTTACCCTTCCGAGCCTTTTTTCGGCCACATTTCACGGCGCTCGGAGCCCACGCATCATGAGTAAACGCACCTATCAGCCGAGCAAAGTACGGCGCAAGCGCACGCACGGGTTCCGCGCGCGCATGGCGACGAAGGGCGGCCAGAAGGTCCTCTCCCGGCGCCGCTCCAAGGGCCGCAAGAAGCTCAGCCCCTGATCCGACACACGTTCCCCGCGCAACGGCGTTTGCGCCTGAAAGCGGACTTCGAGCGAGTCCAGGGCGGGGGGCAACGTATTGCGGACAGCTTCTTCAGCATGACTTTCCGGCCGAACGACCTCGGCGCCCCGCGCCTCGGACTCGCCGTGGCGATCCGCATCGTCGGCACGGCCGTGGCGCGCAATCGCGTGCGCCGCATCGTCAAGGAATCCTTCCGCCTCGGGCAGCACGGACTGCCGCCGGTCGACATCGTCGTGGCGGCGCGTGCGCGCGTGAAGGGCGCGGCACCCCGCGACCTGCGCGCGAGCCTCGCCACGCTCTGGAACAAGGTCGCATCGCGATGCGCCACGTCGTCCGCGGTCTGATCCGCCTGTACCAGTGGACCATGAGCCCGCTCCTCGGGCCCCGGTGCCGCTTCTATCCCTCCTGTTCCCACTATGCGTTCGAAGCCGTGGGCCGGTTTGGCGTGCTGCGCGGCGGTTGGCTCGCCGCGCGACGCATCGGCCGCTGCCATCCCTGGCACCCGGGCGGCTTCGATCCGGTACCGCAATTGCACCATGACCACTAATCCCCGCATCTTCCTCTGGCTCGGCCTCGTCCTGCTCGCCTGGATCAACTACGAGACGTGGACGCGCGACTACGCGCCGAAGCCGAAGTCGCCCGCCGAGATTGCGCAGGAGGCAAAGGCGGTGGCGCAGCGCCGCGCGCAGCTCGAGGAGAACGTGCCGCGGGCGACCGTGCCTGCGCCGGCAGCGGCCCCGGCCGGCTCGCCGGCCGGCGACACCGGTGCCGGCGAAGTGCCGGGCGCGGCACCCGTGGACGTCGCCGGCGCACCGGAGCCGGCGCCGGCAGGTTCCGCCGTCGTGCATGTCGTCACCGACGTGCTCGATCTCGACATCGGCCTCACCGGCGGCGAGCTGCGGCGTGCGGACCTGCTCGCCTATCCGCTGGTCAAGGGACAGTCGACGCCGGTACGGCTCTTCAATCGCGACGGTGCGCAAGGTTTCTACGTGCTGCAGACGGGGCTGACGGGCGGGACCCACGGGGCGCCGCACCCGACGCATCTCGCGACCTTCACGTCGGCGGCGAGCGAGTACCGGCTCGCGCCGGGCGCAAAGTCACTGCGCGTGCCGCTTGCGTGGACCGACGGCCACGGCGTCACCGTGACGAAGGTCTTCATCTTCGAGCGCGGCCGTTACGACATCGGCCTCGAGTATGACGTGAAGAACGCGAGCGCCGCGCCCTGGTCGGCCGCGCCCTATGCGCAGATCCTGCGCGACAATATTCCCGTCGAGCGTTCGATGTTTTCGCCCGACAGCTATGCCTTCAAGGGCCCCGCGTACTACGACGGTACGAAGTACCAGAAGCTGAAGCTCGACAAGGAAGAGAACCAGCAACTGTCGCTCGACGTGACGGGCGGCTGGATAGCGGGGATGCAGCACCACTTCGTCACGGCGGTGGTCCCGCCGGTGGCGGCCACGACGCATGTCGCGCTCAAGGTCGACGGCAACAAGTACCTGCTGTCGACCGTGGGGCGCGCGCAGACCGTGGCGCCCGGTGCCGCCGCCACCTTCAAGGAGACGCTGTTCGTCGGTCCGAAGCTGCAGTCGCAGCTCGAAACGACCGGCCCCGAGCTCGAGCGCGTCGCCGACTATGGCCTCCTCACGCCGCTCGCCAAGCCGCTGTTCATCCTGCTCAAGTGGCTGCACCGGCTCGTCGGCAACTGGGGCTGGGCGATCGTGCTCGCGACCTGCATCCTGAAGGCGGTCTTCTATCCGCTGTCGGAGAAGGCCGGCAAGTCGATGGCGAAGATGAAGACGCTCACGCCGCGCATCAAGAACCTGCAGGAGCTGTACAAGGACGATCGCGAGAAGCTCGGCCGCGCGATGATGGAGCTCTACCAGCGCGAGAAGATCAACCCGGTGGCCGGCTGCCTGCCGATCCTGATCCAGATGCCGGTGTTCCTCGCGTTCTACTGGGTGCTGCTCGAGAGCGTGGAGATGCGCCAGGCGCCGTTCATGCTCTGGATCAATGACCTGTCGTCGCGCGATCCGTACTTCGTCCTGCCCGCGATCATGGCCGCCGCGATGTTCGCGCAGTACAAGCTGAACCCCGCGCCGCCCGACCCGGTGCAGGCGAAGGTGTTCATGATCATGCCGTTTGCGATGTCGGTGATGTTCGCGTTCTTCCCCGCGGGGCTCGTGCTCTACTGGGTCACGAACACCGTGCTGTCGATCGCGCAGCAGTGGAACATCAACCGGCGGATCGAGGCGCAGGCGGCCAGGAAGTAGGCATGGTGCCGGGTGTACGGTTGTTCGGTTATTGCCCGGGGCCGCAATAACCGAACAACCGTACACCCGGCACCATTCAGACCGGTCGGCTGCGCATCCACTGCGAGAAGAGCCACTTCTCGCCGCGGGTCGTCGGCGCGCCCGCATGGATCGTGTTGAAGTCGGGCCGGCCCGCGGCGTCCACGTTGAAGAAGAGCAGCGCATCACCGCGTGCGCCCTTGTAACGGAAGTGGATGCGCGGAAAGTCGGTCTCGCCCCCCTCATAGTCGTCGTTGAGGTAGACGAGGAATGTCGCGACGCGCTGGCCGCGACGCTCGACCTCGCGCGCCAGCGCCGGGGTCGTCGTTTCCTGGAAATCGCCGTGTGGCTTGAATTCCTGCCCCCGCTCGTAGTGCAGCAGCTTCGCGACTTCGAAGTGGTCCGTCGCGATCCCGGCGGCGGCGGCAATCCGGTCGCGCAGCAACGCCAGGAGCACGCTCGCATTGCCGAAGGTGTAGTCGGATTCCGTATTGGTGCGCGCGTTGCTCGCTTCGTGCCCCTCGGCGTCGTGGCGATAGACGAGGGCGCGCCGCAGGTTGTGGCGCCCGCGTTCGATCAGCCAGTCGCATTCGGCCGGCGTCGCGAAGCACTCGAACACGCGGATCCGCGGCGATTCCGCGACGATGCGCGGTGGCGGCGCCGCGGTGAGCGCGGCGACATTGACGTCGACACCGCCCCGCAGCAGCAGCTGCAGTTCCTCGCGCGCCGATGTCCAGCCGAGGGCGGCCGCGCGCCGCAGGCACGTCACCGCATCCGCGAGGCTGCGCGGGCGCAGCACCCCGAAGGCGGCGAGCAGCGCGAGCTGTGCGGTCGCCTCCGGATGGCCGCGCGAGGCCGCCTGGTTGAGGCACGCGACTCCTTCCTGCGGCGTCGCGGGCACCCCGTCGCCGAGGAGCAGCTTGCGACCGAGCGCGGTCAGCGCATCGAGGTCGCCGCTCGAGGCGCGGGCGCGCAGGTGAAGGAGTGTGGGGGGGAGCATACCCGGAGCTTATAGCTCATGGCCGTGAGCTGCGGGCTTCCCGATCACCGTAACCTCCGTGCGACCAGCGCCCGTGCAAGGGCGAGGCCGAACACTGCAATGAGGGCGAGGGCGAGCAAGTGGCCGCCGGCGTTCCCGATCGGCTGGCCGAGAACGATCGCGCGCATCAGCCCGGTCGCGTGCGAGAGCGGCAGCACCTGCGCAACGACCTGCACGGCCGGTGGCAACTGCGCGGTCGGGAAAAACACGCCGGACACCAGCATCATCGGCGTGATGAACAGCGTGAAGTAATAGACGAAATGGTCGTAGGTCTTCGCGATCGCCGTCACCACGAGCGCGAGACCTGCGAACGCGAGGCCCGTCAGCAGCATCAGCGGCAAAGCCCACAGCGCCGTGGGGCTGCGCACCAGCCCGAGCGCCGCCATCACGACGAAGATCGCGACACCCGACAACGTGCCCTTGAGTGCCGCCCACACCCACTCGCCGACGACGATGTCGGTCACGGTCATGGGCGCGTGCAGTATGCCTTCCCACGTGCGCTGCTGCTTCAGGCGGGCAAACGCGGACCACAGCGCCTCGAAGCTCGCGGAATACATCACGCCGTAACAGATCATGCCGGAGCCGAGGAACTCGAGGTACGGCAGGCCCCCCACCGTAGGCAGGAGGCTCCCGAGACCGAAGCCGAGGCCGACGAGCCAGAAGAGCGGGTCGAGCAGATTGCCGACGAGGGAGGCGGCGAGGAGCTTGCGCCACACGCGATAGTTGCGATAGACGACATGGCGGAAGCGCAGTGCGTCAGTCACGAAGGTCGCGCCCGGTGAGTTTCAGGAACACGTCCTCGAGGTTCGCCGAGCGACGCAGCACGCGCAGTTCCGGCTCGGCCGCCAGGGTCGCGAGCAGCGGCTCGGGGTCCCGGCAATAGCAGAACGCCGTGTCGCCGGTGAGTTCGGCGCGCCGGGCGAGGCGCTTCGCATGCGCCTCGAACCAGGCGCCGACTCCCTCGCCGTACACTTCGATCACGACGGGTTCGATCTCGCGGTCGATCAGCACATGCGGCGGCGCCTCGGCGATGAAGGCGCCGCGGTCCATGATCGCGACGCGATCGCAGAGCCGCTGTGCCTCGTCCATGAAGTGCGTCGTGAGGATGATCGTGCGGCCTTCGCCGAGCAGGCGCTTCAGCCGCTGCCAGACGAGGTGCCGCGCCTGAGGGTCGAGGCCGGTAGTCGGCTCGTCGAGGAAGAGCACGCGCGGATCGTTGACGAGCGCGCGCGCGATCGTGAGCCGCCGCCTCATGCCTCCCGAGAGCGCTTCGATCGGCGCGTCGGCCTTGTCGGCGAGTCCGGCGTAGTCGAGCAGCCAGGGCACACGTGCGGCCACCTCGGCGCGGGTCAGGCCGAAGTAGCGGCCGAACATCCTGAGGTTCTCGCGCACCGTGAAGTCGGGGTCGAGGTTGTCGAATTGCGGCACGACGCCGACGCGCGCGCGCGCCTCGCGCGCGCGCGCCGGCACCGGCAGCGAATCGAGCGTGATCCCGCCGGCATCGGGCGCGGTGAGCCCGAGGCAGCAGCGCAGCGTCGTCGTCTTGCCGGCGCCGTTCGGGCCGAGGAGCCCGTAGCATTCACCCGCATCGACGTGAAAGCTGACACCGCGCACCACCTCGAGGGCACCGAACTTCTTGCGCAGATCGTGTACCGTCAGCACGGCCGACAGGATACCGGACGGCCCTTGCGGGCGAGCGCGAATGTCGCCACAGTGCCCGGCAAAAGGGGGTGACCGTGTCCCGCGGATTTACCATCGCGCTCGTCGTGGCGCTCGTGCTCGGTGTGATCGTCGGCTATGTGTGCCACGTCGAGGTCACCGATCCGGCGGCGCTCGCCCGCCTGGCCGGCTACTTTGCCCTCGTCACCGACGCGTTCCTGCGCCTCATCAAGATGATCATCGGCCCGCTCGTGTTCTCGACCCTCGTCGTCGGCATCGCGAACATGGGGGCGGGTCGCGCCGTCGGCCGGGTGGGCGTGCGCACCGTCGGCTGGTTCCTGTTCGCGTCGATCTTCTCGCTCGTCATCGGCATCGTGATGGTGCTGCTGCTCGATCCCGGCAGCGAACTCGCGCTCGACATGCCCCGGGCCGACGCGGCGAGCGGCATGCAGCTGGCGCAGCCGGGCCTCGAGGAGTTCGTGCACAGCCTCGTGCCGCGTTCGATCGCCGAGGCGATGGCGAACAACTCCATCCTGCAGATCGTCGTGTTCTCGGTGTTCTTCGGCATCGCGCTCGCCTCGCTCGGCGAGCGGGGCCGCGGCCTGATCGACGTGATCGACCAGGTCGCGCACGTGATGCTGAAAGTCACGGAGTACGTGATGTGGGCGGCGCCACCCGCGGTGCTCGCGGCGGTGGCCGCCACCGTCACGGCGGAAGGGCTCGGCATCCTCGGCACCTACGGCAAGTTCATCGGGGGCTACTACCTCGCGCTGATCGTGCTGTGGACGCTGCTCCTCGTCCTCGGTGCCGCGGTGATCGGGCCGCGCATACGCACGCTCGTCTCGATGATCCGCGAGCCGCTGCTGCTCGCGTTCTCGACCGCGAGCTCGGAGGCCGCGTATCCGAAGACGCTCGAGCAACTGCAGCGCTTCGGCATCTCGCGCCGCATCGCGAGCTTCGTGCTGCCGCTCGGCTATTCGTTCAACCTCGACGGGTCGATGATGTACTGCACCTTCGCGACCCTGTTCATCGCGCAGGCCTACGGCATCAAACTCGGCGGCGCGCAGCTCGTGACGCTGCTGCTCCTCCTGCTCGTGACGAGCAAGGGCATCGCGGGGGTGCCGCGCGCCTCGCTCGTCGTGCTCGCCGCGACGCTGCCGCATTTCGGCATCCCGGACGAAGGGCTGCTCCTCGTCCTGGCGGTCGACCAGTTCCTCGACATGGGCCGCAGCGCCACCAATGTCGTCGGCAACTCGGTGGCCTCCGCCGTCGTCGCCAAATGGGAAGGCGAGCTCGGGCAAACACCGTCCTGAGCGCGGCGCTTGCGCGGGAACTGGCGGGGCGCTATTTAGGAGTTTCCAGGATCCGGGGACCGCCATGAGCTATCGACTACACGTCAACGGCGAGGTGCACACGGTCGACGTGCCCGGCGGGATGCCGCTCCTCTGGGTGCTGCGCGAGAGCCTCGGGCTCGTCGGCACGAAGTTCGGCTGCGGGATGGCGCTCTGCGGCGCATGTACGGTCCATGTGGATGGCGTTGCCCAACGCTCGTGCCAGCTGCCGGTATCCGGGGTCGGCGACGCGCATGTCACGACGATCGAGCACGTGGGCGCGACGTCCATCGGGGCACGGCTGACGAAAGCCTGGCTCGACATCGACGTGATGCAGTGCGGCTACTGTCAGGCGGGGCAGATCATGAATGCGGCCTCGCTGCTCGCGACCACGCCCAGGCCCACGCGTGAGGAGGTCCGCAACGCCATGGCCGGCAACATCTGCCGCTGCGCCTGCTACAACCGCATCGAGACCGCCATCCAGATGGCGGCGGGCCTCGATCCGGCCGATGAGGCGCCCGATGGGGACGAGGCCCATGCGGTCTGACCGGCGCCTGTTCCTGAAGGCCTCGCTGCTGGCGGGCGGCGGGTTCGCGCTCGAAGCGTTGGTCGGCGGACCGGTGCGCGCGGCG
This sequence comes from Steroidobacteraceae bacterium, assembly GCA_050249415.1. GTDB lineage: Bacteria > Pseudomonadota > Gammaproteobacteria > Steroidobacterales > Steroidobacteraceae > CADEFQ01. The sequence goes on from JBFWQO010000001.1 coordinate 184,123, forward strand.
ATGGTCGCCGGCGGCCCGGCCGGGCGGGTCGCCACGGCAAACACCATGCTCACCGCGTTCGTGTCCGTCGCGCCCGACGGGCAGGTGACGATCGTCGGCAAGAACACGGAGATCGGCCAGGGCGTGAAGACCTCCCTGCCCATGATCGTCGCCGACGAGCTCGATTGCGACTGGTCGCAGGTGCGCATCGTGCAGGCCGATGCCGACCTCGCGCGCTACGGCGTGCAGGTGGTGGGCGGCAGCATGTCGACACCGACCAACTGGTTGCCGATGCGCCAGACCGGGGCCGCGGCACGCGCGATGCTGCTGCAGGCGGCGGCGGGGCAGTGGTCCGTGCCGGTGGCGGAGCTCACGACTTCGCTGGGTCGCATTCTGCATGCGCCCAGCGGGCGCTCGTGTGGCTACGGCGAGGTGGCGGGTGCTGCGGCGCAGCTCGCGCCGCCGGCGCCCGAATCGTTGCGGCTCAAGTCGCCCGAAGAGTTCACCATCATCGGGCGACCGATCGTCGGCATCGACAGCGCGCGTGTGCTGCGCGGCGAGCCGCTCTTCGGCATCGATACGCGCCTGCCGGGCATGCTCTTCGCCGTCTACGAAGTGGCGCCCGCGCACGGCGGGCGCCTGGTGAAGGCGGACATCGAGGCTGCGAAGGCGGCGCCCGGCGTGCGACATGTCGTGCCGATCACGGGTGACGGCAACGCGGACACCGGGCTCGCCGACGGCATCGCGATCGTCGCGACCCACTGGTGGCTCGCGAACCAGGCACGCGCCAGGCTCGCCGCGCAGTGGGACCTCTCGGCGGCGAAGGGCCACAGCACGGAGCACTATCGCGCGCGCGCGCAAGCGCTGCTCGCCGCCGGAGGCGGGCAGGAGCTGCGGCGCGAGGGCGATCCCGACGCCGCGCTCGCGGCGGCCGCCAAGCGGGTCTCCGCACGTTACGATTATCCGTTCCTCGCACACGCCACGCTCGAGCCGCAGAACTGCACGGCGCTCTTCAGTGACGGCAGGATCGAGATGTGGGCGCCGAGCCAGATGCCGGCGCGGGGCCGCGAGCTCGTGCAGAAGCTGCTGCGGCTGCCCGCGCTCGACGACGTGACCGTGCACGTCACGCGCGCCGGCGGCGGCTTCGGGCGCAGGGGGCTGAACGACTACATGCTGCAGGCGGCCGCGATCGCGCACGCGCTGCCCGGCACACCCGTGCAGCTCATCTGGTCACGCGAAGATGACATCCGCCGCGATTACTACCGTCCTGCCGGCTGGCACGGCTTCGAGGCGGGGCTCGACACGGACGGGCGCCTCACGGCGTTCACGGACCATTTCGTCACGTTCGGCGAGGGCGCGCACGTGACGCGCGCCGGCGGGCTCACGCTCACGATGCCCCCCGCGGATCTCGTTCCGCACCTGCGCTTCACGCAATCGAAGATGCCCACCGTGCTGACGACCGGCTGGTTGCGCGCGCCAGGCTCCAATGCGCTGTGCTTTGCGTCGCAATCCTTCCTCGACGAAGTCGCGCTCGCCGCGGGCAAGGACCTGCCGGCATTGATGCTGGAGCTCGTCGCGACGCCGCGCGTCATCGCGCCCTTCGGCGGGCGCGGCGCGCCGTTCGATACGGCGCGCGCGCGCGGCGTCATCGACAAGGTGCTGCAGATGTCGCGGTGGGCCGGCACGCCGCGGGGGGTCGCGGGTGTCACAGGTGCGCCCGCGCGCGCCAAGGGCTTCGCATTCTATTTCTGCCACCAGGGCTACTTCGCCGAAGTGGTGGAAGCGAGCGTCGCCGGCGCCGACGTGACCGTCCACAAGGTGTGGGTCGCGGGCGACATCGGCCGCCACATCGTCAATCCGCTCGGCGCGGAAAACCAGGTGCGCGGCGCGATCATCGACGGCCTGGCGCAGGCGCTCATGGGGCAGTCGATCGAAGTCGTCGACGGTGTCGTGCAGCAGAGCAATTTCCACGACTTCCAGCTCGCGCGCATGCCGATCACGCCGGCGATCGAGATCGCGTGGGTGACCTCCGGGCATCCGCCGACGGGCCTCGGCGAGCCCGCGCTGCCGCCGGTGATACCGGCGTTGACGAATGCCATTTTCGCCGCTACCGGGCAGCGCATTCGTTCGCTGCCGGTGAAGCTCGCCTGATTCGCGCAGCGTTGGCCAGTCGGTGCGCGACAGGAGCGTCATGAGCCAACACGACACCATCGCAGCCGTAGTGACTCCGCCGGGGCGCGGCGGCGTCGCCATCGTGCGGGTGTCGGGGCCGAAGGCACCCGAGATCGCGGCGGTCGTGATCGGCGGCGATCTGCCCGCGCCGCGCCGCGCGACGCTCGCCCGCTTCCTCGACGCGGCGGGCGAACCGATCGACGTCGGCCTCGCGCTGTTCTTTACGGCGCCCCACTCCTACACCGGCGAGCACGTGGTCGAGTTTCACGGCCACGGCGGTCCCGTGGTGTGCGAAGCGCTCGTGCAGCGCGCGATCGAGCTCGGGTCGCGCCGGGCGCGGCCGGGCGAGTTCACGCAGCGCGCGTTCATGAACGACAAGATCGATCTCGCGCAGGCCGAGGCCGTGGCCGACCTGATCGACGCGGGGTCGCGTGAGGCGGCGCGCGCCGCGATGCGTTCGCTGCAGGGCGAGTTTTCCTCGATGGTGCATGGGCTCGTCGATGCCGTCACCGAGCTGCGCGCCTGGGTCGAGGCCGCGATCGATTTTCCCGAGGAGGAAATCGACTTCCTCGCCGACCGCGAACTCGGCAGTCGCCTCGGCGGCATCCGCGAACACTTCGCGGCCGTCGAGCGCAGCGCACGCCAGGGACGGCTCCTGCGGGAAGGGATGACAGTCGTGATCGCCGGGCGGCCGAACGCCGGCAAGTCGAGCCTGCTGAACCGGCTCGCGGGCTACGACGCGGCGATCGTCACCGAGATCCCCGGCACCACGCGCGACATCGTGCGAGAGCGCATCGACATCGACGGCATGCCGCTGCACGTGCTCGATACCGCGGGGCTGCGCGAGTCGCCCGATGTCGTCGAGGCCGAAGGGATCCGCCGCGCGACGCTCGAGATGGCACGTGCCGACCGGGTGCTGTTCATCATCGACACGGCGGATGATCCCGACGCGCGCGCATTCAGCGAGGAGCGCGCGCGGCTGCCCGCGGACGTACCGGTGACGATCGTGCTCAACAAAATCGACCTGGCGACGGGGATTCCCCTCTCGGACACCGTGAGCGGTCCGCCGCGGGTCGCGATCTCGGCAAGGACCGGCGCGGGGCTCGACGTGCTGCGCGCGCATCTGCGCGACTGCATGGGTTATCGCATCGCGGATGCAGGCACCGTCTCGGCGCGGGCGCGCCACCTCGAGGCGATCGCACGCGCGCAGCGCCACGTCGACGCGGCGGAGACGCAGCTGCGAGAGAGTCGCGCGGGCGAGCTCGTTGCGGAAGAACTGCGGCTCGCCCAGGCGGCGCTCGGCGAGATCACGGGCGCCGTGACGAGCGAGGATCTCCTCGGCCGCATCTTCGCGAGCTTCTGCATCGGGAAATGAATGGTGCCGGGGCTGCTGAATGCACCGTCACCCGTGGTCGGGTCGTCCTCGACCCAGTGCGCGATCGAATAGTGCCATTGCACGCTCACCGCCGGGCTCTGCACGGCATCGCAGCCGGGCCCGATGGACCAGGCGCACACCGCATGCGTGCCGAGCGCATCGCGCATCGCGAGGCGGCCGCCGACGATGGCGCGCAACAGCGGCGCGTAGTCATTCGCGGTGGCGTTGATGCCGCCCGCCAGCAGCGGCTGGTTGTAATCGAGCGTGACACCGCCCACGCCAAGGCCCGCGACGATCGCGGCGCCGAGATCGGACGCATCGAGGGCGTTGATCTCCGGCTGAAGCTGGCCCGCATGGTTCTCTTCATGGCCGGAGTTGTAATAGAAGAGGCCATCGGTCGCCGGATCATGACTGCTGAAGGTCTTGCCGGGCGTCGAGGAAGGCAACGTCAAACAATAGTTGATGCTGTTCGGTCCGCTCGGCGGCGCGGTACAGGTGGCACTCATCGTCGAGGTGTCCATGTACGTGTAACCGCTCGTGAAATTGAGGAACCTGATGTCCGCCGCCGTCAGGTTCGCGGCGCCCCCGCGCTTCTGCACGACATACATGCCGTACACCCACTTCGACGCCGACGCGATCAGCATCCGGGTGTTGGCGGTCACCGGCGTGCCGCCGGCCTGGGTCGAGCTGCCGCTTGCGAGCGCCGCGTCACCGTTGCCGATCTCCCAGTAAAACGGCTGCACGACCGTGCAGTCGGCGTTGGTCTGCGCGGTTTGCGTCACCGCCGCTGCGCTGCCGGAGGTCGGCGGACCGCTGCTGCCCGCGGCGATGGTCACGAGCGTGGAACTGCTCGCCCCCGTCGTGAGTCCCGAGGCGGTGTCCTTCGCGACAATCGTGACCGTTGCGCCATTGGTTGCGCCGCCGGTCGCCGTTGCCACGCCGCTCATGCTGACGCTGACCGTGGCGTCGTCCGACGAGGTGAATGACTCGCCCGCGGCGGCCAGGGTCTGTGTCGATCCGTCGCTGTAGGTGCCCGTCACGGTCAACGACGCCGAAGCGCCCGGAGCGAGTGTCACCGCGGAGGGCGATAGCGCAATGGCGGCCAGACTGGGCGGGGGTGGCGGCGGAGTCGAGCCCGACGATCCGCCCCCACCCCCGCCGCAAGCGACGAGTGCCGACACGAGCGGCAGGAGGAGCCCGTTCCGGAACGAATTCAGGCGGGTGATCGAGGATGTGCGATACGGCATTGGGCAGACAACGAGCCTGGATGTCCGGGGTTGACGCACTGTCAAACCCGCAGCCAGGAGCCAGCAGAATTCTGCGACCGACCAATCATGACCTGATCCATAATCGCGTTCGATGAAAGCGACCATCTGGCACAATCCCGCCTGCGGGACTTCGCGCAACGTGCTCGCGCTGCTGCGCGAGGCAGGCATCGAACCTGTGGTCATCGAATACCTGCGCCACCCACCGTCCCGCGGAATGCTGCTCGGCATGATCCGCGCGGCGGGCCTTACCGTGCGTGAAGCATTGCGACAGAAGGGCACGCCCTACGACGAACTCGGCCTCGGCGATCCCGCGCTCACGGACGACCAACTGCTCGACGCGATGATCGAGCACCCGATCCTGATCAATCGACCATTCGTCGTGACGGACCGGGGCACCCGTCTGTGCCGGCCGTCGGAAACGGTGCGCGAGCTGCTGCCCTGACTGGTGCCGGGGCTTCGGTTGTTCGGTTATTGCGGCTTCGGGCAATAACCGAACAACCGAAGCCCCGGCACCATCTCTTACCGCATCGTCACGAATCGCGGTGCGATGTCGATCGGCACGCCGCCCAGGCGATCGAGCACGCGCTGCACTTCGGGGCGGATCACGACCTCCCGCGCGAGCAGCGCCTTCACGCCGGCGTAATCGCCGTGCGCCTGCAGCGTCATGATCTCGTGCGTGAGCCCGGTGACCGCCTTCTTCGTCTTCGCGAGATCGAGCGTGAAGAGGCCATCGTCACCGACCCGGATCGCGCCGTGGTCGAGGAGCCAGTTCACCTGCAGCGCCATGCCCTTCGCGTGCGACTCGTTCAGGCCGAAGCGCAGCGTGCGGAACGAGGACGCGAGGAACGTCACGTACATGCTGCGTTCCTGGCGTTTGTCGATCACGCCCTTGTCCATCAGCTGCTGCAGCGCCCAGAGGCCCGAGATATCGGCCTTGGCCTCTTCCAGCGTGCCGTTCAGTTCCTTCAATTCCTGCCGCACGGTCGTCGCGCGGCCGTCGACCGTGATCGTCTGCGGGCCGAGGCCGTGCATCAGCTCGTGCATCAGGATGTGCGTGAAAAACGGCTCGAACGCGACGAGCGGCCGGTCGTCCGCCGTGAGCGCGATCTGCGCGATCGGCGCCAGCACCTTGTCGAACTTCGCCTGCTGGAAGTTCTTCAGCATCACGCGTTTCGAGCCCTTCTCCGCGACGACGCGTTCGTCGTTCGGCAGGTTGAACGCGGCGGTCTGGATGCCGTGGTTGCCGTCGCCCGCCGACATCACGACATTGACGACGCGGATCGGCGCGAGGCCGCCGAGCTTCGCGCGGCGGTACTTGCGATCGATCGGCAGATTGTTCTCGAGACCCTGCAGCTCCTTGCCGAAGCGCGCGAGCTGCGCGGTCTCCGCGCTATCGGTCACCGCGATGAACGCCTCGAATGCGGCCTTGTAGTTGAACCACTCGTCCTCGTAGACCTCGTAGGGCCCGATCGTCGGCTCGATCGGCGCATCGAGCTCCATCCACGCGATGTCGCTCGCGTAGTAATCGTTCGACAGGAACGCCGCGGCGCGCGTTTCGAGGTAGCGCTTCAGCGTCGGCTGCGTCGTCAGCGCCGCCGCCTCGCGCAACAGGCGTGCGAGCTCGCCGAGCTCACCCTGGTACTCGAGCGAATAGGGCACTGCGATCAACTGGCCGTCCGGCGCGCGGCGGATCGCCGTGAAGAAGCTGGTTGCCGCCGCGCGCTCGCCGCCCGACAGGCCGCGGATCCATGCGTCGACCTCCTCGCGCGTCGCATCGAGCGGGTAGAAGTTCGCGCCACCCGGCTTCACGGCGGCGCCCGGCAGGAACGGGCGGTCGTGGTCGAGTTCGGACCACGGTCCCTTGTTCAGCACGAAATACGCGAGTCGCGCGCGACCGAGCGCCGAGTCGTCGCCGGCGAGCGCGAGCAGTTGCGCGGTCGTCCGCGGCGCGCGCTGTCGCAGGAAGAGCGCATCCACGAGCCGCCCCGCCTCGACGAGGTAACCGAGCGCCGCGCGCTCGTTCCCGGGCAGAGCGGACAGGTCGACGCGGATGTCAACCGGCGCGAAACGCGCCGACATGGCCGCGAGTTGCGCGGCGTCGGGGCTCGGCGCCTCGGCTGCGACACTCGCATTCGTCGCGCCGAGGCCGAGGAGGAGGATAGGCAGGAAGGAGGTTTTCATGGGGCGATTGTAGTGCGCCCGGCCGGCCATTGGGCGTTCGCCCCGCATTCCCGCCGCGGAGCTCCCCGTCACTTCGCCGCGGACAGGCTCTCGTGCGGCCCGACTTCCCGGCGCTGCCGCGTCCATACCCGCGCGTGGTCCGTGGTGCCCTCCCGCCACGGCGCCGAGAAATCCTGCGAACGCGCCATCGCTTCGTACCAGACGTTCCAGCCGCGCGAGAGGCCGGCGAGGATCGGAGAGGTCGTCCAGAGGTTGATGAACATGGTGCACTCCTTGTGCGTCGTCGGACTGTCGATGGGGTGCATGATGGCCGCGCGAGGGGGCCTTTGAGTTCCGAAAATCTCGTCGCCGGATAAGCCCGGCTTAAGGCTCCGGGCGGTACCATCGGCGCTTCATCCACCGGAGGACGACATGACCCAGCACGCCCTGCGCCAGATCGCCACGACCCCCGACCCTTACGCGCCGTTCCGGATTTCCCAGGCCATCGAGGCGGGCGGCTTCATTTTCGTTTCAGGGCAGGCGGCGATGGACCTCGAGGGCCGACTCGTCGGTGTCGGCGATTTCGCGGCGCAGGCGCAGCAGTCGTTCAGCATGCTCGCGACCGTGCTCGAAGCCGCCGGCTCGAGCCTCGCGCGCGTGGTGAAGGTGACGATCTACCTGACCGACATGACGAACTTCCCCGCGATCGTGCAATTGCGCGAGCAGCATTTTTCCCGGCCGTATCCCGCGGATACGATCGTGCAGGTCGAGCGGCTCGCGCTGCCCGAACTGCTGATCGAAATCGATGCGATCGCCCTCGCGGGCAGCGCGCGCTAGGGCCAGCGCCCATCCTCGATGACGCTGCGGGCCGCGCGCTCGTAGGCGGCCCAGGCCGCCTTCGCGAACCCGCCGCCGACACTGACCCGCCGCACGCCCGCCGCCGCGAGCTCGGGCACCTTCATCGACGGATCGATGAGCAGCACATTGACCGGTGTCGGCGCCACTGCGGCGACGAGCGCCTTGATGTCGGCGATCGATCGCATGCCCGGTGCATACACGCAATCGGCGCCGGCCGCCGCATAGGCGACGAGGCGTTCGACGGTCGTGTCGATCGTCGTGTTGCCGAGCAGGAGCCCTTCGCTGCGGCCGACCAGGATCACGCCCTCGCCGCTGCGATCGATCGCCTCGCGCGCCGCGCGGATACGCTCGGTGGCGGGGCCGATCGGATAGAGGTCGACGCCCTTGCGGTCCTCGATCGAGAGGCCCGCGACCCCGGTGTCGATGCAGAGGCGCACGTTGGCGGCCACGGCGGCGGGCTCCGCGGCGAAGCCGTCCTCGAAGTCGGCATTGACCGGCAGTGAGGTTGCGCCGCAAAGCATCGCGAGATGCGCGAGCACTTCGTCGCGCGAGACCTCGTTGTCTTCGCGGCCGAGCGACCACGCAAGGCCCGCGCTCGTCGAGGCGATCGCGGGGTAGCCGAGCTGCTCGGCGCGGCGCACGCCGCCGATATCCCACGGGTTCGCGAGCACGAAACAGCCCGACTCGTGCAGGCGGCGGAAGGCCTCGCGCGCGGCACGCAAGTCGTGTGCGGTGGTCGTCATGTCGGGGGCTCCGGGCGCCGTCGGGCGGCGTCGTGGAAGATTATCCCTAACGTGTAGCGGCTGCCCGACCGGATGCGGCCGACGCCGTGCCGCAGCGCCGCGAGCGCGCTCACGACGCCTCGCGCGCGAGCAGGGTGCGCTTGCGCTCGATGCCCCAGCGATAACCCGACAGGTCGCCGTCGGTGCGCACCACGCGGTGGCAGGGGATCGCGACGGCGAGTTGGTTCGCGCCGCACGCCTGGCCGACGGCGCGCACGGCCTTCGGGGCACCGATGCGTTCGGCGATCTCGCGATAGCTCGCGGTCGAGCCCGGCGGAATCCCGCGCAGCGCCTGCCATACGCGGCGCTGGAACGCCGTGCCGCGGACATCGAGCGGCAGGTCGAGCCCGAGCGCGGGCGTCTCGACCAGGCCGACGACCTTGGCCACGACCCGCTCGAAATCCGCGTCGCCGCCGATCAGCTCGGCCTTCGGAAACTGCTCCTGCAGCTCGCGCGTGAGCGCGGCCGGATCGTCGCCAAGGAGGATGGCGCAGATGCCGCGCGCGCTCGCTGCGACGAGGATCGCGCCGAGCGAGCACTCGCCGACCGCGAAATGCATCGCGGTATTCGCGCCGCCCGCGCGGTAGTCCGACGCGGTCATGCCGAGCACGCCGTCCGCCTCGGCGTAATAGCGGCCGTTCGAGCTGTAGCCCGCGCCGTAGATCGCATCGGTCACGGAGGCGCCGCGCGCGAGTTCGCGACGCAGTCGTTCGCTGCGCCGCGCGGCGGCGTACTGCTTCGGCGTCACGCCCGTCACCGCCTTGAACGTGCGATGGAAGTGAAACGGGCTCACGCCCGCTGACGCGGCGAGGTCCGCGAGGCGCGGCGCCTCGTCGGCCGTCTCGATCCGCCGGCACGCGGCCGCGACCCAGGCGGCCTGCGCGGCGGCAGGCGCCTGCGCGTCCGGCCGGCAGCGCTTGCACGCACGAAAGCCCGCGCGCTCGGCGGCTGCCCGGGTGTCGAACAGCCGCACGTTTTCGGGCTGTGCGCGGCGCGAGGGGCACGACGGGCGGCAGTACACGCCGGTCGTGCGCACGCCGTAGTAGAAGCGGCCGTCAGCCGTCGCATCGCGCGCGACGATCGCGGCCCAGCGCGGATCGTTTATGGTGGCAGGGGTCATGGCGTCATTCCTCGGTTCGATACTCCTCGGCTGCGAGTCTCCGCCGCCGTGCACGAGCAAGCACTCCGTGTCTTGCGGTCGTATTCAACCACAGGCACGGCGGCCCGGTTTCGGCGACCAATGAGACACGATCGGCGCATATTGCAGCACGTTCGCGCAGGATCGCGCCGCGATCCGCGGCTTTTACGCTTTGGGCGCTTGGTGGCGCCGCCGCCGGCCCTGCGGGCGACACTGCGGGAGCTGTTCGGAGGCACCGCCGACGAGGTACGCGTGATCGAACACTCGTGGTTCGCGTGGTGGCATGTGCGCGCATTGGCGACGACGCGCCGCCGGCGCATCTACCTGCGCGGTGCGGCCGCCGCGTTCTTCGCCGATCCGGTCATCGTGTTGCACGAGTACTTCCACGTGCTGCGCCAGTGGGAGCCGCGCCGGCTGTCGACGTGGAAGTATGCGGTCGAGCTTTTTCGTCGCGGCTATTGGGACAACCGGTTTGAAATCGAAGCACGTGAATTCGCCGACGATCATCGCCACCGCTATTGCGCACTGCTCGCGCGTCGCGAAGCCGAGGAGCGCGCGCGCCATGCTTGAGCGTGTCCGGGGTTGCGCGCGCGCCGCCCTGTGCGGGGTCGTCGCCGCCGCGGCTGCCATGATGACTCCGGGCCCTGCCGCCCACGCCGTTGAAGCACCCCGGCCGGACAGCTTCCTGCAGGCGCTGCGCGCCGCCGGCATCCCGCAGTCTGCGACGAGTGCGGTCGTCCAGCCGCTCGACGGCGGGGTCCTCGAGGCCGCGCTCAATCGCGATGTGCCGAGGAGTCCCGCCTCGACGATGAAGCTGCTGACGACGTATGCGGCGCTGCGCACGCTCGGCCCCGCCTATGCGTGGCACACGGACATCGCGCTTCTCGGCTCGCGCACCGGCGCGGTCGTGCGCGGCGATCTCGGCCTGCGCGGCGGCGGCGATCCTGCGCTCGTGATCGAGCAGCTGTGGCTCCTCGTGCAGAAAGTGCGCGGGCTCGGCGTGCGCGAGCTGCGCGGCGATCTCGTGCTCGATCGTTCGGCATTCGCGCTGCCTCCCCACGACAGCGCGGCTTTCGATGGCGAGGCGCTGCGCAGCTACAACGTGGGCCCCGATGCGCTGCTCGTCAACTACGGCTCGATCGCGTACACCTTCGTGCCCGACATCGCGAGGAATACCGTGCGCGTCACGGTGCTGCCGCCGCTCGCCGGCTCGCGGGCGCCGGCGACGGTGCGCGCCATGGGGGGTGGCTGCGGCAACTGGCGCGGCAAACTGGGCGCGGATTTCTCGCACCCCTTCGCACCGGTGTTCCGGGGCGCCTTCCCGCTCGATTGCGGCGAGCGCAGCTGGAATCTCGCGCCGCTCGCCCCGACCCCCTATGTCGGCGCCGTGTTTCGCGCGCTGTGGGAATCGAGCGGGGGACAATGGGCGGGCGAAGTGCGCGAGGGCGTGGTGCCGGCCGGTGCACCGCTCCTCGCCACGCACGTGTCGAAGCCGCTCGCGGAAGTCGTGCGCGACATCAACAAGTACAGCAACAACGTGATGGCGCAGCACCTCTTCCTCACCTTCGGCGCCGAGCGCGCCGGGTGGCCGGCGAGCTTCGAACGCTCGCGCATCGCGATGCATGCCTGGCTCGGCGAGGCGGGCCTGCCGATGCCCGGGCTCGTGCTCGAGAACGGCGCGGGACTCTCGCGCGTCGCGCGCGTGAGTGCCGGCAGCCTCGCGCGGCTCCTGGCCGATGCGTACCGCAGCCCGGTGATGGCGGAGCTGATGGCCTCGCTGCCCGTGGCGGGCGTCGACGGCACGGCGGCGAAGCGCAACGGCGCCGCGGGCGCGGCGCACCTGAAGACGGGGCTCCTCGACGGAGTGCGCGCCATCGCAGGCTATGTGCTCGCGGCGAGCGGCCGCCGCTATGTCGTCGTCGCGATCGTCAACGACGAGCGCGCGGGCGGCTCACAGGCGGCGTTCGACGCGCTCCTCGAATGGGTGCACCGCGCGGGCTAGGGTCGCGGCGCGGCGGTCACGGCCCGAAGAGGTTCAGGAACACCGTGATGATCAGCGCATTCGTGAAATCGATGAAGAACGTGCCGACGAGCGGTGCGACCAGGAACGCGCGCGGCGCCGAGCCGAAGCGTTCGACGAGCGTGCGCATCACCGCCATCGCATTGGCGGTGGTGCCGAGCATGAAGCCGACGAAGCCGCCGCTCATCACCGCCGCGTCGTAGTCGCGTCCCATCAGGCGAAATACCGGCACGCACGCGATCGCCACCAGCACGATCTGCACGGTGAGGATCACGATCAGCGGCAGCGCGAGCCCGGCGAGTTGCGTGAGGTCGAGCGTCATCAGCGCCATCACGAGGAAGAGCGACAGCGTGATCGCGCCGAGCGTGTCGATCGTGCGATGCGAGAGGCCGAGCCAGCCCGTGTAGTCGTCGATGCCGCGGGCCACGGCCGCGGCGATCATCGCGCCGATATACGAGGGCAGCGTGAGCCCGGTCGTGCCGATCAGCGCGCTCACCCACTCGCCCACCCACATCGCCGCGAGCACGATCACGAGCGTCTTCAGCGCGTCGTAGGCCTCCGCCGACTCGTCGTCGCCCGCGGCATGCGGCGCCGGATCCGCAGGCTGGATATCGATGGCCTCGGGCGGCGCGGCGCCCGCGCGGCGCTTCGGGCCGTGCACCTGGTAGCGGTCGATGAACCAGGTGGCGATCGGCCCGCCGACGAGCCCGCCGAGCACGATGCCCGCCATGGCCGTCGCGATCGCGATCGCGGGCGCACCCACGATGCCCGCCTGCTCGAAGAGCGGCGCGAACGCGAGCCCCGTCGCGGGCCCGCCCGTGAGGGTCACCGAGCCCGCGAGCACGCCGAACAGCGGCGGCAGCCCGAACAGGCTCGCGACGCCCGCGCCGACGACGTTCTGCAACACCGCGAACACGCTGCCGATCGCGAGGAACACCGCGACCTGCGGGCCGCCGATGCGCAGCAGCTTCAGGCTCGCCGCGAAGCCGATCGAGGTGAAGAACGCGATCATCAGCGGCTTTTGCAGCGTGGTGTCGAACTCGGGCAGCGGCAGGCCCTGCGTGCGCGCGATGAGGACGGCGACCGAGACGAGCAGGCCGCCGATCACCGGCGCGGGCACGTTCAGGCGCGCGAGCGGCGGGATCAGGTACCGCAGCCCATAGCCGACGAAGAGCGCGAGCCCCGCGAATGTCACCGTCTGGATGAGATCGAGCTTCATGGGCGGCAAGAATACCGGGTGTGCGGTCAGCCGAGCAGCGATTCGCGGCGATAGAGCCGACCGGCGAGGAACGCGAGCAGGACACCGAGGCCGAGGCTCGCGACCACGGACACGATCACGTCGAGCGGCGCGATGGCATCGCCCCGCAGCAGCGCGGTGATCAGGAAGTGCTGGCCGAGCGACGGCACGGCCATCAGCGCGAGGCTCGGCTGCAGGTCCGCGAGCCCGACGAACACGATCGGCAGAGTCGGTACCAGCATCACGACGCCGAGCCAGGTCTGCGCCTCGCGGTAGCTGCGCGTGAATGAGGCGACGACGGTCAGCAGCGCGGCGGCCGCGAGCGACAGCGGCGCCGTCGCGAGGATGATGCGTGCGACGACGCCCGCGTCGAGGCGCGCGGTCATGCCGAAATTCTCCAGCTGCACGAAACGCAGCACGACCGCGCAGGTGATCACGGTGAGCGCGAGCGAAACCAGCATGAACGTCGTGGCCGCGAGGATCTTGCCGTAGATGAGCTGCTCGCGCGGCACCGGGGTCGCGAGCAGCGGCTCGAGCGAATGCCGTTCGCGCTCGCCCGCCGTGGCATCGATCGCGAGGTACAGGCCGCCGAGGATCATCGCGAGCAGCACGAGGTAGCTCAGCATCCCGAGCACGGTGACCGAGCGGCTCTGGGGCGTCGACACGTCGATGTCCTGCACCGCGAGCGGCACCTGCAGCAGCGGGTCGACGCCGCGGGCCTGCAGGCGCAGGCGCCCGATGCTGGCTCCGTACTGGCCGATCAGCGCCTTCGCGCGCAGGGTGTCGCGATCGGTGCGGCTCGCCGACGTGTCGCTGTAGAGCTTCAGCGACGCGGGCCGCGCCGCCGCGAGTCGCGTCGCGAAGTCCTCCGGGATCGACAGCACGAGCGGGTGCGTCCGCTCGCGCACCGCGCGTCGCGTCGCGGCATCGTCGAGCGTGACCTCCGTGACACGCACGTTGCGCCCCTCGAGGTACGCGATCAGGTTCGGTGCGCGCTCGGCGTGGCGCACGGCGAGCCCGAGGCGCTGGTCGGCCTCGTCGGCGGTGCGCTGGACGAGGAACTGCAGCGCCGCGGCGAGGATCAACGGGCCGAAGAGCGGGCCGAACAGGAGCGCCGAGACGAGCGTACGCCGGTCGCGCAGGTTCTCGCGCACCTCCTTGCGCCACACGGTGCCGATGACACGCAGCGCCGCGCGCATCAGCCGAGCCCCTCGTCGCTGCCGATGAGCTGCACGAACGCATCCTCGAGCGATGCGCAGCCGGTGCGCTCGCGCAGCTCGTCGGGCGTGCCGCGCGCCACGACGGTGCCGCGTGCGAGCACGATCACGACATCGCACAGCGCCGACACCTCCTGCATCACGTGGCTCGAGAAAAGCACGCAATGGCCGGCGTCGCGCAGCCGCCGCAGCAGCACGCGCAGGTTCCGCACCGCCATCACGTCGAGCCCGTTGGTCGGCTCGTCGAGCAGTACGTTGCGCGGGCCGTGCACGAGCGCGCGGGCGAGCGCTGTCTTGATCCGCTGGCCCTGCGAATAGCCCCTGGCCCGGCGGCCCGCGAACGCGCGCATCTCGAGCCAGTCGATCAACTCGTCCGCGCGCCGCTCGCGCGCTGCGCGCGTCATGCCGTGCAGTTCCGCGAAATACAGGATGTTCTCGCGGGCGGAGAGATGCGGATAGAGACCCGAATCGTGCGTCAGCACGCCGAGACGCCGCCGTGCCTCGAGCGGCTCGCGCGCCGTGTGCGCGCCGTCGATGGAGGCTTCGCCGGCATCGGGCGCGAGCACCGTGCAGAGCATCCGCAGGGTCGTCGACTTGCCCGCGCCGTTCGGGCCGAGGAGCCCGGTGATCGCCCCATCCGCAGCCGCGAGGTCGATGCCACGCACCGCGGCGACGCCGCCGAAGGACTTCACGAGACCCGTGGCGGAGATCATCGCGGTGCGCTCACGGGCCGGGCCCCGCCAGGGTCGTGAAGAAGGGCATCGGACGCACGCGCGCCACGCAGCCCTGATCGAGCTGCGCGGTCGAACCGTCGCGCAGGAAATCGGCGATCAGGCGATCCACGCACGGCGCGCCGATCTGGCCGTGACCCATTCCCTGGGCGATCACGTGGAGCGCGTGGCGAAAGCCCGTCGCGGCGCGCGCGCCGTCGCGTGCGGGCGTCACCGGATCGGCGCTGCCCGACAGGAGCAGCGCCGGCACGTCGCTCGCGAGCGGCGCGTGCAGGTCGGTGTCGACGATGCCGCGCGGCCACTCGCGGCACAGGGCCGTGAGCCCCTCGAGCTGCAGCGTGCCGATGTAGGTCGCGGCGAGCGCCGCGCGATCGACGGGCGCGGAGTCGAACCACGGCGCATCTTCGCTGCACACGACGCTGTGGTGCATGCCATAGGACATCTGGCCCGCGAGCGTGTCGGTCATCAGGAGGTACGCGCCGGCGAGCGGCACGAAGTTGCGGTGCATGTGCGCCTCGTAGAGCGCGAGCGGCAGCAGCGCGGCCTGCTCGGCGCTGTAGGTCGACAGGCGCAGCACCGTCGCGAGATGCGAGGCGCCGAACTCGAGCGCCACGCGCTCGCCGGTGCGCGGGGCGGCGATCAGGACCCCCGCGGGCTCCGCCGCGAGTTGCGAGCGCAGTCCGCGGTAGTGCACGGTCGGGTCGCCGAACGCCGCGCGGCAACCGGGGTCGCCCGCGCAGCGCGCGAGCACGGTGGCGAGCGCCGCCTCGGCATCGATCGCGATGTCCGGGCCGAGCACGCGCCCGGGCGGCACGACACCGTCGAGGACCACGGACCTCACGACTTCGCCGTGGTGCCTCACATACTGCTGTGCGACGCGCGTGCCGTACGACACGCCGTAGAGGTTGATGCGCGCGAGGCCGAGTGCGCGGCGCACCGCCTCGAGATCGCGCACGGCGAGGCTCGTCGTGTAAAAGCGCGGGTCGGCATGCGAGCTGATTGCCGCGAGGCAGCGGCGCGTCGCGGCGGCGATTTCGGCATCGCCCGCCTCGAGCATCGCCTCGTCGTCGAACGCGCAGCGCAGCGCATTCGAACGCCCGGTGCCGCGCTGGTCGACGAGGATGATGTCGCGATCGCGATGGACCCGCGCAAAGGCGGGCGCGACGCCGGCGTAGAACTCGCTCGCCGCGGCGCCCGGGCCGCCGGCCAGCACGAACAGCGGGTCGTCGGCCTTGCGCGCGCTGATCGCCGGCACGCGTGCGACGAACAACTCGATGCGGCGACCTGCGGGTTGCGCCGGGTCCTCCGGAACGCCGAGGCGCCCGCAGTCGGCGGCCACGGTGGCGATGCCGGCGGGGTGGGCGAGCCGGCAGTCCGAGAAGACGATTCCGGGGGGCTGCCCGCGCGCCACGGGCCCGACCCCCGACGCGGCGACGAGCGCGAGCGCGAGCGCGATTGCGTAGCCTCGCATCAGGCCGGGATCGGTCGGGCCGCCATCCGGCCAATATGCCGTACAATCCGCGGCCTGTCGTGCGCTATCCTGTTTCCTTCGATGTAATCGTGATCGGCGGCGGTCACGCCGGTACCGAGGCCGCGCTCGCCGCGGCCCGCATGGGGCGGCGCACGCTGCTCCTGACGCAAAGCCTCGAGACGCTCGGCGCGATGAGCTGCAACCCGGCCATCGGCGGCATCGGCAAGGGGCACCTGGTGCGCGAAATCGATGCGCTCGGGGGCGCCATGGCGCGGGCGATCGACCAGGCCGGGATCCAGTTCCGCACGCTGAACGCGAGCAAGGGCCCCGCGGTGCGCGCGACCCGCGCGCAGGCCGATCGCGCGCTCTACCGGCGTGCGATCCGCGCGCGGCTCGAGAACGAACCGAACCTCCTGTTGTTCCAGCAGGAGGCGGGCGACCTCGTCGTCGAGGGCGGCCGCGTGCGCGGCGTCGTGACCGTGACCGGCATCGTGTTCGACGCGCGCGTGGTCGTGTTGACGGTGGGCACCTTCCTCGGCGGGCGCATCCACGTGGGCCTCGACAACTACCAGGGCGGCCGCGCCGGCGATCCACCGTCGAACCGCCTCGCCGCGCGGCTGCGCGAGCTGCCGTTTCGGGTCGGGCGACTGAAGACCGGCACGCCGCCAAGGATCGACGGCCGTTCGATCGATTTTCCGCGCCTGGCCGAACAGTGGAGCGACGATCCGGCCCCCGTGTTCTCGTTCCTCGGGCGCGCGGGCGAACACCCGCCGCAGCGGCCGTGCCACATCACCGCGACCAACGAGCGCACGCACGAAATCATCCGCGCCGCGACGAACCGCTCGCCGATGTTCACAGGCGTCATCGAAGGGGTCGGGCCGCGTTACTGCCCGTCGGTCGAGGACAAGATCTTCCGCTTTGCGGGCAAGGCCTCGCACCAGGTGTTCCTCGAGCCCGAGGGGCTCGACACGCACGAGGTATACCCGAACGGCATCTCGACCAGTCTGCCGTTCGACGCGCAGGTCGGGTTCGTGCGCACCATCGCCGGGCTCGAGCGCGCACACCTGACGCGCCCGGGTTATGCGATCGAGTACGACTACTTCGATCCGCGGGATCTCGCGCCGAGCCTCGAGACGAAAGCGCTCGCCGGGCTCTTCTTCGCGGGCCAGATCAACGGCACGACCGGCTACGAGGAAGCCGCGGCGCAGGGGCTGGTCGCGGGGATCAACGCGGCGCGCGCGGCGCGCGACCAGGCGCCCTGGATCCCGCAGCGTGCCGAGGCATATCTCGGCGTACTGATCGACGATCTCGTCACACGCGGCGTGACCGAGCCGTATCGCATGTTCACGAGCCGCGCCGAGCACCGGCTGCTGCTGCGCGAAGACAACGCGGACCTGCGGCTGACGCCGATCGGCCGCGAGCTCGGCCTCGTCGACGACGAACGCTGGGCATTCTTCGAGGGCAAGCGCGCCGGCACCGACACCGAAGTCGCGCGCCTCGCCGCGACGCGCGTGCGCGGCGTGAGCGCGATGGACCTGCTGCGGCGACCTGAAGTGACGTACGCAAGCCTCATCGAGCTCGCGGGCCCGCCCGCGCCCACCACCGACGATCGGCTCGCGCGCGAGATCGCGCAGCAGGTCACCGTACGTGCGAAGTACGCGGGCTACATCGAGCGCCAGCACGCCGAGATCGAGCGCCAGCGCGACCACGAGGCGCTGCGGCTGCCGGCCGACCTCGACTACCTCGCGATCGGCGGGCTGTCGAACGAGGCGCGGCAGCGACTCGCCGAAGTGCGCCCCGCCACGCTCGGCCAGGCGGCGCGCATCCCGGGCATCACGCCCGCGGCGATCTCGATCCTGATGATCCACCTGAAGCGGCGTGAACGGGCGGCCTGAGCATTCGCCTGCCGCCGCCAGGGCGCGAACGTCACCGTTGTGCGCGGCCGTCGTCGCGACCCTCGCCGCGCTCATCGCGGGCGTCGCCGGCTGCGCGCCCGCCACGCCGCCGGCGGCGAACATCCTCGTCCGCGGCAACGGTCCCGAGCCCGACTCGCTCGATCCGCAGAAGGCGCGCTCGGTCGAGGCGCATGTCGTGCTGCGCGATCTGTACGAATGCCTGACGTCGCTCGCGAAGGATTCAGGCACGGCGCCCGGGGTCGCGACGTCCTGGGATGTCAGCCGCGACGGGCGTGTCTATACGTTTCACCTGAGAGACAATGCCCGCTGGTCCAACGGCGATCGTGTCGCAGGAGATGATTTCGTGTTCGCCTTGCGCCGCCTGGTCGACCCGGCCACGGCGTCGCAGTATGCGCAGCTCATCGACGTGGTCGAGAACGCGAGCGCGATCGTGGCGGGCCGCGCCGCGCCCGAAACGCTCGGCGTCAGCGCGCCGGATCCCCTGACCGTCGTGGTGCGCCTCCATGCACCGGCCCCCTATCTGCCCGGCCTGCTGTCGTTCCCGTCCACCTGTCCCGTGCATCGCCCGACCCTCGAGCGGGAAGGCGCGCGCTTCACCAAGCCGGGCGTGATGGTTTCGAACGGTGCGTTCGTGCTGACGGACTGGACGCCCGGTGTCGGCATCACGGTGACCCGCAACCGGCGGTACTGGAACGACGCCGCGACACGCCTCGACGGCGTGCGCTACCTGCAGATCGCGGACGAGAGCACCGAGTTCACTCGCTATCGCGCCGGCGACCTGCACGTGACCGTGGTCGTGCCGCGCGCCCAATACGACATCATCCGCCGCGACTACGCGGCCGAACTGCACGTCGCGCCGCAGCTCAGCACCTATTACTACGGATTCGCACTCGACCGCGCGCCGTTCAAGGACGCGCCCGGGCTGCGCCGCGCACTGTCGCTCGTGATCGACCGGGAGCAGCTCGCCGAGGTCGTGCTGCGGGTCGGCGAGCTGCCCGCGTACGGCTGGATCCCGCCCGGCGTGCACGACTACAGCTCGCAGCAGTTCGACTACGCGGGCCGTCCGATGGCGGATCGCCTCGCCGAGGCGCGCCGCCTGTATGCCGCGGCCGGTTACGGCGCGGCGAGGCCGCTGCGCTTCGAGCTGCGTTACAACAGCGGCGAAGTCCACAGCCGGCTCGCCGTCGCGATCGCGGCGATGTGGAAGGAGGCGCTCGGCGTCGAGGCGCAGCTCACCGCGGTCGAATTCCGCTCGCTGATGGCCGACATCGACGCGCGCCGTGTCGAGATGTTCCGCATGAGCTGGAGCGGGGACTACAACGATGCTTACACGTTCCTGCAGTACCTGAAGAGCGGTTTCGGGATCAACCTGCCGCGCTACTCGAACCCCGCCTACGACGCGCTGCTCGCGCGCGCGTCCGCCACCGTCGACCCGGCCGCGCGTCGCGCGCTGCTGGAGGAGGCGGAGCGCACGATGCTCGCGGACACACCGCTCCTGCCGCTTTACTTCTATGTCAACAAGCACCTCGTCAGCCCGCGGGTCGAGGGCTGGTACGACAATGTGCTGAATGTCGTCTATAGTAAGGATCTCGCATTGCGGCCGTAATGGCGGCGAGCAGCGGGCGGCGAACGGCGAACGGCCAGAGCACGCGCAACGTCGCGGTCGTCCCTGGCCGTTCGCCACTCGCTGTTCGCTGCCGGATCGTGCCGCCGCGTCTACTTCGCCTGCGCCGCGACCCACTTGTGGATACGGTCGGAAAGCACATCGAGCGGCACCGCGCCCGTCGACAGCACCGCGTCGTGGAACGCGCGGATATCGAACCGCTCGCCGAGCGCGCCCTGCGCCTCGCGGCGCAGGTCGAGGATGCGCAGTTGCCCGATCTTGTAGGCGAGCGCCTGGCCCGGCCATGCGATGTAACGGTCGATCTCGTTCACGATGTCGGCCTCGGTCTTCGCGGCATTCGCCTTGAAGTAGTCGATTGCCTGCTGGCGGGTCCACTGCTTCGCGTGGATGCCGGTGTCGACGACGAGCCGCACCGCCCGCCACATGTCGTACGTGAGCTGGCCGAACCTGGCGTACGGATCGTCATAGAGGCCCATCTGCTCGCCGAGGCGCTCGCTGTAGAGCGCCCAGCCTTCGATGTACGCGGTGTAATCGGCATTGCGGCGAAAGAGCGGCAGCGACTGGTCTTCCATCGCGAGCGCGATCTGCAGGTGATGTCCCGGTACCGCCTCGTGCACGGTGAGTACGGGCATTTCGTACTTCGGCCGCACCTCGGGGCGATAGAGATTCACGTAGTAGTAGCCGGCGCGCGAGCCGTCGAGCGCGGGCCCCTGGTAGTAGGCCGTGGTCGTGTCGGGCGCGCTCGTCATCGGGATCGGCCGCACGCCGTACGGCATGCGCGGCAGCTTGCCGAAGAACTTCACGAGTTCCGGGTCGATGCGCTTCGCCATCGCGGCGTAGGCCTCGAAGAGCTCGTCGCCGCTCCTGTAATAGAACTGCGGATCGGTGCGCAGGAAGGTGAGGAACTCCTCGAAGCTGCCCGTGAAACCGATCTTCCTGATGACCGCGTCCATCTCGGCGCGTATGCGTGCGACTTCGCGCAGGCCGGTCGCGTGGATCTCGTCCGGCGTGAGATTCGTCGTCGTGTGATAGGCCGCGCGATTCGCGTAGAAGGCGGGACCGTCGGGCGTGTCCCAGATGCCGTCGCTCGTGCGGCACGCGGGCAGGTACTCATCGCGCATGAAGGCGTCGAGCCGCCGGAAGGCCGGAATCACCTGCTCGTCGATCGCGCGGCCCGCCGCGCCGATCAGCCGCGCGCGGTCGTCGGCGCCGATGTTGTCGGGGAAGCGCTTGAACGGCTCGAAGAACGGGCTGTCCTCGGCGTTCGCGGGAATCTGCAGCGCGATCTGCGCGGGCACCCGCTCCATGATCGAGCGCGGCTGGGTCCGTTTCTCGCGAATGGCCGTCTCGAGCAGCGCGATGTTCTCATCGATGTAGGGGCCCATTTTCGCGAGGCGCGCGATCCAGGCCTCGTAGTCGGCCACGGTGGCGAAGGGCAGCAGTTCCGCGATTTCGCTCGAGGTCTGCACGCCGTCGCGCGGGCGGGCGACTTCGTAGAGCCAGGGCTTGAACCGCTGCGCGTCGAGACGGCGCTGGAAGTCGAGCGCAAAGAGATCGTAGTTGAGCTTGTCCGCGCCCGGGAGGCCCGCGCGCGGAATGGTCTTCAGTTCCGCGAGTGTCGCGGCATAGCGCGCATAGCGGGCCGTAAACGCGGCCGGGGTGAGATCGGGCCAGCGGTCCGCGAAGCGGTGATCGCCGAGGTAGTCCGCGCCGACGGGGTTATCCCGGAGGTCAGCTTCCCAGGCGGCATCGAAGAGCGCCTGCAGGCGGGCGTCGGCCGCGAGCGAGGCGTGCGGGGCCGCGATCAGGCTGGCGGCGAGCAGCGCGAGCAGGGGGCGCATCCGCCCATTGTGGGCCAATCGTCCGGAGGTGCAAAGGCTCGGCTCAGTCGACCCGCAGCTGTCCCATGCTCGGGCGGAACCGCAGGTTGCGCGGGTTGCCGTGCGCGACGTCGCGCGAGACGATCGTCACGCCCGCGTCCGCGAGATATTCGCCGATCAGCGCGAGCACCGCGTCGGCGGCGAGGCGGGCAGGCTCGCCGGCCTCGACGCTCGCCGCGATCTTGCCCTGCACGTCGACGCCGCGCTCCATCGCGTCGCGAAAACGCTCGACGCAGCGGTCGAGCAGCAGCAGGTCCGAAGCGAGCGTGCGGTCGGTGACGTCCGTCTGGCTCGCGCCACGGGCGATGAAGCGCAAATGCAGCAGCGCCCCGTGCTCCTCGACAGCGTCATAGAGGCACACCGCGAGCGTCCCGTCGAGGGTCGCGGTAAACAGTACGTCGTCGGCCGTGACCTCGAAATGGTCGGGCGGGACGCTGACGATGCGCGGGTCGGGGTGCAGCACGGCGCCATGGTGCGGATTTCCGGCGCCCGGAACCTTGAACTGCATCACGGGCGGCACACGGCTAGAATGGGGCGGACGGCGGGGTGCCGCCGGTCGGCGACACATTGAGGGGTACGTCATGTTCGATATCGGTTTTCTGCCGATCATTCTGCTCGTCGCGATCCTGGTCATCGCGTCCAAGGCGTGGCTCACGGTGCCGCAGGGCTACGAGTACACGCTCGAACGCTTCGGCCGGTACAAGAAATCGATGGGGCCGGGCTTCCATTTCATCGTGCCGTTCGTCGAGGCGGTCGGCCGCAAGATCAACATGATGGAGCAGGTGCTCGACGTGCCGCGCCAGGAGGTCATCACGAAGGACAACGCGATGGTCAGCATCGATGCCGTGGTGTTCTTCCAGGCGCTCGACGCGGCCAAGGCTGCCTATGAGGTCGACAACCTGCGCCTCGCGGTCATCAACCTCACGATGACCAACATCCGTACGGTCGTCGGCTCGATGGATCTCGATGAAACGCTGTCCAAGCGCGACGAGATCAACCACCGGCTGCTGAAAGTCGTCGACGAGGCGACTACGCCGTGGGGCATCAAGGTGACCCGCATAGAAATCAAGGACATCCAGCCGCCGGCCGACCTCGTCGAGTCGATGGCGCGGCAGATGAAGGCGGAGCGCGACAAGCGCGCGAACATCCTCGACGCCGAAGGCTTCCGCCAGGCCGCGATCCTCAAGGCCGAGGGCGAAAAGCAGTCGGTCGTGCTCGCGGCGGAGGGCAACAAGGAAGCCGCCTTCCGCGAGGCCGAGGCACGCGAGCGGCTCGCGCAGGCGGAAGCACGTGCCACGGCCATGGTCTCGCAGGCGATCGCGCAGGGCGACGTGCAGGCGATCAACTATTTCGTCGCGCAGAAGTATGTCGACGCGCTGAAGGATTTCGCGACCTCGCCGAACCAGAAGGTGCTGTTCCTGCCGATGGAGGCGAGCGCGCTGATCGGCACGATCGGCGGCATCGCCGAACTCGCGAAAGACGCGATGGCGAAGCAGCCCTCCGGCTCCGCGGCCCCGGTGAAGCGCCCATGAAGGAGTTCCTGATGCACCTCGAGTGGTGGCACTGGTGGGTCGCCGCGGCGGTGCTCGCAGCCCTCGAGACGTTCATGCCGGGCGCGGTCGCGATCTGGTTCGCGATATCGGCCGCCGTCGTCGGCGCCCTCGTGCTGGTCCTGCCCGTGCCGTGGCAGCTGCAACTCGTGCTGTTCGGGGTGCTCGGGATCGTCGCGATCGTGGCGTTTCGCAGCTACGCGAAGCGCAATCCGCAGCCGTCGACGCACCCGGCGCTGAACCAGCGCAGTGCGCAGTACATCGGGCAGGAATTCACGCTCGTCGAGCCGATCCAGCAGGGATTCGGCAAGGTACGGATCGGCGATACGGTGTGGAAAGTGGCGGGGCCGGCATTGCCGATCGGCGCGCGAGTACGCGTGACCGGTGTCGACGGTGCCGTGCTCACGGTCGTCGCGAGCGGGTGAGCTGCCGCGCCGAAGCGCAACCCCGGGAGGAATCGTCATGCTGGTACGCCACGTACTCGACCGCAAGGGTCATGCCGCACACGCCATCGGACCGGACGCCACCGTCCTCGATGCGCTGAAAGTGATGGCCGAGCATGAGATCGGCGCACTCCTCGTGATGCAGGGCGAGCGGGTGCTCGGCGTGATGTCCGAGCGCGACTACGCCCGCAAGGTCGCGTTGCGCGGCCGCGCCTCGCGCGACACGCCGGTCTCGCAGATCATGTCGTCACCGCCGGTCACGGTCACGCCGCAGGACACGATCGATGCGTGCATGCGTCTCGTCACCGACAAGCGCATCCGCCACCTGCCCGTGATCGAGGGTGGCCGGGTGGTCGGCGTGCTGTCCATCGGCGATCTCGTGAAGTCGATCCTGAGCCAGCAGAGAGAGACGATCGAACAGCTCGAGGCGTACATAAGAAGCTGACAGCTCACAGCGAACAGCTGACAGCCAGAGCGTATGCGACTTCGTCTAGTGCCAAATTGGTTCATTGGGTTGTGTTTCTGCGTGCCGGCGTTGGCGGCGGCGGCGGCGGCGCAGTGCGAGCAGCCGTGGTCGTGCACCGGGGTCGCGCGCATCGTCGCGATCGGTGACGTGCACGGGGCGCTCGCCGAGTACGAATCGATCCTGCGAGCTGCCGGAATCATCGATGCCGCGGGCCATTGGGCGGGGGGCGAAACGTATCTCGTCAGCACGGGCGACCTGATCGATCGCGGCCCGGAATCACCCGGTGTCATCCAGCTGCTGCGCCGGCTCGAAGCCGAAGCGCCGGCCGCGGGCGGGCGCGTGCTCGTGACGCTCGGCAACCACGAGGCGATGAACCTCACCGGCGATCTCGATTACGTGGTGGCTGCCGACTATGCGGCCATGGCCGGGGCCGAGGATCCGGCGACGCGCGAGGCGGCCTTCCATGCGCTCGCCGCCCGTGGGGCTTTCGCGGATCTCACCGGGGAAGCCGCACGGGCCGCGTTCGACCGCCGTTTTCCGCGCGGCTGGTTCGCGCGGCAGCGGGCCTTCAGCGACGGCGGCGAGGTGGGCCGCTGGCTGCTCGCGCGCCCGCTGATGGTGCGCGTGAACGGCGTGCTGTTCACCCACGGCGGCCTGCCACCGGGGCTCGCGACGCAGACGCTCGCCGCGATCAACACGAGCTCGCTTCACCAGGACCTCCTCGATTACGCATCCGCGTGGCACACGCTGGTCGCCGCCGGTCTCCTCGACCCCGACACCCTGTTCGAGGCGCGCGTCGCGCTCGCGCAGCAGCGGCTCACGGCGTACACGGGCGATGATCGTGCGAGCCTCGAGCGCGCATTCGCGACCCTGCAGCGCACCGATTCCTCGCCGGTGCACAGTGTGGCGGGGCCCTTGTGGTATCGCGGCAGCGCGATGTGCAACAGCGCCTTCGAGACGGATACGGTGGCGACCGTGCTCGGGCAACTCGGCGGCGACTCCGTCGTGATCGGCCACACGATCACGGCATCCAAAAGGGTCACCACCCGCATGGACGGCCGGGTCACGATGATCGATACGGGCATGCTGCCCGCGTACAAGGGGCAGCCCTCGGCGCTCGTCATCGAGGGCGACACGCGCCGCGTGATTTACGCCCGTGCACCCGGTGAGCCGGGGTCGCCCGAGCCCGAAGCGCGCCGCGTCGGCGATCGGCCGGGCGGCCTCACGGACGACCAGCTCGAGGAGTTCCTGCGGGAGGCCGACATCGTGGCCAACGAATCGCCACCGATCGCGCGCGTCGGCACGCGCTGGCTCGCGCTCCGCCGGGGCGACGAGACGGTGCACGCGCTCTTCATTACGGCGCCGGAGCGCGGGCGCTGGCAGAACGAGGTGGCGGCCTATCGGCTCGACCGCCTGCTCGGCCTCGACCTGGTGCCCGTGACCGTCGCGCGCACGATCGACGGGCAGGCCGGCGCGCTGCAGTTCTGGATCGAGAAGGCCGTGAGCGCCGCGGTGGTCGAGCGCGACAAGGTGCGCGTGCCGCCGTGGTGCAGCCTGCAGTCGCAGTACGGCCTGATGCGCGCATTCGACGCCCTGGCAGGCAACACGGCGCGCCGCTCGGAGGATGTGCTGCTCGGTACGAGCGACGGCCTTGCGCGCCTGATCGACCACGCGGCGCTCTTTTCGACGGCGCGCCGCCTCGATCCACGCGTCGCGCGGCCGCCGGTGGGCCCGGAACTCTCGCGCCGCTTGCGCGCGCTCGATGCCGGGAAGCTCGCATCGGCCCTCGGGCCGTGGCTCGACCGCGACCGGCAGAAAGCGATCCTCGCGCGGCGCGACGCACTGCTCGGCACGCGCTGAAGCGTCAGAACGCCTTGACGAGGATCGCGATCGTCAGCGCGACGTGGATGCCGGCGAAGAGCCACGGCACGAGCAGCTCGACCGTGGTCGTCTGCAGGTAGGTTCGCCGCGAGCGGGCGGCGTCGAGTGCGGCCCATTCCGCCGTGAACGGCGCAAACGGCAGCTCGCGCTCCATCTCGACGATCACGCGGAATTTGCCGGCGTTCAGTTGCCGGTAGGACAGCACCATCATCCACCACGCGATGCACATCAGCACCGCCGCGGTGGCCGGGGCGATGACGAGCGTGCGCGACGCGATGAGCCCTTCTTTCAGGGCTACCGCCAGCGCGCCGACGACCGCCGTGTTCATGCCGACGAAGAACGAATTGGCGAGCATGCGCCGGCTGCTGACGCGGTCGGCCATTTCGACGCACATCTGGTACTGGCGCAGCGCGTGGTAGCGATAGTCCTCGCCGTAGGTCTCGGGCGGCGCCGCATGGAGCACG
The DNA here is from genome assembly GCA_050249415.1 of Steroidobacteraceae bacterium. Classification (GTDB taxonomy): domain Bacteria; phylum Pseudomonadota; class Gammaproteobacteria; order Steroidobacterales; family Steroidobacteraceae; genus CADEFQ01. The sequence goes on from JBFWQO010000001.1 coordinate 210,755, forward strand.
TCGGCAAAACGGTCGTGGGCGTCGTTCATGGGTGCATTCCTAGTGCGAGGGCAGGTGGCGGAGCTTGCGATCGCGGTTGAGCAGCACCCAGGTCGCATGCTCGGCGAGCGCAGCGCGCCCGAGCGAGTAGAGGACCGAGCGGCGCCGGTCGTCGGCCGCATCGCCCTGCAGTTGCGAGCGCGCCTCGTCGAACAACCGGTACATGTAGCCGAACTGGCGCGCGAGTTCCTTCGCGGCCGACTTCTGCAGCCACGCCTCGAGCAGGCCCGCCGCGAGCGGCAGCAGGCCCATCGTCACGACGAGCGGGGTCTTGAGGTACCCGGTGTGCAGCACCGGCACGAAGCACAGCACGGCCGCGGCTGCGAGGCCCAGGACCAGCGTGACGACACCCGTGCGCTCGGTGAGCGCGATCATGTGGCGGCGCCGCTCGCCGGCATGCCAGAAGTAGCCGAGCTGGCCCGAGCCGCGCGCTTTCACCGGATCGAGCGAGCCGACCCAGGTCTCGATCGCGTGTTCGATGCCGCCCGAGATGCCGTCGCGCCCGGCGTCGTGCATCTCGAAATCGACCGCGCGCATCGCGTTCCGGATCCAGTCGAGTTCCGGGTCCTGCCGGCGCAGGAAACTCTCGTCGCCCGTGTGCAGCCGGCCCTCGTCGCGCACGCCCGCGACGCGCAGGTAGAACTGCACCCTCAGGCCCTCGCACAGCGCGCGATATTCGAGATGGTCGCGATGCCAGCCGCGATACTCGGCGTAACGGCTGAGCGCGATCGTCGTGAGGGCGGCGCCGAAGAACACGTAGATGAGGCCCCACAACGCCGGGATCTTCGAGTACAGCACGAACGCGCAGCCCATCACGGCGCCGATGCCGTAGGTCCACGCCGTGATCCGCGTGAGTCGATGGCGATAGAGCGTGGCGAGGCGGTCCGCGATCGCGATGAGCCGGGCGCAACGCGTGATCGCGGGCGGCGCGCCGACGAACGGCGCGTGGTCATCCACCCGCGCGCGGGCGCCAGCCTGTTTCGCGACCTGGTTGAACTCCTCGGTGCGCTCGAGGACGCGCAGGTACTCCTCGGGCATCGCCTCCTGCAATGTGGAGCGGCCGCCGGCGAACTCGTGCAGGTAGCCCGACGACAGCGGCTTGTGGCCATTGGTCGGCTCGCCGTTGCTGCGATCCCGTGAAACGAGGATGTGGTAGACGAGGGAATTGTCGGCCTCGCCGAGCGCGAGATCGCGCAGATCGGCGGTTGCGGGTCGCGCACCACCCTTCGAGGCGAGCCGATAGTCGACGACGGCGGCGGTACCCCCGGGGCTCGCCGACGGCTTGCCGTCCCAAAGCGCGAGCAGGATGTAGCAGTAGCGGGCCAGGAAATCGCCGGCGATCGCGTAGAGCGTGTCGCGGTCCGCCGCCGCCTCGCCGTTCGTCAGGTCGACGACGCGCGACACCGCGCGCAGCTCGTCGAAGCGCGCCTGCGCCTCGGGGTTCGAGAACTGCGCGCGATAGTCGGCGATCGGCAGCGGCTGCAGGAACACGAGCTCGAGGCCGAGCGCACGCGCCTCCTCGGCGACCAGCAGATCGGCGCCCTCGGCGAGTTGTGAGGCGACGATCAGCGGCGTGCCGGGCCAGCGGCCCCGCAGCGACGCGAGGAACTCCCGCACGCGCTCGCGCGCCGCGGGCACTTCCGATTCGACGAGGTCCCGGTGGCCCGTGACGCCGATCACGAGGGGAATGGCGACGGGCAAGTCCATCGGTGCGGCGGGCGCCTCCATGTCAGTGCGGCAGCCGGGCGAGCCGCTGCTCGAGATCGCGAGTGTAGTACCGCTCGCCGCCGAAGCGCTTGCGCACGATCGGCAGCGCGCCAAGCAGGAGTTTGCGCGCCTCGGGATACTTCCCCTCGGCCGCGTCGGCCGTGGCGTGCACGGCGTCCTGCAGCGCATAGCGCCAGGCCTCGTCGGGCATGTCGGCGAGCGGGTATTGTTTCTCGAGCAGCGTGCGGGCGCGGGCGAGCAGTGCTTCGGCCTGCGGGGCGCGATCGGTGCGGGCGTACACGTCGGCGAGGTTGGTCAGTACCTGGTCCGTCAGCCAGAAGTGCCGTACTTCGCAGATGCGCAGGGCCTCGTCGAGCATCGTCTCGGCACCCGTGTAGTCGTGTCGTGCGAGGCGGATCATGGCCAGGCTGTTGAGGGGTATTGCAAGGTCGTCGTGACCGGCAGGCCAGGCGCGTCGCCAAAGGTCGAGCGCGCGCGACAAATAGCCATCGGCCTCGTCCAGCTTGCCGTCGACGAGCAGGCTACGGCCAATGTTATTGGCGACCGTTCCGACATCGGGGTGATCCTTGCCCGCCCACTGCTCGGAGATGGCGAGGCTTCCCTTCCATGCTTCGACCGCGTCGGCATAGCGCCCTGTCTGGTAGTACAGGGCTCCCAGCTCGTTCAGGCTGTCGGCAACCTTCCAGTGAGACGGACCGAGCCTGCGCTTGCGGATCTCGAGTCCCTCGTGCATCAACCGCTCAGATTCGTCATAACGGCCATCGAAGTAAAGGGTTCGTGCAAGTCCCTGCATGGTCTGCGCCTGCTCGATACTGCCGACGCCAAACAACCGCTCGTCGAGTGCGAGCGCCTCGCGATAGAGTCCTTCGGCCTCGGTGTTCGAACCGAGTTCCGCCATCGTATCCGCGAGGCCGCTGATATTGGCTGCCACCAGCGTGTCGCCGTCGGGGCCGAGTCTGCGTGCGTCCACGAGAGCGGCACGATAAAGCTTTTCCGCATCCTCGTACTTTCCTGCCAGAAAGGTTGCTGCAGCAAGCGCGGTCCGGGTATCGGTCACGGCGGCGCGCGAACCACCCCCGGGCTGCGCACGCGCATCGAGCGCTTCGCCCAGCACCCGCAGTGCCGGCTCGGGCAGCCCAAGCCCGATGTACGCGCGCCCCATGGCCGTCATCAGGCTCGATCGAACGGCGGGCTTGTCCCGAAGCTGTCCGCGTACGTCGTTTGCGCCGCGATCGAGCATTTCGCGCACCGTGAACTCGTTGGCGCGCGCCTTGGTCGGGTCGGCCATCGTAAACAGTGAAACCATGAAGCCCATGGTCTCGCGGGTGGTCGACGCTTCAGTGAGGGCCCGCTCCCGTTGCGAGGTCGCGATGAACGCCGCAAGGCTCGCCGCAATGGCCAGGGCGGCGAGTCCCGCAACCGCGGCCACGCGCATCATGCGCCCGCGGCGCGCACGCGCGCGTGATGCGTCGATCAGCGCGCGCTCTACGGTTGTCACCTCGACGCCCGCATGGATGACCGACAGTGCCTCCTCGAGCGGTCGCCCGCTCGCGAGCAGCAGATCGGGCCGTCTGCCCTCCCCGTCCCAGCGCTCGGCGGATACCGCGAGCCGGCTGTGCGCGCGGAGCAGGTCACGGTTGGCCTCGAGCCAGTCACGCACCCGCGGCCAGTGCCGGATCAAGGCCTCGTGCGCGATCGATGTGCCGGCGCGTGCATCGTGACCGAGCTCCGACACGCACAGGCGTGCGTCGACCAGCGCGTGCAACAGCGACCGTTCGCGCGCGTCGGTAAATTCGTCGAGCGCGGCGCTGCGCCTGACGAAGCTGTCCGTACCACTGGCGGTCGCCGCGATCAGCCTGCCCAGCACGCGCGGCAGGCTCGCCTGAACCTCGGGCGCGAGACCGCCGAAGACGAATTCCGCGCGCCGCGCGAGCGCGCCCTCGACGCCGCCGATGTCGCGGTACGCGGCGAATGTCAGCGTACCGTCGCCCGCACGACGCTCGTAGAGCTCCTCGAGCGCAAACTCGAGCAGCGGCAGCGCCTCCGGGCTCCGTACCGCCTCGTCGCGCAAGACCTCATCGAGGCTCTCGCCGCCGTCGACCCTCGATTCGAATCGCAAACCGGCCGCCGCGGCAGGCAACCGGATGATCTGTCCGATCTCCGCCGGTGTGGGTGGGCGCAGGTCATACTGGCCGTCGCCCGACTTCAAAGCAGCCAAGGCGGCATGTTCGACACATCGCGGATAGAAGTCGCTGCGCAGCGTCGCGATCGTCCACACGGCGCACGTCGCATTCAGTCGCGCGAGCAACGCGAAGAACTGCTCGCGCTCCGCGAAATCGACGCGCTCGTCGGTGAATGCTTCCTCGAGCTGATCGATCACGAGGGCAATGCGACGCCGCTGCCCCGACCACGCAGCCAGCTCCTGCGACAGTACATGCTCAGCGGATGTACCGGGGCCGAGCGCCCGCCGCAGCGCATCGAGAACGAGCGCGGACAAGCCGGTTTGCCGGTCCCTCGGGCGCAGCTCGACGCGCGTCCACGAGCCGACGCCCTCGATGACCCCTGGCTGGACCAACACCGGCAGCAGCCCGGAACTCACGGCCGAGGACTTGCCGCTCCCACTCGCGCCGATGACGAGCAGGAACGGGTGATTGGCTGCCTCCTGTCGCCGCAAGGCTCCAAGCATTTCACTGATCGCCGTCGTGCGGCCGAAGAAGATCGGCGCGTGTTCGAAGCCGAACGACTGGAGGCCACGAAACGGGGATTCGTGCCGCCAGGTTGCCACCTCGGTACGCTGCGCGCCGACAGCCTCCGGAAAGGCCCGCGCAATCAGCTTGCGCAGGTGGACTTCGATCAGTTCCTCGAACTGAGCGGCATCGGCGAACGGGTGGAAGGCGGCGCGCAATGTGCCGTCCGTCTCGTCATGAAACCAGCGTCGCACGAACGCGTCGAGCGCCTTCTTCTGCTGCAGCCGCTCGAGCGACTGCGCGTCATCGTCCGCATCGAGGATGGGCGGGCTCGTCTTGCGATAGACGAGCAGCGCGGGGCGGCCATGCCTGCGCAGCCCGGACAGGGCATCTTCGAACTCGAACTCCGTGCCCGACGAGTAAGGTGTGCCATCAGGCTTGCGGAAACTCGACGGCAGTCGCGTGCCGAGGCGGGACCACAGCACGCAAATCGCGGCGTCGGCATTCGCCGGATGCGGCAGTTGATCCTGAAACGATGCGGAGGCGACGAGCGGTTCGTGTTCCCAGAAGACCGGATCGATCGTGACGCGCCCGGCGAACTCGCCCTGTAGCCGCTCGATGACCCGGCGCGCGATCAGACGCTCTTCAGCGACGTCGCCGGGCGAAGAGAGGAAAATTCGGAACGTGTCCAAAGCTGCAAGACAGTACTGAACGCAGCCACGGCAAACAATGGCGCGCAGCCTTCGACAGCCGCGGCCCGATCGGCCCTCGTGACCTCGCTAGCGCGCGCTGCGCGGTCGCCGGCGCCGGATCAAGGCGAGGCCGGCCATCCCGGCTGCCAGCAGCGCGAGCGTTCCCGGTTCCGGAACGCCGGTCGGAGGCGGCTCTGTGCCGCCTGTGACCAGTTGCCCGTCGACGAAGCGGAAGAAGTAATCATTGCCGCCGACGAGCGGCGAACTGCTGGCGAACAGCGAGGTGCCGTTCAACGTGAACGCCTGGGACAGGCCGGCATAGTTGCCGTCAAGGCCGTAGCGCAGGTCGAGCCCGAAATTGCCGTCGCCGAAGAAGTAGAGGAACGCCTGGAGCGAGTAGGCCGGGGTTTCGGGCGCGGCTCCGATCGGCATGTCGATCCACGAGAAGCGCAGGGCCGTGACCGCATCAGCGATGTCGTACGGCGCGGCGGCGCCCGCATCCCCGGTTACGAGCGTATCAGCGGAGTAGCCATGCGAAATGAAGACCGACCCGGGATCGAACGGGCTGGTCGCGGTTTCGCTTGCAACGAGGTCGGCGCCGGCGAGCATGCTGAAGAGCGCACTGCCCGCATCCGAGCAGCCACCACCCGCCTGTGTCAGCGAAAAAGCGCCGTCCTCGAACATGCAGAAGCCGGTGAAGGTCGTGCCCCCGATGTTGAGCGCGGACCCGGAGAATCCATCGAACGTGAATTCCAGGGAACCCGTGGCCGGCAGTGCAGAAGGCGCAAGAAAGGTCGACGGGAACTCCCACCGACTGCCTTCGTCCGCGAACTCGCCGCCAGAGGGGAAATCAACCGCGATCCGTCGCGCTTCGGCGGTTGAAACGGGCAGCAGCACAGCGAAAGCGATCGCGAGCGCGTAACCATGGATCTCAGAGAACCGCTTCATATCGACTCCCCTGTCGTGACCTTCACCGGGCCCTGGGAGCACAGCCGCAGCAAATTGGGTGCCAGTTCCGCTTCTTGCTGGCAAAATCAATGATTTAAATCAAGGCAGCCGCTCGCGTACTGTCTCGAAGGGCGCGAAGTGTAAGATCCATCGACGTGTTCGCCGCAGAGCGGACTGTCCGGGGGCGCCATGACGACAGGGATCCAGGGTCGTGACAGGGCGAGATGCACGGCCAGGCGAGCCCTGCTTGCCTGCGCGCTGCTCGCAACCTCTGCTGCACTGCACGCAAACGACGGCACCTGCACGCTCGATGCACTGACGGCCCCCGACCTGATCATCGAAGACGCGAGGCCGGTGCGTTTCGAGAAGGACATCACCCGCAAGGCGATGGCGCACACGGCGGCCGATCCCGCGCCCTTCCGCATCAAGGTCAGGCGGGCGGGCAGGGGCGTCAGCTCATTCAACAACGAGCCGCGCTACGAACTCGCCGCGTACGAAGTGTCGCGCCTGCTGTTCCCGGCGGATGAGCAGGTCGTTCCCGCCATCGCGCTGCGCTCGGCGCCGCTCGCGCAGTTCCGGGCCATCGACCCGGGCGCGGTCGAGGCCTGGAGCGGCACGGATGGCACGTTCTACATGGTGCAGTGCTGGCTGAACGGCGCGAAGCCGCATCCGCTCGCGATCGACACCGCGCGCTTCGCCGCCGATCCGGCGTATGCACGCGCGATCAGCCGCCTGAATGTCGTCACGTACCTCGTCGAGCACAAGGACTCGAATCTCGGCAACGTGATGCTGACGGGCGAGGGCGCGGCGGTGCGCGCCTGGGCGATCGACAACGGCGTCGCGTTCGATTCGGAGGAGAGCGACGTCGGCATCTTCTGGAAGACGCTGCGCGTCGACGCCATCGATCGCGCGCTCGCGGATCGGCTGCACGCGCTCACGCTCGACGAACTGCGCGCGCGCCTCGGGGTGATCGCACAGTACGAACGGGCCGGCGAGGCCTGGGAGCCGCGGCCCCCCGGCGCGAACTTCGACGCGTTGCGCGGCGTGCGGCGCCGGGGACCGCAGGTGCAGCTGGGGCTCACCGGGAAGGAAATCGGCGCGATCGAGCGCCGACGCGATCGCCTCGTGCGCCGCATCGACAAGGGCGACATCAGGATACTGCCCGACGCATCGTGAAGATGGCGGTCGCGGTCGCGCCGTCCATGTCGATCGCGACGATCTCGATGCGCTCCTCGAGCGCGAAGTCCTGCGGCGCGACACCCGTGAGCCGTGCCGCGGCGCCGTCGAATGCGAGCCACCGGGGCAAGGCTGTGCCGTTTGCGAGCCGCGCCTCGAAGGCGAGCACATCCCCGGGGTCGGGATCGAAGAACGTCTCCGCCGGGAGTACATGGTCGATGGGCTGGCCGGGGCGCACCACGAGATCGGTCGGCTCGCGCTGCCGCAGCGGCGCCGTGTTGTGTGTCTCGGCGCGCGACAGCGCGGTGTAGCGGCGACCGATCAGCACGGCGACCCCGATCCACACGACACACAGCGCCGCATTGAGCAGCGCGAACCCGCGCGTGCCGAAGCCGAACACGTTGAGCCCGACGAATACCACGCCCGCCTGCACGATGTCGCCGAAGCGCCAGAAGAACGTATCGATCGTGGTCTTGCCGTCGAATTTTTCGGTGGCGCTGGTCGGCAGATAGAGCGTCTGCTGCGTCGTATTCATCAGCGAGTAGTTCGTCGAGCTCTCGAGGATCTTGGCGACATAGATCATCGTGAACACCGGCAGGAAAGCGATCGCGCCGTAGACGAACAGCGCGATGGCCGGCAGTACGAGGAGTGCCCCGCGCACGCCCACCGCGCGGTACACCCGCGACACGACGAGCGCCTGCACGAGTACGCCGGTGAGCGTGACCCACAGCTGATAGCGCGCATACAGCGAACCGATGATCGCCTCGCGCTGCGTGAGCACGGCGTCGGCGCCAGCGAGCACCTCCGCGCGCGCCTTGATCAGCGCGGCGAGCAGGTAGTCGCCCGTCGAGCCGATGCAATTGAGCAGCACCACGAAGCAGGCGACGAGGAGGAGATAGCGACTGCGAAAGACGACCTGGAAGCCGCCGAACACCGAGTGCACCCGCTCGGCGCCCGCCGCCGACGGTGCCGAACGCGACAGCTCCGGAATCGCCGCGACTTCGGGGCGGATCAGTGTGGTGCTCGCCCCGAGCAAGGCAGCGCCGAGCAGCAGCAGCGGCAATGGCCCGAGGCGTGTGATCGCGAGGTCCGTGAGCTGCGCGCCGACGAGGCTGCCGAGCGTCGCGCCGAGCATGATCGCCGGAAAGAGCCGCTGGCCGCTCTTCGTGTTGAAGTGGTTCGCGGCGAGGGCCCAGAACTGCGCGATGACCATCAGGCCGTACACGCTCACCCAGATGAAGAACACGATGCCGAACCAGCGCCCCGAGCGAAACGGGTAGGCGGCCGCGAACGCGAGGATGTTCGCGGCGAAAAAGACGCTCACGAAGTGCACGAGCCGCGCACCGTCGATACGCCGTCGCACGGCGCTGTAGAGGGGTATGAGCGCCATCAGCACGAGCCCGTTCGCGGCGACCGCATAGCTGCGTACCTCCGCGGCGGCGCCGGCGAGCAGGAACGATTCGCGCAGCGCCTTCAGCACGTAGTACGAGGCCATGATCAGGAAGGCATGCGACGCGAAGAGCGCGATGCAGCGCCCCTCGCCCGCGCGCACGCGCGTGAGGACCTGCACGGCCCGCTCGAATGGCGAGTATCTCGTCGCTGCGGCCATCGGTACCCCGCTGGGAGCGAGCATAGCGCGGCCGCTCGCGGCTCTGCTAATTTCTCCAGAACGCCGGCGTGAACAGCACGAGCACGCTGAAAATCTCGAGTCTTCCAAGGAGCATCGCGATCGTGAAGACCCACGTCTGGAAGTCGCTGAACTTCTGGTACTGGGTCGAGGGGCCCGCCAGCTCGAGGCCCGGGCCGAGGTTGTTGATCGAAGCGACCACGCCGCTGAAGGACGAGACGAGATCGAGTCCGGACAGCAGCAGCGTGAACGTCAGCACCGCGATGGTCGCGAAGTACAGGAAGATGAAGGCGAGCACCGCGTAGACGATGCGGTCCGGAATCACGTAACCGCCGATGCGGATCGGCACCAGCGCGCGCGGATGCAGCAGCATCTTCATCTCGCGCACCGCGTGCCGCTCGAGCAGCAGCGTGCGAAACATCTTGATGCCGCCGCCGGTCGATCCCGTGCTGCAGACGATGCACGACAGGAACAGCATCCACACCGGCGCGAAGATCGGCCAGGTTTCGTAATCTTCGGTGACGAAGCCCGTGGTCGAGGCGATCGACACGACGCTGAAGGCCACATGGCGAAGCGTGGTCGCGAAGCCCTGGTAGTGCTGGTTCACCCAGAGCAGCAGGGTAATGCCGAGCACACTCGTCCCGAGCACGATCAGCACCGCCTTCGCCTCGGTGTCGCGCAGGTAGGGCGCGATCGAGAGCTTCTGCAGGGCCATGAAATGGCGCGAAAAATTGATGCAGGCGAACACCATGATGCAGACGAGCACGAGCTCGACGGCAGGTGAGTCGTAGAAACCGATGCCCGTGTCGTGCGTCGAGAAGCCGCCGAGCCCGATCGCGGAGAACGCATGGCAGATCGCATCGAACCAGGTCATGCCCGCCGCGTGCAGCGCGACGATGCCGATGGCCGTGACTCCCGTGTAGACGAGCCAGAGGGCTTTCGCGGTCTGCGTGATCCGTGGCGTCAGCTTCTCGTCCTTGACGGGGCCGGGGCTCTCGGCCTTGTAGACCTGCATGCCACCGACACCGAGCAGCGGCAGCACGGCGACCGCGAGCACGATGATGCCGAGGCCGCCGTACCAGTGCAGCGCGTGGCGCCACAGGTTCACCGACGGCGGCAGCGAATCGAGGCCGGTGAGCACGGTGGCGCCCGTCGTGGTGAGGCCCGACATCGCCTCGAAGTACGCATCGGTGACCGACAATCCGGGAATCGCCATGAACAGCGGCACAGCCGCGGCGGCGGACATCGCCACCCAGACGAGCGTGACGAGCAGGAACCCGTCGCGCGCCTTCAATTCCCGCCGATAAGGGCGAAAGGCGAGCGCCAGCAGCAGGCCGACGACCACGTTGAGCGCCGCCGCGGCTGCGAAGTCCCCGAACATGCCGTCGCCCGTGACGAGCGTGCACACCATCGGCAGCACGAACGTGACCGCGAAGAACGCGAGCATCAGCCCGAGCACGTGCAGGACCGCGAACACGGCGGGCTATCGCACCGTCGAAGTCATGAACAGGCGCTCCACCTGCTCGACGTGCCGCCGGTCGTCGAGGAAGATGATCACGTGGTCGTCCTCCTCCACGACGGTGTCGCGATGCGCCATGATCACCTTCTGGTCGCGGACGATGGCGCCGACGCGCGCATCCTCCGGCAATGCGAGGTCGCCGACCGCGACACCGACCACGCGCGAGCGGCCCCGGTCGCCGTGGGCGATCGCCTCCATCGCCTCGGCGGCGCCGTGCTTCAACGAATGCACGCGCACGATATCGCCGCGGCGCACGTGCGCGAGCAGCGAGCCGATCGTGATCGCCTGCGGGGAAATCGCGATATCGATGCTGCCGCTTTCCATCAGTTCCGCGTAGGAAGGCTTGTTGATCAACGCCATCACCTTCGCGGCGCCGAGCCGCTTCGCGAGCATCGCCGAGAGGATATTGGCCTCTTCGGAATTGGTCAGCGCGGCGAACACGTCGGCGCCGTCGATGTTCTCCTCGATCAGCAGTTCCTCGTCGGCGGCGTCGCCGTTCAGCACGATCGCGTGCTCGAGCACCTCGGAGACCTGCCGGGCGCGCTTCGTGTCACGCTCGATGACCTTGACGTAATGCGTCTTCTCGAGCATGCGTGCGAGGCGAAAACCGATGCTGCCGCCGCCGGCGATCACGACCCGCTTGACGGGGTTGTCTTCGCGACGCAGTTCGCCCATCACGCGCCTCACCTGGTCGCGCTCCGCGAGGAAGAAGACTTCGTCGTCGGCCTCGACCGCCACGTCGCCCTCCGGATCGACGCTGCGGCCGTCGCGATAGATCGCGACGATCCGTGCATCGACCTCCGGCAGGTGCTCGCGCAGCGCGCGGATCGGTTGACCGATGAGCGGCGCGCCCGCGCCGGCGCGCACGCCGACGAGCCGCAGCCGGCCCGCCGCGAAGGTGAGAACCTGCAGGGCGCCGGGGTAGCGGACCAGCCGGTCGACATACTCGGTGACCAGCTGCTCGGGGCTGATCCACACGTCGACCGACAGCGCCTCGTCCGAGAACAGCTTCGGATTGGCGGTGTACTCGCCGGATCGGATGCGCGCGATCTTGGTCGGCGTGCGATAGAGCGTATAGGCCACTTCGCAGGCGAGCATGTTCACTTCGTCGCTGTTCGTCAGTGCGATCAGCACTTCCGCATCGGCGACGCCGGCGCGCTCGAGCACGGTCGGATACGAGGCGTTGCCGGCGACCGTGCGGATGTCGAGGCGACCCTGCAGGTCGCGCAGCACGGCTTCGTCCCGGTCGACGACCGTGACGTCGTTCGCCTCCTCGCGCGAGAGATGGTATGCGGCGGTACGGCCGACCTGTCCGGCGCCGAGGATCACGATCTTCATGGTGCGGTCACATGGCCTCGAGATTGGCGTACGCGAGCATGAGCCATTTGGTGCCCTGCCGCTCGAAGTTCACCTGCACGCGCGCCTGCGGGCCCTGCCCCTCGACATTGAGCACCGTGCCCTCGCCGAACTTGCCGTGCCGGACCCGTGCGCCGAGGCGCATGCCCGGGGCCACGGCTTCGGCCGCGATCGTGCGGCGCCCCGCCTGTGTATGGGAATACGCCGGCGCGCGTCCCTGCGCGCCTGCGCGGGCCTCGGCGTGCCCGCCGGGCCGCGACCAGGCCCGGCCGACCTGGATGCGGGGGCGCACTTCCTCGACGAGGTCCCCGGGAATCTCGCCGATGAAGCGGGACGGCTGGCCGTAGCTGTCGGTGCCGTGCAGGCGCCGCTGCTCGGCAAACGTGACATAGAGCTGGCGCATCGCGCGGGTCATCCCCACATAGCAGAGCCGTCGCTCCTCCTCGAGGCCGTCGAGGTCATTGAGCGAGCGCTGGTGCGGGAAAAGACCGTCTTCCATGCCGCACAGGAAGACGAGCGGGAACTCGAGCCCCTTGGCGGTGTGCAGCGTCATCATCTGCACGCAGTCTTCCCATTCGTCCGCCTGCCCTTCGCCCGATTCGAGCGCGGCGTGCGCGAGGAACGCATCGAGCGGCGGCAGGTCGCCCTCGGGCTCGAAGCCGCGCGCGGCGCTGACGAGTTCCTCGAGGTTCTCGACGCGCGCTTCGCCACGATCGGCCTTGTCCTTGCGGTGGTGGTCGATGAGCGCGCTGCCCGCGAGCACGTGATCCACCTGTTCGTGCAGCGGCAAGCCCGCGGTGCCCTGCGCGAGCCGCTCGATCAGCGCGAGGAACCCGCCGAGCGCCGTGGCCGCGCGCGCGCCGAGCGCGCCGCGATCGATCGCCTCCCGCGCCGCCTGCCACAGTGACCCGCTCGCCGCCCGCGCCGCCTGGCGCAACTCATCGATCGTCTTCGCGCCGATGCCGCGCGTCGGCAGGTTCACGACGCGCTCGAACGAGGCGTCGTCGTCGCGGTTCGACAGCAATCTCAGGTAGGCGAGCGCGTCCTTGATTTCCGCGCGCTCGAAGAACCGCAGCCCGCCGTACACCTTGTACGGGATGCGGGCGGAGAGAAACGCCTCTTCGAACACGCGCGACTGGGCATTGGAGCGGTAGAGGATCGCGATCTCGCGCCGCGCGCCGCCGCGCTGCACCCATTCGCGGATGCGGTGCGTGACGAACTCCGCCTCGTCGCGCTCGTTGAAGGCCGCGTAGAGCCGGATCGGCTCGCCGTGGCCGCCGTTCGTCCACAGGTTCTTGCCGAGCCGGCCGCTGTTGTGTTCGATCAGCGCGTTGGCGGCCTTCAGGATATTGCCCGTCGAGCGATAGTTCTGCTCGAGCTTGTGCAGTTGCGCGTGCGGCCAGTCGCGCCGGAACTGCTGCAGGTTCTCGACCCGCGCGCCGCGCCAGCGGTAGATCGATTGATCGTCGTCGCCGACGATGAACGGCGCGCCGTCGCTGCCCGCGATCAGCTTCATCCAGGCGTACTGGATCGCGTTCGTGTCCTGGAACTCGTCGACGAGCACGTGGCGGAAGCGCGCGCGATAGTGGCGCGACACCTCGGCATTGTCGCGCAGCAGTTCGAACGCGCGCAGCAGCAGCTCCGCGAAATCCACGACGCCCGCGCGCGCGCAGGCGTCCTCGTAATCCTGGTACAGCCTGATGAGCTGGCGGCGGGTCGGGTCGTTGCCGTCCTTCAGCGCCTTCGGGCGCAGGCCTTCGTCCTTCTGGTGATTGACGAACCAGACGACCTCGCGCGGGATCCAGCGTGATTCGTCGAGCTCCTGCGCCTTCAGGAGCTTCTTCATCATGCGCAGCTGATCCTCGGCGTCGAGGATCTGGAAGCCCTGCGGCAGCCCCGCTTCGCGCCAGTGCAGCCGCAGCAGCCGGTGGGCGATGCCGTGGAAGGTGCCGATCCACAGCGACCCGCCGGGCACGCCGAGCAGGGTCTCGATGCGCGCGCGCATCTCGCCCGCGGCCTTGTTCGTGAACGTCACCGCGAGGATGCTGTGCGGCGAGGCGCCCTCGGCCTGGATGAGCCACGCGACGCGGTGCGTGAGCACGCGCGTCTTGCCGCTGCCGGCGCCCGCGAGCACGAGCGTGGGGCCGATGGGTGCCGTGACGGCCGCGCGTTGCGCGTCGTTCAGCGGGGAGAGGATCGGGGACAGGTCCATGGAGCCGCCTATTATGCCGACGGCACGACCTTTTCATCCACGTAACCGAGCAGCGCCGTCGCGAGGGTGAGCACGAGCGGCCCGACGATCAGCCCGATCGCCCCGAATGCCGCCGCGCCGCCCAGCACGCCGATGAACACGGTCAGCGTGGAGACCTCCGCGTGGCGCGATACGAGCAGCGGGCGCACGAAATTGTCGCCGAACGAGACACCGACGCCCCAGACCAGCAGGAAGATCGCCATGCCCCAGCGGCCGGCCGCCGCGAGATACAGCACGCCGGGCGCCCATACGAGCGCCGCGCCGCCCATCGGCAGCAACGAGATCAGCGCAGCGAGCACGCCGAACACGACGAAAGTCCGGAATCCCGCGATCGCAAAGCCGATGCCGACGGCGACGCCCTGCAGCAGCGCCGTGGCGCCGCTGCCGAAGACCACCGCGCGGGTGACCTGGGCCAGGTGCTCGATCAGGTGGCTGCGCCGCGCCGGCGCGAGCGGGATCAGGCGGATGGCGCGGGTGGCCCACGCCGCGCCGTCCCGCACGAAGAAGTACAGCAGTACCATGGCGATGGCGAACCCGGCCGCGGTGCCGAGCGCGCCGACGACCACGTTGCCGCCGAGCGAGGCGCCCCACTTGAGGAACGACTGGCCGCCGGCGAGCAACCACTCGCGCAGCTGCGCCTCGCCGAAGCCCGCGTTGTCCTCGAGCCAGCGCAGCAGGCCCGCGATCCACGGGTACGAATGCAGTTGCGCGAACCCGCCCGCCCCGACTCGCTGGAAGAACGACTGGGCCCGCGCCGCGAGCTCGGCGGCCTGCGCCGCGAACACCCCGCCGAGGATCGACAGGGGCACGAGGATCGCGAGGGGTGTCAGCACCGTGAGGAGCGCCGCCGACCAGTGCGCGCGGCCCTTGAAGCGCCGGGTGAGCCGCCGGTGCAGGGGCTCGAGCATGAACGCGAGGAAGGCGGCCCAGACGATCGGCCCGACGAACGGAGCCAGGACCTTGTACAGCAGGTAGCCGATCGCGACGAGGGCGACGAGCGCGAAGCCGCGCCGGTAGAACACGGAATCCATCGCGCGATTATGCTATTGCGCGGGAGGCCTTGGCGATGAAGCTTTACGACTACCGCGATTCGGGCAATGGCTACAAGGTGCGCCTGACGCTCGCGCACCTCGGGGTCCCGTTCACCTGGGAGGAGCGCGACATCCTCTCGGGGGCGACCCGCACGCCGGAGTTCCTGGCTCGCAACCCGAACGGCCGTGTGCCGGCGCTCGAGCTCGACGACGGCACCTGCCTCGCCGAGTCGAATGCGATCATCTGGTACCTCGCCGAGGGGTCGCCGCTCGTGCCGGGCAGGCGGCTCGGTCGCGCGCAGGTGTTGCAGTGGATGTTTTTCGAACAGTACAGCCACGAGCCCTACGTCGCGACGCCGCGGTACATCCTGAAGCACCTGCCCGCCGATTCGCCGCGGCGCGCGGAGATGCCCGACCGGCTCGAGCGCGGCCGCGCGGCGCTCGCCGTGATGGATCGTCACCTCGGCGCGCAGCCCTTCTTCGTCGGCGGACGCTTCTCGATCGCCGACATCGCCCTCTACGCCTATACGCACGTCGCGGACGAGGGCGGGCACGATCTCGCGCCCTACGGGCACGTGCGCGCCTGGCTCGATCGCGTAGCGGCGGAGCCGGGCCATCGGCCGATTACCGCGCTACCAGCGATTGCGTAGCTCGCGCAGCCTGAGGAACACTTCGCGCGGCGAGGGCTCTTCGGGCAGGTCGGGGCAGGCATCGCGCAGGCGTGCGATGATCATGGGGTTCTGCAGGCGAAAGAACGCATTGATGCGCTTCTCCTCGTCGAGCGTGGTGATCGGCGCGGCGGCCGGATCCTGCAGGGCGGCCGCCTGGTGCAGCGCAGCCGCCGCGACGTTGTCGGGCTCCCGGTCGAGCGTGAATGCGAGGTTGCGCTCGAGGTACTCGTGCCCCGGGTACACGCGCGTCGTCCCGGGCAGCCGGGCGAGTTGCTGCGTGAAGGTCTCGTAGAGCAGCTCCGGGTGACCGCCGTGGTGACAGTTGCCCGCACCGGCGTTGAAGAGCGTGTCGCCACAGAAGAGGGCCGGCGAGTCGCCCCCCCGCGCATACAGGCACACATGCGAGAGCGTATGGCCCGGCGTATCGAGGCATTCGAGCTCGACGGTGCGCCCCACGCGCACCACGTCGCCGCGGACCAGCCCGACATCGACCCGGCCGATACGTGCGGCCGCACCGGCGTGCGCCAGCACGCGTGCGCCGGTCTTCTCCCGTAGCGGCTCATTGCCGCCCGTGTGGTCGCGGTGCTCGTGCGTGTTGACGATCTGCGTGATCTCGTAACCACGGGCCTTCGCGGCGGCGAGGCACTTGCGCCAGTCGAGCGGGTCGATCGCGAGCGCTTCGCCCGTCTCGGCGCAGGCCACGAGGTAGTGGAAATTGCGGTAATCATTGGCCGCCCAGACGCGCTCGATCAGCATGCGACCCCCCCGGGCCCGCGCGCCTGCCGCCCCTGCGTGCCCTCGACCGGGTGGACGGCGCCCGCAACGCCTGCCAGCGGCGCGGTGATGCGCACGCGCGTGCCGCGCCCGGGCGAAGATTCGATCCCGAGTTTCCCGCCGATGATCATCAGGCGCTCGCGGATGCTGTAGAGGCCGAAGCCGCCGCGCTGCGACGGCAGGAAAGTGAGGTCGGAGACATTGAAGCCGACCCCGGCGTCGGACACGGCGAGCTCGAAGCGGCCATCGACGACCGCCGTACGGATCGTCACCTCGGTTGCCTGCGCGTGGCGCGCCACGTTCTGCAGCAACTGGCGCGCAGCCTGGAAGACGAGCACCGCGGTCGCTTCGGCCAGTGGCTTCGGTGCGCCGTCGTCCGCGAAGTCGACCCGGATGCGCTGGCGGGTCGCGAACTCCTCCGCGAGCCAGCGCAGCCCTGCCACGATACCCTGGTCGTAGAGACCGGGCGGCGTGAGGTCGGTCATCAGGGCGCGCACCTGCGCGGTCGATTCGCTGATCGTCAGCTCGAGCGCGGAGATGTCCGGCAGCGGCTGGCCCTGCTCCGCGGCGGACCGGATCGCGGCGACGTGCAATTGCAGCCCGATGAGGCTCTGGGCGAGACCGTCGTGCAGGTCGGCGGCGATCTTGCGCCGCGCGCGATCCTCGGTGAGCGTCAGTTCGGTCGCGAGTGCGCGCAGTTCGCGCTGCTGCTCTTCGAGCCGGCGCTGCGCGGCGCGGTAGTGCGTGACATCGCGCGCGGCGCCCCAGACCCGATGCAGGGCCCCGTGGCCCACTTCGGTGGTGAGCGATACGAGAAGGGTGCGGTCGAGTCCGTAGGGCCCGGGCAGTACGCACTCGACATTCTCGACGCGCCCGCCGGCGGCGATCGTATCGGGAACCGTGGCGAGGCAACGCCCGAGCCATGGCGGCCAGCGCGCCACGAGGGTCTCGGTCGCGTCGGTGCCGGCCGCCTCGCGGAAGGCATCGTTGGCTTCCGCGACATGGCCGTGAGCCTCGAGCCAGGCACGTTGCTCCCTGGCGGACAGCAGCAGCGGCATCGGCTGCGACAGCTCGAAGCGGAAGATCGCCTCCGAGCTGTGCTCGACGAACGCCCGGTAGCGCGCGTCGCTCACGCGCACGAGCGCGAGCGCATCGCGCTTCTCCGCGATCGAGGCCTGCACGACGAGCAGCGGCACCACCACCAGCACCAGGAACGCCTGCAGGTTGAGCACGGCGCCGAACGCCGCGCCCTGCGCGGCGCCAAACGGCCCCTCGCCCGCGAGCGTGTAGATCGCCGCCATCAAACTGACCAGCAGCAGTGCACAGGTGACCCGCCGCGCGCCGCCGCTCGAGGCGATCCACACCATCGCCGTGTAGACGAGGAACGGCGAGTCGAAGGCGATCAGCTCCATCCGGTGGCTGCCGGAGAACACGTGCCACAGCACGAGCGCCAGTACCGCGAATTGCGCCAGGACGAACCACGGCTTCGGCGCGGGCCGGTTGCCGGTGCTTCGCAGGCCCGACTCCGCCCACGAGAGGATGAGCGGTACGAAGACGATCGCGCCGAGAAAGCCGCTCAGCCACCAGGCCTGCTGGTTGCGCCAGTACGCTGTCGCGTCGTCGGTGCCCGCGATGCCCGCCGCACCGGCGAGTGCGCCGGCAAAGAAGGCCGCGAACAGCACGGCGCAGAACCGGGCCGTCGGCGCGACGCGCCGGAAATCGACCCGCCGGCCGATGTAGCGACGAACCAGAAACGCAGCCAGGGCACATTGGCCGGCGTTGGCGAGGCCGACGAGCAGGCTCGTGGCTGTCGTGTAGGCATGCTGCAGTGGACCGTATGCGAGCAGTTCCGCGACGAATGCGGCCGCGAGGAGCCACGGCCAATGTCGTCGGCCGACCAGCAGCAGTGCCGCTATCTCGGCGCCACTCGCCGGCCAGAAGGCCGCCGCACTCGGGGCCTGCACGAGCAGGGTATTGCCGGCCAGGGTGGCGGCGAGATGGACCGGAAAATAGGCGGCCGCCACGGCCACGGGGTGCCGTACCAGGAAGCTCTCTGGCTGCGCTGCCACTGCGCATCACGATGCGATGGCGGCGTCCATTCGTCAACCCGCGGCAATCAGGACGGTGCGCCGAATGCGGCGAGCACCTGGGTGGTGGGCAGGTAGTGATCGACGAGCAGGGCGCCGAAGATCCACAGGAGCCACGTCACCGAGAACCGGAACACGCGCATCGGCAGTTCGGCACGGTCGGTGAACTTCATCGCGAGCGCGTAGTAGAGGAACACTCCGTTCACGACCAGCGCCACCGCGAGATAGATGAGGCCGCTCATCCCGGTGACGAACGGCATCAGCGTCACGAGCACGAGCAGCACCGTGTACAGCAGCACCTGCAGGCGCGTGTAGGCGACGCCGTGCGTGACCGGCAGCATCGGGATGCCGGCGCGCGCGTATTCGTCCTTGCGCGCGATCGCGAGCGCCCAGAAATGCGGCGGTGTCCACACGAATATGATCAGGAAGAGCAGCAGTGCGTTCGGGTCGATCGAATTGGTGACGGCGGCCCAGCCGAGAACGGGCGGCGCCGCGCCCGCTGCACCGCCGATCACGATGTTCTGCGAGGTCGCGCGCTTGAGCCACGCGGTGTAGATCACGCCGTAGCCGATCAACGAGAAGAACGTCAGCACGGCCGTCAGCGGATTCACGAGGAACCACAGGATCAGCATCGCGACGACGCCGAGCGTCATCGCGAACGTGAGCGCCCGGGCTGTCGTGATCTTGCCCTTCGGCAGCGGGCGATTGCGGGTGCGCGCCATCTGCTCGTCGATCCGCTGGTCGAGCACGTGGTTGATGGCCGCCGCGCACGCGGCCGCGAGCGCGATGCCGAGATTGCCGAGCACCAGCGGGCCGAGCGGCGGCCAGCCGGGGCTCGCGAGCAGCGTGCCCACGATCGCCGTGAAGACGATGAGGTAGACGATCCTCGGCTTCGTCAGCTCGAAGTAGTCACGCCACGTGGCGCTCATGCGCGGACCCGCCGGTTCAGCAGCACCGCGGCGAGCAGCAGCAATGCGGCGCCGGCGTTGTGCAGCGTTGCGAGCCAGAGCGGAAAGCCGCGCCAGATCATGAAGATGCCGATCGTGAGCTGCAGCGCGAGGGCGAGGACCACGAGCACGGCGGCACGCACGGCACCGGGCGTGCGCACGCGCCGCAACGTGATGCCGGCGGCGATCACGAGCGCGAGCGTCGCGACGATGGCGCCGAGCCGATGCGCGAAGTGGATGGCGACGCGTGCCGGGTGATCGAGCACGCCGCCTTCATAATTGATGCCGAGGCCGCGCCACAGCACGAACGCATCGTGGAAATCGGTCGTCGGCCACCACACGCCCTGGCACCTCGGGAAGTCGGGGCAGGCCATCGCGGCGTAGTTGCTGCTGGTCCAGCCGCCGAGGGCGATCTGCAGCGCGAGCGCGCAGATCGCGACGAGTGCCCAGCGGCGCACGAGGCGCGGGGCATCGACGCCCGCCGCGCGCGGGCGCAGCGTGAGCCACAGCCACGCGAGCAGCGCGAGCGTCGTGAGCCCGAACACGAGGTGCGCGGTGACGATCAGCGGCTTCAGGAGCCACGTGACGGTGAGCATGCCGAGGATGCCCTGGAACACGACGACGACGAGCAGCGCGAGCGCGAACGGCATCGGCACGAAGCGGTCGCGGCGCGTGGCCACCGCGATCGCGGCTATCACGACGATCAGTAATCCGAGCGTGCTCGCCGCGTAGCGGTGGATCATTTCGCGCCACGCCTTGCCCGCGTGGACTTCCGCGCCGGGGAACTGCGCCTGCACGGCCGCGTCGTTCGCGAGCGCCGCGGCGGGGGTCACGTGGCCGTAGCAGCCCGGCCAGTCGGGACATCCGAGGCCCGCATCGGACAGGCGGACATAGGCGCCGAGCACGACGACGCCGAAGCAGAGCAGCAGCGCGGCGAGCGTGAGGCGACGGGCGACGGTGGCGACCCGGGGTGTATGCATCGTTGCGGTCATCCAATATGCGAGAGCTTCAGGAGTTTGCGCAGGTCCGTGAGGAGGCCCTTCGGATTGTCGCGCGCATCGAAAGTCATGATCAGGTTGCCGAGCGGGTCGACGAGATAGATGGTGCGATCCGGCGTGCCCGGCGGCAGCGCCGCGAGCAATGCCCTGCCGCCATCGCTCGCCGCGTCGAGGTGAATGAGGCGCGGGTGTTGTTGCGCGAGGAAGCCCGCTTCGCAACAGTCCGCCGGCGCGACGAAGACCCGCTGCACGCGATCGAGCTCCTTCGCGAGCCCGATCCAGGTCTGGCGCGTCACGTACAGCGACTCCCGGCAGGCGTCGGTGCAGTGCGCGGCGCCGACCTGCACGAGCGTCCATTTGTCCGCCGGCCATGGCGCCGCGATCTTTACCGGGTGGCGCAGCAACACGCCGTGGTTCGTGCTCTGTGCGGGCCGCCAGCCGCCGCCGTAGTACAGCGCGAACGCGGCGAACAGCGGCACGAAGAACAACGCCGCGAGGCCGAGCAGCGTGTGCAGGCCGCGCGCGCGGGCCGTGGTCATCGATTCACCTTGTGCAGATTGAGTACTCCGTACAGCACCGCGACAGTCGCCGCGAACAGCCACCATTGGACCGCGTAGGACAAGTGCCGCTCCGGCGGAATGCCGGGCGGTTGCCACTCGCGAACATAGCCTGCCGGCTGCGAGGGATCGAGTAGTAACTGCCGCACTTCGACCGGGCGCCCGAGAACGGCCTCGATCTCGCCGATATGCGGAAACGACGTGACCTGGGGCCAGGTACCGCCCGCGGTGGGGGGCGCACGGCCCGAGGCCATGCCCTCGTGCGGCAGCTCCTCGAGCCGCCCCGTGACGGCCACCGGCGTGGCCGCGTCCGCGAGCGTGATATCGGGCAAGCGGTCGCGATAGCCCGAGAAGGGCACCCAGCCACGATTGACGAGCACGAGGCGCCCGTCGTCGAGCTCGAGCGGCGTCAGAACTTCGTAGCCCGCCGCGCCCTTGTGCGTGCGGTTGTCGAGCAGGAACTGGTGTGCGGCGTCATAGCGCCCGGTGAGGCGCACGCGCGCGAAGCGCGGCAACGCTTCGAGCGAATCCGTGCCGGGCAATGTCGCCGGCCCCTCGGCGGCGGCAAAGTCGCGCCAGGTCGCCTCTTTCTCGACACCGCGCTGCCACTGCCAGCGGCCGAAACCGATGAACACGACGATCGCGAGCGCGCTTAATGCTGTCATCCAGGGCGAGGGAGTGAACACCCGCCGGGAACCGATGGGGATGGCGAGGGGCAAGATGTCGGGCCGGGCCGCAGGGGCCGTGGATTGTGCGGGCTCGCTGCCGGGAAGTACAGCGCACCCGGCGCCCGATGCCTATAATTCCCGCAGCGTGGAACTCGTCCGGATATTCGTCATCGTCGTGCTCGTCGGCATCGTCGCGAGCCTCGGCAGCGCGTTGTTCCATCTCTCGGCGCCGGGCCGGGATCCGAAGAAAATGGTGCGCGCCCTCACCTGGCGCATCGGGCTGTCCGTCGCCCTCTTCCTGCTGCTGATGCTCGCCTGGTACTTCGGCCTGATTTCACCGCACGGGCTCTAGCACGGAGCATAGAGCATGGTGCCGGGGCTTCGGTTGTTCGGTTATTTCGCGCGGAACGGCGAAATAACCGAACAACCGAAGCCCCGGCACCAGTCCCGTTCCTAGATCCAGTAGACGAAGATGAAGAGGCCGAGCCAGACGACGTCGACGAAGTGCCAGTACCAGGCGACGCCTTCGAACGCGAAGTGGTTGTTCGGCGTGAAGTGGCCCTTCATCACGCGCAGCCAGATGATCACGAGCATGATCGCGCCGATCGTCACGTGCAGGCCGTGGAAGCCGGTCAGCATGAAGAAGGTCGAGCCGTAGATGCCGGTCGACAGCCTGAGGCCGAGTTCCTTGTACGCATGCGCATACTCTTCCGCCTGCAGCCCGACGAACAGGAAGCCGAGCACGAAAGTCGCGGCGAGGAAGATCTTGAGCCGCGTGCGCTTGCCCGCCTGCAGCGCATGGTGCGCGATCGTGATCGTGATGCCCGAGGTCAGCAGGATCGCGGTGTTGAGCGCCGGCAGCCCGAAGGCCGGGATGATCTGGAACGAGCCGTCCTCGTGGCCGCCGATGCGCGCCGGGCCGTTGGTCGGCCACGCCGGGTCGTAGTTCGGCCACAGCAGCAGCTTGTTGAACACCTTGACGCCCTCGCCGCCGATCCACGGCACCGCGAGCGAGCGGGCGTAGAAGAGCGCGCCGAAGAACGCGGCGAAGAACATCACCTCGGAGAAGATGAACCACATCATCCCCATGCGGAACGAACGGTCGACCTGGTGGTTGTAGACGCCGCTCCGGCTCTCGCCGATCACGTCGTGGAACCAGCCGAAGAACATCGTCGCGAGCAGCAGCGCACCGGGGATGAATGCCCAGCCGCCGGCCCAGCCGTTGAAGAACGCGACCGCGCCCGCCATCACGAGGAACAGCGAGACCGAGCCGACGATCGGCCAGTGGCTGCCATGGGGGACGTAGTACTTGTCGGCGGCGGGTGCGTGTGCGGTTGCCATGTTGGTCAGGACCCCGTTCGAATCGATTGGTCGTAGAAGGTATACGCGAGGGTGATCCGATCGAGGTGCTTCGGCAGCGCCCGATCGACGATGAAGCGTACGGGCATCACCCGTTCCTCACCCTTCGAGAACTTCTGCGGCGTGAAGCAGAAGCACTCGGTCTTGTGGAAATACCCCGCGACATTGCCCGGCGCGATGCTCGGCACCGCCTGCGCCACCGTGTCGTGGCCGGTCAGGTTCTTCGCGATGAACTCGGCCTGGTAGAGCTTGCCCGGGTGCACCTGCATCGAGCCGAGCACGGGCCGGAACTGCCAGTTGCCCACGGTCGGCAGCTCGGCGACGAACTCGACCGTCACGGTGCGGCTGTCGTCTTCCGTCTGTGGCGCGACCGCCGAGGCCTGCGCCAGCGCCTTCTGGTTGCCGAAGCCGGTGATCGTGCAGAACACGTCGTACAGCGGTACGAGCGCGAAGCCGAACGCGAAGCTGCCGAGGGTCATCAGCCCGAGCCGCGCGCCGAGGCGCGCATTGGCGCGCCGCAGTTCCTCGCGCGGCCCGCTCACGACGAGCCCCTCGTCACCGACATCGCGATGAAGCCGATGTAGAGCGCGAAGGCCACGAGGCCGAGCAGCAGCGCGCCGCGACGCACGCGCCGGCGCACCTCATCCGGCAGGCGCTCGGTCAATGCTCCGCTCCGCGGGCGATCACGGCGGGCGACGGCGGAGTCTCCCAGCTGTGGAAGGGCGCCGGCGAGGGCAGCTCCCACTCGAGGCCGTGCGCGCCTTCCCAGGCGCGCGCCGGGGCCTTCTCGCCCGAACGCACACACTTGATGATGATGTACGGCAGCAGCAGTTGCGAGAAGCCGAAGCCGAACGCGCCGATCGAGGACACCATGTTCCAGTCGGCGAACTGCGTCGCGTAGTCCGGGATGCGGCGCGGCATGCCCGCGAGCCCGAGGAAGTGCTGCGGGAAGAACAGCACGTTGACGAAGACCGCCGACAGCCAGAAATGCACCGTCGCGAGCTTCTGGTCGTACATGCGGCCGACCCACTTCGGCAGCCAGTAGTACACCGCGCCGACGATCGCGAACAGCGAACCCGGCACGAGCACATAGTGGAAGTGCGCGACGACGAAGTAGCTGTCCTGGTACTGGAAGTCGGCCGGCACGATCGCGAGCATCAGGCCCGAGAACCCGCCGATCGTGAACAGGAACAGGAACGCGAGCGCGAACAGCATCGGCGGCTCGAAGGTGAGCGAGCCGCGGGTCATCGTCGCGCACCAGTTGAAGATCTTCACGCCGGTCGGCACCGAGATCAGCATCGTCGCGAGCATGAAGAACAGCTGTCCCGCGAGCGGCATGCCCACCGTGAACATGTGGTGCGCCCAGACGATGAACGACAGGAAGCCGATCGCCGCGGTGGCGTACACCATGGATTCATAGCCGAACAGCGGCTTGCGCGAGAAGGTCGGGATGATCTCCGAGACGACGCCGAACGCCGGCAGGATCATGATGTAGACCTCGGGGTGCCCGAAGAACCAGAAGATGTGCTGGAACATCACCGGGTCGCCGCCGCCGGAAGCCGCGAAGAAGCTCGTGCCGAAGTAGTGGTCGGTCAGCAGCATCGTGACCGCGCCCGCGAGTACCGGCATCACCGCGACCAGCAGGTAGGCGGTGATCAGCCAGGTCCAGACGAACAGCGGCATCTTGAGGAGGTTCATCCCCGGGGCGCGCATGTTCATCACCGTGACCACGACGTTGATCGCGCCGAGGATCGACGAGGCGCCCATCAGGTGGATCGCGAAAATCATCATCGGGAAGCTGTCGCCCGCCTGCAGCGCGAGCGGCGGGTACATCGTCCAGCCGCCGGCCGGCGCGCCGCCCGGCACGAACAGCGTGCCGAGCAGCAGCATGAACGCGAACGGCAGGATCCAGAACGACAGGTTGTTGAGTCGCGGCAGCGCCATGTCGGGCGCGCCGATCTGCATCGGGATGAGCCAGTTCGCGAGTCCGACCCAGGCCGGCATGATGGCGCCGAAGATCATCACGAGCGCGTGCATCGCGGTCATCGAGTTGAAGAACTGCGGATCGACGAGTTGCAGGCCGGGCTCGAACAGCTCGGCGCGGATGATGAGCGCCATCGTGCCGCCGACGAAGAACATCGTGCACGCGAACACGAGGTACATCGTGCCGATGTCCTTGTGGTTCGTGGAGAAGACCCACCGGCGCCAGCCGTGCGGCTTGTGATCGTGATCGTCGTGGACGGCGTCGGCGTGTGCGTGCGTGGCCATGGCGTTACTCTGCGGGTTCAGGAAATGGTGGAGGTCGTGGACGGCGCGGCGGCGGCCTGCTTGACCGCGGCCTTGCGCGCGGTGAGCCAGGCGTCGAAATCCTCGCGGCTCATCACGTCGACGACGATCGGCATGAAGCCGTGGTCGCGCCCGCAGAGCTCCGCGCACTGGCCGCGGTAGCGGCCGGTCTTGTCGGCGTCGACCTTGAACCACATCTCGTTGATGAGCCCCGGGATCGCGTCCTTCTTCATGCCGAAGTCGGGCACCCACCACGAGTGGATCACGTCCTGTGCCGTGACGAGCAGGCGCACCTTGACGCCGGCCGGCACGACGAGCGGGTTGTCGACGTCGAGCAGGTAGTTCGGCACGGTGTTCGGGTCGATGCCCGACTGCAGCTCGCGCGCGGTGTTGCTCTCATGCGCGAGCGTCGAGAAGTAGCCGACGTCGGTCCCGAGGTATTCGTACTGCCACTTCCACTGGTAGGCGGTGACCTTGATCGTGAGCTCGGTGTTGCGGGCGTCCTCGATGTCGATCAGCACCCGCGCCGAGGGCACCGCCATCGCGACGAGGATCGCGACCGGGATCAGGGTCCAGATGATCTCGGCCTTGGTGCTGTGGAGCATCGCGGTGTTCGCGACCGCGCCCTTCGATTTGCGGAACGCGACGATCGCCCAGATCATCCAGCCGAACACGACGACACCGATGGCGACGCACCACCAGAAGATCATCATGTGCAGGCCGTAGATCTTCTTCGACAGCTCGGTGACGCCGACCGGCATGTTGAGCAGGTGCCAGCCGGAGTCGGCGTGGGCGGGCGTCGCGAGGAACGCGAACACGACTGCGGCGAACGCGGCGCCGGATCTCTGGATGGTTCGAATCATGTGCTCATCAGCCTCGATTGTGGACGGTTTCGAGCGGCGGTGACGCGGCCATGGCGCCGATCAGCGGCGCCAGGCGCGCCGCGAGCCGCTGCCGTTCCTGTTCTGTCAGAAAACTGCCGATCTCGCATCGCTTGCCCCCCGATTCGATCAAGAGCCTCCCGGGCAGCAGCGGCGAGACATCACCGCGCAGTTTAACCTGTGCCCAATGGCGCGGAAACTCGATGTGCAGGCTCGCGCCGCGCACGCAGGTGTCGATGGCGACCGAATCCTCGGTGATCACGATCGTTTCGACGCGGTGCCTGCGCTGCATGCTCGCGTGGAGGGCCCAGCCGAGCAGCAGCATCTCGATCGCCGCGAATACGAGTATCGGCCAGAAGCCGCGCCACGTGAGGAGCGCCGCGATGCCGAACGACACGCCACACGTCCCGAGAAAGAAAGTCCACGCGCCGGCAGGCGTGAGCGAGCAGTGCGGGGCGAGGGCGATACGGACGGCAGGTTCGGGCATGTCACGGTGCGCGACCGGGGAAGAGCGAGTCTAGCCCCGTGCCTTTTTTAGTCAAGTCAACGGCTTAGCGCTGGCGTGGGGCCGGCGGCTACGCATGATGCCGGCGAACGCCGCACCGTAGACCACCGTGAACGTCGCCGGCAACTGCGCATCCAGACGCCGCGTCTCGTACGCGGCCGACGCCGCGGCGAGGCGGGCGGGGCTCGTGAGTCCGCGCGCGCGCCCCGTGTGCGCATTGCCTGCGCCGAGCCCGCGCAGCGACTCCCCGAGCGCGCGCAGCGACGCGAAGCCGTGCGTGTAGTCCTCCACGTCGAGCACCGGCTCGGCGAAGCCCGCGCGCGCGAGCGCGCTGCCGAGATCGTGCATGTCGACGAAATCGTGCACGTGCGCTGACCGATCTGCGGTCAGCCAGCTCTCCCGCAACTCGCGCAGCGTTCCCGCCCCGAGCGTGCTGAAAAGAAAGACGCCCGGCGGCGCCAGCACGCGGCGCAGCTCGGCGAGTGCGAGGTCGAGGTCCCCGCACCATTCGAGCGCGAGATTCGCGACGATGAGTTCGCAACTCGAATCGCGCAGCGGCAGCGCGCACGCATCGCCCGCGATGCGCGTGAAGCGGCGCGGCCAGCGGGCGTGACGCGCGCCGGCCTGCAGCATCGCGGGGACCAGGTCGACCGCGAGCACACGCGCACGGCGAAAGCGCCGGCGCAGCGCGCGTGCGCACTGTCCAGTGCCGGCTCCGATGTCGAGCACGACACGCGGTTCGAGGCCGAAATAGTCGACGCGCGACAGCAGTTCCGCGCGCACCTCGCGCAGGGCCGCGGCGTTCGCGTCGTACTGCGCGGCCGCGCGTGCGAAATGGCGCACGACGGCATGGCGATCGAGTGCGGCGGACGGCGTGTCAGGCGGCGGCATCGCGCGGCAGTGTACCCGCGCGTGAGGTGCCGAGCCCGAGCCGCTCGAGCAACCGCCGGTCGTGATCGACATCCGGATTGCCCGTGGTCAGGAGCTTCTCGCCGTAGAAGATCGAACCGGCGCCCGCGAGGAAGCACAGCGCCTGCAGTTCGTCGCTCATCGCCTCGCGGCCGGCCGACAGCCGCAGTGTCGCGTGCGGCAGCACGATGCGCGCGACCGCGATCGTGCGCACGATGTCGAACGGATCGATGGGCGCCGCGTCGGCGAGCGGTGTGCCGGGAACGGCGACCAGCTGGTTGATCGGCACGCTCTCTGGCGGCGCGGGCAGGTTCGCGAGCGTCGCGAGCAGCGCCGCGCGGTCGTGCGCCGACTCACCCATGCCGATGATGCCGCCGCAGCACACGCGGATGCCAACCTCACGCACGGCCGCGAGCGTCTCGAGGCGGTCCTCGTAGCGGCGCGTCGTCACGATCTCGCCGTAGAACTCCGCCGAGGTGTCGAGGTTGTGGTTGTAGTAGTCGAGGCCCGCGTCCTTGAGCTCACGGGCCTGCGCGGGCGTCAGCATGCCGAGCGTCGCGCAGGTCTCGAGGCCGAGCGCGCGCACCTCGCGCACCATCGTCACGATGCGCGCGAGATCCTTCGCCTTCGGGGAACGGTAGGCGGCGCCCATGCAGAACCGCGTGGCACCCGCCTCGCGCGCGGCGCGGGCCCGGGCGAGCACGTCCGCGAGCGGCAGGAGCGCTTCGCGCTCGACACCCGTGTCGTGGCGCACGCTCTGCGGGCAGTAGGCGCAATCCTCCGGGCAGCCGCCCGTCTTGATCGACAGCAATGTCGAGAGTTGGACGGCCTGCGGGTCGTGGTGCTCGCGATGGACCCGCTGCGCTGCAAACAGCAGGTCGAGGAGCGGCTGGGAAAACAGCTTCTCGATGGCAGATGTCGTCCAGTTCATCGCATTTCCGGGCAAATAGCGCGCATTTGCGGCATGACACAGCTTCCTCGCGAGCCGAGACTGGCTGCATGTTCCAGCGGGCTTCCACCACTGTCAACCGCGTAGCTACCCTGAAGTCGACGATTGGCCGCGCTGCGCGTGCCGCCGCACGTTTTTTCCTCCCGCCCACCTGTCTCGCGTGCGGCGCCCCCGGCCAGGTGGTGGTCAGTCGCGGGGCCGCGGAGGGCGCCGCCCTCGACCTGTGCGAGCGCTGCGAAGGCGAGCTGCCACGGGCGGCGCCCGGCGACATTCGCGCGGGGCCGTGGTCGCGGGTCGTGGCGCCCTTCCGCTACGCGTTCCCGGTCGACGCCTGGGTGTGTGCCCTGAAATTCGAGCATGAACTCGCGGCGGGGCGCCTGCTCGGGCTCCTGCTCGCGGCGGCGCGTGGCGCGCAGCCCGGGCCGCTGCCCGATCTCGTGCTGCCGGTGCCACTGCATCGCGCGCGCCTCGCCGAGCGTGGCTTCAATCAGGCGGCCGTCGTCGCCCAGTACGCGGCCGGCGCGCTCGCCCGCCCTGTCGCCCCGCGCGCGCTCGAGCGTTGCCGTGCCACGGCCGAGCAAAGCCACCTGCGCGGTGCGGCGCGGGCCGGCAATGTCGTCGGCGCCTTTCGTGCGCGCCCCGGGCTCGCGCTCGGGGGGCGGCGCGTCGCGCTCGTCGACGATGTGCACACGACCGGCAGCACCGCGCGCGAGGCGACGCGTGTCCTGCTCGCCGCGGGCGCCGCGGCGGTGGAGCTGTGGGTCGCTGCGTGCGCCGCGCCGCCGCGCGATTCAGGCGCGGTAGACCTGGTCGAGCAGGATGCCGATGAAAATCACCATGCCCGTGTAGTTGTTCAGCAGGAAGGCGCGCAGGCACGCCGCCGGTTCCCGCCTGCGAATCACCCACTGCTGCCACGCGAATGACAGGGCCGCGGCGGCGAGCCCCGCGCGGTACCACGGGCCGAACTCCATGCTCTCGCCCGCGAGATACAGCGCAAACACCATCATCGCCTGCATCACGCCGATGATGAGCCGGTCCATGTCGGCGAACAGGATGGCGCTCGATTTCACGCCGAGCTTCAGGTCGTCGTCACGGTCGATCATCGCGTAGATCGTGTCGTACACCATCGCCCACAGTACCGCGGCGAGGAACAGCACCCAGCCGACCCGCGGGATCGTGCCGAGAGTCGCGGCAAACGCCATCGGTATGCCCCAGCCGCCGAACGACAGGCCGAGGTAGAACTGCGGCAGCGGGAACCAGCGCTTCATCAGCGGATAGCTGACCGTGAGCAGCGCGCCCACGACCGACAGCTTGATCGTGAGCGGATCGAGGCGCGTGACGAGCCACAGCGCGATCGCGATCAGCACGAGGAACAGCACGATGGCTTCCCGGGGCGACACGCGGCGCGCGGCGAGCGGCCGGTCGCGCGTGCGCTTGACCTGCGGGTCGATGTCGCGGTCGGCGAAATCGTTGATCACGCAGCCGGCGGCACGCATCACCACGACGCCGAGCACGAAGATGATGAGCACCCGCTCGGGCGGGCGGCCGGCGCCCGCGACCCACAGGGCCCACAGCACCGGCCACAGCAGCAGCCAAGTGCCGATCGGGCGATCGAGGCGCATCAGTTGCGCATACGCCTCGAACCGGCGCGCGAGGCTCGAGGTGGTCACGGGCCGCGCCGCACGCTGAGTGCCGGGCCCGCCGCAGCGGCGAGGCCCGCGCGACCGATGCCCGGCAGGAAGGCCTCCTGCACCGTGAGCAGCGCGCCCTGCAGGGAAAACTCCGATCGGCGCACCCAGAGTGCCGGCGCCGCGCCGCTGCAATAGCCGAGCGCGCGGGCGACGAGCGGCACATCGGCCGTGAGGCGCGCAAACGCAAAGCCCGAGCGCGTGACGCCGCCGTGTGCGGCGAGCGTTTCGCCGAGCGAGACCTCGCCCATGCGCGCAAGCCACGCATGTTGCGCGAGGGTCGCGTCCGGGATCGTCGTCTCGGCGTAGATCCAGGGTGCCGTCCGCGTCCCGAGCACGATCGCGCGGCGGTGCTCGCCGTGTCGTGCGTCTTCCGCGAGCACCTCGAGGTGAAATGCCGCGCCGGTTGCCGCGCGCACCCGTTCCGTCAGGAGCCCCGGCGTCGAGAGCCACGAGCGCAGCACCGGGTCGCCCTCGTAGCAGCCGAGCGCCGACGCGGGCAACCACATGCTCATGGCCGCCGCAGCTTCATCAGTTATCGTCACGCACCCTCTTCATTCTGGCTGCTCGCCGTTCGCCACTCGCTGTTCGCCTTCCTCATCCCACCCTGCCATACCGCTCGCCCTCGCCAATCCAGCGCGCGGCGAGCGGCGCAATGATATCGGGGTGATCGGTGAGGATCACTTCGGCGGCGGCCTGCACCCGCGGGAGCAGGTCCGAATCGCGCGCGAGATCGGCGACGCGCAGCTGCGCGAGCCCGGTCTGGCGCGTGCCGAGGAGCTCGCCCGGGCCCCGCAGTTCGAGGTCGCGCTGCGCGATCGCGAAGCCGTCGTTCGATTCGCGGATCGCCTGCAGGCGCTCGCGGGCGATGGCCGAGAGCGGCCGCCGGTACAGCAGCACGCAGGTGCTCGCGGCCGCGCCGCGCCCCACGCGGCCGCGGAGCTGGTGCAACTGCGCGAGCCCCATCCGCTCGGCATTCTCGATCACCATCAGCGTGGCATTCGGCACGTCGACGCCCACCTCGATCACGGTCGTCGCGACGAGCAGCTGGATGCGCCCGGCCTTGAACGCCGCCATCGCCTGTTCCTTCTTCACGGGCGGCATGCGGCCGTGCACGAGCCCGATGCGCACGCCGGGCAATGCGTCCGCGAGCTGCGCCGCCGTCTCCTCGGCGGCCTGCCAGCGCAGCTCGTCCGATTCCTCGATCAGGGGGCAGACCCAGTACACCTGCCGGCCCTCGCGGCAGGCCGACTCGATGCGCGCCACCACGGCCGCGCGCCGCTCCTCGGCGAGCGCCACCGTGTGCACCGGCGTGCGGCCGGGCGGCAGTTCGTCGATCACGGACACGTCGAGGTCGGCGAACGCCGTCATCGCGAGGGTGCGCGGAATGGGTGTCGCGGTCATGATCAACTGGTGGGGCGTTTCCCCGGCGCGCTGGCCCTTCTCCGCGAGCGCGAGCCGCTGTTGCACGCCGAAGCGGTGCTGCTCATCGACGATCACGAGCGCGAGTCGGGAGAATCCGATGCCTTCCTGGAAGAGCGCGTGGGTGCCGACGATCAGCGCGACATCGCCCGCCGCGATCGCCGCGAGCGCGTTCCTGCGCGCCCGCGCGCCGAGCGAGCCGCTCACGAACGCGACCGGCAGGCCGAGCGGGCGAAACCAGGCGTCGAAGTTGCGCCAGTGCTGCTCGGCGAGCAGCTCGGTGGGCGCCATCAGGGCCGCCTGCATCCCGCTGCCGGCGGCGCGCGCGGCGGCGGCCGCGGCCACGACCGTCTTGCCGCAGCCGACATCGCCCTGCACGAGGCGCACCATGGGGCGCCGCGCGGCGAGGTCCGCGTCGACTTCGGTGAGTGCGCGGCGCTGCGCGCCGGTGAGCGGAAACGGCAGCGCCGCGAGGAGCTGCGCCTCGAGGCCCGCCGCGTCCGCCAGCGCGACCGCCGGTGCGGCCTGCACGGTGCGCTTCACGAGCGTGAGCGCGAGATGGTGCGCGAGCAGCTCCTCGAACGCGAGGCGTCGCTGCGCGGGGTGACGGCCCGCCGCGAGCACGTCGAGACGCGCATCGCGTGGCGGGCGGTGTACGTATTCGAGCGCGCGCGCGAGCGCCGGCAACTTCAGCGACGCGAGCACGCCGGCGGGCAGCCAGTCGCGCACGCCTGCGGTGTGCAGCTCGCCGAGCGCCTGGCCGATGAGCGCACGCAGCCGCACCTGCGCGACGCCCTCGGTCGTCGGGTAGATCGGGGTCAGCGTTTCCTCGAGCGGGGCGCCTTCGGCCGCGATGTGGCGATACTCCGGATGCACGATCTCGAGCCCGAGCGGTCCGCGGCGCACCTCGCCGTAACAGCGCAGGCGGCTGCCGCGCACGAGCCCCGCCTGCTGGTTCGCCGAGAAGTGAAAGAAACGCAGCATCACGTGCCCCGAGCCGTCGGCGAGCCGCGAGAGCAGTTGCCGGCGCCGGCGGAAGGTCACCTCGGTCAGTTGCACCTCGCCCTCGATCACCGCGCGCATGCCGGGCGCGAGCGCGCCGATCGGCACGGTGCGCGTACGGTCCTCGTAGGTGCGGGGCAGCACGAAGAGCAGGTCCTGGACCTGCGCGACGCCGAGGTGGCGCAAGCGATCGCCGAGCGCCGGCCCGACCCCGCGCAGCGCCGTGACCGGGCGCTGCTCGGCCGCGGTCAACCGAGGTGCAGCACGCACTCGACCTCGACGCGCGCGCCCTTCGGCAGCTGCGCGACACCGATCGCGGCGCGTGCGGGATAGGGCTTGTCGACGTAGGTCGCCATGATCTCGTTGACCTTGCCGAAGTGGGCGAGGTCGGTCAGGAACACGGTGAACTTGACCGCGCGGTCGAGCCCCGCACCGGCGGCTGCCGCGATCGCCTTCAGGTTCTCGAAGCAGCGGCGGATCTCGGCCTCGATGTCGCCCTCGATCAGCTGGCCGGTCGCCGGATCGAACGGGATCTGCCCCGAGATGTACACGGTGTCACCGGCGCGCACGGCCTGCGAGTACGTGCCGATCGCCTGGGGTGCCTTGTCGGTGTGGATGATCCTGCGGGTCATGTACGGGCCTTGGCTGGTGAGTGAGCGGCGATTGTACGACTAACGCGCAGCACGTCGGGCATGCGCCGCACGGTGCGCATCAGCGACGCGAGATGCTTGCGGTCCCGCACCCGCACCTCGAACACCAGCACGGTGAGCTCGCTGTCGCGCTCCTCGATCGACACGTGCTCGATGTTGGTCTCGGTCGTCGAGATCGCCGCGGCCACGGCCGCGAGCACGCCGAGCCTGTTGACGACATCGACGCGGATCTGCGAGACGAACTGGCGTTCGACATCGGCCTCCCAGACGACCGGCAGCCACTTCTCCGGGTGCTTGCGGTAGTCGTCGACGTTCACGCAGGCCTCGCGGTGCACGACGATGCCGCGCCCCGCCGAGAGGTACGCGATGATCGGATCGTTCGGGATCGGGAAGCAGCAGCGCGCGTAGCTGACGAGCAGGCCCTCGGTGCCCGCGACCGCGATCGGCGGTGCGACGCCACCCGGCTCTTCCTCGGGCGCTCCGGTCAGCAGGCGCCGCGCAATCAGCGGCGCGAGCCGCTCGCCGAGGCCGATCTTCTCGTAGAGCTCGTCCTGGTCCTTCATGCCGAGTTCGCCGAGCGCCGCCTGCATCGCCGCCGGCGCCACGTCCTCGAGCGAGGTCCTGAACTCCGCGAGCGCCTGGTTCAGGAGCCGCGCGCCGAGCTCGATCGCTTCCGAGCGGCGCAGGCCGCGCAGGTACTGGCGGATCGCGCTGCGCGCCTTCGCGGTCGCGACGAAGTTGACCCACGCCGGGTTCGGCATCGCGCCCTTGGCCGTGATGATCTCGACGGTCTGGCCGTTGCGCAGCACCGTGCGCAGCGGCGCGAGGCGCCGGTCGACCTTCGCGGCGACACAGCGGTTGCCGACGCCGGTGTGCACCGCGTAGGCGAAATCGACCACGGTCGAGCCGCTCGGCAGGCGCAGGATCTCGCCCTTCGGCGTGAACACGTACACCTTGTCGGGGAAGAGGTCGACCTTGACGCTCTCGAGGAACTCCTCGCTGCTGCCCTCGCCCTGCAACTCGACGAGATTCGTGAGCCACTGGCGCGCTCGCTCGCGCTGGGTCGCGCTCATGTCGCCGGCCTTGTACTTCCAGTGCGCGGCGATGCCGGATTCGGCGACGACATGCATGTCGGTGGTGCGGATCTGCACCTCGATCGGCACGCCGTTCGGGCCGAAGAGCGTCGTGTGCAGCGACTGGTAGCCGTTCACGCGCGGGATCGCGATGTAGTCCTTGAAGCGCCCCGGCATCGGCTTGTACACGCCGTGCACGACGCCGAGCGCGCGATAGGTCGTGTCGACGGTGTCGACGATGATCCTGAGACCGTACACGTCGACGATGTCGGCGAGCGTCGCGCGCTTCCTCTGCATCTTGCGATAGATGCTGTAGAGGTGTTTCTCGCGCGTCTCGACCTGCGCCTCGATGCCCGCCTTCTGGAAGGCGTTGCGGAGCTGCGCGGCGATCTTGCCGAGGAATTCCTTCTGGTTGCCGCGCGCACGGCGCACCGCGCGCTCGAGCACGCGGTAGCGCTGCGGGTGCGCGGCCTGGAAGCCGAGGTCCTCGAGCTCGAGCTTCAGCTTGTAGAGGCCGAGGCGCTCGGCGATCGGCGCGTAGATCTCGAGCGTCTCGCGCGCGATCGCGCGCCGGCGCGCGGGCGCCATCGCGTCGATCGTGCGCATGTTGTGCGTGCGGTCGGCGAGCTTGACGAGGATGACGCGCAGGTCGCGCACCATCGCGAGCAGCATCTTGCGGAAGCTCTCGGCCTGCGCTTCCTCGCGGTTCTTGAAGCGGATCTGGTCGAGCTTCGTGACACCGTCGACGATCTCGGCGACCGCGGGCCCGAAGCGCTCGGCGAGCTGCTCCTTCGCGATCGGCGTGTCCTCGATGACGTCGTGCAGGATGGCCGCGACGATCGTGTCGGCGTCGAGGCGCAGGTCGGCGAGGATGTCGGCGGCGGCGACGGGGTGGGCGATGTACGGCTCGCCCGACAGGCGCTTCTGGCCCTTGTGCGCCGTCGCGCCGAATTCCGCCGCTTCGCGGATGCGCTCGACATCGGCGGGCGGGAGGTAGGTGGCGGCCTGCGCGAGCAGGTCGCGAAGACCCGGTGTGCGCCTTGCGCCGGGAAGCAGTCCCAGGAGCGAAGACGCGTAATCCATAGAGTGCCGGGCGGCGGGTCAGTCTCCCAGGCCGAACTGGGGCGCGCGGAACATCGACTGGTTGTCCGCATCCGGCACCGGCGCCTGCACCTCGGGCTCCGGCTCCTTCAGCATCTCGGCCGTGATCGTGCCCTCGGCGATCTCGCGCAACGCGACCACGGTCGGCTTGTCGTTTTCCCACGGGACGGTGGGTTCGGCGCCGTTGGCGAGCCGGCGGGCGCGCTGGGACGCGAGCAGCACCAGCTGGAACAGGTTATCGACGTTCTGGAGGCAGTCTTCGACGGTCACGCGGGCCATGGTTCAACCTGGGCAATTCGGGCGAAAGGTCGGTCACTATACCAAATCCCGCCCGCGGGGCGGGCGCTCAGCCGAGAAGACCGGCCGCCAGCGCCTCGAGGTCCGGCCGGGACGACACCCAGGGCGCCCCATTGCGGGCGACGATCTGCTCGAGCGCATCGAGCGCCTGTGCGAACTCGTCGTTGACGATCACGTAATCGAACTCGCGCCAGTGCGCGATCTCGGCGGCCGCTTCCTCGAGTCGCCGGGCGATCACGGCTTCGTCGTCGGAGCGCCGGTCGCGCAGGCGCCGCTCGAGCGTGCCGCGCGAGGGCGGCAGGATGAAGATCGAAATGCATTCAGGCAGTCGCGCGCGCACCTGTTGCGCCCCCTGCCAGTCGATCTCGAGGATCACGTCGCGGCCGGCTTCGAGCGCGCGCGCCACGCGCTCACGGCTCGTGCCATAGAAATTGTCGTATACCTGCGCGTACTCGAGCAGCTCGCCGGCGGCGATCAGCTGTTCGAACCCGGCGCGGTCGATGAAGACATAGTCGCGGCCGGGCACCTCGCTCGGCCGCGCCTTGCGGGTCGTGTACGAAACCGACACTTCGATATCGGGGCGGCGCGCGAGCAGCGCCTTCACGAGGCTCGTCTTGCCGGCGCCCGATGGCGCGGCAATCACATAGAGGTGGCCGCGCGCGGCCGGGCCCTGCGCGGCGCTCATTCCATGCCCGTCACGATCGCGCAACGCGCGTGCGCGGCCGGGTCGCGCGGTCGAACGTGTGATCGAATTGCGAGTTGTCCCATTGCCTCACTTGGGTCCACCGCTTGTCCTAACATGTCGATGCGGCTGCGCACTATGAAGAATTTGCTCATCGTCTACCACAGCAGGACCGGCGGCACGCGCCAGATGGCCGAAGCCGCCGCCGCGGCCGCCCGCGCGGAAGAAGGCGTCGCGGTAGAGCTGCGGGAGGCGGCCGGGACCGGGCCCGGGGAGGTGCTGGCGGCCGACGGCTATCTCTTCGCCGCGCCCGAGAACCTGGCGGCGCTCGCCGGCGCGATGAAGGATTTCTTCGACCGCTGTTACTACGCAGTGCTGGGTCACGCCAACGGGCGGCCCTACGCCGCGATGATCTGCGCCGGCAGCGACGGCCAGAATGCCTTGCGTCAGCTCGAGCGGATCTGCACCGGCTGGCGATTGCGCGCCGTGGCACCGGCGATCATCGTCTGCACGCACGCGCAGACGCCCGAACGCATCCTCGCGCCGAAGACGATCGACGCCACCGATCTCGCGCGCTGTGCCGAAGTAGGCGCCGGCCTCGCGGCGGGCCTCGCCGCGGGAATATTCTGAAAGCGGTGGCACGCGCCGGCGCGGTCATTGAACGGCCAGTTTCCTGGCCGATTCCAGCAATCCCTGCAGTACCGGCCGGGATATCGCTTCTGGAAATCCCGCGGGCAACGCTTGGGCCACCTCGTCCACGGCCTTCGGCGTGCGTGCGCTCAGTGCGTCGATTGCCGCCTCCGCCCGCGAGGCAATGCCACTCCGTTTGGCTGTCTGCAACCAGTGTCGCCGCAGCATCCGCGACCAGTGGTAATGGCGGCTCCTGGTTCCATGGACAGCCATCGCCATTTTCACCTTGCGCGGCGACAGCTGCCCGGCCTTGGTGCCCAGCACGGGAAAGGCGGAAAGCACGTCGTATCGCGGTGTCAGCCGGAAGCGGCCCTCCGATTCGAGGAAGATGCTGAAATTCTTGGCATGCCCGTCGATGGCGCAGAGCATCCAGAACAGGACTTGGGTTCGGAAAAAGTCCATGCGGTCGGCTTCGGCTTCAACGGAACCCAGCAACAGATCCATGATTTCCTCGATACCCGGCCCGCCATCGGCTTCATACCTGTTTTCGCGCGTGGTTGCGGTGACCTGACAGAAGTCCTCCTGCGGAATCCGCATGATCCAGCGGCGATCGGCGGCGAACTGCCGATCGAACCTCTCGACAACCAGCACCTTGTACCGGCCGAATGTTTCGATCGCGCAATCGGCGACGGGA
The DNA here is from genome assembly GCA_050249415.1 of Steroidobacteraceae bacterium. Lineage (GTDB taxonomy): Bacteria > Pseudomonadota > Gammaproteobacteria > Steroidobacterales > Steroidobacteraceae > CADEFQ01. Next base: position 248,639 of record JBFWQO010000001.1, read on the forward strand.
ACGGCATAGGCTCGGAGCACCTGCGCACATAGCCATTCGTTCTCCACGGAAAGGCTCATATCGATACCTTGCGGGAACACTCCGAGCGGCAGCTTGAGAATGTGAGTCGTGGGCGTGGCACCAAGCGGCCGCAGCCAGCTGCTGCCGACGCGCAGCAGGGCGGTCTTTTCCTGGGCGCCGGCAAGCGAGATGCGAAACTCGTCCCCGTCCGTTCGCCCCGGCGCATTGCCGGTCAGAGCATTGTCGAGTTCGCGCTCGATGCCGGCTTCATCGAGTCGATCGCCGCTGATGCGTCTGACATCGGGGCGCGCAGCACCTTCGGGCAGGACCTGGATGGCGCCGATGCAGTCGCGGCCGATCTCGGCGAGCAAGTCGAAGGAATGGGCGGATCGCGCCCCGAATCGCTGCCGGAGGCGTTCGCGGATCGCACGGTTGTCGGGCAGCAAGTTGTCAAAGTAGTTCTCTACGACGGCACCCCGGAAGATCGTGGCAGAAGGGCCGAGCGGCATAGACAGGGAGATGGGGCGGGCGGCTCTCGAGCGCAACCATTCGTCGGCATAGCTGAACTGCTGGGGTTGCCGGGGGGCAGCAGTCCAGTGGCCGACCAACAGACCGTTCATCCAGATCGACAGAGTATGGCTGGTCGCGGGGCGTGCCATGTCTCACCACTCCACAGGCCGTTTGTTCCGGGCGTGCCTGTCCCGCAGCACGAGCTCCAGGTCCAATGCGGCGAGTAACCGGTAGAGCGTACTCACGGTGATGTCCGCACCGCGTGTCTCGATGCTGGAGATCTGGCTCTGGCGTACGCCGACCCTGGAGCCGACCGTGCCCTGGGTCAGCCGGCGATTCTTGCGGCAGGCCCTGAGGATCTGGCCCAATTGTCGCGGAGTGCGGGCGACGTATTCCACGAAGTATCTCCTTTTGCAGATATCGCTATATTATCTAAAAAAATAGATAATCTCAATATATCTGGAAAAAGCGATAGACCACCTGTGCACTTGCGCTCGGCGGCCACGGTTCACGCGAGGTGCACCGCGTTACGAACCCGGTAAACAGAGACGCCTCCGCGAGGGAGGCGTCAGGCCGGAGATGCTATCTCCGGCGGGGTTGGAATCAACACTGTACACCCGCACCAGCGCTTCGAGGAGTGCTCCCTCGCACCAACCCGTGCGCGTCGATTCCCGGCTACAGATCGGGCTACAAGATCAGCTCAGACAGGACTGGACGCCGGCGGACGATTCTGGTCGAAACAGGCAGCAACCCGGGGAGTCAAGGCGTTGCTCGTGCAGGTCGCCGGAATCTACTCGACGTTCTGCACCTGCTCGCGCATCTGCTCGATCAACACCTTCATGTCGACGGCGATGCGCGTCGTGTCGAGGTCCTGCGACTTCGACGACAGCGTATTCGCCTCGCGATTGAACTCCTGCATCAGGAAGTCGAGGCGCCGGCCCGCGGGCTCGCTGCTTGCGATGATGCGCCGCGTCTCCTCGATGTGGCCGGTGAGCCGGTCGAGTTCCTCCGCGACGTCGAGCCGCTGCAGCAGCATCACGATTTCCTGCTCGACGCGGTCCTTGTCGACCTGGCCTTTGAGCTCCGCGAGCCGCTCGACGAGGCGGCTGCGCACCCGCGCATGCACCTCGGGCAGGCGCGCGCGCACCTGCGCGACAAGCCCTTCGAGGCCGGCGCAACGCTCCTTGATCAGTTCGCGCAGCCGCACGCCCTCGCGCGCCCGTGCCGCGACGAGGTCGCGCGCAGTCGCGGTGAACAGGGCCTCGAGCGCCTCGCGCAGGCCCTCCGCGTCGACTTCCGCCTCGCGGATCACGCCCGGCCAGCGCAGCACTTCGATTACGTCGATCGTGTGCCGCTCGGGCAGCGTCTTGGCGACGTCACGCACCCGGGCGACGATGCGGCCGAGCGCCGCGTCGTCGATGTCGAGCGCGCGGGCGGCGCCTTCGGCCTCGCGCAGGTGCACCGTGCAATCGACCTTGCCGCGCTTCAGCGCCTTCGCGAGCGCCTGGCGCAGCCCGGTCTCGCAGCCGCGCAGCTCCTCGGGCAGGCGGAACTGCGACTCGAGGAAACGGTGGTTCACGCTGCGCAGTTCGCAGGTGAGGGTGCCCCAGGGGCCGGTGGCCTCGCCGCGGGCAAAGCCGGTCATGCTCGTGATCATTGGATGGCGGGATGCTATAAATCGCCGCCCAGTTTAGCCAACGCCAAAGGTCGCCGCTTGCGCATCGATTACGCCGAACTCAGCCTCATCGGAGCGCGCGACGACAACCAGGACCGCGTGGCGACCGCGGTCGCCGAACATGCGGCGATGCTGGTCGCCGTCGACGGCATGGGCGGCCACGCCGACGGCGCGCGCGCGGCCGAAGCGACGCTCAAGGCGCTGATCGAGGCGTTCTGGCACACGCCACAGCCGCTGTTCGACCCGATCGGCTTCCTGCACCTGACCCTCGGCCGCGCGCACGATGAGGTCGTGAAGATGGGCATGGCGCTGCCGATCGAACATCGCCCGCGCGCCACCTGCGCCGTGTGCCTCGTGCAGGGCAACTCGGCGTACTGGGCGCACATCGGCGACAGCCGCGTGTACCACCTGCGGGGCACCGCGGTCGCCGAGCGCACGCGCGACCACAGCCACGTCGAATTCCTGCTGCGGGAAGGCGTGATCACCGCCGAGCAGGTGCTGAGCCACCCGATGCGCAATTTCGTCGAGTCCTGCGTCGGCGGCGATCCGATCCTGCCGGAAATGTCGATCTCCGGCCGCCGCCGGCTCGCGCCGAACGACGTCGTGCTCGTGTGCACCGACGGCTTCTGGGGCAACCTCACCGACGACGACATTGCCCGCAGCCTGCCCCCGGGCGGGGCGCCGCTGCGCGAGGACCTCACGAGACTCGCCGAGCGCGCCGTGCTGATCGGCGGCGCGGTGAGCGACAACACGACCGTCGCGGCGCTGCGCTGGATGGGTGCGCCATGAGCGCCCGTGCGGGGGGGCGCGCGGCCGATGCGCTGCGCGACGTGCGATTCACGCGCCGCTATACGCGCTACGCGGAGGGCTCGGTGCTCGTCGAGTTCGGCGCGACGAGGGTGCTGTGCACCGCGTCCATCGAAGACGGGGTGCCCTCGTTCCTGCGCGGCAAGGGCAAAGGCTGGGTCACCGCCGAATACGGCATGTTGCCGCGCGCGACCCACACCCGCGGCGCGCGCGAAGCCGCGCGCGGCAAACAGTCGGGGCGCACGCAGGAGATCCAGCGCCTCATCGGCCGCAGTCTGCGCGCGGTCATCGACCTCGCCGCGCTCGGGGAGCGCACCGTCACGCTCGACTGCGACGTGCTGCAGGCCGACGGCGGCACGCGCACCGCATCGATCACGGGCGGCTACGTCGCGCTCGCCGACGCGTGCCAGTCGCTCGTCGCGCGCCGCGCGCTCGCGGCGATGCCGCTGCACGGGCAGGTGGCCGCCGTATCGGTCGGCATCGTCGACGGTGCCCCGGTGCTCGACCTCGACTATGCGGAGGACTCGGGCGCCGAGACGGACATGAACGTCGTCATGCAAAGCGGCGGCGGGTTCGTCGAAGTGCAGGGCACCGCCGAGGGGCATGCGTTTCGCCGCCATGAACTCGACGCGATGCTCGATCTCGCGGTGAGCGGTACGGCCACGCTCTTTGCGCTGCAGGCGCAGGTGCTGGCCGAGGGCTGACCGGGGCGCCCCGTGCGAGTCGTCGCTGCGACCGGCAACCCGGGGAAACTCCGGGAGCTCTCGGCGCTGCTCGCGCCGCTCGGCGTCGAGGTCGTGCCGCAATCCGCGTTCGGCATCGCGCCGCCTCCCGAGACCGGTGCGAGCTTCCTCGACAACGCACTGATCAAGGCGCGCCATGCCGCCGCGGTGAGCGCGCTGCCCGCGATCGCCGACGACTCCGGCCTCGAGGTCGACGCGCTCGGCGGTGCGCCCGGCGTGCACTCGGCGCGCTTTGCGGGCGACGGTGCGGACGACGCCGCGAACAACGCGAAACTCCTGGCTGCATTGCTCAATGTACCGCAAGGGAAACGATCCGCGCGGTACAGGGCTGTCATTGTCTTTGTACGCACTACAAATGACCCGGTGCCGCTCGTCGGCGAGGGCCGGTGGGAAGGGCGCATCGCGCGCGCGCCGCGGGGCGCCGGCGGCTTCGGGTACGACCCGTTGTTCGAGCCGCTCGACGCGCCAGGCACGGCTGCCGAGCTCGCACCAAGCGAAAAGAATGCACGCAGCCATCGGGGTGCGGCGCTGCGTGCGCTCGCGGCGCAATGGCGGTGATGACCGCGCCGCCACTCGCCCTGTACGTCCACTTTCCGTGGTGCGTCAGCAAGTGCCCGTACTGCGATTTCAATTCGCACGCGGTGCAGGGCGAGTTGCCGGCCGCGCGCTATGTGGCGGCACTCGCGGCGGACCTCGAAGTGCAGGCGCCGCCTGTCGCTGGCAGGCCGATCGAGAGCGTGTTCCTGGGCGGCGGGACGCCCAGCCTGTTCGCGCCGGCGGCTATCGCACGCGTGCTCGACCACGCGCGGCGCCACCTCACCTTCGCGGCCGAGGTCGAGGTCACGCTCGAGGCGAATCCCGGCACGATCGAACGCGGCCGGTTCGCGGACTACCGGGACGCGGGCATCAACCGTGTCTCCGTGGGCGCCCAGAGTTTCGACGCGGAAACGCTGCAAGCGCTCGGGCGCATCCACTCCGCCGACGAGACGCGACTTGCAGCCGAAGAGCTGCACGCCGCCGGGCTCGCGAACTTCAATCTCGATCTGATGTACGCGCTGCCCGGAGAGACGCGCGACACCGCACTGGCCGACATCGACGCGGCGCTGGCGCTCGCGCCGGCACATGTCTCGCACTACCAGTTGACACTGGAACCCGGAACGCTGTTCGCTGCGCGCCCGCCCGCGCTGCCCGACGACGACACCGCGCACGCCATGCTCGAGGCGTGCCTCGAGCGACTCGGCGCGCACGGCTTCGAGCGCTATGAAGTATCGGCCTATGCGCGCGCGGGGCGGCGCTGCCGGCACAACCTGAACTACTGGGAGTTCGGTGACTACCTCGGCATCGGTGCCGGCGCGCACGGCAAGCTGACCCGCATCCCGACTGTTGGCGGTGACGGTGACGGCGCGGCTGTCGTCGTACGCACCACCCGGCCGCGCGAGCCGCGACGATACATGGCCGCAAGCGGCTCGATGCCCGAGGCCCGCCCCGTCGCGCACGCCGAGCTGCCGTTCGAATTCGCCCTGAATGCCCTTCGGCTGTGCGCCGGCTTTGTGCCGGCGCTGTTCGAAGCACGCACGGGCCTCGCCCTCGCGACGATCGCACCCACGATCGAGCGATTGATCGGGCGCGGGCTCCTCGAACGGGTGGGCGAGGCCTGCCGACCGACCCGTCGCGGCCTCAATTTCCTGAATGACCTGCTGGTCGAGTTCCTGCCGGAATCACGAGCCGGGGCAGCAGGTTAGGCGCATTACCGCCAAATCACGGTGGTTTTATACACAGCGGCCGGGTACGCCACCACAAATGAGTGCATTACGTCTCATTGCAGTTAAACCGCTCGATGTCACGTTCCTAACACATTGATTTTATAAGCTGAAATGGGCTGGTCATTTTTTGACCAAGCCTGCAGAAATGCGATCCTGCCGCTATTGAGTCGATTCGGCCGGCGGGATACCCACAAAGTTATCCACACGTTTTGTGGATAACGGAGCGGCCCGGAAGCGTGGCAGGGGCGGGCACCGCCCACCGAAGGCTCGACCCCTTGAGCCCCCCGCTCCGGCCCGCTAAACTGCGCGCCCTTTTGGCCGGGCACTTCCCGGCACCGGGCAGGACCATGAAAGCCGACACGCATCCGACCTATGCCGAAATCAACGTGACCTGCACGTGCGGGAACACGTTCAAGACGTGTTCGACTCTCGGTCACGACCTGCAGGTCGAAGTCTGCTCGAACTGCCACCCGTTCTACACGGGCAAGCAGAAGATCGTCGATACGGCCGGCCGCGTCGACAAGTTCCGCAAGAAGTACGCCGGCGTTGCCGCGCGCGGCTGAGCGCCCCGCGTGGCTGAACGCCCCGCGCGAGCGACCAGCTTGTAGCGCATAGCTCATGGCCCGAGGCGCTTCGCGCGGAGCGCATTCTGGCTATTCGCCGTTCGCCACTCGCTATTCGCCATTTGCCACCCGCTGTTCGCCGCCCGGAACTGTTGTTCCCGGGTGGCGTCGCAGTTATATAGGCGTCAGTTCCGCGGCGATGGACCGGCTCATGTCCCGATTCGTGATGGCTCTCGTGCTGGCTGCAGCGACGGCGTTCTCGCCGGGCCTCGCTGCGGCGGGCAAGCAGCACGCCGAGAGCGAGTCTTCACGCAAGGCACACGTCGAGATCGTGAAGTTCTATGGCCTCTACGAAGACCAGGCCATGCAGGATTACGTCAACCAGGTCGGCACCCGGGTCGCGCGCCAGAGCGACTGGCCGGACGCGGAGTTCAAGTTCTTCGTCCTCGACGACGACTCGATCAATGCCTTCACGACGGGCTGCTGCTTCATCTACGTGCACCGCGGCCTGCTGAGCTATCTCGAGAGCGAGGCGGAACTCGCGACCGTGCTCGGCCACGAAATCGCGCACGTCACCGCGAACCACCCGCAGAAGCGCCGTACGCAGGGCATTCTCGCCAATATCCTCGCCATCGGCGCGACGCTGGCCACGGGGTCGGGCGCGATCGGCCAGCTCGCGAACCTCGGCGCGGGCGCCTGGATACAGGGTTACGGCCGCGAGAATGAAATGGAGGCCGATCGTCTCGGCCTCAAGTTCGCGACGAAGGCGGGCTATCGGCCCGAGGCGATGGCCCATGTGTTCAAGGTCTTCAAGGACCAGGAACGCTTCGAGATGGAACGGGCGCGCCGGGAGGGCCGCGAGCCGCGCATCTATCACGGGATATTCTCGTCGCATCCGGCGCCCGATGCGCGCACCGTGCAGGCCGCCATGGGCGCCGCGCGAATCAGCAGCGAGCCGCCCGGCGGCTGGATCGACAATCGCGAGATTTTCCTGCGCAACCTCGACGGCCTGCCCTATGGCTCGAGCCGTGTGCAGGGCATCGTGCGGGAGAACCGCCTGTATCACGCGGGCCTCGGCATCACGATCGCCTTCCCGCGCGCGTGGACCGTCGAGAACCTGCGCGACCGGATCCTCGCGTACACGCCGAACAAGGACAGCGTGATGCAGGTGACGGTCGATGCCCGTCCGCCCACGCAGTCGCCGCGCGAGTTCCTGCTGACGCGCCTCAAGGGCCAGTCGGTCGCGCTCGGCGAAGCGGTCGAGTCGAATGGCATGCAGGGCTACTCCGTCGTGACACGCGGCGGCTCGCCGCTCGACAACGGCCGGGGCCCCGTGCGCTGGACCGTGCTTTATCGCGACAACAGTGCGTACGTGTTCGCAGGCGCGAGCCGCGCGTCGGTGAACTCGCGGCCGGAAGCCGACGGCATCATCAACTCGGTCGTCGGCACGATGCGCGGCCTGAAGCCCTCGGAGTTTCCACTCGCCGAGCCGTATCGCATCGCTGTCGTGCCGTATGACGGCAAGACGCCGCTCACGACCTACGCGCACGACGTGCCGGTCGAGCGCTACCAGCTCGAGGAGCTCGAGCTGATGAACGGGCTCTATCCCGACAAGCAGCCGGGGTTCGGCGAGCTGATCAAGATCGTGCAATAGCCCGTCGGGCGCGCGCGCCGCGCCGCTGCGGGGCGGCCCTGCGGTTTCCGCGCCTTGATTCCGGCGGCGTGCCATGGAATCCTCGCGGTCCCCCGTTGCAAATCCGCGACGGGCGCAGCCTGGATCGAGTGCATGCCCAGCAAGACCTTCGAACTCGTCGATTCCGCGACCGGCAGGAAATCCTCGCTGCCGATCCGCTCCGGCACGATCGGCCCCGACGTCGTCGACATCGGCCCGATCCACAAGGATCTCGGTGTCTTCACCTTCGACCCGGGGTTCATGGCGACCGCGAGCACGGAGAGCCGCATCACCTATATCGACGGTGACAAGGGCGTACTGCTGTACCGCGGCTACCCGATCGAGCAGCTCGCGGAGAAGAGCTCGTTCCTCGAGGTCGCCTACCTGCTGCTGAACGGCGAGCTGCCGGACAAAAAGCAGCTGGCCGAGTTCACCACCAATATTTCGCGGCACACGATGATCAACGAATCGTTGCAGCGCATGTTCAACGGCTTTCACTACAACGCGCATCCGATGGCCATGGTGTCGGGCATCGTCGCGTCGATGTCGGCGTTCTACCACGACTCGATGGACATCAATAACCCGCGCCACCGCGAGATCTTCGCGCACCGGATCATCGCCAAGCTGCCGACGATCTCGGCGGCCGCGTACAAGCACTCGCTCGGCCAGCCATTCGTCTATCCGCGCAACGACCTCGATTACTGCGCGAACCTGCTGCACATGTTCTACGCGGTGCCGTGCGAGCCGTACGACGTCGATCCGCTCGCCGCGCAGGCGCTCGACCTGCTGCTGATCCTGCACGCCGACCACGAGCAGAACGCCAGCACCTCGACCGTGCGCCTCGCGGGTTCGACCGGCGCCAATCCCTACGCCGCGATCTCGGCGGGCGTGTCGGCGCTCTGGGGCCCCGCGCACGGTGGCGCCAACGAGGCCGTGCTCGAAATGCTGGAATCGATCGGCACGCCGGACAACATCCCGAAGTTCCTCGCGAAGGTGAAGGACAAGGCCGCGAACGTGCGCCTGATGGGCTTCGGGCATCGCGTGTACAAGAACTTCGACCCGCGCGCGAAGATCATCCGCGAGATGTGCCACAAGGTGCTCGCGAAGATGGGCCGCAGCGACAATCCGCTCCTCGAACTCGGCGAGCGGCTCGAGGAGGTTGCGCTGAAGGACGAGTACTTCGTCTCGCGCAAGCTCTACCCGAATGTCGATTTCTACTCCGGGATCATCTACAGCGCGCTCGGCATTCCGCGCTCGATGTTCACGGTGATGTTCGCGGTGGCGCGTACCGCCGGCTGGGTCGCGCACTGGCAGGAGATGATCTCCGAGCCGGGCTACAAGATCGGTCGCCCGCGCCAGCTCTATACGGGCCCCTCGCAGCGGGACTACACGGATATCGCGCAGCGATAGGCGCTCGGCGGCGAATGGCGGGCAGCGAACGGCGAACGGCCGGAGTGATGGCTAGGTTTCGTGGAGGTGCTGTTCGACCCGCTCGCGCGGCAGGCGGCAGGAGACGGCGAGCCACATGATGGCCGCCGAGAACAGCGCGACGACGACGATCGACCAGCCGAACGGCAGCCAGCCGAGATTCCCCGCCCCGGCGGCCGGCGCGGGGTAGACACCGAGATAGCTGATCAGCGCGAGGCCGCCGAGCCACGGGATCACCCAGAACCCCGAGCGCCATTCGAGCGGCGGGGAGTCGCCGCGCGCAGTGTATTCGTGGATCGCGAGCACGACGAACCCGATCAGGACCGCGACCGACAACTTCCACTCGGTGCCCCATCCGGACCAGTACACGATCAGGTTCGACGACAGGAACGCGAGGTAGGCGAGCGCATGCGCCCACGGCAAGCGGAACGGACGTTTCCGGCCGGGTAGCTCGCGTCGCAGGGAGAGGAGCGCGAGGGGGCCGGAACCGAACGAGAGGACCGTGGCCGAGGTCACGAACCCGACCAGTTTCTGCCAGCCCGGGAACGGCAGGAAGAATACCAGGCCGACGCCAAAAGTCAGGATGACGCTCACCCACGGCACGCCGCGCCGGTTCACCCTGGCGAGCGCCTTCGGCGCGTTGCCGTTGCGACCCATCGCATAGGAGATGCGCGAGGTGACGGTGGTGTAGATGAGGCCGGTGTCCGCCGGCGAGATGACCGCGTCGATGTACAGCAGGACCGCGAGCCACGACAGGCCGAGCAGACCCGCGAGTGCCGCGAGCGGGCCGAAGGTCGCGGCGATGTCGGCCGCGCCGCCTGTAAAACTCTCGCCGACAAGGGCCCAGCCCTGGTGCAGGGCCACGCCGGGCAGCGCGCCGATGAAGGCCACCTGCAACGCGATGTAGATCGTCGCAGTGATCGCGAGCGAGCCGATGATCGCGATGGGTACATTGCGTTGCGGGTTGCGGGTCTCGCCCGCGAGCTCCACGCCCTGGCGAAAACCGAGATAGGAAAAAATGATGCCGGCGCCGGCAATCGACGAGAACACGCCCTGCCAGCCGAACGGCAGAAAGCCGCCGGCGAGTGCGTGGCTGAAATTGGCGGGATGGAATGCGGTGGCGAAGAACACGACCACCACGAGCGCGATGATGACGAGTTTCCAGCCGACCAGCAGGTTGTTCAGGCGCGCAAACCAGCGGATGCCGATGACATTGACGAGACTGAACAGTGCCATGAGCGCGGTGGCGACCGCGTAGCCGGGCAGCGTGAGTACCGGCACACCATCCGCGAGCGTCTGCAGCCAGGGCACGTAGTTGGTCGCGTACTGCATCGCGGCGAGTACTTCGATCGGCGCCGTCGACGCGGCCGCGATCCAGGTGATCCAGCCCGTGGTGAAGCTCGCGAACGAACCGAACGCGTAGTGCGGAAAGCGCACCACGCCACCCGACACGGGAAACAGGGTGCCGAGTTCCGCATAGACGAGGCCGATCAAGAGGATCATCACGGCGCCGATGAGCCACGCGATGACCGAGGCAGGCCCGGCCAGCTGCGAAGCGGTCAGCGCGCCGAACAACCAACCGGAGCCGATGATCGAGCCCACTGCGGTGAACAGCAGGCCGAAGATGCCGATGTGGCGCTTGAGGCGACGGTCGTCCTGTGCTGCCGCTTCGCCCGATGCGCCCATGCAGGAATCTGACTGTGACGAACCCCGCAGGTTCCGACGACCCTCCGGACGCACAAGCGCAAGACAACGCCGCTAAGGCTCCGGCTGTTCGCCGCCCGCCACCCGCCGTTCGCCGCTCTCCGTTCGCTGCCCGCCCTCGACGAGCATCGCGACTTCGGCGAGATCCGCCCTGCGCATCGGTCGGCCGTCGAGGGGGCTGGCGGGCGCCTGCCTGATGCCATCGCGCGGAAACACGATCGCCTCGATCGCGACGCCGGCCATCTCGAACCGGATCGTCGGGCAGGCGAGGAAGCGCTCGGCATTCAGCTTTACGCGCCGCTCGCCGATCTCGTGCGGCACGCCGTGGTCCATCAGCTGCAGCGCCACGGACTCCGCGCGGTCCGCGAAGAGGTGCAGCTGCACGTCGACGTGCGCGGTCGCGGTGCCCGCGAGCACGGGGCCGACGAGCCGCGGCTCGAACTCGGCGAGCCACTCCATGGCCTCGAGCGCGGCGCTGCGTTGCGCGAGCAGCGACTCCGCGTGCGACGCGCCGCCAAAGAGCCGCTGGTAGCCGGCGAGCGCCTCCTCGATCTCGATGTTCTTCGGCAGCAGGCCACCTTCGAACACGCCGTAACGTTCGGCCGCCTTGCGCTTCGCGACGTAGAAATCGCGAATGCCGTGCTCGGCCATGATGCGCGCCGCTTCCTGCGCGATCGCCCGGCGCAGATTCTCCGCGCGGGCGGGCTGGTGTCTGCTCATCGCGCCCCGAGTGTAGCCAAGTTACGCGCGCCGCGCAGTGCGGTGCGCCTCAGAACAGCGGCTCGCTCGCCTGGGCGTCGTCCGTGGCCGCGGGCACGCCCGGCGTGGTGCCTGCGTCGCCGACCGGCAAATGTTCCACCATGAACAGTTCGTTGATCGCATCCGGATCGTCGGCGGGAGCGAGGCGTCCCGTCTCGCGCGATATCGGCAACTCGATCACCCCGGGCGGGCGCGGCCGCGAGTGCTGTGGCAGCGCCTTCAGCGCCTCGCGCATGAAATGCACCCAGATCGGCACGGCGGTGCGGCTGCCTTCCTCGCCGGCGCCGAGCGAACGCTCCTGGTCGTAGCCCACCCATACCGTGGCGACCAGGTCGCGATTGAAGCCGTTGAACCACGCGTCTTTCGCGTCGTTCGTCGTGCCGGTCTTGCCGCCGATGTCGCTGCGATCGAGCACGTTCGCGCGCCGGCCCGTGCCGCGCCGGATCACGTCCGCCATGATGTCGTCCATGATGTACGCGTTCGGCGCGCTCACGATGCGTTCGGCGACGCGGCTCGCGGGCAGGAGATCGATGCCGCCGCGCATCGCTCCGGCCGCCTGCAGCGGCCCGGGCACGTCGAGCGGCGGGACCGCGAGCTCGGTGGCGGGCGCACCGCACTCCGTGCAGACGACTTGCGGCTCGGCGCGGAACACGACCTTGCCGGCGGCGTCCTCGATGCGATCGATGTAGTACGGCTCGATCTTGTAGCCGCCGTTGGCGAAGGCCGCGAACCCGGTCGCGACTTCGAGCGGCGTCGCCTGCAGCGTGCCGAGCGCGAGCGTCAGGTCGTTCGGCATCGCGGCGCGCGCGAAGCCGAAGCGCGCCGCGTAGTCGATCAGGGTGCCGGTGCCGATGTCGCGCAGGATGCGGATCGACACGAGATTGCGCGAACGCACGAGCGCCTCGCGCAGGCGTGTCGGGCCGGAAAACTCGCCGCTCGAATTCTCGGGGCGCCATGAAGTCTCGGCGCTCGGGTCGTCCATCACGATCGGGGCATCGAGGATGACGGAAGCCGCCGTGAAACCGTTCTCGAGCGCCGCGGAATACAGGAACGGCTTGAACCCCGAGCCCGGCTGGCGGCTCGCCTGGATCGCGCGGTTGTACTTGTAGGTGTAGTAGTCGAAGCCGCCGATCAGCGCCGCGATGGCGCCGTCGTCGGGATCGAGCGCGACGAGCGCGCCCTGGGCTTCCGGCACCTGCACCAGTTGCGCCGTGCGCTTGCCGTCGGTGACGACGTACACGACGTCGCCGGGGGCGAGTACGTCCGATGCGCTTTTCGGGGCCGGCCCGCGCTGGTCTTCGCCGGTGACAGGCCGGGCCCACGCGAGGCCGTCCCACGAAATCGTCACGTTGCCGATCCCCTTCACGTGCACGACGGCACTGCGTTCCGCGACCGCGGTCACGAGCGCGGGATCGACATTGCCCAATGCGTCGTAGGACACCAGCAGCGCGTCGAGCGCGGCAGGCGACCGGTCCGCCGGCAATGCGACCCGCGCGGTGGGCCCGCGCCAGCCGCGACGCCGGTCGTACTCGAGGAGCCCGAGCCGCAGCGCGCGATTCGCCGCCGCCTGCAACCGCGGATCGATCGTCGTGAACACGCGATAGCCGGCGTTCTGCGCGGCCTCGCCAAAGCGGCGCACGAGTTCGAGGCGCGCCATTTCGGCCACATACGGCGCGTCGATGTCGTTGAGCGGCGCGTTCAGCTTGCCGGACACCGGCTCGGCGTTCGCGGCCGCGAGCTGCGCCTCGTCGATGAAACGAAGTTCGCGCATGCGGCGCAGCACGTAGCTGCGCCGTTCACGCGCGCGCTGCGGGCTCGCGATCGGGTTCGTGTCGGTGGGCGCTTTCGGGATGCCGGCGAGCAGCGCGGCCTCGCCGACCGTGAGCGCATCGAGCGGCTTGCCGAAGTAGGTCTCCGCCGCCGCGGCGATGCCGTACGAGCGCTGCCCGAAGAAGATCACGTTGAGATACAGCGCGAGGATCTGCTCCTTCGAGAACTCGCGCTCCATGCGCCAGGTGAGGAACACCTCCTGGAGCTTGCGGCGCCACTCGCGTCGCTGCGTGAGGAACATGTTGCGCGCCACCTGCATCGTGATCGTGCTGGCACCCTGCGCGCGATTGCCGGTGAACAGGTTCACCGCCGTGGCGCGCAGCACGCCGGCGTAGTCGATGCCGTGATGCCGGAAGAACCGGTCGTCCTCGGCGGCCAGGAAGGCATTGCGCACCGTCGCCGGGATTTCCGCGTAGGTCACCGGGATGCGCCGCTGCTCGCCGATCTGCGCGATCAGCTGCCCGCCGCGCGTGTACACGCGCAGCGGCACCGCGAGCTCGACATTCTTCATGTCGGCGCTCGACGGCAGCGAGGGCGCGAGGAACGCATACGCACCGGAAATGCCGATTGCGGCGAGTAGTGTGACGCCGGTCACAGCGGCGACCGCGGCGACTCCGATGCGAAACCAGTTCCACTTCACAGAAAACCACTCTCGTGTCTTGCCCGCGTTGCGCGGCCTATGCATAGTAGCCCGCGATTGCTTGGCAAACTCACCGAAAGGTGGGGACGCAAAGCCTCCGGTCTAAGGGCGCAGGCCTATGACAGCGGGGTTGCCGGCCGGGTGGCTGACACTTGCCCACCCGACTGTCGATTGCCGCTACTTGCCATGCGCTCCGGGCCCGGGGTCGAGGGTCTCCTTGAGGCGTGACGCACTTTGGACAGCGACTGCACCGCCGGTTCCCACCGCCCGCCCCGGAGATTCGGGGAGATTCGTGAGCGTTCTCACGTTCTATTTGACTTTACGCTGATATATAGTTGCCCGATAAGTTACAAAAGGCGACGGGTTCGGGGCATAAGTTGCTGAAAAGGAAAGACAAAAGTGTTCCTGCTTCGCCGTAATTACCGGCCCCTGCTCGGGCTGGACATCACGACTTCGTCCGTGAAGCTGATCGAACTCGCCATGGCGGGCGGCCAGTACCGGGTCGAATCCTACGCGGCGGAGCCGACACCGCAGAACGCCATGAACGAGAAGGCCATCGTCGACGCGGAAGCCGTCGGCGAGGCGATACGCCGCGCGGCGAAGCGCGCCGGCGCGAAGAGCCGCGAGGTCGCGATCGCGATCAGCGGCGATGCCGCGATCACCAAGGTGATCCAGATGCCGCGCAGCCTGCGCGAGCGCGATCTCGAATCGCAGGTCGAGATGCAGGCCGACCAGTACATCCCGTTCCCGATGGATGAAGTGAGCTACGACTTCGAGGTGCTCGGCCCGTCGGAGAAGGACACGGACACGAACGACGTGTTGCTCGTGGCGACCCGCACCGAGAATGTGGAACAGCGCCAGGCCGCGGTGCACGCGGCCGGCCTCACCGCGAAGATCGTCGACGTCGAAGCATTCGCGCTCGAGAATTCCTGCCGCCTGATGACGCACCAGATGCCGGACGGCGGCATCGACCGCACCATCGCCGTGGTCGACTTCGGCGCGAGCAGCACGACCTTCAGCGTGCTCCGCAACCTCAAGGTCGTCTACACGCGCGACTTCGCGTTCGGCGGCCAGCAACTGACCGAAGAGGTCATGCGCACGTACGGGCTGTCGATGGAAGAAGCCGGGCGCGCGAAGAAGGAAGGCGGCCTGCCGGGCAACTACCAGACCGAAGTGCTCGACCCCTTCATCGACGACATGACCCAGCAGGTCAGTCGCTCGCTGCAGTTCTATCTCGCCTCGGGCAGCGGCCGCGAGCAACCCGAGAAGATCCTCGTGTGCGGTGGCTGCGCCAACATCGCGGGCGTCGCCGAAGTGATCTCGAGCCGCGTCGGCATCGCCGCCGAGCGCGGCGACCCGCTCGGGCAGATGAAACTCTCGTCGCGCGCCAAGGCCCAGGCGGTGCAGCGCGACGCCACGGCCCTGCTCACGGCCTGCGGACTCGCGCTGCGGAGCTTCGACTGATGCCACAGATAAACCTGCTCCCCTGGCGTGCCGAACAGCGCAAGGAACGCAAGATCGCGTTCCTCGCCGCGCTCGGTGGCGGCACGATCGCCGCACTGCTCGCCACCTTCGTGATCTACCTCTTCTTCAGCTCGATGATCTCCGGCCAGCAGGATCGCAACGCGAAGCTGAAGACCGAGATCGCGACGCTCGACAAGCAGATCGAGGAGATCAACAGCCTCGAGGCGCAGAAGCAGCGGTTCATCGCGCGCATGGAAATCATCGAGAAGCTGCAGCGTTCGCGCCCCGAGATCGTGCACGTGTTCGACGAGATCGTGCGCACCCTGCCCGACGGCACCTTCCTCACGGGCGTCACGCAGAGCGGCAACCGCCTGAAGCTCGACGGCGTCGCGCAATCATCGACCCGCGTGTCGACCTTCATGCGCAACATCGACAAATCCGCCTGGCTCAGGAATCCCGAGCTGTCGGTGATCGAGACGAAGT
This sequence comes from Steroidobacteraceae bacterium, assembly GCA_050249415.1. Taxonomy (GTDB): domain Bacteria; phylum Pseudomonadota; class Gammaproteobacteria; order Steroidobacterales; family Steroidobacteraceae; genus CADEFQ01. The sequence continues at coordinate 264,680 of JBFWQO010000001.1, forward strand.
CCGGCCAGTCGCTCGGCTCGGCCTTCACGCTCTACGCCGACGAGGTCAACGTGGCGGGCGCCGACGACGCCGACGCGGGCAAGCCGCGCGCGAACAGGAAAGGGGCCGGTTCATGAACCTGCTGGAAGAACTGCGCGCGCTCGATCCGAGCGACCCGGGACGCTGGCCGCTGCCGATCCGCATCGGCGCCGTCGCCGCATGGTTCGTCGTGCTCGCGCTCGTGCTGTCGTACGTCTTCGTCTGGCAGAAGCAGCGGCCGGAGCTGCAGCGCTTCGAGGCGGAAGAGCAGAAGCTGCGCGGCGAATTCCGCGACAAGCACGCGAAGGCGGTCAACCTCGAGGTGTACAAGCAGCAGCTCGCCGACATCGAACGTTCGTTCGGCGCGCTGCTGCGCCAGTTGCCAGGCAAGACCGAGGTACCGAACCTGCTGGTCGACATCTCGCAGACCGGTCTCGCCTCCGGGCTCGAGGAGAAGCTCTTCCAGCCGCAGCCGGAGCAGAAGAAGGATTTCTACGCCGAGCTGCCGATCAAGATCCGGCTCACCGGCAACTACCACGAGTTCGGCGCCTTCGTCAGCGGCATCGCCGCGTTGCCGCGCATCGTCACGCTGGGCGATATCGCGATCAAACCCGATTCGAAGGACGCGTACGACGTGCTGACGCTCGATCTGACCGCGAAGACCTATCGCTATCTCGACGAGGAGGAAGTCGCGGCGGCCGAGGCGGCGCGTCGCGAGGCCGACAAGGGCCGGCGCAAGTCCTCGGGAGGTGGCGCATGAAATCCATGCTCGCCTGCGCCGGGCTCGCATGCGCCGTGCTGCTCGTCACCGCGGGCTGTTCGAGCCGCGACAGCGACCTCGACAGCTTCATCGCGCAGGTCAAGAAGGAACCGGGCGGTCGCGTCGATCCGCTGCCCGAAGTGAAGCCGTACGAGAGCTTCACCTACGATGCCTACAATCTGCGCTCGCCGTTCATGCCCGGCGGCTCGGGGGCCTCGAGCGCCTCGCACGTGCGCCCGGACAGCAAGCGCAATCGCGAATTCCTCGAACAGTTTTCGCTCGACACGCTGCGCATGGTCGGCACGCTGAAGCTCGGCGGCCGCACCTATGGTCTCGTGAGGACGAAGGACGGCCTCGTGCATCGCGTCCTGCCCGGCAATTACATGGGCCAGGCGGAGGGCAAGGTGACGGAAGTGGGCGCCTCGAAAATCGAATTGATTGAAATTGTTCCGGACGGGCTCGGCGGGTACATGGAGCGCCCCGCCTCGCTCGCCCTGAGCGAGTGATCGGCAGGGAGAAAGTCAGAATGAACCGATATGTCGCGTTCGAACCCGTGCGGAGCACGCTGCTGTGGCTGTTGGCCGCCTGCGTATTCCTCGCCACAGGTCAGGTCGCATCCGCTGCCGATCCCGGGAATCGCCTCGAGGCGGTGGATGTGCAGACATTGCCCGGGCAGGTCGTGCAGCTGACGCTGCGCACGTCCGGCCCCGCACCGGAGCCGGTGACCTTCACCATCGACAACCCGGCGCGCATCTCGCTCGACCTGCCGGACACCGCGCTCGCGCTGCCGTCACGGCGCGTCGACGTCAATTCCGCCGGCGTCGACGCCGTGCTCGCGGCCGAAGCGTCCGGGCGCACGCGCCTCGTCGTGAACCTCGACCACATGCAGCCGTATACCACCCGTGTTGTCGGCAACGAGATCATCGTGACGATCGGCGCCGGCCAGGGCGTTGCGGCTGCCGGTGCGGCTTCCGGGGCGCAGGCCGCGATGACCGCACCGACCGTGCGCGCCATCCGGAGCATCGATTTCCGCCGTGGCAAGGACGGCACCGGCCGGGTGATCGTGCGGCTCACCGATCCAGGCACGCCCGCGAATGCGCGCCAGCAGGGCGACCAGGTCGTCGTCGATTTCGTCGGTACGGATGTGCCGAAGAACCTGCTGCGCCGCTACGACGCGACCGACTTCGCGACCCCGGTCAGCGGGTTCGACGTCCTCAAGGTCGGCGACAGCACGCGCATCGTCGTCAACGGCTCCGGCAGCTTCGAATACCTTTCGTACCAGTCCGACGACCAGTACGTCGTCGAGTTGACGCCGGCGCGCAAGGCCGCGGCCGAAGCGGATGCGAAGCCCGTGTACACGGGCGAGCGCCTGACACTCAATTTCCAGGACATCGAGACGCGCGCGGTGCTGCAGTTGCTCGCCGATGCGAGCGGCCAGAACATCGTCGTCAGCGATTCGGTCACGGGGAATGTCACGCTGCGCCTGCAGAACGTGCCCTGGGACCAGGCGCTCGACATCGTGCTGCGCACCAAGGGCCTCGACAAGCGCAGGCAGGACAACGTGATCATCGTGGCCCCGGCCGACGAACTCGCCGCGCGCGAGAAGGCCGACCTCGCGGCGAAGAAGGATATCCAGGAGCTCGCACCGCTGCGCTCCGAATACCTGCAGGTGAACTATGCCAAGGCCGGCGACCTCGCCGACCTGATCAAGTCGCAGGGCGGTTCGCTCCTCTCCGAGCGCGGCAGCGTCGCGGTCGATGAACGCACGAACACGCTGCTGCTGCAGGACACGGCGGACAAGCTCGCCGACATCCGCCGCCTCGTCGGCACGCTCGATATCCCGGTGCGCCAGGTGCTGATCGAGGCGCGCATCGTCGTGGTCAACGACGACTTCACGCGTGAACTCGGCGTGCGCGCCGGCTTCACCGGCATCGATGTCAGCAATGGCGGCACGCAGCTCGGGATGGTGAGCGGCAGCGCGGCGGCCACCGATACGGGCCTCGCCTCGGCGCTCGACAACCTCGCGAACAGCGGCACGGTCACGCCGGTGGAGATTCCGACCGGCGCCGGCGCCGCCAATCGCTACAACGTGAACCTGCCGGTCGCGAATCCGGCCGGCCGCCTCGCGTTCATGCTGCTCGGCTCCGACTACATCGTCGACCTCGAGCTCTCGGCCGCGCAGGCCGAAGGCCGCGGCGAGATCATCTCCTCGCCGCGCGTCATCACCGCGAACCAGCGTGAGGCGAGCATCGAGCAGGGCGTCGAGATCCCGTACCAGGAATCGGCCTCGAGCGGCGCGGCCACCATCCAGTTCAAGAAGGCGGTGCTGTCGCTCAAGGTCACTCCGCAGATCACCCCGGACAACCGCATCATTCTCGACCTCAACGTCAAGAAGGACAGTGTCGGCGCCGTGATCGTCGGTTCGGGCGGCGTCAACGTGCCCTCGATCGACACCCGCGAAATCACCACCCAGGTGCTCGTGAACGACGGCCAGACCGTGGTGCTCGGCGGTATCCTCGAGACGGAACGCCGCGAGACCGAGAAGAAGGTGCCTTACCTCGGCGACATCCCGGGCCTCGGCATCCTCTTCAAGCAGAAGAGCAAGACGAACAACAAGGACGAGCTGCTGATCTTCGTCACGCCGAAGATCCTGCGCGAGGGCGTCAACGTCTACTGAGGCGTGACGGCCGGGCGCGCCTGCGGCGCCTCCTGTTAGACTCGCTGGCCGCCTCCGGGCGGCCAGCTTCATTTCGGGCGCCGGAAACCCTCATTTGCTCAGCAAGCGCAATATCTTCCTGATCGGCCCGATGGGTTCGGGCAAGTCCGCGGTGGGCAAGCTGCTCGCGCGCCAGGTGGGTGCGCCGTTCTACGACAGCGACGCCGAAATCGAGATCCGCACCGGCGTCGACATTCCCTACATCTTCGAGAAAGAGGGCGAGGCCGGCTTTCGCGAGCGCGAGCGCGAGGTGATCGACCTCCTGACCGCGATGGAGCCGGTGGTCGTCTCGACGGGAGGCGGCGCCATTCTCCTCGCCGAGAACCGCGCACGCCTCGGGCAGCGGGGCATCGTCGTGTATCTCGAGACATCGGTCGCCCAGCAGGCCGGGCGCGTGCAGCACGGGCGCCATCGGCCGCTGCTCCGCAATGCCGATCCGGCGCAGAAGCTGGCGGAGCTGATGACCGTGCGGGAGCCGCTCTATCGCGGCCTCGCCGACGTGACCGTCGCGACCGACGGTCGCAAAGTGCAGCAGATCGTCGAACACATCCTGCGCGATATCCGGGCCGCCGCGCCGGGCTGATTGGCGGGCGCGAGCCCGCGGCGGGCCACTATAATCCAGGGCGCGTGGACACCCTCAGCGTCGAACTCGGCTCGCGTACCTATCCGATCCTCATCGGCGCACAGTTGCTCGCGCGGGGCGAGGAAATGGCCGCGCGCATCGCCGCCCGCGACGTGCTGATCGTGACCAACACGACCGTTGCACCGCTCTACGTGCCGCCGCTGCGTGCCGCGCTGGCGGACCGGCGCATCGTCGAAGTCGTATTGCCGGACGGCGAGACGCACAAGACGCTCGCGAACGTCTCCCGCATACTCGATGTGCTCATCGCCAACCGCTTCGGGCGCGACGCGTGTGTCGTGGCGCTCGGCGGGGGCGTCGTCGGCGACATGGCAGGTTTCGCGGCTGCCTGCTACCAGCGCGGCATCGCCTTCGTGCAAGTGCCGACCACGCTCCTGGCGCAGGTCGATTCGTCGGTCGGCGGCAAGACCGGGGTCAATCATGTCGGTGGCAAAAACCTCATCGGCGCGTTCCACCAGCCCGCCGCCGTCATCGCCGACACGTCGACGCTCGACACGCTGCCCGCGCGCGAGCTGCACGCCGGGCTGGCCGAAGTCGTCAAGTACGGTCTCATCTGCGATCCGGTATTCCTCGAATGGCTCGAGCGTCATGTCGACGCGTTGCTCGCGCGCGAACCCGCCGCGCTCGCACACGCGATTCGCCGCTCCTGCGAACTCAAGGCGCGGATCGTCGCCCGCGACGAGCGGGAACAGGGCGAGCGCGCCTGGCTCAACTTCGGCCATACGTTCGGACACGCGATCGAGGCGGCCACGCATTACGCCGCCTGGCTGCATGGCGAGGCGGTGGCGGCGGGCATGCTGGTCGCGGCCGACCTGTCGCGCGCCTGCGGCAGGCTGTCTGCTGCCGACGTGCAGCGAATCCGGCACCTGCTGTCGCGGCTGCAGTTGCCGCTCGATGTCCGTGGCATTCGCGCGGCCGAGGCGCTCGAGCTGATGCGCATGGACAAGAAGGTGCAGTCCGGTCGCATCCGCCTCGTGCTGCTGGACCGCATCGGCGCGGCCCGCGTGACGGCCGACTATCCCGACGAGGCGCTGCGGGCGACGCTCGCGGCCCATTTCGGATGAGCGGCGGGCCCGCATCGGCCGGCGGAGGTGTCGTCGCGCCCTATGCGGCGCGGCGCGAGACTTCGCGAGGCCGCCGTTACCCGGAGCCCGTATCCGAGCATCGCTCCGAGTATCAGCGCGACCGCGACCGGGTCATCCACTCGAACGCGTTCCGGCGGCTCGTGTACAAGACCCAGGTCTTCGTCAACCACGAGGGTGATCTTTACCGCACGCGCGTCACGCATTCGATGGAGGTGGCGCAGATAGCGCGCTCGATCGCGCGCGCGCTGTGTCTCGACGAGGACCTCACGGAAGCGATCAGCCTCGCGCACGACCTCGGCCACACGCCGTTCGGGCACGCCGGCCAGGACGCGCTCAACGACTGCATGCGCGAATACGGCGGCTTCGAACACAACCTGCAGTCGCTGCGCGTCGTCGACGAGATCGAGGAGCGTTACGCGGATTTTCCCGGGCTCAACCTCACGTTCGAGGCCCGCGAAGGCATCCTCAAGCACTGCTCCGTGAACAATGCGCGCACGCTCGGCGAGCTCGGGCAGCGCTTCATCGACCGCCGCCAGCCGGGACTCGAGGCACAGCTCGCAAACCTCGCCGACGAGATTGCCTACAACAATCACGACGTAGACGACGGCCTGCGCGCCGGCCTGATCGAGGTTGCCGACCTGCGCGAGGTACGGCTGTTTGCGCGCCATCACGATGCGGTCTGCGCCGCCTACCCGGAGCTCGCGTCGCGGCGGATGGTTCACGAGGTGATACGCCGCATGATCAACGAGGTGGTGCTCGACGTGATCGATACCAGCGAGGAACGCATCGCGCGCGCCGGTGTCGCGAGCATCGACGATGTGCGCGCGGCCGCCGGCGGCCCGCTGATCACCCTGGGCGCGGCACTGCATGCGGACCACCTTGCGCTCAAGCGCTTCCTGGGTGAGCACGTATATCGCCACTACCGGGTTCTGCGCATGACGACCAAGGCGCAGCGCCTGGTGCGGGAATTGTTCGAGGCGCTGTTCGACGATCCGCGCCTGCTGCCCGAGGAGTATGCGGACAACGCGCGCGCCGCCGAGGCGGAACTGGGCAAGGCAGGCCGCGCGCGCGCCGTGGCGGACTATATTGCAGGCATGACCGACCGTTACGCGCTGCTCGAACATCGCAGGCTTTTCGACCCGGGCGAACGCACATGAAGACGATCCCGCCGCGCGAGCGGCTGATATTCGCGATGGATGTGGCCGATCCGGCGGCTGCGCGACGGCTGGTCGAGGTGCTCGGCGAGAGCGTCGAGTTCTACAAGATCGGGCTTGAGCTGTTCATGAGCGGCGGATATTTTGAACTGCTCGACTGGCTCGCGGCCCGCGGCAGGAAGATCTTCGTCGACCTGAAGTTCTTCGACGTTCCGGCGACCGTGGCCGCGGCCGTGCGGCAACTGCGCAATCGCGGGGTCACGTTCGCGACCGTGCACGGCAACCAGTCGATCATGGAAGCCGCAGCAGCTGCCAAGGGTGACGTGAAGGTGCTCGCGGTCACGGTGCTCACGAGCCTCGATCGCGGCGACCTGGACGATCTCGGCTTCGCATGCGACGTGGAGCAGCTCGTGCTGTCGCGCGCACGCCGGGCGCTCGAGGCCGGCTGCGACGGCGTGGTGTCATCGGGCCTCGAGGCGAAGATGCTGCGACAGTTCGTCGACGATCGCCTGATCGTCGTCACGCCGGGAATCCGCCCGGTCGAAAACCGCCCCGCCGACGACCAGAAGCGCGTAGTGACGGTCGAACAGGCATTCGAGTGGGGTGCGGACTATATCGTCGTCGGCCGGCCCATCCGCGATGCCGCGGATCCGCGCGCGATGGCCGAGAGCATGCAGGCAAGTATTCTCGCCGCAGTCGGCGCGAGGTGAGCAGCGATGGTTCAAGAAGTGAAGCCTGGTGACGAAGTGAAAGGTCCGGGCGCCAAGCCCGAGGTGACCATCGACGAGATGACCGCAGAGGCGCGCGCGCACCTGCTGCAGGCTTTTCGCCGCATCCTTCGACCGCTCGTGAAGCTGCTGATCCGTGCGGGTGTCCGCTTCGACGAATTCTCCGAAACGGTGAAGGGTGTGTACGTCGAGAGCGCCGTACGCGACGGTCTGGGCCCGCTCGGCAAGGGTACTCGCTCGCGCATCGCCTTCGTGACGGGCATACCGCGTCGCGATGTCGATCGCTATATCGACGATCCCAGCTTGCTGGCGGGGCCGCGAGCGACGTTTGCGCGAACGCTAACCGAAATAATTCACATGTGGCACACGGATCCGACGTTCCAAGGGCCATATGGCGTGCCGTTGGATTTGGATTTTGAGCGGACGCAGGAGAGGTCGTTTTCCGCGCTGGCTAGACGAATAGATCCGGATATCGACCCGGAACTCCTTGCTGACGAACTGCTGCGAGCGCGCGTGGTAGTGGGCTCCAAGGAAAAATTTCTGAAGGTTGTATCACGAACCTACGTTGTTCCAGTGGCTATGAGTGCACCTATGCTTGAGCACTTCGGGAACGCACTTACTGACTTGGCAAATACGATTACGCATAACACAGAATCGGAGCCACCAAAGAAACGCCTGGAGCGTTCTGTTTTTCCGGATCGCGGGTTACCCACGTCGTTGGCGCCAAGGTTTGAGAAGCTCGTTAGGTCGCTCGTTCAGCAGTTCATAACGGATGTTGACAATTGGGTGGCGGACAATATGAAGGATTACCAACCCAGCCGGGCAGACAAGCCGATAGATACGGGGATTACCATTTATCAATACGTCAGAAGCGACGAAATACCGCCCCCCCTCCGAACATTGGCGCCGCCCGAGCCCTGATCCGACGAAAGCGAGGAAAATCTTGTAAAACTTTGACGGCCGTCACAAATCCTTGGTAAGTTACATAACGACAAGACATAAGTAGGCTAAGTCGCAAGATTTGCGGCTTGACAAGAACTGGGGAAGCCTAACCCCATGTATTAGAAAGGGTTTTATATGCGCCGTCGCATTGCGCTTTCCGGGGCCGTCATTTCAGCCGGATTTGCATTTGCTGCTGCTGCGGCCGCACAAGATCTGTATGTCTCTGGACCGGTCGACGCAGTTGATACCGGACAATCCAGAATCTCCGTGCTTGGCCAGGATATTAGGGTTAGTCGCGCCCAGCTCGGAAAGATTCTTGCGGGCAAGTTGAACGCTGCTGGTTCGCAAATCCAAGTGCTCGTTAGCGGTCCAATTACAGACGGCCGCATTGCCGCAAAAACGCTAGTCGTTTTGGCAGATCCCTACGTGGCTGGCGCATCCGACGTCGCAATTCTCGGCTACGTTACTAAGGTGAACGGGTCCGTTGGTCGAGCGTCCATTGGCAGGCTGAATGTCGATTTGAGTGCGCTTTCACAGCCCGTAAGGGTAGGCGATTTAGTCGAGCTCGCCGGAACCCAGCCCATGTTGGGTGGCACACTTGTAGCCGTTGAGTTTCGTGCAGCGACAAATGGCAGCATCGGCTCCGGCACCGCGGGCAGCATCGGCTCCGGCACCGCGGGCAGCATCGGCTCCGGCACCGCGGGCAGCATCGGCTCCGGCACCGCGGGCAGCATTGGCTCCGGCACGGCTGGCAGCATCGGCTCCGGCACCGCAGGCAGCATCGGCTCCGGCACCGCGGGCAGCATTGGCTCCGGCACGGCTGGCAGCATCGGCTCCGGCACGGCCGGCAGCATTGGCTCCGGCACCGCAGGCAGCATCGGCTCCGGCACCGCGGGCAGCATCGGCTCCGGCACCGCGGGCAGCATCGGCTCCGGCACGGCTGGCAGCATCGGCTCCGGCACCGCGGGCAGCATCGGCTCCGGCACCGCAGGCAGCATCGGCTCCGGCACCGCGGGCAGCATCGGCTCCGGCACCGCGGGCAGCATCGGCTCCGGCACCGCGGGCAGCATTGGCTCCGGCACGGCTGGCAGCATCGGCTCCGGCACGGCCGGCAGCATTGGCTCCGGCACCGCGGGCAGCATCGGCTCCGGCACGGCCGGTAGCATCGGCTCCGGCACGGCCGGCAGCATTGGCTCCGGCACCGCAGGCAGCATTGGCTCCGGCACCGCGGGCAGCATTGGCTCCGGCACGGCTGGCAGCATCGGCTCCGGCACCGCGGGCAGCATTGGCTCCGGCACCGCGGGCAGCATCGGCTCCGGCACGGCTGGCAGCATCGGCTCCGGTAGCCGCTAGCTGCCGAAGACCAGTTAACTCGCGGGTGTCGATGCCCGATTAGTGAACGTCCAATCTCCCCGATCTTAGGTGCATCGGGACAGGTGCCGCACGCGTATGAGCGCTCCGGTGCCTCGCTAGATGGTTAGCTCTCTCTTGCCGCAGTCCATCACCTCAGTACCACATATTCTCGCGTTGACTATGTGGTAGGGCACGTGGCAAACAACCCAGTTATCGAAGCTGGGTTCGCGCTCAAGTAGATTCGTGAAGCCGCAGAGGGCACGTCCCAGAAGCCACACGTCGGATAGTCTCGAATTGGCGCAACCTCCCGAAGCACAATTGGTACCAGTCCATCCGATAGTTCGCGAAGGCGAACGCGTTGCCTATCGTTTGTTAGAGGCGCTGATACCCTTGCTACTGCGTTCGGGCGTCGCTCCGGCCCGGCTCTCATTGATGACGCGCAGACTACTCATCGAAAGCGCCGCGCAGGGCGCACGGTTGCGGAACGGTCGAATAAACAAGTCTCAAATTGCAGCTGCCACAGGCTTGAGTCGAGCGGAAGTTAGTAAGCATCTGTCGCAGTGGGAGCCAGGGTCTCCTAATCAACAACCGTTACCGTCTAGGACTGCGCGGGTCATAAGTGCATGGTGTACGGACAAGCGCTACATGGAGAAAGTAGGAACTCCTCGTGTGCTCCCATTTTCAGGGCGGACAGGAAGCTTCACCAATCTCGTGCGTAAGCATGGTCGCGATGTACCGCCGCGAGCAATGGCCGCCGAGATGCAGCGACAAGGCTTGGTAAAAATACGCCGAAACACAATTGTGCTCCTGGCGTCGCGGCCAATCTCGATGTTCACGAAAGGGCGCGACGCGGACGAGCCACTAAGGGCGATTGACGCGATTGTAGAAGCGCTAGTTGACGATACGCAGGGGGCATCGTCGCCGCTAACGCGGTACATGAGAATAACGGCAGATGATGCGGTCGAGCAGCATGCTATTCGGAGTCGCGTAACAGATCTCCTAAACGGCACGCTCGCGGCATTGACTGCCATTAAGCAGTATCGACTCACTGGTGAACGGGGGCGCCGCCGCAAATCGAAGTACAGCGTGAGCGTGGCACTTGCCGTGTCCGAACGAAGACCTGACAGGGAACGATATTCGAGTAGACCTCGCACATTCGCGACCCCAAAAAGATAGGAGACCAATGCTATGTTACGTTCGGAGGCCGACTCTACGTCCTACTTTCACAACATCCTGTACGCCGTTTTTTTGGTGATGTTTCGAAGCGGTGCGTCACGAGAAATGATTGAATCGGTTTCACGGCGAGCGCTGACGAGCGCTCACGCGCGGCTGAAATCCAAACTACCGGACGACCCTCAACTATCCATGGCGGTTTCGAGCCTGCTACATACTTGGCATCATCAGGCCAACTACGTCGACAAGCATGGACAACCCAAGCCACTTAGACAGAATGGCTCCAAGTGGTCGCTTGCTAGGTTAGTTAAGTGCGAGGACAGCCGCATAGAGCCGCATGACGCTATTCGTGCGCTAAAGCGCCTCAGACTTATACGAAGAACAACTAATGGGCAATTCCTTCCCACGGGTCGCATCGCGACGATACGCGCCTTAGACCCTGTTCTTGCAGAGCATGTTTGTCATTCATTGGGGAGATTGCTTGATACGGTAAACAAGAATACGTGCTCATCTGCGCCAAGGGCTCGACTCATTGAACGATCAGCACAGGTTCAGGATTTACCGCGTCACAAGCTTGAGGAGTTTCGTGCGTACGCGAATTCACAGGGCGAGATTTTTGTCAGCAATATCAACGACTGGTTAGAAGCAAGGCGTCCACGAAGCAGCAATATCACACGCCGGACGGCACGCGCCGGCGTGCACGTCTTTGCGTTTACCGAGCCGGTAAGTGCTTCACATAGATTGACAGCGCGCACTACTTCCTCAACTCGTCGCGCAACTCGCGCCGGATGATCTTGCCGACATTCGATTTCGGCAGCGAGTCGCGGAAGTAAACGTGCTTCGGCACCTTGTAGCCGGTGAGTGACCCGCGCATGAAGGAGATCAGCGCGGCGTCGGTGAGCGAAGGGTCCTTGCGCACTACGAACAGGGCGACGACTTCGCCCGCGCGCTCATCGGCCTGCGCGACCGCCGCAGCTTCGAGCACCGCGGGATGGGTTACCGCCACACCCTCGACTTCGTTGGGGTACACATTGAAGCCCGACACCAGGATCATGTCCTTCTTGCGGTCTTCGATATAGGTGTAGCCCGCCTCGTCCATGCGGCCGACATCGCCGGTGCGCAGCCAGCCACCCGGCAGCATCACCTCTGCCGTCTCATCCGGCCTGTTCCAATACCCGCGCATCACTTGCGGGCCGCGCACGCAGATTTCGCCGATGGTGCCGATCGGCACTGCGGCCCCGGCGTCGTCGCGGATCGATATTTCGGTCGAGGAGACCGGCAGGCCGATCGAACCGTTGAACTTGCCGGCGCCGATCGGATTCATGGCCGCGATCGGCGATGTTTCGGTGAGCCCCCAGCCCTGGCTCAATACGCAGCCGGTGGCGGCCTGCCACTTCTCGGCGACGGCGGCCTGCACCGCCATGCCGCCGCCCACGGTGCCAAAGAGTCTGCTGTGGTCCAGCGTCTCGAAGCCCGGTGTGTGCAGCAAGGCGTTGAACATCGTGTTCACGCCCATGAACAGGTTCGGCGGGTACTTGCGCAACGTCGCGACGAATCCCTTGAAGTCGCGAGGGTCCATGATCAGGATGCCGCGCGCACCGAGCACCATGAACATCAGCGCATTCGCGGTCAACGAAAAGATATGGTAGAGCGGCAGCGCGATGACATAGGTCGCGCGCTCGGGCATCTTCGAGCCGAACCATGCCTTGCCCTGCAACACGTTTGCGACCATGTTCCGGTGCGTCAGCGTGGCGCCCTTCGAGACACCGGTCGTCCCGCCGGTGTACTGCAGGAATGCGATGTCATCGGGGCCGACGGTGACCGGCCCCAGTGTGAGACGCCGCCCCTCCGCGAGTACCGCGCCGAAGCGCAGGGCGCCCGCGATATGCCACGGCGGCACCTTCTTGCGCACGCGGCGTACCACGAAATTCACCAGGGTCCCCTTGAACCCGCCGAGCAGTTCGCCGACGGAGGTGACGATCACGGTCTGCAGCGTCGTCTTCGGGAGCGCCTGCGCCACCACGTGCGCGAAATTCTCGAGCACGAGGATGATCTCGGCCCCGGAATCGTTGACCTGGTGCTCGAGTTCGTGCGCGGTGTAGAGCGGATTGACGTTCACGACGGTGAGGCCCGCGCGCAGCGCGCCGAACATCGCGACCGGGTACTGGAGCACGTTCGGCAGCATGATCGCGATCCGGGTGCCGGGGCGCGCGCCGGCCTTCTGCTGCAACCACGCGGCGAACGCCGCGGATTCCCGCGCGAGTTCGGCGTAAGTCATCGCGCGATCCATCATCACGTACGCGTCGCGATCCGCGTACCTGGCGCAGTTCCGCTCGGCGAGGTCCTTCAGCGAGCTGTATTCGGTGGGGTCGATCTCCGCGGGGACATCGGCCGGGTAGGACTTCAACCAGTACTTGTCCAAGTTCCCCTCCACGACATCAGGGCTTCAGCAAGAGCGGCCGCAGTGCCGGCCAGGCGGTATCGAGCAGCAGTGGCTGCGCCGCCGCGGCCGGGTGCAGCCCGTCCGCCTGCATCAGGCCATGGTCGAGCGCCACCTTCTCCATGAAGAACGGCACGAGCGGCACGCGATACCGGGTCGCCAGATCAGCATACATGCGCGCGAAGGCGTCCGTGTAGCGCAGCCCGTAGTTGGGCGGGATACGCATGCCGAACAGCAGCACCTTCGCTCCGCTCGCCTGCCCGGCTTCGATCATGCCGGCGAGGCCCTGCCGGGACACGTCGAGCGACAGCCCGCGCAGGCCGTCGTTGGCGCCGAGCTCGAGCACGAGTACCGCAGGTCGGTGCAACGCGAGGGCGCGCGGCAGGCGCGCACTGCCGCCGCTGGTCGTCTCGCCGCTGACGCTGGCATTCACTACGCGGTAACCGTAACCTTCGGTCGCGAGCCGCTTCTGCAGGAGGGCTACCCAGCCTTCCCCGGCCTTGAGTCCATAGCCCGCGCTGATGCTGTCGCCGAATACGAGAATCGTGCGGTCGGCGGCGTGCGCAGCGAGGGGCGCCGCGAACAGAAAGAGGACAATGAGTGTTCTGAAGGCTGAAAACATCAGCAAGGAGGTTACCAGTCCCGAAGGTCCACTGACCATCGTGCGCGAGGTATCACTCGAGATCGCGGCCGGCGAATCGGTGGCGATCGTCGGGCCGTCGGGCGCCGGGAAGTCGACCTTGCTCGCGCTGCTCGCGGGTCTCGACGTGCCGACCACGGGGCGCGTGCTGCTCGCGGGTACGGACCTCACGGCGCTCGACGAGGATGGGCGCGCACGCGTGCGCGCCGAGCGCGTCGGCTTCGTGTTCCAGGCCTTTCACCTGATCCCGGCGCTCACGGCGCTCGAGAACGTGATGCTGCCCCTGGAACTCGCGGGCCGGCGTGATCCGCGCGGCGAGGCGATGCAGGCCCTCGGGCGAGTCGGTCTCGGCACGCGCACCGGGCACTATCCGCGCCAGCTTTCGGGCGGCGAGCAGCAACGGGTCGCACTGGCGCGCGCCTTCGTGACGCGGCCCGCCGTGCTTTTCGCCGACGAACCCACCGGCAATCTCGATGCCGCGACCGGCACGCGGGTCTGCGACTTGCTGTTCGAGATGAATCGGCACCTGCAGACGACGGTGGTGCTGGTGACGCACGATCATGTGCTCGCCGGCCGGTGCGCCCGAGCGCTCCACATGGATGCGGGGCGCCTCGTCTGAGGCCGGGCATGCGCGCGATCGCCATCGCACTGCGTACCCTGTCGCGTGAATGGCGCTCCGGCGAACTCGGCGTGCTGCTGCTCGCGCTCGCCATCGCGGTATCGGCCCTGACAGCGGTCGGCTTCGTCGTCAGCCGCGTGAGCGCGGCCGTCGACCTGCAGGCGAGTGAAGTGCTCGCCGCCGACCTGCGGCTCGAATCACCTTCACCGCTCGCGCCGGGCTATCTGGCCGAGGCGCATCGCCGCGGACTCGCCACGGCGACCAGCATCGGCACGCTGTCGGTGGTGTTCCACGGCGACGCATCGCAACTGACGGCCGTGCGTGCCGTGAGCGGCACTTACCCGTTGCGCGGCGTGGTCACGACCGCGGCCAGCGCATTCGGGGCACCGATGCCGGCCCATGGCGTGCCGGCGCGAGGTGAGGTCTGGGCGGAAAGCCGGCTGCTCGCGACGATCGACGCGGCGGTGGGCGATGAAGTGTCGATCGGTGCGGCGCAGCTGCGCGTGAGCCGGGCACTCGTCTCGCGACCCGACCAGGGGTCGTCGTTCACGGAGCTGGCGCCATCGCTGCTGATGAACGCGGCGGATCTCGAGGCGACGCGGCTCATCCAGCCCGGGAGCCGCGCACGCTACGCGCAGCTCTATGCCGGCAGTCCCGCCGATATCGCGGCATTCAAGTCCTGGCTCGCGGAGCACAAGCAACGCGGCGAGCGCGTGCTCGATATCGACGAATCGAGCCCGCAGGTTAAGAGCGCGATCGACCGCGCCGGCCGCTTTCTCAGCCTGGCGAGCCTCGTGGCCGTGCTGCTGTGCTCGATTGCGGTGGCGATGGCGGCGCGTCGCTATGTGCAGCGCCACCTCGATTCGGTTGCGCTGATGAAGACACTCGGCGCGACGCGCGCCTTCACGTTGACCGTGAGCCTTGCGCAACTGACCCTGATCGCGGCGCTCGCGGCCGGTATCGGTGCGGCGGTCGGCTACGTGGCGCAGGCGTGGCTCGTGTATGCGCTGCGCGGCCTGCTTGCGGTCACGGTACTGCCGCCACCGAGCCTCACGCCCATTGCACTGGCGATCATCACCGCGATCGCCGTCCTGGCCGGCTTTGCGCTGCCGCCGCTGCTGCAGCTCGCCCGCGTGCCGGCGATCCGCGTGTTGCGCCGGGACGTGGGCCCGCCGCCGCTCGGCGTCTGGCTCGCCTTCTGGCCCGCGGCGATCGCGATCATGGGCCTCATCGGCTGGGTCGTCCGCGATGCGTGGCTCGCGGCGGGATTCGTGGTCGGCATCGCGGTGTTTCTCGCGGTGCTCACCCTCGGCGGCCTGCTGCTCGTGCATCTCGCCGGGGCCCTGCGCGGCCGCGTGGGCATCGCCTGGCGCTACGGCATCGCGAACCTCGCGCGCCGCCGCGCGGAGAGCGTCGTGCAGGTCGTCGCGTTCGGCCTCGGCATCATGGTGCTGCTGCTGCTCGCGCTCGTGCGGCGGGACCTGCTGGAAGACTGGCGCGCGAGCCTCCCCGCGGGAGTGCCTAACTTCTTCTTCATCAACATCCCGCCGGCCGAACGCGATGCTTTCTTCGACGCACTGAAGGCCGCCGGCGGCGAAGCGACGCGCGCGCTGCCGATGATCCGCGGGCGCATGACCGCGATCAACGGTCGCGCACTCGATGATCTCACCTACGCGCGCGAAGACGGCGAGGGCTTCGCCAATCGCGAACAGAACCTCACCTGGACGATGGAACTCGGCGCGGACAACAAGATCGTCGCCGGCCGCTGGTGGCGGGCGGGAGACGCCGGCCGGCCGCTCGTGTCGATCGCCACCGAGTATCGCGATTCGGTGGGGCTCGCACTCGGCGATCGACTCACCTTCGATGTCGCCGGCGAATCGTTCACCGTGGTGGTCGCGAGCATCCGCGAGGTGAAGTGGGACAGCTTCCAGCCGAACTTCTTCCTCGTATTCCCGCCCGGGCTGCTCGATGCGACCGCCGGCACCTGGATGACGAGTGCGTATTTTCCGCCCGGCGCGCCGCGGCCGATGGCGCAACTCGTCAAGCGCTTCCCGAGCGTGTCGGTGTTCGACCTCGACGGTATCCTGTCCCAGGTTCGCGGCGTGATCGACAAGGCGGCGGTCGCGGTGCAAAGCGTGTTCGTCTTCACGCTGTTCGCCGGGCTCACGGTACTGCTCGCGGCGGTGCAGGCGAGCCGTGACGAGCGGCGCTTCGAGAGTGCGATGCTGCGCACGCTCGGCGCGAGCGGCCGTACCGTGCGTGCCGGCGTGCTGGCGGAGTTCGTCACGCTCGGGGCGCTGGCGGGCCTGCTCGCGGCCGCGGGAGCCAGCCTCGCGGGCTTCCTCGTCGCGAAACACGTGCTCGATGTCCGCTACAGCTTCGATGCGCTCGTGTGGCTCTGGGGACTGCTCGCCGGCGCCGTGCTGGTCGCGGGCGGCGGTTGGCTCGCGACCCGCGCCGTCGTGCGCCAGTCGCCCCTCCTTGCATTGAGGGGTGGTGGATGAGGCGGCAGCGCAGGCCCGCGAAAATGGTGGGCTGGTTCGATCCGCCGGTGCTCGTGCAAACGGCCCTGCACATGACCGCCGCCAACGTCTTCGGCCGGCATTCGGATTCGCGCCTGATCGAGGCGCTCGCGAGCCAGCCGCAACATTTCTTCGACTACTCCGGCGGCGAACTGTGGCTCGACTACGTCGCGGACCTCGGCGAGGGCTGGAATTCCACGCATGCCGTCGCGGATGCGCTGGCGCGGCCCACCCTCGACGTGAAGAACAAGGCAGAGGGCCCGGTCGAGTCGACACGCAACGGGCGAGTCCTCGTGTTCGGCGGTGACGAGGTTTACCCGTGGCCGTCGCGCGACGCCTACGCCTGGCGTACCGAGTGGCCATATGCGACTGCGTTCGATGCACACGGCACCCGGCCCGACCTCTTTGCGGTGCCGGGCAATCACGACTGGTTCGACAGCCTCGTCGCATTCTCCCGCAGCTTCTGCCGGCCCGAGCGCGGCTTCGCCGGCTGCCGTACGCAGCAGACACGCAGCTACTTCGCGCTGCGTCTGCCTGTGCCCTGGTGGCTCGTCGCGATCGACCTGCAGCTCGGAACGGAACTCGACGAGCCGCAGTTGCGGTACTTCCGGCAGGTGGCCGCGGCGATGGATCCGTCGGCGCAGGTCGTGCTCTGCGTACCCGAGCCGCAATGGCTGCTCGCCGAATCCTATCCCGGCCACGAGACGTACGGCGGCGGCACCTTGCATGCGCTCGAGCACGAGATCCTGCAGCGCCCGGTACGCGCCTTCGTGACGGGCGACTGGCACCATTACCGGCGCCACGAGAATGCGGCGGGCGTACAGAAGATCGTCTCGGGTGGCGGCGGTGCGTTCCTGCATCCGACCCATGCGCCGCGCACGCGTGATCTGTCGGGCGGCTTCCGCGAGCGTGCGGTCTATCCCGATCGCGCAACATCGCGACGCCTCGCCTGGCGCAATCTCGCGTTTCCCTGGCTGAACCCGCGCAGCCTCGTGCTTCCCGCCGTGCTCTATGCGCTGTCGGCCTGGTTCGCGTCCGCGAGCCTCGGGCCCGCGGATCTCACGAGCTTCGGCGCGACCCTCGCGGCGAGCCTCACGGCGGCGCTTCGCGATCCCGTCAACGGCTTGTGGTTGCTCGCGGTGATCGGCGGGTTCGTCTTCTTCACCGATACCCACAAGGACTGGTATCGCGTGATCGGCGGAGTTGCGCACGCGATCGCGCATCTGTCGGCGGCACTCGTGCTCGCATGGCTCGCGGCACGTCTGACGACGGAAGCGCTGTCGCTCCCGTTCGGCAGCGTCGCGCAGCTCCTGCTCGCCGGTGCACTGACATTCGTGTGCGGCGGCGTGGTGGGCGGCGCGCTGCTCGGTGTCTACCTGCTCGTCTCCGTGCAGGCGTTCGGCCGGCACTCGAACGAGGCGTTCTCGTCACTGCGGATCGAGGACTGCAAGCAGTGGCTCAGGATGCATTTCGCGGCGGACGGCACGCTCACGCTCTACGCGATCGGTATCGACCGGGTGCCGCGGCATTCACGGGAGGATGCGCGTGCGAGTCGCCCGCACCTGATCGAGAAGGTGGTCCTTCAGCGCTGAATCCCGATCGTCGCCCATGCCTGCCCGACGGGCTCGCCGCGCCAGGTGAGGCCCTGGATCGTGAAATCGTAGTTGCCGGGGCCGAGGGCCGAGGTGTTGAAGGCGATGCGCACGTGACCGTTCGAGTCCTTCTCGATGTTGTGCAGCACCGCGACGCGGCCCTGGTTTTCGCGATCGATCGTGATGCGGAAGTTGGAATATTTCGACCACGCCAGGTCGATTTTCAGGTCCGCGAACTGCACGGGACCCCCGCCGACTGTCACGGCAGGCTTGTGGGTCGGGCCACCGCGCGCCGGCACGAGCTTGATCGTGCGTGTCGAGGTTGCGGGAGCGAGGGGCTGGTCGACGATGCGCTGCTCGAGCGCGGCGATCTTCGCGCCGCGATCGCCCACTTTGAGCGCGAGAGCCGCGGCGGCGCCAAGGAGAATCACGACGAGCACGGCGAAGCCGATCAGTACCGGCGGCTTCTCCCAGACAGGGCGCTGCTTCTGCTCCCACGGCGAGGGCTTGCCGCCTGCGTCGAGGAGCCGCAGCCCGGCGTGTACGCGCTCCGCGAGGCCGAGCGAGTCGAGGAGTTCCGGGTGCGCGGCGCAGAAGTGCTCGAACTCGACCGCGCCCCGCGGCGGCAGGCGACCGGCGAGGTAGCGCTCGACGATCTGGTTGCGCTCGATGAACTCCCGATCCATGGTGGGGGAGGCTGCGCCTGACGGTCCAGGAGCGCCTGCGGGGGCAGGCTCGGCGGCCGATCCGGGGCGCCGGCTGGTCAGCGGAACGTCCGGCAGGCGCTGGGAAGCGGCATCCATGACCCCATCCTGCCCGCCCGCCCGTTCATACGCACGGCACTGCTCACAGTTCTGTCAAAGCCCGATCGAAATCGCGACTTGCGTCGCATTTTCGGGAACCATAGCGGCCTCGATCCAAGGAGCCCCCCCATGCCACGCAAGACCCTCTCCCGTCTGCTGCTCGCCGCCGGTCTCGTGCTCGCCGCGGGAGCGCAGGCGGCTGATTCCGGCGATACCTCGATCACGATCTACAGCTCGGCACAGCCGGGTGGGGTGCCGGCGGAGTTCTATCGGCCGATGCCGGGCGGCGCCGTGCCGAACGGCATGGCGGTGCCGGGCTACGCGATGGTGCGTGATACGCGCACCATGCAGCTCGCCGCGGGGCGCTCGATCGTGCGCTTCACGGACGTCGCGGCGCTGATCGACCCGACGACGGTGAGCTTCCAGTCGCTCACCGACCCCGCGACACGGGTGCTCGAGCAGAACTACCAGTTCGACCTGATCGGCATGGACAAGCTGCTCGCGCGTTACATCGACCGGCCGGTCACGGTCGATCGCCCGGCCCGGGACGGGGGGCCGGCGACGAGCGGCACGTTGCTGTCCGCGGGCGACGGCCTCGTCGTGCGCGGCGCCGACGGCTCGATCCATGCGCTGCGCGAGTACGGCGCGGTGCATTTCTCCGAACTGCCGGGCGGGTTGATCACGCGCCCGACGCTCGTCTGGGACATCGATGCCGCGCGCGGCGGCGCGCATCGCACGCGCGTGACCTACCAGACCGGCGGCATCACCTGGTGGGCCGACTACAACCTCATCTTCAAGGAGGGGAAGGACGCCAACAGCGGCACGATCGATCTCGGTGCGTGGGTCAGCATCGTCAACCAGTCGGGGGCGAGCTACGGGAATGCGCGCCTCAAGCTGATCGCGGGCGACGTGCAGCGGGTCGCGCCGCCACAGCGGGCCTACGTGCAGAAGCGCGCGATGGAAATGGCGGTGACCGACCAGGCCGTCGGCTTCGCGGAGAAACCGTTCTTCGAGTTCCATCTCTACACGCTCGGCCGGCGCACGACACTGCCGGACAATTCGACGAAGCAGATCGAGCTGTTCGACGAGGCGAGGGCGATCCCGGCGAAGAAGGTGCTGGTCTACTACGGCGCGCCGGATTTCGGCGCGTTCGGCGGCCCGTATCTCGATCGCGATTACGGCACGGCGACCAACAGGAAAGTCGACGTGTATCTCGAGTTCCGCAATGACGAGGCGAAGGGGCTCGGCATCCCGTTGCCCGCAGGCCGCGTGCGCGTCGCGAAACCCGATTCCGCCGACGACAGCCTCGAGTTCATCGGTGAGGACGTGATCGATCACACGCCGAGGGACGAGGAAGTGCGGATCAGGCTCGGCTCGGCGTTCGATGTGGTCGGTGAGCGCCGCCAGGTCGATTTCCGGATCGATACCAAGGCGCGCACGATGGAAGAGGAGATCGAGGTCGAGGTGCGCAACCACAAGAGCGAGCCCGTCGAGGTACTGGTGCGGGAGACGCTCTTTCGCTGGAGCGGCTGGACGATGGTCTCGAAGTCGCACGATTACGTGAAGGAGGATGCGCGCACGATCCACTTCCCGGTCCGCGTCGCGAAGGACGGTGAAACGATAGTGCGCTATCGCGTGCGCTACCACTGGTAGCGCCGCGGCACCCGTAGCGACGAAGCGAGGTTCCGCGGCGACGGGCCGTTAAACTTGCGGGCCGGAGCGAACGTCCAACGGTGCAAGATTGCGTCGGGGAGGACGCATGCACCTGACCAGGATGGCGCTACACAACCCCGCGGGCGTCGCGGTGGCGGTACTGCTCGCGTGCCTCCTCGGCGTGCTGGCCCTTTTCCGCCTGCCGATCCAGCTGTTTCCCGACATCGACGAGCCCGTGATCAGCATCTTCACGGGCTGGCGCGCCGCCGCACCGAGCGAGGTCGAGTCGGAAATCATCGAGCCCGAGGAGCGCGCCCTCGAGGGGCTGCCCGGCCTCAAGGAACTGAACAGCTTCGCGGGCCCCGGCGGCGCATTCGTCAACCTGCGCTTCGCGATCGGCACCGACATGCAGGCGACGCTGATCGAAGTGATCAGCCGCATGAACCAGTTGCCGCCGCTGCCGCGCGACGCCGACGCGCCGCGCATCGCCCTCGGCGACGACGGCGGTGGCGGGCCGAACCAGACCCTCTCGTGGTTCTTCGTGCAGCTCCTGCCGGGTACGCCCGGACCGGTCGAGGACTACCGCCGCCAGATCGAGGACCTCGTGCGCGCGCGCATCGAGACGATCCCCGGCGTTGCGACGGTCAACATCAATGCCGGCGCGCCGGAAGAGCTGCAGATCGTGTTCGATCCGCGCCGCGCCGCCGACCTCGGCATCCAGTTGCCCCGCGTGGCCGCCGTGGCAGGCAATGCGACCGACCTGTCGGGCGGCTTCGTCGAGATCGGCCGGCGTCAGTACACGATGCGATTCGCCGGTCGCTATACCCCGGCGCAGCTCGCCGATCTCGTGCTCGAATGGCGCGACGGGCGCCCGGTGCGCCTCGGTGACATCGCCACGGTCGAGGTACGACGCGGCGACCGCGTGAATTTCGCCATCCAGAACGGCAACCCCGCGATCGGGCTGCAGATCCTGAAGGAGAACCACGCCAACGTGCTCGACACGTTGAACGCGGTGAAGGCCGAGATCTTCGCGATGCGCGACGGGCCGCTCGCGGACATGGGGCTCACGGTCGCGCAATCGTTCGACCCCTCGGTGTTCATCAACCAGGCGATCGGCATGGTGAGCGGCAACCTGGTCGCCGGGGTGATCCTCGCCGTGCTGGTGTTGTGGTTCTTCCTGCGCGACCTGCGCACGACGCTGCTCGTCGGCATCGTGATCCCGGTGTGCCTGCTCGTGGCGCTCGCGGTGCTGATGCTGACCGGACGCACGCTCAACGTGATTTCGATCGCGGGGCTCGCCTTCGGTGTCGGCATGACGACCGATGCGGCGGTCGTCGTGCTCGAGAGCATCGTGCAGCGGCGGGAGAGGGGCCTGCCGCTCTCGCAGGCGGCGCTCGAGGGCACGAGCCGGGTGTGGCCGGCGCTCTTCGCGTCCACCGCGGCCACCATCGTCGTGTTCATGCCGGTCGTGTTCATGGAGGATGCCGCCGGGCAGCTGTTTGCGGATCTGTCCCTGACGGTCGTGATCGCGGTGGCGACCTCGCTGCTCGTGGCGGTCACGTTGCTGCCGCTCGCCGCGTCGCGCTGGCTCACGCCGGTGAGTGGCGAGGCGCCCTCCGACGCGCGCTGGCGGCGCCTGGCCGAAACGATCGTCGGCTGGACCGATACGGCCCGGCGCCGCTACGCGATCATCGGCTCGCTGCTCGTCGTGCCGGCGGCGCTCACATGGTTGCTGCTGCCGCCGCTCGACTACCTGCCGCCGGTGAAACGCGACGCGATCGACGGCTTCTTCCGGTTCCCGCCGGGCGCGAGCATCGACGCGATCGACGGCGAGATCGTGCAGGAGATCGCGCGGCGCATGGACCCGTACATGCGTGGCGAGAAGGAACCCGCGCTCAAGAACTACTATGTGCTCGTGTTTCCGGGTGGCGGTACGATCGGCGCACGGCCGCTCGACCCGGCGAAGATCGATCTCCTCGACCAGGTGATCAACGAGGAGATCGTCAGCGGCTTTCCCGACACCGAAGTGTTCGCTTCGCAGGGCAACCTCTTCGGCGGCTTCGGCGACGGGCGCAACATCGACTTCCAGTTGCAGTCGTCGAACCTCGAGGCGCTCTTTCCGATCGCGCGGCGGGCCCAGCAGCTGATCCGGGAGAAGCTGCCCGGCGCCCAGGTGCAGGCTTTCCAGGGGCTCGAGATGGCCGAGCCCGAGCTCCGCATCTCACCGCACGACCGGCGCCTGAACGAAGTCGGCTGGACCCGCGGCGATGTCGGCACGGTGGTGCGCGCCCTCGGCGACGGTGCGTGGGTGGGCGAGTATTTCGACGGCGAGCGCCGGCTCGACATGTTCCTGCGCGCCGCGCCCTGGGATACACCGGAGACGCTCGCGAGCGTGCCGGTCGCGACCCCGAGCGGGGCGGTCGTGCCGCTCGGGGAGCTCGCGCAGATCGAAGCGACGGTCGGTCCGAGCGGCCTGCGGCGTGTCGACGGGCGGCGCACCGTCGGGCTCAACGTGAGCCCGCCGAAGGCGCTGTCGCTGCAGCAGGCGATCGACATCGTCAAGCGCGACGTGGAGCCCGAAATCGCGAAGCTGTTGCCTGCCGACGGCACGATCCGCTACGCCGGCAATGCCGGGAACCTCCGTACCGCGCTCGACAACATGCGCTTCAACATCGCCATCGCGATGGGAGTGCTGTTCCTGCTCGTCGCGGCGCTCGTGCGCTCGGCCAAGGACAGCGCGATCATGATGCTCACGATCCCGCTCGCGAGCTTCGGCGGCGTGCTCGCGGTCTGGCTGTTGCGCGCCGTCACGAACCAGACGCTCGACCTTCTGACGATGATCGGCTTCATCATCCTGATGGGCATGGTCGTGAACAACGCGATCCTGCTGACCGACGAGACACGCACCGGCGAGCGCAACGGCCTCACGCGCCGCGAGGCGATCGCGGCGGCGCTGCGCACCCGCACGCGGCCGATACTCTCGACGACGCTCTCGGGGCTCTTCGGCATGTTGCCGCTCGCCGTCGTGCCCGGCCCCGGCAGCGCGCTCTACCGCGGCCTCGGTGCCGTGATCGTCGGCGGGATGATCGTCAATACCGCCTTCACCCTCGTGCTGCTGCCGGCGCTGCTGCGCCTCGGTGAAAAGGAACCCGTATGGTCGCCGAGCTTCGAATCCCGCTGATCTTCGCGCTGCTTCTCAAGTGGCTGTTGTGCTGGGACATCGCCGGCGCGGCCGAGACGCAGCCCGGACCGGCCGTGCCGGTCGTGGTCGCGACCGCCCATGCGGAAGAGGAGATGCCGCGCGTGCTGGCCCCGGGCACGATCGTGAGCCGGGCCGATGCGCGGCTGTCGGCCGAGGTCGCCGCCTCGATCCGCTGGATCGCCGAACCCGGCGCCGAAGTCGCCAGGGGAGAGGTCGTCGCGCGGCTCGATGCCGCGCGCTTCACGCTCTCGGTGCGGGACAACGAGGCGGCCGTGAAGCGCCTCGAGGCGAACGCGACGCTCCTGCGCACACAGCGCGATCGCCTGCGAACGCTCGCGGCGCAGGCGATCGCCTCGCGCAACCAGATCGACGAGGCGGAGTCGCGACTCGCGATGGCCGAGCAGGAACTCGAGCAGGCGCGGGTCGCGCGCGATCGTGCGCGCCTCGAGCTCGCGCGCGCGACGGTGCGTGCGCCGTTTGCCGGCCAGGTCGCCGAGCGGCTGCGCACGACCGGTGAGTTCGTGGCGGTCGGCGACCCGCTCGTCCGTCTCGTCGATACGCGCAGCGTCGAGGCCGTCGCCCGCGCTCCCCTCGCGGCGGCGGCCTCGCTCGCGCGCGGCCAGGGCGTCCGGGTGCTCGATGACACGCGCCAGGTGCGCAGCCGGATCCGTTCCATCGTGCCGGTCGGCGACGAGCGCTCGCGCCTGCTCGAGGTGCGGATCACGCTTGCACCTGGTGCGTGGCCGATCGGCGCCGCGGTGCGCGTCGAACTGCCGAACGGGCCGGCCCGCCGCGCGATCACCGTGCCGCGCGATGCGGTCGTGCTGCGTCAGGGCGCGGCATATGTCTTTCGCGTCGGCGCGGGCGACAAGGCGGAGCGTGTCGACGTCCGGCCGGGCACCGGGCGCAACGACCTGGTGGAGGTCGTGGGGAAACTCGCGCCGGGCGACCGGATCGTCGTGCGCGGCGCCGAGCGGCTGCAGCCGGGCCAGCGCGTGACGATCCAGCGCAGCGAAAGTGACGTGCTCGCCGAGCGGAAGGGCCCCTCGTCGCGCGCGAGCTGAGCGGGTTAATGCGTACTGGCATTCGCGGCGGTAGTGGCTATCCTGCCGTGCATGCGTGTCGTCACCCCGGCGATGAAGCTCGATGTGCGGATCGATGCACTGGCGGCCAAGGACGGGCTGCTGCAGATGACCGGCGTGGCCGGCATGCTGCCGTGCGAAACCACGCTGCGCCCTTCGGAGCTGCGCCGCATGATCCGCAAGCTCCTGCGACCATCGATCCTGCGGCTGCTCGCGAGCCGCGATCCACTGCCGCCCTGAAGGGTGCCCGGGAAAGCAACCGGTTGCCCGGCTGCCCTCCCGGCCCCTGCTTCCCCCGTTTCAGAAGCGTTGCGAGAACTTCAGCCCGTAGGTGCGCGGCTGATTGGTGATGATGTACGGGTGGGTGCAGATCTGCTCGTC
This sequence comes from Steroidobacteraceae bacterium, assembly GCA_050249415.1. Classification (GTDB taxonomy): domain Bacteria; phylum Pseudomonadota; class Gammaproteobacteria; order Steroidobacterales; family Steroidobacteraceae; genus CADEFQ01. The sequence goes on from JBFWQO010000001.1 coordinate 290,183, forward strand.
GCACTGCGCGAAGCGCGTGATATCCGCGCGCTTGTCGAACGCATTGTCGATGAACATTTCGATCGCGTAGCGTTCTTTCCTCAGCCCGAAACTGAAGTCGGCGAGGCCGTAAGCGCGGTTGGGCCCGCCGAGCTCCACCTCGTCCGCCGGCAGCAGCGCCGAGCGTCGCTGGCTCTGGTACGAGAACGCTCCCTGCACGTTCGCCTCGAACGACGCGAGCGGGAAAGTGTAGCGTGCGATCAGATTGCCCTTGAATTTCGGTGCGATCGGCAACTCCGTACCTTTCGCGGCGAAGCTCACCGGATCGCACTGATCGGGCGGCAGCGGCAATCCTGTGGTATCGAGGTTTTCGCAGAAGTCCTTGGTCAGCTCGCTGTTGAGGAAGGTGACGCTGCCGCCGAGCAATAAACGATCGGTAGCGGCCCAGCTGAGGTCGGCTTCGACACCCTTGATCCGCGCGCCACCGGCGTTGACGATGTTGGTCAACCCGTTGGAGCCCAGGAACGAGAACTGGAAGTCGTCCCAGTCCTCGTAGAAAAGGGCGCCGTTGAACCGCAGGCTGTTGCCGAGCCATGTCGACTTCCAGCCGATTTCGTAGTTGAAGAGCGTATCCGACTTGTAGGGCGCGAACGTACCGCGGCGATTGGGACCGCCCGGCCGGAAGCCCTCCGAGTACGTCGCGTAGACCAGGCGATCGCTGTCGAACTTGTAGGTCAGCGTGACCTTCGGACTCACGCCGTCCTCCTTCTGGCCCTTGTCGAGGTTGCGGCACGGTGCGCCCCCGAAGGGAATCCAGCCCGAGCGGTCGAAACGCGCGTCCCCCGCCTGGAAGCTGCAGAGGGTCTCACCACTGTTGCCGCTGCCGCTGTACGCCTCCGAGTAGCCGTAGAAGCCCTGCAGCGTGTTGTCGGAGTCGTACCAGCGAAAGCCGCCGAGCAACGACAGTTTTTCGGTGACATCGAAGGTCAGCTCGCCGAACACGGCCGAATCCCGATCGACGCGCACCTGCTGTGTGAGCCAGATCGTGTCCGGGTAGCCTGTCACGGCGAGACCGGGGTCGAGTGCGTCGACCTTGTAGTTCTGCTCGATCCGGTGCTGCTGGCGCTGGGCGAAGAGCCCGCCCACGAAGCGCAGCCGCCTGCTCTGGTCCGAGGCGATGCGCAGTTCGTGGCTCCAGCGCTGGTACCTGTCGTCACTCAGGAAGTACTGCGAGGCGTTCACGACATCGGTGTCGGAATTGAGGTACGAGCCGTAGACCACGTCGTAGAAATACGTGTAGTCCGAGTAGTCCGAATCGCCCGTGGTGTCGCGCTTGAGGAAGGAGCCCGCATAGACGAGATCGAAATTCGCGATCTTGCCTTCGACGGTGAGCGCCGCCTGGCCCCACTTGTCGTCGAACTTCTCGGAACGATAGCGGTGAATCTTCAGGTCGCCGAGCGCCGGGTCGTAGGCGAACCCGCCGCCGTTCTTCTGTTTCTGCCCCATCAGCTGCGGGGTGACCGTCCAGCTGTCGTTGAGATCGATGCGCAGCGCGGCGCGCGCGCCGTAGGTTTCGGTGTCGTTGTAGCGATTCTTCACCCATGCGGCGTTGTTCGCGGTGATGGGCGTTCCGGCCACCGAGCTCGCCGTCGGGAAAGTGATCGTCCCCGGAGTATTGTCGATGTAGCCGGGTGTCTTCGTCGCCCAGCCGACGAGACGCACCGCGGCCCGCTCCGACACCGGGATGTTGACGAAACCTTCGGCGACATAGCCGCCGCTGCCGTCCAGCACGCTGCCTTCGAGGTCGTAGCCCGAGGCAAAGTCCGACGGATCGGGCTTGTTCGTGATGATGCGCACGGTGCCCGCCTGCGAACTCGCGCCGTAGAGCGTGCCTTGCGGCCCGGCGAGACCTTCGACGCGCGCGATGTCGTACATGTGCAGGTCAAGCGAGCCCTGGATCGTCGTGATCGGCTGTTCGTCGAGGTAGATGCCGACGCTCGGCTGCGACCCCGAATGGTTGCCGTTGTCGCCGGCCGCCACGCCACGAAAGTAGACGCGCGCGAAGCCCGGGCCGCCGGTCGTGTACGAAAGGCTCGGCAGGAATTTGGCGTAGTCGTCGAAACTGGAGACGTGCAGCTCCTCGAGCTTCTGCGTGCCGAGCGCCTGGATGCTGATCGGCACATCCTGCATGTTCTCCGAGCGCTTCGTCGCAGTGACGATCACTTCTTCGAGTCCGCCGCCCGACGTCGGCGTCGGGCTCTGCGCTTGCGCCGCCGAGATCGCGGCGAGCACGGTGGCCGAAAGCAGGGGCGCGCTCCTTGTCATCGCGCTCGGGTGCGGGCGCCGCGCCTGCTGGCGTAACAGCTTCCGTTTCTTGCTTCGTGTCATTGGACTACCCCCGGTTGAGTTATCGACAATGCGGATTCAGAAAATCGGCGGTTCCGGATAGTGGTCGATGATCGGGCCAAGGGCCCGCTTCAGCGGTTCGAGCCACGGCTCGTAATGCCGCCATTGGTCGACCCCGTCGCGATAAATCGGGCGGCGCACCTGTTCGGAACTCGCAGTGCGCACGGCCCGCTCGTTCGCATGGAATTCCAGGCAGGTGGGCTCGAACGGCAGATCGCAGTATTCGAGCAAACGGCGCACTTCACCTTCGGTGTCGTCGACCAGCTGTTCGTAGATCACCCGGTGTACGCGGCCCGGCAACACCGTGTCGTAGTGCGCCATCAGCTCGACGTAGTCGTGATAGTAGCGGCCGACATCCTCGAGGCTGTAGCTGAAGGCCTGACCCCGGGCAAAATGCTGTTTGAAGGCCGAGAAGCAGCAGCCGAGCGGATGGCGGCGCGCGTCGATGATCTTCGCCTTCGGCAGCACGAGTTGAATCAAGCCGATATGCGCGAAGTTGTTCGGCATCTTGTCGATGAAGAACGGCCTCTCGCTGCGACGCTGGATACGGGTCTGCGCGAGGTAGCGCTCCCCGAGCTGCCCGCACTCCCCGGGGCCGAGTTGCGCGAGCGTCTCGAAATAGCGTGAGGCGGGGCCGCGTGCCGTCGCACCGCCCAGTTCGCGCGCGATCTGGATGATGTCCGGCAGCTCCATCGTGCCCTCGACCAGCGAGTGGCTCGCGAGGATCTGCTCGATCAGGGTGGAGCCCGCGCGCGGCAGACCGACAATGAAGATCGGGTCGGGCGCCGCTGTGCCCCATCCCGTGCGCGCCGCGAAGAATTCGGGCGTCAACACGGCTTTCGAACGCTGGACGTGGGTCGCGTAGTCGGCTGCGGACCAGACGATGCTGTTTCGCCGCAAGCGGTTCGCGGCTGCGTAGTGGCCGAATGATGCCGCGTAGTCTTCCGCATCCTCCAGCGCCTTGCCGAGCGCGAAATCGACGTGGAACCGGTCCACGTCTTCGAGGTCGGTACGTGCGAGCTGCCCTCGCATGGCCGTGATATCGGCCGCCGAAAACCGGAGCGTCTTGAGATTCGCGAGACTCCACCAGGCCTCGCCGAGGTGCGGCGCGAGATCGAGGCTGCGTCGATACGCGTCGATCGCTTCGTCGAGCCGCCCGGCCGTCTTCAGCGTGTGCCCATAGCTCATCCAGAGTTTCGGCTGGCGCGGGTATTCGCGCAACACTTCGGCATAGATGCCGATCGCGCGCGGCATGTCGCCGAGCCGCGCGGCGATTGATGCGGCGAGATTGCGAAAGCCCGGGTTGCCCGGATCTGCTTTCAGCAGCAGTTCGGTTTCGGCGACCGCCGCCGCGAGCTTCGCCTGCTTTTGCAGCACGACGGCGAGGTTGTGCCGCGCAGCGAGAAATCCCGGCGCGAGTTCCAGGCAACGCGTGAGCAGCTTTTCGGCGTCGCCGCAGCGTCCGATACGCGCGCCCACTTCGGCGAGCATGCGGATAGCGGCGACATCGGTCGGATGCTGCATCAGGTGGGCACGCAACTGGTGCTCGGCATCGGCGATCCGCCCTTCGCACAACGCGGCGGCGGGTTCGAGCAGGCGCGGGTCGCGCGTCGAATGGCGGATGTGCCGGGCGTACGCCGCATCGGCGGCTTCGGTTTCGCCGAGCAGTGTCAGATGATCGCCGAGGATGCGCCACGCGTCGGGCAGGTCCGGCTTCAGTTCGACGGCGCGCCGCAATGCAAAGATCGCATCATCGCCGCGGTGCGCTTGCGCAAGCGCAAGGCCCAGCTCGAGCTGCGCGACGCCCCAATGGGGTTGCGTTCGGACGAGTGGCTCGAGGACACCGAGCGCGCGCCCGGCATCTCCTTGCAGGCGATAGGCGGATCCGAGCGTGAGCTGCGCGATGGGATGACCCGGCGCGACGGCGAGTATCTCGTCCGCCTGTTCGGCAGCGAGACGGGGGTCGATGTGGAGGAGCCGCGTGGCGTGGGCCAACGCAATATCGAGTGTGCCGACCGGGTCGGTCGCACTAACCATGTGCGCGGCTGCGGCGGGGGGAGTTCACGCGACAGCTATGAGAAACCGGGCCGGGAGCAATGTCAAACGTGTTGCGCAGCGGCTACGGCATAATCGCGGCCATGAAAGTATCCGTTGCCCGCCGGGCGGCGATTTTCGGCGCTTTGGTGCTGGCCACCGTCTGTGTCGCGAGACAATCGGCGGTGGTGCGCGCTGCCGGGATGCCGGCACCGACCGTGGAGTCGGCCGGCCGACCTTACGCCCCGGATTCCGGCTCGCTCGCGCTCCACTGCGGGCGGCTGATCGACGGCGTGACGGACACGCCGCGGCAGGACATGACGATAGTCATACGGGACGGTCGCATCGCCAGTGTCGATCCGGGCCGGAGCGCGCCACCGGGGGTGCCGGTACTCGATCTCGCGGATCGCACCTGCCTGCCCGGCCTGATCGACATGCACACCCATATCACCGAGCGGCCCGAGGACACGGCCGACCTGACCGTCTATTTCCGTCGCACGAAGGCCGGGCAGGCTGCGCTCGCACGCGAGTTCGCCGCCGCTACCCTGCGTGCGGGCTTCACGACCGTGCGCAACCTCGGGGCCTACAACGCCTGGACCGACCGCGCGCTGCGCGACGCGATCGATCGCGGCGAAGTCATCGGGCCTCGCATGCAGGTGGTCGGCTATTACCTGACCATCCCGGGGGGCGGCGGCGATCTGCTCGTCCCGGGCGTTCCTGAAGCAGACATCCCGCCGGATGTCCGGCAGGGCGTGGCGCGCACGCCCGCGGAATTTGGCGCGAAGGCGCAGGCGGCGATCGACGGCGGTGCGGACCTGCTCAAGGTGATCGCCTCCGGCGCGGTACTCGCCTGGGGCGGGGTGCCCGGCGAGCCGGAGATGACGCCCGCGGAGATTGCCGCGGTCACCTCCGTGGCGCATGCGACGGGGCGCAAGGTCGCCGCGCATGCGCACGGCGCGCGCTCGATCCGCGAGGCGATCCTCGCCGGGGCCGATACGATCGAGCACGCTTCATTGATCGACGACGAGGGCATTGCACTCGCGAAGGCCCATGGCGTCGCGCTGTCGATGGATATCTACAACGGCGACTACATCGACCGCGAGGGGCGCAGGCTCGGCTGGCCGGCGGAATTCCTGCGCAAGAACATCGAGACCACCGAGGCGCAGCGCCAGGGCTTCACGCGCGCCCATGCGGCCGGCGTCGCGATCGTCTACGGTACCGACGCGGGCGTCTATCCGCACGGCTGGAATGCGCGCCAGTTCCCGGTGATGGTCGCGCGCGGCATGACGCCGATGGAGGCGATCAAGGCGGCGACTTCGGTTGCCGCGCGCTACATGGGGTGGTCGGACCGGGTCGGCGAAATCGCACCGGGCCGCTTCGGCGATGTCATCGCGGTCCGGGGCGATCCGCTCGCGGACATTCGGGTCCTGCAGCAGGTCGACGTCGTGGTCAAGGGTGGGCGCGTGGTTGGGCAGCCGGGCGTGCACTGATCCCGGGCATCACACCTGAGCGCCGCAGTGCGGCTGCGAAAAACCCGTGATCGACGCGCTACAATCCTCACCTTCATCGGGGGTGCACATGGTGATCGACGTCGCGCAGCGGCTGCCGCCCATCGCGGATCTCGAGCGCACGCGCGGGCCGTTCGGCGAGGCGCGGACACTGCCGGGCGAGGTCTACGGCGCCGGGGAGATCCTGCAGCTCGAGCAGCGCGGCCTCTTCGCGCGTGAATGGCTCTGTGTCGGTCGCGAGGCGGACATACCGGTGCCGGGCGACTGGTTCCTGCGGGACATCGCCGGCGATTCGGTCATCGTGATGCGTGGCCGGGACGGCGTCGTCCGCGCCTTCTACAACGTCTGCCGCCACCGCGGCTCGCGACTCCTCGACGAGCCGCGGGGCCAGGGGCTCGCGCGCATCGTGTGCCCGTACCATGCCTGGAGCTACCAGCTCGACGGCAGCCTGCAGCAGGCGCCGCGCATGGGGCCGGAGTTTCGCAAGGACGACCATGGGCTCTTGCCGGTGCGCAGCGGGCTCTTCGAGGGATTCATCTTTCTCAACCTCGACCCGCAGGCGCAGCCCCTCGACCGGTATCTCGCCGACCTGCCGGACCTGACTCGCTTCCGGATGCCGCAGCTGCGCTGCGGCCGGCGCATCGAGTACGAGGTGCGTGCGAACTGGAAGCTGATCTGCGAGAACTACAGCGAGTGCTACCACTGCTCGCTCGCCCATCCGCAGCTCACGCGCATCAGCGAACAGATCAGCCGCGACGAACGCGGCCAGGATATCGGTGCCTGCTTCAACGGGGGCCCGATGAAGCTGCGCGACGGCATCGAGACGATGTCGATGAGCGGCCGCAGCACGCTGCCGACCATCCCCGGGCTGTCGCTCGAGGAGTGCCGCTACGTGCACTACTACGTGATCTACCCGAACATGCTGCTGTCGCCGCACCCCGACTACGTGCTGGTGCACACGGCGTGGCCGCTCGCGCCGGATCGCACGCGGGTCGTATGCGAATGGCTCGTCACCGCGGATGCGCTGGCCGCGAAGGACTTCGATCCGTCCGATGTCGTCGAATTCTGGGACGTGACCAACCGCCAGGACTGGGCGTTGTGCGAGCGCGCGCAGGCGGGCGTGACTTCGCGCGGTTACCGGCCGGGCCCGTACCAGTCCTCCGAGGACTGCGTGCACATCTTCGACCGCTGGTACGCCGACCGGCTCCTGGGGCTCCTCTGAAGCGCGCGGCCGCATGACCCGTTACGACGTCATCGTCGTCGGTGCGGGCCACAACGGGCTCACGACCGCGGCATTCCTCGCGAAGGCCGGGCTCAAGGTGCTCGTGCTCGAACGCAACCCGTGGATCGGCGGCGCGGCGGTGAGCCGCGAGCTGCACGCGGGCTGGATCTATTCCAACTGTTCCTACGTGTGCAGCCTGCTGCGCCCGGAGATCTATCGCAGCCTCGATCTTGCGCGCCACGGCCTGCAGATCGCGCCATACGGCGGCGGGCTCACGTTCACGCGCGACAACGACTACATCGGCGGCTACGTCGACAAGGATGTGCGCCGCCGGGAGTACGCGCGCCACCACGAGCGCGACGCGGACGCGTACCTGCGCTACTCGCGCGACACGATGCGCCAGTGCCGCTTCATCCGCTCGCTGCTGATGCGCACGCCGCCCGATCCGGCGTCGTTTCGCCCGCGCGACCTGCGCGAACTCGTACACCTCGGTCGCGAGTTCGCCAAGCTCGGCGAGGCGACGATGGGCGACACGATCCGTTTCTACACGATGAGCATCGCGGACTATCTCGCGGAGTATTTCGAGTCGGACATCGTCAAGGCGCATCACGCGGGCAGCGGCATCATCGGCACCGCGCTCGGCGTGCAGTCGCCGGGCACCGCCTACGTGCTGCTGCACCACTACATGGGGGATGTCGACGGCCAGATGGGCTCGTGGGGCTTCGCGCGCGGCGGCATGGGCGCCGTGTCGAAGGCGATCGCGGGGGCGCTGCAATCGCATGATGGTGTCGTGCAGGCGGATTCGCCGGTGGCGCGCATCCTGGTGCGCCACGGCGCGGCCTGTGGCGTCGTGCTCGGCAACGGCGACGAGTACTACGCCGACAAGGTCGTCTCGAGCGTCGACCCGAAGCGGACGTTCCTGTCGCTGATGGAGCCCGGCGACCTGCCCGCAGGCATCGTGCGCAAGGCGCGCGAGTTCAAGAGTCGCGGTTCCTCGGGCAAGCTCAACATCGCGCTCGATGCGCTGCCGGTCTTCCCCGCGCTCGGCCGCGGGCACCCGCTCATCGCGGGCGACATGCATTTCCTCGACACGCTCGAGCGATTCGAGCGCGCGTACGACGACTGGAAGGCGGGCACGTGGTCGAAGGACCCGTACCTCGACCTCCTGATTCCGTCGCTGACCGACCCGACGATGGCGCCGCCGGGCAAGCACTTCATGTCGGTGTTCGTGCAATACGTGCCGCACGAGATCGAAGGGCGCGCCTGGACCGACGCGGATCGCAACGCCTTGCGCGATACGGTGTTCGACCAGATCGAGCGCTGCAGCCCGGGCTTCAGGAAGCTCGTGCTCCACGCGGAAGTGCGCACGCCGCAGGAACTCGACCGGGAGGTCGGGCTCACGGAGGGCAACATCTTCCAGGGCGAGCTGACCTTCGACCAGTTGTTCTTCAATCGCCCGTTTCCCGGCTACGCGCAGTATCGCGGCCCGGTGCGCGGCTTGTACCTCTGCGGTTCGGCGACGCACCCCGGTGGCGGCGTGATGGCGGCGCCCGGCGCCAACGCGGCGCGCGAGATCCTGCGCGACCTGCGCCGCCCGACCACGGTGCCGGAGGGGTGGAGCGATGACTGACGCCGCCCCCATCGTCATCGTCGGCGGCGGCCACAACGGTCTCGTGTGCGCCGCGTACCTCGCACGTGCCGGGCGCAAAGTGCTCGTCCTCGAGGCGTCGGCCGCCATTGGCGGTGCGGCGGCGACACGCGAGTTCGCGCCGGGCTTTCGCGTGTCGTCCGGCGCGCACCTGCTCTACGGGCTCGACCCCGGGGTCGCACGCGATCTCGGGCTGGCCCGGCACGGTCTCGCGCTGGCGCGCAGCGGGCTCGACACGGTAGCGCTCGCCGATGCCGAGCCGCTCGTGCTGAACGGCGCCGTCGTGCGAGCGGGGCAGCTGTCCGACGCGGATCGCACCGAGCTCGGCGCCTCCATCGCGCGCCTGCGCATGTACGGGGCGCTGCTGGCAGGACGTGGTGCCGGGGCTTCGGTTGTTCGGTTATTCGGTTGGATAGCGAATAACCGAACAACCGAAGCCCCGGCACCATTCGACATCCTCCGCCTCGGCCGCGCCGACATGCGCGAGCTGTTGCGCGTCGGCACGATGAATCTCTACGATCTCCTCGAGGACCGCTTCGAGAGCCGGCAGTTGAAGGGCGCGCTCGCGCTCGACGGCGTGCTCGGCGCGAAGCTCGGCCCGCGCTCGGGCCAGACTTTCTTCACGAGCCTGCAGCGCGCCGGCGCCTATGCGCTGCCGCGCGGCGGCATGGGTACCGTGACGGGCGCGCTCGCCGTCGCGGCCCGCGCCGCGGGCGCGACGATCCGCGTCGCGAGCCCGGTCGCGCGCCTGACCGTGACGGGCGATCGCGTCACGGGGGTCGTGCTCGACAGTGGCGAGGAGATCGCCGCGAGCGCGGTCGTCTCGAACGCGGACCCCAAGACCACGTTCCTGCAGCTGCTCGGCGCGCGCCATCTCGACGCGGAGTTCGCGCAGCGTATCCTCAACTACCGCTCGCTCGGTTGCGCCGCGAAGCTGCACCTCGCGCTCGACGGCGCGCCCGGGTTCCGCGGCGTCCCGGCGGACTACGCAGGCGAGCGCCTCGTCGTCGCGCCCGACCTCGACTACATCGAGGCAGCCTTCAACCCCGCGAAGTACCGCGAGTTTTCGTCGTCCCCGGTGCTCGAGATCACGGTGCCCTCCTTGCACGACCCGGGCCTCGCGCCGGCCGGCAGGCATGTGCTGTCGGCGATCGTGCAGTACGCACCCTACGATCTCGCGGGGGGCTGGGACGCCGGCCGCGACCGCCTGCTGCAGTCGACGCTCAACGTGCTCGCGCGCTACGCGCCGAACCTGCGGGGGCAGATCGTCGACGCCGAGTTGCTGACACCGGTCGATATCGAGCGCGAGTTTCGCATCACGGGCGGCCACTGGCACCACGGCGAACTCGCCCTCGACCAGTACATGATGTTGCGCCCCGTCCGGGGCGCCGCGCACTACACCGCGCCCATCGATGGGCTGTTCCTGTGCGGCGCCGGGTCGCATCCGGGCGGCGGTGTGATGGGCCGCGCAGGCCGCGGCGCCGCGCGCGCGGTGCTCGGCAAGGTGCGCACATGACGATCCCGCGCGAACACCACCTGCAGGCCGTGTTCCCGACACCGTTTCATCCGCGCACGGGCGCGGCGAACGTGCTCAATGCCTGGCACCGCTGGCGCGACTACACGGTCGCGGACGCGTACTTCGACGTGGCGCTCGAGTACACGGCGCTGCGCAACGCGTGCACGGTGTTCGACCTCTCGCCGATGACGAAGCACCTGATCACGGGGCCCGACGCGCTCGCGTTCATGAACCGGCTCGTCACGCGCGATGTCGCGAAGTTGAAGCCGGGGCGCGTCGGCTACACCGTGTGGTGCGACGACGCGGGCCAGGTCGTCGACGACGGCACGATCTTCCACCTGCGTGATCACGTGTATCGGCTGTGCTCGCAGGAACGCCAGCTCGACTGGCTGCTCGGCTCGGCCCTCGGCTTCGACGTCTCGATCGTCGAGGAGACGCACGATGTCGCGGCACTCGCGCTGCAGGGGCCGACGAGTTGCGCCGCGCTGAAGCGCCTCGGGCTCGCGGAGATCGAGACGCTCGCGCCCTTCGGCATCCGCAGCTACGCCTTCGAGGGCACCGAGCTCCTCGTGTCGCGCACCGGGTTCACGGGCGATCTCGGCTACGAGCTGTGGATCGACCCGGAGCGGGCGGTCGCGTTGTGGGATCGCCTGTTCGACGTGGGCAAGGTGGTGGGCATGAAGCCGATGGGCACGCTCGCGCTCGAGATGAGCCGCATCGAGGCGGGCTTCATCCAGGCGGGAGTGGATTTCCTGCCGGCGGACCGTGCGGTCCGCCCCGATCGCACGCGTTCGCCGTTCGAGCTCGATCTCGAGTGGCTGGTCGATTTCGGCAAGGGGCCCTTCACCGGGCGGCGCGCGCTCCTCGCGGAGAAGGCGCGTGGTTCGCGCTACCGGCTGGTCAAACTCGATGTCGAGGGCAACAAGCCGGCGAAAGACGCCTTCATCTACGACCGCCGCCGTCGCAATGTCGGCGTCGTGACTTCGGCGATGTGGTCGCCGGCGGCGAAATCGAACATCGCGCTCGCGTCCGTGCGCATGCCGCATGGCGCGCCGGGTGACGAACTCCGGGCGGAGATCTACTACCAGAAGGAGCTCAAATGGAGCCGTTTCATGGCGCGCTGCACGGTCGTCGAGGGGCCTTTCTACAACCCGCCGCGCCGTCGTGCGCAGCCGGCCGCCGAATGCTGAGGAGGCGCGTCGCCGCAGGGCTCCTCGCAGGCCTCGCCACCCTGCCGTTTACACTGGCGCATGCGCGCGGGGTCGTCGCCGAAGACGTCTATCGCCTCCAGACGGTCGCGAGTCCGCGCTTCTCGCCCGACGGCCAGTGGATCGCGTACACGGTCACGACCGCCGACCGGGAAGCCGACGCCGACCAGGCCGACGTGTGGCTCGCGCGCTGGGATGGCACGGAGACGCGGCAGCTGACGCGCGGCAAGTCGGACGAGCACAGCCCGCGCTTCAGCCCCGACGGGCGCCGGCTCGCGTTCCTGAGCGACCGCGCGGACGAAAAGGCGGGTGACCAGGTCTGGGTACTCGATCTCGCCGGCGGCGAGGCGCAGCAACTGAGCCATTTCGACGCGCCGATCAGCGATTTCGCGTGGTCACCCGACGGCGATCGCCTCGTGTTCACGGCGCAGCGGCCCCACGCCCGGGATGAGGACGAAGACAAGCCCGCGCCCATCGTGATCGACCGGCTGTGGTTCAAGTCGGACGAGGGCGGATATCTGCGCGACGAACGTTCGCATCTTTACCTGTTGAACGCGCACGACGGCGCGGTCACACCGCTCACTGACGGCCCCTACGACGAGCTGCAGCCCTCGTGGTCGCCCGACGGCGCGCAGATCGCATTCGTCAGCAAGCGCGGCGCGAACCCGGACGCCAACGTCAACTGGGACCTGTACCTGATGCCGGCGCGGGCCGGCGCCGAGCCGCGCCAGCTCACGACGAATCCGGGCGCGGATGGTGACGCCGATGGCGGCTGGCTCAGCGGTCCGCCGCGCTTCAGCGCCGATGGCCGGCGCATCGCCTTCCTCGCCGGCGGTGCACCTGGGGACCTGTGGTACGGGTTGTCCCAGGTCGGCGTCGTCGACGTGCCGCCGACTGCGGCGGCCGGGCCCGCCGAGGCGCGCTTGCCCACGGCGGCGGTCGATCGCAATACGCTCGAGCCGCGCTGGTCGGCGGACGGGCAGTGGCTCTACTTTCGCCTCGAGGACGACGCGAGCATGGTGCTCGCGCGGGTCCGCCTGCGCGATGGCCACGTCGAGCGACTCACCGCACCCGGCGGTGTCGTCAGCGAGTACGACCTCGGCGGCAACGGCCGCATCGTCGTCGTGCACGGCACGAGCGCGCAGCCCGGCGAACTCTCGGCGCTCGGGCGCAGCGGCCTGCGACGCATCTCCCGCCACAACGATGCCTGGCTCGCCGAAGTCGATGTCGTCACCGCGCGGCCGATCGCGGCACCAAGCCAGGGCGGCCTCGAGATCCACGGCCTGCTGCTCGAGCCGCAGGGGACACGGCCCGGTACCCGCGTCCCGACGCTGCTGCGCCTGCACGGCGGGCCGGTGTCGCAGCACCAGCACGAATTCGACCTCTCGTGGCAGCTGTTCGTGGCGCAGGGTTATGCGGTCGTGGCGCCCAACCCCCGCGGCAGCACCGGCCGCGGGTACGCGTTCCAGCGCGCGCTGTTTGCCGACTGGGGTTACGCCGACGTGCCGGACGTGCTCGCGCTCACCGATCGCGCCATCGCCGACGGCATCGCAGACCCGGCGCGCCTCGGAGTCGGCGGCTGGAGCTACGGCTCGATCCTGACGAACTACGTGATCGCGAGCGATACGCGCTTCAAGGCGGCGACGAGCGGCGCAGGCATGTCGAACATGCTCGGCGGCTACGGGGTCGATCAATACATGCGCGAGTGGGAGACCGAACTCGGCCTGCCGTGGCGCAATACGGACCTGTGGGTGCGGCTCTCGTACCCGTTCCTGCACGCCGACCGGATCCATACGCCCACGCTGTTCCTGTGTGGCGCGGACGATTTCAACGTGCCGCTCCCGGCGACCGAACAGATGTACCAGGCCCTGCGGCGGCTCGGCGTGCCGACGCAACTCGTGATCTACCCCGGCCAGCATCACGGGCTCAGTCGACCGAGCCTGCGCGTCGACCGGCTGCAGCGCTACGTCGACTGGTACGGGCGCTGGCTCGGCGTCAGTTCAGCCGCGGCCCCTTGAGGAAATACTCGACCTTGTCGCGATAGGTGCGCGAGAGCTTGAGCTCGTGGCCGCCGTCGAGCGTCAGGAAGTACTCGCCGTTCATGTGCGCACGCAGGGTCTTCACGCGCGCGAGATTGACGATCGTCGAGCGGTGCACGCGCTGGAAGATCTTCGGGTCGAGGGCATCCTCGAGTTCCTTCATCGTGCCGCGCAGGATGTGCGTGCGGTTGCCGGCATGGATGCACATGTAGTCGCCGGCCGCGTCGATCCAGTCGATCGAGGTCGTGTCGAGGCGGATCGTCTCGCGCCCGTCGCGGATCGGCAGCACCGTGTTGCGCGGGCCGGCCAGGCCCGCGCGGCCCCGCGCGAGGAGGTCGTCGGCGTCGAGCTCGCCGCTGCCCGATACGTCGGCGAGCAGCTCGACCAGGCGGTCGCGCTGCGAGGCCGCCGTGCGCTGCTGGCGCAACTCGCGGATATGCTCGACGGCGGCGGCGAAGCGCGATTCGTCGACCGGCTTCAACAGGTAATCGATGGCGCGCGCCTCGAACGCGCGAATCGCGTACTGGTCGTAGGCCGTCACGAACACCACCATCGGTAGCGCATCGGTCGGCAGCTGCGCGAGCACGTCGAAGCCCGAAAGTCCCGGCATCTGGATGTCGAGGAACACGAGGTCCGGGGCCAGCGCGCGCACGGCGTCGATCGCCTCGCGGCCGTTCGTGCATTGGCCGATGACCTCGAAATCGCCGGCGGTGCGCAGCCGGATCTCGAGGCCGCGGCGCGACAGCGCCTCGTCGTCGACGATCAGGGTGCGGATCGGGTGGGGGGCATTCATGGTCCAGGCGCCTTTTCAAAGGGAAGGGCGATTTCGATACGCACGCCGGGATGCGCATTGAGCGCAGCGAACCGGTGGCGGTCTCCATAGAGGACGTGCAGGCGCTCGCGCGTATTGCGCAGCCCCACGCCGCGACCTTCGATCAGCGCACCGGCCGTCTTGGCGCCCGGCCCGTCGTCCGCGACGACGAGCTCGAGCATCGCGCCGCGCACGCGGCCCTCGACGCGGATCGCGCCGCCGCCCTCGCGCGGGGAGACGGCGTACTTCACGGCGTTCTCGATGAGCGGCTGCAGCAGGAGGCTCGGCACGAGCGCCGGGAGCGCGGCCTCTTCGATCGCGAACTCGATGCGCAGGCGTTCGTTGAAGCGCAGTTGCTCGGTCGACAGGTACATGTTCAGCGCGTCGAGTTCCTGGCGCATCGTGACCTTCTTCATCGGGTCCTGGTCGAGCGTGTAGCGCAGGAAATCCGACAATCGCGTGACCGCCTGGTTCGCGACGCGATTCTGCTTGTCGAGGATCAGCGTCGAGATCGCATTCAGCGTGTTGAAAAGGAAGTGCGGGTTCAGCTGGTAGCGCAGCATCCGCAGCTGCGCCTCCTGCGCGAGCGTCGCCGAGCGCAGGGTCGCTTCGCGCTGCAGCTGCAGCGATTCGTAGTACTTGATGCCGAAGTAGAGCCCCGACCAGCAGAGCATCAGGTACGTGCCCTGGATCGCCCCGGACAGGTACTCGTACCAGTGCACCATCTTCCATTCCATCTGCGGCATGAAGCGGTCGTAACCGAGGTTCACGCAGACGCGCCAGACGAGGGCCGTGACGTAGGAGGTGAGCGCGATGCCGACCAGGATCAGGCGGGGTCGCTGGCGCCACAGCGCGCGATAGATGTAGCGCAGCGGCATCGTGACGACGAAGCCCGAGATCGCGGCCGTCAGGATGACCTGCTGGTAGCCGGGTTCCTTGTCGTAGATGAGCGCCCCGAGGAACTGCACGCAGCCGTAGCCGGTCCATCCGGCCGCGTGCAGCGCCCAGAACAGGGTGTCGCGGGATATCTTCAGGCGTTCGAGTATCGGCGCCGGCGGGCCTGCCGCCGGGGCGGCGGGCGATTCGGGACTCATGCCCGAGACTTTATGCGACTCGTCCCCGCCTCCGCATCGGTGCGTCGCAGCAGGGGCTCGCTTCGTCGCAGGTCAGCGCTCGCCGGCCGCCTGGCGGGATTCGCGGGCGAGCACCTCGAGCGGCTGCGGCTTCGCGAGCAGGAAGCCTTGGGCGAAATCGATGCCGATCGCGGACAGCCACTGGCGGCCGACCTGCGTGTCGACCCGCTTCGCGACGCAGTGCACGCCGAGCACCTTGGCGGCCTGCGAGATCGCGATCACGACGGCCTGCGGGAGCTTCTCCTTCAAGGCGGCCGACGTGAGCTTCGAGTCGATCTTGACGAGCCGCACCGCCGGCGAGGCGAGGAACGGCAACGCATCGGAGTGCAGCGTGAAGTCGTCGAGCACGAGGAAGCAGCCGAGTTTCTCGCAGCGCTCGACGAAGCGCTCGGCGTACGCGCGGTGCTCGACGAATGCGCGCTCGGGCACCTCGAAGCCGATGATCTCCGGCGACACCCGCGATTCGGCGAGGTTGTTCGCGACGAACGCGAGGAACTGCTCGTCGGTGAGCGTCGTGAGCGCGACATTGACCGAGAAGCTCGCCGGTTCGCGCTCCCACACGTCGGCGTGGCCCGCGAGCCAGGTGATGAGCTCGCCGGTGATGTAGCGGTCCATCGTGCTGGTCGCGCCCTGCGAGGCGAGCATCTGCGCGACGGTGTCGCCCATCGCGTCGGCATCCGGGTGGCTGCGGGCGCGCAGCAGCACTTCGTAGCGGCGTGTGCGGCCGCCCGAGCGCAGTTTGTGCAACTGCTGCACGTGCAGCGCCACTTCGCGCACCGTGGCCTGCGGCACGTAGAGCGTCGCCTCCGGTCCATGGTCGGTCTGTGCAGGCGCCGCGGCCCGTGCGGCCGCCGGCTCGTCCTTTCGCGGCGACGATGCGCTTGGATCGAGCAGCGCATCGAACGAAAACTCGACGACCGGCATCTCCCGCTCCGCAGGCGCCGCAGGCGCCGCAGGCGCAGCGGCAGCGTCGATGCGGGGGGCGGGCACCGCCGCCGGCCGGGTCTCTTCGACCTTGGGCGCAGCGACGGGACCCGCGAGAGTCGTGACGACGATATCCGTCGGCAGGTTTTCGGGCCTGGCGATCGGCTGGGTCTGCGTGACCGAGGTCGGGCGCAGCACGACGGCGAGCCGTTGCATGATGGCGCGCACATCGGTGGTCGCGAGCCGCTCACCGCCGCCGTTCTCGACCGATTTCGTATCCGCGATCAACATCGCGAGACCGAGCACTTCGCCGTAGGGCGAGCGTGCGGCAAAGAACACCGCGCTGCGCCCGTCGCCGAGGTCGTAGGCGGAGTAGTGGCGCTGCGCTTCGAGGCTGAAGGCGCCCATCGCCTCGAGTGCCGCGGAATGCTCGTCGGGTCCGAGCACGCCTTCACTGAGCCACAATGCATCGCATTCGCCGTCGTGGATCGAGATCGAGTGCACACGCACCTGGCGCAGCGCTTCGCGCAGCTCGCGGCCGAGCAACTCCGGGGTGACGCGCTCACGCTCGGCCGCCGGCCGCTCGATCTTCGGCCGCTCGACGGGCTTTGCGCGTCTCAGTTTGAACATGCTCGTTGTCGTCCCCGGGGCCCGTAGTGCCAGTGCGGCAGTCAGCCGCCGGGGAAGCGTCGCAGGAAAGGAACGCCCGTGCCGTGACCGCGCTCGCGTTCTGTCACGCGCGCGGACGGGCCGATTTGTCATATTCAGCGCTCGTCAGCGCTCGATGGCCGCCATGCCGCGGGCCGTATAGCGCTCGCCCGCCGTCGGTTGCAGCGCCGCGAGGGTCGCGAGATCGGTCGCGGTCAGGGCGAGGTCCGCCGCCGCCGCGTTCGCCTCGAGCCAGGTGCGGCGTTTCGTGCCGGGAATCGGCACGATGTCCGTGCCCTGGTGCAGCAGCCATGCGAGTGCGACCTGCGCGGGCGTGGCGCCGTACTGCGCGGCGATACGCTCGACCGTGCGGACGATCGCGAGGTTGCGGTCGTAGTTCCCGTCGGCGAAACGCGGATCCAGCCGCCGGTAATCGTTCGGGCCGAGCGCCTCGAGCTTCGGCACCCGGCCTGTGAGAAAGCCGCGCCCGAGCGGGCTGTACGGCACGATGCCGATGCCGAGCGCGCGGCAACTCGCGAGCACCTTGTCCTCGATGCCACGCTCCCACAACGAATATTCGCTCTGCAGCGCAGTGATCGGATGCACGGCATGCGCCCGGGCGAGTGTCTCCGGGCCGACTTCAGAGAGCCCGAGGAAGCGCACCTTGCCGGCGCGCACCTGCTCGGCCATGGCGCCCACCGTGTCCTCGATCGGCACGCTGCGATCGCGCCGATGCTGGTACCACAGGTCGATGTGGTCGACGCCGAGCCGTTCGAGCGAGCCGTCGATCGCACGGCGCACGTTCTCCGGGCGCCCGTCGACGCCGGCCATCTTTCCGTCCTCGATCCGGAAGCCGAACTTCGTCGCGACGATCGCGCGATCGCGGCGCCCGGCGAGGCCACGGCCGAGGATGTGCTCATTCGTGAACGGTCCGTAGATCTCGGCCGTATCGAAGAAATTCACGCCGAGGTCGAGCGCACGATGGATGGTCGCAATCGACTCCGCGTCGTCCGTGGGGCCGTACATGTCGCCCATGCCGGCGACGCCGGCCATGCCCATCGTGCCGAGGCCGATGGCGGAGACTTCGAGCCCCTGTGTGCCGAGCTTGCGTGAGTGCATACTACAGGTGAAACAATAACACGCCGCAGGCCGAGAGCAGGTGCAGCCATGAGTACAATCTGGATGCCGGCGCAAATGGCGCTCTTTGCGAAGATCGTCGACCTCAATGGCTTCTCCGCCGCGGCACGCGCACTCGGCGTGCCGAAGGCGGCCGCGAGCCGTTCGATCGCGGAGCTGGAAGCCGCGCTCGGCGTGCGGTTGCTCGAGCGCACGACACGCCGCATTCACCTGACCCCCGTCGGGCGCCTGCTGTATCCGCACTGCCGGCGCATCGTCGACGAGGCCGATGCCACGCGCGCACTCGCGGCGGAAGCGGTTGCGACGCGCGGCGGCCCGCTGCGCGTGCGCGCCGATCCGACCTACGGGCGCGTGCTGCTCGCGCCGCTCGTGCCGCGTTTCCTCGAGCGCTTTCCCGACGTGCCGCTCGATGTCGTGCTGCAACCGGCCGACCTCGACGATGGTGCGCAGTGGGATGTCGCCGTGCATCTCGGCGCGATCGACGATGCGCGGTTCGTGTGCCGAGAACTCGGCGCGCCGCCCGCGGTGCTGTGCGCCACGCCGGCGTACCTGAAGGAGCACGGCACGCCCGCCAAACCGGTGGAGTTGCGTGGCCACGCGCTGCTGACGCCCGCGACCGCGGGCCCGGAGTATCGCGTGCAGCTGCATCGCGGCGCCGCGCAGCGCGAGGAAATCGCCGTCCATCCGAAGCTCGCGGTGAGCGATCCGGCGGTGGTGCACGCATCGACCGCGGCGGGACTCGGGATCGGGCTCCTGCCGGAGTTCCTGTGCCGCCAGGGCCTCGCCACCGGCAAGCTGGTGCGCGTGCTGCCCGACTGGTCGCTGCCGGCGACTTCACCGGTGTGTGCGCTCTACCCCGCGACCCTCGCCAACGACCGGCGCGTGCAGGTCTGCGTCGAATTCCTCGCGGCGAATGTGATTCCCGCGCTCGCGGCGCCTTAGACTAGCGCCACGGAGGACACGCATGTATCGAGCGCCGCTGAAAGACCTGGCTTTCGTGCTGAATGAACTGACCGGCGAGCGCGCGCTGGCCGGTTGCCCTTCGCATGCCGACTATTCCGCCGAAGTTGCCACCTCGATTCTCGAAGAAGCCGGCAAATTCGCCGAAGATGTGCTCGCGCCCCTTTACCGGGCCGGCGATACGCAGGGCGCGCGCTGGACGCCCGAAGGTGTCGTCACGACGCCGGGCTTCAAGGCGGCCTACCAGGCGTTTGTGGACGCCGGCTGGAACCAGCTGACCGGCAACCCGGAATTCGGCGGGCAGGGGATGCCACGCATGCTCGCCACCGCGGTGCAGGAGCTGTGGGCGGGCTCGAACCTCGCCTTCAAGCTGTGCCCGATGCTGACGCAGGGCGCGATCGAAGCCCTCGAGTTGAGCGGCAGCGAAGCGCAAAAGCGGCAGTTCCTGCCAAAGATGGTGCGCGGTGAATGGACAGGCACGATGGTGCTCACGGAACCGCAGGCCGGCTCCGATCTCGGCCAGATCCGCACGCGGGCCGCACCGGCGGGCGACCATTACCGGCTCTTCGGCCAGAAAATCTTCATCACCTGGGGCGAGCACGATTTCACGCCGAACATCGTGCACATGGTGCTCGCGCGCATCGACGGCGCGCCGGGAGGCACGAAGGGCATATCGCTCTTCATCGTGCCGAAGGTGCTGGTGAACGCGGACGGCTCGCTCGGCGCGCGCAACGACGTGCACTGCGTGTCGATCGAGCACAAGCTCGGCATCCACGCGAGCCCGACCTGCGTGATGCAGTTCGGCGCGAAGGATGGCGCGGTCGGCTACCTCGTCGGCGAGCCGAACCGCGGCCTCGAATACATGTTCATCATGATGAACGCCGCGCGGCTGTCGGTGGGCCTCGAGGGATATTCGGTCGCGGGCCGCGCGTATCAGACGGCCGCCGAATGGGCGCGCACGCGCGTACAGGGGCGCCCGCCGGTCGCCGCGCCGGACGGACCGGCGCCGATCATCCATCACCCCGACATCAAGCGGATGCTGCTCACGATCGGGGCGAATACCGAAGCGGCCCGTTCGCTCGCGATCTATGCGGCCGCACAGCTCGACATCGCGGATGGACACACCGACGAGGCGAAGCGCGCGGCGGCCCAGGCGCGCGGCGATCTGCTGATACCGGTCGTCAAGGCCTGGAGCACCGAGACGGGGATCGAGTCGGCCTCGCTCGGTATCCAGGTGCACGGCGGCATGGGCTACATCGAGGAGACGGGCGCAGCCCAGGCTTACCGCGACGTGCGCATCACGACGATCTACGAAGGCACGACCGGCATCCAGGCGAATGACCTGCTCGGCCGCAAGCTCGGCCGCGACCGCGGCGCGGCGATGGCGGCGCTGCTCGCGGACGTGGCGCACGACCTCGAGGCGATCACCTCGGACGATGCGGCGGTGCGTGCGGCGAAACATGGCGCGCTCGAAGGCGTCGCGGAACTTGCGCAGGCGACGAAATCGTTGCTCGGCCTCCTCGGCACTGCGCAGGACCGCGCGCTCGCCGTCGCGGTGCCGTACCTCAGGCTCACCGGCACCGTGCTCGGCGGCTGGCTGCACGCGAAGGCGGCGGCGCGGGCGGCGGAGCGGCTCGCCGCCGGCGCCGGCGATGCGGATTTCTATCGCGGCAAGCTCGCGACCGCCCGCTTCTATGCGGAGCACCTGCTGCCGAACGCGGAAGCCCTCGCGCGCATCGTGCAGGGCGGGGGCGCGGCGGTGGCGGAGGTGGATGCCGCGCTGCTCTGAGGACGAGCCGCCAGCGCCGGCGGCGAGCAGCGAACGGCGAACGGCTAACAGCGAACGGCGAACGGCGAACGGCCAGAGCGCGCCGCGGACGCGCTGTGGCCGGGTGTCGAGTCCACTGCGTCCCGCCTCTCGTACCCGTTGACGGTCGGCGTAAACACCCGGACGACCGCCGGATCCTCGCCCGCATGTTGACACGCCCGGCCGTGGCAGTCGCAATGGGCGCTACTGCAATCGGAGATCGCGGCAGGTGCACATGAATCGCAGGGAAGTGTTGGGCGGAGCTGCAGGAGTCGCGGTGGCGGCGACAGTCGGGTCCGCCGGTGCTGCCGGTGGGGCGGAGCCTGCGCACGAGAGCGGCGCACTGATCACGCGCCGGATTCCCTCGAGCGGCGAGGCGATTCCCGTGATCGGCCTCGGTACGTCCGGGCCGTTCGAGGTGGGCGCCGGGGCCGCTGCGCGCGCGCCGCTGCGCGCCGTGGTCGATGCGTTCTTCGAAGGCGGCGGGCGGCTGATCGACACCTCGCCGATGTACTCGACCGCCGAGCGGGTGCTCGGTGAGTTGCTGTCGCCCGAACAGCAGCAGCGCTGCTTCATGGCGACCAAAGTCTGGGCCGACGGCACGCAGGCGGGCATCTCGCAAATGAACGAGTCGGCGCGGCTGCTGAAGCACGCGCCACTCGATCTGGCCCAGGTGCACAACCTGCGCGACCTCGATACGCAGCTCGCGACGTTGCGCGCGTGGAAGGCCGAGGGCAAGGTGCGTTACATCGGCGTCACGCATTACACGGTGTCCGCCCACGCGGATCTCGAGCGCGTGATCGACAGGCACCGGCCCGATTTCGTGCAGATCAACTATTCGGCGGTGACGCGCGATGCCGAACGGCGCCTGCTGCCGCTCGCGGCGGAACGCGGCGTCGCCGTGATCGTCAATCGCGCCTTCGAGGACGGCAAGTTGTTCACGCGGCTGAAGGGTGTGCCGCTGCCTGCGTGGGCCGCGGACTTCGATGCGACGAGCTGGGCACAGGTGCTGCTGAAATTCGTGATCGCGCACCCGACCGTCACCTGCGTGATACCGGCGACCGGCAAGGTACGGAACCTGCGCGACAACCTCGCCGGTGGCCGCGGGCGCCTGCCGGATGCTACGGCGCTGAAGAAGATCGCCGCCGCTATCGCCGGGTGATCGCCGCCGCCGCATCGACGCTCTTCAGCGCGAACTGCGGATCGCCGTAGTGCAGGTAATCCGCCCAGTCGGGTGATCGCAGCGCCTGCACCGCGTGGCGCGCGGCGAGCAGCGCCCCGCCGATCGATGCGCCGCCGACGAGCGCGGTGTAGAACGTGTCGGCGCAGGTGGCCGCAGCCGCGTCGCCGACCGGCCAGTACGTCCCGATGAAATTCGCGATGCCGGCACGCAGCCAGGCCTCGGCGACGCTGACCCCCGCCGCGAGGCCCGCTACGCGCGACGTACGGGCGCCCGCCGCGCGCCGCGCAGCCGGTATCGCGCGGGCCCCGCGCACGCGGCCCGATTCGCACGCGTTGAAGAATACGAGCGCCGGGAGCTGCGCCAGCGACACGAGGTCGCCGCCGGTCACGACGCCGTCGCTGACGATGAGGCCGCTCGACCGCGGTGCGCCGGGATCGAATGCCGCGTGGCCGGCATAGTGCACCACGTCGTAGTCGCCCGATTCGAACTCGGCGAGCACGCGGGCGCGCGTCGCCGCAGCGCCCTCGACGAGCGTGAGGCGCGCATCGGCCAGGCCGCGAAAGATGTCCCGTACGCGCGCGCCTTCGCGCGCCGCGCCCGGGAGATCTTCCGTCGGGTTCACGACGAGCAGCACGGTGAGCGTGCGCTCGCTGCGCCGGCGCTCGCTGAAGCGCGCGACACTCAGGTTCGCGGCGGCGAATCGCCGCGACAATCCGGCCCGGATCGCCGGCGACCATGAGCCGAGCGTCAGCATCTCCCACGGCAGGCGGCTCGTCTCGACGTCGTTGACGACGCTCAGCGGATTCGATTTCGATGCGGCGAGCGCGGCGAGCACATGCGGATGCAGCACGAGCTTCGCGAGGCTCGCGCCGAGGCGCGTGACGCGCGCCGCCGTGAAGCGCTCGTCGTCGAGCTGCCGCAGCAGGGCATCGAGGTCGCGCCGCGCGAAGCGCTTTGGCTCGGCGATCACCGCAGCCTGCTCGCCGGGGGTGAGCGCCGCGGCGCGCCATGTTTCGGTGTCGGCGTCGGACCCGGTTCGCTCGACGAGCAGATGCGCCAGCCGCGGTACGGTGGCGGCGGGCGTGGGAGTCGCGCGACGCGCTCGTGCGGCCACGCCCGTGTGCACCCGGATTCGCAGGCCGTCGGGATCCATTTCGCGCGCGAGCGTGGCCGCAAGGCGCGCGATCGCGCGATGTTCCGCCGCATCGCGCACGACGAACACGATGCGCTCAAGCCCGGAGCCGGCCGGGCCGCGTTGCCTGAGGTAGCCGCGCAGCTGCGCCGCGAACGACAGCGTGGCCGGCATTCCCGAACCCGCGCCCCACGGCACCGTGGCGATCGAGCCGAGGCCGCCTCGCTCGCAGAAGCGCGCGACGCTGTCGGCAGCGAGCTCGATCGTGCCGGCATCGAGATCGGCGAAGCGCCCGAGGCCGACGATGACGACGTGCGCGGCGTGCGGCAGGCGGCCGGCAGCGGGCAACGCCGTGATCTGCCCCGCGCGGCCGGGCAGCATGCGACGCTCGGCGAATTCGGCGATCGCGCCGCCGAGCTGTGCATCGATGGCGGCGGCGGCGCCGGCCGGCGGGACACCGTGGTACACACCGACGGCGAGCGCGTCGGCCGCGGCGGCGGCGATGTCGCCCCGGATGATCCCGATCTCGAGCACCGCCCGGGCGCGGCGCGTGCGTGCGACGGGCCTCTGCGTCGCGCGCGTCGGCGGCGCGGACGGCGCGCGTCGCGCAGAGGGCGCGCGCAGCGTGAGCGTCGGCGGGTCGTTCAGCGTCGCGAGGAAAATTCGCCGCTCGTCGGGGCTGAGGTCGTGCCAGTCGATCTTGCCGCGGTGCACGCGCCTGAGGCCCGCGTCCGTGATCCGGGCGGCGGCACGCGACGGCACGGGCCTCCGGTCCGGCAGGCGGCGTGTCGCGCCCGTGCGCAGCAGGTCGATCACCGCCGCCGTGACCGTGCGGTTCGCCGTGAGCTCGCTGTGGCCTTCGCGTATGTAGTACGTACGCACGCCGGGCAATTCCGCGAGCGCGAGCGGCACCGTGCCGTCGCCGTCCCGCGTGACGGTGTAGGCAAACTGCGCACCGGCGCGCGCGATGCCCGTCACGGTGCGTCGCGCGTACCCGGCGACCAGCGTCATGCGCTCATCGGCAGGCGCGAGCCCCCGCAGGGCGCTGCGCGCGTCGGCGAGCAGCAGGGGGTCCGGCCGGGGCCCCGCCGCGGGCCACATCGCCGCGTCGAACAGGTCGATCGCGGTCGTGCCTTCGGCCGGCAACAGTTCATACAGGCCCGGAAAGGTCGAGTAGACCTCGTTGGCGAGCGTCTCGGCGCTGTGGAACTGGTCGAGCATCGCGAGCTTGCGCACCACCGAATAAGTGCCGCGCAGCGCCTGCACCGGTGCGAACGAGCCCGAGTTCGGCGTGCCGAGCATCACGAGGCGCTCGATGCGCTCGTTGCCCGGCAGCGCGAGCGCCGCGCGCGCCACGAGTCCGCCCATGCTGTGGGCCACGACCTGCACGCGCGGGGCCGGATCACGCGCAATCACGGCCGCAAATTCCCGCCCGAGTTCGATGACGCTGCGCCGCCAGTCATAGTCGAAGCAGCGCGGGGCGAAGCCCGCGATCACGAGGCGCAGCTGGAGCTCGAGGAAGTTGTAGAGCAGTACGCCCATCGCACGCACGGGCGTGTGGGGTCGCAGCGCAATCTCGCGCAGCCGCCCGATCGCGATGTCGATCGGGTCGAGCCACAGGATGTCGCGCGGCAGGCCCGGGCCGCGCGGCTTGCCGAGCTGCGAGCCCATGATGCCCGGCAGGATGTAGACACGCGGGCCGCCGCGATCCCGCCTCGCAGCGGCGCGGCGCGCGAGCACCGCGAGTTCGGCGTAGGCGGCCGCGCCGAAGTAATCGACGAGTGCGGCGCGCTGCGCGCCGCTCGCGAGCAGGCGCACGATGGCCGCGTCGCCGAGATCGAGCCGGTCGTAGGGGGTGACGTGCGTCGCGGCGGGATGCGGTGCGTCGCTCACGTATTCATTATGCCTTATGCTTCCGGCCCCACAGTGCGCCCGCGCCTCTTCCTCGTTGCACTCGCCGCGCTCCTTGCGGGCGCGCTGGCCATCGCGTGGGCCGGGATCTTCGTGCGCCTGTCGGAGACCGGGCCCACGGCCTCCGCATTCTGGCGCGGCGCGCTGGCGCTGCCCCTGCTCGCCGTGTGGGCGCGCCTCGAGGCGCGCGGCGACGACCGCACCGGGCGCGAGCGCCGCCGCGGCTTCGACCGCACGGTCCTCTGGTGCGGCATCGCCTTCGCGGCCGACCTGTATTTCTGGCACCTCGCCTTGCTGAAGACTTCGGTCGCGGCCGCGACGCTCGAGGCCAACCTCGCCCCGCTCGTGATGGTGCTGCTCGCCTGGCTCGTGTTCCGCGAGCGCGTGTCACGCCGCGCACTGGCCGGCATCGCGCTCGCGCTCGCCGGTGTCGTGCTCGTGATTGCGCCGAAGTTCCAGGGCGGTGGACACGGATCGCTCGCGGGCGATGCGCTCGGCATCGCGACCGCATTCTTCTACGGTGTGTACCTGCTGACGGTAGCGCGGCTGCGCGCCGATCGCGGGACCGGCAGCCTCATGTTCTGGAGCACGCTGGTGTCCGCCATCGCGCTCCTGCCTGTCGCGCTGACCGAACCGTTCCTGCCGGACACGGTGCGCGGCCTGGCCACGCTGGTAGGGCTCGCCTTCGTCGCGCAGTTCCTCGGGCAGGGGCTCATCGCATTCGCGCTCGCGCACCTGCCCACCGCATTTGGCGCGACGGGCCTGTATGTGCAGCCGGTGGCGAGCGCGGTCTACGCATGGTGGCTGCTCGGCGAGGCACTCGCACCGATCCAGCTGGTGGGCGGCGCCCTGGTGCTCGCCGCCATCGCGCTCGCGCGATCGGGCGCCGACGCCCTGCCCGCCGTCAGCCGAGCGCGTGGGCCGCGATGACTTTCGCGACCGCTTCGATGGCGTCGCGCCGCGCGCTCGTCCTGCGCCAGATGATGCCGATGCGGCGCAGCGGCGCGGGCCTCGTGAACGGCCGGACGACGATACCGCGTGCCGCGCCGTAGGCGCCGCGTGTCGCGAGCTCGGGCAGCAGCGTGACTCCGACGCCCGAGGCGACCATCTGGCGCAGCGTCTCGAGGCTCGTGGCCCGAAAATCCTGCTTCTCGTGCATGCCGGCCCGGCTGCACACGTCGAGCGCCTGGTCACGCAGGCAATGCCCGTCCTCGAGCAGCAGCACCGTCTCGCCGGCAAGTTCGGCCTTGCGCACGGGGCCCTCGGCGGCGAGACGATGCCCCGCCGGCGCGGCGAGCATGAACGGCTCGTCATACAGCGCGAGCGACTCGAGGCCCTCGAGATCGACGGGCAGGGCGAGCACACCGGCGTCGACGTTCCCCGCGCGCAGTTGCTCGAGCATCGGCGCGGTCTGGTACTCGTAGAGCATCAGTTCGAGGCGCGGCAGCGCACGGCGGATGCGCGCGGTGACCCGGGGCAGCAGATACGGCCCGATCGTGGGCAGCAGCGCGAGGCGCAGCCGGCCCGCGAGCGGATCACCGAAGGTTCTCGCGATTTCGACGACGTCGTCGGCGGCCTCGAGCATCGCGCGTGCACGCGCGACGATGCGCCGGCCGGCGGCGGTCAGCGAAGCGCGCCGGGAGCCGCGCTCGATCAATTGCACGCCGAGGCTGGCCTCCAGCTTCTTCAGCTGCGCCGAAAGGGTCGGCTGGCTCACGTGGCACACCGCCGCCGCGCGCCCGAAATGCTGCGCATCGGCCACGGCTACCAGGTAGCGGAGGTCGCGGAGCTTGATGTTGGCCATAGGCAAAATCTATCATAACGATTCAATCAATGCATTGGATATATGGGTGTGCAACGCCCAGAATGCTTCCGTCCTGTCGGTTCACCTGGAGAGAAGACCATGTTGGGTATCGGGCAGAAGTTTCCGCAGTACGCGCTGACCGGCGTCGTGTCGAATGACATGGCGAACGCGTTCCAGCCGTTCACCAACGACAGTTTCGCGGGCAAGTGGCAGGTGGTGTTCTTCTGGCCGAAGGACTTCACGTTCGTATGCCCGACCGAGATCGCCGCGTTCGGCAAGCTCGAGAAGGAGTTCCGTGCGCGCGATGCGCAGCTGCTCGGCGCCTCGATCGACAGCGAATTCGTGCACCTCGCTTGGCGGCGCGAGAAGGAAGAGCTGAAGGCGCTGCCCTTCCCGATGCTCTCCGACATCAAGCGCGAGCTGTCGGCCGGGCTCGGCATCCTCGACCCGGTGGCGGGTGTCGCGCAGCGTGCGACCTACATCGTCGATCCCGAAGGCGTGATCCGCTTCGTGTACGTGACCGACCTCGACGTCGGCCGTAGCCCGGAGGAAGTGCTGCGCGTACTGGATGCGCTGCAGACGGACGAACTCTGCCCCTGCAACTGGCAGAAGGGCGAAGAGACGCTGCAGGCCGCCTGATGAACCTCGAAGCGATCCGTGACGCGATTCCGGACTACGCGAAGGACCTGCAGCTCAACCTCGGCTCCGTGCTGACGCCGCAGGGTGCGCCCGGGCTCGGCGAGAAGCAGCTCTGGTCCGTGGCGCTCGCCACCGCGATCGCCGCACGCAACCCGGCATTCACGCGGGACATCGAGGCGCTGGCGCGCGCGCACCTCGGCGACGCCGACGTCGCCGGGGCGCGCGCCGCCGCGGCTCTCATGGGCATGAACAACATCTACTACCGTTTCCTCCACCTCGTGGAGGACGCGGAGTACCAGTCGATGCCGGCGCGCCTGCGCATGAACGTGATCGGCAACCCGGGCATCGACAAGCTCGACTTCGAACTGCTGTCGCTCGCGGTGTCCGCGGTGAACGGCTGCGGGATGTGCATCGTCTCGCACGAGAAGAAGTTGCGCGCCCACGGCGTGACCCGCGAGGCGATCCAGAGTGCGGTGCGCATCGCAGCGGTGATCCACGCGGTCGCGGCAGTGCTCGAAGCCGCATAGGGCTGCTATCCTTGCGCCCCTATGAGTACGAGGCGGGCGCCGCGCCTGTCGGCGGGTGTCGTAGTCGTCCGGCGTGACGGCGGCGACTGGCTCTATCTGCTGCTGCGCGCATTTCGCAGCTGGGACTTCCCGAAGGGCATGGTCGAGCCAGGCGAGGAGCCGCACGCCGCCGCGCGGCGCGAAGTGCGCGAAGAGTCCACGATCGACGACCTCGAGTTCACCTGGGGTGACGTGTTTCGCGACACGGGGCCGTACACCCGCAACAAGATCGCGCGCTACTACCTGGCCCAGACGCACACCGCGCGGGTCACCCTGCCGGTCAACGCCGATATCGGCGCGCCGGAACACCACGAATGGCGCTGGGTGGACTTCGACGCCGCGCTGTCGCTCGTATCGCCCCGCGTCGCGCCGGTGGTCGAGTGGGCGCGCGGGGTGCTGGTCGGCACCGTGCCGCGCGCCTGAGCGCACCGATCGGATCACACGACACGTCGCCGTCGCCCGCCCGCGAGGAAATCCGCGACATTCGCCGCGATCTCGTCGAGGGCCCGCTGGCGCGATTCCCGTGCCGCCCACGCGACGTGCGGCGTGACGATCAGGTTCGGCAGGTCGGTCGCGAAGAGCGGGCTGCCGTCGACCGGCGGCTCCTGCGCCAGCACGTCGATCGCCGCGCCACCGAGGCGCCCGCTGCGCAGCGCATCGGCGAGTGCCACGGGCTCGATCAGCGCGCCGCGCGCCGTGTTGACGATCAGCGCATCGGGCTTCATCAGCGCGAGCTGCGCCGCGCCGATCATCCCGCGTGTCGCCGGGGTGAGCGGACAATGCAGCGTCAGCACGTCGGCCGCGCGCAGCAGCTGCGGGAGCGGCAGGCGCGCGATGCCGTCCGCAGGCGCGACGCCCGTGGAGGCGTCTCCCGCACGCAGCGCCACGCGCACCCGCATGCCGAGCGCCGCTTCGCACGCCTGCGCTACCGCGCGCCCGAGCGCGCCGTAGCCGACGACGGCGAGCGTGCGGCCCGCGAGCTCGCGGATCGGGTAGTCGAGCATCGTGAACTGCGGGCTCGCGCCCCAGCGGCCGTCCTTCACGAGCCGGGAGTAGTCGGCAAACCGATGCGTCAGCGCGAGGATCGCCCCGAGGACGTGCTGCACCACCGATGGCGTGCAGTAGTCGCGGATGTTGCATACGGCCACGCCGCGCTCGCGCGCGGCCTCGAGATCCACGTTGTCGGTGCCGGTGGCCGCGAGCGCGACGAGGCGCAGCGCGGGGGCCGCGGCCAATACCTCGCGCGTGATCCGCGCCTTGTTGACGAGCAGGATCGCGACGTCCGCGACGCGCGCGGCGATGTGATCGGGCGGCGTCTCGTCGTAGAGCGTGAGCCGCGGGCAGGCACGCTCGAGGCCCGAGGTATCGAGGTCGCCCGCGCTGACGGTGGCGTAATCGAGGAAGGCGGATTGCACGCGGTGGATGTTACACCGCGGTCACTCCGGCGACGGCGATCGTGGGAGGCGCGAGCTTGTACATCACCGGCGTCACGAGTCGGGCGAGCAGCGTCGAGGAGACGAGTCCGCCGATGATGACCCACGCCATCGGTGAATAGAGGCCGATGTTCTGCACGGCGAGCGGCAGGAGGCCGCCGATCGCCGTCGCGGTCGTCAGCAGGATCGGCAGGAAACGCACCTCGCCCGCCTTCTCGATCGCGAGGTCGAGCGCCACCCCGTCCTCGCGCAGCCGGTTCGTGAAATCGACCAGCAGGATCGAATTCTTGATCTCGATGCCGATCAAGGCGATGAAGCCGATGCTCGCGGTGAACGAGATCGTGTTGCCGGTGAAGAGCAGCATCAGGAGCCCGCCCAAGACTCCGAGCGGCACGACGGTGAGCACGATCAGCGTCGATTTGAAGTTGCCGAACTCGAGCACGAGGATGGCGAAGATGCCGAAGATCGCGATGATGATCGCGATGCCGATGCCGCCGAAGGCTTCCTGGCTCGATTCGGCCTCGCCGCCGAGCTTGTAGTGATAGCCGCGCGGCCAGGCCATCCGGTCGAGCTCCCGCTGCGCCTCCGCGGTGACTTTCGCGGTGTTGTAGCCGACCCGCACGTCGGCATCGACCGTGACGGCCCGCTCGCGGTCGTAGCGCTGGATCACGACGGGCGCCTTCTCGAACTGCAGCGTCGCGAGCTGCGACAGCGGCAGCAGCGCGCCGGTGAGCGACGGCACGCGCACCTCGCCGAGCGTCGCGAGATCGGCGCGGGTGCCGACGGCGGTGCGCACCATGATGTCGTACTGCTCGCCGCCCGGGTCCTTGAACGTGCCCGCGGGCAGGCCCGCCACCGACAGGCGCACCGCGCGGTCGAACTCGACGGTCGGCACGCCGAGCAGGCTCGCCTTCTGCGCATCGACCGCGAGGCGCAGGTTCGTGCGTGCGACATCGAGCGGGTTCTGCACGTCGCGCGTGCCGGGCAGGCGTTCGAGGAGCCGCTGCACCTCGCCCGCAAGCGCCTCTATCGTGTCGAGATCGCGGCCGACCACGCGCACGGCGATCGGCGCACTGATCGGCGGGCCGTTGACGAATTCCTTGACGTAGATGCGCGCCGCCGGATAGTCCGCGAGGGAGCGGCGCAGCGCGTCGAGCTCGCGCGGTGTCGCGTGCGTGTCGTAGCCCGCGAGCTGCACGAAGATCTCGCCGTAATTCGCGGCATCCCGGCGCGTGATGTGGTTGTAGTAGATCTGCGGGTTGCCGTGGCCGAGGTTGGTGAACCAGCCCTTCACGGACGGCATCGCGCGCAGCTTCGTCTCGACGTGGCGCAGCGCCGCATCGGTCGCCTCGAGACTCGTGCCGGCCGGTGCCTCGACCTGCACGAGGAATTGCGGCGTGTCGGCCTTCGGGAACAGGCTCGAGCCGATCACCGGCACGAGCGCGGCGGACAACAGCAGCGAGCCGCCGATCGCGACCGCGACCGTCGCGCGCGGCCGCGCGAGGCAATAGTGCAGCGCCGGGCGGTAGTAGCGGTGGATGGCGCCCATCACCCGTTGCAGCACCGGATTGCCGGCCTGCTCCGCGTGGCGCGGCAGCAGGCGGCTCGCGAGGAACGGGATGATGAAGAGGGCGACGACCAGCGACCCGAGGATCGTCGAGACCACCGTGACCGGCAGCACGCGGATGAACTTGCCGGCCGTGCCGGGCAGCATCAGGATCGGCAGGAACGCAAAGACCAGTGTCGCGGTGCAGCCGAGGATCGCGACCGTGATCTCCCGCGTGCCGGCGAGCGCCGCCGCGGTGCGCCCGAGCCCGGTGCGCAGGTGCCGCGCGATGTTCTCGACGACGACGATCGAATCGTCCACCAGCAGGCCGAGGGCGACGACGCAGCCGGCGATCGAGATCTGGTTGAGCGAATAGCCGATGAAATACAGCGCGGTGATGCCGAAGGCGAGCGACAGCGGAATCGCGACCATCACGATACCCGCGGCGCGCCAGCCGAGCGGGATCAGGGTCAGCATCACGAGCGCGATCGCGATGCCGAAATCGGTGTACAGGCGCCCGAGGCGCTGCTCGACGTTCTGCGACTGTTCGAAGCCGCGCTCGAGCGTGATCCGCTTCGGCAGTGTCTGCCCGAAGCGGTCGAGTGCCGCATCGATCCGTTGCTGCACCTCGAGGATGTTGTAGCCCTCCTTCTGGTTCGCGGTCACGAACACGGCGCGCCGGCCGTTGTAACGGCCGACGTAGCTCCACGGCGCGGTGGTCCAGCCGACTTCGGCCACGTCGCGGATCCGCACGATGCGACTGCCGATCGCGGTGACGACCGTGTCGCGCACCTGGTCGAGCGATTCGTAGGCGCCGGAAGTCTTCAGGCTGAAGCCGCGCGGCCCGAGATCGACGGTCCCGGCCGGGATGTTCGCGTTCTCGCTGGCGATCGCCTGCGAGACCTGCGCCGGCGTCAGGCGCAGTTCCGCCATGCGCTTCAGGTCGAGCTGCACCCGCAGTTCGCGCCGCGGCACGCCCCAGCTCTCGGCGGTGCGCACACCCTGCACGGGCTTCAACGTGTCCTTCAGCTCACGCGCGTAGTCCTCGAGTTCACTCCACGGGGCGTCGTCCGAAACGAGCGCGAGCTGCACCGTGTTGACGAGCCCGGGGCTCAGCTTGCGGATCTCGATCTGCGCGATGTCCGGCGGCAGCGACGGGCGCAGCGCATTCACCTCGCGCGTCACCTCGTCGTACTTGCGGTCGGGGTCGACGAAGGCCTGGAACTCGATCACGATGAACGACACGCCGTCGGTGATCGTCGTCTCGATCTTCTTCACGTCGTCGAGCTCGGCGAGCCGGTCCTCGATCGGCTTGGCGACGAGGCGTTCGAGGTCGCGCGGATCGGCGCCGGGGTAGATCGCCGTGATGAAAAACCCCGGGATCTTGAAGTAGGGGTCTTCCTCGCGCGGGATGTTCGCGAATGCGAACCAGCCGAGCGCGACGAGGCACAGGAACGCGACCAGCGTGAACTGGTAGCGGCGGATCGGGAACTCGAGCGCGTTCACCGGCTCACCCGCGCGTCGGGATCGGCGTGCCGCCCGCCGCCTGCGCGGCTTCCTTCACGATGGTGACGGGGTCGCCGTCGGCGAGATAGAGCGCGCCGTCGGTGACCACCGTCTCGCCGATCGCGAGCCCGCCGCTGAGCGCGACGCCGTCCTGCGCGATGAACGCGACATCGACGTCGCGGCGCCGTGCCCGCTCGCCGTGCACCACGAAAACGCTGGCGCGACGACCGTCACCCTCGACGATCGCGGCGATCGGCACCCAGGTGAGCCGGCTCGCACGCGCCGCGGCCGGGACGATCGACAGTTTGGCGACGAGGCCGCTCGCGAGCTGCTGAGGGGCGTCCTCGATGTGGACTTCGACCGGAAAGAGGCCGCTGTCGCTCTCGGCCGCGCGGGAAACCTCGGACACCGTGCCGGCGAACACATGGCCGGGAAAGGCGTCCATGCGGATCTCGGCCGGATCACCGAGCTTCACCTGCACGATCTCGCGATCGGCGAGCGCCGCGCGCACGATGAACCCGCGGTCCGCGCCGCTCACGACCAGCACCGGCTGGCCAGCCGGCACGAACTCGCGCTCCTGCACGAGCTTTCGCAGCACGACGCCGTCGCGCGGCGCCGTGATCACTGAATGGCCGCGATTGAAGCGCGCGCCGGCCGCCTGCGCCTGCGCGACCGCAGCCTGCGTGCGAAGGTCCTGCAACTGCTCGAGGCTGATCACCTCGTCGGCGTAGAGCCGCTCGCCGCGATCCAGGTCGCGCTGCGCCTTGGCGGCGAGTTGCGCGGCCTGCTCGACCTGGGCGTTCACTTCAGTCAGCTCGATCTGCGCCAGCAACTGGCCCCGCTTCAGGCGCGCGCCTTCCTGCACGGTGATGCTTCTCACGATGCCGCCCAGCTTGAACGACAACCGCATCTCGTCCTTGGCGGCGACCTGGCCGGTGGTGGCGATCGCGGGCGATGCGGGCCCCGCGAACGCAGCGGCGCTGCGCACCGGTACCGGTTCGACGGTGGCGGCGGGCGGGCTGCGATCACAGGCGGCGAGCATCGCGAGGAGCGCGGCGGCAACGAGGGGGCGCGGCGTGCGCGCGGGCAGGCAGTTCATGGGGAGGCGCCTTCGGTCACGGGATCGAGCGGCAATGTGCCGGCCGACGTCGCATGGTCGAGTTCGGCCTCGCGCGCGAGCAGCGCGAAGCGTGTGAGGTTGAGGTTGAGTTCGGCCCCGGTCAGTGCGCTGCGTGCGTCGATGAATTCCACCTGGCTGATCACGCCTTCGTCGCGCTTCCTGCTCGCGATGCGAAAGCCGGCGCGCGCCGCTTCGGCGCGGGCTGCCGCGGTCGCGAGCGAATCGGCGGCGGTGTCGAGCCGGTCGAGCGCCCGCTGTACCTCGAACCGGATCTGCTGGGCGAGCTCATCCCGCCCGGTCGCTGCGCGCCGCACCATGGCCTGCGCGCCACGCACGGCCGCGCGACGCGCCCCGCCGTCGAACAGCTTCCAGGTGAAGCGCAGCGACGCCTGCCCGTAGTTGTAGCCGTGGCCGGTGCCGTAGTCCTCGCCCTGGATGCCGCCGTCGAGGCCGACGCCGAGCGTCGGCTTCAGTGCCGCGCGTGCCACGTCGACCTGCGCCTCCGCCGCGAGCGTGGCGCTCTCCGCCTGTGCAAGCTCCGGGCGGCGCGCGAGCGCCTCGGCCTGCAGCGTCGCGAGATCCGCGACCGATTGCGCGACGACCGTTTCGACGCCGGCCGGTTCCGGCGGCGTGTCGAGCGGGCGGTTCAGCAGGAAATTCAGGTAACTGCGCGCCTGTTGCGCGAGGTTCCCGCTTTCGCGCCGCTGCTGTTCGACGTCGAGCAGCTCGGCGCGCGCCCGCAGCACCTGGTCCTGCGTCACCTTGCCGTTGCGATACAGCGACTCGTTGACGCGCAGGTTCTCGGCGAGCAGCGCACGGCTCGCCTCGACGATCGCGACCGTCTTCGTCGCGCGCAGCCAGTCGAGGTAGCCGACCGTGATGTCGCGCGTGAGGCGCCGCGCGAGCGCGAGATGCGCATACTCGCTCGCGGCGAGCTGCGCGCGCTGCGCGCGGATGCTCGCCGGTATGGCCGGCGCATAGAGCGGCTGGGTGACGCCGAGCCGGGTGTCCTGGTCGCGCTCGCGCAGGAAAGCAAGCGTCTCGTCGCCGAGCGCCGGATTCAGCTGTGACAGCGGCAGCACGAATTCACGCCCGCCTTCGTTCCTCGTGTAGCGCGCGTCGAGCGTGACCTGCGGCAGGAAGGCTGCGCGCGCCGCGTCGAGGGCGGCGATCGATTGCTCGACGTCGAACTGGCCGCGACGCAGCGCGAGATTCGCGCGCAGGCCCTCGCGCACGTAGTCGTCGACGATGTCGGCGAGCGCTCGCAGCCCGGCGGGCAGCGCGACGGGTGGCGCGCCTGGCGGGGGGGCGGGCACGTCCGGCGCAGCGTGTGCCGCCGCCAGCGCCGAGATCGACGCGATCGCCCCGGCGCGGGCGAATCGCCGCGCGTGCGCGCTCATCGGCGCCCCAGCGCGTCGGCGGCGAGCGCGAGTGCCTGGTCGATCACGCGCCCGGCGTCGAAGCCGCGATGTTCGAGCACCGCGGATTTCGTCGACGCGAGCTGGATGACGCCGAGCATGTACCCCCACAACGTGAGTCCGATCAGCGCGGGCGGCCCGGCGTCGGCGCGGATCGAACCGTCGGCGATGCCGCGCTCGATGCTCGCGACGAGCACCCCGTGCACGCGATCGCCGGCGAGGATGCAGCGGTATTCGTTCGACTCGCTGTCGCGGCCCGCGGGCGAGTGCATCGCGAACTTCGACAGCGCGTCGTAGTACACGGGCTGCTCGCGCGAGAAATCGACGAACGCGCGGCCGATGGCGCCGATCTGCGCGAGCCCGGTCGCCGGCACCCGGGCCGCCGCATCGAAGCGCGCGCGCAGGTTCCCGAGCCCGCGCTCGCAGATCGCGAACAGCAGGTCGGCCTTGTCCTGGAAGTACACGTAGAGCAGCGCCCGCGAGAGGCGTGCCTTGCGCGCGACCTCGTCCATCGTCATCGCCTCGACGCCGACTTCGGCAGCGACCGCTTCCGCCGCATCGATCAGGTCGGCGCGGCGCCGCTCCCTTTCCTCCTGCCGACGCTCGGTGAGCTCGTTCATCACGCGAGGGTAGTCGGGTCATTGACACAGTGTCAATAACTAGACACGTGACAAGGTAGAATCCGCAGTGGACGCGATAATGAGAATCATTCACATTCCGCCTGTCCTGCACTGCAACAACAAAGGGCCCTCCATGCGTTCCCGACTTGTCCCGGCGCTGCTCGCGATCGTCGTCCCGTTCGCGTCCGCGCAGTCCGCCGACCCCACGCAGCTCGACATCGTGACGATCACCGCCACTCGCATCGCCACGCGGATCATGGATGTCCCGGCGACGGTCACCGTCAGGGACGCGGGCGCGATCGACCGCGAGCTCGTGTTCGATGTCGGGGACTTGCTCCGCTACGAGCCCGGCGTGTCGATGCGCAACGACGGCGGGCGGTTCGGTACGTCCGGCCCGAGCATTCGCGGCATCGGCGGCAATCGCGTACTGCTCGAGGTCGACGGGGTGCGCCTGCCCGATGCGTTCGAGATCGGCAGCTTCGCCAATGCGGGGCGCGACGTGCTCGATACCGACCTCCTGAAGCGGGTCGAGATCGTGCGCGGCTCCGCCTCTTCGCTGTACGGCTCCGACGCCATCGCCGGCGTGTTTGCCTTCACGACCAGGGACCCGGACGACTTGCTCGTCGCCGACCGCCGCTTCGGCCTGACCGCCAAGGGCGGTTATGCGGGCTGGAACGACGCGACGATGGCGGGCGCGACCGCCGCCGGGCGTGCCGGCGCCTGGTCATCACTGGTCGCGTACACCCATCGCGACGGGCACGAACTCGACAATGCCGGCACGCGCGGCGGTGTCGGTGCAGAGCGCACGCAGCCGGTGCCGCAGGATCACTACAGCGACAGTGTGCTCGCGAAGATCGTGTTCGACCCGCGCGAGGGCCAGCGCCTGCGCCTGACCCTCGAGGGCACGCGCGACGACACGCTCAGCGACGTATTGTCGTCCGTGTCGGCCACGGCACCGCTGCCGGGCGGCGTGCAGACGACCGGGCTCGTCGGCAGCGACGTCGCCGAGCGTCGCCGTGTCGCACTCGACCACGAGTTCACGCCGGCCTCTGCCCGCTGGTTCGAGCGTGGCGAGTGGCGCATCTACCGCCAGCAGAGCACCGCGTCGCAGGAAACTTTCGAGGAACGGCGCGCCGCATCGCTGGCCGGCCTGGTCACGCCGCAGACCCGTTGGCGCGAATTCACGTTCGAACAGGAAACGAGCGGCGCGGAGGCCATCCTCTTCAGCCGGTTCACGGTCGGCGCCAGCGATCACACGCTCGCCTACGGCCTCGAGTACGTCGAGACGGACACGGCGCAGCTGCGCCGGGGCGCGCAGACGAACCTCACGACCGGTGCAACGAGCACGACGATCCTGCCCGATGCGTTTCCGGTGCGCGACTTTCCGCTCACGACGACGAAGCAGGCCTCGGCTTTCGTGCAGGACGAGGTGCGCGCCGGCGCCTTCACCATCACGCCCGGGGTGCGCTTCGACGACTATGCGCTGCGCCCCGACGTCGACGCGATCTTTGCCGCCGACAATCCCGGCTTCGTCGCAACCGGCATCGACGAGCAGAACGTCTCGCCGAAGCTCGGCGTGATGTATCG
This sequence comes from Steroidobacteraceae bacterium, assembly GCA_050249415.1. Classification (GTDB taxonomy): domain Bacteria; phylum Pseudomonadota; class Gammaproteobacteria; order Steroidobacterales; family Steroidobacteraceae; genus CADEFQ01. The sequence goes on from JBFWQO010000001.1 coordinate 327,628, forward strand.
CGCGTCGGCGAATGCGACGGCGTACGCGAACTATGCCGCCGGCTTTCGCGCGCCGCCCTCCGACGACGTCAATATCGGCTTCGAGAATCTCGCGTTCGGGTACACCGCGATCGCGAACCCCGACCTGAAATCGGAAACGAGCCACGGCTTCGAGATCGGCTGGCGCGCGACGCGCGGCGACGGCGGCTATCTCGCGCTCGCCGGCTATTACAACCTCTACGACGATTTCATCGAATCGCGGGTGGGCACGTTCGATCCGGCTTCCGGGCTGATCGTGTTCCAGTCGCAGAACCTGAGCGAGGTGCGGATCTACGGCGCCGAGATCGTCGCGGGCTTGCCCCTCGAGGCGTTCGCGCCGGTGCTGCGCGGATTCTCGGTGCGCCTCGCCGGCGCCTGGTCGCGTGGCGACAATCGCAGTGCCGACGCGCCGCTCAATTCGATCGAACCGCCCCAGGCGGTCGTCGGCCTCGCCTATCGAGCGCCCACGCGCCGCTGGGGCATGGAACTCGTGACGACGGTGGCGGGCCGCGTCGATCGCGTCGATCACGGCGCCGGCACGCTGTTCACGCCGGGTGGCTACACGACGTTCGACCTGCTCGCTGACATCGCCGTCACGCCCCGTCTGGGCGTCAACGCGGGGGTATTCAATCTCGCCGACCGGACCTACTGGGAATGGTCGGATGTCAGTGGCCGCTTCGCCGCGAACCCTGCGCTCGAACGCTATACCCGCCCCGGAAGGACCGCGGGCGCGACAATCAGATATAAATGGTGACGAAGTGTCTCAATAGCGATGCACCCAGGCAAGTGGCGCCGTAGTGCGGAGCATTTGTCACATGGAATTGCGAACCATTCGCGTTCGCAGGATACTGGCGCCATGAGCGCAGCTCCTGTCGCGTTGTCCGTTCCGCTGTCGAGCCTGCGGCGCGGCGCGCGCGCGGTCGTGCAGAAAGTGCTCGCCGAGACACCCCTCATCGACGACGTATTGAATTCGACGGTCGGGCAGCGGCTCGTCGAACTCGGCTTCGTATGTGGCGTCGAGATCGAAGTCGTCGAGTCGATGTGGCCCGTGGGAGACCCGCTCGCGGTGCGCGTGCGCGGCTCCACGTTCGCCTTGCGGCAGCGCGAGGCGGCCGCCGTGATGGTCGTCCCGGCCGGCGCCGCGGCGTAAGCCCGTGGACATCGCCAATCGGCGATTGGCGAACCTGCGCATCGCGCTCGTCGGCGTGCCGAACTGCGGCAAGACGGCGCTGTTCAATCGTCTCACGGGCAGCCGCCAGAAGGTGGCGAACTACCCCGGGGTCACCGTCGAGCGCAAGGAAGGGCATTTCCGCGATCGGGCCGGGCGACGTTACGACGTGCTCGACCTGCCCGGTGCCTACAGCCTCTCGCCGACCACGCTCGACGAGGCGATCACGCGCGATCTCGTGCTCGGCCGCATCGCGGGCGAGGAGCCGCCCGATGTGATCGTCTGCGTCGCGGACGCGACGCACATGCCGTTGTCACTGCGCCTCGTGCTCGAAGTGCAGCGACTCGGGCACCCGATGGTCGTGGCGCTGAATCGCAGCGATCTCGCGAGGAAGCGCGGCTTCCGGCTCGACGTGGCGAAGCTCGCGGCCACGCTGGGCGTGCCGGTGATCGAGACGGTCGCGATCGCGCCCGGCGGCGCCGCTGCCCTGATCGAGGGGCTCGCCCCGTTCGCACCGCGCGACCGCGTCGCCGAAGCGGCGGCGCGCAGCGGCGGAGCGGTCTGCGACCTCGCGCCGGATCGCAATGCGACCGAGCACACGCAGCAACGGGTGCCGCGGATACTCGCGGAAGCGGGCTATCGCGAGCCGCTGCGCACGCGCGCCGCGGCGCGCGCGGACGCGATCCTGATGCACCCCGTCGCCGGCATGCTCGTGCTCGGAGCCGTGCTGTTCCTCGTGTTCCAGGCGGTATTCAGCTGGGCCGAGTGGCCGATGGGACTGATCGAGTCCGGCGTCGCCGCGATCGGCGCATGGCTCTCCGGCGTGTTGCCGGCCGGCGCGTTGCGCAGCCTCCTCGTCGACGGCGTGATCGCCGGGCTCGGCAGCGTGATCGTGTTCCTGCCGCAGATCCTGATCCTGTTCTTTTTCATCCTGGTGCTCGAAGACAGTGGCTACCTGCCGCGCGCGGCCTATCTGCTCGATCGCCTGATGGGCAACGTCGGCCTGTCCGGCCGCGCGTTCATTCCGCTGCTGTCGAGTTTCGCGTGCGCGATTCCGGGCATCATGGCCGCGCGCACGATCCCGAGCATGCGCGATCGCATCGCGACGATCATGGTCGCGCCGCTGATGACCTGTTCGGCGCGGCTGCCGGTGTACGCGCTGCTCATCGCGGCGTTCATCCCGTCGCGGCCCATCGGGCCGTTCAACCTGCGCGGCCTCGTGCTGTTCGCGCTGTACGCGGCCGGCGTGCTCGCCGCGCTCGCGGTCGCGTGGGTGATGAAGCGCTTCCTGACGAAGCGCACCTACCATCCGCTGATGCTCGAACTGCCGGACTACCAGTGGCCCGACCTGCGCAGCCTGGCGGTCGGCCTCGGCGAACGGGTGCGCATCTTCCTCACGCGGGTCGGCGGCATCATCCTCTCGCTGATGATCGTGCTGTGGTTCCTCGCGAGCTACCCCGCGCCGCCGCCCGACGCGACCGGCCCTGCCATCGAGTACAGCTTCGCCGGCATGCTCGGGCGCGCACTGCACGTCGTGTTCGAGCCGATCGGCTTCAACTGGCAGATCGCGATCGCGCTGGTGCCGGGCCTCGCCGCGCGCGAAGTGGCGGTGAGCGCGCTCGGCACGGTCTACGCGATGTCCGCGACGGACGCGGCGCTCGAGAAGGCGCTGCTGCCCGTGATCGCGTCGACCTGGAGCGTCGCGACGGGGCTGTCGCTGCTCGCGTGGTACATCTTCGCGCCGCAATGCCTCTCGACGCTCGCGGTCGTAAAGCGCGAGACGCAGTCCTGGCGCTACCCGCTGATCATGGCGGGCTACCTTTTCGCCCTCGCCTACCTCGCCTCGTTCGCGACGTACCGGGTCGCACTGGCGCTGACCCCGTGAACGCGCTCGTCGCCGTCATCGTCGTGCTCGCCGTGCTCTCGGTGATCTGGCAGGTCATGCCGGCGAGGCCGCGCCACCGCGCGGTGCGGGCGCTGCACGACGCGCTGCCGGCCGAGGGGTTTGCCGGGCGGCTCGGGCGGGGCATCATGGGCCCGCTCTTGCGCCGGGCCGAACGGGGCCTCGGAGGCGGCTGCGGTGGCTGCTCCGCCAATCCCGCGAACTCCGGCGCGAAAGCGCGCGATGCACGTTCACCGCACTGACCGCCTCGAACACGACCACGTCTATCTCGGCGAGCACCACGACCGCAATGCGCGCCGCACCTGGTGGGTCGTCGCGCTGACGCTCGTCATGATGGTCGGCGAAGTCGTCGCCGGCACGCTCTTCGGCTCGATGGCGCTGCTCGCCGACGGCTGGCACATGGCGACGCACGCGGGCGCGCTCGCGATCGCCGGGCTCGCCTACTGGTTCGCGCGACGCCACGCGCGCAGCGCCCGCTTCAGTTTCGGCACCGGCAAGGTCGGCGATCTCGCCGCTTTCGCGAGCGCGTTGATCCTCGCGCTCGTCTCGGTCGCGATCGCGCTCGAATCGGTCCAGCGCCTCCTCGCCCCCGTCACGATCGCGTTCAACGAGGCGATCCTGGTCGCGGTGATCGGGCTCGGTGTCAACCTCGTGAGCGCGCTGCTGCTGCGACACGACCATGACCACGATCATGACCACGGCCACGACCCGGGCGAGGGCGCCGCGCCCGCGCACGATCACGCGGTCGACCAGAACCTGCGCGCGGCGTATCTGCACGTGCTCGCCGACGCCTTGACCTCGGTCGCCGCGATCACGGCGCTCGTGCTCGGCCGCTCCTTCGGCTGGGTCTGGCTCGACGCGGCCATCGGCCTCGCCGGTGCGGCGCTGATCGCGCGCTGGGCGGTGGGTCTCATGCGCGACACCGGCTCGGTGCTGCTCGACGCAGCCGGCGACCCGGCGCTCGAACGGGCGGTGCGCGGCGCGGTCGTGCGAGGCGACGAGCGCGTGGGCGACCTGCACCTCTGGCGAGTGGGGCCGGGGCGCTACGCCGCGATCGTTTCGCTCGTCGCCTCAGTGCCGCTCGAACCCGAGGTGTACAAGGCACGTCTCGCGCACCTGCCGCAGATCGTGCATGTGTCGATCGAGGCGCACCGCTGCGCCGCCCATACGGAAGAGGTGACCGCATGAACTGCCTGGTCGTGGCCTGCCTCGAAGCGGCCGTGTTCTTCAACGCGAATCTGCACACCGGCGCGCCCGCCCCGCAGGGCGCGGACGCGATCGTCGTCGAGGCGGGGCGCATCAGTTACATCGGGCCCGCGACGCGCGCGCTGCGCCGCGCGCCGCGGGAGGCGCGCCGTGTCGACCTGCACGGTGCCACCGTGGTGCCCGGCTTCACCGACGCGCATGCGCATCTCGACGGCATCGGCTGGCGCGAACTCGAGTTCGATCTCGAGGGCACGGCGAGCCTCGCGGATCTGCAGCGCAAGCTCGCGGCCCGCGCCGCGAGCACGGGCACGCCGTGGATCACCGGGCGTGGCTGGATCGAGTCGCGCTGGCAACCCGCGGAGTTCCCGACGCGTGCGGCGCTCGACGCCGTGGTGAAGGACCGGCCCGTGTTCCTGATGCGCGCCGACGGGCACGCGGCGGTCGCCAACAGTCGCGCGCTCGCGCTCGCGGGCATCGATGCGAAGACGGCCGATCCCGCGGGCGGGCAGATCCTGCGCGATGCGGACGGCGCGCCGACCGGCATGCTGATCGACGGCGCGGTGGCGCTCGTCGGCAAGCTCGTGCCGCCGCCGGCCGAGGCCGAGGCGTTGCGCGCGCTCGAGGTCGGTGCGGCGCGCAGCGTGCGGCTCGGCTGGACACAACTGCAGATCGCCGGCAACACGCGGGCCGAAGTCGAGCGCCTGTGCACGCTGTATCGCGCCGGCCGCATTCGCCTGCGGCTCTACGCTGCGATCGGCGGCCCGGGGCCGGACGCCTCGGCGTTGCTCGCCGGGCAGATCGCGAATAAACCCTGCGGCGATCGGCTCACCGTACGCGCCATCAAGCTCTACATGGACGGCGCGCTCGGTTCGCGGGGCGCCGCGCTGCTGGCACCGTACAGCGACTCGCCGCAGAGCACGGGGCTGCTGCTCAACGACGAGGCGCAAGTTTTCCCCGTGCTGGTGGAGGCGTTGCGCCGCGGCATCCAGGTCGAAACGCACGCGATCGGGGACCGCGGCAACCGGCTCACGCTCGATCTCTACGAGCGCGCGTTCGCGGCGGTGCCGCCGGCCGAGCGCGCCGTCGCCGAGCCTCGCTGGCGCATCGAGCATGCGCAGGTGCTCGAAGCCGCCGATCTGCCGCGCTTCGCGCAGCTCGGCGTGATCGCCTCGATGCAGCCCTCGCATGCCATCAGCGACCTGTACTTCGCACCCGCGCGCCTCGGGCCGGGGCGCCTGAAGGGCGCTTACGCGTGGCGGAGCCTGCTCGATTCCGGCGCGATCGTCGCGGCGGGCACCGATGCACCGGTCGAGCGCGGCGATCCGGTCCAGGAGTTCTATGCCGCAACCGTGCGCCGCTCCGCGGACGGCTACGCGGACGACAACTGGCATCGCGAGGAGCGGGTCTCGCGCGAGGCGGCCCTGCGCATGCTGACCTGGGCACCCGCCTATGCGGCGTTCGAGGAAAAGGACCGCGGCACGCTCGAGGTCGGCAAGCTGGCCGACTTCACGGTGCTGTCGCAGGACATCCTCGCCGTACCGGACGACGCGATCCTTGCGACACGCATCGAAATGACCGTGATCGGCGGCGAAATCGCTTACCGCCGTTAGCAGGGTATGATGCGAGGCTTCCCCATCACGGAGGCCATCGATGAACGGTCAGGACAATTTGACGCGCCGGCAATTGCTCGGCATCACTGTCACAGCGGCGGTCGGTGCCGCGGCGGGCGCGGCGGTCGCAGCGGACGCGTTGCCGAAACTGGACGAGAAGGATCCGATGGCGGTCGCGTTGCATTACGTCCACGACGCGAAGCTCGTCGACCCGAAGAAGAATCCGACCTACAAGCCCGGCCACCATTGCGCCAACTGCCTGCACCTGACGGGCAAGGCCGGAGACGCGTGGCAGCCGTGCAATCTCTTCCCGAAGAAGCTCGTCGCGGCCAACGGCTGGTGCAGCGCCTGGGTGCAGAAGCCCGGCACCGCCTGATGCCGCGGGCGGCGCTCGCCGCCGCGGCCTGGATGATGGCGCTGGCCCCGGCCGGTGCCGCGCCGCGTATCGTCGACGACACCGGCCACGCCATCACCCTCGCGCAACCCGCGCGGCGCATCGTCGCACTCGCGCCCGGTGCGACCGCGCTGCTGTTTGCGGCGGGCGCGGGCGATCGCATCGTCGCGACGATCGAGTTCGCGGACGAACCCGTTGCCGCGCGGCGCGTGCCGCGCATCGGCGACGTGCAGGCGATCGACTACGAGCGGCTCCTCGCGCTGCGCCCCGATGTCGTCGTCGTCACCGACGCGATCACGTCGGCGTTCATCACCGGGCGTGTTCGGGCCCTCGGCCTGCCGGTCTACACGACGCGGTACACCCGGCTCGCCGACATCGCGCCGAGCGTGGTGCGCCTCGGGCGGCTCGCGGGTACGGAGGATGTGGCGGATCCCGAGGCGCGCCGGCTCGAGGCGCAGCTCGTCGAATTGCGCGCCCGCTACGCGGGGCGCAAGCCGCTGGACGTTCTCTACGAGGTGTGGAACCCGCCCGTCTACACGATCGGTGGAGCGCACATCGTCACGGATGCGCTCGCCGTCTGCGGCGCCCGCAACGTGTTCGCCGACGCGCGCGTCGCGGCACCGGCGGTCAGTGTCGAGGCGGTCATCGCACGCGACCCGGCGGTGATCGTCGCATCGGGGCCCCGGGCGCAGGCCACGGCGTGGCTCGCGGAATGGCGCCGCTTTCCGCTGCTCGCGGCAACCTCGGCGGGACATCTCTACGTGTTCGAGGATCCGCGCCTCGACCGGATGGGGCCGTCGGCGATCGAGGCGACGGCGGGGCTCTGCCGCATGCTAGATGCGGCGCGCGGGCCGCAATAGCGAACGGCGAGCAGCGAGCGGCGAACAGCCAGAGGCGTTCAGTCGCGGAAATTCTCGAACTGCAGCGGGCGATCGAACGAAGATTTCTTCAGCAGCGCGATCGCGGCCTGCAGGTCGTCGCGCTGCTTGCCGGTGATGCGCACCTTGTCGCCCTGGAGCGCGCTCTGCAGCTTGAGTTTCGAGTCTTTCACGAGGCGCGCGATCTTCCTGCCGGTCTCGTGGTCGATGCCGTGGCGCAGCAGCACCGGCTGGCGCGCCGCGGCGAGGCTGGTCTCGGGGTCCTGCACGTCGAGGCAGGCGACATCGATGCCGCGCTTGCCGAGCTTCAGTTTCAGGATCTCGAGCATCTGTTTCAGCTGGAACTCGACCTGCGCGTGCAGCGTCACGGTGTGGGCCTCGAGCTCGAATCTCGCGCCGGTGTCGCGGAAATCGAAGCGCTGCGCGAGTTCGCGGTTCGACTGGTCGACCGCGTTCGCGAGCTCGTGCAGGTTCACTTCGGAGGCTACGTCGAAAGAGGGCATCGGTTCCTCGCGGTCGGTTGTCCGGGCCGGGCCTGTGCGAATCAGGCCCGGAGCGTCTTTTCGAGCACCGCGACATCCTGCTCGCCGATCCGGCTGCGAAGGTAATCGAGCACGACCGGCAGGAAGCGCTGCGCGTCGCCTTGCGTGAGGCCGAGTCTGCCGAAGCCGGTGACCAGCTCCGCCAGGATCGCCGCATTGCCTCCACCGACCGCCGACGCGAGCCCGCCGAACAGCTTGCCGAGTCCGCCCGCCGCGGGCGCCCGTGCGACGAGCGCATCGACGCCGGGGACCTTGCCGAGCAGCGCGCCGAACTGCCGCGACCCGAGCTTGTCGCGCGCCGCCTTGAACAGCAGCGCGGCGCCCCCCTGCGCCTGCGCGCGGCTCACGCCGAGCGCGCTCACGAGACTGTCAGTCAGGTCCTGCATCGGCGCCTCCTCAGGCGGGCCCGGCCCATGCGGGAGCCGGGAAGCCGTCCGTACCGCGCCGCCAGGGTACCCAGGCGAGCGCAATGTCGCCGATCGCGATGTCGGATTTGCGGGGCGCGATCGAGCGGCTTTCGAGCGCGAGCGCATCCGCGTCGAAGGCGGCGGCGGCCGCTTTCAGCTCGGCCTCGCACTCGGCGTCGAAGTCGGCGAGCCGCTGGCGGAGCACCTCGACGCTGTCCTCGGCACGGGCCACGTCCTCCCTCTCGCGCCCGACGCGCGACGCGGTGCGCATCGCGGTCGCCGCACGCCCCACGCTGCCTGAGCTGATCGCCTTTCGGCCAAAAAGCGCGCCGAGCAGCGCCGAGCCGATCGACACGGCGGTCTGCGTGCGCCGCTCCGTGAGCTGGTCGCGCTCGCGCCCGACCCGGTCTTCCGCGCGCCGCAACCGATCGGCGAGGGTGGTGCGCTTCGCCGCGAACCTGTCTCGCACCCTGGCGATCGCCGCGTCACGCTGCTCGCGCGCCGCATGCGCGAGCCGCGCGCGGAACTCGCCCTCGCTCTCGTCGGGGTTCGATGCGAGATCGAGTGCCTTGCACACATGGATCTCCGAGCGCGCGGTCTCGTAAAGCTGCGCCGCGAGCGCCTTGCCCCAGGCCGTGTAGCTCTGCGCACGCAGCGCGGCTGCCGGCAATGCGGCAAACAGCGCGGCGTCGTCGGCGCGGTCGGCGAGCGGCGGTGGCTCCGGTCTGCTCGACGCTTCCGCCCACGCCACGCCGTCGTCGGTCACGGGAGCCAGCAATGACAGGGTGCGCCAGGCATCGAGACCTGCGGCCTTGTCGACGAAGTGCAGCTTGGCGGCACCGAGCACCATCGGCCGGTACTCGATCGCACCCTCACCGCGGGTCGCGGTGATGAAGCATTCACGCACATCGGCGGGCAGCACGGGACGCGGCGCGCTGTCGCCGGTCGTTGCGATGGCGGCCGGGGGTGCACGCGTCGCCGCGGCTGTCGCCGCCTGGGCCGCGGCCTTGCGCCCCGCCATCAACCGCGAGATCTCGGGTCCGGTGAGCGGTCCGCGCAGGTAGGACAAGGCCCAGCGCGACTGCATCAGGACCGGCGCATCGTCGTGCACGTTCCGCATCAGGAACACGCGCTGCGTGAGGCCGCCCATCAGCCGGTCGAGCGTGGCGCGACTGCCCGCCTGCCCGCCCGGCAACGCGCTCTCGAGTCCGTCGAGGACGCGCTGCTTGTCGCGGTCGGTCTGCAGGCGGCCGATGAACCAGGTGCCGGTGTTGCCGAGGCCCTTGTAGTCGAGATCCACCGGGTTCTGCGTCGCGAGCACGCAGCCGATACCGAATGCGCGCGCCTGCTTCAGCAGGGTCAGCATCGGCGGCTTCGACGGCGGGTTCGCGGTCGGCGGGAAATAGCCGAAGATCTCGTCCATGTAGAGCAGCGCGCGCAGCGACGACGTGCCCGACTGGCGCCGCATCCAGCCGATCAACTCGTTCAGCACGAGGGTCACGACGAACATGCGTTCCGGGTCGGACAGGTGCGCGATCGAAATGATGCTGATGCGCGGCTTGCCTTCGGGCGTGAAGAGCAGGCGCTGTGCATCGAGGGCATCGCCCGTGAGCCACGCCGCGAAGCCGGGCGCTGCGAGCAGGTTGTTGAGCGCCATCGCGAGCGCGGTGCGATCCTTCGCTGGAAAGAAGGTTTCGAGATCGAGGGCGCCGACCTTGTCCATCGGCGGCTTCTGCACGGCCGCGATGAGGCTCGCGAGATCGAGATCGCGGCCCGCGCGCCATGCCTGATCGATGATGCCGGCCAGTAGGATGTGTTCGCGGCTTTGCAGCGGATCGGCGTCGCGGCCGGCGAGCGAGAGCAGGCCGCCGACGACACCCGCGACCCGTTCGCGCAGCGCGGCCGCATCGTCGCGCAGCGCGGCGGGCGGCGCATCGAGCGAGCGCAGTACCGACAGCGGCAGTCCGGTCGTGGCGCCCGGCGTGTAGATCGCCATGTCGACCCGCGCGCGCAGGTTCGCGATGCGCGCGGGAGTCTGGTCCCAGTCGGCGAGACCCTCGCGCCACCGGGCCGCAACCGCGGCCGCATAAGCGGCGACCGATTGCCCCTTGCGGGCCGCGTCCGCGGGGTCGACCCACGCCTCGAAGTCGGCGGGCGCGAGGTCGGGGAAGGTCAGCAGCAGGTTCGCGAGATCGCCCTTCGGGTCGATGCAGATCGCGGGCACGCCGTCGATCCCCGCCTCTTCGAGCAGCGCGAGGCACAGTCCCGTCTTGCCGCTGCCCGTCATGCCGACGCACACGGCGTGCGTCGTCAGGTCGCGCGAGTCGTAGAGCAGGGGGTCCGGTGTCGTCGCCTTCCTGTCGGCGTCGTACGGCCGCCCGAGATAGAAGGCGCCGAGCTTCTCGTAGTCTGTCGCCATCGCCTGGGTCACCTGGCAGGTCTCGCGGTGCGACCTGCGCCCGCGCTGGGTGGAGCCGGCATTCTACGCGGCCCGGGAAGAGCGCCGCGCGGTGACTTCGATCTCGATCTTCATCCGCGGATCGGCGAGACCGGCGCTGATCATGGTGGCCGCCGGCCGGCTCGCGCCGAAGGCGCGCCGCAGCGCCGGCCAGCAGGCAGGGAAATCGGCGGCATCGGGCAGGATGTAGTGCACGCGCACGACATCCGCGAAGCCCGCCTGCGCCCCGGCGAGCGCGGCCGCGATGTTCGCCAGGGCCTGCTCGACCTGCGCCTCCACGCCCGGTGCGATGGTCATGCGCGCATAGTCGAAGCCGGTGGTCCCGGAAACGAAGATCCACTCGCCGTCGACGACCGCGCGCGAATAGCCGATCTCGGCCTCGAACGTGGAACCCGAGCTGATGAGCCTGCGTGCCATGCCTGGATGATAATGCGGGCAGCGGCCGGCCACACGGGCCGCGCGCCATAGAGGGCGCCTATCGATCCGGTCGATTCAAACGATTTCCAATCGGCGCCGCGGAGCGGTCCAATGGCGGCGGACTGCATCGATACACCACGGGAGCATGCCGATGAGCGGGAAAAAACTGACGACCAATGCGGGCCGACCCGTCGCGGACAACCAGAATGTCCTCACCGCCGGGCCACGCGGGCCGCAGCTGCTGCAGGACGTATGGTTCCTCGAGAAGCTCGCGCACTTCGATCGCGAAGTGATACCCGAGCGGCGCATGCACGCCAAGGGCTCGGGCGCCTACGGGACTTTCACGGTCACGCACGACATCACGCGCTACACGCGCGCGAAGATTTTCTCGAAGATCGGCAGGAAGACGGACCTGTTCGCCCGCTTCACCACGGTCGCGGGCGAACGCGGTGCCGCCGATGCCGAGCGCGACATCCGCGGCTTTGCCGTGAAGTTCTATACCGAGGAGGGCAACTGGGACCTCGTCGGCAACAACACGCCGGTCTTCTTCCTGCGCGACCCGCTCAAGTTCCCCGACCTGAACCACGCCGTGAAGCGCGATCCGCGCACCAACCTCCGCAGCGCGCGCAACAACTGGGATTTCTGGACATTGCTGCCCGAGGCATTGCACCAGGTCACGATCGTGATGAGCGATCGCGGCATCCCGGCATCCTATCGGCACATGCACGGCTTCGGCAGCCACACCTTCAGTTTCCTGAACGCCGCGAACGAGCGCCACTGGGTGAAGTTCCACTTCAAGTGCCTGCAGGGCATCCGCAATCTCACCGATGCCGAGGCCGAGGCGTTGATCGGGCGCGACCGGGAGAGCCACCAGCGCGATCTCTACGACAGCATCGAGCGTGGCGAGCGGCCGCGCTGGGCGCTCAAGGTGCAGGTCATGCCGGAGGCGGACGCGGCGAAGGTGCCCTACAACCCGTTCGACCTGACGAAGGTCTGGCCTCATGGCGACTATCCGCTGATCGACGTCGGCGTGATGGAACTCGACCGCAACCCCGAGAATTTCTTCGCGGAGGTCGAGCAGTCCGCATTCAATCCGGCGAACGTCGTGCCGGGGATCGGTTTCTCGCCCGACCGGATGCTGCAGGGGCGCCTCTTCTCCTACGGCGACGCGCAGCGCTACCGCCTCGGCGTCAACCACCACCTCATTCCGGTGAACGCCGCCCGTTGTCCGGTGCACAGCTATCACCGCGACGGCGCGATGCGCGTGGACGGCAACCACGGCGCGACCGCCGGCTACGAACCGAACAGCCGCGGCGAATGGGCCGGGCAGCCCGAATTCCGTGAGCCGCCACTGACGCTCGAGGGCGCCGCGGACCACTGGAACCACCGCGAGGATGCCGACTACTACTCGCAGCCGGGCGCCCTGTTCCGCCTGATGACGCCGGGCGGGCGGCAGGCGCTGTTCGACAACACGGCCCGTGCCATCGGCGAGGCGCCGAAGGAGATCCAGCTGCGCCACATCCGCAATTGCCTGCAAGCCGACAAGGCCTACGGCGAGGGGGTGGCGCGCGCGCTCGGCATCGCGGCCACGGAGTACGCCTGAGCCGGCAGGCGGCGGGTCGCACCGCGACATTGACGGGGTGCGGCCCGCTCGCCATACTGCCGGGATGACGATCGTTCACGTGCATGCGGCGCGCCGCTGGTGGTGGCGACACTCCTGACGGAGTGGGCGCTGACGTGACCGACTAGTTTTCGTCAAACAGGTTCCGAAACGGCAAGACCCATCTCCGTCGCAGGCGGTGATGGGTCTTTTTTTTTGTGCGGCGTGAAGGCGGCAGGTAAGGATGCGGCAGAGCTACGACATCGCGGGTGATCTCGACACACCGGTCTCGGCGTTCATGAAACTCGCCGCTTTCCAGCCGCGCTTCCTGCTCGAGAGCGTCGAGGGTGGCGAGCGGCTCGGCCGCTATTCCTTCATCGGCCTCGGCGACAGCGTCGAGTACCGGCTCGACAGCGACGCGCTGTACGTCAACGGCGTGCGTGGCGCGCCGCCGGCGGACCAGGGCGCGCTGCTCGCGAGCCTGCGCACGGCGCTCGCCCGCGTGGCGCGCCCGCAGCCCGAGATCGCGCACGTGCCGCTCGCCGGCGGACTCGTCGGCTATGCCGCCTACGACGTGGTGCGCTGGTTCGAGAAGCTCCCGGACCACGCGCGCACGCTGCCGGGCACGCCGTTGATGCATTATGTCGCGCCACGCTCGATGCTCGTGTTCGATCACCTGACGCGTGGCATCGCGGTGCTGCATGCAGGTCCCGAGAGCGAACGGTTCGCGCTCCGTCGCGAAATCATCCGGGCGCTGCGCGGGGCCCTGCCGAACGGCACGAGGCGCGGCGCCCACAGCACCCCCGTGCCGTCGCTTTCGCGTGCCGACTATGTCGATGGCGTGCGGCGTGCGAAGGAAGCGATCGCCGCGGGCGACGTGTACCAGCTCGTGCTGTCGGCGAAGTTCGCGGGCCGGCACGATCTCGATCCGTTCCAGGTCTATCGGGCGCTGCGGCTCATCAACCCGTCGCCCTACCTCTATTACTGCCGACTCGGCGAGCACACGGTGGTCGGGTCCTCGCCCGAGGCGCTGGTGAAGCTCGAGCACGGCAGGGCGCAGCTGCGGCCGATCGCGGGCACGCGGCCGCGCGGCGAGGATCCTGCCGCGGACGCGGCACACGAGGCCTCGCTGCGCGCCGACCCGAAGGAGAATGCCGAGCACGTGATGCTGGTCGATCTCGCGCGCAACGATCTCGGGCGCGTCGCGACGGCGGGCAGCGTGCGCGTCGACCCTTATCGCGCCATCGAGCGCTACAGCCACGTGATGCACATGGTGAGCGGCGTGCACGGCACGCTCGCCGCGGGCCGCGACGCCTTCGACCTGTTCGCGGCGGCGTTCCCCGCGGGCACGCTGGTCGGCGCGCCCAAGGTGCGGGCCATGCAGCTGATCGACGCGCTCGAGCCCGTGCGGCGCGGGCTCTACGGCGGCACGATCGGCTACTTCGGCGCGCAGGGCGACATGGACCAGGCGATCACGATCCGCACGCTCGTCTTCAACGGCGACGAATACAGCTTCCAGGCGGGCGCCGGCATCGTGGCCGACAGCGACCCGGAGGCCGAGTACGACGAAGTGCGCGCGAAGGGAGCCGCGCTCGTGCGTGCGCTCGCGCTCGCGGAGGAAGGCTTGTGACCGTGCGCCTGCTGCTGATCGACAACTACGATTCCTTCACCTACAACCTCGTGCAGGCCTTCATGGTGCTCGGCGCCGAAGTCGAGGTCTTTCGCAACGACGCGATCGACATCGAAGCGGCGCGGCGCCTGGCGCCGACCCATCTGTGCGTCTCGCCGGGGCCCGGCACGCCGCGCGACGCCGGCGTCTCGCTCGCGATGATCCGCGCGTTCGCGGGGCACATTCCCGTGTTCGGCGTGTGCCTCGGCCACCAGGCCATCGTCGAGGCATTCGGCGGCGACATCGTGCGCGCCGGCCGCCTGATGCACGGCAAGACCTCGGAGGTGGATCACGACGGACGCGGCGTGTTCGCCGGACTGCGCAATCCGTGCACCGTCGGGCGCTACCATTCGCTGATCGCGTCACCGGGTTCGCTGCCCGCCGAACTCGAAGTCACCGCGCGCACCGCACAGGGCGAGATCATGGGCGTGCGCCACCGCGCGCTCGCGGTCGAGGGCGTGCAGTTCCATCCCGAGAGCGTGCTGACACCGGATGGCCCGCAACTGCTCGCGAACTTCCTGCAGGTGCGCCATGCGTGACCGCTTGCAGCAGTTGATCGATCGCCAGGACCTCGACGCGGAAGGCGCGACCGCGGTGCTCGCGACGCTGACCGAACCGGACACATCGCCCGCGCTCGCGGGGGCGCTGCTCGCGGCCCTGCAGGCGAAAGGGGTGGCGCCGGGCGAGCTGCGGGCCTTCGCCCTCGGCATGCGCGCGCTCGCGCGCCGTCCGGAGATATCGTCCGGCGCGCCCACGATCGACATCGTCGGCACGGGTGGCGACCAGTCCGGCAGCGTCAACCTCTCGACGGGCAGCGCGCTGCTCGCGGCGGCGTGCGGTGTGCGCGTCGTCAAGCACGGCAATCGCTCGATCTCGAGCCGCACCGGCAGCGCCGATGTCCTCGCGGCCCTCGGCCTCACGCTTCCGCTCGATGAGCGTGCGGCCGGCGCGCTGCTCGACGCCTGCGGTTTCACGTTCCTCTTCGCGCCGTACTATCACCCGGCGATGAAGGCGATCGCGCCGGTGCGCGCGGCGCTCGGCACGCGCACGGTGTTCAACATCCTCGGGCCCCTGATGAATCCCGCGGAGCCCCCGTTCCAGCTGATCGGCGCCTACAGCCCGGCGGTGGCGCGCCTCATGGCGGAGGCGCTCGCGGGGATGCCCATCGAGCGCGCGTTCGTCGTGCACGGCGCCGAGGGCTGGGACGAACCCACGCCGATCGGTGCATTCATGCTGCTCGACGTACGCCCGGGGCGCGTCGTCGAAACCGTGTGCGATCCCGGCGAGTCCGGCCTCGCGCGCTGCGCGATCACGGCCCTCGCGGGCGACGACGCGGCGTACAACGCCGCCGCGATCGGGCGCACGCTTCGGGGCGAAGACCGCGGCGCGCTGCGCGACGCATTGGCGCTCGGTACGGGGCTCGCGCTCGAGTTGATGGGGGAGGCGCGCGACCTGCGTGCCGGCATCGCGCGGGCCTTCGGTGCGATCGACGATGGCCGCGCCGCGCGCGTGCTCGAGACGCTGCGGGCATGAGCATGGATTTCCTCGCGGTGATGGCCGCGGGCAGCCGCGCGCGGGTCGCGAGCGCGCTCGCCCGATGTTCGCGGGCGGAAATGGAGCGGCGCGCGTGCGCGGTGCCCGCGCCGCCACGGCTCGTGCTGTCCGCGCAAGGCTTCGACCTCATTGCGGAGGTGAAGCGGCGCTCGCCCGCGGTCGGCGCACTGGGCCCGCCTGCGGGTGACGACCTCGCCGCGCGTGTGCGCGGCTATGCGGCGGCCGGCGCGGCGGCGGTGTCGGTGCTGACCGAACCGAGCCGGTTCGACGGCGCGCTCGCGCATCTCGCCGACGCAGCCGACGCGCTGGCATCCGCGCACGTGCCTGCGATGCGCAAGGATTTCCTCGTCGATCCGTACCAGGTCATGGAAGCGCGCGCGCTCGGCGCGGGCGGCGTACTCGTGATCCTGCGCATGCTGCCGCGCGCACAGGTCGCCGCGCTGCTGCAGACGGCGGCCGCACTCGGCCTGTTCGTGCTGCTCGAGGCATTCGACGAAGCCGATCTCGAGCTGGCCGCGGAGCTCGCCGGTGGCGCGAGGCAAGCCTCCGCGCCACCGGTCCTCGTCGGTCTCAACTGCCGCGACCTGACGACGCTGCAGATCGTGCCCGGGCGCCTCGAAGCGCTGGCACCGCGCCTGCCGCGCCACGTGCCGCGCGTCGCGGAGAGCGGGCTCGACACGGCGGCCGATGCCGCGCGACTCGCCGCGGCGGGCTACGACCTCGCGCTCGTCGGCAGCGCGCTGATGAAGCACGCGGCGCCGGGCGAGCTGCTCGGCGCGATGCTCGAGGCGGGGCGCCGTGCCCGCACGGAGCGCGCGTCCCATGGCTAGCAGCGCATTGTGGGTCAAGATCTGCGGGATGACGTCGCCCGAGGCGGTCGGCTGCGCACTCGAAGCGGGCGCCGATGCCATCGGCTTCGTGTTCGCGCCCTCGGTACGATGCATCGAGCCCGCGCGGGCGGCGCGGCTCGCCGCGCCGGCACGCGGCCGGGCGCGTTGCGTGGCCGTGATGCGGCATCCCGGGCCGGACGCACTGGCCGCGGTCCTCACGGACTTTCGCCCGGACGTGCTGCAGACCGATCTCGAGGATTTCGCGGACCTCGCCCTGCCTGCGGCGCTCGAACGCCTGCCCGTGCTGCGTGCCGGACGCGACCTGCCGGGGCCGGTGCCGGCACGCGTGCTGTTCGAGGGGCCGGTGAGCGGTGCCGGGGTCGTGACCGACTGGGCGAGCGCCGCGGCACTGCGCGCGCGCGGCGTCGAGCTCGTGCTCGCCGGCGGGCTCGACGAGCACAATATCGGCATGGCGATCCGCGCGGTGCAGCCGTGGGGTGTCGACGTGTCGAGCGGCGTGGAGAGCGCGCCGGGCGAGAAGAGTGCGGGGAAGATCGCACGTTTCGTGGCGGCTGCACGCGCCGCCCATCGGGAGAACTGAAAGATGACCGCCATGACCGCGCAGGACCGCCGGCAGCTGCTGGACGCCGAGATCGCCGGAGCATTCCCCGATGCGCGCGGGCGCTTCGGGCCGTTCGGTGGCCGCTACGTACCGGAGACCCTGATTCCCGCGATCGAACGACTCGAAGCGGGGCTGCGCGCGCATCTCGGCACCCCGGATTTCGAGCGCGAGCTCGCCGACGAGCTGCGCGGCTGGGTCGGGCGGCCGACCGCGCTCACGCATGCGCGTCGCCTCGGCGCGCGCTGGGGTGCCGAGGTGTGGCTGAAGCGCGAAGACCTCGCGCATACGGGTGCGCACAAGATCAACAACGCGATCGGCCAGGCGCTGCTCGCGAAGCGTCTCGGCGCGCGCCGTGTCGTCGCCGAGACCGGGGCCGGGCAACACGGCGTGGCGAGCGCCGCGGCCTGCGCGCGCGTCGGCCTGCCTTGCACGGTCTACATGGGCGCGCTCGACATGGAGCGCCAGGCGCCGAATGTCGGGCGCATGCGCCTGCTCGGCGCGCAGGTGATGCCCGTGACCGAAGGGGACCGCACACTGCGCGCGGCGGTCGACGAGGCACTGCGCGACTGGGTCGCCGATCCGCTCGGCACGTACTACCTCCTCGGTTCCGCGATAGGGCCGCATCCCTACCCGCTCCTGGTGCGGCAGCTGCAGACGATCATCGGGCGCGAAGCGCGTGCGCAGCTGCTCGACGCCGCGGGCGGCTTGCCGGACGCGCTCATCGCCTGCGTGGGCGGCGGCTCGAATTCGATCGGCCTCTTCCACCCGTTCCTCGCGGATACCGCGGTCGAGATCGTCGGCATCGAGGCGGGCGGACATGGCCGCGCGCTCGGCGAGCATTCCGCGACACTCGCGCTCGGTCGCCCGGGCATCCTGCAGGGGGCGTACTCGATGCTGCTGCAGGATCCGGATGGCCAGATCCAGGAAACGCATTCGATCTCCGCCGGGCTCGACTATCCGGGAGTCGGCCCGGAGCATGCGTTGCTGCAGGCCGTGGGGCGCGTGCGTTACGAGGTGGCGAGCGACGACGAGGCGCTCGCCGCGGTGAAGGAATGCTGCGAGTCCGAAGGTATCCTGCCCGCGCTCGAGAGCGCCCACGCGCTCGCCGGCGCGCGCCGCTGGGCCGCCGCGCATCCCGGCAAGCGGATCCTGATAGGCCTCTCGGGCCGGGGTGACAAGGACATGCCGACACTGCAACGCACGCTGATCGCGCAGATCGAAGCGGGGCGCGCATGAGCGCCGCGTCGCGGGCGCTTGCGCCGCACGCGCGCATCGAAGCGGCGATCCGGGCGGCGGGTACGCGCGGCGGGCCGGCGCTCGTCGCCTTTCTCACGGCGGGGTATCCGCGCCGCGAGCGTTTCCGTGCCGACCTCGCGGCGGTGGCGGGCGCGGCCGATGTGGTCGAGATCGGCGTGCCGTTCACGGATCCGATGGCGGACGGCGTGACGATCCAGCGCTCGAGCCGCGCCGCGCTCGCGCAGGGCGTGACGCTGCGCTGGATCCTCGGGGAACTCGCGGCGATGCCGCCCGTGGCGGCGCCGCTGCTGCTGATGAGCTATCTCAATCCGCTGCACGCGTTCGGCTACGCGGAGCTCGCCGCGGCCGCGGAGCAGGCGCGCGTCGCCGGGTTCATCGTGCCCGACCTGCCGTTCGACGAGGGCGGTGCGCTGCGTGAATCGCTCGAGGCGCGCGGCATCGCGCTCGTGCAGATGGCGACGCCCGTCACGACCCCCGGGCGGCTCGCGCAAGTCTGCGCCGCGAGCCGTGGCTTCGTGTATGCGGTCACGATGACGGGCACGACGGGCCGCCGCGTCGCGGTGCCGGACGATGCGATCGCCTACCTCGACCGCGTGCGCGCGGCGACGAGCGTACCGGTGTGCGCCGGCTTCGGCATCCGCTCGGCGGAGCAGGTCGCGCGGCTCGCCGGCCACGTCGACGGCGTCATCGTCGGCTCGGCGCTCGTCGAGGTGCTCGAGCGCGGGGAGGATCCGGCCGCCTGGCTGCGGGCATTGCGACCCGCCACCGCATGACGCATCAACCCAACCCGAGCCCGACGCTCGGGCTCGCTGCATTGCTCGCGTTCCTGTCGATGTTGAGCCCGTTCTCGCTCGACACTTTCTTCCCGTCGTTTCCCGCGATCGCGCAGGAGTTTTCGCTCACGGCGCTGCAACTGCAGCAGACCATCACCGTGTACCTCGTGCCCTACGGGCTCACGCTGCTGCTCCACGGGCCGCTGTCGGACGCCTACGGGCGCCGGCGCGTGATCCTCACCGGCGTATCGCTCTACACGCTCGCCTCGCTCGCGTGCACGCTCGCGCCGGATTTCGGCTCGCTGCTCGTGTTTCGCGCGCTGCAGGGCGCGACCGCCGGCGCGGGCATGGTCGTCGCGCGCGCGGTGGTGCGCGACCTCTACGCCGGGCACGAGGCGCAGCGCCTGATGTCGATGATCACGATGCTGTTCGGCTTCGCACCGGCGGTCGCGCCGGTGATCGGTGGCTGGGTGCACGTGTGGTTCGGCTGGCGCGCCGTGTTCCTGTTCCTCGTGTTGCTCGGCCTCGCGATGGTGATCGTCAGCTGGTGGCGGTTGCCCGAGACGCATCCGCCGGAGCGGCGATTCGCGTTGCAGTTCGGCTCGCTGATCGGGCTCTCGTGGCGCATCGCGACCCATCGCGAATTCCTGTTGCTGTCGCTCGCGGTCGGCTTGCACTTCGCCTCGGTGATCGCCTACATCGGCGCGGCGCCCGCGATCGTGCTCGAGCGCTGGCAGCTCGGTGAAACGCAGTTCGCGATGCTGTTCCTCCCGGTGATCGGCGGGTTCATCGCGGGGGCCTTCACGTCGGGCCGCATGGCCGGGCGCGTGTCGCCGCGCGTGCAGTGCCAGGCGGGCTTCATGGTCTCGGTGACTGCGGCGCTCGTCGCGAGCGTCGCGCTGGCGGTCGCGCCGTCGGTGCCGGTCCCGGTCCAGCAGGGGCTCATCTTCGCCGTGGCCTACGGCGTGCAACTCGTGGGGCCGATCATCACGCTGCGCCTGCTCGACCTGTTCCCCGACACGCGCGGCGCCGTGTCGTCGGTACAGGGATTCGTCGCGATCATGATCATGGCCGTGACGATGGGCGCGGTGGTTCCCGCCCTGCACGGTTCGCTGCTGCTACTCGCGCTCGGGGCGCTCGGCGGCGCCCTGGCCGGCTGGGGGCTGTGGCGCATGGCGTGGGCGGCCCCATCGCGGTAGATTCGGACCCCGGCCGGCGGGGAAGGCGGCGAGGGGGCTATGCAAGACGTCGACGTCATCACCGTCGCGAACCGGTTTCGCGGCCCGGAGAGCTCCGCCAACGGTGGCTACTTCGCGGGCCTCGTATCGGCACGTTCACCGGGCCCGGTCACGGTGCGGCTCCTCGCGCCGCCGCCGCTCGAGGAGCCGATGATCGTGAAGCGCGACGGCGTGGTGCTGCGCATTGCCAGCGGCGATACGGCCATCGCCGAGGCGCGTGCGATGGACAGCAGGCTGCCCGTCGCGCCGCCGCCGCCGCCCTATGAAGCGGCGCTCGAAGCGTCGCGGCACTACAGCGGCTTCCGGCACCACGACTTTCCGGAATGTTTCGTCTGCGGCACCCGCCGCGAGCGGGGCGACGGGCTGCGTATCTTCGCGGGGCCCTGGGGAGAGGGCATCGTCGCCGCGCCGTGGGTCCCGGATGCCTCACTCGCCGGCGATGACGGCAAGGTCTCCGGCGAGTACATGTCGGCCGCGCTCGACTGTCCCGGCTATTTCGCCGCGCAGGTCGAGCGGCCGATGCTGCTCGGCGAGTTCACGGTCCACGTCGATCGGCGCGTGCACATCGACGAGCCCTGCGTGGTGATCGGCTGGCGCCTCGGTTCGAGCGGGCGCAAGCATGTCGTCGGTACGGCGCTGTTCGACGAGGACGGCGAACTGTGCGCGCGGGCGCTGGGGCTCTGGATCGAAGCACGCGCCTGAACGGCGACCGGCGCCGCAGCGTCGACATCAGTCTCCTCACGGGTCGAGCGCGCCGCCCGCGGCGGCGTGCCCTCGACACGGCGGCGCTCGGCGCATTGTGTCGCGGCAGCAGAATCGTCGGCAGTCGCCTCGCGCGGCTCGCCGTGTCTCGGCGCTCTCCACGTTCGTCGCCCGATGTCGACGCCGCGTTGCCGGTGGTCGCTCAGGAGCGATGCGCCGATCCTCCGCGCGCGTCGACGGTCACACCTCTGTACCCGCCGCACGTTGCTCGGCGTACGGGCGCGGCCACACGTCCGGTAACGAGCGTGGAGAGCGCCGAGGAGCGGCGAGCTGCGCGAGGCGTCCACTCTTCCTTCAGATCCCGGTGAGCCCATGCGCCGAGCGCCGCCGCGACGAGGGCACACCGTCGGTAGACGGTGCGCTCGACCCGCGAGGCGCCGGACGTGTGGCCGCGCCCGCGCGTCGCGCCCGCGCGACGCCGGACGTGTGGCCGGGCCTGCGCGCCGCGAGCGCGCGACGCCGGACGTGTGGCCGGACCTGCGCGCCGCGAGCGCGCGATGGCGGGCGTGTGGCCGCGCCTATGCGCCTCGGGTACGACGCGTCGAGAGGGCCATGAGCGTCGCGACCGCCACCAGCGCCCAGCCGGGCCACGCGGGATCACGGTCGAGTGCGAGCCAGACGATGCCGCCGAGGAGCGCCGCGGCGGCGAACAGCATGCGATCGCGCCGTCGTTGCGTATCGTGCAGAGCGCGCCGCAGCTCGTCGACGCCCCGCGCCTCGACCTGCAGTCGCAGCGAGCCGTCCTGCGCGCGCTGGACGGCGCCGCTGATCAGCGGCGGCAGGCTGCGCAGCGCCGCGACGAGCTCCGGCAGCTGTGCGCGCAAGCCCTCGACGAGCTGGCGCCCGCTCACCCGTTCGCGCATCCACGCGCGCAGGATCGGACTCGCGGTCGCGAAGACGTCGAGATCGGGATAGAGCTCGCGGCCGAGTCCCTCGATGTTGAGCAGCGTCTTCTGCAGCAGGATCAGCTGCGGCTGGATGCGCATGTCGAAGCGGCGCGAGATCTCGAACAGGCGCAGCAGCACCGTGCCGAAGGAAATGTCCTTCAGCGGCTTCTGGAAGATCGGTTCGCAGACCGTGCGCACGGCCGATTCCATCTCGTCGACCCGTGTGTGCGGCGGCACCCAGCCCGATTCGAGGTGCAGTTCCGCGACGCGCCGGTAGTTGCGGTCGAACACCGCGAGGAAGTTCTCGGCGAGGTAATGCTGGTCGCGCGGATCGAGGGTGCCGACGATTCCGAAGTCGATTGCCGCGTAGCGCGGATGGGCCGGGTCGTCGACCAGCACGAAAATGTTGCCCGGATGCATGTCGGCGTGAAAGAAATTGTGCCGGAACACCTGTGTGAAGAAGATCTCGACGCCGTTCACGGCGAGCGCGCGGATGTCGGTGCCCCTGGCGCGCAACTGCGCCATGTCGCTGATCTGGATGCCGCGGATGCGCTCCATCACCATCACGTCGGCGCGACACAGGTCCCAGTGCACCTCCGGCACGTACAGGAGGTCGGAGCCCTCGAAGTTGCGCTTCAGCTGCGAGGCATTGCCGGCTTCGCGCATCAGGTCGAGCTCGTCGAGGACCGTCTTCCGGTACTCCTGCACCACCTCGATCGGCCGCAGCCGCCCGCTGCCCTTCCACCACCGTTCGGCGAGCGCCGCGAGCGCATCGAGCACCTCGAGGTCGCGCTCGATCACCTCCCGCATGCCGGGACGCAACACCTTGACGACGACTTCGCGGCCGTCCTCGAGGTGTGCGACGTGCACCTGCGCGATCGACGCTGCGGCGAGCGGGGTTTCGTCGAAGTTGCGAAAGACGGTCGTGACCGGTTGGCCGTATGCCTGCTCGATGGTCGCGCGTGCGATCCCGCCCGGAAACGGCGGCACGCGGTCCTGCAGCTTCGCGAGCTCGTCCGCGATGTCGAGCGGCAGCAGGTCGCGGCGTGTCGACACGGCCTGTCCGAACTTGACGAAGATCGGGCCGAGCTCCTCGAGCGCGAGCCGCAGGCGCTCGCCGCGCGAGGCGCCGTGGCGACGGGCGAACCAGGCCCACGGCGAGGCGAGGTGCAGGTAACGCAGCGGGCGATACAGGTGCGTCGCCCGCACGAAGTCGTCGAGCCCGTGCCGCACGAGCACGCGCTGGATCTCGATCAGGCGCGCGAGCACGCGCGCTTTCAACCCGGCCCCGGCGGCGTGAGCTGCGCGATGCGCGCGGCGAGGCGGTCGATGTCCTCGCGCGCACGGTCGACGTCGGCGAAGAACGCCTCCGCCTCGGCGCGAGGCACGAGGTCGGCGCGCTCGTGCGCGAGGTATTCCGCGATGTTGCGTGTGCCCGTGGTCGCGAGCCGGCGGCCGAAACGGAGCACGCCGGCCGCGGCGCGCCCGAGACGGTGGGCCGCGGCGTCGCCGATGAGCTGCGCCATCTCCTCCTCGATGTCGGGCCGGAGCAGGCGCACGAGTTCGCGAAACTGCTGCGCGAGCTGCGCATCGCCGTCGACGCGCACGTCGCCGCGACGGATCACGTCTTCGGCGTCAGGGCCCGCGAGCGCGAGGAGACTGATCGGCGTGCCGTGAAACTCCGCACCAGCCGGATCGGCGTCGCTCCGCAGCAGCGAGAGCCGCTCACCGTCGGAGCGCAGCACGGCGCGCAGTGCAAGACCATCGACCGAGACCGCGACACCCTTGCCGGCGAGTTCGGCGCACAGCGCGCGGGCGCGCGGCGAGCGCGGCAGGTTGCGGTTGAGCAGGCGCCCGGCGGCTTCCGTGAACATCGTCCGGCTCAGTACCGGTAGCCGCGGTGTACCGCGACGATGCCGCCGGTGAGGTTGTGGTAGCGACAACCTTCGAGGCCGGCGTCCTGCATCATCGCGAGCAGCGTGTCCTGGTCGGGATGCATGCGGATCGATTCGGCGAGATAGCGATAGCTCGCCTCATCCTTCGCGACGACGCGGCCGAGCAGCGGCAGCAGCCTGAACGAATAGGCATCGTAGAGCGGGCGCAGCGCGTCGGCGGGTCGCGAGAACTCGAGCACGATGAGTTGCCCGCCCGGCTTCAGCACGCGCCGCATCGACGCGAGCGCCTGCGGCTTGTCGGTCACGTTGCGCAGCCCGAACGCGATCGTCACGCAGTGGAAACTCCCGTCGGCGAACGGCAGCCGTTCGGCGTTCGCCTGCACGCACTCGACGCCGCGCAGGCGCCCCGCGTCGATCAGGTGGTCGCGCCCGTGCGCGAGCATCGCGGCATTGATATCGGTCAATACGACGAGCCCCCGGGAACCGACCTGTTTCGCGAGCCCGAGCGCGATGTCGCCCGTGCCGCCGGCGACATCGAGCGCGATCTGTCCCGGGCGCAGCCCCGTCAACGACAACGCGAAACGCTTCCACAGCCGGTGCACGCCACCGGACATCAGGTCGTTCATCAGGTCGTAGTTGTCGGCCACCGAGTCGAAGACGCCCCGCACGCGGTGCGCCTTGTCTTCGCGGCGAACGCGCTCGTAGCCGAAATCGGTGGTGCTGTCTGTCGCGCTCGGGCTCAATTCCGGACCTCGTTCGGGTGGTCATTCTAGCGCGCCGCCCTGCGCCGCAGTACGGACGGGAGCCGTGGAACGGCTGTTGCGTCTTTACAAGTCCGCGGAATTTCGCTGACAATCCGCGCCACGTTCGAGCCCGCGAGGGCTGTCGATACGGGGGTCTGAGGGCCGGGCGCCGCAAAGTGCCCGGCCCTTTTTTATTCCCTGGCGCGTTGTTGCGCGCCTTCCTGCGACGGCGGCATCTCGAGTTGCCGACCCAGTTCGTGCAGGTATTTCCAGGTGTAGAGCCCCGTGTCGTGGCCGTCGTCGAACACGAGGCGCACGGCGTAGTGGCCCACGGGTTCCACGGCATCGATCCGCACATTCTCCTTGCCGGTCACCAGGACCCGCTGGCCGCGCCCGTGACCCTGCACCTCCGCCGACGGCGAATTGACGCGCAGGAACTCGAACGGCAGGTCGAAAGTGCGCCCATCGTCGAAGCTGACGGTGAGCAACCTCGATTTGCGGCGCAGGCGGATCAGGGAACAGGACAACGTGGCCATCGTACTCGCCATTATCGCTCATTCGACGCGCCGCGCGCGGCACACGGCCAAGGCGGCGAACGGCGAACAGCGAACGGCGACCAGCCAGAGGCGCGCGACCTGCCCGCACTGCGGGCAGGGGCGGGCCGTACGCGGCCCGCCCATTCTGGCTGTTCGCCGTTCGCCGCCCGCCGTTCGCCACTGGCCGCCCGCCCCTTCTGGCTGCCCGCCGCCCGCTGTTCGCTTATACTTGGCCGACGGCCCGCCGCTTGTGGCGTCGTAGTTCCGCTTCGTCGAATGCCACCCACCGATACGTCCCATCCGGACTACTACCATCGAGTTGTCGACTGCCAGTGGGCCTGTCCCGCGCATACCGATGTACCGGAATACATCCGGCTGATCGCGCAGGGCCGCTTCACCGATGCGTACATGGTGAATCGTGAAGCGAATGTCTTTCCCGGGATTCTCGGACGCGTGTGCGACCGCCCCTGCGAGCCCGCCTGCCGTCGCAGCCGCGTGGAAGACAAGCCGGTGGCGATCTGCCGCCTGAAGCGCGTCGCGGCGGACCACAAGGACGCGTTCGCGGACCGGTTGCCGAAGATTCCGGCACAGAAGAACGGCAAGCACATCGCCTGCATCGGTGCCGGCACCGCGTCCCTCACGGTCGCCAACGACCTGCTGCCGCTCGGCTACCGCGTGACGATCTTCGAGCAGTTCGGCGAGCCGGGCGGCCTGATGCGCACGAACATCCCGTCGTTCCGCCTGCCGCAGGCGGTGCTCGACGAGGAGATCGGCGTGATCATCGGCATGGGCGCCGACCTGAAACTGAACCATCCCGTGAAGAGCATGCAGGACCTGCTCGCGCGCGGCGGGTTCGATGCCGTGTTCGTCGGCTCGGGTGCGCCGAAGGGCAAGAACCTGAAGTTGCCGGGTCGGGACGAGGGCGCGGCGAACATCCACATCGGCATCGACTGGCTCGAGTCGGTCGCGTTCGAACACGTGAAATCGATCGGCCGCGAGGTGCTGATCATCGGCGTCGGCAACACGGCGATGGACTGCTGCCGCACGTCGTTGCGTCTCGGGGCGCAGCACGTGAAGGTGATGGCACGCAAGCCGCGGCAGTTCTTCAAGGCGTCCGACTGGGAACTCGAGGACGCGGAGGAGGAGAACGTCGGCATCGTCGTCAACCGCTCGCCGAAGCGGTTCGTGGTCGAGAACGGCAAGCTCACCGGCATGCTGTTCGACGTCATGGAATACGACCTCGACGCCGGGGGCGGTATCACCGCCGAACGCGTCACCGGCGAGGAGTTCCTGGCGGCCGACGACGTGATCCTCGCGATCGGCCAGGAGAACGCCTTTCCGTGGATCGAGCGCGATCTCGGCATCGAGTTCGACAAGTGGAGCGTGCCGAAGGTCGACCCGAAGACCTTCCAGTCCACGCGCCCGGGCGTGTTCTTCGGCGGCGACGCCGCGTTCGGGCCGAAGAACATCATCTGGGCCGTCGAGCACGGCCACCAGGCCGCGATCTCCATCCATCGGCATTGCCGGGGCGAGGCGGTGACCGAGCGCCTCGCGCCGGGCATCAACCTGCAGAGCCGCAAGATGGGCATGCACGAGTGGTCGTACAGCAACGACTACAACCCCGCCGAGCGGCGGCTGGTGCCGCACGTGTCGCTGAAGGAGCGCTTCAAGAAGCTCAACATCGAGGTCGAACTCGGTTACACGGCCGAGCAGACCGCCGCCGAGGTGCAGCGCTGCCTCAATTGCGACATCCAGACCGTGTTCGAGGCGAAGCTGTGCATCGAATGCGATGCCTGCATCGACATCTGCCCGACCGACTGCCTCACGATCACCGCGGACGGCGAAGAGGCCGAACTGCGCACGCGCCTGCGCGCGCCGGCGAAGAACCTGGAACAGCCGCTGTACGTGTCGGCGCCACTGAAGCAGACAGGTCGCGTGATGGTGAAGGACGAAGACCTCTGCGTGCACTGCGGCCTGTGCGCCGAGCGCTGCCCGACGGCCGCCTGGGATATGCAGAAGTCGCACGTGGCGTGGCCGCACGCCGAGGATCAGCCGCCAACATGCCAGCCGTCCCTGCCCAAGATCGCGTAAACGACTTCGCCATCAAGATAGCAACGGTGAACGGCACGGGCTCCGCCAGTGCCAACTCCCTGCTGATGAAGGCGATTTTCCGCAGCGGCATCCCGGTGATGGGGAAGAACTATTTCCCGTCGAACATCCAGGGGCTGCCCACCTGGTACGAGATCCGCGTCTCGCGCGACGGCCACGTCGCGCGCTCGGGCCGCGTCGACATCATGGTGGCGATGAACGCGGAAACCTACGGCAAGGACGTGCGCGAGGTCGCCACCGGCGGCTACCTGATCTACGATTCCACCTGGTCGCGGCCCGCGCTGTTCACGCGCGAGGACATCACCGTGATCGGCGTGCCGCTCGCGCAGTTGTGCAACGAGAACTTCAACGGCGTGCGCACGCGCATCCTGATGAAGAACATCTGCTACGCCGGGGTGCTCGCGGCGCTGCTCGACCTCGACCTCGCGCGCGTGCGCGAACTGCTGGCGGAAACCTACGCGAAAAAACCGCAGCTGGTCGACAGCAACATGCAGGCGATCCAGCTCGGCTACGACTACGCGAAGGCGAATATCGCCTGCCCACTGCCTTTGCACTGCAAGCCGATGGACAAGACCGGCGGGCACATCCTGATCGACGGCAACACGGCGACTGGCCTCGGCGCGATGTTCGCCGGCGCCACGGTCGGCGCGTGGTATCCGATCACGCCGTCGACATCGGTGATGGATGCCTTCAAGAGCTTCTGCGAGAAGTGGCGTGTCGATCCGGCGACCGGCCGCAAGAGCTTCGCGTTCATCCAGGCCGAGGACGAACTCGCCGCGATCGGCATGGTGCTCGGCGCATCGTGGAATGGTGCGCGGGCGTTCACCGCGACCTCGGGCCCGGGCATTTCGCTGATGAACGAATTCCTCGGCCTCGGGTACTACGCCGAGGTCCCGGCCGTCATATTCGACGTGCAGCGCGTCGGCCCCTCGACCGGCATGCCGACCCGCACGCAGCAGTGCGATGTGCTCCTCTGCGCCTACGCGTCGCACGGCGACACGAAGCACGTGTGCCTCTATCCGGCCAATCCGGAGGAGTGTTTCCATTTCGCGGTGGCGGCCTTCGACCTCGCCGAGCGGCTGCAGACACCCGTGATGGTGCTGTCGGACCTCGACATCGGCATGAACGACTGGATGTGCCGCGAACTCACGTGGGACGACGGCTGGAAGGCCGACCGGGGCAAGGTGCTGCCGCTCGCGGAGATCGTCAAGCTCGAGAAGTTCCACCGCTTCCTCGACAAGGACGAGGACGGCATCACCTACCGTACGCTGCCCGGCGTGCACCCGAAGGCGGCGTATTTCACGCGCGGCTCGGGGCACAACCAGTACGGCGCGTACACGGAAGATGCCGCGGAGTACCAGGTCGTCGTCGATCGCCTGGTGCGCAAGTTCCATACCGCGCGCAGCTTCGTGCCGCGCCCCGTGATCGAAATGGCGGCGGGCCGCACCGATGTCGGCATCGTCGCGGCGGGCAGCAGCGACGGCGCGGTACGGGAGGCGCTCGCCGTGCTCACCGGCATGGGCGTGAGCGCGAATTACCTGCGCGTACGCGCTTTCCCTTTCAACGACGAAGTCGAACGCTTCCTCGACAGCCACCGGCTCCTGTTCGTCGTCGAGCAGAACCGCGATGCGCAGCTGCGCTCGCTGCTGACGCTCGAAACGCCGGTCGACAAGTCGAAACTGCGTTCGCTGCTGCACTACAGCGGCCTGCCGATCTCCTCGAGCTTCATCATCGAGGGCGTGCTGGCCGAAGTCGCGCCGAAGCCGCTGCGATCGGTCGGCCCGGCCCACGGCGCCTGAGCGCGACGGAGCCACACCATGACGTATATCCCGAAGCCGAAAGTCAGGAACCCCTCGCTGCCGCGCAATGGCCTCGGCCTCACACGCCGCGACTATGAAGGGGCGCTGTCGACCCTGTGCGCCGGCTGCGGCCACGATTCGATCACCGCCGCGCTGACCGAGGCGATCTGGGGCGAGTCGCTCGAACCGCAGAACCTCGTCAAGCTCTCGGGCATCGGCTGCTCGTCGAAGACGACCGCCTATTTCGCGAGCGGCGGACACGGCTTCAACTCGGTGCACGGCCGGATGCCGTCGATCGCGACGGGCGCCAACGCCGCCAACCGCAACCTGCATTACGTCGGCGTATCGGGCGACGGCGACACGCTGTCGATCGGCCTCGGGCAGTTCTGCCATGCGATCCGCCGCAACCTGAACATGCTGTACGTGATCGAGAACAACGGCGTGTACGGCCTCACGAAGGGGCAGTTCTCGGCATCGGCGGACATCGGTTCGAAGGCGAAGAAGGGCGAAGTGAACCGCCAGCCGCCGATCGACCCGGTGCTGCTCGCGATGAATCTCGGCGCGTCGTTCGTCGCCCGCAGCTTCTCGGGCGACAAGGAGCAGCTCGTGCCGCTGCTGCAGGCGGGCCTGCGTCACCGGGGTTTCGCGCTGATCGACGTGATCTCGCCCTGCGTCACGTTCAACGACCACGAGGGCTCGACCAAGAGCTATGCCTACACGCGCGAACACTACGAGCCGGTGGTCAACGCGGATTTCGTGCCGTTCCAGCGCGAGATCGTCGCCGACTACGCCGCGGGCGCGACACTGCCCGTCGTGCTGCACGACGGCAGCCGCATCGTGCTGCACAAGGTCGCGCCGGACTACGACCCGACCGATCGCGTCGCCGCGAGCGCCTACATCCAGGCGCGCCTGAAGGAGGGCGAGTTCGTCACCGGGCTCCTCTATGTCGATGCGACGCAGAAGGAGTTCCACGAGCTGAACGACACGCCCGACGTGCCGCTCAACAGCCTCACGCCGGAAATGCTGTCGCCGGGCGCCAGGGGGCTCGAACGGATCCTGGCGCGCTACCGGTGAACGGCGCGCGGCGGGCTGCTAGACTCGCGGCCCTTTCAGCACCACCGGAGTGACTCATGGGCAAGGGTGATGGCCGCAGCCGCCGCGGCAAGATCTACAAGGGTTCGTTCGGCAAGACTCGCCCGAAGAAGCCGGCCGCGAAGAAGAAGGGCGCCGGCAAGCCCGCCAGGAAGTAGCGCCGCGGCGCAGGCTACGCGCGCGCGGGGGTCGCAGCGGGTGTGACCTTGCGTGCGGCGACCTCGCGGATCAACTCGACCGCCGTGCGCTCGCACGGCGGCAGTTCGATATCCGTGGTGTCGAGCGGCGTCACCCGGTCGCCCCAGCGCACGAGATGGGCGCAGAAGGTGAGGCCGCCGCCGAAGGCCGGCAGCAGCAGCCAGCCGTGCTTCGGAACCCGCCCTTCCTCGAGCGCCTCGCACAGCCCGACCGGCACGGTCGCGGACGACATGTTGCCGTAGCGCTGCACGTTCGTGAATACGCGCTCCATCGGGATGCCCGCGCGCTTCGCGACCGCTTCGATGATCCGCAGGTTCGCCTGGTGAGGCACGGCCAGCTGGATGTCGTCGGCCGTGAGTTCACGCCTGGCGAGAGCGGCCTCGCACGCCTCGCTCATGCCGAGCACCGCGCGCTTGAAGATTTCCTGCCCTTCGAACTGCCAGGAGGTGACGCCATACAGGCGCCCCTGGTTCGCGTACGTGCCGCCCATGCCGTGGATGCGCAGGATCTCGCGCGCATCGCCGAAGCAGCCGAGCTTCTCGGCGAGGAGCCCCTGCTCCGCATCGCTCGCCTGCAGCACGACGGCGGCGGCACCGTCGCCGAACAGCACCGCGACATTGCGATCGGTCCAGTCCATGTACGGCGTGATGATCTCGGCGCCGACCACCAGGGCATTGCGTACGACGCCGCCGCGAATCAACGCGGTTGCGGTCGAGAGGCCGTACAGGAAGCTCGTGCAGGCGGTGTTGACATCCATCGCCGCGCAACCCGTGGCGCCGATGCGCTGCTGCAGGCCAGACGCCATGTTCGGCACCTGGTCCTCGAAGCTGCAGGTGCCGAACACGATGAGCTCGATGTCCTTGCCCGACACGCCGGCGCAGGCGAGGGCTCGTTCCGCGGCGACATGCGCCATGTCCGCCATCGGCACGTGGGACACACGGCGCTCGCGGATGCCCGTGCGGCTCGTGATCCACTCGTCGCTCGTCTCGAGCATGCCGGCGAGATCGTGATTGGTGAGCACGGCGGGGGGCAGGCACTTGCCCCAGCCGGTGATTGCGGCGTACGTCGTCATGTCGCGGCAGCATACGACGCCGCTGCGCGGCCCGCACCTGTCAGCCGCCTCCTACGCCCGGATGGCCGCTCGCGGTCTGGTACGCGGTCTCGTCGCGCGTATCCTCACCCTTGCATCGCCGGCCTCTTCCCCCCGTAGAGTGCCGGCCATCCGGGACGCCTCCACGACCGTGGAGGCGTCTCCTTTTTGCGCCCCCCGCGCGGCCCGGGCGCCTGCTAGCATCCCGCCGATGGTAGAGGACCATGGACTGCCCTGGCGGCAGTATCGCGGCGTCCATCTCGACTTCTGGGACGGTCTGCGCCTGATGCCGGGTTCGATCTGGTTGCCGATCGTGGCGATTTCGCTGCTCGGCATCGGCGTCTATGTCGTGAACGAATGGTCGGTGAGCCGCATCCGCATCGCCGCCGAGAGCGTCAACCGCACGCT
Source organism: Steroidobacteraceae bacterium (assembly GCA_050249415.1). Taxonomy (GTDB): domain Bacteria; phylum Pseudomonadota; class Gammaproteobacteria; order Steroidobacterales; family Steroidobacteraceae; genus CADEFQ01. The sequence goes on from JBFWQO010000001.1 coordinate 359,691, forward strand.
CGGCATGCAGAACGAAGTGATCGCGATGCGCTCGCAGCTCGTCGATCTCGAGAGCGCGCAGCGCGGCTATCTCCTCACGACCAACAGCCGCTACCTCGCGCCCTACCGGAGCGTCCTGCCCGACCTGCAGGTCATCAGCGCGCGGATACGCACGCTCGCCGCGAACGACGCGGAAGTCCTCGAGCACGTGACGAAACTCGAGGAGCTGCGCAGTCTCAAGATCGCGGAGGTCACGGCGTCGATCTCGCTGACGCAGCGGGGCGATCGCGCCAATGCCATGGCGATCCTGCGGACCGGCGAAGGGCGCAAGGTGATGGACCAGTTCCGCGCCGGCGCGGAGGCGTTGATCCAGGTCCTCGACCAGCGCCTCGCGTCGTTGCGCGAGGAGCAGGCGAAGAGTCTCGTGCTGTCGCGCTACGCCTTCGCCGCGCTCGCGCTGCTCACGCTCGCGCTGATCGTGCTCGTCGTGCGACTGTTCGTGTCCGACACGCTGCGCCGCGAGGAGCAGCGCTTCGAGGAGGAGCACGAGCGGCGGCGGCTCGAGGTGATCATCGAGGACCGCACGCGGGAGCTTTCCCGCCTCTCGACCCACCTGCAGAGCGCGTCGGAGCAGGAGAAGGCCGATCTCGCGCGCGACCTGCACGACGAACTCGGCGGGCTGCTGACCGCCGCGAACATGGATCTCGCCTGGCTGCAGGGGCGCTCGGTGACGATGGAACAGGAGGTGCGCGACAAGCTCGGCGAACTCGTGCGCACGGTCACCGAGGCGATGAACGTCAAGCGCCGCGTCGTCGAGAACCTGCGGCCGGCCCTGCTCGACCACTTCGGCCTGCCGACCGCGCTCGAGGCGTACTTCGACGAGACCTGCAAGCGCGCGGGCCTCGAGTGCCGCACGACGATCCCGGACGAGGCGGGCCCCATTCCGCAATCACTCGCGATCGCGTTGTTCCGGGTCGGGCAGGAATCGCTGACCAACATCATCCGCCATGCGCGCGCGCGGCACGTCGAGATGAGTTTCGAGGTCGGTACGGCCGGGTATCACCTGGCCGTGAGCGATGACGGTGTCGGCATGGAGGCCGGGAAGGTGCGCAGCTCGCACGGCCTCGCCGGGATGCGCCATCGTGTCGTGAGCCTGAACGGCACGTTCGAGATCCAGAGTACGCCCGGTACGGGCACGCGCCTCGACGTCCTCGTGCCGTTCGCGGACGGCGCCGCGGCGTAGCCGGTCAGGGACCGCCGCCGCCCTCGCGCCGGCGGCGCTCGAGCAGCGGGCGCACTTCGGCGAATTGCTGCATCTTGTCGAGGAAATGGTCGGCGCCGGCGCTCAGGCAACGCTGCTCGACCGTCGGCAGCGAGTAGTTCGTCAGCACGATGATCAGCGGCTGGCCGCGGCTCTCGTACGCCTTGCGCGCGTGGCGGATCGCCGTGATGCCGCTGCCCTGGCGCAGCTCGACATCGACGACCAGCGCGTCGTAATCGTGCGCGTCGATCAGGTCGAGCGCTTCCTGCTCGGTTTCGGCGGTGCCGGTCACCCGCAGGACGCCGGGCACGGTCAGCATGCCGACCAGCCGGTCGCGCAGCAGGCGCGAATCCTCGATCAGGAGGATGCGCAGACCCTCGTCCCGCGCCACGCGCGCATCGCCCGGTGATCGGCCGTTACGGCCCGGTGCGCGGCTTTCGGTCGGCATGATCACTGCAGCAGGCTGTTCTTGATCGCGTAGTAGGTGATGTCGGCGTTGGTCTTCATCCCCATCTTCTCGAGGATGCGCGAACGGTAGGTGCTCACGGTCTTGACGCTGAGGAAGAGCTTGCCGGCGATCTCGGTCACGGTCTTGCCCTCGGCGAGCTTCACGAAGATCTGGAATTCGCGCTCGGACAGCACGCCGTGGCGTGGCTGGTCACCCGTGCCGTCCATGCCGGCGAGCAGCAGTTCGGTCAGCTCGGGCCCGACGTAGCGCCCGCCGCGTGCGACGATGCGCACCGCCCGCAACAGTTCCGTGTCGTCGACGCCCTTGCTGATGAAGCCGTTCGCGCCGGCGCGCAGCACATTGATGCCGAACTGCTTCTCCGGATAACCGCTCAGCACGAGCACCGCGACATTGTCGTGGTGCGAGCGCACGTGTTTCAGCACGTCGAGCCCCGACATGTCGGGGAGCGACAGGTCGAGCAGCACCACGTGGCAGGGCTCGTCCTTCAGCGCCGCGATCACTTCCTTGCCCGTGCGGCATTCGGCGACGACCTTGAAGTCGGGCTGCGAGGCGAGGATCTGCTTCAGTCCCGCGCGGACGACCTGGTGATCATCACCGATGATGATGCTGACTTGCGGCATGCACCTGCGCCCGGTTGTCGTACAGCAATTCGATCACCGCGCGGCGCGCCCGTCGCCAGGTGGCGGTCGTCACGGCGGCGGCCCGCTGGATTTCGCCGCGCGCGGCGGCGACGCGCCAGCGCGTCACCCCTGCAGGGCGTCCGTCCGGCGAGTTTCCACCATTCCGCACAGGCCGACTTCCGATAGTATTGTAGGAACCTTCCGACACCGCCATGGCGGCTCTCCAGCGTCGATGCACATCCATACCTTAGACGCCGGCGAGCACGGGTCACAGGGCGGCAGCGGAGGCTCGCTCGTAGGATGCGGCTGACAGGCAGGAGGGTTCGGACATGGGCGGCAAGATCGAAGTGGTGCGCGGCCAGTCGGTCACGGTGCGGTTCGATGCGGCGAAATGCATTCATTCCCGCCACTGCGTGCTCGATCATCCCGACGTGTTCGTGCCGAACGTCGCCGGTGAATGGATCCACCCCGACGCGGCGTCGAGCGAGGTGCTGATGTCGATCGCGCGCAACTGCCCGTCGGGCGCGATCAGCTGCGAGCGCCACGATGGCGGTGAACCGGAATCCGCGCCGAAGGTCAACACCGTGCGCCTGCGCGAGAACGGCCCGCTCGCGTTCCATGCGGAGCTGCGGTTCTTCGGCGGTGGCGAGGCACTGCGCGCCACGTTGTGCCGCTGCGGGGCGTCGAACACGAAGCCGTTCTGCGACACGAGCCACGTCGCCGCGGGTTTCACCGCGACGGGCGAGGTGCCGACGGAGGAGTCGCCTGCGCTCGCGGTGCGCAACGGCCCGCTCGAGGTGATCCCGGTCGAGAACGGCCCGCTGCACGTGAAGGGCAATCTCGAGATCCTGACCGGCACGGGCCGCACGGTGCGGCGCGTGACCGAGTGCAAGCTGTGCCGCTGCGGCCACTCCGGCAAGAAGCCCTTCTGCGACGGCACGCACCGCAAGGTGGGGTTCGTCGCCGAGGGGCTCGCGCCCGTCCGGAAGTGACTAAGGCTGCAGCGTCGCGGTGAGCCAGGCGGCGATGTCGCCGATCTCGTCGCGGCACACCTCGTGCTGCATCGGATACGGTTTCCACGTGATCGAGTAACCGAGCGCGGCGAGGAAGTCGCGCGACTGTTCGCCGAGCGCGTACGGCAGCACCGGGTCGTGGAGCCCGTGGCACATCAGGATCGGCAGGTCGCGATTCGCCGCGCTCGCCTCGCGCGCCACGCTCTCGTGCAGCGGCAGGTAGGTCGACAGCGCCATGATCCCGCCGAGCCGCTGCGGGTAACGCAGCGCCGCGTGCAGCGCGATCGCGCCGCCCTGCGAAAAGCCCGCGATCACGATACGTTGCGCCGCGACGCCTCGCCCCCTCTCACGCTCGACCAGCGCGTCGACACGCGCGGCCGAAGCACGCACGCCCGCCTCGTCCTGGCGCCCGGCGGCGGACAGCTCGCGGATGTCGTACCACGCGCGCATGGGCACGCCATTGTTCACCGTGACCGGCCGGACGGGCGCGTGCGGGAACACGAAGCGCAGCTCTCCTCGTGGTGCGAGGTGCAGTTCCGGAACGATCGGCACGAAATCGTGGCCGTCGGCACCGAGGCCGTGCAGCCAGATCACGCTCGCGGCGTCGGCGGCCTTTGCGGTACGGCCCGCGGGCGCCAGGGTGACGACGACCTCGTCACGCGTCTCGTCCATCTTCATCGGTGTCGCCATTCCTCGCGTGTCTGGCCCCAGATCTCCACCGGCACGTCTTCGAGCGGGGGTGGCAGTCGGCCCGGCCCGCGATTGCGGGAGCCGAGTTTCGCGGCTACCGCCTGTGAGGCCCCATTGTCGGGTGCGATCGTGTGGATCACCTCGGTCCAGCCGAGATGTCCGAATGCCCAGTCGATCGTCGCAGTCGCCGCTTCGGTCGCGTAGCCGCGGCCCTGCCGATCGGTCACGATGCCCCAGCCGACCTCCGGCCCCGGCCAGCCCTCGGGCATCCACGGCCCGACGCGCCCGATCCAGCGGCCGCTCGACTTCTCGACCAGCGAAAACATCGAAATGCCCTGCAGATGCCAGGCGCCGGCCATCATCATGAGCGTGCGCCACGCCACCTCGCGCGGCTGCACGCCGCCGAGATGAAGCATCGCGTCCGGGTCGGCATGAAACGCGGCGAACGCCTCGAAGTCCTGCAGGTCGAGGGGGCGCAGGATCAGCCTGTCGGTCTCGAGGCGAAGATCAGTCGCGGGCATTCCCGATCATAGCGCGAGGCGTGCGCGCGACTCACCCGCCGCGAACGGGACCCTGCGCGGCATCACGCTGTCTACAGTATGTACCGCGACAGATCCTCGTCCTTCGCGAGATCGCCGAGCTGCGCATCGACATACGCGGCATCGATCGTGACGGCCGTGCCGCGCTGCTCCGACGCCTCGTACGACACGCGCTCGAGCAGCCGCTCCATCACGGTGTGCAGGCGCCGCGCCCCGATGTTCTCGGTGCGCTCGTTCACGTGCGCCGCGATCTCGGCGATGCGCCGCACGCCGGCGGGTGCGAACCCGACGCGCACGCCTTCGGTTGCCATCAGCGCCGCGTATTGCGTGGTGAGCGCCGCGTCGGGCTCGGTCAGGATCCGCACGAAGTCCTCGACGCCGAGCGGGGAGAGCTCGACGCGGATCGGCAGACGCCCCTGCAGTTCGGGGATGAGGTCCGAGGGCTTCGAGAGGTGGAAGGCGCCCGAGGCGATGAACAGCACGTGGTCGGTCTTGACCGGCCCGTACTTGGTCGACACGGTGGAGCCTTCGACGAGCGGCAGCAGGTCGCGCTGCACGCCTTCGCGCGACACGTCGGCGCCGATGGTTTCCTGGCGGCGCGTGACCTTGTCGATCTCGTCGATGAACACGATGCCGTTCTGCTCGGCGTTCGTGATCGCGCGCGCCTTCAGCTCCTCTTCGTTGACGAGCTTGGCGGCTTCCTCGTCGGTCAGGAGCTTCAGCGCCTCCTTCACCTTGACCTTGCGGGCGTGGGTGCGCTGGCCGCCGAGGTTCTGGAACATCGACGACAGCTGCTGCTGCATTTCCTCCATGCCGGGAGGGGCCATGATCTCGACGCCCATCGGGATCGCGCGCAGCTCGATCTCGATCTCGCGCTCGTCGAGCGAGCGCTCGCGCAGCATCTTGCGGAATTTCTGCCGCGTCTCGGCATCGCGCGGCACCGGCGGCTCGTCGGTCGAGAAGCCCATCACCCGCGGCTTCGGCAGCAGCGCATCGAGCACGCGCTCCTCGGCGGCATCGAGCGCGCGCTCGCGCACCTTCGCCACCTCCTGCTCGCGGGCCATCTTGATCGCGACGTCGGCGAGTTCTTTGACGATCGATTCGACGTCGCGGCCGACGTAGCCCACCTCGGTGAACTTGGTCGCCTCGACCTTCACGAACGGCGCGTTGGCGAGCTTCGCGAGGCGGCGCGCGATCTCGGTCTTGCCGCAGCCGGTCGGGCCGATCATCAGGATGTTCTTCGGCGTGATCTCGGCGCGCAGCGCCTCGTCGACCTGCATGCGACGCCAGCGGTTGCGCAGCGCTATCGCGACCGCGCGCTTCGCCGCGGCCTGGCCGACGATGTGCTTGTCGAGTTCGCGGACGATCTCCTGCGGCGTGAGCGTCGCGGTGCCGGCGGCGGGTGTCGTCACTTCGACGTCCATCACGCGAGCTCCTCGATCACGAGGTTGCGGTTCGTGTAGATGCAGATGTCGGCGGCGATATTGAGCGCACGCTCGACGACGGCACGCGCATCGAGCGGGGTATTCTCGACCAGCGCGCGCGCGGCGGCCTGGGCGAACGGCCCCCCCGAGCCGATGGCCACGAGGTCGTGTTCGGGCTCGATCACATCGCCGTTGCCGGATACCACGAACAGCTTCTCGCGATCGCCGACGAGCAGCAGCGCCTCGAGGCGCCGCAGGTACCGGTCGGAGCGCCAGTCCTTCGCGATCTCGATCGCGGCGCGCGTGAGATTGCCGTGCTTCTCGAGCTTGCCCTCGAAGCGCTCGAAGAGCGTGAAGGCATCGGCGGTGCCGCCCGCGAACCCGGCGAGTACCTTGCCGCCGCCGAGCGGCCGCACCTTGCGGGCATTGCCCTTCATCACGGTGTTGCCGAGCGTGACCTGGCCGTCGCCGCCGACCGCGACGGCGCCGTTCCTGCGCACCCCGAGGATCGTGGTGCCGTGGGGGTTCCAGACTTCACTCATGAAAACCTACTTCTTGCGTGCGCGCGGATGTGCAGCGTCGTAGATGCGGGCGAGATGCTGGAAATCAAGGTGCGTGTACACCTGTGTCGTTGAGATGTCGGCGTGGCCGAGAAGTTCCTGCACACCGCGAAGATCCCGGCTGGATTCAAGCAGATGCGTCGCGAAGGAATGCCTGAACAGGTGCGGGTGCACGTGCACGCCGAGGCCCTGGCGGCGGGCCCAGTACGCCACGCGCTGCTGGATCGCCCGCGCACCGATCCGCCGGCCGTTGCGGCCCACGAACAGGGCCGGCTCGTCCGCTTTCGCGAGGCCGCCGCGCACGGCGAGCCAGGCGCGCAGCGCCGCGAGCGCCGGCCGCCCGACAGGCAGGATGCGGGTCTTCCCGCCCTTGCCGAGCACACGCACCGTGCGATCGCCGGCGTCGAGATCCCGCACCTCGAGCCCGACGAGCTCGGCGAGGCGCAGCCCCGAGGAGTACGCGAGTTCCATCAGCGCGCGATCGCGCACGGCGAGCGGTTCCGCCGCCGTGATGTTCAGCATCTGCGTCACGCGGTCCGGGTCGAGCGCGGCGGGCAGGCGCTTGCCGGCCTTCGGCGCCTTGATGTCGTGCGCGGGATTGGCCGCGATCGCGCCCTCGCGCACGAGGAAGCGGCAGAATGACCGCACCGCCGACAGTCGGCGCTGCACGCTGCGCGGCGCGAGGCCCGCCGCGTGCGAGCGCGCGGCAAAGAGCCGCACGTGCTGCGCATCGAGGCGGGCGGGGTCGGTGATGCGTTCCTGCTCGCAGTAGCGCACGAGCGCGGCCAGGTCGCGCGCGTAGTTCGAGTCCGTGTGCGGGGAAAGCCGCCGCTCGGTGGCGAGGTGCCGCCGAAAGCGCGTGATCCAGTCAGCGATCGATGACGGCATCCGCGATCAGTTCGCCCATGCGGGCGAGGAACTCGGTGCTCATGCCGGGATGGAAGCGTTCCCGGTCGTGGCTGCCGAGCGCGAGGAGGCCGATCGAGCCGTGCTCGCCGAGCGGCACGAGGGCGACCGAGCCGATCTCGCCGGCGTCGGCGCCGAAGAGGTACTGGCGCTGGGTATCGCGCACCTGGCCGCAGCGCGGCTTGCCGCTCGCGAACAGGCCTTCGAACGACCTGAAATTGGCGTCGTCCGCGGGAGCCGCACGCAGGAAGCGCTCCGGCAGGTCCTCGAAACCCGCGCCATGCCCGTTCGTCAGGATGAGCGCGCTGTGGAACGCGTCGAAATCCTCGCGCAGGCTCGCTTCGATCGCGAGCGCCATGGCGTGGCGCGAGCCCGCGCACAGCAGGCGGCGCGTGAAGCGCTGGATTTTCGCCGACAGCGCGTCGTTGGCCCGCGCGACCTTCACGAACTCCGCGAGCTTGCCTTCGAGTTCCGCCTGGCGCTCGCGCAGCACCTCGACCTGGCGCTCGACGAGCGAAATGGTCGAGGCCGAGCGCACGTGCGGCAGGCGCAGGCGGCCGAGGATCGCCTGGTGGCGCTCGAAGAAATCCGGGTTCAGCTGCAGGTAGCGTGCGACCGCCTCTTCGTCGATCGACTCCGCCGCCAGGTCACGCGCTTCTCTCGTCGTCATGCGCTCGTCTCCACGCTGCCCGTGAAAGATACTTCGGCCGGCCCCGTGAGCCAAATATTCTTTCCGGCGCCCGGCCAGGTGATCGAGAGTTCGCCGCCCGCGACACTCACCGTGACGCGTTCGTCGAGCCGGCCGTGGCGCCGCCCGACCGCGACCGCCGCGCAGGCGCCGGTGCCGCAGGCGAGCGTCTCGCCGGTGCCGCGCTCGTAGACACGCAGGCGGATGTGGCCGCGATCGACGATCTCCATGAAGCCGACATTGACCCGCTTCGGGAAGCGCGGGTGGCGCTCGATCGCCGGCCCCAGCCGGTCGACCGGCGCGGCCGCGGCCGACGCGACCGTGAGCACGGCGTGCGGATTGCCCATCGATACGGCGCCGATCTCGACCTCGCTGCCGCCCACGTCGAGCGGGTAGACGTGCGCCTCGGTCGAGGCCTCGAACGGCAGCGCGGCCGGGTTGAAGTCGGGCACGCCCATGTCGACCGATACGAGGCCGTTCGCCTCGATGCGTGCGCGGATGAGCCCGGCGGGACTGTCCATCGCGAACTCGCCGTGGCCGGCCGTGCCGCGGTGCGCGAGAAGGGCCGCGATACAGCGCGCACCGTTGCCGCACTGTTCGACCTCGTGGCCGTCGGCATTGAAGATCCGGTAAAAGACGGCCGTGTCCGCGCGCCGCGGCGCTGCGAGCATCAGCGCCTGGTCGAAGCCGATGCCGGTGTGCCGGTCGGCGAGGCGGCGCAGTTCCGCTGCCGACGGCGGTGCGCCGCCCGCCGGCGCATCGAACACGAGAAAATCGTTGCCGAGCCCGTGCATCTTCGTGAACTCGATCCGCACGGGTGCCGCGCTCCGGCTCACAGCGCCGCGCGATCGCGGTAGAGGCAGCGATCCATCACGGTGAAGATGCCCGCGTCCCGCGCCCTCGCCGCTGCGGCTTCGTCGACGACGCCGTCCTGCAGCCAGAGCGCGGGCAGGCGCAGGCGGATGCAGGCATCGACGATGCCGGCCACATGTTCCGGGCGACGGAACACATCCACGATGTCGGGCCTGTCGCCCGGGCCGAGCACTTCGCCGAGGTGGTCGAGATCGGGCACGGTGCGTTCGCCGAGGATGGGTCCCGCGGCGGGAGTCACCGGTACGATGCGGTAGCCAAAGCCCTGCAACGACCGCGCGACCCCATGGCTCGGCCTCGCCGGATTGGCCGAGAGGCCGACGACCGCGACGGTCTTTGCACGGCGCAGCAGCGCCTCGATCGCGTCGCGATCCGGATTCCTGAACATCCGTATAGTCTACGGCATGGCGTCGCACCGCGTTCGCTTCGAACCGCAGGGCCGCATCGTGCAGGTGGCCGGCGAGACGGCGATCCTCGACGCCGCGCTCGCGGCCGGCCTCAACCTGCCGCACAGCTGCAAGAGCGGCCATTGCGGTTCGTGCCGCGCGCGGCTCGTGTCGGGCGCGGTGTCGTACCCGGCGGGGCGGCCGCTCGGGATCACGGCCGACGAGGAAGCGGCAGGCCTCGTGCTCCTGTGCCAGGCGCGCGCCGTGGGCGAACTCGTCGTCGAAGCGCGCGTGATTCGTCGCGTGACCGACGTCGAGATCAAGACGCTGCCGTGCCGGATCGAGTCCGGCGAGCGGCTCGCGCCGGACGTGCTGCGTCTCGCGCTGCGCCTGCCGGCCGTCGAGTCCTTCCACTTCCTGCCCGGCCAGTATCTCGACGTGCTGCTCGACGACGGGCGCAGGCGCAGTTTCTCCATCGCCTCGCCGCCGCACGATGCGGCGAGGCTCGAGCTGCACGTGCGCCGCGTTCCGGGCGGCGGGTTCACGGACGCGCTGTTCGCGCACGACGTCGCGGGCGACCTGCTGCGCATCGAAGGCCCGATCGGCCAGTTCGTCTATGCCGATGCTTCATCGCCGGTGATTTTCGTCGCGGGCGGCACGGGGTACGCGCCGGTCAAGTCGATGCTGCGACACGCGCTCGAGCGCGGTACCGCTCGCGACATCGCGTTCTACTGGGGCGCGCGCACGCCGATCGACCTGTACGAGGAAGCCCTGGTGCGCGGGTGGGCCGGGCGGCACCCACGGCTCTCGTTCACGGGCGTGCTGTCGGCGGCGGACGAATCAGGCCGCGAGCACGGTCTCGTGCACGAGCTCGTGCTCGCGCGGCACCCCGACCTCTCGGCATGCGACGTGTATGCGGCCGGCCCGCCGGCCATGATCGAAGCGATCCGCGCGAGCTTCCCGGCGCACGGGCTCGCGCCGGATCGCCTGCATTTCGACTCGTTCGATTACGCGCCGCGCTGAATCACGCGTAGCGCCGCGTGGTCGCGACGAGGCAGGGTGTCGAACGGCACGCGGACTGCAGTTGCCGTCGGCGCAGCGCGATGCTCGTCGTATAGGACATCGCCACCGCATCCGCGAGCAGCTGCCGCAGGCCGAGTGCCTGCCGGTGCAGGTACTCCGCGAGCGCGAGCGACATGCAGATGTGGCCCGGTACCCAGCTGTCGTCCGCGCCGTCGCGCAACGCGCCGACCAGCGCGCCGGCGAGCGCGAGATCGAGCCCGAGTTGCTGTGCGTCGGCCTGCAACCATTCGGCCGCCACCCGGCCGTTCGCGGCGGAGGACAGCATGAAGCCGTATTCCCGCTCGACGATATCGCCCATGTGCGTGCCGAGTTCGCCGCTGACACCCGGCTCCTCGGTGTACTCGCGGGTCGGAAACAGCACTTCGAGCGGCGCCCAGGCCTGGATGGTGTCGCACGTCCAGCGGCGTGCCGCTGCGCAGGGCGCCGGATGGCCGAGTACGGCGGCGACCCTGCCGAGGGCCTTGTTGCGCAACTTCGTGGTGGCCGGCTCGAACGTGCGGGCCCAGCCGCAACGTCCATGATCGGCGAGCCAGTCGTCGAAGGTCTGCTCGGCCAGTCCGTACGCGCTTGCTGCTGCGGAGTCCATTCCATCGCCTCCCGTATGTCGGCCGATCTCACGCCGAAGCGCGGGCCGGCGCGTTGATGCGCGTCACAGGCGGAAGCGATCGCGCAGGTCGCCCGCCATGCGGCGGCTCACGGTGAGGCGATCCGGCACGCCCTCGAGGCGCACGAAATACTGGCCGTCGGGGTCGCGCTCGATGCGTTCGAGGTGCTGCACGCTGACGAGCGCGCTGCGATGGATCCTTACGAAGAGGCCCGCGAACTCGTCCTCGAGCAGTCGCAGCGAATCCTCGATCAGGTCGTCGCCCTGGCTGTGGCGTACTGTCGTGTATTTCTGGTCGGCCAGGAAACAGCGGATTTCGGCGAGCGGAATCAAGTGGATACCATCGCGGCGGCGTACCGGCACATGGCTGCGGCGTGGCGTCGGCGCCGCATTGGCGGCTTCCGCATGCGCGAGTTGCGGGCGTGTCAGGCGGCGGCAGGCCGCGAGTGCCGCCTCGAGCTTGTCCTTGCGGATCGGCTTCACCAGGTAACCGGCGGCTTGCGCCTCGAACGCGTCGACCGCGTATTCGTCATAAGCTGTCGTGAATATGACAGCGGGCGGCTCGCTCATCGTCGCGATGCGCTGCGCCGCTTCGAGCCCGTCCAGGTCGGGCATGCGCACGTCGAGCAGCACCACATCGGGCGACAGGTCCATCGTCAGCTCGAGCGCTTCGCGCCCGGTCGCGCCCTCACCGACCAGCTGCACGTCGCCGATCTCCGCGAGCAGGCTCGCGAGGCGCGCCCGCGCGGGCGGCTCGTCGTCAACGATGAGTATCTTCAGCCGCATGCGGAAACCTCAGCGTGACGATGTACTCGTCGTCGAAGCGCCCGGCCTTGACCGCCGCGCGCGCGCCGTACATCAGCACGAGCCGCTCGCGGATGTTCGCGAGCGCGACGCGGTTGCCGTCGTGCGCCGCCGCGGCGGCCGGCAGCGGATTGCGCACGACTATCGTGACGAGCCCGTTCGCGTACTCGCCGGTCACGGTGACCGTGCCGCCGCCGGCGCGCGGCTCGATGCCGTGGTAGATCGCATTCTCGAGGAGCGGCTGGATCATGAGGCTCGGCACGATCGCGCGCGGCGGCACGCCGTCGACGCGCCAGACGATCTGCAGCCGCTCGCCGAGGCGCAGCAGTTCGATGCGCTCGTAGGTCTTCGCGATGTCGATCTCCTCGGCGAGCGTGATCTCCGTGCGCTTCTCGGCGAGGCTCGCGCGGAAGAGGTCGGCGAGATCCTGCACCGCTTCCTCGGCGCGCGCCGGGTTCGAGCGCGTGAGCGCCGCGATCGTGTTCATGCTGTTGAACAGGAAATGCGGGCGGATGCGCGCCTGCAGCGCGTGCACGCGGGCGCGCGATTGCATCTCGATGTTGCGCCGCCATTCGTGCGTCACGTACATGTAGCGCAGCATGAGCGCGGTGACGATGAACGCGATCGCGACGTTGCGGGCGATGAACGCCACGTGCTCGCGCGGAAACAGGGTGCCGATCTCGCCGGCGGCGAACAGCGCGCTCGCGCCGACCCGGAAGGCGATCTCCGACACGATCGCGACTATCGCGCAGACGAGCGCGAGCACGGCGACCGCGCCGGCCGGGACCGGCAGCGCTTCGAGCCGGCGGCGGGCGAGGCACAACGCGGCCTGGCTCGCGAGCCCGATCCAGATGAGGAACAGCGACGTGCGCGCGAGATCGGTCCAGAAAGCCACCGCCGACGAATCGCGCGCCAGCGTGACGACGAGCGCCGTCAACTCCACGATCAGCACGGTGGCGAGCGCCATGCGCGCCGCGCAGAAGTCGGGCAGGTAGTCCGAGCGCCGCGGTGGGGCGAGGTCGTTCATGGCCCGGGAAACAGTGCCGCCTTCAAGCGGTAGTCCGCCGAGATGTCCTCGTCGCCGTAGCCCTGTTCGATCAGCTGCGCATATTCGGCGAGCATGCTCTCGACCACGGGCAGCGTCGCGCCTTTCTCCGCCGCCATCGCGCGGCAGATGCCGAGGTCCTTCGCGTGCAGGCGTACGCGAAATCCCGCCGGGAAGCTGCCGCGGATCATGTTCGGCGCGCGGTTGACGAAGTACCAGCTCGACCCGGCGCCCTTGCCGAGCGTCTCGACGAGCGGCTCGAGCGGCAGTTGCTGCGCGCGCGCGAACGCCATGGCCTCGGCGACGGCGCGGATGATGCCCGCGCACATGATCTGGTTGGTCGCCTTCGCGGCCTGCCCGGCGCCGCTCGGGCCGAAGTGTGTCACCACGCGACCCATCGCGGCGAGCAGGGGCTGCGCGCGCGCGAACGCCGCAGCGTCGCCGCCGCACATGATCGCGAGCCGGGCATCGCGCGCACCCTCGACTCCGCCGCTCACCGGGCAGTCGAGGAAGGCCACGCCGCGCTCGGCGAGCTGCGCGGCCGCGTGGCGCGCGGTCGCGGCGCCCACGGTCGAACAGTCGATTACGAGTGTGCCGGCGCGGATGGCCGGGGCGATCTGCGCGACGACCGCGAGCACGTCGTCATCGGCGGAGACACAGAGGACGACGGCGTCGACCCCGGCGGCGAGCGCCGCGGGCGAGGGCGCGGTGGGCACACCCGTCTCGCGGGTGAAATCGTTCGCGGCGGCTGCGGTCCGGTTCCAGACCGTGGCGAGCATCCCCGCCTTGTGGAGGTTTCGCGCCATATGGGCGCCCATCGCCCCGAGACCGATGAATCCTGCACGCATGTAGGTACGCTCCCGTCCGGTGCGGCCCGGAGGCCGCGGAGCGCAACTGTAGCAGGCGGGGTGGTCAGCGCGTCGTCGTGGACTTGCCGCAGGCGCTGTCCATGGCGGCGCGATTGTCGACGCGCACCTTGTCGGCCTCGGCGTCCGTGAGGTACTCGCGCTCGCCGTTCTCGAGCGTGCGGAAAATGCGGCGCGCCTGCAGCGATTTCTCGTAGCGGGCCTTCGCGTCGGCGCAATCCTTTGCGCGCTTCGCGGCGAGGTCTTTTGCGACCGCGCGCTCGGCGTCGCGGGTGGTGCGGGCCTCGTCGGGCGCAGCCGAAGGTACGCTCGCCGCGGCCGCCACGCGCGGCGGCGCGCTCACGGTGCCCGGCGGGCGCGGCGTTGTCGTGCGGATCAGTTCCGCGCCCTCGACCGGCACGTCGCTGTAATGCTCCTCGCCTTTGGAGTCGACCCAGCGGTAGACATCCGCGTGCGCGGCGACAGTGACGGCGGCAAAGGCCAGGGAAACGAGAATCGTGAAGCGCATGGCACAACTCCTCCGCCTAGAGTATCCCCAAACGGGGGCGGACGGAATTTGAACCGCATCACAGTTGGCATGGTGCCGGGGCTTCGGTTGTTCGGTTATTGCCCGGAACCGCAATAACCGAACAACCGAAGCCCCGGCACCATGCTCTCAGTTCTGGTACGCGCGCTCGCCGTGGCAGGCGGTATCGAGTCCCTCGCGCTCCTGCTCCTCCGAGACACGCAGTCCCACCGCGAGGTCGGCGATCTTGTAGGCGATGAATGCAACGATCGCGCTCCAGCCGACCGTGATCAGCACGCCGAGTGTCTGCACCCACACCTGGTGGCCCATGTGGTAATCGTCGATCCCGGTGCCGCCGAAGGTCGGCGAGACGAGCACGCCGGTCAGGATCGCGCCGATGATGCCGCCGACGGCGTGCACGCCGAACACGTCGAGCGAATCGTCATAGCCGGCCCACACCTTCAATTTCGCGCACGCCCAGAGGCAGGCGAAGCCCGCGATGAGGCCGAGCACGAGCGCGCCGCCGACACCGAGGAAGCCGCACGAGGGCGTGATCGCCACGAGCCCCGCGACGGCGCCCGACGCGGCGCCGAGCATGGTCGGCTGGCCGCGGAAGAGCCACTCCCCCGCGGTCCAGGCGACGACCGCGGCCGCGGTCGCGACGAACGTGTTGATGAAGACGAGACCGGTGAACGCATTCGCCTCGAGGTTCGAGCCGACATTGAAGCCGAACCAGCCGACCCACAGGAGTGAGGCGCCGATCATCACCATCGGCAGGTTGTGCGGCGGCATCGCCGTCGTGCCATAGCCGATGCGCTTGCCGATCACCAGCGCGCCGACGAGGCCCGCGACGCCGGCGTTGATGTGCACGACCGTGCCGCCCGCGAAATCGAGGGCGCCCTGCCTGAACAGGAAGCCTTCGCTGTACCACACCATGCGCGCGATCGGCAGGTAACAGAAGGTGAACCAGATGACCATGAAGATCATGACGGCCTCGAATTTCACGCGCTCGGCGAACGAGCCGACGATCAGGCTCGCGGTGATCGCCGCGAACGTCGCCTGGAAGGCGACGAACACGAACTCGGGAATCACGACACCGTCGGTGAAGGTCGCGACGG
The DNA here is from genome assembly GCA_050249415.1 of Steroidobacteraceae bacterium. GTDB lineage: Bacteria > Pseudomonadota > Gammaproteobacteria > Steroidobacterales > Steroidobacteraceae > CADEFQ01. Next base: position 375,121 of record JBFWQO010000001.1, read on the forward strand.
TCGACTCCGGCGTGATGCCGGCGAGCAGCACATGGCCGAGGCTGCCGATCCACTGACCCGTGCCGGTGAACGCGAGGCTGTAGCCATACACCGCCCACAGCACGACGAGCAGCGAGAAGGTGACGAACACCTGCATCAGCACCGAGAGCATGTTCTTCGCGCGCACCATGCCGCCGTAGAAGAGCGCGAGGCCCGGCGCCGCCATCAGGATCACGAGCAGGGTCGAGACCAGCATCCAGGTGGTGTCGGCCTTGTCGGGCACCGGCGCGGCGGCCGTTTCCTGCGCGACGGCGGCGAGCGGGGCGGCAACCAGGAGGCCGGCGGCGAGCAGCGAACGGCGACCAGCCAGAACGTGCGCTGCGTTGCGGGCCCGACCTGCGCTTCTGGCCGATCGCAGTTCGCCACTCGCGGTTCGCGGGCCCGCACTCGCCGTTCGCGTCATAGCCATTTCTACCTCTTTCCACCGGATTTCCGCCGCGACTCACCGGGTGCGCGCGCGTATCCTTGCCCTGTGGGCAGGTGGAGTGCAGCTTTCGTGCCAGCACCGGCCGGCGCGAGAATGCGGCGCCGGTGCGCCGGCGGGCGCAGGCGCTGCACCGTTTTGGCGCCGGCCTCGCTTCCCATGCGTCAACAGAGGGCAAGATGGATCGCATATCGTTCGATGAACTCGTGAAGCGCCTGCTCGAATCGCTGCCCACGGGGGTGCGCACGATGCAGCGCGATCTCGACAGCAACTTCCGCGCGGCGTTGCGCGCGAATCTCGCGCGGCTCGATCTCGTCACCCGCGACGAGTTCGACGCGCAGGCGCGTGTGCTCGAGCGCACCCGCGCAAAGCTCGAGGCGCTCGAGGCCCAGGTCGCGGCGCTCGAAGGCCGCGCGAGCGGTGCCGGCGGCTGACACGACCTGCGTCGCGCGCGTCGCAAGTCGCGCGCAGGTGGGCCTCACGGCCCCGCTCGTACAGGTCGAAGTGCACCTCGGGCCGGGGCTGCCCGGGTTCACGATCGTCGGCTTGCCCGCGGCGGCCGTGCGCGAGAGCCGCGAGCGCGTGCGCTCGGCGCTCGCCTGCTGCGGCTATGAGCTGCCGGCGGGCCGCATCACCGTCAACCTCGCGCCGGCGGACCTGCCGAAGGAAGGTGGACGCTACGATCTGCCGATCGCGATCGGCATCCTCCTCGCCTCGGGACAACTGCGCGCCGCGCGGGAACTCGCGAACTGCGAGCTCTACGGTGAGCTCGGCCTCGGAGGCGAGCTGCGCGCGGTGTGCGGACTCCTGCCCGCGGCGGCCCAGGCCGCGGCCGCGAAGCATGAGCTCGTGGTGCCGGCCGTCAACCGCTGGGAAGTGGCCATGGCTGCGCCCACCGTCGCCGGCGCGGCGCACCTGCGCGAAGTCTGCGCCTGGCTGGCAGGCGAGCGGGTGAGCGACGCGCGGCAGGGCCCGCCACCGGACGTTCCCGCGACACCCGCGCGTGAGGTCGACCTGTGCGATGTGCACGGCCAATCCGCGGCCAAGCGGGCGCTCACGATCGCGGCCGCCGGCGCGCACAGCCTGCTGCTGTGCGGCCCGCCCGGCAGCGGCAAGACGATGCTCGCGCAGCGCCTGCCCGGGCTCCTGCCGTCGCTCACCGCCGCGGAAGCGCTCGAAGTGGCGACCATCGCCTCCGTCGGCGGGCGGGCGGTCGATCGCACGGGCTGGGGCCGGCGACCGTTTCGCTGCCCGCATCACACGGCATCGGCGCATTCGATCGTGGGCGGAGGGCCGCGGGCGCGGCCGGGCGAAGTCACGCTCGCGCATCTCGGCGTGCTGTTCCTCGATGAGTTGCCCGAGTTCGACCGGCGCGTGCTCGAATCGCTGCGCGAGCCGCTCGAGAACGGCTGCATCGCGATCACGCGCGCCGCGGTCGAAGTGCAGTATCCGGCGCGCTTCCATTTCGTCGCCGCGATGAACCCGTGTCCGTGCGGCTACTTCGGCGACGAATCCGGCCGGTGCCGCTGCCGGCCGGGCGAGCTCGCGAAATACCGGGCACGCCTGTCAGGCCCGCTGCTCGACCGGCTCGATCTGCGCATCGTGGTGCCGCGCGTCGCGGAATCGGTGTGCGGTCCGGCGCAGGCCGCGGGTCCGGCCAGCGCGGAGCTCGCGCGGGAAGTGGCCGCCGCGCGCGATCGTCAGTTGCGGCGCGCGGGTTGCCTCAATGCGCATCTCGGCGCGCGCGAACTCGCCCTGCACTGCGTGCTGTCGGCCGCCTGCCAGCGGCTGATGCAGGCGAGCCGGCGGCGCCTTGCACTGTCGGCCCGCAGCCAGCACCGCATCGTGCGGGTGGCGAGGACGATCGCGGATCTCGGGGATTGCGCGCGGATTGCGCCGGAGCACCTCGCCGAGGCGATCCAGCTGCGGCGCGGGTGGGAAGCGGTGGAAGGGGTCAGCGAGACTGCTGGACCATGTAGTCCACGCCTTCCTTGATCAGGTCGTCGGGCAGGTCCATGCGGCCGCCCTTGGCAGGCATCACGCCGTGCGTGCCGGTGAAGCCTTCGATCGCGTGCTTGTAGAGCGTGGCGTCGCCCTGCGCGATGCGTGGACCCCACGCGGCCTTGTCGCCGATCTTCGGTGCGCCGCCGATGCCCGCGCCGTGGCAGGTGTGGCAGGCCGCGTCGTAGAGGGCCACGCCATCGGCGGGGACCGGCAGTCCCGGGGCAGCGCTCTCGGCGGGCGCCACAATCGCGAGCGCCGAATTGTCGGCGCCCGCCACCGCGATGCGCACGGGCGGCGCGACACGCGCCTCGACGGCCTTCACGTACAGGTCTTCCTGCTGCACATCCTTGCGCTGGGTCGAATTGCCGACCGCCCGCGCGACTCCGAAGATCACGATGGCGATCGCGATCAGGATGCCGAGGACGAGGCCGAACACGTTGATGAAATGCGAGTCTTGCTTGCTCACGATCTCGATCCGGAAGTCAGGGGCGGGAAAGGCGTCGCATTATATACGACCCGTGCTGCCCTATGGCGCCGCGGCGAGGAATGCCTGCAGCGCCGACCGTGCCGCAGGCTCGGAGAGCATCGGCGCATGCCCGACATCGGGAATCTCGGCGAACCCGAGCGCCGGGGCCACGCGGCGCATCCGCGCGACGGTCGCCGGTGCAAGGATGTCGCTCAGCGCCCCGCGCAGGAGCAGCACGGGCCGCCCGCGCGCCAGGCGACGGAATGCGGCCCATGCGAGCCACTCCGCGATTCGCATCCGGATCGGACCGACGGGCGCGAGGATTTTCGGGTCGTAGTTGAGTTGCGGCGGGCCGCCCTCGCCGGGGCGGAACATGCGTCGCGCCATCGCGTCCCAGTCGCTGTCGGTGAACTGCGGCAGCGCCGCGCCGTTCACCAGTTTCGCGTACGCGACGGCGCCCTCCCAGCTGGTGATCGGCGGCGCCTTGCCGACATAGCTGCGGATGCGCGCAGCGCCGGCCGGGTCGATCGTCGGGCCGACATCGTTCAACACCGCGCCGGCGAGGCGCGCACCGTGGCGCACGGCGAAGACCATCGACACGAGGCCGCCCAGCGAGGTGCCGAGCAGGATCGCGCGCGGAATGCCGAGATGCTCGAGCAGCGCGGCGACATCGTCGGCGTAGGTCGGTGGCCGGTAGCGGCGTGGATCGGGGTCGCGGTCCGATTCGCCGCGGCCGCGCAGGTCGACCGCGAGCACGCGCCGGCCGAGCCCGGCGATCCACGGCGCGACCTCGTCGAAGTCGAGCGAGTTGCGCGTGAGCCCGGGAATGCAGACGACCGGAACGCGGGGAGGCGCGCCGGGTGCCGCGCCGTAATCGCGTGCAAAGAGCTCGAGGCCGTCGCGTGAACGCCAGCGTATTTCGGTCTGCTGCATCGGGGACACTCCGGATCCGGCGCCGGATCTTAGCGTGTCCCGCATCGCCGCGTGATTGACGATACGCCGCTGGACTGCAAGGACAATTCGCTCCCGAGCGGTGGGGCCCGCCCGGCCCGGGGCGGGCGGGCGGCAAGGTGGATCAGCTGGACGCGGGCTGCAGGCCCGCCGGAAGCAGGGGCTGCCCGAGACTTGAATGGCTGCGCGCCTCGAGCGAGCGCAGGAACCGCGCGACGAACAGCAATGTCGTCAACAGCAGGCCCGGGTAGCCGATGCCCGCCATCAGGTACGGGAACAGCCTGTGGCCGTCCTGCACGCTCTGCAGGTTGAAGGACAGCAGGCCGACCGTGATGATGGCGCCGAACACCCACATGGCAAGCAGCCACAGGCCGGTTTCCCAACCGTAGAGGCGCCGGCCCCAGCCCGTCGGTGCCGGGCCGGCGGCCGGCCCGTCGATCGTGGCTTTCGCGCGCAGGCCGAGCGTCAGCAGGTCGTAGACCAGCAGGCAGACGCCGGTCATGAACACGAGCCCGAAGACCGGGACCATGAGCTTCGCGAACTGCATCGCCGGCGCGACGTCGCCGCCGAACCAGTCGAGGCCGAGCGTGCGATAGACGAACACCTGGACCGTGCCGCCGATCGCGAAGGCGAAACCGAGCCCGAGCATCCCGGTGAACACGAGCCAGAACGCGAGCTTGCCGGGGCGCTGGTCGAACTGCTGCGCGATGCCGCGCATGAGCGGCACGGCGTAGTAGGCGGCCGCGAGGCCCAGCATGCCGAACGTGCCGAAGAGCGCGAGGTGGGCATGGCTCAATGTCACCCAGGTGCCGTGCGACCAGACGTTCGTGAGGGCGAAGGTCATCGTGAAGCCGAGGATGCCGGCGCCGACCTGCTCGAGCACGACCGAGCCGAGCAGGAACGCGAAGGCCGGCACGTTGTCGATCGGCTTGCGGTCCTGGTGGGCGTCGAGATAGATGTGCCAGAAGCAGAAGATCAGCGGCAGCGGCTCGAGGGCGCTGAAGAGCGACCCCCAGAACTGCCAGAACTCGGGCGTGCCGATCCAGAAATAGTGGTGTGCATTGCCGAGCAGGCCGGACAGCCACACGAAGGCGATGCCCCAGAACACGGCGTAGCCGACCGACTTGATGCTGGCTCCGAACATCAGCACGAGCAGGAAGCCGACGAGCGAGATGTGGATGACTTCCCACACGCCCTCGACCCAGTAGTGCACGACGTACCAGCGGAAGTACTCCTGCAGGTCGAGCCGCTCGACGAAGAACATGCCGAAGATCCACACGAGCGTGAGCGCCACCACGCCGATGCCGAGGCCCCAGTGGATCTCGTTCCAGTTCGAGACCTTCGGGAACGTGCGCAGCAGGACGTAGCACAGGATCGCAAAGCCGACGAGGATCACGATGTCGGTGATCCGGCCGCCTTCGAGATACTCGAGCCCCTCCTGCAGCATCGGCTGCCCGAGCCACCAGCCTGCATCGCCCTGCTGCGCGAGCAGCTGCGTCGCGACGTTCCATGCGACGACGGCGAGCAATGCGTAGTACAGGAACTTGATGAGGCCCGGTGCGGCGAGTTCGCGCTTCGACAGCAGCGGACCGACGAAGAGGATCGCGCCGATGAAGCCCGACAGTACCCACAGGATGCCGAGATTCGTGTGCTCGGCACGCGCCACATTGAAGTTCAGTGTGCCGGCGAGCAGCGTGGGGTCGATGTGCTGCGCGGTCAGCAGCAGTCCGAAGGCCGCCTGGAAGAAGAACAGCACCAGCATCAGCAGGAAAAAGCGCAGGCTGAGGCGCTGGGTCTCGTATTCGATGCGGATCATGGATGCTCTCCCCCGAGGCTGCGGATGTAGTCGACGAGCGCCGCGACCTGCCCGTCATCGAGCATGCCGGCGTACGACGGCATCAGGTGCGGCGCGTAGCCCGCCACGATCCGGGCGTCGGGGTCCACGATGGACTGCGTGAGATAGGCAGCGTCTGCACGGGTCTTCGAACCGTCGGCCAGCGCCACCTCGGCGCCGTACAGGCCGCCCCAGCCGGGGCCGACCAGGCGCTCGGTGCCCTTGGCGTGACAAGCCATGCAGCCGGTCTCGAGCGCCACTTGCGCACCGTGTGCCGCGGCAGTCGCCGGGGCCGCGGGCGCAGGGGCCGATGGTGCTGCCTGCGAATAGGCGAGTCCGTCCACGCGGGGCGTCGGCGGCCAGCCTTCCGTGTTCATCTCCGCCGTGTACCTGAGGAACGCAATCAACTGGCCGGTTTCCGCGCGCGACAGCGGCAGGTTCGGCATCGAAGTCGCGTGCGGCGCGCGCCGCTCGATGCGTTCGGCAGCGGCGGGAAATTTCGCGAGATAGTCGTCGATCGAATCCACGCCGGATTCAGCGGCAATCGCCTCGTTCCGCAACTGCAGCGCCACCGCGCCGCGCGTCGGCCAGGCGCCCGCCGACGGCAGGAACGCTTCGAGCCAGGCCGGCCCCACCTTGCCGTAGAGCTTGGTGAGGTCGGGGCCGAAATAGGCGCCATTGCCGACGATCGTGTGGCAGCCCATGCAGTTGTACGCCTGGAACACGCGCTTGCCCTGCACGGCGTCGAAGCCGGCGTAGCTCACGGCGGCGGGAACCGCCTGGCCGCGCGAGTCGAGGAATGAAACCGCGGACAGTGCGACGAAGATCACGCCCATGAGGCCGAGCACCGCGAGTGCGCGACGCCGGATGCGACCCTCTTCGCACGGCTCGCCCGGTGCGCAGCTCACGGCTCGTCCTTGCGCGCCGCCCGCTCGAGTTCGTCATGCTCGAACAGTGTGCGCAACCGGCCGAGGAACGCATCGAACACGTATACGGCGAGCAGGAAGCCGAGCGCGAAGTACACGATCCAGAGCTGCCGCGATTCCGGCCAGTAGCCGAAGTCGCGCCAATAAGGCCAGGACAAGGCGAGGCTCACTGCGCTCGCGATGATCGCGATCCCCAATCGGACGATGCGTTGTGCCGACATGCCACCCCACTTGCCGGCCACCACGCGAGACCCCGTGGACAGCCGCGGACGAAACAGGTATTCCTGATGCCAATTGTTAGCCCATGTAATAGGCATTGTAAATACCAATTAGCCGCCGCCATGCGACTCGCCGCCTTCACGGACTATGGATTACGGGTGCTCATGCGCCTCGCCGCGGCGCCGGGGGAGCCTTCGACCACGGCGCGCCTCGCGGAGGAATTCCGCATTCCCTACAACCATCTCGCCAAGGTGGTGCAGGACCTCGCGCGTGGCGGCTTCGTTGCGACACAGCGGGGCACCGGCGGGGGCATACGGCTCGCCCGGCCGGCGGACTCGATCACGCTCGGGGAAGTGGTGCGTTTCCTCGAGCAGCGCTACGCGATCGTGGAATGTTTTCGTGACGACGGCGGCGATTGCCCGCTCACGCCGGGTTGTCTTCTCAGGTCGCGGCTCGCGTCGGCGCACGAAGCTTTCCTCGCGGACCTCGATCGCAGTTCCGTCGCCGACTGCGCCTGGCCCGGACCATCGCCGGCACTGCGGTCACGAGTCACGGGACCCAGCCGTGGCTGCCGGCCACGGCGCCGAGGATCGTCACGACGCTGAGTGCGAGCAGCACGACGTGCACGGCGTGCAGCACCGCGAACGCGCGCCCGGGATCGCGCTGCACCCAGCGCGGGAAGAAGCGGTGCAGGACGAACGGCTCGCCGACGAACAGCAGCAGCATGAACAGGGTCCACACGCCCACCATCGCATGCATCCACCAGTAGTGCGCGGTGGAGAACCGCCACCACAGGTCGAGCCGCTCGATCATGTAGAAGCCGGTGAGCCCGACCACGATGACGGCGGTGCGCGCCTGCCAGACGAAGCGCCCCTCGACGGCCTTGAATGCCTGCAACCGGTCCGGACCGAAGAGGCCGCGGCGGATCCCCGGCAGCGCGACCGAAGTCGCCATGGAGACGCCGCCGATCCAGACGACGACGCCGAGCACGTGCAGTGCGCGCGCCAGGGCGAGTTCATTCATCGGCGCCGCCGGCGAGTTTGCCGTCCCTGACCATCACGACCTGCAGCAGCACCTCGCCTTCGCGTGCCGCGGCCCAGTGCTCGCCGCCGCTCGCGGGCAGGATGATCACGCTGCCGGGGCCGAAGGTCCGCTCCGCCGCCGGATCGACCTTGTTGCCGTCGCCCCAGGACAGCGTGCCGCTCACCACGGTGAGTACGCGCAGTCCGCCCCCGGCGCCGTGCGGCGGCAGGAACTGTCCTTTCGCGATGCGCAGCAGCAGCGTGAGCGGGCGGCCCTGCGCATCGACCGCGAGCACCGTGCGGCGGGCCGCTTCGTACACCGTGTCGTAGTGCAGTTGCCCGAGGTCGAGCAGGGTGGATCCGGCCGGGGCGAGGGCCGGCGCGGCGAGCGTTGCGAGGGTGCCGAGCAGCAAGGCGCGATGATTCATGGGAACTCCTTGTATCCGGAAAGTGATCAGAGGCCGAGGCGTACGCCGATCCCGAAGGCGCGACCGTCGCCGGGCATGAAGGCGGCCTGGTCGGCGCGCGCCTGGTCGACGACCAGGGTCGAGGCAGCATAAACCTCGTCGAAGAGATTGGTGACCTCGGCGAAAACGGAGAGGCTGCTGCCAAAGCGCCGTGCGGCCCGCAGGTCGAGCGTCGCGAACGGCGCGTTGTAGAGCGTGCCGAGGTTGTCGACGGGAGTCCTGCGGGGCATCCAGCGCAGCGCCGCACCGGCGTGCCAGCGATCGGTCGGTCGCCAGTCGAGCGCCGCGTGGACCCAGTGGCGCGGCGCGCCTGCGAGCGCATGGTCGCCGCGCAGGGGATCATCCTCGAAGCGGAACTCCTGCCAGGTGTAGGCCAGCCGCGCCGAGACATCCGGCGAGACTTGCGCCGTGAAGCCGAGTTCGGCGCCGAGGTGTCGCGTACGCGGGGCATTCGCGGCGCCCAGCGGGGCGCCCGACGCATCGCGCAGGCCGAGGAGTTCATCGCGCACCCACGATCGATAGACGACCGCATCCCATGTCACGGGACCGGCGCCGCCGCGCCACCCGATCTCGACGGTCGTCGCGCGCTGCGCCGCGAGCGCGGGTGTGGCGAACACGGCCGCAGGCAGGCCCGGTGCGCCGGGACTGGGCCGCCCGGCGCTGCTGTTCGGCGTGCCGTTCACGGTGGCGAGCAGGTCGTCGTGAGTCGGGGGCTCGAAGCTGCGGCTGATGGCGCCGAACAGGGTGTGGTTCCGCGACGGTTGCCACGTGATGCCGAGTGCGGGACTGGCGCCTTCATAGCGGCGTGCATAGCTCGATTCGACGGTGGGGACGGCGCCGGCCGGCAGCGCCACGGTCGGGTTGGCAGGGTTGTACGCGGCGGTCGGTCGCGTCGGCGAATCGTAGCGGTCGCCGTTCGCACGGGTGGCGCGCGCCCAGGACAATGACGGCGACAGGCTGACTCCTGCACCGAGTGCGAGATGGAGGCTCGCATTGAGCGACAGCGTGTCGGCCTCGAGGTGGCTGCGGCCGAACAGCGGCCCGCGCCGACCGGCGAGATTGAGGTGGTTGCCCCGTTCCGCCGCGCCGGTCACGTACAGCGCAGTCAGTTCGAACACGGGGAGTGCGCCGCGATCCGCATCCGGCTTGTAGGCGTAACGCAGCACGGCCGTGGTGTCGTCGCCCGTGGTGGTGCGGATACCCGCCGACATCGGCAAGCGGAACTCGTCGTCCGTGCGCGTGCGACCGATCGCGAAATCGATGAGATGCGCGCCGAGCACCTGTGTCGCGCGTGCCCCCGCGCGGTCTTGCACGGCGTCGCGGGACGGGCGGTCGCGCCGCACGTTCGGGCCGGGGTTGATCGCGCCCGTGGGCGTGACGGCCGGGCCGGTGGACACCGAGCGCGGGTCGCGGTCGAGCGCTTCGCGCGTCAGCGGGCCTGCGACATCGAACGCGAGATCCGTGTGGCCGGCGTACAGGCGCAGCGTGAGCGCATCGGTCATGCGCACGCCGAAGTTCGCGCCGACATTCACGCGTCGCGATTGGTTGTAGCTGCGGTATCCGTCGCGTCCGGTGTAATCGCCCTGTACGAGCAGGTCGGCATCGCCGTGCGACAGGCCGTATCGCGCGCTGCCGCCGTGTTGCCCGAAGCTGCCGCCGCCCGCGGACAGGCCGAGCCCCGGAGCGCTGCGTCCGGTCGGCGAGATCAGGTTGAGGGCGCCACCCAGCACGGTCGCGCCGAGGCGATTCGCCATGTAACCGCGGTAGACCTCGATCGCCTCGGCCTCTCCGGGATCCGCGAAGCCGACGACATACGAGCCGTCGGCGCGATTCAATGGCAGGCCATTTTGCAGCACGAGCACGCCGCGTTCGACGGGGTTCTGCTGCAGCCCCGATCCGCGAACCTGCACGCGAGGCTGATCGTTGCCCCCGAAGAAATTCTGCACCACCACGCCCGGCACGCCGGCGAGCGCGCGTCCGAGCGTGAGGTTCGTCGTCGCCGGCATGTCTTTTGCGATGACGATGGCCGTGCCGCCGGCCGACGCGTCGAGTCGCTGCGCGACCGGATTGCGCTCGGCACTGACGAGGATCTCCTCGAGGACCGATCCGGGCGTGGCCGACTGGGCGGATACCTCGGGGGCGGGCAAGCCTGTCGCCAGGGCCAGCAACCCGAGCGCGGGCCATGCGTGGGACGCGCGAATCGGGCGGCAATGGCGAGGGTGCGACATGGGTGGCTTAATTGAGAATGAGAGGCATTCGCAATATACTGCGCGTACCCGATGCCGGATTTGCGCCAGCGCAAATCGCGTGCCCGTGGCGCGCGACGCCGGTGATCGGGGCGAAAAATGAATCTGGATGAGCTCGAGTTGTTCCGGACGCTACCTGCCGCAGCCCTCGATCGGCTGAGCGCCACGATGCGGACCGAGGTGTTCGCCCGGGACGCCATCGTGTTCCGGCAGGGCGATCCCGCGGTGCGGGCCTATGCGCTCGGCGCCGGCAGCATCCGCATCGTGCAGACGGGCTGCGATGGCGGCTCGGCCATCGTGCGCTTCATCACGGCCGGTGAAATGTTCGGCACGGTGCCGCTGTTCACCGACCGTCGCCTGCCCGCCGCCGCGTTCGTCTGCGAGGAATCCGTCGTGCTCAGCTGGAGCGACGCGGATCTGCGGCGGATGATCGGTCTTTATCCCGCCATCGCGATGAACGTGATCGCGGTGCTCGGCGCGCGGCTCGGCGAACTGCAGGAGCGCGTGCGCGATCTCGCGACGCTGCGCGCCGGGCAGCGCATCGCGGACGCGGTGCTGCGCCTCGCGGCGCACGCCGGGGCCGACACGGCGGGCGGCCGGGCCATCGGCATACCGCTCAGGCGCAAGGACGTCGCCGAGTTTTCGGGGACCACCCTGCACACGGCGAGCCGCACGCTCGCGGCGTGGGAAAAGGCGGGGCTGCTCGCCAGCCGCGCGGGTCGCCTGATGGTCCGTGACCGCGACGAACTGCGGCGCATCGCGGGGCACTTCTGCCCGGTCACCGGGCCCGAGTGTCGAAACAATCGGGGCGATCGGCGATGATCGGCGGATGAACAGCAACCGTCGCCAATTCATCGCCGGCACCGGCGCCGCCCTCACCGCGCTCTCGAGCCTCGCCGCCGGCGCCCGGCAGGCGCACGCGGCGTCGTCCGCCGACGTCGAAGCGCTGCTCGCCCGGGTCGCCGACGCCCTGCTCGCCGAGTATCCGGAGAACGCCACCGCCCTCGGCATCGACACCGGTGCGCGCGCCGCGCTCAAGGCGAAGCTCACCGATCGGTCCGCCGCGGGACAGGCGTGGATTGCGCGGCAGGTGGCCGGGCGCCTCGCGCAGCTGCGCGCCGTGGACACCGCCTCGCTCGACGATGCGACGCGCATCGATCTCGATGTCGTGCGTACCGTGCACGAAACGGCGGTCGAGGGCTTTGCGTTTCCGTACGGCGATGTCGCCGTGCTCAACCAGAGCTGGTCGTGGCGCAATGCGCCGTATGTGGTCGCCCAGAACACGGGCGCCTTCCTCGAGATCCCGAGTCTCCTCGAGGAATCGCACACGGTGTCGACCCGCGAGGACGCCGAGGCGTATCTTGCGCGCCTCGCCGCCTACGCCGGGCAGATCGACGGCGAGACCGGGCGCCTGCATGCCGCGGCGGGCCAGGGGGTCATCGCGCCCGATTTCCTGCTCGACAAGACGATCGCGCAGATCAGGCTCGCGCAAGGTGGTGCGGCCGCCGACTGGCCGATCGTCGCTTCGTTCGCGAAGAAGACGCAGAACCTGCCGGGCACGTTCGCGGCGCAGGCGGCGCAGATCGCGGCCGGGAAAATCGGCCCCGCGCTCGCACGCCAGACAGCGGAACTCGAGGCGCACCGCGCCCGCGCCAGTTCCGACGCGGGCGTGTGGAAACTGCCGCAGGGCGAGGCGTACTACGCGTGGGCGCTGCGCGCCGCCACGACGACCCGCATGACGCCGCAGGAGATCCACGAGCGCGGGCGGCAGGAACTCGCCGAGCTCCAGGCGCAGATGGACACGATCCTGAAGGGCGAGGGCTACAGGACAGGCACGGTCGGCGAGCGCATGACCGCGATCGGCAAGGATCCCCGTTACCAGTTCCCGAACGATGCCGCCGGCCGCGCCGAAATCATGGCGCTCATCGCGTCGCGCATCGCCGACATCCGCACGCGCCTGCCGCGCGCGTTCACGACGCTCATGCCGGGCAATGTCGAGGTCAAGCGCATGGCGCCCGAAGTCGAGATCGGTGCGCCGGGCGCCTACGGCGGCCCGGGCAGCATCGACGGCAAGGTGCCGGGCAAGTTCTGGGTGAACCTGCGCACCACGGACCTGTGGCGCAAGTACAGCCTGCCGACGCTCATCTATCACGAATCGCTGCCCGGCCACGTCTGGCAGGGCGAGTACACGTTCAAGTTGCCGCTCGTGCGTTCGCTGCTCGCATTCAATGCGTATTCCGAAGGCTGGGCGCTCTACGCGGAGCAGCTCGCCGACGAACTCGGCGTGTACGAGGGCGACCCGGTCGGCCGGCTCGGCTACCTGCAGTCGATCGCGTTTCGCGCCTGCCGCCTCGTCGTCGACACGGGCCTGCACGCGAAGCGCTGGAGCCGCGCGCAGGCGATCGAGTGGTTCGCCTCGACGAACGGCTCAGGCCTCGAGGAAGTCACGAGCGAGGTCGACCGCTACTGCGCGTGGCCCGGGCAGGCCTGCGGCTACAAGGTCGGCCACAGCGAGATCAACCGGCTGCGCGCGAAGGCGCAGGCCGCGCTCGGCGCGGCGTACGACCTGCGCCAGTTCGACGACGCGGTCGTCAAGGGCGGCGGCGTGCCGATGGTCGTGCTCGCGCGCGTCATCGACGCGTATGTCGCGAAGGCGCGCAAGGCCGAGCACACATCCCCTGGCTGACAGGCGCACACGCTGCTCAGCACGCATTCCGCTTCGTTTCGGCGACGATCCCGGCTGCCATGTCCGCGGAATAATCCGTTACCCATGTGAACGGAATGGACAGTGATCGTATGGCGCGCCCGACAGGATTCGAACCTGTGACCCCTGCCTTCGGAGGGCAGTACTCTATCCAGCTGAGCTACGGGCGCCCGAACGGGGAATTATAGCCGGTCCGGCCACTCGAACCCCAGGCGCGCCACCGGGTGCACAATGACCCCTCCACCGGAGCCACCTCATGTCAAACCGCATCGCTTATCACAAGACCGCCAACGAAGGCGTCAATGCACTCGGCAAGCTCGAAGCCTACGTGCGCCACTGCGGGCTCGAGCACTCGCTGCTCGAACTCGTCAAGATGCGCGCCTCGCAGATCAACGGCTGCGGCTATTGCCTGGATATGCACTCGAAGGACGCCCGCGCCGGCGGCGAAACGGAGCAGCGCCTGTACGTGCTGCCCGCGTGGCGCGAAGCGCCTTTCTACAGCGAGCGCGAGCGTGCCGCCCTCGAATGGACGGAAGCCGTCACCGTGATCTCGCAGAACGACATCCCGGACGATCTCTACCGGCGGGTGCGCGCGCAGTTCAGCGAGAAGGAGCTGGTCGACCTGACTCTCGCCATCACCACGATCAACAGCTGGAACCGGCTTGCGATCAGCTTCCGGTCGGAGGTCGGCAGCTACCAGCCGCCCCGCAAATCGCAGGCTGCGACCGGATGAAAGTCGAGTTCGACGGCGAATCGTTCAGTGTCGATGCAGCGTTGATCGCGGAGAGTTTCGGCATCACGCCCGCGCTGCTGAAACGCCTGATGCGGGAGGCCCGCATCACGAGCCGCTGCGAACGCGGCACCGACGAGGACGCCGGGCGGCATCGGCTGACCTTCGTCTACGGGGTGCGGCGCCTGAGTCTCACCGTCGACACCGCCGGCAGCGTCATCGAGCGCCGCGTCGACTGGGGCACCTGAGCCCCGATCGGCTATTCCACCGGCGCGTGCGCCGCGCCGCGCGCACGCCGCGTGAGCCACACGAGCGCGACCATTGCGAAGCTGAGCCAGCCGCAGATCCAGAAGAAGTCCAGCGCCGAGAGCAGATACGCCTGGCCCGCCAGCTCGTGCGTCAGCACGCCGAGCGACTGCAGTTCGTCAAAGCCGCGTGCGCCGAGCGCATCGGCCGCGTGCTGCAGGCGCGGGTCGTAGGCGCTCGTCACTTCGGCGAGCCGGGTCTGGTGGAATGCCGCGTCGCGCTCCCAGAAGGTGGTCGTGATGGATACGGCGAACGCGCCCGACGTGATGCGCGTGAAGTTCCACAGGCCGGACGCTTCCGGGATGCGGGCGGGAGGTATGCCGTCGAGCACGATCGCGAGCATCGCGACGAAGAAGGTCGCCATGCCGATGCCCTGCACGAGGAGCGGCAGCACGAAGGCCGCGAAGCTCGCATCGGCGGTGTAACCGGCGCGCATCAGGAACGAGATGCCGAATGCGACGAAAGCCGCGGACGCGATGAGGCGCGCGTCGATGCGGCCGATCATGCGCCCGACGAGCGGCGAGAGGAGCAGCGCGACGAGGCCGGCGGGTGCGGCCACGAGCCCCGCCCAGGTCGCGGTGTAGCCGATCCAGGTCTGCATCCACAGCGGCTGCAGCACGACCGAGCCCACGAACACGGCATAGCCGCCGATCACGGCGATCGTGCCGAAGGCGAAGTTGCGCTGCCGGAAGAGCGACAGATCGACGATGGGGTGTTTCTCGCCGAGCTCCCAGATCACGAACGCCGCGAACGCTACCAACGCGATGATCGCTTCCGTGACGATCACCGGGGAGTCGAACCAGTTCGCGTCCTTGCCGGTATCGAGCATGATCTGCAGCGTGCCCACCCACACGACGAGCAGCGCGAGGCCGATGGTATCGACGGGCAGCTTGCGCGTCGGCGTTTCCTGGTTCCTGAGCCCCACCCAGCAAATCGCCGCGCATGCGATTCCGATCGGCACATTGATCAGGAAGATCCAGGGCCACGAGTAGTCGTCGGAAATCTTGCCCCCGAGCACCGGTCCGCAGATCGGCGCCACGAGGGTCGTCATCGACCATACCGCGAGTGCCGCGCCCCGGCGATGCGGCGGAAAGATCGACAGCAGCAGGGCCTGCGAGCCCGGCACCATCGGCCCGGACACCGCGCCTTGCAACACCCGGAAGAAAATCAGGGCCGGCAGGCTCCAGGCCACGCCGCATAGAAAGGAGGCGGCCGTGAACGCGAGCACCGAAAAGACGAAGGTGCGCACGACTCCGAAGCGCTGCATCAGCCAGCCGGTCAGCGGCACGCTGATGCCGTTGGCGACCGCGAACGAGGTGATCACCCACGTGCCCTGGTTGGCCGGAATGCCGAGGTCACCTGCAATCGTCGGCAGCGACACGTTCGCGATGGTCGTGTCGAGCACCTGCATGAACGTGGCGAGTGCGAGCGCGGTCGCGAGCACACCGCGGGGCAGGGGTGTTTCGGGTGCGGCGGCTGCCGGGTCGCTCACGGCGTCTCCGTTGCCGTGGTCACTGCGCGGTTGTCGCTACGGTGCCGGCGTTGGCCGCGATGATTCCGGCGATGCGCTCATCGACCCGCGCGTTGCGCGCCTCGTCGGGGCTCGATCGGCGCGCATCGCGCAGCGCCGTGCTCGCGAGCGGCCCGGAGGTGTCGTGCGTGTCGACGGTGGCCGTGATCGACAGGCCGACGCGCAGCGGGTGGTCCTCGAGCTCGCGCGGGTCGAGCGCGATGCGCACGGGGACCCGCTGTACCACCTTGATCCAGTTGCCCGAGGCATTCTGCGGCGGCAGCAACGCAAAGGCGCTGCCGCTGCCCGCGCCGAGGCCGGCCACGCGGCCATGGTAGGTCACGTCGCCGCCGTATACATCGGCGTGCAGTTCGACCGGTTGCCCGATTCGCAGGCGTGCGAGCTGCACTTCCTTGAAGTTGGCCTCGACCCACACGTCGCTGAGTGGCACGACGGCCATCAGCGGTGCGCCCGGCGCGATGCGTGCGCCGATCTGCACGCTGCGCCGCGCGACCGTACCGGCGATCGGCGCGAGAATCCGTGTGCGCTCGAGTGCGAGCGCCGCCGCGCGCACGCGCGCGGCGGCGGCCTTGACACGCGGATGCGTCGGGATGCTCGTGTGCGCGATCCGCGCCGCGCTGCTCGCGAGCGTCTCGCGCTGCGCGAGCAGCGCGGCCTGCAGCCGCGCGACCTCGTCCCGCGCATGCTGCACCTCTTCCGCCGAGACTGCGCCGCCGCCTGCGATACCTGCACGGCGGGTGAGGTCCGCACGCGCCGTCTCGAGGGCGATCGCACTCGCGCGGACCTGCGCGCGCTGGGCGTCGACCTGCGCAAAGAGGCTGCGCACCTCGCGTACCACGCTCGCGAGTTCGGCTTCGGCGGCGTCCCTCGCGAGCGTGGCATCGGCCGGGTCGAGCTCGACCAGCAATTGTCCGGCCTGCACGTGCTGCGTGTCGTCCACGTGCACGGCGGCGACCGCGCCCGCCACTTCGCTCGTGATCTGCACGAGGTCGGCGGCCACGTATGAGTCGTCGGTCGATTCGTAGTAGCGCGCGTGCAGGAACCAGTAGAGGCCGTAAGCCACGGCGCCGAGCACGACGACGCCGGCGAGCGCCAGCAGGCGTCGCCTGCGTGTGTTGTTGTCAGGTTCCGTCATGAAAGCTTCCGCCGAGCGTGAGCAGGAGGTTGATGCGCGCCAGGGCGCGGCCGGTTTCGAGGGTCACGACGCCCCGCCGCGCGGCCAGCACTTCGCTGTCCGCATCGAGCACGACGAGTTGCGTGATGAGACCGGCGCGGTAGCGCTGGTTCGCGAGGTCGTACGCGGCCTGCGCGGAGGCGAGCCGCCGCCGCGCCTCGCCCGCCTGCTTCGCGAGGGAGTCGACGAGGCTCAACTGGTCCGCGGTCTCGTGCACGGCATTCAATACGGTCGCGTTGTACTGCGCCACCGCGGTGTCCAGCCCCGCGGTCGCGCGGCGATACGCCGCGCGCAGCCGCTTCGCATCGAAAAGCGGCAGGCGTAGCGTCGGGCCGGCCCCGTAGATCGCACTGCCGCTTTCCAGCAGGTCGTCGAGGCCGATCGCCTGCAGGCCCACGAAGGCCCGCAGGCTCACCTCGGGGTAGAAGGCGGCCCGCGCCGCGCCGCGACCGGCATCGGCTGCGTCGACCCGTGCGCGCGCGGCGAGGACATCGGGCCGGTGTGCGAGAAGGTCGATCGGCAGCGCATCCGGGATCGGCAGCGGCGCGTCGAGATCGAGGCCGGGCCGTTGCACCTGTGCGTAGAAGTCCGCGCCACGCGCCATGAGCGCCGCCAGCCGGTGCACCGCCAGGTCGCGCGCGTTCGTCGCGCGCTCGGCGCCGTTACGGGCATCGGCCACGCGCGCCTCGGCGAGGTTGAGATCGATCGACGCGTCGAGCCCGGCGGTGACACGCTGTCGCGTCAGATGAAGGAGCTGTTCGCGCTGCCCGAGCGTGCGCGCCGCGACGTCGCCGAGTGCCCAGGCGCGATCGAGTTCGAGATAGGCGTCGGCGACGGCGGCTGTCACCGCGAGCCGCGCGGCGCGTACGTCGAGCTGCGCAGCCGCTTCGGTGGCGCGCGCTTCCCGGAGGACGGCGGCCTGGCGGCCCCAGAAATCGAGCATCCACGACAGATTGGCGCCGGCGGTGCCTGCCCAGTAGCGGCCGCCGGCAAACGGCGGCGGGATGTAGTAGTTCTCCGGGAAGCGCTGCCAGGTCTCGTCCGCATCGAGCGTGACGCCCGGTTGGCGCGCCGCGCCCGCGGCCAGCACCTGCGCGCTCGATTCGCGCACGCGCGCGAGCGCCCCGTCGAGGCTCGGGTTCCCGGCCAGCGCCTCCTCGATCAGGCGGTCGAGCTGCGGGTCGCCGAAGGCGGTCCACCAGGCCTCGGGGACCGCGGGCGCAGCCTGCCCCGAAAGCCCGAGCGCGGCAGGCTCGATCAGGGCGCCGCGGGGGGCTTCGCGCTGGGCCCGCACGCAGGACGCCAGCGCCGCGGCGACGGCGCAGGCCAATACCAGACGAACGCTCATCACGAGCTTCCCGTCACGAAACTCTCCGATGGGCGTAGGGGGTGGGCCGGAAAGGATGGTCCCGAGGACCGCGCAATTCTAGCGCGTTGGAACCAGCCGGCCGACGCGGCTTCGATGCGGGGACGCGCGAGTCGCGCCGGTCGTTGCCCGGCGCGACTCGCGTCGACGCGACTGAAATCGCGTGAGGCGGCCCCGGTGGCCTCAGCCGCCGATGTCTTCGCCGGGGGTGGCGCCTGCGCCGCCCTGCCCGGCGAGGATGCCCTTCCAGGTCAGTTCGAGGCCGTTGCGGCGGCCTTTCGGCACGATCTTGAGGCCATCCGGCGAGATCGTGATCATGTATGCCACGTCGCCGATCGCGAGTTCACGCTTCAGGGGCTTCTCGAGTTTGGTCGCCATGGAGGCCTCCGTTTTTCTTGCGGCCGGGGGGCGGCCGGTGGTCCAGGGCGACAAGCATAACGAGTCCACGCGGAACGTGCCGCATTGGTGGCCGGGGCCCCCTGCGTGCGCGTGCGGCCGTCAGTCGGTCGGCTTGTCGCAGCTGCCGACCTTCTTGCCGGAGAGCTTGATCATCATGTTCATGCCGTCCGCCGTCGCGTGGATGACGCCCGTGTAGGAACCGTCGTCGGCGAAGGTCATCTCGCCCGTGCCGGTCATCGGCATCCGCCCGCGGCATTGCATGGCCCAGGTCGCCTTGTTGCCGACCCGCTTGAAATCCGACGTGACGCAGCTCGGGTCGCCCCCCGGCGGCGGCCTGCTCCAGTCCCGGGCCTTGCAGATCTGCTGTGTGCTCGGCGGTGGGCTCATCGGCATGCCCGGCATCACCATCTGCGAAGTCGTCTGCCACAGCACGCCCGGCGGATCGGCCGCGCGGACGGGCGCGAGTGCGAGAAGAAGGAGCGCGACGGCGCCCGACGCGCCATTCCATGGCTTGTTCATGCGATACCCCCGGCGCGGTATGCGCCCGCGGCCCGCTGCGTGTCAAGGCCGCATGCGCAGGGCAGGTCGCGCCCGGTGCTACAGCCAGCCCTTGCGCTTGAACCACACGTAGGGCAGCACCGCCGAGGCGACCATCAGCGCGAGCGCGAAGGGGTAGCCCGCCATCCAGTCGAGTTCCGGCATGTGATGGAAATTCATGCCATAGATGCTCGCGACGAGGGTCGGCGGCAGGAACACGACCGCGGCGACCGAGAAGATCTTGATGATGGCGTTCTGTTCGATGTTGACCATGCCGAGTGTCGCGTCGAGCAGGAACTGCACCTTGTTGCCGAGGTAGCTGACGTGATCGCTCAGCGCGAGTGCATCGCGCGAGTGCATGCGAAAGCGCGCGCGCACGTCCTGCGCGAAGAAATTCGTCGGCTGCTGTTGCGCGAACGCGAGCAGGCGCCCGAGCGACACGAGGCTCTCGCGCGACTTCGACAGCAGTTCGCCGTTCTGGCCGAGCCGCTCGAGGATGCCGCGGAAGTCGCGCGCGGCCGATCGCCGCCGGCCCGGCGAGGTGTGCGCGAAGACGTCCGCCGACGCCGCGTCGAGCTCGCTGCCGGCCCGTTCGAGCACGTCGGCGATGCGGTTGATGATCGCTTCGAGGATCCCGGCGAAGATCGCCGCGCCCGAGTTGCAGGCGTTGACATGGCGTTCGGCGTAGGCGACGAACCGCCGGAACGGCAACGGATCCACATAGCGCACGGTGATCAGGCGACCGCCCGCGAGGATGAACGTGATCTGCGTGCTCTCGGGCAGGTCCGAATCGAGCTTCGTGACCACCGTCGCCGTCATGTAGAGCGCGCCGTTGTCCTCGTAGAGGCGGTTCGACGACTCGATCTCGCGCATTTCCTCGCGCGTCGGCACTTCGATGCCGAAGCCCGCCTCGAGGCGCTTCTCGTCGGCGGGCGTGGGGTCGAGGAGGTCGAGCCACAGCGCGTCCTTCGGCAGCGCCGCTTCGCAGTCGGGCTCGATCCGGTTGAGCCCGACCTGCCCGGGAACGAATGCGCTCAGCATGCCGGATCCGCCCCCCGTGTGCCCGTCGCTTACCGGCGCTTCTCGTGGGCCGCGAGGGCGTCTATCAGCTGCGTGAGTTCCGTTTGTCCGCCGGCCATGCCGATATCGGTCTGGTACTTGCCCGCCACGAAAATGACCGGGGTGGCATCGACGCGATAGCGCCGCGTGATTTCCTCGGCGCGCTGCAGCTGCGTGTTGACGAAGAAGCCGTCGTACTCGCGCAGGAAATCCGCTTCGGCGATGCCGTTCGCTTTGGCGAACGCGAGCTGCAGGGCGCGCGTGCGCGCGTCGTCGTTCGCGGCGAGCATGTTGCCGCGCGTGTGGATCTCCTCGAAGACCTTTGCGTGCAGGTCCATGCGCTTCAGCGCGACGAGCGTGTAGAAGAGCCGCGCGTGCGCCGCATTGACCGGGTTCCACATCACGGGCACGCGCACGAACTCGATGTAGTCGGGCTTCGATTTCGCCCAGCTCGACATGTACGGCTCGAGCGCGAAGCAGTGCCCGCAGCCGTACCAGAAGACCTCCATGACCTCGACCTTGCCCGCCGGCACGTCGGTCGGCTGCGCAGGCACGATCGGCTGGTAGTTGACGCCGGCTTTCCAGCGGCCGCCCGGCAGCTCTTCGGCGGCCGGCATCGGCGTGAGACGCTCGAGCGAGGCGTCGGCCTGCGCATCGGTCGTGTCGCCGGCGCTCTCCTGGGTCGCGGAAGCGGTGTCGCCCGGTGTGGTGGCGGGCGCGGGCGCCGGTGTGGCCGTGGCAGGGGCGGCGGGTGGCGCGGGCGGCGGCGTCTCGCGCGAGCACGCGACGAGGCCGCACGCGAGCAGCGTGGTGGCGATCAACGCACGAATCATGGCGCGCCCCGGGATCAACGCATGCCCTGAATGTAGGAGGCGAGGTCGCGGATGTCCTCCGGCGTGAGCTGCTTCGCGATCGTCTCCATCATGTGGGCATTTTTCGTGTCGTGCGCGGCGCCGGTGGCGTCGTCGTAGCGGTTGCCCTGCGCGTAGGCGGTGAGCTGCGCCACCGTGTAGACCGAATGCTGGGCACGCAGCGCCGGATAGCCCGCGGCCGGGTTGCCGCGGCCGACCGGGCCGTGGCAGGCCATGCAGGCGGGAATGCCGCGTGCGTGGCTGCCGCCGCGGAAGAGCGCCTCGCCGGCCTTCCAGTACGACGGGTCGGCTTCGAGGCCGGTCGGAGTCTGGCTCGCGAAATACGCGCCGAGGTCGGCAATGTCTGCATCGCTGAGCGACATGGCCTGCGCGGTCATCACCATGGCGTTCGGCGTCGTGCCGCGCTGGCCGGCGCGGAACTGCCGCAGCTGCTCGGCGATGTACGTGGCGTTCTGCCCGGCGAGGTTCGGCCATTCGGGATTCACGCTGTTGCCGCCGGGCCCATGGCAGGCGATGCACACGGCCGACTTGGTGGCGCCCGCTTCCGCAGAGCCGTCCGCGAGGGCGGCGGGCGCGGCGCCCGCGAGGGCGAGTACGGCAAACGCGAGGGATATTTTTGTCATTCGGCTCACAGCTCCGGGTCGCATAACCCTAAAATTGTACACGTCCACGAGGAGTCCCGTGAGCCGCTTCCCCGACGCCCGTTTCATGCTGAGCGTGGCCGCGCCCGCGCAGTTCCCCGCCGACGACGGCGCGGAGGTGGCGTTCGCCGGCCGGTCGAATGCCGGCAAGTCGAGCGCGATCAATGCGCTCGCGCAGCGCAAGGCGCTCGCGCGCACGAGCAAGACCCCCGGGCAGACGCGCCTCCTCAACTATTTCGAGCTCGCGCCGGGCCGGCGGCTCGTCGACCTGCCCGGCTACGGGTACGCCACCGCGCCGCCCGCCGAGCGCGCGAAGTGGGCACCGCTCATCGACCGGCTGCGCGCGCGGCAGTCGCTGCGCGGCCTCCTGCTCGTGGTCGATGCGCGCCGCGGCATCGGCCCGGAAGACGAGCGGCTGATCGCCTGGGCCGATCCCGCGGCCCGGCGGGTCCACGTGCTCCTGTCCAAAGCCGACAAGCTCACCCGGAACGAGTCGCGCGCCGCGCTCGCGGCGGCGCGGGAGCGGCTGGACGGCCGCGTGACCGTGCAGCTGCTGTCCGCGCATTCGGGCGCGGGGGTGCCGGAGGCGCAGCAGGCCTTGCTTGCGATGCTGTGAAGAGTTGGTGCCGGGGCTTCGGTTATTCGGTTATTGGGCGCGCGGCCCCGGACGCCCAATAACCGAATAACCGAAGCCCCGGCACCAGGTTTTCAACAAAAGGCCCCGATAGCCTGATCAGGCTACCGGGGCCGACTTACCCGGCACAGGTCTCTTGCATCCGGGCCTTGCCCGCTCAGGGAGGGAAGCGGGGAGCGTTTATGGCGCTCGATGGGATTCGACCGGGCAGCGCGGCAATGGTTCCGTGCGCCCCACCGGCCGGATGGTTACAGGAAGGTCCAGGTCACCCCGAGCGAGAAGAGGTCGAGGCCGTCGGTGTTCTCGATGTCGAACGACTCGTACTCGAGCCGCGCGCCGAGGCTGCCGAAGTGCGCCTGCACGCCCGCGCCGTAGGCGAATTCCGTACCGTCGTCCTTCAGGCGGCTCACGGTCACGGAGCTCAGGGTCCCCTTGGCCTCCCAGCTCGCGACGCCGGCTTTCACGTACAGGTCGACGAGCGGCAGCGGCAGCATCAGGAGGCCGAACCCGGCGAACGCCGTGGCCTCACCGGTGAAACGCGTCGCGCCGGCGGTCGCGCTGTCGCTGCCGAGATCCATGTAGTTCAGTTCGACGGCGAACACGTCGAGGGGACGGAATCCCGCGATCACCTTGTAGCCGGTGTCGTCGAGATCGAAGTTGCTGCCGAAGGCGTCGATCTTCGACTGGCTCACGGCGGCGCCGAGATAGAAGCCGTTGTCGGCCGCGGCGGCAGTGCCGCACAGGGACAACGCGCACACGGACCAAAGCAAACTGCGAAGCATGGGTCACTCCTCGTGACGTAAGCGATACAAGCCCCGCCATTCTACCGGTTCAATGCGCCTCGTCCCAGTTGTCACCCGTACCGATGTCTACTTTCAGCGACACCTTCAGCGACGCGGCCTCCACCATGCAACGGCGCAGCCTGTCGCCGATTTGCGTCACCGCGTCGGCGCGCACTTCCAGCACGAGCTCGTCGTGCACCTGCATGATCAGGCGTGCCGGCGCCTGTTCGCGCACGCACCACGCGTGCACGTCGATCATCGCGCGCTTGATGATGTCCGCGGCGGTGCCCTGCATCGGTGCATTGATCGCGCTGCGCTCGGCGTACTGCTGCAACTGGCGGTTGCGCGAGCGGATATCGGGCAGGTAGAGCCGCCGCCCCACCACGGTTTCGACATAACCGTCGCGCCGGGCGCGCTCGCGCGTCGTGTCCATGTAGCGCTTCACGCCGGGATAGCGCTCGAAGTACCGGTTCACATACTGCTGCGCGGCGCCACGATCGATGCCGAGCTGGCGCGCGAGGCCGAACGCCGACATGCCGTAGATCAGGCCGAAATTGATCGCCTTCGCCGAGCGGCGCTGATCGGCGCTGACCGCGTCCTGCGCGACACCGAACACTTCCGCCGCGGTCGCACGATGCACGTCTTCGCCCGCCTCGAACGCGGCGAGCAGTCCCGCGTCACCGGACAGGTGCGCCATGATCCGCAACTCGATCTGGGAGTAGTCGGCGGCCATCAGCACGTGGCCCGGCGGCGCGATGAAGGCCTGGCGGATGCGCCGCCCCTCGGGCGTGCGGATCGGGATGTTCTGCAGGTTCGGGTCGGTGGACGAGAGGCGGCCGGTCTGGGCGACGGCCTGATGATAAGAGGTGTGCACGCGGCCGGTGCGCGCATTCACCTGCTCGGGCAGCTTCTCCGTGTAGGTCGAGCGCAGCTTCGCGAGCCCGCGATACTCGAGGATGAGCCGCGGCAGCGCGTAGTCCGTCGCAAGTTCCTCGAGCACATCTTCCGCGGTGGAAGGCTGGCCGGTCGGCGTCTTGCGCAGCGGCGGCAGCCCGAGCTTCTCGAACAGCAGGAACTGCAGCTGCTTCGGCGAGTCGAGGTTGAACGGCTGCCCGGCCTCGCGATGCGCCGCAGCCTCGATTTCCACGAGCCGCGCCGCCAGCTCACGGCTCTGGGCCCTGAGCAGGGCCGGGTCGAGCAGCACGCCGGTCTCCTCCATCGCACAGAGCACGGGCACGAGCGGCTGCTCGATCGACGTGTAGACATGGGCGAGCGCCGGCAGCGCTTCGAGCGCCGGCCACAGCGTGCGGTGCAGGCGCAGCGTCACGTCGGCATCCTCCGCCGCATATTCCGCGGCGCGCTCGAGCGGCACCTGGCTGAACGGGATCTGCTTCGCGCCCTTGCCGGCGACATCCTCGTAGTGGATCGTCCCGATGCCGAGATAGCGTGCGGCCGCCGAATCCATGTCGTGCCGGGTCGCGACACTGTTCCAGACGTAGGATTCGAGCATCGTGTCGTAACGCATCCCCGCGAACGCGATGCCGTGGTTGGCGAGCACGTGGGCGTCGTACTTCAGGTGATGGCCGATCTTGCCGCGCGCGGGATCCTCGAGCAACGGCTTGAGCCGTGCGAGCGTCGCTGCGCGATCGAGTTGCGGCGGTGCGCCGGCGTAGTCATGCGCGAGCGGCACATACGCCGCCTGCCCGGGCGTGATCGCGAACGAGACGCCCACGATCTCGGCCTGCATGTAATCGAGGCTCGTCGTCTCGGTGTCGAAGGCGAAAAGCTCGGCCGCGCCGAGCGCCGCGAGCCAGCGCGCGAGGTCGGCTTCGGTGGTCACCATCTCATAATGTTTGTCCGCCACCACCGGCGGCACGAGCCCCGGTGCATCGGGACTCGAGTCCGCGGGCGGCGCAGCGAGCCGCGGCGCCGTGGGCACGCGCGCCCCGGCATGCGCTTCGCCCGCATCGTCGGCCGCCGCGCCCTCGAGCTGGCGCAGGAGGCTGCGCAGTTCGTAGCGCGAGTAGAGTGCGCGCAGCTCCCCGGTCTGCGGCTCGCCACGCACGAGATCCTCGGGGTTCTCCGCCAGTTCGACGTCCGTGCGGATCGTGGCGAGGCGACGGGAGAGCGCGAGCGTGTCGAAGCCCGCGCGCAGGTTCTCGCCGACCTTGCCTTCGATCGCCGCGGCATTCTCGATGATGCCGTCGAGCGAGCGGTAACGGTCGAGCCACTTCGCCGCGGTCTTTGGGCCCACCTTGGCGATCCCCGGAATGTTGTCGGAGCTGTCGCCGACGAGCGCGAGGTAGTCGATGATCTGCTCGGGATAGACGTCGAATCTGGCCTTCACGCCCGCACGGTCGAGCGTCGCACCCGTCATGGTGTTGACCAGGGTCACGTGGCCGTCGACGAGCTGCGCCATGTCCTTGTCGCCGGTCGAGATCAGCACGTGCCAGCCGCGCGCCGCGCCCCGGCGCGCGAGCGTGCCGATCACGTCGTCCGCCTCGACGCCGGCCACGCGCAGCACCGGCAGGCCGAGGGCCCGTACCGCCGCGAGCAGCGGTTCGGTCTGGGCACGCAGTTCGTCGGGCATCGGCGGCCGGTGCGCCTTGTACTCGGCGAACAGCTCGTCGCGGAAGGTCTTGCCGGGCGCATCGAACACCACCGCGATACGGGTCGGCGCGCTGTCCTTCAGGAACCTGAGCAGCATGTTCAGCACGCCGAGCAGGGCGCCGGTCGGCTCGCCGCGCGAACTCGTGAGCGGCGGCAGCGCGTAGAACGCGCGATAGAGATACGAAGAGCCGTCGATGAGGACGAGTTCGGGTGAGGCGCTCATGTTCGGGGCGCAGTGTTGCAGATGTGCGCCGCGACCGCACGCAGTCGACACGGCGCGGTCCAGGACGTGCAACATGCCCATGGCCGCGCCCGTTACCGCAGCGATCGCGACGAGGCGTGTCGGGCCCGGCGCCCGGCCGGGCCTGTCGGTGGTCCGGTCGCGTAGAATCGGCGGCATGTCGATCGAGACGTTCGCCGATCTGCTCGCCGTGGCCCGCTCCCAGCGCGAGCCGCAGCGCCTGCTGTTCGTGTTCGCGGTGGCCGAACTGCCGCACGACGGCAGCGCGAGCGAGGCGGCCGCGTTCCAGCGCGGCGAGGGCGGGACGCTCGCACCGGTGGTATGCGTCGACAAGCTGGCCACCGAAGTCGACTCGTTCGAGGCGCTGCGTGCGGAGTCGCGCGAGTCGATTTCGCGCTGGGACATCCTGTTCGTCGCGGCCCTGGGCGGTCGCGCCGGCATGGCGCCGAACAGCGACGAGGCGGCCGCACCGCTGCGGAAAATGGTGGAGTCGATTCGCGTCGGCCACATCGGGAATTTCCTGGCCGTCAATCGCGACGGAGAGCTCGTGCGCCTCGAGCGCCGGTAGTCTCCGCGCGCAACCCGGGAGGGCCCTTGCCGATCCGGCCCGCCATACAGCCTTGATCGCCAACCGCATACGCGCCGGAGTCGCCGGGCTGCATCCGGCCTATTTCGGCATGGTCATGGCGACCGGCATCGTGTCGATCGCTGCGCACATGCTCGGCTTCGTGCGGCTCGCGCGCGCGCTGTACGCGCTCAACGGGCTGCTGTACGCCGGTACCTGGGTGCTCTACCTGCTGCGCATGGCCTGGTATCCGCGCGCCTTCATCGGCGATCTCGCCGATCACCTGCGCGGGCCGGGCTATTTCACGGTGATTGCAGCCTCGGCGGTGCTCGGCAGCCAGGCGCTGATGCTGTACGGCCACATCGGCGGCGCGTTCGCGCTCTGGTGTGTCTCGGTGGTGCTATGGCCGACGCTCACGTACGCGATATTCACCGTGCTCACGGTGAAGGAATCGAAGCCGTCGCTCGATCGCGGCATCAACGGCGGCTGGCTGCTCGCGGTCGTCGCGACACAGTCGATCGCGGTGCTGTCCGCGATGCTCGCGACGCGCATCGGGCCGGCGTTCCGTCTCGAGCTCAATTTCCTCGCGCTGTCGATGTGGCTGTGGGGCGGCATGCTCTACATCTGGATCGTGTCGCTGATCTTCTACCGCTACACGTTCTTCGAGGTCCACCCGGGCGATCTCGCGTCGCCGTACTGGATCAACATGGGCGCCATGGCGATCTCGACGCTCGCGGGCGCGCTGCTGATCGCCAACGCACCGGATGCGCCGTTCCTCGAAATGCTGCACCCGTTCATCATGGGCTTCACGATTTTCTACTGGGCGACCGGTACCTGGTGGATTCCGATGCTGGTCGCGCTCAGCGTCTGGCGCCACGTCCATGAGCGCTTCCCGTTCACCTACGACCCCCAGTACTGGGGCAAGGTCTTCCCGCTCGGCATGTACGCGGCGAGCACGCACGCGCTGATCGCGGCGCTCGATCTCGATTTCCTCGATTTCGTGCCGAGGCTCGCGTTCGCCGTGGCGTTGGTCGCCTGGCTCACGATCTTCACCGGCTGGCTGCGCGCGCTGCCGCGGTCCGACACCGCCGGCTTGCGCGGCTGACGCTTGACGGGCATCAAGGTACGCGCACCCGGGGCGCGGGACTATACTGCCGCGTACGGCGCCCAGGGGCTGTCGCGATGAGCGACCCGAACGCTTCGGCGGCCCATCGCGACCCTTGCGCGCATCGCCGCGTCCAACGCGAGTTGGCGACGTGCAGATTCGTATCCGTGCCGCTGTGAGGATCTCATCATGGGCCAGTTTCTCGAACGCCTGCGCTATTTCACCCGTCCGCGCGAGGCGTTTGCCGACGGCTGGGGCGAAATGCGCACCGAAGCGCGCCAATGGGAAGACGGCTACCGCAACCGCTGGGCGCACGACAAGGTCGTGCGCTCGACCCATGGCGTGAACTGCACCGGCGGCTGCAGCTGGCGCATCCACGTCAAGCAGGGCGTGGTGACCTGGGAGATGCAGCAGACCGATTATCCGCGCACGCGCCCGGGCATGCCCAACCACGAGCCCCGCGGCTGCTCGCGCGGCGCGTCGTATTCCTGGTACCTGTACAGCGCCAATCGCCTGAAGCACCCGATGGTGCGCGGCCGCCTGCTCGAGCGCTGGCGCGAGGCGCGCAAGACCCTGCAGCCGGTGGCGGCCTGGGCCGCGCTGATGGGCGATCCGCACGCGAAGGAATACAAGGCGAAACGCGGCCTCGGCGGCTTCGTGCGCGCCGGGTGGGACGAAGTGCTCGAGATCGTCGCCGCGGCCAACGTGCACACGATCAGGCAGCACGGTCCGGACCGTATCGCCGGCTTCTCGCCCATTCCGGCGATGTCGATGGTCTCGTTCGCGTCCGGATCGCGCTACCTCAGCCTGATCGGCGGATCGCTGCTGTCGTTCTACGACTGGTACTGCGACCTGCCGCCGTCGAGCCCGCAGACCTGGGGCGAGCAGACCGACGTGCCCGAATCGGCCGACTGGTACAACTCGGCGTACATCATCGCGTGGGGCTCCAACGTGCCGCAGACGCGCACGCCCGATGCCCACTTTTTCGTCGAGGCGCGCTACAACGGCACCCAGATCGTGGCCGTCACGCCCGACTATTCGGAAGTGGCCAAGCTCTCCGACCTCTGGCTGCATCCCAAGCAAGGCACCGACGCGGCCGTGGCGATGGCCATGGGCCACGTGATCCTGCGCGAGTTCTTCATCGACCGGCAGGTGCCGTACTTCCAGGACTATTGCCGCAAGTACACCGACCTGCCGCTGCTCGTCACGCTGCGCCGCGACGGCGCGCGCTGGATCCCGGATCGCTACCTGCGCGCCGGCGATTTCGACGGCGCCCTGGGCAGTGCGGGCCATGCCGACTGGAAGACCGTGGGCCTGGACAAGGACGGCGCGCCGGTGGTGCCGGCCGGTTCGATCGGCTTTCGCTGGCCGGACAAGGACAGCCCCGACCACGGCAAGTGGAACCTCGAGGAGAAGACCGGCGACGGCCGCGCGACCGAATTGCAGTTGACGCAGATCGACCGCCGCGACGAGGTCGTCGATGTCGCGTTCCCCTATTTCGGCGGCGAGAACCATCCGCACTTCCCGCACAACGAGCAGGGCGAGGGCGGCACGCTGCTGCGCCGCGTGCCGGTGCGCAAGCTCGCCACGCGCAACGGCGAGTGCGTGGTGGCGACGGTGTTCGACCTCATGTGCGCGCACTATGGCCTGGATCGCGGCCTCGGCGGCGAATGCGCCAGCAGCTACGACGACAATGTCGCGTACACGCCGGCGTGGCAGGCATCGATCACCGGCACGCCGGCCGCGCAAGTCGTCGAAGTGGCGCGCGGTTTCGCGCGCACCGCGGAGAAAACGCGCGGCCGCGCCATGGTGATCATCGGCGCCGGCATGAACCACTGGTATCACCAGGACATGAACTATCGCAGCATCATCAATTTCCTGATGCTGTGCGGGACCGTGGGCGTATCCGGCGGCGGCTGGGCGCACTACGTCGGCCAGGAAAAGCTGCGCCCGCAGACCGGCTGGACCGCGCTCGCCTTCGCGCTCGACTGGGTGCGTCCGCCGCGGCACATGTGCGGAACTTCGTTCTTCTATGCGCATTCGGACCAGTGGCGCTACGAGACGCTGAAGACCGCCGCGCAACTGTCGCCGCTGGCGGATGCCTCGCGCTATCCGCGCACCCTGATCGACTGCAACGTGCGCGCCGAGCGCATGGGCTGGATGCCGTCCGCGCCGCAATTGAACCGCAATCCCCTGGAGGTCGCGCGCGCTGCGGCGGCGGCCGGCGTGGACGCGAAGGACTACGTGGCGCGGGGGCTCAAATCCGGCGAGATCGGCATGGCGTGCGAGGATCCGGACAATCCGGTGAACTTCCCGCGCAACCTGTTCATCTGGCGCTCGAACCTGTTCGGGTCCTCGGGCAAGGGCCACGAGTACTTCCTCAAGCACTTCCTCGGCACGCGCAATGGCCTGCAAGGCAAGGACCTCGGCGAGGACGGTGGCGTGAAACCCGAGGAAGTGGTGTGGCGCGACCCCTCGCCCGAGGGCAAGCTCGATCTGGTGGTGACGCTCGACTTTCGCATGTCGACTTCCTGCCTGTACTCGGACATCGTGCTGCCGACGGCGTCGTGGTACGAGAAGAACGACCTCAACACCACCGACATGCACCCGTTCATCCACCCGTTGTCCGCGGCGGTGGACCCGGTGTTCGAATCGAAGAGCGATTGGGAGATCTTCAAGGCGATCGCGAAGAAGTTCTCGGAGCTCGCCACCGGCGTCCTCGGCGTCGAGAAGGACGTGGTGCTGGTGCCGATGCAGCACGATACCCGCGCCGAACTCGCCCAGGCCTACGAGGTGCGCGACTGGAAGAAGGGTGAGTGTGAGCTGATCCCGGGCGTCACCGCGCCGTCCATCGTCACGGTCGAGCGCGACTATCCGGCGACGCACGCGCGCTACACCGCGCTCGGCCCGCTGATGGACAGGCTCGGCAACGGCGGCAAGGGTATCGGCTGGAACGCCGATCACGAGGTCGCGGGACTGGCCGCGCTCAATTACACGGTGCCGGACGGTCCGGCCAGGGGCCGGCCGCGCATCGAGACCGATATCGATGCGGCCGAGACGATCATGTACCTCGCGCCGGAAACCAACGGCGAGGTCGCGGTGAAAGCCTGGGCCGCGCTGTCGAAGATCACTGGCCGCGACCACACGCATCTCGCGCGCGCGCGCGAGGACGAGAAGATCCGCTACCGCGACATCCAGGCGCAGCCGCGCAAGATCATCTCCTCGCCGACCTGGTCGGGGATCGAGAGCGAGCATGTCAGCTACAACGCCGGCTGGACCAACGTCAATGAACTGATCCCGTGGCGCACCCTCAGCGGGCGCCAGCAGTTCTACCAGGACCACGCCTGGATGCGCGATTTCGGCGAGGGCTTCGCGCTGTACCGCCCGCCGGTCGACATGCATGCGACACGGCCGCTGCTCGGCAAGCGCGACAACGGCCATCCGGAAGTGGTGCTGAATTTCATCACCCCGCACCAGAAGTGGGGCATCCACAGCACCTACACCGACAACCTGATCATGCTCACGCTGTCGCGCGGCGGGCCGATCGTCTGGATTTCGGAGATCGACGCGAAGAAGGCCGGCATCGAGGACAACGACTGGATCGAGGCGTTCAACCTGAACGGCGCGTTGACCGCGCGCGCGGTCGTGAGCCAGCGCGTCAAGGAAGGCATGTGCCTGATGTACCACGCGCAGGAGAAGATCGTGAACGTGCCGGGTTCGCAGCTCACCGGCCAGCGCGGCGGCATCCACAATTCGGTGACCCGCGCCGTGGTCAAGCCGACGCACATGATCGGCGGCTACGCGCAACTGTCGTACGGGCTCAACTACTACGGCACGACGGGCGCCAACCGCGATTCGTTCGTGATCGTGCGCAAGCTGGCCAAAGTGGACTGGATGGATCGCGCGCAACGCGCCGCGCGCGAGCGGGAACTGCATACGACGATCGTGGGAGCACGCGCATGAAGATCCGTGCACAAATCGCGATGGTGCTGAACCTGGACAAGTGCATCGGCTGCCATACCTGTTCGGTCACCTGCAAGAACGTGTGGACCTCGCGCAAGGGCATGGAGTACGCGTGGTTCAACAACGTCGAGACCAAGCCCGGCATCGGCTACCCGAAGGACTGGGAGAACCAGCAGCGCTGGGAGGGTGGCTGGGAGCGCAAGGCCAACGGCAAACTGGTGCCGAAACAAGGCGGGCGCTTCGGCGTGCTGGCGCGCATCTTCGCCAACCCGAAGATGCCGGAGATCGACGACTACTACGAGCCGTTCACGTTCGACTACGAGAACCTGCAGACCGCGCCGGAGTTGCCGACCGCGCCCGTGGCGCGGCCGATCTCGCTGATCTCCGGCCGCACGATGGAGAAAGTGGAGTGGGGCCCGAACTGGGAGGAGATCCTCGGCGGCGAGTTCGACAAGCGCAGCAAGGACTACAACTTCGAGGCCGTGCAGAAGGACATCTACGGCCAGTTCGAAAACACGTTCATGATGTACCTGCCGCGCCTGTGTGAGCACTGCCTGAATCCGACCTGTGTGGCCTCGTGCCCGTCGGGTTCGATCTACAAGCGCGAGGAAGACGGCATCGTGCTGATCGACCAGGACAAGTGCCGCGGCTGGCGCATGTGCGTGTCGGGCTGCCCGTACAAGAAGATCTACTACAACTGGGTGTCGGGCAAGGCCGAGAAGTGCACGTTCTGCTATCCGCGCATCGAAGTCGGGCTGCCGACCGTGTGCTCGGAGACCTGTGTCGGCCGTATCCGCTACCTCGGCGTGCTGCTCTACGACGCCGACCGCATCGCCGCGGCCGCCGCGGTCGAGAATCCGGCGGACCTCTACCAGGCCCAGCTCGACATCTTCCTCGATCCGCACGATCCGGAGACCCAGCGTCAGGCGCTCGCCGGCGGCATTCCCGCGGCGTGGATCGAATCCGCGAAGCAGTCGCCGGCGTACAAGATGGCAGTGGACTGGAAGATCGCGTTCCCGCTGCATCCGGAATACCGCACGCTGCCGATGGTGTGGTACGTGCCGCCGCTGTCGCCGATCACGGCGCACGCCAACGCGGGTGCGATCGGGAGCGGCCGCAACGGCCTGCCGGACGTCGAGTCGCTGCGCATTCCGGTGCGCTATCTCGCCAACCTGCTCACCGCGGGCAACGAGCCGCCGATCGTCGGCGCGCTGGAGCGCATGATGGCGATGCGCGCCTGGTTTCGCGGCATGCAGCTCGGCGAGGCGCCCGATCCGGCGCTGCTTTCGAGCGTCGGCCTCGACGCCGCGACGGCGCAAGACATGCACCGCTACCTGGCGATCGCCAATTACGAAGACCGCTTCGTGATTCCGAGCTCGCACCGCGAGGAAGCCGAGAACGCCTACCAGCTGCGCGGCGGTTGCGGCTTCACGTTCGGCAACGGCTGCGACGGCATCGACGCCAAGGGCGGCCTGTTCGGCGGCAAGATGGGCCGGCGCAAAGTCATCCCGATCCGCGAGCTCGACGATGCGGAGTGATGCGATGAGCCACGACACGGCCCTGCTCCTGCGCGCGTTGTCCGCGCTGCTCACCTACCCGGACGCGGAGTTGCGCGCGGGCCTGCCCGAAATCGCGGCGGCGGTGCGCGGCGCGCGCAAGCTCGGCGCCCCGCTGCGCGAGGATCTGCTCGCGCTCACCGACGAGATCGCGGCCAGCGACCCGCTCGATGCCGAGGGCCGGTACGTGGACCTGTTCGATCGCGGCCGGCGCACCTCGCTCAACCTGTTCGAACATGTCCACGGCGACGGGCGCCAGCGCGGACCGGCGATGCTCGATCTGCGCCAGCGCTATCTCGACGCGGGCTTCGAGCCGGTCACCGGCGAGCTGCCGGACCATCTGCCGCTGATGCTCGAATACCTGAGCTGCCGCGACGCGGCGGAGTTGCGCGACACCATCGGCGAGATCGCGCACATCCTGCGCGCACTCGGCAATGCGTTGCTGAAGCATGGCAGCCGCTACGGGGCCGTGATCGCCACGGTGCTCGCGCTCGGCGGCGAGAAGGGCCTGGACGCGCGCGCCCCCGTGCCGCCGGAGCAGGACATCGATGCGGACTGGGAGGAACGGCCGGCGTTCGCGCCGCCCGACCTGCAACCGGCCGTCGCGCCCGAACGCCCCACGAACTGAATCGACTGGAGACGCCACCATGATCCTGTCCGGCGCCTGGAACAACTTCCTGTTCGGCATCTATCCCTACATCTGCCTCGCGGTGTTGCTGCTCGGCAGCCTGATCCGCTTCGACCGCGAACCGTACTCGTGGAAAAGCGATTCCTCGCAGACCCTGCGCAACGGCCAGTTGAAGCTCGGTTCCAACCTGTTCCACTACGGCGTCATCGTCGTGGTGCTGGGCCACTTCGGCGGCTTTCTGCTGCCCCATTCGCTCGTGATGTGGCTGATGAGCCCGTCGCAGCACCAGTTGCTGGCCATGCTGGTCGGCGGCATCGCCGGCTCGATCGCGCTGGTCGGCCTGACGATCCTGTTCCATCGCCGGTTCTACTACCGGCGCATCCGTGTCAACAGCCGCAAGTGGGACATCTCCATCATCCTGCTGCTGTGGCTGCAACTGGCGCTGGGCGTGGCGACCGTGCCGATGTCGGCGCAGCACATGGACGGGGCCCTGTTCGAACGTCTGGTGGCCTACGTGCAGGGCGTGGTGCTGTTCCGCAGCGACAACGCGGCCCTGCTCCAGGGCACGCCCTGGGTGTACCAGCTGCACATCCTGCTCGGTTTCACCATCTTCCTGGTGTCGCCGTTCACGCGCATGGTGCACATCTGGAGCGGCGTCGCCTCGCTCGCCTATCTCTTCCGCCCGTACCAGCTCGTGCGCAAGCGCGGCGGGGCGCTGCGCTGATGGACGCCATCACCGTCAATGGCGTGGCGGTCGACGGCGACGCATGGCCGACGCCGCAGCTCGCCGCCGTGCACGAACTGCTGCGCCAGCGCGCGCGCGAACTCGGTTTGCTGGCCGACGGCGCGAGCGACACCGACGCCGAACGCGCGATCGAGCGCACCCTGGCCGAGGAAGTCGCGGTGCCCGAGTCGACCGAGGAGGAATGCCGGCGCTGGTACGAGGCCAATGCCAGGCGCTTTCGCAGCGGTGACCTCGTGTGCGCGCGCCATATCCTGTTCCAGATCACGCCCGGCGCGCCCGTGGCGGCGGTGTGCAACCTGGCCGAGGCGATACTGCACGAGGTCCGCTCCAACCCGGAACTCTTCGCCGAGCGCGCCCGCCGGCATTCGAACTGCCCGTCCGGCGCGAACGGCGGCAGCCTCGGCCAGTTGCAGCGCGGTGAAACCCTGCCGGAATTCGAGCAAGCGCTCTTCGACGACGCCAGCGTCGGGGTGCTGCCGCGACTCGTCACGACGCGCCACGGCTTTCACATCATCAGCGTGGACCAGCGGATCGACGGCCGGCAGTTGCCGTTCGAGATGGTGAAGGACGAGGTTGCGGCGCAACTGCGCCAGCGCAGCGAGGCGCGCGCGCTGTCGCAGTACGTGCGCGTGCTCGCGGCGGAGGCGACGATCGCCGGGGTCGAACTCGACGCCGCGACCTCGCCCCTGTTGCAGTAGGCGAGGCGATGGCAGACATGGAAGGTCGTTCCGGTACCGACATCAGCCCCGCGCGACGCGCGCGCGCCCTGTGGCTGAGCACGTTCGCGCTCGGCGTCTGCTTCGCCGTGTGGGTCGTCTTCTCGATCATCGGCGTGACGCTCAAGGAAGACCTCGGCCTTTCCGATACCGAGTTCGGCCTGCTCGTGGCGACACCGATCCTGACCGGCTCGATCAGCCGCCCGCTGCTCGGCATCTGGTCCGAGATGATCGGCGGCCGGCGCGTGTTCGCCCTGCTCATGCTGGTGGTCGCCGGCTTCACGTTCGCGCTGCCGCACGCCCATTCGTACCCGGTGCTGCTGCTGCTCGGACTCGGGCTCGGCCTCGCGGGCGGCTCGTTCGCCGTCGGCGTGGTCTATGTCTCGGCCTGGTATCCACGCGAACGCCAGGGCATGGCGCTCGGCCTCTTCGGCATGGGCAATGTCGGCGCCGCGGTCACGAGTTTCGGTGCGCCGCTGCTGCTCGCGGTGATGGACTGGCGCCAGGCAGTCTACGTTTATGCGACCGCGATACTCGCCACGGCGATCGCGTTCTACCTGTTTGCGGAACCCAGCCCCATCCGCGCCGCCGCCTCGGCGAAGCCGCCGGAATCACTGGCCGAGCGCCTGGCGCCGCTGCGCAACCTGCAGGTGTGGCGGTTCTCGCTGTATTACTTCCTCGTCTTCGGCGGTTTCGTCGCGCTGACTTCGTGGCTGCCCCGTTACTACATGGGCGTGTACCAGGTCGACATCGCCACCGCCGGCATGCTGGCGGCAAGCTTCGGCCTGCCGGCGACCCTGTTCCGTGCCGTCGGCGGCACGCTGGCCGACCGCTATGGTGCGCGGCGGATCATGTACATCTCGTTTTCGGTGTGCATGGTCGGGCTGTTCCTGCTGTCGTACCCGAACACGCACTACGTGGTCGAGGGCATCCACGGGCCGATCGCGTTCACGATCGCGCCGAGCATGGTCGAACGCGCCGTCGTGCTGTTCCTGCTCGGCATGGTGATGGCTTTCGGCATGGCCGCGGTTTTCAAGCACATCCCGACTTACTACCCGGAGCACGTCGGCGCGGTCGGCGGCGTGGTCGGCATGATCGGCGGTCTCGGCGGGTTCTTCCTGCCGATCGCGTTCGGCGCGATGAACGACATCGTGGGCATCTGGAGCAGTTGCTTCATGCTGCTGTTCGTCATCGCGCTCGCCAGCCTGTTGTGGATGCATTTCGCGATCGCCCGCATGGACCGCGCGCGCCATCCGGAACTGAAAGCCGATACCGACCTGCCGGAAATCATGGCCGCGCACGAAGCGGCGCGCCATGCCCGCGTCGCGGCCGAAGCCGCCGCCAACGCCGCGCGGGCGGCGACGGCCGCCGCCGAAGCGGCGCGCAAGCGATCATCCTGAGGCTGACCAGCCCGGATGCGACCCACGCCATTGCGCATGCAGCGTGCGCAACTGGCCGATGAACAGGACTCCCCAGGCCGCGAGCCCGGCGCCGAACATCACGTGCGGCAGAACGCCGAGAAAGTGCAGGTCGAGGGCCTGCATCATGCGCAAGGTCGCGACCGCGTACATGCCGAGCGGAAACACCGCGCCCCAGTACATCGGATCGTAGGCGAAGGGAAAGTGACGGATGCCGTGGCGCCACACGGCCAGCACCACCAGCATCGGGATCCACCAGGTGCCGGTGGCCCAGTAAAACACCGTGAAGCCCTTGATGAACGGCAGCATCGAATCCAGGAACGGTGCGTGCGGCGCGTTCAGGATGAGCAGTGAGCCGGCCAGCGTCGAGATCGCCATCGCCCCCATGTTGATCCAGTACGGCGGCGACAGGTCGGCGGGCGAGAACTCGAGGAAGGTGTAGCGATAGAAGATCAGCGACATCATCCAGATGTACAGCATGCCGCCCCACAGCCACATCGACAGCGCGAAGAAGTTCAGCTCCATGCGCAAGGGTTGGGCGACATGCGGCGCGAGCAGGGCGGCGAGCACCGCCATCGACTGCGTAGCCACCACGGCCAGCAGCCAGCCGCCGTTGATGCCCCGTTCGAGCCGCGGCTTGTGCGTCTTGACGGTGAGCACGGTGAAGATCGCGTAGGTCGAGCCCACCCACGCCGCCAGCCCCACGCCGCCGAGCACGACGGCCAGGCGCAGGCTGCCGCCGAGCAGCAGGCATTGCGCGCCGAGGATCGAACAGGCCGCGACGAAAGTGAAGAAACCCGGCGCGCGCAAATGGTCGAACAGGTCCTCGAGCACGCGCCGCGGATGCCAGCACAGGCGAAGCAGCGCCATCGCGCAGATGATCGCGAAGAACGTCCAGTTGAGGGCGAACAGCGCGGTGGCGAGCCGCGGCAAGGCCATCAGGTGCGCCGCCAGCGACAGGATGCCGGTCGCCATCACCATGCTGAAGTAGCCCGGCGACAGGGTCTCGATCGATGCACGCAGGTGGCGCAGCCAGCGGTTCATGGCCCGCGGGCGATCAGTAACGGCGGAATACCAGCGACGCGTTCGTGCCGCCGAAGCCGAAGCTGTTCGACATCACCGTGTCCGCGCGTACCGCGCGCGTCTCGCGCAGCACCGGATAGCCGGCGCACGCGGGGTCGAGCTCGTCGATGTTCGCGGAGCCGGCGAGGAAGCCGTCGCGCAGCATCAGCAGCGCGTAGATCGCCTCCTGCACGCCCGCCGCGCCGAGCGAATGCCCGGTCAGCGACTTGGTGGAGGAGACGAGCGGCAGGTCGAAGCCGAACACCTCGCGCACGGCATCGAGCTCGATGATGTCGCCGAGCGGGGTCGAAGTGCCGTGCGCATTCACGTAATCGACCGGTTGCGCCACGCCGGCGAGCGCCTGGCGCATGCACCGCACCGCGCCCTCGCCCGAGGGCTGCACCATGTCCGCGCCGTCCGAGGTGACACCGAAGCCGACGAGCTCGGCGACGATCGGCGCGCCGCGCGCGACGGCATGATCGAGCGCCTCGAGCACCATCATGCCGCCGCCGCTCGCGATCACGAAGCCGTCGCGCGTCGTGTCGTAGGCGCGCGAGGCCCGTTCGGGCGTCTCGTTGCGCGCGCTCGACAGCGCGCCCATCGCGTCGAACAGCGCGGTGAGCGACCAGTGTTCCTCTTCGCCCCCGCCGCAGAACATCACGTCCTGGTTGCCCCAGCGGATCTGTTCCGCGCCGGCGCCGATGCAGTGCGCGCTCGTCGCGCA
Source organism: Steroidobacteraceae bacterium (assembly GCA_050249415.1). GTDB lineage: Bacteria > Pseudomonadota > Gammaproteobacteria > Steroidobacterales > Steroidobacteraceae > CADEFQ01. The sequence continues at coordinate 413,787 of JBFWQO010000001.1, forward strand.
GGCCGAGGTCAGCGAGTAGCTGACCCCCTTGATGTGGAAGCTCGTCGCGAGGCAGGCCGCCACCGTGCTGCACATCGTGCGCGGCACGCGCGTCGGGCCGACCTTGCGCAGGCCGCGTGCACGCAGCGTATCGGCCGCTTCGACGATGTTGGCGGGCGACCCGCCGCCGGTTCCGGCAATGAGACCGGTGCGCGGATTGCTCACCTGCGCTTCGGTGAGGCCGCTCGCCTCGATCGCGCGCGCCATCGAGATCGCGGCGAAGGCTGCCGCGTCGCCCATGAAGCGCAGGTCGCGCCGGTCGACGTGGTCGGCGACGACGATCTGCGGAATGCCCGCGACGTGGCTGCGCAGCCCGATGTCGCGATAGCCGGGCATCGCGCGGATGCCCGGGCGGCTCTCGGCGAGCGCCCGACTGACCGTATCGAGGTCATTGCCGAGGCAGGAGACGATGCCCATGCCGGTGACGACGACGCGGCGCATCAGGTCGCTCCTTCGCGGCTGAACAGCCCGACCCGCAGCCCCGAGGCCGTGTAGATCTTCTCGCCGTCGGCGAAGAGCGCGGCGTCCCCGACGATCATCACGAGCTTGCGTTCGATCACGCGCTTGATGTCGATCCGGTAGTCGACCCGCTTGACGTGCGGCAATACCTGGCCCGTGAAACGCACCTCGTCGACACCGAGCGCGCGCCCGAGGCCCTGGTGGCCGCGCCACGAGAGGAAAAAGCCGATCAGCTGCCACATCGCGTCGAGGCCGAGGCAGCCGGGCATCACCGGGTCGCCGATGAAGTGGCAGCCGAAGAACCACAGCGACGGGTCGATATCGAGTTCGGCGCGGATCTCGCCGGCACCATACGCGCCACCCTTGTCCGAGATCCACGTGATCCGGTCGATCATGAGCATCTGGCCCACCGGCAGTCGCGGCGAGGTCGGCTCGAACAGAGTGCCTTCGCCGCACGCCAGCAGCTGCGCCCTCGTGAAACTGTTTGGTCGCGTTGCCATGCGGAAATTACAGCCCGGCGCATCGGCGCCCGTGTTGATGGCCGTCAAAGGAGTTGTGCCCACATCGCATCGGTGCGTCGCAACACTTCGGGGCTCATCGCGAGCGGCCGCCCCCAGGCCCGTCGCGTCTCGCCGGGCCATTTGTTCGTCGCGTCGATGCCCATTTTCGACCCGAGGCCCGCCACCGGGCTCGCGAAGTCGAGATAGTCGATCGGGCTGCGACGCACGAGGTGCGCGTCGCGCGCCGGGTCGACGCGGGTCGCGATGGCCCAGAGCACCTCTTGCCAGTTGCGCACGTCGATGTCGTCGTCGGTCACGATCACGAACTTAGTGTAGAGGAATTGCCGCAGGCTCGACCACACCGCGTGCATGACCTGCCGCGCATGGCCGGAATACGCCTTGCGGATGCTCACCACGGCGATGCGGTAGGAGCAGGCCTCGGGCGGCAGGTAGAAATCGACGATTTCGGGGTGGCTGCGCTTCAGCATGGGCACGAACATGTCGTTGAGCGACATGGCGAGCACCGACGGCTCGTCCCACGGCGAGCGCCCCATGTAGCCGCCATGGTAGAAGGCGCCGCGTCGCAGCGAGAGGCGCTCCACGGTCAGCACCGGGAACTGCGCCTGGCTGTTGTAGTACCCCGTGTGGTCGCCGAACGGCCCCTCGAGCGCCGTGTCCCCCGGCGCGACGTGGCCCTCGAGCACGATCTCCGCGCTCGCGCAGCTGTCGAGGCCGACCGATGTCCTGACGACTTCGCTGCGCCCCCGGCGCAGGAGGCCCGCGAACTGGTATTCGGACACGCTGTCCGGGATCGGTGTCGTCGCGGCGACCAGCAGCGCGGGATCGGCGCCGATCATCACGACGACCGGGAACGGCTCGCCCGGGCGGTCGCGCTGCCAGTCGCGGAAGTCGAGGGCGCCGCCGCGGTGGGACAGCCAGCGCAGGATCACGCGATTGCGCCCGATCACCTGCTGCCGGTATGGCGCGATGTTCTGCCGTGCCTTGCGCGTGCCGCGCGTGACGACGAGGCCCCAGGTGATCAGGGGCCCGGCGTCCTCCGGCCAGCAGGTCCACACCGGCAGTTGCGACAGGTCGACTTCGCTGCCGCTCTGCACGCATTCGTAGTCGGGCGGGCGTGCCACGACCCGCGGCGAGGCGCGCAGCAGCGGCAGGAAGGCGGGCAGGCGACCGAGCGCTTCCCGCGGCCGGTCGGGCCAGTGCGGTTCGCGCAGGAATGCGAGCATCTCGCCGATCTCGCGAAACTGCGCGACGTCCTCGTAGCCGAGCGCGGCGGCCACGCGGCGCTGCGTACCGAAGAGGTTGCCGAGCACCGGGATCTTCGACCCCCTGGGTTGCTCGAACCACAGGGCGGGGCCGCCGGCTTTCAGGCTGCGCTGGCACAGGTCGGTCATCTCGAGCACCGGGTCGACCGGAAACGGCACGCGCTTCAGCTCGCCGCGGCGCTCGAGCGCGTGCACGAAATCGCGCAGGCTCGCGTGCGTCATCGCGCGGCACCGCGGATGGCCGCCGCATTGACGGACATCAAGGGCCGCCACTGCCGGCCGTGGCATGAAGGGGCCTCGATCCGTTCCCGGAGACGCCCGTGCCCGATCCGATGTCCGTCCTTCCGCACTTGCTGCGCTTCGCGCCCGCGCCGTTGCAGGCGGCGCTCCTTGCTCGCGCCATCAGCCAGCTGCTGCGCGGCCAGATGCTGGCCGGCCAGCTCGGCGACCTCGCCGGCAAGACCTTCTGCCTGCAGGTCGACGATGTGCCACTCGCGCTCACGTTCGAGATCGTGGCAGGCGGGTTGCGACCCTCGACCCGTGCGCCGCACGTGACGATTCGCGGCACGCTGCGCGATTTCGTCGACCTGGCGCGCCGCCGCGAGGACCCCGATACGCTCTTTTTCCAGCGACGGCTCGCCGTCGAAGGCGAAACCGAGACCGGCCTGCACCTGAAGAACCTGCTGGACGGCTGGGAGTACGATCTGCCGGCGCACCTGTCCGCGGTGCTGCCCGCGCCGCTTGCGCGCCTCAGCCTGCATGGTCTATCCCGGCTACGCCCCGCAGGTACCCGTCGCAGTAGCCGCCCGGCAGCGCGGGCGCCGGGAGCGTGGCAATGGCGGCATTAGTATCGATCGCCGCACGATAGGCGGCGATCACGGCATCGAAACCCTGCGACTGCGGCGAGAGGCGCAGGATGTCGACACCGGCCGCGCGCAGCGCGTCGAGGTGGGTCGCCGCCTGTACCGCCGCCGACTGCGTCTGGATGCCGTTCAGCGTGAGGAACGGCTGGTCTTCGCGCGAGTAGAGCGTGATGCCATCCGGATAGTCGCCGCAGATGAAGCCGCACTCGTCCTTCGGCCGGTTGTGGGCCCGTGCGGTGAAGCAGCGCGCGGAGAACGCGAGCGGCAGTCGCCCGTACGCGAACACTTCGATCTCGAGACCATCCGGCCGTGACGCCGCGAGTGTGGCGAGCGTCGCGAGCGGCAGTTCGACCGGCGCCACCCAGCGCCGTGCGCCGCGTGCGGCGAGGAAAGCGAGCGTGGCGGCGTTGTACACATTCAGGTGCGGGCCGGCGACGAAGGCGCGCCCCTCCGCGTAACCGACGGCGGCCATGTCGTTCGCTTCGAAGAGCCCCGGGGCGCGATCGATGATGCGCCCCATCGTCGCGAGTTCCGACTCGGCCTCGGTGAGCGCGAGCGTCGAGAAGACGACTTCCTTGCCGGCCGCTGCGAGCGCGCCCGCGACCATCGGCCAGTCCTCCTTCTGCAGCACGCGCCGCTTGCTGCACACGACTTCGCCGAGATAGACGATGTCGACGGGGGCGTCGCACAGCCCTGCGTAGAAGGCGAGTGCGGCGCTTCGGTCCCAGAGGTAGAGGATCGGGCCGACCGCGAGCTTCAGCACCCGCGCATGCGTTGCCTCGGGCGGTGTCATTGCCAGGGCCGGTGGTAGGCGCCGAGTGTGTGCGTGCGGCCTTCCGCGAGTGCATCGAGCGCTGCGAGCAGGTCGGCGGGCGGCGTCCATCCGGCGCAAGGCCCGGCCGGTGCATCGGCGCGCGCGGCGGCACACAGGTCGATGGCCCGCCGCAGGAGGCGCGTGACCTCGCCCACATACGCGGGCGAGCGCTGCCGCCCCTCGACCTTGATCGCGCGTACTCCGCTCGCCGCGAGGGCCGGCAGCACGTCGAGCGCATTCAGGCTGGTCGGTTCCTCGAGCGCGTGGAAGACCGCGTCGTTCACGCGGAAGCGACCCTTGCACAGCGTGGGATAGCCGGCCGCCTCGCCGGGCGCGTAGCGGTCGATCAGGATCCCGTTCAGGCGCGACTGCCGGCCCGTCGGTGTCTCTTCCCAGCGCACCGCATGTGCCGGCGAGCACACGCCCTGCGAGTTCGGCGAATGCCCGGTCGCGAACGAGGACAACGCGCAGCGCCCCTCGACCATCACGCACAGACTGCCGAAGCCGAACACCTCGATCTCGACGGCGGTGCGTCCGACGAGCCGCGCCACCTGCGTCACCGACAGCACGCGCGGCAACACCGCGCGCTGGATGCCGAACTCGCGACGATACAGTTCGAGCGCGCGCCAGTTGGTGGCCGACCCCTGCACGCTCAGGTGCAGGCGCAGTGCCGGGTGGTGATCCGCGGCATAACGCATCAGCCCCGGGTCGGCCAGGATCAGCGCGTCCGCGCCGAGCCGAGCCGCGCGATCGATCGTTTCGGTGGCGATGGGCCAGGTGGCGGGCGAGGGATAGACATTGAGCGCGACGAATACGCGCGTGCCGCGCTCGTGCGCATACGCGATGCCGGTCGCGGCCTCCGCCTCGCCGAAGTTGAGGCCAGGGAAGTTGCGCGCGTTGGTCGCGCCGCGAAAGCCGATGTAGACCGCGTCGGCGCCATGATCGACGGCCGCCCGCAGCGCGGGGAGCGTGCCCGCCGGGCACACGAGTTCGAGGCTCATGCGCGCATGGTGGCGTCCCGCGCGCGCGCCCGCATTGATGGCGGTCAAGCCACCGGCTTGAGCGATCGCAAGGTGACCTGCTGGCCCACGACATCGATCGCGCGCTCGCGACCGAGCTTCTGGATCGTGCGGCTCACCGTTTCGATGCGCGTGTCGAGCAGGTTCGCGATCTCCTGGCGTGTCATGCCGAGGGAGAACTGGCGGCCGTTGAGTCCGCGCTGCTCGAGGCGCGCCCCGAGGTCGAGGATGAACCCCGAGACGCGCTCGCGGATCGATCCCCGGGCGAGCGTCGCGCGCGGCGCCGAGGCGCTGCTCAGGAGGTTGATCAGCGCCGCCGCGAGTTCACGCACGCGCGTGTACTGTTCGCTCAGCATCGACAGCGGCAGTTCGCAGCAGACGGTGGGCTGCAGCGCGATCACGTCCTGCGCGTAGATCCGGTTGCCGAACGCTTCCATGCCGAGCACGTCGCCGGGCGTATTGACGGAGACGATGCGCTCCTCGCCGTCGGTGCCGATGTCGACCGTCTTCAGCATGCCCTGGCGGACCGCGAAGAGCGAGTGCGCCGGTTCGCCGGCGCGGAACAGGCGGGTGCCCGGCCGCAGGGTCCGCAAGGCGCCGGTGCGTTGCAGTCCGCGTTGCTCGCTGAGCGCGATCATTCCGCAGAGGCGGCAGACATCGTGCAGGTCGCACGCGCGGCAGGCGATGGTTCCGGTCGTTGGCGTCGTCATGGCGAGCCCCGGGGCTTGAGGTGGGTCAATCGATTGTCGAACGACTGCCGCCCGGCATCATTGATCCAGGTCAAGCACACCGAGCCGCAGCGCATTGCCGACGACCGAGACCGACGAGAGGCTCATCGCGAGGGCCGCAATCATCGGGTTCAGCAGCAGGCCTGTAAGGGGATACAGCACCCCGGCCGCGATCGGCACGCCGAGCGCGTTGTAAAGGAACGCGAAGGCGAGGTTCTGCTTCATGTTCATGACCGCGCCGCGCGAGATCGCGCGGGCCCGGACGATGCCGCGCAGGTCGCCCCGGACGAGCGTCACCTGGGCGCTCGACATTGCGACGTCGGTGCCCGTGCCCATCGCGATGCCGACATCGGCGCCGGCGAGCGCCGGCGCGTCGTTGATGCCGTCGCCCGCCATCGCGACCCGGTGGCCCTCGGCTCTCAGGCGCTCCACGAGGTCGATCTTGTCCTTCGGCCTCACTTCGCCGTGCACCTCGTCGATGCCGAGGCGGCGCGCGACGGCCTGGGCCGTCGCATGGCCGTCGCCGGTCGCCATCACGATCCGCAGGCCGGCCGCGTGCAGCGCCTCGATGGCGGCGGGCGTCGATGCCTTGACGGGATCGGCAACCGCGAGCAGCCCCGCCAGCGCACCGTCGGCGGCGACGTACATGACGCTCGCGGCCTCGTGTCGCAGGGTCCCGGCGTCGGCGGCGAGGGCCGACACGTCGATGCCGAGCTCCTGCATCAGCGCCGTGTTGCCGATCGCGACGGCGCGGCCGCCGACCCGGCCGCGCACGCCGATACCCGTCGCCGATTCGAAATCCTGCGGCTCGACGAGCGCGAGCTTGCGACGCCGCGCTTCGGCGACGATCGCCTCGGCGAGCGGGTGCTCGCTCACCTGGTCGAGGCTCGCGGCGAGGCGCAGCAGCTCATCTTCGCGGGTGCCCGGCACGGGCAGCGCGGCGCGAAAGGCCGGGCGCCCCTCGGTGAGCGTGCCGGTCTTGTCGACGATCAACGTGTCGATGCGGTGCAGGCGCTCGATCGCCTCGGCGTCGCGGAACAGCACGCCGACGCGCGCGGCGCGCCCGGTGGCCACCATGATCGACATCGGCGTCGCGAGGCCGAGTGCGCAGGGGCACGCGATGATCAGCACCGACACGGCGTTCACGACCGCATAGGTCCACGACGGATCGGGCCCCGCCAGGCCCCAGACGAGGAACGTCGCGATCGCCACGGCGAACACCGCGAGCACGAACCAGTACGCGACCTTGTCGGCGAGGCGCTGCATCGGGGCGCGCGACCGCTGGGCCTGGGCCACGAGTTGCACGATCTGCGCGAGCACTGTTTCCGAACCGACTTTCGTCGCGCGTATCACGAGGCCGCCGCTGCCGTTCAGTGTCGCGCCGATCACCGCGTCGCCCTGCGCCTTGCCGACCGGCACCGGCTCGCCAGTCAGCATCGACTCGTCGACGTTCGAGCGGCCCTCGAGCACGACGCCGTCGACCGGCACCTTCTCGCCCGGCCGCACGCGCAGCCGGTCGCCCACGTGCACCTGCGAGAGTTCGATGTCTTCCTCGGTGCCGTCGTCGCGCAGCCGTCGCGCGGTCTTCGGTGCGAGGCGCAGCAGCGCCTTGATCGCCGCCGAGGTCTTCGCGCGCGCGCGCAGCTCGAGCATCTGGCCGAGGAGCGTGAGCGTCACGATCACCGCGGCGGCCTCGAAGTACACGCCGACGCGGCCGTGTTCGTGGAACGAGGCGGGGAAGAGGCCGGGGGCGAGCGTCGCGACCACGCTGTATCCCCACGCGGCGGCGACACCGACGCCGATCAGGGTCCACATGTTCGGGCTGCGATTGCCGATCGACTGCACGCAACGTTCGAAGAAGGGCCAGCCGGCCCACAGCACGACCGGTGTGCTGAGCGCGAGCTCGAGCCAGGTGCGCAGGTCCGTGGTGAGTCCGGGCAGGCGATGGCCGAACATCGCGAGCACGAACACGCCGAACGTGAACGGCAGCGTGACGACGAAGCGGCGCGTGAAATCGCGCAGTTCCGGGTTGTCTTCCTCCTCGAGGCCCGGCATTTCCGGTTCGAGCGCCATGCCGCAGATGGGGCAGGTGCCGGGGCCTTGCTGGCGGATCTCCGGGTGCATCGGGCACGTGTAGATCGTGCCGCGCGGCGCGGAGGTCGGGGCGGGTGCCGTGGCGTGGCCGGCCGGCGCCTCGGGCTTCGGTGCGAGGTACTTTGCGGGGTCCGCGATGAAGCGCTCGCGGCAACGGGCCGCGCAGAAGTGATACGTCGTGCCCTCGTGGTCCGCATGGTGCGGTGTCTTGCCCGGGTCGACCTTCATGCCGCACACCGGGTCCGTGGCGGTCCTGCCGGGGGCGACCGGCGCGGGCGCGTGGGCGTGCGAGCACGTGTGCGTGTGGTTCATGGCTCGTCTCCGGACAACGCAGCGAGGATCGGGCACTTCGAGAGATCGCCGTGGCCCGGGCAGGCGGTCACGAGCGTGCGCAGGCCGTCGCGGACCCGCGTGAGTTCGTCGATCTTGTGCTCGACATCCTGTAATTTCTGCGTCGCCGCGCGCTTGACACCGGCCATGTTCCGCGTCCGGCGGCCGGTGAGCGCGAGCAGGTCCTGGATCTCCTCGAGCGTGAAACCGAGCGCCTTGGCGCGCCTGACGAAGCGCAGGCGCGCGAGGTCTTCCACGCCGTAGTTGCGATAGCCCGAGGGACGCCGGCGTGGTGGCGGCAGCACGCCGCTGCGCTCGTAGTAGCGCACCGTGTCGATCGGCACGCCGGCCGATTTCGCGAGTTCACCGATTTGCATCGGCCGAGTATGCACCCTGGAGTCGGGTCCAGAGTCAAGCCATGGTGCCGGGGCTTCGGTTGTTCGGTTATTGGCGGGCGGACGCCCCAATAACCGAACAACCGAAGCCCCGGCACCAGTTATACTTTTTGCGAGGGTAACCATGGTCGGCTTCCTGCTCTGGCTGCTGCTGTTCATCGTGTGCTGGCCGCTCGCGCTCGCGGCGCTCGTTCTCTATCCGCTCGTCTGGCTCGTGCTCCTGCCATTTCGCCTGGTGGGCATCGCAGTCACCGGCGTATTCGAGTTGCTGAAGTCGATCATCCTGCTGCCCGCGCGTGTGCTGCGCGGCAGGCCGACCTGAACCGAACTGGTACCCTCTGCTTTCTTGGCTTCGCAGACGCGGGGCGATATGCTGCGTGTCGCTCGTCAACCCGCCCCGAGGATCTGCCGATGATTGCCCACATCCTGCTCCGCGCCGGGGCTTGCGCGTTGCGCTGATCCCTTCACCCTCCGGTGACTTCACCGGAGTGGGCCGCCGATGCGCACCCACGGCCTGCCGATTCGCCCCGTTCCGGGGCGTGTCTCCTGCGGCTGGTCATTCGGGGTGTTCACGATGTGGATCGATTCTCCTGTGCTGCGCGAGCTCGGGTGGCGCACGCACTTCATTCAGCAACTTTCACTCGAGGATGTCGAAAACTGCCGGGCGCTGCGTGTGAGTGCCGTGCATCGCAGCCATCTGGATGCGCTCGGCGAATGCGGTGAGTGCCGCGTCGTACCAGGGCAGTCGCTGCCCGGCACCGCACTCTCGAGCGTCGTAACCGTCGGCGACTGGGTGCTCACGGAATCGCCCGGCGCGCGCATCGTACGCGTGCTCGAGCGCTCCTCATCGCTCTCGCGCCGTGCCGCGGGTAGCGAGGCGCGCGAGCAGTTGATCGCGGCGAATCTCGACACACTGTTCATCGTCAGCGCCTGCGATGGGGACTTCAACCTGTCGCGCCTCGAACGCTATCTCGCGCTCGCCCGCGCGGCGCGCATCGAAGCGGTGGTCGTGCTCACGAAGCGTGATCTGTGTGCGGATCCGGACAGCCGGCTCGCTTGCGCGGCCGAGGTGTGCAGGGACAGCACAGTGCTCGCGATGAATGCGACCCGACGCGACGAGGTCCTTGCGCTCACGCCGTGGCTGGCAGCCGGCCGGACCGTGGCCTTTGTCGGCTCGTCCGGCGTCGGCAAGTCGACGCTGGTCAATGCGCTGCACGGTGCCGAAGTCCAGCGCCCGGGCGCAACCCGCTTGCACGATGGCAAGGGACGGCATACGACCAGTGCGCGCCAGCTCCTCGTCATGCCGGGGGGCGCACTGTTGATCGATACCCCGGGCATGCGAGAGCTCGGCGTGGGCGCCGTCGAAGACGGGATAGCGGCGACGTTCGACGATATCCATCTGATTGCGCAACGCTGCCGCTTCCGCGACTGCCGGCATGACACGGAGCCGGGCTGCGCCGTGCTCGCTGCCGTCTCGCAAGGCCTGCTGTCCGCTCGGCGATTGCGCAGTTACCTGAAGCTGCAGCGCGAGGCGGCACACGCCGCCGCGACCCGCCATGAACGTCATGCCGTCGAACGGCGGTTCGGCCGCCTCTGCAAGGATATCCAGCGGCGAGCGCGTCGTGACAAGAGCGGCGAATCATGAAGACGGCAGCCCGGCACCGCGCCGTCGTCCCGTGGCGTGCCCTGCCGGCCGGCATCTGGGCGATGGGCTTCGGATCGTTCTTCATGGATGCGTCGTCGGAGCTGATCCACGCGTTGTTGCCGGTGTTCCTCACCGTGACGCTCGGAGCGTCGATGGTCACGGTCGGGGTCATCGAGGGCGTCGCCGAAGCGACCGCAGCGATCACGAAGGTATTCTCAGGCGCAGCCAGCGACGCGCTCGGCCGGCGCAAGGCCCTGATGGTCGGCGGCTATGCGCTCGCGGCGTTGACGAAGCCGCTGTTCCCGCTCGCCCAGTCGGTCGGCTGGGTGTTCGCGGCCCGTTTCATCGACCGCGTCGGCAAAGGCATCCGCGGTGCGCCGCGCGATGCGCTGGTCGCCGATCTCACGACGCCCGAGTTGCGCGGCGCCGCGTATGGCTTGCGCCAGGCGCTCGATTCCGCGGGCGCGGTGCTCGGTCCGCTCATGGCGATGGCGCTGCTCGTGGTGTACGCCGACAACCTTCGGGCCGCGATGTGGTTTGCGGCCGTACCGGCGATCCTTGCCGTCGTGGTGCTCACGGCCTTCGTGCGCGAACCGGAGCGCGGGCCCGTTGCGTCAGGCGGGCAGGGCCGGCCCGTGTACGCGGGGGCGCGACGGCTGCCGCTGCGCTTCTGGCTCGTCGTGCTCCTCGGCTCGGTATTCACACTGGCGCGATTCAGCGAGGCATTCCTCGTGCTGCGGGCGCAGGACATCGGTCTCGGGATCGAATATGTACCGCTGGTGATGGTAGTGATGAACGTCTTCTACGCGGGGGCCGCGTGGCCCGCCGGAGTGGCGGCCGACCGGATGCGCCCGCGGGCATTGCTCGCGATCGGGCTCTTTCTGCTCGTTGCCGCCGATCTGTTCCTCGCCTTCGCGGGATCCGCGACCGCGGTGCTCATCGGTGCCGCGCTCTGGGGGCTGCACATGGCTTTCACGCAGGGCCTGCTGTCGAAGCTGGTCGCCGATACCGCCGCACCGGAGTTGCGTGGAACGGCGTTCGGCCTTTTCAACCTGGCGACCGGCGTTGCGCTGCTGGTCGCCAGCGTGATCGCGGGCGGTCTGTGGGAGGCCTATGGCGCGATGGCGACGTTTCTTGCCGGGGCGCTCTTCGCGGCGATCGCTGTTGTCGGATTGCTCGGGGTGGCGCGGGCCTCGAGTTAGGCCTGGTGCCGGGGCTTCGGTTGTTCGGTTATTGGGGCGTCCGCCCGCCAATAACCGAACAACCGAAGCCCCGGCACCATTCATGTTTCCGGAGTCTTTTTCCTATCCTTGTCTTCCGGTGCGGGCATAGCGTCGGGGGCGGGTGCCGGCGTGGCGGCCGGCGTCGGCCGCACGACGACATTTCCCGAGTCCGGGAGATACAACGGCCCCTTCTGCCCGCAGGCCGCAAGCGCGGCACCTGCTGCGGCGACGGCGAGGATCCGCGATGCCCTGCGCGTCATGTGTACATCGTGCGCCGGTCGCGCAGCGCGATCCAGCCGCGCGCGACGCGATAGACGATCCACACCGCGACGACGAGTGCGGCCAGGAAGAACGTCAGGATGCCAAGGCCGAGCAGGAGCACGAGCGGCGCGGAGACGATGCCCGCCACGACGATCCACAGGAACGCGAACCAGAACGTGCGGATCTGCCAGCGAAAGTGAGACTCGAGCCAGGTGCCGCGCGCCTCGGACTGGCGAATGTAGTTCATGATTACCGCGATGATCGACGGCAACCCGAACACGAAGCTGCCGATCACCGTCGCCGGGCCGGTGACCCCGATCAATACCGAAAGGGCGTGCAGGCCGTAGATGATGTTCGTGTAGGTGATGAGGCCGGGGTCGACACCGGCGGCCGAATGGGTCGTCTCGTTCATGGGCACTCCTTGCGAGCATGGTGCCGGGGCTACGGTTGTTCGGTTATTGGCGGGCGGACGCCCCCAATAACCGAACAACCGTAGCCCCGGCACCCATCATAACCTCCGCTTGACCACCGCGAGCGTGATGCGCGATACGCAGGTGAGGCGACCCTGATCGTCGCGGATCTCTATCCCCCACACCTGGCTTTGCGCGCCGATGTGGAACGGACGCGCGGTGCCGGTCACGAGCCCGCTCGAGACCGGGCGCAGGTGATTGGCATTGATCTCCTGGCCGAAGCACTGGTACCGGCCGTTGTCGATGCAGCACGCGGCGCCGGTGCTTCCCATCGTCTCGGCGAGCGCCACCGAGGCGCCGCCATGCAGCACGCCATACGGCTGGTGTGTGCGCGCATCGACCGGCATCGTCGCGCGGAGATAATCGTCCCCGACGTCGGTGAAGTGGATGCCGAGATGGCCGACGAGTGTTTTCTCCCGGTGGTTGTTCAGCCTCTCGGGCGTCGGCCGCTCCTGTCCGTACCAGATCGTCATTCTCACTCCTTGCGAAGCCGCGCGCCGACGCGCCGGTACGCCTCGCGAAACGGGATGCCCTCGGCGACGACGAGCGCGTTCGCCTCTTCCGCGGCATGGATCGCGGGATCGAGCGCGATGCGCTCGCGGCGAAAGCGCACGGCGCCGAGCGCCGTCGCGACGATATCGAAGGACTGCAGCGCGAGGTCGATGCCCCGGAAGAGCGGGGCCTTGAGCAGCTGCAGGTCGCGCTGGTAGCCCGACGGCAGCTTCGCGACAATGCCGAGCGCCTCGACGAGGGCCGCCTGCGCGGTGGCCGTGCGCCCGCGCACCAGCTCGAACACGTCGGGATTGCGCTTCTGCGGCATGATCGACGAGCCGGTCGTGAAGGCCTCCGGCAACTCGACGAACGCGAACTCCTGCGTATAGAAAAGGAGCAGGTCGGCGGCGAGCCGGCCGAGATCCTGCATCGCGAGCGCCACTTCGAACAGCACCTGCGCCTCGGCCTTGCCGCGCGAGAGCTGCACCGCGGTCACCGGCTCGTGCACCATCGCAAAGCCGAGCGCGGCGCGTGTCGCCTCGCGATCGAGCGGCAGGCCGGGCGTGCCGTAGCCGGCCGCCGACCCGAGCGGGCACTTCGCGGCGCGCCGCTGCGCGAGGCGCAGGCCCTCGGCATCGTCGCGCAGTTCCGCGGCGAATCCGCCGGCCCACAGCGGCACCGAGCTCGGCATGGCCTGCTGCATGTGGGTGTAGCCGGGGAGAGCGGTGTCGCGCTCGCGCGCCGCGAGCGCATCGAGCGCATCGGCCACGGCCCCCGCGCCGGCGCGCAGCTGCTCGATCGCATCACGCAGGTAGAGCCGCAGCGCCGTGAGCACCTGGTCGTTGCGCGAGCGGCCGAGATGCACGCGGCCACCCGCTTCCCCGATGCGATCGGTGAGACGCCGCTCGAGCGCGGTCTGGCCGTCCTCGTCGGCGAGTTCGATGTGCCATTCGCCGCGCGCGTGCGCCGCACCGAGCGCGACGAAGCCGGATTCGATCGCGGTGAAGTCGGCGTCGGACAGGAGGCCCTGCGCGCGCAGCATCGCGGCGTGCGCGATCGAGGCGGCGACGTCGTAGCGCACGAGCCGCTCGTCGAGCGCGTAATCCTCGCCGGCGGTGTACGCGAGCACGCGCTCATCGAGCGGCGCACCCTTGTCCCACAGGCGTGTCACGCAGCCCCGCCCTGCTGTTCGGCGACCGTGAGCGCGTTCACGTCGGCCACGATCAGCGTGCCCGTGCCCTCGTTCGTGAACACCTCGGCGAGGATGCTCTCGGGCGAGGTGTAGGCGATCACGTGCACGCGCCGCACGCCGCCGCGGATCGCATCCTCGATCGCCTTCGCCTTCGGCAGCATGCCGTCGCGAATGGAGCCGTCGTCGCGCATGCGCTTGAGCCCCTGCAGGTCGGTGTACGAGACGACCGACGAGGGATCCTCGACGCGCTCGAGGATGCCGGGCGCGCCCGTGCAGAGGATCAGCTTCTCGGCGCTGAGCGCCGCGCCGAGCGCCGAGGCGACCGTGTCGGCATTGATGTTGAGCAGCGTGCCGTTCGCGGCGGCCGACAGCGGGCTCACGACCGGCATCAGCCCGTTGTCGAGGAGCTTCCTCAGCACATTGGTGTCGACCGCGTCGATGTCGCCGACGAAGCCGAAATCGACCGTCTCGCCGTCGCTCATCTTCACCGCCGGGCGCTTGTGCGCGGTGATGAGGCCGGCGTCGACGCCGCTGACGCCGACCGCGTCGATATTGAGCTCACGGCAGATGCCGAGCACGCGCGTGTTGATGAGGCCGTTCAGCACCATCGCGGTCACGTCGATCGACTTCTGGTCGGTGACGCGCCGCCCCTGCACCATGCGGGTCGGCACGCCGAGCGCCTCGGTGAGTTCGGTGAGCTGAGGCCCGCCGCCGTGCACGAACACGACCCGCACACCGAAGTAGTGCAGGATCGCGATCTGTTCGATCAATGCACGGGTGGCGTGCATGTCGCCGAACACGGCGCCCCCCGCCTTGATCACGAAGGTCTTGCCCTTGTACATGCGGATGTACGGCGCGGCGCTGCGCAGCGAGCGCACGGCGAGCGCCTGGTCGGTGCGATGCTGGATCATTGCGGTCTGTCACTCCCCTCGGGCAAGCATGCGATGAAGGACCGCCATCTGCGCGGTCATGCGATTGTAGGCTTCGCGCTGCACGACGCTGCGCGCACTGTCGAGCACGGCATCCGCCACCGCGACATTGCGTCGCACCGGCAGGCAGTGCATGAACTGGCAGTCGGGCGCGACGGCGAACCACTCGGGCGTCACGCACCAGTCTCCGAGCCGCGCGCGGAGAGTCGCGTCGCCCTCGACATCGCCATAGTGCGCCGTCGAGCCCCATTCCTTTGCGTACAGCACGTGCGCGCCGCCGAGGGCCTCGTCGCGCCGGGCGGTCTCGCGCAACGAACCGCCGGCGGCCGCGGCGGCCGCGCGCGCCTTGTCCATGACTTCAGGGGGCAGCGCGTAGCCTTCGGGCCGCAGCACGACGACGTCCATGCCGCGCATGGCCGCCATGTGCACGGTCGCCGCGGGCACCGCGAGCGGCAGCGCGCGCGGATGCTGCACCCACGACAGCACGAACTTCCCGCGGCGCGGCACGCCGAGATCGTCCATCGTCTTCCAGTCGGCGAGCGCCTGGCACGGGTGGTTCATCGCCGATTCGAGGTTGATGAGCGGCTTGTCGACGACCCCGGCCATCGTGTGGAACGCCGTTTCCGCGAGATCGCGCGCGAGGTCGTGGCCTTCGGCGAACGCGCGGATGCCGAGCGCATCGCAGTACGAGGCGAGCACCGGCAGGCCTTCGCGCACGTGCTCGGCGGCGGCGCCGTTCATCACGGTGCCGAGGCGGGTCTCGAGTTGCCACGTGCCCTGGCCCGGCGTGATCACGAACGAGGTGCCGCCGAGGCGTGCCATGCCCGCCTGGAAAGAGGCGAGCGTGCGCAGCGACGGATTGAAGAATACGAGGCCGAGGATGCGCCCGGCGAGTGCGCGCGGCTCGGGCCGCTGCTCGAGGCGGCGCGCGAGGTCGATCAGGGCGACGATCTCGTCGCGGCTGAAATCGGCGAGGTCGAGGAAGCGTTGCATGGCTGGCCCGCGCGCTACAGCGCCGCGAGCGCTCCTTTCAGCAGGTCGACATGCTCGTCCTGCAGGATGAACGGCGGCAGGAGGCGCAGCACCTGCGGATCGGCGCTCGTGCCGGTGAGGATGTCGCGCGCGAGCAGCGCCGCCTGCACTTCTTTCGCGGGACGCGACAGCCTGAGGCCGAGCAGCAAGCCCTCGCCCTGGAATCCGGTGACCGGTCCCACGCGGCAGGTCGCGCGCACGTACTGCGAGACGCGCCGCACGTTCGCGAGCAGTGCCTCGTTCTCGATCGCATCGATCACCGCGAGGATCGCAGCCGCGGCCATGGGCCCGCCCCCGAAAGTCGTGCCGAGCGTCTCGGGCTTGATCGCCTGCGTGACGCGTGGCGTCATCAGGAGCGCGGCGCACGGAAAACCGTTGCCGAGCGCCTTCGCGGTCGTGATCATGTCGGGCACGACGCCGTAGAGGTTCGCCGCGAACGGATGCCCCGCGCGACCCATGCCGCACTGGACTTCATCGAAGACGAGGAGCGCGCCGATTTCATCGCAACGGTGGCGCAGCGCCCGCAGGTAGTCGGCCCCCATGTCGAATGCGCCGCCCACGCCCTGGACGGGCTCGACGATCACCGCCGCGGTGTCGTGCGTCACATGCTGCGCGATCGCCGCGGCGTCGCGGCGGGGCAGCCACGAGACATCGAACGGGGCGCGTGGAAACGCATGCCATTTCTCGCGCGCGCCCCAGGTGAGTGCGCCCGCCGCGGCCGTGCGCCCGTGGAACCCGCCTTCCACTGCCGCGACCTGTGGCCGGTTCGTCATCCGGAAGGCCATCTTGAGGGCATTCTCGTTGGCCTCGGCGCCGCTGTTGACGAGGAACACGCTGTCGTACGCGCCGCCCGCGAATCGCAGCAGCCGCTCGCCGGCGCGCTCGCGCACCGCCATCGGCACGGCGTTGCTCTGGAACTGGCACGCGGCGGCCTGTGCCTGGAGCGCGCGGGTCCACCCGGCATGGCCATAGCCGAGCGCCGCGACGGCGTGACCGCCGTAGAGGTCGAGCACGCGCCGCCCGCCCGGCGCATGGAGCCACACGCCCTCTGCGCGCTCGACCTCGAGCGGATACTGCGCGAAGACCTGGGCGAGCGCGCTCATGTCCAGCCCGCCGCGGGTGCGGTGAGCCCGGTTGTCTCGGGCAGGCCGAACAGGCGGTTCATCCACTGCACCGCGCCGCCCGCCGCACCCTTGTTCAGGTTGTCGACGACGCAGGTCACCGCTACGGTGCGGCCGTTCGTCGTGGCCGACAGCCGCGCATAGTTGCTCGCCGCGACATCCTTCACGTGCGGCGCGTCGGCCGACACGGCGACGAACGGCGCGTCGCGATAAAACGTGCGCAATGCATCGAGCAGTGTCGCCGCAGCGGGCGCGCCGTGGCCGGTCGATGGCTTGAGCGTCGCCTGCACGGTCACGTGGATGCCGCGCGCGAAGGGCCCGGAATGCGGCACGAACGCGAAATCGGCCGCGACTCCGCTCGCGGCCGCGGCGCACGCGGCAATCTCCGGCGCATGACGGTGCGCGAGCGCGTTGTACGCGTAGAAATCGCCGTGCCGCTGGGGGTGGTGCGTGCCTTCGACCGGCTTGCGGCCGGAGCCGGTGCTGCCGGTCACGCCGGCGATGAAGAGCGTGGGCGTCACGAGATCGAGCGCGAGCAGCGGCACGCTCGCGAGCAGGGTCGCGGTCGAGAAGCAGCCGGGGTGCGCGACGTGACGCGTCGGTGCATGCGCGAGATGCTCGGGCAGGGCGCACGTGAACTGCGCCATGCGCGCGGGCGCGCCGTGCGGGTGCTTGTACACGGCCTCATACGCGGCCGCGCTCGTGTAGCGGAAATCGGCCGAGATGTCGACGACATGCGCATCGATGCCCGCCGCTTCGGCCCGCGTGAGCAGGGCGTCGATCAGGGCAGCCGAGACACCGTGCGGCGCGGCGCCGAAGATCGCCACGCGCGGCAGCCGTTCGAGGAGCGCCTCGATCCCGGCCTGCGATTCGAAGGCGACTCCGCCGACCACCGGCGCGAGATGACGGAATGCCTTCGCGACCGGTTCGCCGGGCTGGCTGTCGGAGAGGATGCCGGCGAGCTCGAAATGCGGGTGGGCCGCGAGCAGGCGCAGCAGCTCGCCCGACACGTAGCCGGTGCCGCCGAGCACGATCGCCGGGATGCGCGCGGGCGTACTCATCCCGCGAGCGCCTCGGGCATGCGCGCGGTGAGGCCGAGGGCCTCGATCACGCGATCGCCGAGCGCGGCGCCCGCCGAGAGTGCATTGAACGCCGGCACCTTCATCTGCTGCTCGATGATCTCGACGCCGACGGCGTTGTCGGTGGCCGGGCCCGTGACGACGCACGGCTCGATGTGGAAGCGCTCGCGCAGGAGGCGCACGCCACCCCACGCCGCGACCGGGTCGTTCGCCGACAGCACGACGCCGGTCAGCGCCTTGGCGATGTCGGGGCATTCGAGGATCGAGTCGACGCCATAGGCGCCCATCAACCCGTCGCCGAGCTCGAACACGATCACGTCGGGCTTCGCCGCGGACAGATCCGTCAGCATCTGGCGCGTGAGCGCGGGGCCCGTCTTCGGTGTCGTCGTGATGACGCCGAGGTCGGTGAAGATCATCGTGTTGCGCGCGCCCGCGTCCGCCATCGCGAGGATGTCACGGCGGAGCGAGACGCCGGTCGCCTTGAAGGCATCGACGACGAGGCCGCGATGGCGCATGCGCGCGACGATCGCGCAGGCCGCCGCGGTCTTGCCGGCTTCCATGCACGTGCCCGCGAGCGCGACGACCGGTACGCCATGCGTATCGAGCGCGGCCTCGTAATCGAGCCGGCGATAGCCGGCGCGCGCCGGCACGCCGATGCGTTCGCCGAGGTACGGAAACTGCAGTACCACGCCGAGCACACGGCAATCGAACGGCTTGCCCTTGTCGGGGTTCACCGAGTCGCAGACCCCGAGCACGCCGCCGATGTTGAGCATCTGGATCACGTCGCCCGATTTGAGCGATTCGGGCACGTGCCCCGAGTAGCCGAACAGCGCCTTGCGATGGCCGAGCGCGCCGGCCACGATGTCGCCCTTGCCGACCTTCGCCATGCGACCACTCGTCAGCTCGAGCGTATTGTAGGTCGACTTGTTGGTGAGCACCTCGACCACGACGATCACGCCCTCTTCGGACGGAATCTCGGTCGAGATGCGCAGCTCGTGGCCGAGGCCCACGGCCTGCGTGACCGAAGCGATCTTGTCGACGACGACCGACTTCATCATGGCTGCGCACTCCGTGCGAGTTCGCCGGCGCGCGTGTGGAACACGCCGGGCAGGGCGACGAGCTTGGAGAATCCGAGCGCATCCGTGGCGGACCATTCGCCGGCCGCTTCGCCGTAGACGCCTTTCGAGGCCGCCATGAGCGAGTAGGGCGAGCTGACGCCTTCGACGAACAGGCTCCCGGGCCGCATGAGCAGGTGGACCGTGCCGGTGACGCGCGCCTGTGACGAGACGAGCAGCGCCTCGATGTCGCGGCACACCGGGTCGAGGAGCTGGCCCTCGTGCACGAGGTCGCCGTAGGGCTGCGCGACGGATTCCTTGATGCGCTGCTGGCGCGCGGTCAGCACGAGCTTCTCGAGCTCGCGATGGGCGACGAGCAGCGTCTCGGCGGCGGGCGCCTCGAATGCGACGCGGCCTTTCGTGCCGATGATCGTGTCGCCGAGATGGATGCCGCGGCCGATACCGAACGGCGCCGCGAGCGCTTCCAGCGCTTCGATCACTTCGACCGGCGGGCGCTGCACGCCGTCGACGCCGACCGGCCGGCCCTCCTCGAACTCGACGGTGTGCCGCTCGGGTGCGCGCGGCTTCGTGAATGCCTCCTTCGACAGCACCCATTGATCGTCCGGGATGCTGCCTTCGGACGTGAGGGTCTCCTTGCCGCCGATCGTGACGCCCCAGAGGCCGCGGTTGATCGAGTACGCCGCGCCGAAGGGCGGCACCGGCAGATTGCGCGACTCGAGGTATTCGAGCTCCTCCTGGCGCTTGAACGCCTTGTCGCGCACCGGGGCGATGATCTCGAGCTCGGGCGCGAGCGTGCGCAGCGCGACCTCGAAGCGCACCTGGTCGTTGCCCGCGGCGGTGCAGCCGTGCGCGATGCTCTGCGTGCCGAGCTTCCTCGCCATGTGCGCGATGGTCTGCGCCTGCATCACGCGCTCGGCGCCGACGCACAGCGGATAGAGCTGGCCGCGGCGTACATTGCCCATGACCAGGAAGCGCAGCACCTGCTCGAAATAGTCGGCGCGCGCATCGACCTGGTAGTGCGCGATGGCGCCGAGCGCGCGGGCGCGATTCCCGAGCGTGCGTGCCGCCGCGGCGTCGATGCCGCCCGTATCGACGGTCACGGTGATGACCGGGCGCCGGTAATGCTCGGCCACCCAGGGCACGAGGAACGAGGTGTCGAGTCCGCCCGAATAGGCGAGGACGATGGGCTGGGTCATGGGATGAGGTCAGACGTTGAAGTGGGAACGGAGGCGCTTGACGAGCGCCGCCTGGTCGCGGGCGCCCGCGGTCGCGATGAAGATCGTGTCGTCGCCGGAGATCGTGCCGACGACCTCGGGCCAGTTGGCCTGGTCGATGGCGAGCGCGACGCTCTGCGCGCCGCCGATATGGGTCTTGAGCACCGCGAGCGAGGGGCCGGCGACGCGCAGGCCGCGCACGAAGGCCGCGAGCGTCGCGAAATTGCCGGCCGGCCGCGCGGCTTCGTCGCCGGGCAGCACGTATCCGTCGGCCGCTTTCAGCACGCCGATTTCCCGCAGGTCGCGGCTCACCGACGATTGCGTGACCGCGTGGCCCTCGGCCTTCAGCAGGCGCACGAGGTCGGCCTGCTTGCGCACGCCGCCACCGCGCAGCAGCCGGGTGATGGCGCTGCGGCGGTCGGCGAGGTGGTGGTCTGCGTTAACATGCATAATTAATCGAATATTATGCATAAAAATGCGAAAGCATCAAGAGCGCCCGGAGTGTGGGTGCGATTGACGATATGACCAGTCGCCATATAACATGACCATTAGTACTGGTCATCAAGAAATCCCGTGAGCATCAAGGCCACCGAGTTCAAGGCGAAGTGCTTGAGACTGATCGACGACGTCGCGGCCAAACAACGCCCGCTGGTGATTACCAAACGCGGCAAGCCCGTCGCGCGTATCGTCCCGTTCGAGGACGAAACGCCACTTCCGGGCTTATTCGGCTACATGAAGGGCACCGGGGAGGTCGCGGGCGACATCATCGAAGTGTCACCCGAGGCGTGGTCGGCCGAAAGCGGCGATGAGGACGACCTGTATGCGGGAGGCTTGTCGAAAGATCGCGTGCCATGAGTGCAGCGCGCACGTCGCTCCTGCTGGACACGCATGTCTGGATCTGGCTGTCGTTCGGGACACCCGGCGTGTTTCACCCGGACCTGCGCAAGCGCCTGGATGCGGCGGACGGAGCTCACCCCCTGCATGTA
The DNA here is from genome assembly GCA_050249415.1 of Steroidobacteraceae bacterium. GTDB lineage: Bacteria > Pseudomonadota > Gammaproteobacteria > Steroidobacterales > Steroidobacteraceae > CADEFQ01. The sequence goes on from JBFWQO010000001.1 coordinate 435,031, forward strand.
TCGATCATCTCGGCATGGGAAATCGCGCTGCTTGCTGCCAGGGGGCGGCTGAATCTCGCGAGGCCGACACAGGCATGGCTCGAGGAGGCGCTGGCACACCCGGCACTGCAGCTCCTTGCACTCGATGACCCCGCTGTCGTCGTCGACAGCAATGAATTGCCCGGCGATTTCCATGCCGATCCGGCCGATCGGCTCCTGGTCGCGACGGCACGCATCGGCGGCCACACCCTCGTCACACGCGACCACGGGATTCTCGACTACGGCAAGGCAGGGTATGTCAACGTGCTGGCGGCCTGATTCAGCGGGACGCGTGGCTTGCAAAGGAATTTTGCGCACGGGTAATCGGTGTGATCTTTCGCCCGGCATGACGGTCAATCTGGATTTCGCGCGCAAGGCGACCCACCCGTGGATGCCGCTCGGCAAGCGCATCGCCATCGTCGGCGGTGAGTCGGTGGGCCTCGAGCCGGCGGAGTTCCTGGGCGCATGCGGCTCATCGAAGAACTCGAGGAGCATGGCGTCGGTCTGCATGCGGGCGTGTCAGGCGTTCCAGCGGCCACCCCGCGCTACTTCTCGATCGTGTACTCGAGATCCGCGCTCTGCACCGCGCCCGACTCGAGCTTCACGGTCCAGTTGTCGCCGAGCGTGTAGCGCATCTTGATCGTGTTGATCGCCTCGGTGAGGCTCACGCCGTAGCTGACGTAGAGGCGCGGCGTCAGGTACTTGCCGAGCACGAGCGAAGTCTCGTTGTTGAGCGTCGACTCGAGGCTGATGTCCTCGAGGCCCACGTACTCGCCGAGCTGTTGCGCGAGGATCGCCCCGCCCTGGATCGCGAACGGGTTGCTGCGCCGGGTCGCGCCGTTCGCATCCTGCGCCTGCACCGATTCGAGCGAGCCGCCGGCGATCAGCAGCGAGAGGATCTGGGACTGGGGGATCTGGGGCTCGGAGAACAGGGTCAGGCGCGGCGAGCGCAGTGTGCCGCGCACGTTCGCGCCCGCGGTGACGTCCGGGAATTCACGGCTCGCGCGGATGTCGATGCCGGGATCGGCGATGGGCCCGTTGTTGAAGATCAGCTTGCCGTGCTCGATGTCGAGCCGTCGCCCGAACGCGACGTACTTGCCTTCGGCGATCGAAAGCTCGCCGGTGCCGCGCGCGGTCTCCTCGCCCCGGGTGTTGACCACGAGCGCACCGGTGAGGCGCCCCGAGAGGCCGTAGGTGTCGATCGTGACCCGGTCGCCGAGCACGAGCTTCACGTTCGTCGTCACGACGAACTGCTTCGAGGCGTCGACCGGGCGCTCACCGACGATGCGCTCGTCGGCCGACGCGAACACCGCGCCCGCGAGATCCGCCGGATCGAGCCGCGCATTCGGCACGACGACCTCACCGGTCACATCGATGCGGCGCCCGCCGATGCTGAACGTGAGGTCGGGAGACGCGAACATGCGCGCTTCCGGGACATTCACGACGCGCAGGTTCGTGCCCTGCAAGCTGATCACGCCATGGGGCAGGCCGTCCTCCCAGCGAAGACGGCCCGATGCACGCGCGCTGCCTTCGCCGGCCGTGAGCGAGCCGTCGAGTGCGAGCGTGTTGCCTTCGAGTTGTGCATCGAGAGTCACGGCGCGCAGCGGCAGGTTCACCTGGTAGAAATCGAGCTCGCCGTCGCGCACGGACAGTGTCCCGCCGAGGCGCGGTGCGCCGAGCGTGCCCGAGAGGCGGATGTCGGCCGCGAGCCGGCCTGCCGAGCGATCGATCGCGGCAACGAGCACCGCGATGAAGCCGAGCGAGTCGGTCTCGAGGTCGACATGGCCGGCGAGCGGCCAGTCGCGCCACGCGTCGCCGCTGCGGGTGACGAGGGCGTGCCCGAGGAGCCCGCCGGAGCGACCCGCATCGAGCTTCGCATCGACGACGATCCCGTCGTCGGTCGCGGATCCGACGATCGTGCCGCCGCCGAGTTCGGTGACATCTTCCCGCTTGTTCGCGAGGCGCCGGCGCGTGCGTGCATCGCGCAGTTCGGCGTTCAGGCTCCCGTGCCAGCGTGCGCCTGCCGTGGCACCCGCGGCGGCATCGAAGTTCACGGTACCCTCGTACGTCACGCCCGGCGTCAGTCCCGCGGTGAAGGTGCTGACGGGCAGGCCCTTCGCCGACAATGTGAGCGCCCATTCCTGCGGACTGCGTTTGCCGGTCGCGCAGAAAGTCGCGGCCGCGCCGCGCAGGCAGGTCGTCTCGAGCTGCAGCAGGTCCGGTCCCCATGCGAAGTTCGATGGTTCCGCGAGGTGCAGTGCCGCCTCGTCGCCGTTCTCGAGGTCGAGTCCGGAGATCCCGAGCTGCCACAAGCGGCCGCGATAGCTGCCTGTGCCGCGCGCAGTGATGGCGAGCGGCTTCGATGCGGCCGACAGGCGCACGTCGTGCCGCTCGGTCGTGCCGGCCGCGGTGAGTGTGAATGCCGCGACCTGCCTGGCGCCGATCGTCAGGCCCTGCGTGCGCAAGTGGACGTCGAGCGGCGCGCCGGCGACGGCGCTGAACCTGACATGGCCGTCGACGCCGGCAACCCGGGTATCGCGCAGGGCGATGCCCTCGCCATGCAGTGTCGCATCGATCAGCGGGGAGTCGGGGGATCCGCCGAGCGTGCCGCGGGCTGCGAGCCGGCCACGCGCCTCGGGGTCGATCAAGCCGAGATCGTCGGCGTCGAGATCGAAGCGCAGGGCATACCGGTGCGGGGCGAAATCGCCATCGAGCCGTGCGTGCGCGGCGCCCGCCCGCAGGTCGACATCCTCGAAGGTCAGCTGGGCGCCGCGGCGGATGATGCGGCCGTGTCCCGCGGCGCGCTCGCCCCGCAGTTCACCCGTGAGCCGCGCAATGGCGAGATTCGCGGTGCCGGCCGGCGTGAAGCCCTCCCCGCCCGCGTCGACGTCGAAGCCCAGGCGCCCGGGAAGGCGCGCATCGATGAGCCCTGTGTCGAGCCCGGATACACGACCGACCAACTGCCAGGCCTCGCGCGGTTGCCACGCCACGGCGCCGCGCAGGTCGGCGCGCCCTCCATAGCCGTCGATGCGCAGGCTGTCGGCATCGAGCCGATCGCCGCCGAGCCGCCCGTCGAGCGCGGCATGCACGGCGGCGAACTCCGCCACCTGCACGGTACCGCTCGCGGTGAGCGCAAAGGGCATCTCGCCGCGCAGGCGGTACTGGCCCTGCACGCTGCGCGCCGCGGGCGCATCGCCCGCGAGCGGCCAGCGAAAATCGTTCCAGCGCCCGGACAGATCGAGCCACGGGCCGCCTGCCTCGATGCGGATGCGCCCGGCCGCCGAGGCCCTCGCCCCCGAGCCCTGGTGGCGAAACTCCGCACGGCGGATGGCGAGCGTGTGTGCCGTGTACTTGCCGTCGAAGGCGACGTCGAACGGGCCGGCGGCGAGGCCGTGCGGCGTCAGCGCGCCGCGGGCCATGATGCCGTCCGCGTCCACGGTGACGTCGACCGCGCCATCGACGTTGCCGAGCGCTCGCCCGCCGCCGAAGGCCGCGAGGTCGAACTCGCTCACCCGCGCGTGGCCGGAAATTTTCCAGTGGCTCGTCAGTGTCTCCGCGGCGCCGGTCACTTCGGCGCGAAACGGTGCCGTCAACTCGCCGTTGATCGCGAGCCGGTCGAGATCCCCGTTGCCCGTGAAGTTTGCGACCCACTGCGTCGCCTCGGGCGCCCGCCACTCGGCGTGGCCGCTCGCATCGATGCGCATGGGATCGGCGGCTCGCAGGATGCCGTTCGCCGACACCTGCATGCCCTGGAATTCCGAGCTCGCGTGAAAGATACGGATCGAGCGGTGACGCACGACGCCGCTCGCGTGCGCCGCGCGGAAATCGACCTGCTCACCGTGTGGTGCGACCAGGGTGACGATGCCCGCGCTGGCGTCGCCCGCGTTGATCCGCAGGAGGCGCGGCAGGAAGCGCGGCGTCGATTTCCGCGGCGGGGTCGTGCGCGCACGCACCTCGATCCGCACGCTGCGCGCGCGCGCGACCGGCACGTCGATGGTCTGCCACAGGAGTGGCGCGATGGCGAGTTGCGCGTGCGCCTCCTCCACGACCAGGTGCACGCGTGCGTGCGTGAGCTCGAAGTGCGCCACATCGAAGCCGCCCGCGATCGTGCCGCGCACGTCGCGGATCTGCAGCGTGACTGGCCCGACCCGGTGCGGGACGCGCGCGACGATCATCGCGAGCCCCTCGGGCGTGAAGGCGAGGTAATAGAGGAGGGCGAACGGCAGCGCGCACAGGATCGCTGCGAGTACGACGATCGTGAGCGTGATCGGGCGCGCCATCAGAGCTTCGGCGAGAAATTGATGTGCAGCCGGGGCGAGGCGCCACTCACCGAGAGCGCCTGCGCGATGTCGAAGCCCACCGTCGCGATCGGCAACCGGAAGCGCAGGCCGATGCCCGCGGAGTACTCGAGCCCTTCGGAGACGCTGTTGAAGGCGTTGCCGGCATCGACGAACACCGCGATGCCGAGGTTCTTCGGCAGGTCGCGGATCACCTCGACCGTGCCGGCCGCCATGTGCTTGCCGCCGGTCTTCTCGCCGTTCGCGTCGACCGGCGACAGGTCGTTGAAGTCGAAGCCGCGCACGCTGCGGTCGCCGCCGGCGAAGAAGCGCTCCGAGCCCGGTACACCGTCGAAGTCGTCCGCCCAGGTCGTGCCGAACTCGGCCCGCAACAGCAGGTGCCAGACGCGCGCGAAATCGATCACGCGTTCGCCGGAGGCCATGAACTGCAGGTAATCGGTCTTGGCGCCGAGGCCGGTGCTCGAGCCGCGCAATTCGGCATACAGCTGGCGGCCGAACAGCGGCTCGCCGAGGTAGCCCTTGGGCACCGACGCGACACTCACGCCCGGGATCACGAGCCAGGTCTCGGTGCGGGTCGTCGCATCTTCGGTGATGGCGTTCACGAGACGCGTGTAGAAGACGCGTTGCCAGCGGTGCGGCACGCGCGTGATGCCCGCGCGCGCCTCGGTGTTGTACGTATCGAGGTCGGCGAGGATCTGGTGCTCCCACGTACCCTCGAGTTCGAACTTCTCGAGCGCGGGGTCGCCGATCGGCCAGATGTAGCGGCCCGAGATCTTCTGCGAGACCTGCGCGAGCTTGAACTCGGCGCGGAAGCGGTGGCCGTAGCTGTTGACGAGCCGGTTGTCCCACCTGATCGTGCCGCGCGCCTCGGTGTCGGTCGCGTAGCCGACGCCGAACGACCAGCGCGAGCGCCGGTTCGGGGTCGCGGCGATGCGGATCGGCACCGTGAGCGTCGCCTTGTCGCGCGGTTGCGGCAGTACTTCGACGGAGGCGAAGTACTGGCTGTCGTCGAGTGCGAACTGGGTGCGCAGCAGTTCCGCCGCGTCGTAAGCCTGGCCCTCCCGGTAACGCAGGTACTTGCGCATCAGTTCGGGCCGGATCACGTCCTGGGCGATGTCGGTCGCCCCGAACCGGTATCGCTCGCCGGTCTCGAACTCGATGAAGACACTCGCCGTGTGGTTCGGCGGGTCGACCAGCAGCTCGTGTCGCGCGAGGCGTGCGTCGAGATAGCCGTAGCCGGCCGCGCTTCTCTGCAAAGTGCTCTTCAGCTGCTCATACGCCTGGTGCCGCAGCTGCGATCCTTCCTGCAGCGGCAGGTGCTCGAGGATGTCGCGGAACACCGGGTCCCCGGCGCGCGGTCCCGTGATTCGCACGTCGACCTTGCCGAGTGTCACGGGCCGGCCCGGCACGATGTCGATCTCGACGCGCCAGTCCGCGCCGTTCGGCCGGGCCTCGACCGTCGATTCCACGACGGGCTCGTAGTAGCCGAATGGCCGCAGCGCCGCCTTCACCTCGCGCTCGACCCGTTCGTGCAGGCGCTCGATCGTGTCGATGCGCAGGCGATCGCGTGTCTTGTAGCGCTCGAACGAGAGATAGGCGAGCACGTTCTGCCGCGCCGCGCCGTCCACGCCCTTCACCTCGATGTCGATATCGGCCTGCGCGGTCGCGCCGACGAGCGTGGTCAGCACGAGCAGGCAGCAGCGCGTGTTGATACTCGTCAGGAACTCGCGGAAAGATCCTTGCATTGCGCCCGGGCGGTCGACGGATGGCAGAGTTTAATCAGAGTTGCGCGCGGGCGGGCGGGTTCCCGGCCGGCCATGCGCCCGGTGCGAGCCTAAAGGACGCGACACCGGCCGCCTGCCCGTCTTCGCCGAAGCGGTGCTCCTCGATGGCGACGCTGTCGTCGTGACCGATCGCGAGCACCGTGGAGCAGCGGGTGCCGTAGCCGCCGTGCACGACGAAGGGCGCCGACAAGGCCCGTTCCCATTCCGGGGCGAGCCCCGTATCGGGCAACTCTCCATCGTGCGCAGGCTCGCGGTCGGCGAGCAGATCGAACAATGTCGCCACGCCGGCAACCGGGGTGTCGAGCCAGCGCGCGAGGCCCCTGCGCACGCGCAGGACCTTGGGCCACGGCGAATCGAGAAAATGATTGGCGAGACCGTAGATGCCGGGCGCCAGCGGGCGTGCAAAGCCGTGTGCACGGTTCGATGCGTACCAGAGCGCCTCGCGATCCGCGAGCAGCAGGTTGAAGCCCGCGTACCTCGGGGCGCCCGCTGCGATCGATTGCAGGTAGTGGCCGGGATCCCCGGGCCGCGCCAGCCACTCCGGGATCAGTGCGCCGCGTGTCGGGGCGCCGGCCGGCCGGCGCACCATCTCGCGGAAGTTCGTCACGACACCGAAGCGGCGGGCGGCATCGACGCCGAGCCAGGTACCGCCCGCTTCCAGGTCGCGGCCCGCGAGAATCGGCTGTTCCGGCCATGGCGCGAGCGGTGCGGCGGCCCGTGCGTGGTACTCGTCGCGGTTGGCCGCCACGATCAGCCGATAGCGCGGATGCACCCGCCAGGCGACCACGAGGAGGCACATCGGGATCAGTGCGCCGGGCGCAGCAGCCGGCGCGCGACGCGCACGCCGAGCCAGATGACGAGGACGACGACCGCCACCGCCACTACGGGCGCCGCGATCGCGAGCACGGCGAGCAGGATCGAGCCGCCGATTTCACCGGTGGCGACCGCACTGTTGCCGAGGCCGCCCGTGAGCGCAGTCGATTTCGCGCGCATGAGCGCGGTCACGCCCTGCGTGAGCCCGGCGACGCCGCCGCCGGCGATCAGCGCCGTGGTCCATTTGACGAGCGGTGGCAGATCGGCCATCACCGCCGCGGCGACGACGGCGCCCGCGATCACCGCCGCAGGTGTGGCGATGGTATCGAGCAGGTTGTCGACCCCCGGCACATAGTACGCGAGCACCTCGAGCGCGGTCGCGACCGCGAGCATCACGAGCGCCGGCGTGCTCGCGAGCCATTCGAAGGACGGCGAGAGCGTGAGATGGCCGGTGGCGGCGGCGACGCCCACGATCAGGAACGGCAGGAAAATGCGCAGCCCAGCGGCCGCCGCGAGGCCGATGCCGAGCGCGATCGAGAGCAGCGTCGCGGGCAGCGACGGGTCCATCAGCGTGCGCCGAGCCGCGCGAGCGGCGTGGGCCAGCTCCGGTCGAACCACGCCTCGATCAGCCTGAACGAGATGGAACTGCGCGCGCCGACGACCGGATGGCCGGCGGCGATGTCGGCCCGCGTGAACCACTGCGCGTCCTCGAGTTCCGAATCGCGGCGGACGATGTCGCGGCTCGCCGCGACGGCATGGAAGCCGAGCATCAGCGACGACGGGAACGGCCAGGGCTGCGAGGAGTGGTAGGTGATCTCGCCGAGTTCGATGCCGGTCTCCTCCATGACTTCGCGCGCGACCGCGTCCTCCACGCTCTCGCCCGGTTCGACGAAGCCGGCGATCGTCGAGTAGCGCTGCCTGGGCCAGCTCGCCTGCCGGCCGAGGAGTGCGCGCTCGTCGTCGGTCACGAGCACGATGATCGCCGGATCGATGCGCGGGAACAGTTGCTGGCCGCAGGCGGCATTCGAGCATGCGAGCAGGTGGCCCGCGCGCGCCGGACGTGTCGGTGCGCCGCAGGCTCCGCAATAGCGATGGCGCGCACGCCAGACCGACAGCGCGCGCGCATAGGCGAGGAGGCCCGCTTCGCGTTCCGGCAGTTGCGAGGACAACGGGCGCAGTTCCTCGTAGCGTGCCCCGGGAGTGGCCGACGGATCGACCGCGCTCGCCTCGTCCTCGACCAGCACGCAGCGCGCGCCATCGAACCAGCCGAGCAGCACCGCCTGGCGCTCCTGCACCCATGCGATGCGCGGGTCGTCGCCGTCGAGGAACGCGACGTGCGGCGCGGGTTCGTGCACGACGAGGTGCGCGGTGCCGCGCGCGACGATGTAGCGAGTCGTCGCATCACGCCGCGCGGCTTCGAACCACGCGTCATCCTCGCGCGCGATGGCATTGCGATCGAGATAGTCCCCCGCGAAGAGGTTGACTGGCTTGTGCTGTGGCATGAGGGCGCCTGCTGGCGCCCCCATTATAAGGTGTAGCCGTCAGCCCCCGCCGACCCGGCCCAGGCGGGCGGGCGCCGGGGAGCCGCGCGCGGCCGCCGGCAATGCGCGCGCACGCACCGGCTGCGCCGGCCCGGCCGCCTGGCCGGCCGGGTGGGGTGCCGCCGCGCACACGCTGCACGCGGAGGCGCGCAGCGAGTAGCGGTCGTCGATGGTCAGCGCGCCGCAACCGGTGCAATGGCGCAGCGCGAGCTCGTCGCCACGGCCGAGCGCGATGACGAGGAATGCCGCGTGTTCGAACGTGATGCTGGGCGTCGCGACGAGCGCGAGGTAAGTCTCGTAGGCGAGGCACAGGAGTTCGCCCTGCGCCACCGACAGCGCCCTCGGGTCGAGGCGCGCATGGCGGCTCACGATCCCGACCATGCAGAAGAGGCCGGCGAGCACCGCCGCTTCCTGCTGCACGCGCGGCGGACGCAGGAAGTAGCTGCAGCGCTGCGGCGACTTGCCGCGCCGGCGCGCGATGCGTTCATCCGGGTGCTCGGCGATGTAGGTGCGGTACAGCTTGCGCACGCGATCCTCGGTGAGGCCTGTCCACGCACGAATCGTGTGGGTGCGCGCTTCGTGGCCGATCAGGCGCAGCGCGAGGTCGAAACGCAGGCGGTCGCGGCAGTATCGGTCGTCGGTGACGCGCATGGCAGTTCGCTCCCTGTAACGCCAGAACAGATTTGGTACGAATATCCCAAATTTGCGGATGGCATTGTAGCGCTGTTTGCGGGCAATATCGGCCGAAAAGGGGGAGGTCATGCAGCCGGATCCGGTCGCCGGGGCGCCGGGCGGGCTCGCGCCGCTCGAGGAAATAAACGATCTCGCGCTCGAGCTCATGTCGTTGCGCGCGGCGGAGGAGCCGGCCGGCCTGCCCGCCATCCTGCGCGAGCCGGTCGACCTGTGGCGCGCGCTGTCGCCGCCCCGGCGCCGCCGCCTCGCCGGCTGCCCGTTTCTCCTGGTCGACATCGGTTTCGATGCCACGGGCGCGGCGCCGCGCGGCGCGCTCGAGGGCGTGCGCGAGCCGCAGGAACCCGCCCTCTGGTTCGCCGGTGAGGCACTGCCGCGCCTGTCCTACCTGACATTGACTTACGCGTGGCACCTCGCGCGAACCCGGCGTCTCGCCGCACGCGTGGTGCTCGGCCTGCCCGACGACAGCGCCGACTGGCTCGCGGCGCTCACGCTGCGCCAGCTCGGCGAGTGCCTGGAATGCAGCCCGCGCTTCCTGCGGCCGCGTTGGGCGGGGAGCCCCGCCGTGTGGCAACACCTCCTCGCCGCGGCCACGAGCGAGGAGCCGGCCGATTTCGAGCTGGCGCGTCTGCGGGGCATCCAGTTGCTCGCCGCCACGTACTGGCCGGCCGAGAGCGGGCCCCGGCGTCGACCCTGGTAGCGCCCGGTCGCCACGGGGCGCCGGCCGCCGCCGTCGCCGGCAGTCCCTGCCGCCCGCGGTGCGACCGCGTCCGGGCGGGCGCCTGTGCTAACCTCCGCCGCTCGCATGCACGCGCTTTTGGCCCAGGGTCTCGCCAAGACCTACAAGAACGGTGTCGAGGCCCTGAAGGGCATCGATCTCGAGGTGGAACAGGGTGATTTTTTCGCGCTGCTCGGCCCGAACGGCGCCGGCAAGACCACCCTGATCGGCATCGCGACCTCGCTCGTCAACAAGACCGGTGGCCGGCTCGAGATCTTCGGCCACGACATCGACCGCGAACTCGAGGCGGCGAAGGCCTGCATCGGCGTCGTGCCGCAGGAAGTGAACTTCAATTTCTGGGAGACGCCGTTCGAGATCATCGTCAACCAGGCGGGTTTCTACGGCATCGACCGCCGCATCGCGAAGCAGCGTGCCGAGCGCTACCTGCGCAAGCTCTCGCTGTGGGAGAAGCGGCACACCGTGTCGCGTTCGCTGTCGGGCGGCATGAAGCGGCGGCTGATGATCGCGCGTGCGCTGATGCACGAGCCGCGCCTGCTGATCCTCGACGAGCCGACCGCCGGCGTCGATATCGAGATCCGCCGCTCGATGTGGGATTTCCTGCGCGAGATCAACGCGCAGGGCACCACCATCATCCTGACGACACACTACCTCGAGGAAGCCGAAACGCTCTGTCGCAACATCGCGATCATCGCGGGCGGCGAGATCGTCGAGCGCGACCGCATGGCGAGCCTGCTGCGGCGCCTCAAGAGCGAAGTGTTCGTGCTGAACCTGCGTGACGCGATCGATGCGGCGCCGAAGATCGAAGGCTACGGCGTCGTGCGCATCGACGATCACACGATCGAAGTGGAAGTGTCGAAGGAGCAGAGCCTGAACGAGGTGTTCGCGCGCCTCGGTGCGCAGGGACACGCGGTCGATTCGATGCGCAACAAGGTGAACCGGCTCGAGGAGATCTTCATGCGCGTCGTCGACGCCCGCGGGGCCGGCGCGCAGGCCGCCGCCGCGCATGCGCACGGCGCCCGCCGCGCCCACGGGGGGCATCCGTGAGCGGCGCCGATGCCACCGCGGCGGCGCGGGTCGACGCCGGCGCGCGGAGCGTGCCGAGTGCCGCGCACACGCGCTGGGTCGGCTTCAAGACGATCATCGTGCGCGAGTTCGACCGGATCATCCGCATCTGGGGCCAGACGATCGTGCCGCCGGCGGTGACCGCCACGCTCTATTTCGTGATCTTCGGCGCGCTCATCGGCCGGCGCATCGGGCCCATGGGTGGCGTCGACTACATGCAGTTCATCGCCCCGGGCCTCATCATGATGGCGGTGATCACGAACTCCTACGCGAATGTCGTGTCGTCGTTCTTCGGCGCGAAGTTCAGCAAGCACGTCGAGGAAATGCTCGTCGCGCCGCTGCCGAACTGGGTGATCGTGCTCGGCTACGTCGGCGGCGGCGTCGTGCGCGGGCTCGCGGTCGGCGGCGTCGTCACGGTCATCTCGCTGCTGTTCGCGAAGCTCGCGGTCCACCATGTGGTGATCATCGTTGCCGCAGTGCTGCTCACCGCGGTCGTGTTCTCGCTCGGCGGCTTCCTGAACGCGATGTTCGCGAAGAACTTCGAACAGGTGAACTGGATACCGTCTTTCGTGCTGACGCCACTCACCTATTTCGGCGGTGTGTTCTTCTCGATATCGCTGCTGCCGCCCTGGGCGCAGACGCTGTCCTACGCGAACCCGATCCTGCACATGGTGAATGCGTTCCGCTACGGCTTCCTCGGCACCTCCGACGTGAACGTCACGCTCGCATTTGCGCTGATGGTGGCGTTCGCCGCGGTGATGTTCGCCATCGCCGTGGCGCTGATGAACCGCGGCGTCGGGATGCGCGAGTAGTCGATCGTCGCTGCCGCGAGCCGGCAGCCTGCAACCCCGGTCCACATATCAGCCTGCTGGGCGCTGCATTGCAGCATTCCTGCATCGACCTGTTTGCAATTCCACCATATATGAGCTAGTTTAGCTCACATATGGCACGCGCAACGACAGACGAGGTGCTTTCCGCGTCCCGCCAGTGGCTCCGCCCACTGGTTGAAGTACTGATCCGTTGTGGAGTCACCTGGAAGGAGTTCGCGGATCTGGCCAAGCGCAGCTACGTCGAGGCGGCGACCGCCAGTTTCGGCAAGCGGGGTCGCCCGACGAACGTGTCGCGCACCGCGGTGTTGACGGGGCTGACCCGGCACGAAGTGCGCCGCCAGCGCGAGCGGCTCCAGGAACTGCCGGCGTCGTGGACGGGTTACGTCACCAAGGCTTCGCTCGTGTTGTCGAAGTGGCATCAGGATCCGGCGTTCTGCGAGCCGGATGGGAGCCCCAGGGCGCTGCCGCCCGAGGGGCCGGAGAGTTTCGCGGAGCTGCTGCGCCGTTGCGGCGCGGGCGATGTGCGCGCATCGACACTGCTGAAGGAAATACGCGATGCCGGTGCGTTGCGCGAGCTGGCGGACGGCCGGGTCGAGGCGTTGATGCGCGACTACATCCCGCAGTCGATGGATTCGAATCTCGTGCGGCTGTGGGGAACGGTGGTCTCCGACGTGTCGACCACCTACCTGCACAACCTCACACGCCGGCCCTCATCCCCGCGGCGTTTCGAGCGCGCCGCCATGAACGCACGCGTGAGCGCGGATGCGCTGCCTGCCTTCCGGGCCTTTGTCGAGACGGAAGGGCAGGCGTTCCTCGAACGCGTCGATGCGTGGCTCAGCGCGCATCAGGTACGCGCCGATCACCCGTCGGCCAGAGCGGCGATCCGCCTCGGTGTCGGCGTCTATCACATCCAGGACCAGGAGCCTCGATCATGAACATCGCACACAAGACAACAGCATTCGTCGCGGCCGCGCTCCTCGCCGCCTGCGGTGGCGGCGGCGACTCCGGCAGCAACGGTCCGGCGATCGGCGGCATCCAGGGCTCGGGGCGCATGGTGTCCGTGGGCACCATCACCGGGTTCGGCAGCATCTTCGTGAACGGCGTCGAGTTCGCGACTGCGAATGCGCAAATCCGCAGCGGCGGGCGCACCGCCACGGAAGCGGACCTGCGCATCGGCCAGGTCGTGAACGTGCAGGGCTCGGTCAACTCCGGCGGTACCACCGGCACGGCGACCCAGGTCAGTTTCGACGCCGACGTCGTCGGCCCGGTGACGCAACTCGATGTCGCGGCCGGCACATTCGTCGTGCTCGGGCAGACCGTGCGCGTGACCGGCAACACGCACTTCGACGCCGATATCGTGCCCTCGAACGTCGCGGGGCTCGCGACCGCGGGCATCGTCGTCGAGGTCAGCGGCTTCGTGAATGCGGCCGGCGAGATCCTGGCCACCCGCATCGAACGCGAGGCGCCCGGCGGGGAGTTCGAGGTCAGGGGTGCAGTGCAGAACCTCGATGCCACCGTGAGGACGTTCCGCATCAATGCGCTCACCGTCGATTACGGCAGCGCGACGCTGGAAGGCACGCTCGCGGACGGGCGCCTCGTCGAGGTCGAGGGCACGACCTTCACTGTCGGTGGCGCGCTGACCGCGTCGAAGGTCGAGGTGAAATCCGGCATCGGCGCCGCCACCGACGACGACGTCGAACTCGAGGGCCTCATCACGCGCTTCGCCTCCGGTACGGATTTCGAGATCGCCGGGCAGCGCATCACGACGAACGCCTCGACGCGCTTCGACCTGCAGGGCGTCACGCTCGGCGTGGATGTGCATGTCGAGGTCGAAGGCCGCATCGACGCGAACGGCGTGCTGGTGGCGCGCGAGGTCGAAGTCGAGCTCGAGAACACGGCGGAAGTGGCCGGGTTCGTCGAATCGGTCACGGCCGGGAGCAACAGCCTGCGGGTCGCGGGTGTCGGCATCACGACGAGCGCGGCCACGCAGTACGAGGACAAGTCCGCCCTGGCCCGGCAACCGCTCCGGCTGTCGGACTTGCGCACCGGCGACTACGTCGAAGTGCGCGGCACGGAGCCGCAGGGCGGCGGGCTCGCAGCCGCGATCATCGAGCGGGAGGATCCGGATACGGAGACGGTACTGCAGGGAATCGCGGGTAGCGTCGCCGACCCGGCCTTCGTCCTGCTGGGCGTCAGTGTCAACGTCGATGCGGGCACGGAGTTCGAGAATGCCGCCGACCAGCCGATCACGCGCAGCGAGTTTTTCACGCAGGCTGCGGGCAGGCTCGTGAAGGCGCAGGGCATGCTCTCCGGCGCGGTGCTGATTGCCGACGAGGTCGAACTGGAGGATTGACCGGACAGGTCGGTGCGTGCCGTGGCGGGGGCCCTTCCCGTGGGATCGCGCGCGGCCACCGCCGCCGGCGGCGTGAATGTGAGCCGGTCCGTGGACCGGTATCGTCAGGGTGAGCAGCCTGCGGCGCGGGCTCGCCGACGACCCCGGCATCGGGCTCGTGCGGTTGCAGCTCGCGTTCCGATCAGCCCGCCATCTGTTCGAGCTCGAGCCCGCGCGTCTCGTGCACCATGTGCCGCACGAAGAAGAACGACACGAGCGCGGATGCGGCGTAGAAGCCATAGGTCGCGACGAGCCCGGCCGACGCCGCGAGCGCCGGGAAGCTGACGCTGATCGCGAAATTCGCCATCCACTGCGCAAAGCCCGCCACCGCGAGCGCCGAGCCGCGGATCTGGTTCGGGAACATCTCGCCGAGCATGACCCACATCACCGGACCCCAGCTGAAGTTGAACAGCACGACGTAGGCGTTGGCGGCGATGAGGGCGACGAGCCCGGCATTGTCCGAGAGGTGCAAGGTGCCGTCCATGAGCGTGCCCGTCGAGAAGCTCGCTGCGACGATGCCGAGTGTCACCGCCATGCCCGCCGAACCGATCGACAGCAGCGGCTTGCGGCCGACCTTGTCGATGACCATCACCGTGACGAGGCAGGCGAGGATCGACAGCGTTCCGGAGAGGATGTTGATCTTGAGCGCATCGTCCTCGCTGAAGCCGACCGACTGCCACAGCACGGCGCCGTAATAGAACACGACATTGATGCCGACGAGCTGCTGGAAGACGGCGAGGCCGATGCCGGTCCACACGATCGGGCGCACGCGGCCGCTCGTGCGATCGAGCAGGTCGGCGAGCCGCGGCCGGTGGTGATCGGCCGCGAGCGAGACGCGGATCTCCTGCACCTTGCGTTCGGCCTCCGCCGCGCCGAAGAGGCGGGTCAGGACGCGCGTGGCCGCGGCGTCCCGGCCGCGCATCACGAGGAAGCGCGGACTCTCGGGGATCAGCAGCAGCGCGAGGAAGTAGATCGCGGCCGGGATCACCTGCATCCAGAACATCCAGCGCCAGGCGGGGTGGCCGAGCCAGAAGGTCGCGAGGGAGCCGCCGGCGTAATGCGCGAGCGCGTAATTGACGACGAACGCGCCGGTGAGGCCGGTGATGATCATGATCTGTTGCAGGGTCGAGAGGCGGCCGCGTATGTGGGCCGGCGTGACCTCGCTGATATAGACGGGCGAGAGCACGCTCGCGGCGCCGACACCGAGGCCGCCGACGATGCGCGCGAGTATGAACACCGCGGAACTGCCCGCTGCACCGGCGCCGAGGGCGCTCGCGAGGAACATCACCGCGGCGATCATCATGACGCTGCGCCGGCCGATCCGGTCTGCGAGCCGCCCGGCGAGGAAAGCGCCGGCGGCGCAACCGAGCAGGATGGCGCCGACATTGAGCCCGGTGCCGAGCTTGCTCAGGTCGAATGCCTGGTTCAGCCCCTCCTGGGTGCCGTTTATGGCACCGCTGTCATAGCCGAACATGAAGCCGCCGATCGTCGCAACCGCGACGATGGCAGCGACAAACCCGAGGTTTACCCGGGCAATTGCTGCGTTTTCCATGGACCCGTACCCCCACGGCCCCGGCCGCTAGAGCGGATAATAGCGCGGAAGCAGCCATGACAGCGCTATCCACATGATCAGCATCAGCGGCACGCCGACCCGCACGAAATCCTTGAAGCGATAGCCACCCGCGCTGAAGACGAGCAGGTTGCAGTTGTCGGCGAGCGGAGTCGCGTAGCCCATGTTGACGCCGAACAGCACCGCGAGGACGAAGGGCTCCGGCGTGAGGCCGAGCTGGCGCGCGAGCTCGACCGCGATCGGCGTGCCGATCACCGCCGCGGCACTGTTCGAGACGAAGTTCGCGAGCACCGCCATGAAGATCATCGTGGCGCTCAGGATCACCGGGTGCGGCAGGTGCACGGTGACGGCGACCAGCAGGCTCGCGAGGAACGCCGCGGCACCGGTCTTGACGAGCGCGAGTGCGAGCGCGATCGCGGCCACGGTGAGGAAGATCATCGAGGAATCGAGCGCGCGCGTGGCGTCGCGCCATTTGAGGCAGCCCGTGAACACCATCGCGAGCACGCCGACGAGCGCCGCGATCGCGACCGGCGCGATGCGCAGCGATGCGGCCGCGATGATCATCGCCATGATGGCGAGCGCGAGGGGCGCCTTGCGCGTTTCCGGCACATCGGTCGTCGCATCGAGCACCAGCAACTCGCCGCTCCGCTTGACCGCGGCGATCTGCGCCGCGGGCCCCTGCACGAGCAGCACGTCGCCGACGCCGAGCTGCTCGGACTGGAGCCGCGCGACGCGCGCGCCCCATTCATCCCCTTCACCGGGACGGTGGCGCGCGAGCGCCACGAGCTGGTAGCGCTCGTCGAAGTCGACTTCATCGAGTGTGCGTCCGGCGAGCAGCGACCCGGGCGTGATGACGAGTTCGGCGGTCTGCTGGTCGCCGGCCTTCAGCGGGTGCTCCTCGTCGACCGGCACGTCGTCGGCGTACAGGTCGCCACCGACCATGCGCGCGTATTCCATCAGGCGCTCGGGCGTGTCGCGCACGTGCAGCTGGTCGCCGGCGGCGAGCACGATGTCGGGCAGCGGAACGATCGGCAGGCCGGTGCCGCGCGTCACTGCACGGACTTTCATCGTGCCGCCGGTCTTGCGGACCACGTCGGCGAGCTTCGCGCCGTCCGCGGTCCCGCCCGCCTTGATGCGCATCTGCGCGATGAACACGCGCGGCGAGGTGTCGACGACCGCGGCGGCCTTCGGCAGCAGGTACGGGGCGATCAGCCACAGGTAGAGGATGCCGATGCCGCCCGCGATCGCGGCCGGTTCGAGGAAGTCGAACATGTGGAACTGCGGCACACCGAGACTCGCTGCGGTGCCGATCACGAGGAGGTTCAGCGACGTGCCGATCGGCGTGCCCATGCCCCCGATCTGCGCCGCGAAGGTCATCGGCATCAGCGTTCGCGACGGCGAACTGCCCGAGCGCAGCGCCACGGTCGTCAGGATCGGGATCATCAGCGCGACGAGCGGCGTGTTGTTCATGAACGCGCTCGCGAACGAAGTGAGCGCGAGCATCACGCCGAGCGCGAGCAGGGGGCTCGCGGCCCACAGGCGCGTCACGATGCGCCCGAGCGGCGCGAGCGCGCCGGTGCGCACCAGCCCCTGGGTGGCCATCACGAGGCCGCAGATCGCGACGAGCGCCTCGTTGCCGAAGCCGAGGAAGAAATCCGTCGGCTCGAGCGGCCCCTCGGCGGTCGTGTAGGGAAAGAGGATGAAGCCCGCGGCGAGCAGCGTGACGATCAGGAGGCTCGAGGTCTCGATCGCCAGGTCGTCGCGCGCGAACAGCACGAACGCGAACGCCGTCAGGACGAGGACGGCGATCGCGTGTGCATCGAGTGCCATGTTGGCGGCAGGCGGCGGCCGCACGGCCGCCGGCGCGTCAGGGTGACGGGGGCAGGGCTACTTCTGCTTCCAGGCGCCGCCCTCCTGGTAATACCAGCCCGCCTTCGCGCGCGCGACCCAGCGGCGCGCGAAGGTCTGGCGGATGTCCGCTTCCCATTCGGGGTGGCCGTTCGCCTTGGCGATCGCGGTGTAGAGCGCGGCGCGGTCGGTGTTGTCCTCGGACACGAGGCGCTTGACGGCGGCGCGTTCCGGCAGCGGCACGGCGCCCTGGTCGCGGATGTCGATGAGCCCGTTCGCGGTGAGCCCCACGGCGCCCGACGTGAAATACTTTTCCAGCTGCGGGAATCGCTGCGACATCGACGCGGTGATCGCGCGGATCTCCGGCGAGTCGATGTCGAGGTTGGCATTGCCCTGTGCGTGGGCCGCCGGTATCAGGGCATCGACGATCGCCGCCGCGAATGTCGCCAGCGGCGAACCGCCGTGCGGGGCATTGTAGGTCTGCGGCGGCGTCTTGCCGGCGGCGCCGGACGAGGACCCGGTGACCTGGTCGATGATCTGATCAGCCGCCTTCTCCGCGGCGGCCGCCGGGAAATAGACGTTGATGGTGACGCACGCCGCGAACAGCAGGCTGGCGAGTGCGAGTTTGCAAGGCAGGACGACCTTGTGCATGGACCTCTCCCGAGTCACGTGACCATTGTCCGGCAGGCGCGTGAACGCAGCCTGAACCAGTGTACCTGCGGGCTCACTCGACGACCACGTCCCGTGCCTCGAGGCCGGAAGCGATTTGCGAGACGAGCTGCCGCCAGTTGACGCGGCCCTGGTTGCCGATGATGTCGATGCGCGGCAGGCCGCGGCCCTTGACGATGTAATAGCCATTGGCCGCCGGCTCGACGCCCGCCATCAGGCACACATCGTTCCTGAGGCGGCAACGTATCCCGATGCGGTCGTAGCTGTATTCGTCGAAGAAGCGCAGCACGCCCGATTGCAGCGCCTGGGTGACCCCGCCGCCGCCGCCGCCGACATTCGACAGTTCCTTCACCGCCTTCGCGCTGATGCGGTGGCGCGAGCGGTCGCCCGCCGGGGTCTCGAGGCGGGCGTCGAACGCGACCGGCGACCAGTTGAACAGCTCGAGCCCGAGGATGTCGGCATCGAGGCGCCCGGTGATCGTGCCGAAGGCGAATGCGCGCGTGACGAGATCGAGGTCGAGGTTGCGGCCGCGCACGTCGGCGTAGAGCCGCGGCCATTTGCCGAGCGGGTCGACCAGCCGCAGGTGGCTCGCGACGACGATGCCGTCGAACACGTTCGCTTCGATGTTGCCGTTCACGGTGAGCTCGTCGCCGCGCAACTCGACGCCCGGGATGCGTCCGCCGATGCGCCCCGAAAACTCCGGCCACCCGAACGCCTTGCACAGCGGCGGCAGGCTGATCGGGTCGATGTCCGCGTCGAAACGCACGCTCATTGCCTGGCTGCCGAGGCCCGTGATCGCGAGCGTGCGCACGTCGAGCGCGCCGTCGAAGATCGGCATGTGCCACGGCTCGGCGAGCACGAAGTTCGCGGCGCGCGTGACGAAATCGATGCGCGAGGAGCCGCCCGAGAGGCCGTAGGCGCCGCCCGAACTCCACGTGAGCCACGAGGGCGCGACATCGGCGTTCCTGCCGGCGGCCCAGTGCAGTTCGCCGGCGACATCCTTCATGAAGAACTCCCGGTCATTGTGGGCGGAGACTCCGGCGAGCCGCAGACCCACCCGCACCGGCGCGTTGTCCGCGAGTTCCACCGTGCCGCTCGCGCTTCCGGCCGTGATCAGATCGCCGAAGTCCGTCGCCGCGAGCGTGATCTGCATCAGGCTCGTGTAGGCGGCGGGGAACTCGAGCGAGGTGATCTCGAGTCGTCCCGTCGCGAGCTTCGGCGCATCCCCGAGAGCGACCGTGGCCGTGCCGTGCAGGGCGAGGAGACCTGGCGCCACGGCCGACAACTGTTCGAACGTGAGCGTCTCGCCTGCCCAGCGGCCCACGGCTTCGAGCGCGAGCGGGTTGCGGTTGAAATCGAGCAGGATCGGTCCTGCGAGCGCCTGGCCACGCTCGCCGCGCACGCGCGCCGCCACGGCGTATGTGTCGCGCCGCGCGTCGAGCGAGAGGCCGACGGTGACGGCCGCGCCTTCGGCGATGATCGTGCTCGCCTCGTTCGACAGGTTCACGGCCGAGAGCGCCCACGTCGTCTCGGCATGGAGCGGCTCGTCCCCGCCGCGTACGGCGAATGTTGCCGACGCGGTGCCGTCGAGTGTCCACCCGGCGGGCAGCGGGAACCATGGTGCGACGAGCGCGCGCAGCGCGGCGAGGTCGAGTGCCGCCGCGTTGCCGTCGGCTCGCCATCCGGCGGGGTCGGAGCGCCCGTGCAGTTCGAGGCGGCCACCGGCGAGCGATGCGATCGCGGCACGCACCTCGCCGACGGACCGATCGGCGCGATAGGCGGCGGACAGGGCAATCGACTGCGGGCCGATCGGTGTGTGCGCGATCGACAGTTGCGCGCGCTCGCAGCCGAACTCGGGGTCGGCTATCACCGGCATGGGGCAGTGCAGGCGCAGGTTGCGAAGCTCCGGCCCGTTCGGGCCTGGCCGAGCGCGGCCGATCGTGAGCGTCGCGTCGGTGTGCCGGCCTTCGCCGAGCGCGAGCCGGGCCGCGACGCTGGCGAGCCGCACCTCGCCCGCGACCACTTCACGCGCCTTGAAGGTGAGCGCGTCGAACGCCGCCGCGTGCGCAGTCGCCAGGCAGGCGAGCGCGGCGAAGAGCCAGGGCGAGGTGCGCGAATCCACGGCCGGGAGTGTAGCGCGCGGCGGCTGTCACACGACGTTCACGGTCCTGTCATGCAGGTGACTCGCGCCGTGCGCACAGTGCGCGCATGAGCCGGCCGGCCAGGAATGCTCCACAACTGATCGCGCGCTTCGACCTCGCGGAGTATCGGCTCTGCCTGCGGCTGAACCGCACGACGGAGATGCGCGCCGTGCGGCTCCTGTTCGTCGCCGCGAGCCGCGTGGGCGACGGCGCGCTCTGGTACGCGCTCGTGCTCGCCCTGCCGCTCGCGTTCGGCAGCGCCGCATTGCCGGCTTCGACCGCCATGGCGGTCACGGGGCTCGGCGGGCTGGTCCTCTACAAGGCGCTCAAGCGGACATTCGTACGCGAGCGGCCGTTCGTCCGCCACCGCGGCCTCTCGCTCGCGACCGCGCCACTCGACCGGTACAGCTTTCCGTCCGGGCACACGCTGCACGCGGTCGCCTTCACGTGGCAGGCCGTGCACTTCGCGCCGGGCCTCGGCTACGTGCTGGTGCCGCTCGCGGCGCTGATCGCCGTCTCCCGGGTCGTCCTCGGTCTTCACTACCCGACGGATGTGCTGGTCGGCGCGGCGCTCGGTGCGGCGCTCGGTGCGGCAGGCGTCGCGCTGGCCTGACGCGGCGAGCCGTGCACGTCGTCTACGTCTCCGACGTCTACTTTCCGCGCGTCAACGGCGTGTCGACGTCGATTCGCGCGTTTCGCGCCGACCTCGTCGCCGCCGGGGTCGAGACGACGCTCGTTGCGCCGGACTATGGCCCCGGGCAGGCATCTGCAGACGCCGACGGCATCGTGCGCGTGCCCTATCGCCCGCTGCTGCTGTACGTCGGGCGGGTGGCGCACGAGAAGAACATCGGGTTCCTGCTGCGCATGCACGCATTGCTGCTCGCCCGGCGCCCGGACGCATTGCTCGTGATCGCGGGTGAAGGCCCCGCGCGCGAGTCGCTGCTGCGCCTCGCGACGGAGCTTGGCACGAGCCGCGATGTGCGGTTCATCGGCTACCTGGATCGCGACGGGGAGCTGCCCGACTGCTACGCGGCGTGCGACGTGTTCGTGTTCGCGTCGCGCACCGAGACGCAGGGCCTCGTGCTGCTCGAGGCGATGGCCCAGGGCGCGCCGGTCGCGGCGCTCTCGCCCGCGCGTACGCCGCGCGCCGGTCGTCCGCCGTGATGGCGCAACGGCTCGCAACGCTCTATCGGCAGATCGCGTCGCCCGACTTGCGCTAAACTTCCGCGCCACGGCCGCGGGAGCTTGCATGGTGATGAAACGTGCGTTGATCGTCGATGACTCGAAGTCGGCGCGCGCGTTCCTGGCACGCATTCTTTCGAAATACGAGATCGGCGTGGACACGGCGGAATCCGCCGAGCAGGCGATCGAGTATCTCGGCGGCGCGCGGCCGGATGTGATCTTCATGGATCACCTGATGCCCGGGATGGACGGCTTCCAGGCGGTGCAGATCATCAAGAACAATCCGCGCACCGCGACCATCCCGATCATGATGTACACCTCGCAGGAAGGAGAGCTGTACGTGGGGCAGGCGCGCGCGCTCGGCGCGATCGGCGTGCTGCCGAAGCAGATCCAGCCGACCGACGTGTCGAAGGTGCTCTACCAGCTGAAGCTGATTCCGGACCGGCGCACCGACGAGCAGCGCTCGTTCGAGGCGGTACTGCCCGGCGAGCGGCCCCTCGACGCCACGGTGCCGGCGACGCAGTCGCCGCTCGCGACGCGCAGTGCGGCCCCGCCGGCCGCACCGGTGGCCGACACGTCCGCTGCCGCGGGGCCGGCATCCGGCGGGGCGGAGCTGCGTGCGATGATCGAAGCGATCGTGCGCGAGCACGCCACGGCATCACGCCGTTCGATCACGGCCCATTTCGACGACCAGGCTGCGCGGCTGATCCAGGATGTCCGCGGCGCCGTGCAGGAAGCGTTGCCCGTGCCGCAGCCCCCGGTCGCGCCGCGCGCGCCGAAGCCCTGGGGTTGGGCGCTCGCGGCGCTGGCGGTGGTCGCCGCGGGCGTGCTCGGCGCACTGTGGTGGCGCGAGGTCGGCGCGAACCGGCTGCTCACCGCCGAGCTCACTGCCTCGCGCGCGCATGGCGAGCAGCTCGATGACCGCGTCGCGACCCTCGAGGCGGCGGAGGCTGCCCGCGCCGACGAGATCGCTTCCGGTGTGCTCGCCTCACGCACGCTCGCCGACGCCGGCCTCCTCGCACGCGCGCTCGTGCCGTACGGCGAAGTGCCGCTCGCGAACGACCGGCTCGTCGTCGTGCGCGATGCGCTCACGAAGCTCGCGGCCGCCGGTTTTCGCGGTGAGGTCGAGGTGACGACTTACCCGGGGCGTTTCTGCCTCGTCGGCAATGCCACCGAAGGCTGGTCGCTCGCACCCGACGATACCCCGGTGAGCCGCTGCGGCCTGATCGGCAACCCGGCGTTCGACGGCACGCGGCCCGCGCAGCGCGAGTCGCTCGCGTTTGCCAATCTCGTCGCGGAGAGTCGCCGGGAGAGCGGCGGCGCGATCGACGTGCGCGTCGCCACGGGCACGGCCGACGACACGGCGCTTGCGTATCCGGCTCCCTCGGGCGCGCTCACCGCGGCCGACTGGAATCGTGCGGGCTACGCGAACAATCGCGTCGAGCTGCGTGCGCGCCCCGCGCCCTGACCCCGGGGCCGCCGCCGAAATCACCGTCGGCGCACGCTTTCATCCCCGGGCCGTCATCGATGGCACGCTCGCGCCGCCGCTCTGGCTGCGTGGCGGGCACGCGCAGTCGATCCTGCCGAGCCTGCCGTGGCGGCGCCCGGCCGTGGAGCGACGCGCGCAACCCCTGCTCGCCGCGAGCCGCGAGTGCCTCATCGATTGCGGCGAGGGCACGACGTTGCAGGGCTTTCGCGCCCGGCCGGAGCGCATCGCGGCGGATGCGCCGCTCGCCGTCGTGCTGCACGGATGGGAGGGCAGCGCGCAGTCGCTCTATGTGCTGTCGCTCGCGCAGACACTGTTTGCGACGGGGCGCGAAGTCGTACGGCTCAACCTGCGCGACCACGGCGACACGCACCACCTGAATCGCGAGCTGTTCCACTCCTGCCGCCTGCCCGAAGTGCTCGGCGCGCTGCGCGCGATCCAGCAGACGGGGGCGCACCGGCCACTCGACCTGATCGGCTTTTCGCTCGGCGGCAACTTCCTGCTGCGTGCCGCTGCCGCGGCGCACGATGCGGGCCTCGCGGTGGCGCACGCGATCGCCATCTCGCCGGTGCTCGATCCGAAGCGCACGCTCGAAGCGCTCGAGCGGGGCGCCGCGCTCTACAGCCGCTACTTCGAGATCAAGTGGGGCCGCTCGCTCGTGAAGAAGCAGGCGGCGTGGCCCGAGGACTACGATTTCCGGGAACTGATGCAGCGGGGCGGGCTGCGGCGCATGACCCGCGAACTCGTGAGCCGGCACACGAATTTTCCGTCGCTCGACGATTACCTCGAGGGCTACGCGATCACCGGCGCGCGACTCGCCCTGCTCGACGTGCCCTCGACGATCATCGCGGCGCTCGATGACCCGATCATCCCCCCCGCCGACCTCTCCCGGCTCGCCGCTCCGGAGGCACTGCGTATCGTCCTCACGCCCCACGGCGGGCACTGCGGATTCTTCGAGGAGCTCACCGCGCCGAGCTGGGCGGACCGGCGCGTCGCGGCGATCCTCGATGGTTCAGGCGGGGCGGCCACCGCAACGCGCTGAATCACCACTTGTCGGGCTTCGGGATTTCCTGGAACGTGCGGAAGAAGCATTCGTGGCCGTCGACATAGATCGAGCTGAACTTGTCGAGCGAGCCGAGCACGTCGCTCACGAAGCCGATCCGGTGCGCGAAATCGAGGCCGATGCAGGGCCCGAAGAACGTCGCCCGGTAATACTTGCCGTTCTGCGCGCGGATCAGCAGCGCGTCGTTGCGCTGCGCCTTCCAGTCGCGAATGCCGCCGTAGTTGACGAAATTGATCTGCGCGCGATCCGGCGGCGGTTGGGCGTCGGCTCCCGTCTTCGGGTCGCCGGCATGGGCTGTCGCGGCCGCCGTCATCGCCGCGAGAGCGCAAAGCACTGTGAATCTGTTCATGGTGGGTTGGAGTGCCTGCGGGCGCGACAGTTCGCGCGGATGAACGAAAATTAACCCGTCGCGGCCGCCTCGCCGGCGAGCGCCCGCCGCAGTGCGCGGCGCCAGCGTTCAAAGCCCGCGGCGGCGTTCGCGTGCGTATCGGGCGCAAATTCGTCGACGCACGCGCCGGTGGCGGTAGCCGCGCGGGAACCGGCAAGGAGCCCGTACAGGCCGCGCGCGGTCGCCTCCGCCTGCGAGGGGCGCGAGAGCGGCAGGCCGCAGGTATCGGCGATCAGCTGGAGGAGACCGTTCGACCGCGCGAGCCCGCCGGTGACGATCGCGCGCCGGATGGGCCCCGCGAGACGCAACTCCCCGACGTTCTCGCACACGAGGTACGCGATGCTCGCGACGAGCGCCGCGAAGCGCGCGTGGACATCGCCGTCGCCGATGAAGCGCGACGTGAAATCGCTGCGCCAGAACGGCGAGCCGAGCCCGGATATGCCATTCAGGAAAAGGAGCGCCGGAGCTGCGCGCGCCGCGCGGTCGGTTGCCTCCCAGCGAGCCCATGCCGCATCGAGGTCGAGCCGTTCCGCGGCCGCGAACCATTCGATCGCACCGGCCGCCCCGTTCACGGTGCCTTCGAGCGAGTACAGCGTGCGCGTCGCATCACCGTACAGCACACTGCCGAGCAGGGCCCCGGGCTCGGGCCGTTGCGCGCCGGTCGCGCGCTGCAGGAAGGCGCCGGTACCGAGATTGAGATAGAGCGTGTCCTCGCGTGGGGGTCCCCAGGCGAACGGCACCGCGGACTGGTCCCCGGTCACGATGGCGAGCCGCGTGTCGCCCGCCTTGTCGCGCCCGCGGGCAAGTGCCGTCAAGGGTGCGTCGAGTGTCGTCGAGCCGGGTGCCGGCAGCCACGCGCGCTCCACAGCGAACAGCCCGAGCAGCTCGGCCGACCAGTCGCCGCGCGCGACGTCCCACAGCTGTGTGCGTGACGCGTTGGCCGGATCGACCGGCACGGTGAATCCCGTGAGCCGGCTCGCAATGAATGTGGCGAGCGGGCCTGCCGCCAGTGCGCCGCGCGTCGCGGCGGCGCGCACGGCAGGCAGATGCTCGATGCACCAGCGGATCTTGGTTGCGCCGTAGTGCGCGGAGAGGGGTAGTCCCGACAATCGTCGCAGCTGTGGCGCAACCGCGCGCAGCGGCGCGAGCGCCGCATGGCCGCGCCGGTCCTGCCACGACAGTACGGGCGACAGCGCCTCGAGGGATTCGCGGTGCCAGCACACGATGCTCGAGCGCTGCGTGGCGAGACCGGCGGCGAGCGGCCAGGGCGCGGCGTCACGCTGCGCGAGCGCCTGCCGCGCGGCTTCGACGAGCGAGGCGACGATCTCCTCCGGATCGTGCTCGACCCGGTCGTCGCCGGCGCGCCGGGTCGCGACCGGGACGCGCGCCTCGGCGAGTTCGAGGCCGTCGTCGCCGTAGAGGATGGCCCGGCTCGACTGTCCGCCCTGGTCGAGCGCGAGCCAGCTGGTGGGCGGGCGCGTCATGGCGCTTCAGGCGGGCGGCAGCGGCAGGTGGTCGACATCCGCGCGCACCGCGCGTGCCGGCAGCGACCTCGCGACACGTGCGAGGACGGCCGCGGCGGCGGCGCGAAAAGTCGTCAGCTTGCCGCCGTAGATCGACACGACGCGCGGCGCGGCTGCGCGATCGACCGCGAACATCGTTTCACGCGAGCGGTGAAACGCGTGCCCCTCGCCGCCCGGCAGCACGCGCAGCCCCGCGAAGGCGCGCGTCGTGGCGGCGGCCGCGTGCGGAAAGTAGCGACGCAGCACGCCGAGCAGATAGTGCGTCTCGCCCGTAGACGCGGCGACGCGATCGGGATTGCCGCGAAAACGCACTTCGGTCGTGCCGATCATCGCGGCGCCATGCCACGGCATCACGAAAATCGCGCGCCCGTCGCGCGGGCTCTCGACGTAGTAGATGCCACGGGCCGGCGCCGGCGCATCGAGCACGAGATGGGTGCCCTGCACGAGGTCCACGTCCGGCACCGCGATGGCGGGCGACACCGCGCGCGCCACGTGCACGGCCCACGGCCCGGCCGCGTTCACGAGCACGCGCGCACGGCACTCCGCCTGTGCGCCGCCGGTGGCGTACTGCACGATCACCTCCTCCTCCCGCAGCCGCGCGCCGATGAAAGTCGCCGGCATCGCGAGTTCGGCGCCCAGCCGCTGCGCCGACGCCATCACGGCGCGCGTGAGCGCCGCATCGTCGGTCTGGCCGTCGTGGTACCAGAACACACGCTCGAGTCCCTTCGTCGCAAGGCCATCGAGCGTGTCCCACGCGTGGCGCGCCACCATGCCGAAGCTCGCGCCGCGCGCAAAGCCCGCGAGACCCGCGTACAACGCGAGCCCGGAGGCGAGCACCCACGGGCGGCGACGCGTGTCGGCGTAGACCGGGATGTGGAAACGCTGCAGGCGCACGAGTTCCGGCGCGAGTCGCAGCAACGCCGTGCGCTCGTGCAGGCTCTCGCGCACGAGCCGCAGCTGGCCGGTCTCGAGATAGCGCAGGCCGCCGTGGATGAGCTTGCTCGAGCGGCTCGACGTGCCGGCCGCCAGTCGCTCCTTCTCGAGGAGCAGCACACGGTGGCCCGCGGCGGCCGCGCGCTGCGCGACGCCGGCACCGTGGATGCCGCCGCCGACGATCGCGAAGTCGTACGCGCCCGTCACGCCGGCGCGCCGGTGCGCGCGCGCATCGCGATCCCGAGTTCGCGCACCGCCATCGTCTCGACGAAATCGGCGCCGCGGGCGGCGAGCGCGAGCGCCTGCTCGATCGCGGTGACTTCGTAGATCACCCAGCGCCAGGTGCCGCGCCACAGCGACTCGTCGGCGCCGAGCTTGTCCGCGTCGCAGAACAGGAACTCGGGCTGCAGCGCCTCGCATTTCAGGCGTGTATGGCTGTCGTACTGGGGCAGCACCCAGCCGATGCGCACGCCGCCGATCTGCCGTGCGCGAAACACCGCGGGCAGGTCGAACGAGATGACCACGATCTGCGAGCGCCACGGGCGTACGGCGTCGAGCACCTGCGGAATCACCTGGTCGTGGCCGAAGTGCGCGAGGCTCGCGCGCTTGATCTCGACGAACAGCGTGACCTCGGGTCGATCCTCGAGCAGTTGCGCGACATCGGCGAGTGTCGGGATGCAGGTGCCGGCGAACTGCCCGCCGAAGCGCATGCGTTCCGCGGCCTCGATGTGGACGATCTCCGCGACCGGCTTGTCGAAGACCTTGCCGGCCATCCCGGTCGTGCGTTCGAGGTCCGCGTCGTGGATCACGACCGGCACGCCGTCCGACGACAGGTGGACGTCGATCTCGAGGAACCGCGCACCGAGGTCGAGCGCGGAGCGCAGCGACGGCAGGGTGTTCTCCGGAAACTCGCGGGCATTGCCGCGGTGGGCGACGAGGTGGACGATCCGGGCCGGCTTCATGCGACGGCTTTCATGCGTCCGCAGGCGCCTTCGGGCGCGCAGCGGAGCGCGCGACTGTCGGCAATTTCCTACAGTCGTCCCCCTCCCGTGCGCTGCCCCGCTGTGTAAACATGCGTTGCTACCGCTCTTACATCCGGATCGGCTCCGGGAAGTATATCCGGGGGTGCCAGATGGTTCGCACGAAGCTGCAGGGATTGCTGTCCGTCGCGCTGGCCGCGGCCTTCGCCGTCATCGCCGCCTGTGGTACCGGCAATTCCTACCAGGAAAATCCGCCGCCCGGCGACACCACACCGCCCACGGTGCCGACCAATGTCGCGGCGACCGCGACATCGCCCACCGGGGTGAGGCTCACGTGGACTGCCTCGACGGACACGGGCGGCAGCGGCGTTGCGGGCTATCGCGTCTACCGCAACGGCAGTACCACGCCGCTCGCCTCGCCCGCCACGAACAGCTACACCGACAGCACGGTCGTGGCGGGCACTGCGTACACCTATACCGTGCGCGCGTTCGATGCCGCCACGCCGCCGAACGAATCCGCGCTGTCCGCGGCCGCGGCCGTGACGACGCCGGGGACCGTCGATACGACGCCGCCCACGGTGCCGGCCAATCTCGCGGCGACCGCGACGACACCGACCCGGGTGCAGCTCACCTGGACCGCCTCGACCGACACGGGTGGCAGCGGCGTCGCCGGGTATCGCGTCTACCGCAACGGCAGTACCACGCCGCTCGCCTCGCCCGCCACGAACAGCTACACCGACAGCACGGTCGCGGCGAGCACCGCTTACACCTACACCGTCAGCGCCTTCGACGCGGCCACACCGCCGAACGAGTCGGCGCAGACCGCAGCCGTGAATATCACGACACCGGCCGCACCCGTTTCGGGCCTCGATACGCGGCCGGGCAATACCACGTGTCTCGCGGGCGACGAGCCGACGACCACGCTCGCCATTGCGCGCGTGTTTCCGAACCTGTCTTTCAGCGCGCCTGTTGCGATGTTGCAGGCGCCCGGCAACGCGGCGCGCTGGTACGTCGTGCAGCAGGGCGGGCGCGTGATGGTGTTCGACAACGATCCGGCGGCTTCGGTGGCGACGCCCTTCGTCGACATTACGGGCCCCGTCGATTCCGGCGGAGAACGCGGCCTGCTCGGCATGGCGTTCCATCCGGATTTCCCGACCGATCCGCGCGTCTTCCTGTCGTATACGACGACGGACCCGGGATCGCTCACCTCGCGCATTTCGTCGTTCCAGCTTGCAAGCGGCGGCAATGCGCTCGACCCGGCCAGCGAGCGCGTGCTGCTCACCGTCGCGCAGCCCGAAACGAACCACAACGGCGGCAATGTCGCATTCGGCCCGGACGGCTACCTCTACATCGGCTTCGGCGACGGCGGCGGCGGCAACGACCAGCACGGCGCGAACGGCAACGGCCAGAACCTGCAGACCGTGCTCGGCAAGGTGTTGCGTATCGATGTGGGTGGCCCCTCGGCGACCACCTACACGATTCCCGCGACCAATCCGTACGCGACGACCGGCGGGATGTGCACGGCCGGTACGACGGCCTCGGCGCAGTGTCGCGAGATCTACGCGTATGGCTTTCGCAATCCGTGGCGCTGGAGCTTCGATCGTGGCGGCAACCGCGCATTGTGGATCGGCGATGTCGGCCAGAACGCGTGGGAGGAAGTCGATCGCCTCACCGCCCCGGGAGGCAACTACGGCTGGCGCTGCCGCGAGGGCGCGCACCAGAACACGGCTGTGTCGGGTTGCGGGACGACGGGGCCCTTTGTCGATCCGGTGGCAGAATACGATCACGGCCAGGGATTCTCGATCACGGGCGGTTACGTATACCGCGGTGCCGCCATGCCGACACTGGTTGGACGGTATTTCTTTGGTGACTACGGCAGCGGGCGGATCTGGAATATCCCGTCGTCGTCACAGCCGACCGTCACCGTGACCGCCCCGCAGGGCCTTGCGACAAATCTCGGGATCTCCTCGTTCGGCGAAGGCGTGGACGGCGAGATATACGTCGTCGACATCAACAACGGCGGGCTCTACCGGCTCGTGCCGGGCGCGGGCAGCGGTGGCAGCGTGGCGACCCGGTTGTCCGCGAGCGGGTGCGGTGCGGCGACCAATCCCGCGCAGCCCGCACCCGGCCTCATTCCGTACGCGCCGAATGCGGGCTTCTGGTCGGACGGCGCGGACAAGGCGCGCTGGCTTGCGCTGCCCGACGGCCAGAACATCGACACGAGTGCCACCGACGACGACTGGGACTTGCCGATTGGCACGGTGCTGCGCAAGGATTTCCGTCTCGGCACGCGCCTCGTCGAGACGCGCCTGTTCATGCACCACACGAACGGCAACTGGGCGGGCTATACCTATGAATGGAACGCGGGTGGCACCGACGCGACGCGCGTGGTCGGCGGGAAGACCGTCACCATCGACGGCCAGGACTGGATCTTCCCGAGCGAAGCGCAGTGCCTCGCGTGTCATACGTCGGCAGCCCGGCGCAGCCTCGGGCTCGAGACCGCGCAACTGAACGGCAACCTGCTGTACCCCTCGACCGGGCGCACCGCGAACCAGATCGTTACGCTGAATCACATCAACACGCTGTCGCCGCCGATTACCGCCGATCCCTCGACGCTGCCCGCGATGCCGGACCCCTACGACGGCGCCACGGGTACGCTCACCGAGCGCGCGCGCGCGTGGCTGCACACCAACTGCTCGTTCTGTCACCGCCCCGGCGGCCCGACCCCGAGCACCATGGACCTGCGCTACACCACCGCGCTCACCAATACCAGCGCCTGCAACGTGGCGCCGGCGGATGATCTCGGGCACCCGGGCGCGCTCATCATCGCACCCGGCGTAGTGGGCAATTCGGTGCTGTTCGAGCGCATCGACACGCGCACGCCGTCGATCATGATGCCGCCGCTCGCGTCGTCACTGGTCGATAGCGTCGGCGTGCAGCTGATCATGGAATGGATCAACGGCCTCACGTCGTGCAACTGAGCCCGCCTGCGCACCTGTAGCGGGCGGGGCGCGCGCGGCGCGTCAGGCGCTGCGCTTTTCCTCGAACTTGACGACCGGCTGGGTGCCGGTCACGACGATGTCGCCCTCGATCACCGCGCCGTTGGCGATCGCGAGTGTCCTCGCGGCGATGCTGCCGCGGATGACGGCGGTGGCGCCGATCTCGAGCTTCTCCTCGATCGTCACGCGCCCGGTCACTTCGCCGGCAATCACGCCGGCCTTCGCCTGCACGTCGCCCTGCCAGTGCGCACCGACCGAGACCGACAGGGCGCCGCCGATGCGGCCGTCGCCGATCAGAGTGCCCGACAGCACGAGCGGGCCGCGCGTCTCGAGGTCGCCCTGCATGCGGCAACCTTCCGCGATGAAGGTCGGTGTGGCGCCGAACTGGTCGAGCAGGCGCCGCTTGGGCAGATCTGACATGCGTGGGTCCTCCGCACGCTAGAATAGCAGGGAGATTTCATCGAAGGAGCGCGGGCCCATGGGTGCCTCACTGCGGATGGCGTTGATCGTGACCTGCATCGCGGTGCTCGGCGCCTGCAGCCGCGAGCGGCAGGACTGGCAATCGGCGCAGACGGCGGACACGATCGAGGCGTACGGCGCGTTTGTCGCGAAGCACGGCGACAGCGTGCTCGCGACCCAGGCGCGCGAACGCGTCCGCCAGCTCGGCGAGGAACGCGACTGGCAGAATGCGGCCACGCTCGACACGCTCGACGCGTACCAGCGCTATCTCCTGCAGCACCCCGACAGCAAGTGGTCGGGCGAAGCGCGCATCCGCATCGAGAATTTCGCGCTCGCCGGCGCGCCGGCGTCGCAACCGGCAGCTTTGCCACCGGCTGGCGCGCAAGCGCCTGCGGCACCACCCGCCGCCGCTCCCGCCGCGACGCCCGCTTCGACGCCCGCCGCAGCAGCCAGAACGACAGGCGCGGGTCCGGTGTCGGGGTCGCGCGTGAACGCGCAGGAGTTGCGCTACGGCGTGCAGCTCGGCGCGTTCAGCACCGAGGCCAGGGCGACGAGCGAGTGGCAACGGATTGCGCGCGCCCATCCGGAGGCGCTGGCCGGCCTCACGCCGAGTGTGACTCCGGTGAGAACGGGCGCAGGTACGCTCCAGCGATTGCGGGCCGCGACGCGTAGCGAGGCGCAGTCGCGCGCGATCTGCTCGGCGCTGCGTGCCAAGGGGCAGGCCTGCGTCGTCGTCCTGCCCGTCGGAAAGTGACACAACACGTCAGTCCGCAGCGCCCAGGGCGCGGCTTCGCGGCTGCAACTGACTGATTTGCAAGGCGTGTCGCATTGGCACGCCGATTGCTCCTATCCGGGTGTCGATGAGCACCCGCACCCTGACATTGTTGATGCCCGCACTGCGCCCGAGCGACTGCGTTCGCCATTGGCCGGTCGCCCTGATGCTGGCGGCCCGCAGTGGACACCTGATGCAGGGGCGCGTCGATGTGCGGCTCGCCCGGGCGCGCTGCGTCGCCAAAGCGTACGCGGCGGCCGGTGCGCAGTCTTACGTCGGCGCGCGCGACTGATCGACCCGTTCTCAACCGCGAACAACTTCCCCGGTGTTCGCTGACTTCCGCCGCGGCAGCAGCGCTGACCGCGGCGTTTTTTTGCTGCAGTGGACAGCGCCTCCGGTGCATGGTCCGGCTCACGTTGCGGATACGGGCGTCCCGGCGGCTACAATGTGCCGATGCACCCGAGAATGGCCTGCGGCGTCCTCGCCGCACTGAGCTTCTGTTCGCTCTCGATCGCCCGCACCCCGGCGCCCGATGAAATCCAGGCCCTGACGCTCGACAACGGCCTGCGCATCATCGTGTGGCCCGACCACGATATCCCGAATGTCGCGCTCTACAACTTCGTGCGCGTCGGCAGCCGCAACGAGGCGCCCGGGATCACCGGGCTCGCGCACTTTTTCGAGCACATGATGTTCAACGGCACGACCCGGCGCCCGCCCGGGGAGTTCGATCGCGAAATGGAATCCCGGGGCGGATCGAACAATGCCTCGACCTCGGATGATCTCACCACCTACATGGACTGGTTCCCGTCGAGCGCGCTCGATCTCGTCTTCGACCTCGAGGGCGACCGCCTCGGTCATCTCGCCTTCGACCCGAAGGTGGTCGAGAGCGAGCGCGGCGTCGTGTATTCGGAGCGGCGGCTGCGCGTGGACGACGACAACACGGGCTTTCTCGCCGAGCAGGTGCAGAGCACGGCCTTCGCCGCTCATCCCTATCACATCCCGACGATCGGCTGGCCGTCGGACATCGAGGGCTGGACGCTCGCCGACCTGCAGCGTTTCTTCAAGACCTACTACGCGCCGAACAACTGCACGTTCGTGGTGGCCGGCGACGTCGAGCCGGAGCAGGTCTTCGCGCTCGCGCGCAAATACCTCGCGCCGTTGCCGAAACAGGCGGCGCCGCCGGCCGTGCGTACCGTCGAGCCGGTGCAACCGGGCGAGAAGCGCGTGACGGTCGAGCGGCGCGCGCAGACACCGCTGCTGCAGCTCGCCTACAAGGCGCCGCAGGCCGACGACCCGCGCAATGTCACGCTCGATCTCCTCGCGACGATCCTCGCGCAGGGGGATGCGTCGCGCCTGCACCGGCTCCTCGTCGAGGAGCGCAAGATCGCGGTCAACGTCGATGTCTACCTGCAGGAGGGCTTCGACCCGGGGTTGTTCTGGTTCTTCGTCACCCTGCCGCAGGGGGGCGACCCGGACGTCGTGCTCGCGACGATCGACGCTGCGCTCGCGAAGGTCGCGACGGAGGGGGTCACCGATGCCGAACTCGCGCGCGCACGCAACCTCACGAGTGCCGCGTACTTCGGGCAACTCGGCACGATCAACGGCAAGGCGCGCCTCGCCGGCCAGTACGAAGTGATGCACGGCGATTACCGCAAACTGTTCGAGCTGCCGGACGCGATCGCGCGTGTGACGCGCGACGACATTCGCACGGCGGCGAAGGACCTGTTCGACGCGCACCATCGCACGGTCGGCGTCCTCGTACCGACCGCGACCGCTGCCGCCGGCGGGGAGGGCTGAGTGATGCACGGACGCACAGCTTTCGCGCCGGCCGCCGCCCTGGCATTGCTGCTCGCCGCACCGATCGCGGGTGCCAGCGGTGTCACGGTGCCGCCGTACACGCGCACCGTGCTGCCAAACGGCACGGTGCTCGTCGTGATGCCGCGCAAGGAAGTCCCGCTGATCGCCTTCACGGCGCTCGTGCGCGGCGGCGCGGTGGCCGACCCGGGGGGGAAAGCGGGCGTTGCGGCACTCACGGCGGGGTTGCTCGAGAAGGGCGCCGGGCCGCGCAGCGCGTACGAGTTCGCGGACACGGTGGAAGGCGCCGGCGGCAGCTTCGGCGCGGCGGCCGGCACCGAGGCGATCTCCGTGTCGGGCCAGTTCCTCGCGAAGGACCAGGCGCTGATGATCGAATTGCTCGCCGATGCGTTGCTTCGGCCGCACTTCGACGCCGCGGAGTTCGAGAGCCTGCGCGCAAGGCGCATCGAGGAACTGAAGGCGGCCAAGGATTCCGACCCCTCCGCGCTGATCCGGCTCTATGGCCGGCGGTTCCTCTTCGGTGACCATCCCTACGGGAGCCCCGCGGGCGGCAGCGAGCGATCGCTCGCCTCGGTCACGCGCGACGATGTGCTGGCGTACTATCGCGCGAACTTCGGGGCCGATCGTCTCACCCTGATCTTCGCGGGCGATGTGGATCCGCAGGCGCTCGCGAACGCCGCCCGGCACGCGTTCTCGGCCTGGGATGCGGCGGGTGCGGCTGCGCCGGTGCTGGCGCCGCCACCGCAGGCGACGGGGCGGCGCGTGCTGCTCGTCGACGAGCCGGGTGCCGCGCAGTCGCACTTCTGGATCGGCAATCGGGGCGTGGCACGCCAGTACGCGGACCGCGCCGCGCTCGATGTCGTCAATACGCTGTACGGCGGGCGCTTCACGTCGATCCTCAACACCGAACTGCGCATCAAGTCGGGGTTGTCGTACGGTGCGAGTTCGGGTTTCACGCGCGGCACCGTGCCGGGCGAGTTCGCGATCCGCTCCTTCACGAAGACCGCCACGACCGGCAAGGCGATCGACCTCGCGCTCGCGACGCTGAAGCAGCTGCACGAGGACGGCGTCAGCGCCGATGCGCTCGAGTCGGCGCGCGCCTATGTGCTCGGCCAGTTTCCGTTGCAGCTCGAGACGGCCGGCCACTGGGTCGCGGCGCTGGCCGAACTCGAGCTGTACGGCCTCGACCGCTCCTACATCGACGACTTCGGCGCGGCAGTCGCGGCCGTGACACCGGAGGCGGCCGCGCGCGTGATCGCCACGGCCTTTCCGCGCATGGACGACCTCGTGATCGTCGTGATCGGGGATGCGGCGAAGATACGCGCCGACGTCGCGAAGTACGGGCCGTTGTCCGGGACGACGCTCGCCGCGCCCGACTTTCGCGCGCAGCCGCGCTAGCGGCTTCAGTCGTCGGGTAGCGGAATGAACTCGTCGTCGCCCGGCACGCGGCCGAAGCGCCCCTCCGTCCAGTCGCGCCTGGCCTGCTCGATCCGCTCGCGGCTCGACGAGACGAAGTTCCACCAGATATAACGCGGCGTCGGGAACGGCTCGCCGCCAAGCAGCATCACGCGCGCATTGTGCCGCGCGTGCAGTCTCACGGTGTCACCGCGCGCGAGCACGGCGAGGCGCGCCTCTCCGAGGGGCTCGCCGTCGATGTCGATCCCGCCGTCCGCGACATAGACGGCGCGCTCGGTGTGATCGGCCGGCAACTCGAGCGCGGCGTTCGCAGGCATCAGCGCTTCGACATAGAGCGTCGGCCACAGCACCTCGACCGGCGATCGTCGCCCGAACGCTTCGCCCGCGATGACCCGCAGCTCGCAGTCGTCGACCGTGAGGTGCGGCAGCGTGGCGGCGGCGTGGTGCGCGAAGCCCGGCGCGAGTTCCTCGTGGCCGTCCGGCAGCGCGACCCACGACTGGATGCCGTGGATCTGCGAGCCTTGCGCGCGCATCGCGGGCGGGGTGCGCTCCGAATGGGCGATGCCGCGACCGGTCGTCATCCAGTTCACGTCGCCGGGATGGATTTCCTGCACGGAGCCGAGGCTGTCGCGGTGGAGAAAGGCGCCGCCGAACAGGTACGTCACCGTGGCGAGCGCGATGTGCGGATGGGGACGCACGTCGATCCCGTGCCCCGGCGCGAGTGATGCGGGGCCGAGGTGGTCGAAGAAGATGAACGGGCCAACCATGCGGCGTCCCGGTGCCGGCAACACGCGCCGGACGGTGAAGCCGCCGAGATCGCGCGGGCGCCCATCGATGATCTGCTCCATGCCCATGGTTCCCCTCGACGCGTCGCCACGAACATCGGATCATGGCGCAAATCCTTCCGGGGGCGAAATCGTGCCGTACCTTCGCGTCGCCATTGCGCTCTATGTCGCGTCCGTCGTCGCAACGCCCGCCTTGGGCGCCGATCCGTCGGTGCCCCGCGCACTCGAGGAGTGGCGCGGGTGGGTCCTCGCCGGCGAAGAGTATCGGCAGTGCCCGTGGTTTGCCGCTCCCGCAGGTTCCCCGGGCGGCGCGACGACCTGGCAGTGCATCTGGCCAGGGCGGCTGTCGCTCGCGATCGGCGCGCGCGGCGGCGAGTTCCGCCAGGCGTGGCAGGTCGAGCGCGAGGCGTGGGTGGTGCTGCCGGGCAGCAGCGACCTGTGGCCGCAGGAGGTCACGATCGACGGGCGGCCCGGTGCGATCGTCGTGCGCGGCGGTGTACCGCAGGCCCGCCTCGCGCCGGGAACCCACCAGTTGGCCGGGCGCTTCGAGTGGCGCACGCGTCCCGAATCGCTCGCCATTCCGTCCGAGACAGGCCTCATCGATCTCACGATCGACGGCTCGCGTGTCGAGTCGCCCACCCGCACGGGCGGCGCGCTGTTTCTCGGTGCGCGCCAAGGCGCCGCCGAGGCCGCCAGTTTCGATGTCGAGGTGCATCGGCTCGTCGTCGACGACCTGCCGGCGCGACTCGTCACGCGCCTGTCGCTGCGCGCGACCGGCGGCAGTCGTGAAGTGGTGCTCGGCCCGGTATTGCCTGCGGGTTTCGTGCCGATCGCACTCGACTCGCCGCTCCCGGCGCGCGTCGAGCCGGACGGGCGCCTTCGCCTGCAACTGCGCGCGGGGACCTACACCGTCGAGTTGGCGGCGCGCGCCACGAGCGACCTCTCGGCCATCGCGCGGCCGACAGCCGC
Organism: Steroidobacteraceae bacterium; assembly: GCA_050249415.1. Lineage (GTDB taxonomy): Bacteria > Pseudomonadota > Gammaproteobacteria > Steroidobacterales > Steroidobacteraceae > CADEFQ01. Next base: position 472,196 of record JBFWQO010000001.1, read on the forward strand.
AGCGCCGTGGCCGACGGAAGAGATCTGGAGCTTCTCGGGCGTCGATCGCCTGCGCGTCGCCGCGCTCGAAGGCGGCGAAGGCATCGACCCGGCGCAGGCGAACGTGCCACAAGCGTGGCGCACGTTTCCGGCGTTTCGCGTCCTCGCCGCGACGGCTTTGTCGGTGGTCGAACGCAGTCGTGGCATGGCCGGCGCCGACGGCAACCCACTCTCCCTCGCCCGCGCACTCTGGCTCGATTTCGACCGCGAGGCTTTCACCGCGGTCGATCAGGTGAGCGGCACGATGCGCGCGGATTGGCGCCTGGATATGGCCGCACCCTGGACGCTCGCCAGCGCGAAGCAGGGTGACCAGGCCCTGCTCGTCACGCGGGGAGGGGACGACACGCTGACCGGCATCGAACTGCGGGCGCCCGAGGTTGCCCTGCGCACGGTGGCGCGCAGTGCGAGCGCCTCGGGGGCATTGCCGGCGACCGGCTGGTCGACGCGTTTCGAGAAGGTCAGCGGCCAGCTGAACCTGCCGCCGGGTCACCGTCTCGTCGCTGCGCTCGGTGTCGATGCCGCGCCCGGCGCGTGGCTCGAGCAATGGGGCTTGTGGAGTCTCTTCGGCGTCGTGATCGTTGCGGTGTTTGCCGGCTGGCTCGGCGGACCGGTCTGCGGGGCGCTCGCGTTCGTCGCGCTTCTGCTCACCTACCAGGACAGTCCGAAGGTGATCTGGCTCTGGGCGAACCTGCTCGCGGCGCTCGCGCTGGCACGTGCCGCGCCGGAAGGCCGGTTGCGCAGGTTCGCGACGGCCTATCGCACCGTGAGCTTCGCGCTGCTCGCGCTCGTGCTCGTGCCGTTCATGTGGCAGCAGCTTAGGCTGGCGATTCATCCGCAACTCGACGCGTTGGCCGCCAGGGCGGCCGTGGTCGAATCCGTTGCGGCATCGGCGGCCCCGTCGGCTGACATGGCGATGCCCAAGGTGTCAGGCGAGGTGGCCCTGAGCCGCGCCCCCGAGTCGCCCGTGCCCGCGCCCCCCGCGCCCGGGCCTGAACGCTTCGCGCCCGGCACGATCGTGCAGACGGGCCCGGGCATCCCGTCGTGGCGATTCGTCAGTTACACCTACTCGTGGTCCGGACCCGTCGAACCGACCCAGACGGCGCGCTTCGTGATCGCGGGGCCGGTCGCGATGAGTGCCTGGCGCGTCGTCGGTGTCCTGCTGCTCGCGGCACTCTTTGCGTGGCTGCTCGCGATCGCCGACGGCCGGCTGCATCGCTACGTTCCGCCGCGCCTGCGATCCACGCTCGCGCGGAGCGTCGCACCGTGGCTCGCGATGGCGACCTTGGCGCTCGTTGTGGCGCCGTCGCCCGCGGCTGCGCAGTGGCCCGACGCGACCCTGCTCAACGAACTGAAAACCCGGCTCACCCGGCCCGCCGAATGCGAGCCGGACTGCGCGGAAATGCTCGCGGCACGTGCCATCGTCGACAGTTCGCGCCTGACGCTGGAAATCGACGCGGCGGCGCTCGCGCGTCTCGCGGTGCCCGTGCCCGCGGCTCCCGGTGCGTGGTGGGTGGACACGGTGACGGTCGACGGTGAGCCGAGCGTCGCGCTGCGGCGTGGCGCCGACGAGGCGCTCTGGATTCCGCTGGCGCCCGGTGCGCACCGGATTGTCGTCGCCGGTCGTCTCGCAAGATCCGATTCGCTGCAACTCGTGTTTCCCTGGGTGCCCCGGCGCGCGAGCGTCACGGCAATGGGCTGGGACGTGGCCGGGGTCGTCGACGGACGCATGCCGGGCCGCACGCTCGATTTCAGCCGGCAGGCCACGCGGCGCGCCGGGGGTGCGGGTGAGGAGGCGGGCGCCACGGCCGCCGCGACGCCCGAGTTTCCGCCGTTCGTGCGTGTCGTGCGGCACTTCGTCATCGGCACGGACAGCCGCGTGCGCACACAGGTCGAACGCATTGCGCCGGTGCGCGCCGCGTTCTCCGTCCCGGTGCCGCTGGTCGCGGGCGAATCGGTCCTCGCCGAGTCGGTCGACGTACGCGACGGCAGGGAGGTGCGCGTGGCGTTCGCGGCGGGTGAGCCTGCGGTCGGCTGGGACGCCGCGCTGCCTTCGACCGGGACGCTGGCATTGACCGCGGCTGCTGCCGATGCGCCCTTTGTCGAGGTGTGGGAATTCTCGGTGAGTCCGCAGTGGCATGCCTCCTTCGATGGCTTCGCCGCGACCCTGCCCGACTCCATCGGGCCCGAATGGGTATACGAATTCCATCCGCGACCGGGCGAGTCACTGCAGGCGCAGTTCGCGCGGCCGCCGGTCGCGCCCGGGGAGTCGCTCGCGATCGATCGGGTGGAGCACGACATCAGGATCGGCAAGCGCGCGACCGATTCGACGCTCTCGGTGAGGTATCGTGCGACGCAGGGCGGGCGCCATGCCGTCATGCTGCCGCCCGATGCGCGTGTCACGGCCGTGAGCGTCGATGGTGAGAGCCTCGCGCTGCGACCCGAGAAGGGCCGCTTGTCGTTGCCGATCCTGCCGGGCGAGCATACGGTCCTCATCGACTCGACGCAGGCTCGCGGCATCGGGTCGCGTGCACGGCCAGACCCGCTCGACCTCGGCGTCGCCGCGAGCAATGTCACGACGTCGCTGGCGTTGCCAGCCGATCGGTGGGCGCTGTTGGCGATCGGTCCCGGTGTCGGGCCCGCCATCCTGTACTGGGGGGAGATCGTCGCATTTCTCCTGACGGCGTGGGCCGTCGGCCGCAGCGGTCGTTCGCCGCTGCGCACCCGTGAATGGGTGCTGCTCGGCCTCGGCCTCTCGACACTGTCGTGGGCGGTGCTCGCGCTTGTGGCGCTGTGGCTCTTCGCGATCAGGTGGCGCGAGGGATGGAGTGGAGCGGTCCCTCGCCTGACCTTCAACCTGGTGCAGGTATTGCTCGCGCTGCTCACCCTCGTCGCGGTGGGTGCGCTCTTGTTCTCCGGCATACGCCGCGGGCTGCTGTCGACGCCGGACATGGGCGTCGTCGGCCCGTTGATGGGCGAGGGCCGCTTTGCCTGGTTCGTCGATCGCACCGGCGGCGCGCTGCCGCGACCGTCCGTCTTCAGCCTGCCGCTCTGGGTATTCAAGCTGCTCGTGTTCGCATGGGCGGTGTGGGCCGCGTTCGCGGTGCTGCGCTGGCTGCGCACGTCGTGGCACGCGTGGCGCAGCGGCGGCTACTGGAGATAGCGTTGGTGCCGGGGCTTCGGTTGTTCGGTTATTGGCGGAATCGGCAGGCCGCCGGGACCTGAATCTGGCGAAACGCCGCTGAATCTCGGCGCGCGCGGCGACACGGCCTGTTGGAAACTGCCTACTGCGTCATTTTCCCGGAGGCGGTGTCCCGTGCCGAGGCCATTGCGTCTGCACGTCAACGGCGGCTTCTACCACGTCATCCTGCGAGGCAATCATCGCGAGGCGGTGTTCCGTACGCGCGAGGACCGGATGCTCCTCTCGGAGCTGGTAGCGGAGACGATCGACCTTCACAGGATGCGCATCCATGCGTTCTGCTGGATGACCAACCACATGCATTTTCTCGTCGAGGTGAGCGACGCGCCCCTTGGCCCGGCCATGAGGCATGTCGCCAGCCGCTACGCGCGCACTTCGCAATGGCATCGCGAGACGACCGGCCATCTGTTCGAGCGGCGCTACCGGGCCATCCTCGTCGATTCGGAGCGCTACCTGTGCGAGTTGCTGCGCTATATCCACCTGAATCCGGTCCGCGCCGGGGTAGTCGCCGACCCGGTGGAGTACGAGTGGAGCGGGCATCGCGCCTATCTCGGCCTCGCGCAATGGAACTGGCTCACGACGAGTCTTGCGCTCACGAGATTCGATCGGACTCCGGGCGCCGCTCGCGAGGCGTATCGACGCTTTGTACTCGAAGGCATCGCCATCGGGGCGAATCCGGAGTACAGCCGGGGCAGGGCCGATGATCCGCGCCTGCTGGGGGACGACCTGTTCGTCGCGCGCATGACGGCGCGCACGAAATCCGCTTCGACCCTTACCGTCGATGCGTTGATCGCGCATCTTTGCGGGCAATACGGTACCGATCCCTCGGCACTCAGTGGATCAGGGCGCCAGAGGGAATTGGCCCAGCTTCGCGTGCTGGTCGTGCACCACGCACAGGAAAAGCAACTTGCGACGGTGAGCGAGCTCGCGCGCCGGTTCGGGCGCAGCGTGTCGACGCTAGCGGAATCGCTGGCGCACTATCGGCGAGAACGGCCGGAGCTGTTCCAGCGACCTTTGGGGCTCCAATAACCGAACAACCGAAGCCCCGGCACCGCGCCTTACTCGCAGAGGCTCGCGAGGTAGCCCTGCGCGACCGGCGAGAGCCGCTTGCGCGCGAGCGCACGCGCCTTCGGCGCGTCGACGAGGTACTCGAGCGGCCCCGAGACGAGCATGCGCCGCACGCCCGGGTCGCGGGTCGAGATGCGGGCCATCTTGTTGAGGACGGTGAAGCCGCGGGCGATCTTGTCGCGGGAGACGCGACGCTGTTCGATCACGCGGGCGAGGTATTGCCCGAAGCGGGCGTAGAGGAAGTAATCGTCGTCACCGACCTGGAAGCGCGCCTCCGCGAAAAAGTCGGGAAAATTCCGCTCGAGGTACTGACTGACTCTGTGCAGGCGGGGCTCAGGTTCGCTGTCGGCGGACATTTTGCGCTTGTTCATCTTCTCGGGTTCCACACCTCCGGGGGTCCTGACCGCCATTTCTGGGCGTCACGGGCGGTACCACACCCCGCAACGCGGCGCGAACGTTACGCCCGCACGCGATACGATGCAACAGGAATCACGGCGGCGAGCGAGCAACGATGAACCGTCGAGAGCTCATGCAGGCGACACTCGCGACAGGCCTGCTCGGCGCGACGCGCGCACGCGCCGCCGAATCCGCACGAGAGACATTCCGCGACGATCCCTTCACACTCGGCATCGCTTCGGGCTACCCGACGGCGAGCGGGGTCGTGCTCTGGACGCGCCTCGCGCCGAAGCCGCTCGCGCCGCTCGGCGGACTCACCGCGCCGCATGTCCCGGTCGACTGGGTGCTCGCCACCGACGAGAAGTTCACGCGCGTCGTGCGTTCCGGCACGGTGTACGCAACGCCCGACTGGGCGTACTCGGTGCACGTCGAACTCACGCGCCTCGAGCCCGCCCGCCTGTACTGGTACCGCTTCACCGCGGGGGGCGTGCGGAGCCCTGTCGGCCGTACCCGTACCGCGCCCGCAGCGGGCGCGCCGCAGGACCGGCTGCGTTTCGCGGTGGCATCGTGCCAGCAGTACGAGCACGGCTACTACGGCGCCTACCGCCACATGCTCGCCGACGATCCGGACTGGTTTCGCGCACGGCGTGCGGCCGCGTACCGCGCGTACTACGAACACATGCCGCCGCCGGGCGGGCGCAAGGAGCCGATGGATTGCCCGGCACTCGGGCACGATGCGGGATCGATGCTCGGGGCGCGACAGGAAGCGTGGCTCGATCGCGGGCTCGGCCAGGGGCGCGCGCGGTGGAACCTCCTCGCCCAGGGCGTCGTGATGAGCCACATCGACGAGCGGGCGGGCCCCGGCCGCCGCTACTGGACGGATTCCTGGAACGGCTATCCCGCGTCCCGCCAGCGCCTGCTCGACGCGCTCGTGCGCCACCGCACGCCGAACCCGGTGTGCCTGTCAGGCGATCTCCACACGTTCCTCGTGGGCGGCATCCATGCGACGCCGGACGACCTCACGACAGCGGTCGTCGCCACCGAGTTCGTGACGAGCTCGATTTCGTCCCAGGGTCTCTCCGAGGCGCGTATCGACGCCTTGCGGAAGGAGAACCCCAACCTCGTGTTCGGCACGAGCGCCTGCCGCGGGTACCTGCGCTGCGAGATCACGCCACAGCGCCTCGCGGCCGATCCCGTGGCCATGGAACGCACGGATGTGCGCGACGCGTCGCGCAGGACGCTCGCGGCTTTCGTGGTCGAGGACGGAGCGCCCGGCGTGGCGAGCGGCTAACGCCGCAGGATCCGGTTCTCGAGCCACGGTGACTTCGGAATGCGCGGTTCCGCGAGCGGCAGCGCACCCGCCGAGGCCTTGCCTGCCACGCCGCTCGGCGGCACGCCGCACCGGCCGGACGCCCGATAGTCCAGCGCCGCGGCGAGGCGGCCTTCCGCCGGATCGCCGAGCGCACGGGAGAAATCGTCCGCGACCGAGCAACCGGGCACCGACACACCGATCATGCCGGCGGTATTGGCCGGCGAGAAGCCGTCCGGATAGTCGCCGAACTGCCTGGCGTTGACGCCGCGGAACTGGATCGAGAAGTACGTCGTGCCGCAGTTGTCGGTCGGATAGAAACCGTACGGCTTGCCGCAGGTGGTCGAGCCGACCTGGACGACCTCCACGTCGATGCCGCGCAAGCTGTTCATGATCGATTCGCTCGCCGAGCAGGTGCCGGCACCCGTCAGTACGTACACGCGTCCGAGGCCGAGGGTCGGCAGCGGCGTGCCCGCCGCGACGCTGAAGCCCTCGGCGGTGTCGTGGAACGGAATGGGCGCCAGTGTCTCGCCCGTGACCGGATCGCGCGTCGGGTGCTGGTCGTTGAACTGCAGCAGCTCGAAGGTCCGCCCGCCCGTACGCGCGCCACCCGCGATCATGTAGGCGAGCTCGCTCGCGATATCGAGGAAGCCACCGCCGTTGTAGCGCACGTCGAGCACGAGATCGACGACGCCGGCGTCGCGCAGCGCCGTGATCGCATCGACGAGCCCGGCCTCCGACGTCGCGATATGGTCATTGAACAGCAGATAGCCGACCGGGCCGGTCGCGGTCGCGATCGTGCCCACGTTCTGCACCGGCGTCGAGGTCACGTTCGCCGAGGTCATCGACACCGTACGCTGCGACCCGCTGCCGACGTCCTGCACGGTGAAGGAGTGGGATTCGCCGGCGGCGAGCGGCGACATCGCGTCGTTCAGGCGGTCGATGTCGGCCTGTACGTTCGTGTTCACGACGTCGATGCCGTCGATGGCGAACACGCGCGCGCCGCGCGCGAGGCCGACCATTGCCGCGGGAGAGGAAGCGCCGGGCTCGATATACGCGACGCGCACGTCGCGCGGCGGCGTGGCGGAGAGCACGGCCCACTGCGCGCCGTAGCTCGCCGATTCGCCCGACTGCGACAGGGCGAGCCACTCGTCGGTCGGGACCGTGAAGTGGAAGCGGTCCTTCGGCTGGCCGGACGCGGTCACGGCCGCCGTCTTCAGCGCATCGAAATAGTCGAGGACGCCATAGCCGGCCGGATTGAGGTCCGGCGCCTCCCGGTACCAGAGGTACAGCTCGTGCGTCCACGAGCGCAGCCAGTTCTTTTCGTCGAGTGCCGTGCCGGGCTGGTCCGGCCACGGGCGGCCGCTCGAGGGGTCGGTGCCGGTACGGGGCGCGGCGCAGCGTGCCTCGAATACGGTGGAGGCGTCGAAGCGGCCGGGCACGTAGCCGGACCCGCCGATCGGGGGCCCGCTTCCGCCGCCACCGCCACCCCCGCCGCACGAGCCGAGGACTGTCGAGAGCAGGCCGGCGAGGACGATTCCGCTCAAACGCTGCCGAATCATGGGCGCTCCCTGCGGGCACGCACGCCGCGCAATTGATCGTGCCGCCGGGGCCGGCACGTCCGGACGAATCATAATGGAGACACGTGCACAGTCGGATGTCGTCGCGACGCGACGTGCGGACCCGGAAAAAATCAGCCCCGCGCGAGGCGGGGCCGGAGTCTGCTCGAACATTCGAGGTCGGTCGCTGTCAGCTGCCACCGTTCGCGTCTTGATGCGCGAACGACGGGCGGCGTTTCACGGACATAAACGATTACGGCTGGAACGTTGGGGCCATGCCCCGGCCAAACCTGAAAGGCCCGCGTGTCAGTTCACACTCTTCGTCGTTCCCGACAGTGGCATCATTTGCCGCCATCTGGACCCGTGTCCGCGCCGACTGCCTCGACTTTTTATCGGTAAACCCTGTCTGCTCCCCGCATCACCCGGATGCCTGCGTGCCTGCACAACCTGCAGCAATAGTCGCGCCAACTTGCTGAACCCCAGCTGAATCCGGAGCTTATGGGCGCAACTGGATTGCGATACGAGGGGATTGTAAACCCTGTCGACAGAAAGTCTACGTCGTTTCGGCGCGACAGCCGATGTATCAGCCGCGGCTCAGCTCGACGAGCTCGTACCAGGTCTGCATGTAGCCCGCGACGCCGCCCTTCAGGAACAGGAAATCCCCGTCGCTCGTGCACCAGACGTCGTACGGCGGGTGCTCCTCGGGCAATTCCCTGTTGGCGACGAACTGGAAGTGGAATGCGTCGAACGATCCGGCGCCGACGGTCACTTCCTCCGACCCGACATACACGATGTTCACGCCGATCGAGTGCAGCATCGGGCCCGTGGCGCCGCGATGGTCGGGTGAAGACAGCAGCATCGGGTGAATCCGCTGCACGACGCCGGGCTGCGCGCGATCGATCAGGCGCAGGTGCCACGCGTCGCAGGCGATGGCATGGTTCTGGAAGGTGACGAGCGGTGTCGCGAGCGCCATCGTCTGGCGCACCCGGCCTTCCGCCGCCGTCCACGTTTCGCACTCCGCGACTCGTGGCGCAAAGCGAAACCACCCCGAGCCGGTGAACCGGTCGCCGACCGAGATGCGCACGAAGCAGTCGGTCGGCATCCAGTCCGCATCGAGTGCGTAGGTGATGTCGCGCATCACACTCGGGCGGTCGTCGATCTCGCAGTGGGCGGTGCAGGTGCGTGCGCCGTCCGCATGCGTGTCGATGCGGAAGTATTCGCGACCCCGCTCCTCGCCCATGCGTTCCGGCTTGCGGCTGGTGTAGAGGATGCGGCCCATCACGCTTCGATGGTCACGCTGCAACACTGAACTGCTCATCGAACCTCCAGGAGCCGGCCGCTGCGCACCCATTGCCTGAACAGCAGGTGTTGCTGCAGGCCGCGTGCCGCATTGAAGAGGGTGAACGCGAGCCACAGGCCGTGGTTGCCGAGGCTGCGCGTCAACCACCACGCGGGCAGGAACACGGCAACGGCGCCCAGCATCACCCCGAACATGGCGCCGGCGCGCTGCGCGCCGACGAAGACGCCATCGTAGAGGAACGCCCACGCGCAGACGAGCGGCGAGAGAACCATCCACGGCAAGTACCTATACGCCGCGTCGATCACCACCGGGACGCTGGTCACGATGCGGACCGCGAGCGGTCCGAGCACGGCAAAGGCCACGGCGATCGCGAGCGCGGCGGCGAGCGTGAGCACGAGGCATTCGCGCACGATGCGGTGCACCGCCTGCGCGTCGCGCGCGCCGATCGCGCGTCCCGAGAGCGATTCGGCGGCATTGGCGAAGCCGTCGAGGACGTACGCCATCAGGTACTGCAGGTTCACGAGGATCGCGTTCGCGGCGAGGATCGCGTCGGTCTGGCGCGCGCCCATCGTCGTCAGGAACGCGAACGCGAACATCAGCAGGAGCGTGCGCAGGAAGAGCGCGCCATTGGCGGCGAACATCGCGTGCAGGCCCGGCAGGTGCAGGATCTGCGCACGCAGCCAGCGGCCGGGCCGCTGCGCGAGCTCCCGTCGCGCGAGCGCGAGGCCGATGCCGCAGCCGACGTACTCCGCTACGAGCGAGGCCCACGCGACGCCGCGGACCGCGAGGCCGAAGCCCGGCACGAGGGCGAGGTCGAGCACGATGTTGATGATATTGGCGCCGAGCACCATCGTGAGCGGTGCACGGGCATTGCCGAGCCCGATGAACCAGCCGATCAGCGCGAAATTCGCGAGCGCCGCCGGTGCGCTCCAGATGCGTATCGCGTAATAGTCCCACGCCGTCGCGGCCACCGCGGGGCTCGGCTCGATCACGCGCAGCGCGAATGCGCCGAGCGGCACCTGCACGAGCAGCAGCAGCACGCCGAGGTACAGCGCCGTGCCGCCGGCCTGCGCGAACACCGTGCGGAGGCGAGTCGCGTCGCCGGCGCCCGCGGCCTGGGCAGCGAGCCCGGTGGTCGTCATCCGCAGGAAGTTGAGCGCCGTGAAGGTGAAGCTCAGGATCACCGCGCCGACCGCGACGGCGCCGATGTAGTGCGCGTCACCGAGGTGTCCGACCACCGCCGTGTCGACGAGCCCGATGAGGGCGGGCGAGATGTTCGCGAGGATCATCGGACCCGCGATACCGAGGATCTCGCGCCGGCGCGCGCCGAATGCTTCCCGCCAGCGCACGCGCTAGGGCGCGGGCTGCGCCGCGTCGACGCGGACCCTGACGAATTTCAGCTGTTCCGCCGTCAGGTGGGTCGTGTCGATCGCGCGCGATGCGCGCTGGCCCGACGGCACCGGCCCGCGGAACTGCACGGCGGCGCCGTGCTGCAGGATCCGGCCGTTCGCATCGACGAGCACGGGTGTCACCACGATCGCGGCGAGCGGCAGCGGCGCGCGGTTCTCGATGATCACGTAGACGCGGCCGTTGGCGTCGGCCTGCAGGCCAGCGGCGACATAGTTGCCGGGATGCTGCGGCAGGTCGAGCCTCACGTACTCGGCCGTCGCTTCCTTGCCGTAGCGGCTGTCCGAACCGGCGGCGGACTTGAAGTACTGCATCGCCGCTGCGGCGTCGCCGCGATCGCGGGCGATCGCGCCGAGGTAGTACGCGGCCGGTGCGGTCGGCAGGAGCTTCGCACTGCGCTCGAATGCGCTGCGCGCCGTCGCCTTGTCGCCGAGTTCGTACGCGGCCATGCCGAGGCCGAGCGAGGAGCCGAAATAGTCCCCGTTCAGCGCCTCGGCCCTGCGGAAGTACCCGAGCGCCTCCTGCGGCTGCTGGCGCGCGAGCGCGAGGTCGCCGAGCAATTGCTGTGCGCGGCCTGCCTTCGGCAGCAGTCGCGCGGCTTCGAGCGCGAGCGCCTGCGCGCGGTCGTACTCCTGTTTGCGCGCGGCGGCGACGGCCTCGTCGTACTTGCCGTAGCCCGGCTTCATCTTCATGAGCGGCGCCATGTGCGCCGCGTACGTGTCGGCGCCGATCACGCCGCCGCGGCCGAGCTCGCCCGCCGTGGCGCGATTCTGCTCGACGCGTTCCTGCGACGGCGGATGCGAGGCGAAGAGACCCTCGAGCCATCCCTGCTGCTTTGCGCCCTGTCTGGAGAGGCGTACGAAGGTCTCCTGCAGCGTGACCGCGCCCTGCGGGTCGTAACCCGCGAGCTTCATGTACTTCATGCCGTAGTGGTCGGCCTCGAGTTCCTGGTCGCGGCCGTATTTCAGTTGCAGCATCTGCAGGCCGATGGCGGAGCCCCCCAGTGCCAGGTTCGCGAGGCCCGCATCCATGCCGCCCACCGCGGCGCCGATCTGCGCGGCCGCCATCCCGACCTGCATGATCGTGCCGCGTTCCTGCGCCTTCGCGCCGTGGCGCGCGGCCGCATGCACGATCTCGTGGCCGAGCACGGCGGCGAGTTCCGCCTCGCTCGTGAGCTCGGTGAGGAGGCCGCGATTCACGGCGATCTTGCCGCCGGGCAGCGCCCACGCATTCGGTACGGAGTTGTCGAGGACGACGAACTCGTAGGGCAGCTTGCGATCCGACACCGCCGCGAGCCTCTGGCCGACGCCATTCACATAGGCGGTGAGTTCGGGCAGCACGTCGAAATCGCCGCCCTCGACCTGGCGCATCGGTGCGTATTGCTGTGCCCCGATCGCGAGTTCCTGCGCCTCGGAGACGAACTGGATTTCCTTCTTGCCGGTGACCGGATTGACGCCGCAGGCGCCGAGGGCCGCGGCGAGCGCCACGGCCAGCGCGAGCCATCCATGGCGAATCCGGGGGAACTTCATCACGGCAATCCCCTTCCCCGCACCCGCGGGTCAGAACGCGTTGATGCCCGTCAGTTCGCGCCCGATCGTCAGCTGGTGCACGGTTTCAGTGCCCTCGTAGGTGATCACGCTCTCGAGGTTCAGCATGTGGCGGATCGGGACGTACTCGGCGCTGATGCCCGCGCCGCCCAGCATGTCGCGCGCGTCGCGCGCGATGTCGAGCGCCATGCGGCAATTGTTCCACTTCGCGAGCGAGACGTGCGAGGGCATCATGTCGCCCTGGTCCTTCAGCCGCCCGAGCTGCAGCGACAGCAGCTGCGCGGTGGTGATGCGGCGCGCCATGTCGGCGAGGCGCAACTGGATCGCCTGGTTTTGGGCGAGCGGGCGGCCGAACAGCACGCGTGTCTTCGTGTAGTCGATCATCTGCGCGAGGCAGGCCTGCGCGGCGCCGATCACGCCCCACGAGATGCCGTAGCGGGCCTGCGTGAGGCACGACAGCGGGCCGCGCAGCCCGACGACGCCCGGCAGCATCTGCTCTTCCGGTACGACCACGTTGTCGAAGAAGAGCGCCGAGGTGACGGAGGCGCGCAGGCTGAACTTGTTGCCGATCTCGGGCGCCGAGTAGCCCTTCGTGCCTTTCTCGACGATGAAGCCGCGGATGCCTTCGTCGGTCATCGCCCACACGACGCAGAGGTCGGCGATCGCACCGTTCGTGATCCACATCTTCGAACCGTTGATGACCCAGTCCTTGCCGCGCTTTCTGGCATGGGTCTTCATGTTCGCCGGGTCCGAGCCGCCGTGCGGTTCGGTCAGGCCGAAACAGCCGATCAGCTCGCCCTTCGCCATGCGGGGCAGGTACTTCTCCTTCTGCCCTTCGCTGCCGAAGGCGTGGATCGGGAACATGCAGAGCGAGGATTGCACCGACACGAAACTGCGCACGCCCGAGTCGCCGCGCTCGAGCTCCTGGCAGATGAGGCCGTAGCTGACGCCGTTCAGCCCGGCGCAGCCGTAACCCTCGATCGAGGAGCCGAGCAGGCCGAGCCGGGCGAGTTCCGGCACGAGCTCCTGCGGGAAACGATGGCTCTCGAAACACTCCCGGATGATCGGCAAAACCTTGTCGTCGACCAGCCGGGCGACCGAGTCCTGCACCATGCGCTCATCTTCGCCGAGCAGGTTGCGGATGCCGTAGAGGTCCATCGGGTCGAGCGCGACGTGCTTCGTGCGGGCGGGTGCGGCCACAGGGCGGTCTCCTGAACGGGGCCGTACAGTATAGCCGGGCGGCCCGGTCCCCTGCCGGGTCGACTACCTGCCAGGGCGGGCGTCGCCGCGCCGCACGAGCGGCAGGCCGAGGCTCCGGTACACGAAGGCGAGGAGCCACAGCGGGCCGATCAGCAGGAACTGCAGGTCCTTGAAGAAGGACGGGCGCTTGCCCTCGAACACGTGGCCGATGAACTGCCCGATCCATGCGACGACGAAGATCACCGTGCAGGTCTGCCACAGCGGCCAGGCGAGCCGCTCGAGCGCGAGCACGATGCCGAACATCACGGCAAACACGAGCGCGCTGCCGAGCGACAGCGGCGGCGACAGCGCGAAGTAGTAGGCGAGGCTCAGCACCGCGGCGATCGTCGCCCAGTTGAGCCACGGCGAGACGTGCGCGAATGCCGTGGGCACGGGCAACGACCAGAAAAGGCCGATCACCGCGATCACGATCGCGGGCACGCAGGTCCAGTGCAGGCGCTTGTTCACCGTATTCCTGTGACTCTCGCCGTACTCGTCGAGCCACTGCGTCACCGTGCGCATGGTGTACCCTTCGGACTCGTTCACGGCCCAGACGCTAACCCGACGTGCCTGCCACCGCAAGTTCGCCCCGCCTGATGCAGCGCCTGATGGGCTGGGTCATGGCGCGGCGCTGGCTCACCGACGCGCGCAAGCTCGAGTGGTACCCGCCGTTCTGGCTGATGCGCATCCGCGTGCTCGAGATTCGCGACGACTGGCGCGTGGTGCGCATCCGCCTGCCGCTGCACTCGATTTCCCGCAATCCGGGCGGCGTGATGTTCGGCGGCTTCCAGGCGTCGCTCGCCGATCCGGTCGCGGCGCTCGCGTGTGCGCGCGTCTTCCCCGGCCACTCGGTGTGGACGCGCAGCCTCGCGATCGACTTCGACCGTGGCGGCAGCACGGATCTCGAGCTGCGCTTCGAGATGTCGCCGTCGCAGGAAAGAGACATCCGCGCCGAACTCGCCGCGCGCGGCCGCGCGACACCGGTTTTCGAGTATGGCTATCACCTCACCGACGGCACGCGCTGCACACGCATTCGCAATACGGTGGCCATCCGCCCCCGGGGGTATGATCGCGCCACGACGCCGCCGGCATCCGGCAGTGGCGTCGAGTAGCGCGTAGCGCGCGGGGAATCGGATCCATGCCACGTCCCGTCATCGTCCAGACCCTTCTGTTCGCGGCGTTCGTCATTGCCGCGACGGCCGGGTGCCACACGACCGATGCGTACACCGGCGAGCGCGAGATGGGGAAGACATCGAAGGGCGCGATGATCGGCGCCGCCTCCGGTGCCGTGATCGGACTGATCACGGGCGACAGCTCGCGTGAACGCCGCGAGCGTGCGCTGATCGGCGCCGGCATCGGTGGCCTCACCGGCGCGGGCATCGGTGCCTACATGGACAGGGAGGAGGCGAAGCTGCGCGAGCAGCTGCGCGGCACGGGCGTGTCGGTGACGCGCGTCGGCGACAACATCACGCTCAACATGCCCGGGAATATCACGTTCAGGACCGACAGCGCGGACCTGAACGCGTCGTTCTTCGGCGTGCTCGATTCGGTGGCGCTCGTCGCGAAGGAATACGACAAGACCCTCATCGAAGCGGCCGGCCACACGGACAGCACCGGCAGCGAAGACTACAACCAGGACCTCTCCGGGCGCCGCGCCCGCACCGTGACCGGGTACCTCCGCAGCCGCGGCATTCGCGCGGACCGGCTGATCGCGGTCGGTGTGGGGGAAATGCGCCCGATGGCGGGCAACGACTCGGTTGAAGGACGCGCACGGAACCGGCGCGTGGAGCTGACCTTCGCGCCGATCAGGCAGCCGCGGTGAGCGCGCCGCGCAGCTTCTTCAGCGCAGCCGCTTCGATCTGCCGCACGCGTTCCGCCGACACGCCGTATTCGTCGGCGAGGTCGTGCAGGGTTGCCTTGTTCTCCGTGATCCAGCGCCGGCGCACGATGTCGCGGCTGCGCTGATCGAGCGCCTCGATCGCGCCGGCGAGATGCGCGGACGTGTCGCGCTGCCACTCGTCGTCGGCCACGAGTTCGGCCGGGTCCGCATCGGGCGCCGGGAGGTAGGCGGCGGGCCCGTAGCCTTCATCGTCGTCGGCGTCGGGGGCCGGATCGAACGACAGGTCGCGCGAGGCGAGCCGCTGCTCCATCTCGGTGACTTCCTCGGCGCGCACGCCGAGGTCCTTCGCGACTGCGAGCGTTTCTTCGTGCGACAACCACGCGAGGTTCTTCTTCATGCGGCGCAGGTTGAAGAAGAGCTTGCGCTGCGCCTTGGTCGTCGCGATCTTCACGAGCCGCCAGTTGCGCAGCACATATTCGTGGATCTCGGCCCGGATCCAGTGCACCGCGAACGATACGAGCCGCACGCCGAGCGCCGGCTCGTAGCGCTTGACGGCTTTCATCAGGCCGATGTTGCCTTCCTGCACGATGTCCGCCAGCGGCAGGCCATAGCCGGTGTAGCCGCGTGCGACATGGACGACGAAGCGCAGGTGCGACAGCACGAGTTCGCGCGCGGCCGACAGGTCGCCTTCGTTGCGAAAGCGCTCGGCGAGTTCGCGCTCCTGCTCGCGCGTGAGCACGGGGATCTGCGCCACCCGGTCGAGGTAGGCGTCGAAGCTGCCGATCGGGGCCGACAGCAGGAAATCATTGCGGCGGGCGACGAGCTGCATTCCGTTCATATCCTCAAGTCTAGCACTCGGGCTGTTAGAGTGCTAAAGGCTGTGGTGGTTCCCGTAGAATGGCTTTTTTTATCAGCAGCTTACGGCGAACGGCGAACAGCGAACGGCCAGAAGGGGACCGCACGCCAGCCCTCGTGCTTCTGGCTGATCGCCGATCGCCACTCGCCGCGCGCCTCCTCAGGCTTGCGGTTCTATGGCGCGCAGATGGCGGGCCGCCGCCCCCCAGGCGCCGATCCACCCGAGCAGGGCGCCGCCGCCGAGCAGGCGCAATGTGTCGTCCTGTCCCGGGCCGAGAAGCGTGTAGCGGCTACCGTAGGCCGCAGCGAGATCCGCCACGGCGGGCGCGAGCAGGGCCGTTGCACTGAAGACGATGGCGAGCGCGAGCACCGCCCCGAGCACGCCATACAAGGTGCCCGTATAGAGGAATGGCCGGCGCACGAACGCATTCGAGCCGCCCACGAGCTTCGTGACCTCGATCTCGGCGCGCCGGTTCTGGATCTCGAGCCGTATCGTGTTGCCGACGACCGCGAGTACGCCGAACGCGAGCACCACGGCCGCGACCCCGAGCGCGCGCCGCAATACTTCGAGGATCGCGTTGAAGCGGTGTACCCACTCGATGTCCATCTGCACGAGTTCGACTTCCGGCCACGACGCGAAATAGTCCTTCAGCTTCGCGATCTCGGCGGTCGAATCGGCGCCGGCGCGCGGGCGGATGCCGAGCACGTGCGGCAGCGGGTTGTCGGTGACCGCATCGAGCGCGACGCCGAAGCCCGAGTACTTGCGAAACTCCGCGAGCGCCGCGTCGGCAGGGATCACCTTGACGGCAGCGACGCCCGGCCGCGATTGCGCGCGCTGCGCGAGCTGGCGCACCTTCTCGATCGGCGTGCCGAGCCTGAAATAGACGGAAAGATCGACGGCGTTGGCGAAATCGCCGGTGGCCGCGCGGGCATTGTCGACGAACAGCTTGAGGCCGAGCGGCAGCGCGAGCGCGAGGCCGATCACGGCGATCGTGAACAGCGTGGCGAGCGGCGCGCGGGCGAGCCGGCCTGCCGCGCCGAGCGCCGCCTGCAGGTGGCGTGCGAGCCAGGTGCCCGGCCCCGTCACGGCGCGGCAGCCCCGATCGTCGGCACGCGCACGTCGCCGACACCGCGCACATGGCCGCTCTCCAGCACGATCTCGCGCTTGCCGAATTCGCGCACGAGGTGCATGTCGTGCGTGGCGACCATCACGGTCGTGCCGACTTCCTGGAACCGGCGAAAGACGTTCATCACTTCGAGCGCGAGCTCGGGATCGAGGTTGCCCGTGGGTTCGTCCGCGATCAGCACGGCAGGCTTCGTGATCACCGCGCGGGCGATGCCGACACGCTGCTGTTCCCCGATTGACAATTCGAGCGGCAGCAGGCGTTCCTTGCCGAGGAGCCCCACCTGGTCGAGGGCCGCGCGCACGCGCTTGTCGATCTCGCGCAAGGGCGTGTCCGCGACGACGAGCGGCAGCGCGACATTGTCGAACACCGGGCGATCGACGAGCAGCTTGTGGTCCTGGAAAACGACGCCGATTCCGCGGCGAAAGGCCGGGATCCTGCGCGCCGGCAACGCGCCGGTGCCGCGGCCGTTCACCGTGACGACACCGCGCGTCGGCCGCTCGAGCAGCGCGATCAGCTTGAGCACCGTGCTCTTGCCGGCGCCCGAGCGACCGGTGAGGAACACCATCTCGCCGCGCTGCACCTCGAAACTGACGCCCGAGATGGCTTCACGCCCGTTCGGGTAGCGCTTCGCGACGCGCTCGAAGCGGATCACGCCGGGGGCTCCGCGCCCTCGACCAGCGCATCGGTGAAGCCGCGCGCGTCGAACACGCCGAAGTCGTCGGCGCCCTCGCCGATGCCGATGTAGCGGATCGGCAGGCGCAACTGGCGCGCGATCGCGACGACGATACCGCCTTTCGCCGTGCCGTCGAGCTTCGTCAGCGCGAGCCCGGTGACTCCCATCGCCTCATTGAACTCGCGCGCCTGCGCCAGCGCGTTCTGGCCCTGGTTCGCGTCGAGCACCAGCAGCACTTCGTGCGGCGCGGACGGATCGGCGCGCTGGATCACGCGCTTCACCTTCTTCAGCTCGTCCATCAGGTGCGACTGGTTCTGCAGGCGTCCGGCCGTGTCGCAGATCAGCACCTGGGTGCCGCGCGAGCGGGCCGACTGCAGCGCGTCGAATACCACCGCGGCGGGGTCCGCACCGGACTGCTGCGCGACCATCGCGGCACCGGTGCGGTCGGCCCATACGCCGAGCTGCTCGATGGCGGCGGCGCGAAAGGTGTCGCCCGCGGCGAGCACGACACTCTTGCCTTCCGCGCGCAGCCGCTGCGCGAGCTTGCCGATCGTGGTGGTCTTGCCCGAGCCGTTGACGCCGACGACGAGCAGCACGAAGGGTTTGCGTGAGCCGCTGATGTCGAGCGGCTTCGCGCAGGGCTCCAGGATCTCGAAGATGGCGTTCTTCAGCGCATCGACCAGCGCGTCGACGTCGTCGAGTTCCTTGCGGCGCACACGCTGCGCGAGCGCTTCGAGGATTTCATTGGTCGCCTCCACACCGACGTCGGCGGTGAGCAACCGCGTCTCGAGCTCCTCGAGCGCAGCGGCGTCGATCGCGCGGCCGCGAAACAGGTTCGCGAGGTCGTACGACAACCATGAGTCCGGCTTGTTCAGCTTCGTGCGCAGGCGCCGGAAGAAGCCTTCGCGCGTCCCGCCGTTGTCGCTTTCGATCGTCGCCATGCGCCTCGCCCGCAGTACCGCCCTATTGTAGCGGCTGCGCGGGCGAGGGGTTGGCGCCCGCCGGGCGCTAGGGTTGCACGACCGCCGGATTCGTGATGGCGACGATGGTGCCGTTCGTGGCCGCGAAGGTCACCGCCTGCGTCTGCATCTCGATGGTCGCGGGCAGGCTGGCGGTCGGGTCGAGGAGCGAGGAGTGCGCGCCGGCCGTGAAGTTGACGTAAGCGCGCGAGATCGGGTTCGCACCCGGCGTGCCGACCCTCGGCAGGGCCGCCACGTCGATCAGGCGCTGCGTCGCGGAATTCGGGATCACGGTGTCGCCGAGCACCTGGTGCAGCAGGATCGGCTTCGCCGCGGCCGCGGCCGCCATGTAATTGACCGGATCGCCCGCTTCGATGACGTTCTGCGCATCGCGGAAGAACTGGTTGTAGAGCGTGGTGCCGGGCACGAGGCCCTGTGCCTGCAGGCCTGCATTGATGCGCGGCCCGAACGCGGGCGAATCACGCAACAGCTGCGTGACGAGCCCGCCCGGCACCGACAGCGTGGCGGTCTGCACGGCGGCCGACAGCGACAGCCACGGGACCGCGACGATGCTGCCGAGCGACTGGCCGACGAAATGGATCCGCGTCGCGTCGATGTCGGAGACCGCGTCACCGGTGAGGTCGAGGTTGCCGACGCTGCGCGTGAAGGTGAGGAGGTCGGCCGACGCCTCGCGCAGGTTGTCGCGCGCGGTGAGCAGGCTCGAGAGATTGATGAAGCTCGCGCCGGAGGAGTCGATCACGCCGTCGGCGCCTGCGGCCCCCGTCGTATTGTTCATGACATCGAGGTTGAACGTACGTTCGTTCGCCGCCTGGTACAGCGGATTCGTCGCATCGGTGATGCCGTGGAGCGGCAGGTCGATCGCGACGACCACGAAGCCCTGCGCCGCAAACGAATCGGCGAGCCCGAGCATGTTGGTGCGATTGCCGGTGATGCCGTGCTGGAAGATCACGACGGGCCAGCCGTTCACCGGCTTCGTGCGCCCGGATGCCGCGTTCGGCACCGTGGCGAGCAGCGGGATCGACAGTGTCTCGGTGGCGACCGGCACGGGATTGAACCGCGTGAGGAGCCGCGTGCCGCCGACCGGCGACGGATTGCCCTGCCAATAGCCGGTGAGCGGCGCGGCTTTCGACAGATAATAGGGCACCTGCAGGATGCCGGCATGGATATCGGCGACCCCCCGCAGCGCGGGATTGACCTGCTTCGTGTCGAGCCCGGTCGCCTGCGCGAGGATGGTGTGCGCCGTGGCGCCCGCGGCAACCGCCGCGAGCGAGTCGCGTGTGGAGCCCGTCGAGAAGCTGAAGGAGAGAATCACGTTCGCCGGGTTGATGCCGACTGCACCGGCGATCTGCAGGTGCGCACCGGTGAGCCGGCAAACACCATTCATGGTCGGATTCGTGATGCCCGGACAGGCCGCGCCGCCCGCGAGCGCGGTCTTGATCGCGGCGTAATCGCTGTCGGGCACGGCCGCCGCGCCGGCGGCATCCGTGATGCCGTTCGTGAGCAGCACGAGGTAACCGTTGTTTACCGCGCCCGCGCTCGGCACGAGCGGGTGCAACGGGCGGATCTCGACGATCTGGCTGCCGACGCCCGCATCGGTGGCGAGCCCGACGCTGTAATCGACACCGGGAACGAGCACACCGGCGACGCCGACCGTCGCCTTGGTCGTATTGTCGATATTGACGCGCACGACGCGCACGCTGGCCGCGGTGAGCGATGCGGCGCTCACGGCGCCCGAGAAGCGGGCGCGGATCGGCGTGTTCACGCCATAGCCGTCGATCGAATTGAGTGCGGCCTGGGCCGGAATGAGCGCGTTGGCGGGCTGGATGTTGAGCGTGCCGTCGGTTGTGCCCGAGAAATACAGGTCGGTCGGATAGGGCAGCAGTCCCTGCGCCACCTGGAAGAGCGGATGCAATGCGGTCGGCGCGGGCGGGACGGTGCTGCCGCCCGGCAGGCTGCCGCTCGACGTGTCGGTCTGCCCGATGCCGTCGCTGTCCATGCCCGATCCGCCGCTGCAGCCCGCGAACAGCAACGCGCCTGCTGCCAATGCCGGAAACAGTGACCTGCCGTAGATCGGGTTCATGGAATTCCCCTCTCGACTCGTGCTCGTTCTGCGGTCCGGCACAGGTTACGCTTCCCGGATCGTGACCAGCAATAGCAGGCGGGGGGCGCGACAACTCCGCGTCATCGGCGGCGAATGGCGCGGGCGCCGCTGGCGCTTCCCGGCCAACGGCGCCATACGTCCTACGCCCGACCGCGTACGCGAAACGCTCTTCAACTGGTTGATGGGGCGGGTCGCCGGCGCGCGGGCGCTCGACCTGTTCGCCGGCAGCGGCGCCCTCGGGCTCGAAGCGCTGTCGCGCGGCGCCGCGCACGTCACGTTCGTCGAGCGTGACGCGCCGGCGGCGCGCGGCATCGCCGCCGCGCTGGCGGCGTTCGGCGGCACGCGCGGCGATGTGCACTGCGCGGATGCGCTGCAATTCCTCGGCCGTGCCGCGCGGCCGTACGACCTCGTCTTCCTCGACCCGCCGTTCGACAGCGATCTCGCCACGCGTGCCGCGGCGGCGCTGGAAGCGGGTGGCTGGCTCGCGGGCGATGCCTTTGTCTATCTCGAACTGCCCGCCGGAGCGCCGCTGCCCGCGTTGCCGGAAACCTGGCGGCCCGCGAAATCCGGCCGCGCCGGCGACGTCGGTTATCATCTGCTGGCACGCGCGGCCGATACCGGCGCAGCGAGGGGAGCCATCGAAGCATGAAGCGGCACGCGGTCTATCCGGGCACATTCGATCCGATCACCAACGGGCACCAGGACCTCGTGCGTCGCGCGGCGAGCATCTTCGCCCGTGTCGTCGTCGCCGTCGCGGCGAACCCGAACAAGACGCCGATGTTCACGATCGAACGCCGGGTCGATCTCGCGCGCCAGGTACTCGCCGACGTCCCGAACGTGGAGGTCATGGGCTACTCGGGCCTGACGGTCGACTTCGCGCGCCAGCACGGCCTCTCGGTGATCGTGCGTGGCCTGCGCGCGGTGTCGGATTTCGAGTTCGAGTTCCAGCTCGCGAACATGACCCGCCACCTGTCGAGCGAGGTCGAGACGGTGTTCATGACGCCACAGGAACAGTTCACCTTCATATCCTCCTCGCTCGTGCGCGAGATCGCGGTGCTCGGTGGCGATGTGCACGAGTTCGTGCACCCGGTGGTGGCCGAGGCGCTGCGCGGGCAACGGCGGGCGCCATGAGCGCGCACACACTGCGCCGCGCGCCGCGCCGGCTCGCCGCGCTCGCATTCGTGCTCGCGGCCTGCGTCGCGGCGCCGCTCGCCGCAGCGGCCCGCACGCCGGGGCACGCCGCGATCGCGACCGCGCACCCGCTCGCGACCGCGGCCGGCCACGAGATTCTCGCCAAGGGCGGCAATGCATTCGATGCGGCGGTCGCGGTCACCGCGGCGCTCGCCGTCGTCGAGCCGACCAGCTCGGGCCTCACCGGCGGCGGCTTCTACCTGCTGCATCGGGCGAGCGACGCGCGCGACGTGATGATCGACGCGCGCGAAAAGGCGCCGCTCGCCGCGACGCGCGACATGTTCCTCGGGCCCGACGGCAATCCGGTTCCGGGCCTGTCGCTGACCAGCGCGCTCGCCGCCGGCATCGCCGGTGAACCTGCGGGCATGGAGCACCTCGTCCTGCACTACGGCCGGCTGCCGCTCGCGGTCAGCCTCGCGCCGGCGATCCGGCTCGCGCGCGACGGCTTCCCGGTCTACACGCGGCTGCACGCGAATATCGAGCGCAAGCGCGCGGTATTCGCGCGGCAGAAGGAAGCCGCGCAGGTCTGGCTGCGCGACGGCAAGACACCGGCGATCGGCACGGTCATCCGCCAGCCGCAACTCGCACGAACGCTCGAGACGCTCGCGAAGCACGGCATGCGGGATTTCTACGAGGGCGAAGTGTCGCGCAAGGTGGTCGCCGGCGTGCGCCAGCTCGGTGGCATCTGGACCGCCGAAGACCTCGCGGCCTATCGTGTCGTCGAGCGCGCGCCGGTGGTCGGCGAATACCGCGGTGCGCGCATCGTCTCGTCGACACCACCGGCAGCGGGCGGAGTCGTGCTGGTCGAGGCGCTCAATGTCCTCTCGGGCTACGATCTCGCGAGCCTCGACGCCGCGACGCGCACGCATCTCGTCATCGAGTCGATGCAGCGCGCGTACCGTGATCGCGCCGTGTGGCTCGGCGATCCGGATTTCGTCGCGATGCCGATCGCGGCACTCGTTCATCCCTACTATGCCGCCGGCCTGCGGGCGTCGATCCGGCTCGATCGCGCGATGCCGAGCGCCGACCTGCCGGGTGTCGCGGCGGCGCCCCAGGGTCCGCAGACGACCCATTTCTCGATCCTCGACGCCGAGGGCAATCGCGTCGCCTGCACGATCACGCTCAATTTCTATTTCGGCTCGGGCCTAGTCGTGCCCGGCACGGGGCTGTTCCTCAACGACGAAATGGACGATTTCGTCTCGAAGGCGGGCGTGCCGAACGGTTTCAATCTCGTCGGCGGCGCGCCGAACGAGATCGCACCGGGCAAGCGCATGCTGTCCTCGTCGACCCCGACCTTCGTCGAGGGCCCGCGCGGCCTCATGATCACCGGCAGCCCCGGCGGCAGCTACATCACGAGCATGGCGCTCCTCGCGACGCTCGACTTCCTCGACGGCAAGAGCGCGGCGCAGATCGTCGCCGCGCCGCGCATCCATCACCAGTACCTGCCCGACGTGCTGCAGTACGAACCGGGCGCGCTGGACGGCGACGAGATCGCCGCGCTCGCGAAGCTCGGCTATCGGCTGCGCGAATCGACGCGGCGCTGGGGGAACATGCAGGTGGTCACGTGGGATTACGCGAGCGGCCGCGTCGAGGCTGCATCCGATCCGCGGGGCGAAGGTGAAGGACAGGTCTACTGATGCGGTCGAACGCGGGCTCGAAGGCCGGTGGCTGCCGGTCGCGGCGTATGTAGCGGACCGGGAGGTACCGGTCGAAGAACTGCGCGTCGCGTGTCTGAACCTGTGCGCCGGGCGCTACGAGATCCGCGACCGGAGCGGCGCAGTCGTCGACAGCGGCGGCTACCGGATCGATGCCGCCGTGTCACCGCTCGTGATGGACATGATCGGCGTCGAGGGCCCGCATGCGGGGCGCAAGCTCGAGGCCATCATCACGCTCGACGGCGACACGCTCACCGTTTGTTACGACCTCGACGGGCTCGCGCGGCCCGATTCGATGGAGCCCGACGACGACCAGCTGCTGCTGCGGATTTCCTACGAACGCGACCTGCGGCGGCCTTCCTGACGATCCGCACGCCGCGCGGCTTCGCGCAGGGCGCGGGCAGGCGATCGTCGCGCGCGAGGTCGACGGCGCGCCACAGGTACCACGCCGCCGCCGAACGGTGCGGCGCCCAGCGCTCACCGAACGCCGCGAGCGCGCGCGGCGTCGGCAGGCCGCGCAGCCCGTAGGCGAGCCGAAAACCGTTGCGCACACCGAAATCGTCGACCGGCAATACGTCCGGGCGCCCGAGCTGGAACATCAGCAGCATCTCGACCGTCCAGCGCCCGATGCCGCGCACCCGGGTGAGCCGCTCGACGATGGCGTCGTCGTCGAGCGCCGCGAGTACCTCGCTGCCCGGCACGATGCCGCTCGCGGTCTTCGCCGCAAGATCCTTCAGGCTCGCGATCTTCGCGAACGACAGGCCGACCGCGCGCAATTCGTGATCGGGCCGCGCGATGACGGCCGCGGGCCCGGGAAATGCGCCATTGCCGCAGAGCGCGACGAAGCGCCCGAGGATGCGCTCGGCGGCGATGCCGTTCAGCTGCTGGTGCGTGATCGCGCGCGCGAGCGATTCGAACGGCGAGCGCGCGGTCTCGGGCACGAGCCGGTAGGGCCCCGCGGCGCGGATCAGCGCGGCCATCACCGGATCACAGGCGGCGAAATGCTTTCTCATCGCTGACACTCCGGGCACCAGTAAGTTGCGCGCTGGCCCTGCATCCGGCGCCGGATCGGGGTGCGGCAGCGCCGGCAGGGCCGGCCGGCGCGTTCGTACACGTGGAGCTTCTGCCGGAAATAGCCGGGCGATCCGTCCGCGCCGACATAGTCGCGCAGCGTGGTGCCGCCGGCCCTGACCGCGCCCGCGAGCACGGTGCGGATCGCACGCACGAGTCGCGCCACTTCGCGTGCCGTCAGGTGCCGCGCCTGGCGGCCGGGGCGGATGCGGGCGCGAAACAGCGCCTCGCTCGCGTAGATGTTGCCGACGCCGACGACGAGCCGTGCGTTCATGATGAGTTGCTTCACCGCCATGCGCCGCCCGCGCGTCACGCGCCGGAGGTAATCGCCATCGAATGCCGCGCCGAGCGGCTCCGGCGCGAGCGGGGCGAGCAGCGGATGATGGGCGGGGTCGGCTTCCGTGTAGAGCAGGCTGCCGAAGCGCCGTGGATCGTTGAAGCGCAGTGTGGCGCCCGAATCGAACACGAGGTCGAAATGATCGTGCCGCGTGCGTGGCGTTTCCGCCGGCAGGATGCGCAGGCTCCCCGACATGCCGAGGTGCAGCAGCAACGTGCCTGACTCGAGCTCGAGCAGCAGGTATTTCGCGCGCCTGCCGACGGCGAGCACCTTCTGGTCCGCGACCCGCCGGGGCAGCGCGGCATCGACGCGCCAGCGCAGCCGCGGTTCATGCACGGTGAGCGCGGTGATGCGGCGGCCGACGCAGTGTGGCTCGATGCCGCGGCGGGTGGTTTCGACTTCGGGCAGTTCGGGCATGGGCAGAAGAAAAGCCTATGGCCCATAGCTTATAGCCGATGGCCGGAGGCGTTCGCACGGCTCGTCGCCTGTGGCTCACCGGCGTACCTCCCGGGCTCGGGAGGCTGCGGGCGTGCCGCATCGCCCGCCAAAAAAAAGCGCCGCGGCGAGTGGGCCGCGGCGCTTCTGGCCATGAGCCATGAGCTATCAGCTCACTTGATCTTGGTTTCCTTGTACGCCACATGCTTGCGCACGAACGGATCGTACTTCTTCGTCTCGAGCTTCTCCGGATGGAGGCGCTTGTTCTTCATCGTCACGTAGAAATGGCCCGTGCCCGCGGACGACAGCAGCTTGATCTTCTCACGCATGGTGCACTACTCCTCAGACCTTCCCGCCCTTGGCGCGCAGCTTCGCAACGACAGCGTCGATGCCGTTCTTCTCGATCGTGCGCAGGCCGCGGGTCGTGACGCGCAGGCTGATCCAGCGCTTCTCGTCTTCCAGCCAGAAGCGCTGGGCGTGCAGGTTCGGCAGGAAGCGGCGGCGCTTCTTGTTGTTCGCATGCGAGACGCGGTTGCCGACGGTCGGCCGCTTGCCGGTGATTTCGCAGACGCGGGACATGGTAAAGCCTCGAAATTCAGTAACTTGGGAGCAGCCCACGGGCTTTCGCCCGCGGCAAAGGACCGGCTTTATACCAGTCCGGCGCCGGCGCGGCAACCCGGGGGCCCCCGGGGCCGCCGCCAGGGTCAGTCGCGCTTCAGCGGGCGCGGGCCGGGTGGCGGGAGGACGTCGACGGACAGGGTGAAGCTGCGCTGCTCGTCCGGCCGCATCGCACCGACCCCGACGACATGGCGACCGACTTCCTGGCCGCGCTCGTCGCGGATGGCGATCACCACGCAGTACTCGCAGGGTTCGGCCGGGCGCGGCGCCCGGATGGTTCCGTCGATGCGCAGCGCCGTGCGGGTTTCGGCCTGGCGCTGCGCCGCGACGGAGTCGAACTTCAGGTGATGCCGGCAGCCGGGGCAGACGTTCGCGCTTTCGAGGATCGTCGCCTTGCAGTGCGGGCAGACCCGCGTGCGCGCCGTGAGTGGCGCGCGCACGTTGAGGGGCGGCCTCGCACTCATGTGCCGCTGCCGAGGCCTCGCGTTTCGTTGTGGCCCTTGCCGTGCTTCTCGTCCCAGCCGAACTCGACCTGGCCGCGCATGCGCGAGCCGGCCGCGACCGTGAGCGCACCCGCCTTGACGTCGCCGGTCATGACGGCCGTGTCCGCCAGTTCGACGCGCCGCGCCGATTCGACGTTGCCCTGCAATTCGCCGGCGACCACCACCAGGTTTGCACGCACCTGGCCCGTGAGGTGTGCGCCCGCTTCGATCGTGAGATCGCCGTCGATGTGCACGTCGCCCTTGAAGCGACCGGCGATACGCACATTGCCGGCGCCTTCGATCTTGCCCTCGATGTTGAGCCCGCCCGAGAAGACGGAATCCTTGATCTCGCCGCGTTCTTTCGGACGCCGTGCCGGCTCGGAACCGGGATTG
This sequence comes from Steroidobacteraceae bacterium, assembly GCA_050249415.1. Classification (GTDB taxonomy): domain Bacteria; phylum Pseudomonadota; class Gammaproteobacteria; order Steroidobacterales; family Steroidobacteraceae; genus CADEFQ01. The sequence goes on from JBFWQO010000001.1 coordinate 499,014, forward strand.
AGCGGAGCCACGTTGGCGCGCTCGGGCTCGCGCGTTTCCTTTACCGGCATCGGTGCGGGCGCCGGGCTGATGCCCGCCGGGGCAGGGGTCGAATCTTTCCAAAGGGCCATGGAAGCCTCCCATAAGCAATGCGAACGACCACCTTAACGCCGCGCGGACTCCATACCAATGTCGGAAGTTGGCGACAGTTGTCCTACAGCAGCCCCCGCTCCGCAAACGACAGGCACGCGCCGTCACCCACGATGAAGTGGTCGAGCACGCGGATGTCCATCAGTGCCAGCGCGTCGCGCAGGCGACGCGTGATCAGTTCATCCGCCTGGCTCGCCTCGGCCACGCCCGAGGGATGATTGTGCGCAAGGATGACCGCCGCGGCGTTGTGCGCCAACGCCTGGCGCACGACTTCGCGCGGGTGGACGCTCGCGCCGTCGATCGTGCCACGAAAGAGCTCGTCGAACGCGATCAGGCGGTGACGGCTGTCGAGGTGCAGGCAGCAGAACACTTCATAGGGCCTGTCCCGCAATTGGGCGACGAGGAACTCGGCCGTGTGGCGCGGTGCATCGAGGGTCGGACGCGTGCGCAGCGGCTCCAGGTAGTGGCGCCGCGCCACCTCGAGAGAGGCCTGCAGGCGGCACCAGCGCGCGAAACCCACGCCGCGCAGGCGACAGCAGGTGGCCCGGTCGGCCGAAAGAAGCCCGCGGAGGCTGCCGGCCTGCGCCAGGAGGTCGCGGGCGAGCGCGACGGCATCGTGCCCCACGGTGCCGCTGCCGAACACGAGCGCGACCAGTTCCGCGTCGGACAGGCTGTGGACGCCGAACCGCAGCAGCTTCTCGCGCGGCTGCTCGCTCTGCGGCCAGTGGGGGATCGCCATTGGAGCCTCCTTCGGCGACGAGTGTCGCCGCCCCAGGCGAGGTCCGCACGCCGAGAAACGGGCCTGATTGCGTGCCTGACGAGCCGCACCCGATAATGTGACGATGCAGGGCCGCAGAATCCTCCTGGGCGTGACCGGCGGCATCGCCGCCTACAAGAGCCCCGACCTCGTGCGCCGGCTCATCGAGCGGGGCGCCGAAGTGCAGGTCGTCATGACCGCCGGCGCCGCGCAGTTCGTGACCGCAACCACGTTCCAGGCGGTGTCGGGGCGCGCCGTGCGCGACAGCCTCTGGGATCCGGCCGCCGAGGCGGCCATGGGCCACATCGAACTCGCGCGCTGGGCCGATCTCGTGCTGATCGCACCGGCGACGGCCCACAGCCTCGCGACGCTCGCCCACGGCCTCGCCGATGACCTGCTCGGCACCCTGTGCCTCGCGACGGAGGCGCCGATCGCCGTGGCCCCGGCGATGAATCACGTGATGTGGGCGAACCCCGCGACGCAGGCCAATGTGGCTACCTTGCGTGCGCGCGGCGTGCACGTCCTCGGCCCGGCCGCGGGCGACCAGGCCTGCGGCGAGGTGGGCGAGGGCCGCATGCTCGAGCCGCTCGAACTCGCCGAACTCGCGCGGCGGCTGCTCCGGCCCGGTGACGGGCCGCTCGCGGGGCGCCGCGTACTCGTGACGGCGGGGCCGACGCGTGAACGCATCGACCCGGTGCGCTTCATCAGCAATCGCAGCTCCGGAAAGATGGGTTTCGCGCTTGCCGAGGCCGCGCGCGACGCCGGTGCGGAGGTGCTGCTCGTCGCGGGGCCGGTGGGTCTGCCGACGCCGGCCGGCGTGCGGCGGCTCGACATCGAATCCGCCGACGACATGCACGCCACCGTGATGCGCGAGCTCGCCGGCATCGACATCTACATATCGACAGCGGCCATCGCCGACTACCGCCCTTCGCGCCCCGCCGGCCAGAAGATCAAGAAGACCGAGTCCGCGCTCGACCTCGCGCTCGAACGCACGACCGACGTGCTGGCCGCGGTGGCCGCGCGCCCCGACCGGCCTTTCGTCGTCGGCTTCGCGGCAGAAACCGAGAATGTCGAGGCAAACGCCCGTGCGAAGCTCCTGCGCAAGAACCTCGACCTGATCGCCGCGAATGAAGTCGGCGACGACAAGGTCTTCGACAAGGACGACAACGCGCTCATCGTGCTGTCGCGGGTCGATCGCGCGTCGCTGGGTCCGGCACCGAAGGCGCGCCTCGCGCACGATTTCATCACGCTCGTGGCCGAAAAATTTGCAGCCGCCGGCAGTCCCGCACGCGGCAAAGCCCGCGCGTGACGGCTCCGGGCAGCGCGCACCGACCGCTCAAGGTCCGGGTGCTCGATCCACGCATCGGCACCGAGTGGCCTCTCCCGGCGTACGCGACCCCGGGTGCCGCGGGCCTCGACTTGCGCGCCGCCATCGAGGCTCCACTCGGGCTCGCACCCGGCAAGGCCGAACTCATCCCGACCGGACTTTCGATCTGGGTGGAAGACCCCGGGCTCGCGGCCGTGATCCTGCCGCGCTCGGGACTCGGCCACAAACACGGGCTCGTGCTCGGCAACCTCGTCGGCCTGATCGACTCGGACTACCAGGGGCCGCTGATGGTGTCGTGCTGGAACCGCGGAGGTGGCGCCTATACGGTGCAGCCCGGCGAGCGCATCGCACAGCTCGTCGTGGTGCCGGTCGTGCAGGTCGCGTTCGAAGTGGTCGACGCGTTCACCGCCACGAGTCGCGGCGCGGGGGGGTTCGGGCACACAGGCCGGCGGTGAACGCCGGCGATGAATGGCCGGCGGCGATCAGCGAATGGCGAGCAGCGAGCAGCGAACGGCGAACGGCGAACGGCGAACGGCGAACGGCCAGAAGCGTTGGCGCGTTGCGGTCGTGGGTCGCTCTGTTTATCGCGGGATGCGGCGGGGACTGCCGTCCGCTTGCGCAATCGTGCAGGCGCTTCTGGCTATTCGCCGCGCGCTGACGCGCGCCGCGCCGCGGCTCCGGGCCGCGCATGCGCAAGCAAACGGGAGTCGGGCCGCCACGCGCGACGAACCCACCACGAGCACAGCGAGCCAACGCTTCTGGCCGTTCGCCGTTCGCCGTTCGCTGCTCGCCCGCGCCGCTCGCCCGCGCTGTTCGCCGCGCGCTGACGCGCGCCGCGCCGCGGCTCCGGGCCGCGCATGCGCAAGCAAACGGGAGTCGGGCCGCCACGCGTGACGAACCCACCACGAGCACAGCGAGCCAACGCTTCTGGCCGTTCGCCGTTCGCCGTTCGCCGTTCGCTGCTCGCCGTTCGCTGCTCGCCCGCGCTGTTCGCCGCGCGCTGACGCGCGCCGCGCCGCGGCGCGTCAGCGCGCGCCCCTGCCCGACTGCAATTCCGTGAACCGCTCGATATCGGCCTGGAACTGCTGCGTGACATCGGCGTGCTCGTGCTCCTTGGTGCGCAGCATGTTGCCCTGCATGCGCAATTCACTGACCGTGCGAACGAGGTCGGCCGCGAGGTCGTCCGGCATGCGGCGGGCCGTGCCGTCGCTGCTGTAGGGCTTGAACAGCTGCGCCTTCGCCTGCAGTCCCGTGAGGCGGGTATTCAGCGAATCGACATACTGCCGCGCCGCGTCGGTCTGGCCGGCGATCTGCTCGAGCCGCTGGTCGCGCACCGTTTCGATATCGCCGATCGACGTGTAGGTGTTCAGCAGGAACTGATCGTGCTGCTTGCGCGACTGCACGTCGCGCTGGCGCAACTCGTCCGCTGCGCGCTGTTCGGGCGTCTTCTCCGCCTCGATCCGGCGGATCACGACGCCCTGTTCGTTCAGGATTGCCCGCTCACGCTTGGCATACTCGGGCGGCACGCTGTCGCCGTAATGCGTGATGCCCCGTTCGTCGACCCACTTGTAGGCGATCTCACCTTTCTTCGGTTCGTTGCGGGGACTCGTGTTCTGCGCGGCGACGGCGCCCGCGGCGAAAGCCGCGAGTACCAACGCGACAGGCAGGGCAGGCCGGCGGGACATGGGGCTATTCTGCAAAAAAAGCTGGGCCTAGGCTACGCCGAAACGGTCCCGATAGGCTTCGAGGGCAGCGCGATGTTCGCCGGAAATGCGAACCGCATCACCTTTCCTTTCCGCCAGCGCCTCGATGAGACCCGCGAGCGTCAGGATGCTGATGCAGCGCAGGCCGAATTCCGCCTCGACCTCCTGTACGGCCGAGCGATCGCCGCGGCCGCGTTCCTGGCGGTCGAGTGCGAGCGCGATCCCGACCGGCTGCGCGCCGGCGCCCTGGATCAGGGCCACCGACTCCCGGATGGCCGTGCCCGCCGTGATCACGTCGTCGACGATCAGCACGCGTCCGCCGAGGCGGTGCCCGACGATGTGGCCACCCTCGCCGTGGTCCTTCGCTTCCTTGCGGTTGAACGCCCATGGCACGTTGCGGTCGTGGCCCGTCGCGAGCGCGATCGCCGTGGCCGCGGCGAGCGGAATGCCCTTGTAGGCCGGGCCGAACAGCATGTCGAAGCCGATGCCCGCTTGCACGATCGCCGCCGCGTAGCAGCGCCCGAGCACCGCGAGTGAATCGCCGTCGTCGAACAGCCCGGCATTGAAGAAGTACGGGCTTTCGCGCCCCGACTTGAGCGTGAAGCGCCCGAACCGCAGCGCTTCGCGGCGCAGCGACAGGTCGATGAAAGTGTGCCGGTAGTCGTGCATGGCGGGGTCCTGATCTCGCGGCGGGACGCTATCATGTGCCGATGCGCATCGTCACGCTGAACGCGAACGGCATCCGCTCCGCTGCGGCCAAGGGTGCCTTCCGCTGGCTCGCGCGGCAGGACGCCGATGTGATCTGCCTGCAGGAGACGAAGGCGCAGGTGCACCAGCTGGACGGCCACGGCATCGATATCCCGGGATACCACCGCTACTTCCACGATGCGAAGCGGCCCGGCTATTCGGGCGTCGCGCTGTACGCGAAGCGCGAGCCCGATGCCGTGACGCGCGGCTTCGGCGTGCGGGAGTTCGACGACGAGGGGCGCTACCTCGAGGGCCGGTTCGGCGGCCTGTCGGTCGTGTCGCTGTACCTGCCGTCCGGCTCGTCGGGGCCCGAACGCCAGGCGTCGAAATTCCGCTTCCTCGACGCGTTCCTGCCGCACCTCGCGGCGCTGAAGAGGAAGCGTCGCCGGTTCATCCTGTGCGGCGACTGGAACATCGCGCACAAGCCGATCGACCTGCGCAACTGGAAGTCGAACCAGAAGAACTCGGGCTTCCTGCCCGAAGAGCGCGCCTGGCTCGATCGCCTCTTCGGCGAACTGCGGTATGTCGATGTGTTTCGCGAGGTCGACCAGCGGCCCGACCAGTACACGTGGTGGTCGAATCGCGGCCAGGCCCGCGCGAAGAATGTCGGCTGGCGCATCGACTACCAGGTCGCGAGCCCCGGGCTCGCGGGCAGCGCGCAGCGCGCGAAGATCCACACGGCGGATCGCTTCTCCGATCACGCGCCGCTCGTCATCGACTACGACCTGCCGCGCTTGTGACGAACGCCATCGCCACCGCCGGCAAACCCACGCTGCGGCGGATCCTCGCCGAGCCGAAGCTGCTCGCGATCCTCGTACTCGGCGCCGCCTCGGGCTTTCCGAACCAGATCACGGAGAGCACGCTGCAGGCCTGGCTCAAGGATGCGGGCGAATCGAACACGACGATCGGCATCCTCACCTACGTCGCGATCCCCTACCTGCTGAAGTTCCTGTGGGCCCCGCTGCTCGACCGCTATCCGCTGCCGCTGCTCGGTCGTCGCCGTGGCTGGATCGCGGGCACCCAGCTCGCGATCGCCGCCGCCACGGCGGTGCTCGGGTTCCAGGATCCGGCCGGCTCGCTCGCGATGGTGGCCACCTGTGCCGTGGTGATCGTGCTGTTCTCCGCGTCGCAGGACATCGTCATCGACGCGTACAAGGTCGATGTGGCGCAGCCGGCCGAGCGTGGCCTCATCGCCGCTGCCGCGAATCTCGGCTATCGCGCGAGCTCATGGTTCGCCTTCGCCTTCGCGCTCGTGATCGCGGATGCCTTCGGCTGGCGCGCCGCATTCCTCTCGCTCGCGATCGCGATGCTGGCGTTCACGGTCGGGACAGTCCTCGCGCCCGAGCCCGATCGGGCGCAGTCGCACCCGGCCACGCTGCGCGAATCCGTCACGACGCCGCTGCGGGAACTGTTCGGTTCGCCGGGCGCGGTGGCGCTGATCGTGCTCGTGATGCTCTTCAAGATCGGGGACGCGTTCGCATTGAAGCTCTTCACGCCGTTCATGATGGACGTCGGCTTCACGAAGACCGAGATCGGCCTCATCGCCAAGGTCGTCATGACGAGCGGGACGATCTGCGGGGCGATACTCGGAGGCCTCTGGATGGTGCGCCTCGGCCTGCTGCGCTCGATGCTGCTGTTCGGCGTGCTGCAGGCCGTCTCGAACCTCGCGTACCTCGCGCTCGCGCTCGTCGGCAAGAGTTACCCTGTCATGGTGTTCGCGGTCGCGGTCGACAACCTCGCGAGCGGCATGGGCAATGTCGCGACGGTCGCGCTCATCATGGCGATCTGCGACGTGCGCTTCAGTGCATTCCAGTACGCGCTGCTGTCGTCGCTCGCGCTGCTGCCGCGTTACGCGCTCGGTGGCCCGGCGGGCTGGATCGCCGATCACTGGGGCTGGGGCAACTATTACATCGTGAGCTTCGTGATCGCGTTGCCCGGGCTCGCCTGCGTCTGGGCGATGCGCGACCGGGTGCGCGCGTTCGGCTGATCGTGGCACGGGAAATCGATACGGCACGCGTGTTGTGCCCGCTCGCGGATATCCCCGTGGGATCCGCACGTGAATTTCGCATCGGCGCGGGCGACTGGCCGCTCCGCGGATTCCTCGTGCGCACGCGCGACGGAGTCCACGCGTACGTCAATCGCTGCCCGCACGCGGGTCACGCGCTCAACCTGCTGCCGCACCGGTTCCTGACGGCGGACGGGAGCCTGATCCTGTGCATGTCGCACGGCGCGCTGTTCGAGAAATCGACCGGGCTCTGCGTGGCGGGCCCCTGCGCGGGGCGCGCCCTCACCACGATCCCGGTCGAGGTGGACGCGGGGCTGGTGCTCCTCGCGGGGGAGGTGGACCCCGGATCATTCGAAGATGTCGAGGCCCTCTAGCGGACCGGCCCACTGGCCGCGGCTTTCCTCGTAGTCGTCCGATGTGCGCGGCTCGCGCCCGATGTCGGTGTCGACATCGACCGAGCCGCTCCAGTCCTCGGGCGGCTCGACCTCCTCGAGGCGATTTTCCTCGTGCTGCGCTTCCCAGTCCTCGACGTCCACTTCCTCGACCGTGCCGTCGAAGTACTGGATCTCGACGGTGCCGTCGTCCGGATCGTATGCCACGACTTCGAACGACCCGCCGCCGTCCAGGCGATACCACGCACCTATCGTCGGATGAGGGACCATCTGCGCCTCCGGACCGAACTGCTATGCTCACGTCGCGATTGCATCGTGCGCCTGCGGGGTGGCGCTTTCAAGCGGGAAATTTGTCGCGCAGCATCATGTTCGACCAGGTCGTCAAGTTCTTCATCGTGTTCTTCGTGGTCGTCGAGCCGGTGTCGTTGCTGCCGCTGTTCGTCAGCCTCACCGAGGGCGCGAACGAGGCTTATCGCCGGCGCATGGCGCGGAAGGCGGTACTGCTGTCGGGCGCGATCCTGTTCGTGTTTGCGCTCTTCGGCGCGGGCTTCCTCGAGGTGATGGGCATCAGCCTCGAGGCGTTCCGGATCTTCGGTGGCCTGCTCCTCTTCCTGATCGCGCTCGAAATGGTGTTCGCCCGCGAATCGGGCACGCGCACCTCGAGCCGCGAGGCCGCCGAGAATCGCCAGCGCGCCGATATCTCGGTGTTCCCGCTCGCCTTTCCGTTCATCGCAGGGCCGGGAGCGCTCGCGACGATCCTGCTCTGGTTCGGGCCGGTTTCCGTTACGCACGATCCGGCGCACTGGGCGGCGCTGTTCGCCGGGGTGCTCGCGGTGCTCGTGATCGCCTGGGTGTTCATGCGGACGGCGGGCCGGCTCATGGGCGTGATCGGCGTCACCGGGGCAAACGTGTCGAGCCGCCTGCTCGGCGTCGTGCTCGGCGCCCTCGCGGTGCAGTTCGTGATCGATGGCCTCAAGGGCTCGTTCTGAGGTGGCCCGGGGCGCGGCGACGAACCGTGGGCGCGCTCAACCGATCCAGGCGAGCGTGACCCGATAGTCCTCGAGTTCCCGCTCGTAGCGTGCGCGATCCCTCTCGAGCTCCCTGATCTCGGACTTCAGGCGGCCTGCGCGCTCGGCGAGCTGTTTCGTGTCGACGAGCGCCTGCGCGCGCAGGTCGGCGGGGGTATCGCCCGCCACGATCAGCGCCGATGTGCGGACCATCCGGTCCTCGGCGTGATCGAGCTCGCGTCGCTTCGATTCGAGTTCGTGCGCCGCATTCGCGACCCGTGTCTCGAGGTAGTGGAGCTGGCGCCCCGAGTCATAGGCGCCCACGAACGCGGCATCGAGATCGGCGGGGCACACGCCGGCGTAGCCGCCGCCGTGGGCGCCGACCCGGAATCCGTTCGACGGCTGGCAGTACTCGCGCAGCCCTTCGGTGCGGCCGGCCTGGTATTGCCCGAGATCGGGCGTGACGCCGTGCTTCGCGCAGGCCCTGCGGTGCTGCGCAATGCGATCACCCGAATAGCCTGCGACGCCGTCCTCGTAGCCGACCGTGCGCCAGTCGACCGCGCGGCACTCGTTCGCGCTCATGGACGCGCAGCCGCCGAGGGCGAGCGCGGCGACGGCGAGGCCCGCTGCGAGGGAGGGTGCGATTCGCAGGTGCATGGGGGCCGAAGGTAACGCCGCGGGCCGCGAATGCGTGTGAGCGCCGTCACATCAACGGCGTCGAAAGGCGAGATCCCGCACACCGTGGCCGAGCCGCTCGCCGCGGCGCTCGAAGCGCGTGGCGGCGCGTGCATCGTCCCGCGCAGCGTAGCCGCCGCCTGGTGCGAGATTCTCGAAATCGGCCGCGACATTCAGCCGCGCGAGCATGTCCTCCGCGTAGGGCTCCCAGTCGGTCGCGAGGCGAAACAGGCCGCCGGGCACGAGTACCTTCGCGACGAGCGAGATGAACGGCGCCTGCACGATGCGCCGCTTGTGATGGCGTTTCTTGTGCCAGGGGTCGGGAAAGAGGAGCAGCACTTCATCGACGCACGCGGGCGGCAGGCAGATTTCCAGTACCTCGACGGCGTCGCGGCAGATCGCGCGCACGTTGGTGCTGCCCTGCGCGTCACAGGTGAGGAGCAGCCGCCCGACCCCCGGGCGGTGCACTTCGATGCCGAGGCAGTCGCGTTCGGGATGCCGTGCCGCGAGCGCCGCGAGGTGGTCGCCATTGCCGAAGCCGATCTCGAGCGTGCGCGGTGCCCGGCGACCGAAGATCGCATCGAGGTCGAGCGTGGTGTCGGCCGTGTCGATCCCGTAACGCGGCCACAGCGACTCGAATGCGCGTCGCTGCGCGGCGGTCATGCGACCGCCGCGCAGCACGAAACTGCGTATCGCGCGGCCGCTCATCGGTGCCGCCCGTTGCGTGCGAGGTCCCAGAACAGCGCGTCGAGTGCGAGGCGTATGCCGGGATCGGCGTGCCAGTCGTAGCGGCGATCCCAGCGCACGAGCGGCTCGATCGACCAGTAGAGCCAGGGATTCCAGGTGGGGCGCTTGTAGAACCACGACGCCTCGTAGTATGTCGCGCCGTGCAGGTCGGCGCCGCTGGCATGGAGCCGGACGCCATGGCCGCGGCCGATGTCGGTGGCGCGCAGGTACGAGCCGTAGCGGTCCGGCACGATCAGTTCGCGTGCCCGCGCGAAGATCACCGATTGCGACCATTCCGTGCGGTCGCGATCGTCGCGCCATTTGACGTAGCTCGAGGTGCGGAAGAATCGCTGGCCGGACCAGCGATCGAATGTCATCGCCGCTGCGTAGCCGAGGCTCTCGTCGGTTTCGGCGAACAGCTTCGCGAACGGATAGAAGTCCCAGCGGCCGAGGGCGTACTGGCGCGCCCACTTCAGCGACATGAAGGCGACCGGCGGCAGGTCGGCCCTCACGCCGAAGTCGAAGTTCACGTATTTCTGCAGCTCGTAACGCAGTCCGGCCCGGAAGGTGGAGTTGGCGGTCGAGGTTCGCGGGCCCTCGTCGAGTTCGTCGCTCGTGACGAAAATGCGCAGGCGCCGCTCGATGTTCGGCAGGCGCAGTGTCAGGTCGAACGCGAGGTTCAGGTCGAGATCCGTGCCACCCGGGTGGTCGATGGCTTCGGCGCCGAGCCCGACCCGGAACGGCGCAGCCGGGACCGGCAGGAGTTCCGCGTCCCGGCGCGCGAAGCGCCGGTCGGTCGCTTCGACGAACTCCTGTATCTGCGTGTACGCGCGATCGTGCGCGGCGTCGAGGCGTTCGTGCGCGTCGAGCGGCGCCTGCGCCCCGGCACTGCGCGCGATGACGTCGCCGGTCGAGGCTTCGCTGGGCCGCTGCCGCGACTGGTGCCCGCTCTCGTGGTTGCCCTCGGCGACCGCCTCCGCGGTGGTCATGGCCCGTGGCTGGGGAGCGACGGCCGGCGGCCCATCGTGCGCCGTGGTCGCACATCCGGCGAGGGCTGCGAGGGCGCTCGCCAGCAGCGGCAGGGAGCGCGGTCGCGCGGCGCGGCAGGTCATGCCTGCATAGCATACGGACACCCCGTCGCGAATGCTGTCGCGGGTTCACATGTGACAAAGTGCGCGTACGGTATCGTCCGGGGAGCCTCGGGGGGGCCTTGAACCGGCTGCGTTCGATATTCGGTGGTTCGGTCGGCAACCTGGTCGAGTGGTACGACTGGTACGTCTATGCGGCATTCGCGCTGTATTTCGCGCACGCGTTCTTCCCGCAGGGGGACCAGACCGCACAGCTGCTGAATGCCGCAGCGGTGTTCGCCGTCGGCTTCCTCGTGCGCCCGCTCGGGGGCTGGCTGTTCGGGCGCCTCGCCGATCGTCGCGGTCGTCGCTACGCACTGTCGGTTTCGGTGACGTTGATGTGCGCGGGATCACTGCTGATCGCGGTCACGCCCGGCTATGGAACGATCGGTGTCGCGGCGCCGGCGCTGCTCGTGCTCGCGCGGTTGCTGCAGGGGCTCAGTGTCGGCGGCGAGTACGGCACGAGCGCCACCTATCTCGCGGAGATCGCGGGTCGCGGTCGACGCGGCTTTTATGCGAGCTTCCAGTACGTGACGCTGATCATGGGCCAGCTGATCGCGCTCGGCGTGCTCCTGCTGCTGCAGTTCGCGTTCCTCACGCCCGGGCAGCTCGAGGCCTGGGGCTGGCGCATTCCGTTCGCGATCGGCGCCGCCTGCGCCCTCGTGGCGCTGTGGCTGCGGCGCGGGATCGACGAAACCGATTCCTTTACGCACCAGTCGACGCCGGGCGGCAGCGCCGGCGCGTTGCGGCTGCTCGCGGGGTATCCGCGTGAAGTCGCGATCGTCGTCGGCCTCACGATGGGCGGCACCGTCGCCTTCTACACGTATACGACGTACATGCAGAAGTTCCTCGTCAATACGGCGGGGCTCACGCGTGCGGAATCCTCGCTCGTGTCCGCCGCGACGCTGTTCATTTTCATGTGCCTGCAGCCGCTCTTCGGCGCGCTTTCGGACCGCATCGGTCGCCGGCCGCTGCTGCTCGCCTTCGGCGTGCTGGGCGTCGCGCTGACCGTACCACTGCTCGACGCCCTGGCACGCGCGCAGTCCGCGGCACAGGCGTTCTGGCTCATCCTGGCGGCGCTCGTGATCGTCTCCGGCTACACCTCGATCAACGCGGTCGTCAAGGCGGAGCTCTTTCCGGTCGGCATCCGCGCGCTCGGTGTCGGGCTGCCCTACGCGCTCGCGGTCTCGCTCTTCGGCGGCACCGCCGAATACATCGCGCTGTGGTTCAAGTCGATCGGGCGCGAGTCCGCCTACTACTGGTACGTCACGGGCTGCATCGCGTGCTCGCTCGCCGTGTATGGCGCGATGCGCGAAACGCGTTCGACTTCGCGCATCGATCGCGATCAGGGCGAGAGCATGGAGAGGATGCGGTCGTAGGCCTGCGGGTGCGCGAGCGCGACGAATGCGAGGCCGGCCAGCGCGCCGGCGAAATGGGCATCGTGGTTGATCCGCCCCCTCGCCTGCTTCGCCGACCACCACGTGTAGGCGAGGTAGCCGACCGCGAACAGCGGCGCCGGGATCGGCACCGGGATCGGCAGGATGAAAATGCTCGCCGCGGGGTTGTACACGATCGACGCGAACAGCACGGCGCTGATCGCGCCCGACGCGCCGAGCGTCGCGTAATCGGGATTGTCGCGGTGCTTCCACCAGGTACCGAACTGGCTCGCGGCAAGGCCGGTGAAGTAAAGGACGAGGAAGAGGCGTGTGCCGATGCGCCGCTCGAGCGGCAGGCCGAAGAACCAGAACGTGATCGAGTTGAAGAGGAGGTGCGGCAGGTCGGCGTGCACGAAACCCGCGAGCAGCGCGGTCGAGTACTCGCGGTTGCGCAGGTACCAGTAGGGACGAAAGAGGCAGCGTTCGACGAAGGCCTGCGACCCGAAGAGCCCGATGAGGCTCAGGGCGAGGATCAGCGCGAGGAGGACGCCGGAGCCGGGCCCGATGCCGCTCATGCGAACGGGGCGTCGATCGAGGAGGGCGGCACCGAGAACCAGCGCGGCCCCGACGAGGTCATGTAGATGCAGTCCTCGAGCCGCACGCCGTAGCGGCCCGGGATGTAGATGCCCGGCTCGTCCGAGAAGCACATGCCCGGCGCGAGCGGTGTGGTCTCGCCGTGCACGAGGTTCACGGGCTCGTGGCCGTCGAGGCCGATGCCGTGGCCCGTGCGATGCGAGGTGCCGGGCAGCTCGTAGCCAGGCCCGTAGCCGGCTTTCTCATAGGCCGCGCGCACGGCATCGTCGAGCCGGCCCGCGGGCGCGCCGGTCTTAGCCGCATCGAATGCAATCTGCTGGCCGCGGCGCACGAGATCCCATACGGCGCGCTGCTCGCGCGTGGCCTCGCCGAACACGAGCGTGCGCGAGATGTCGGACTGATAGCCCTCGACCGAGCAGCCGCAGTCCATCAGCACGATCTCGCCGTCGCGCACAGCCTGTGGCTTGCCCGAGCCGTGCGGGTACGCGCTCGCCTCGCCGAGCAGGATCAGCGTGAACTGCGGCGTGGCGCCGCGCGCGGCCATCGCGGCCGACATGATGCGGCCGATGTCCTTCGGCGCCATGCCGCGCGCGATCTGCGGGCCGGTTTCGCGATAGGCCTCGATCGTGATATCGCTCGCGGCCTGCATCAGCGCGATTTCCGCCGGCGACTTGACGACGCGACAGGCGCGCACGACCCCCGCGTCGTCGCGGGTGGCGATGCCGAGCTTCGCGAGGGCATCGAACGCGAAGAAGCGCACGGTCTGCTCGACGCCGACCGGGCCGGCACCGGGCTTGCGCGCACGCAGCCAGTCGGCGATCAACGCATGCGGGCTCTCGTGCTCGTTCCACACGCGCACGTCGGCGGGCACGCCGAGCGTTTCGCGGACGGAAGGTTCCTCGAATGCCGGCGTGACGATCAGCACGTCGCCTTCGACCGGAATCACCGCGGCGGTCAGCCGCTCGCTGCGCCACCACTGCACGCCGGTGAAATAGACGAGCGAACTGCCGGCTTCGACGAGAATCGCCTCGAGGCCCGCTGCACGCATCAGCGCCTGCGCCTTCGCGATCCGCTGCAGGCGCTCGGCGGTGCCGATCGGCGGCGGCAGGGTGATCTTCCGTGCCGGCGCGGCGCCCGCTGCCGCGCGGCTCGCGGACAGCGGCGTGAGGGCCAACGTGCCCGCGGCGGCCGCGGACAGCGAGAGGAAGGTCCGTCGTGCGGTGTTCATGGCGGCTATCTTGAACGCTCGCCGCAACTGCGTCGACACCCCGCGCGCCCGGCCGCGATGTCCGCGCCGGTCAGATGAGTCCGAACGCGAGCATCGCCTCCGCGACGCGCCGGAAGCCGACGATATTGGCGCCGAGCACGTAGTTGCCCGGGCTGCCGAACTCGGCGGCCGCCTCGTGGCAGTTGCGGTGGATGCCGCCCATGATCTGCTGCAGTCGTTCCTCGGTGTGCTCGAAGCTCCACGTATCGCGGCTCGCGTTCTGCTGCATCTCGAGGGCGGAGGTCGCGACGCCCCCGGCGTTGGCGGCCTTGCCGGGGCCGAACGCGATGCCGGCATCCTGGAACACGCGCACGGCCGCCGGCGTGGCCGGCATGTTCGCGCCTTCCGCCACGGCGACGCAGCCGTTGGCGACGAGCGTGCGCGCGGCGGCCTCGTCGAGTTCGTTCTGTGTCGCGCAGGGCAGGGCGATGTCGCAGCGGATGCTCCAGATGCTGCCGCCCGGGATGTAGGTCGCGTCGCGGTGGAATTCGGCGTAATCCGCGATGCGCCGCCGCTCGACCTCCTTCAGGCGCTTGACGAGCTCGAGATCGATCCCGCGCTCGTGGTGGATCACGCCGTTCGAGTCGGAACAGGCGACCACGTGGCCGCGCATCCGCTGCAGCTTCTCCATGGCGTAGATCGCGACATTGCCCGAGCCCGAGACGATGCAGGTCTGTCCCTCGATCGACTGGCCGCGCGCCTTCAGCATTTCGTCGACGAAGTAGACCGTGCCGTAGCCCGTCGACTCGCGCCGCACGAGCGAGCCGCCCCACTTCGGGTGCTTGCCGGTGAGCACGCCCGATTCATAGCGGTTGGTCATGCGCTTGTACTGGCCGAAGAGGTAGCCGATCTCGCGCGCGCCGACCCCGATGTCGCCCGCCGGCACGTCGGTGAACTCGCCGAGATGGCGGTGCAGCTCGGTCATGAAGCTCTGGCAGAAGCGCATGACCTCGCTGTCGCTGCGCCCCTTCGGGTCGAAGTCCGAGCCGCCCTTGGCGCCGCCGATCGGCATGCCGGTCAGCGCATTCTTGAAGATCTGCTCGAAGCCGAGGAACTTGACGATCCCGAGATACACCGACGGGTGAAAGCGCAGGCCGCCCTTGTAGGGCCCGAGCACGCTGTTGAACTGCACGCGAAAGCCGCGGTTGATCTGCACTTCGCCGGCATCGTCGTGCCACGGCACGCGAAAGATGATCTGCCGCTCCGGTTCGCAGATGCGCTCGATGATCTTGTGTTCGGCGTACTCGGGGTGCCTGACGAGCACCGGTGCGAGCGTCTCGATCACTTCCTTGACGGCCTGATGGAACTCCGCCTCGCCCGGATTGCGCCGCACGACCTGTTCGTAAATGCGCCCGATGCGCGCCTCGTTCGCCACCCGCTGCTCCCGCCAGAGTTACGGCAGCATGATGCGAAGGCTCGCCCGCCTTGGGTATGCGGGGAAATACGCGCCGCGGAGCCGCCTGCTCCGCGGCGCGCGGCTGTCACGGTGCCGTCACGTACCTCTGGATCGTGCCCGCGAGCACGCAGCCCGCCTCCGTGTCGTCGCCGCCGAAGACGTCGACGTGGTCGCCCACCGCGAGGTCCGCGAAGGTGATTTCCGCCGTCTCGCTGGCGTTCGCCGATTCGGTGATGCCGAGGTAGCGCGTCGCGGCGTCCACCTTGACGCACTGGCCGGCGACCCCGCCGGCCACGTCGACGGTGAGGCGGCGTGTCGCGGCATCCGCATCGTCGTCGGCGGGAATCGACGCGATCGTGGCGCCGGTGACGGCGCGCGCGGGCGTCGTGTCCTGGTCGAGCACGACCAGCGAGGACCTGAGCGGCTCGCCGGCAGTGGCCGGGTCCGTGAAGACGCCATCCACTGCCCCGATCGTGCCGGGCTGCAGCGCCGCTGACGTGAGCTCCGCGTTGCTGCCGAGCGCGAAGATGCGCGTGCCCGACTGGAGCAGCACATCGATCGCATTCGTCGCGTCGTCGGCCGGAGTCGTGTCGAACACGAAGATGTCATTGTTGCCCGGTGCGCTGACCACGCTGCCGGCGAGGCGCTCGAAACCGTCTGCCGGGCCGAGTTCGAGCACCGCTGCATCGAGGCGCAGGTCGTCCGCGCGGCTGTCGCCGTCGTCGCTGTCGTCGTGCAGGCGCAGGAAGCCGATCGCCGTCAGCGCATCGCCGTTGGCGATGGCGTCGGTGCCGACGCGCGCGCCGGTCTCGTCGAAGATGCCGGTCTCTGCGTCCGTGAACACGTCGAGGCATTCGCCCGAGTCGTCGTCGTCCTGTGCGTCGCCGCTCACCGCGCCGCCCGGGCACAGTTCGAACGCACCGCCGTCGAGATCGCGAACGCTGCCGAAGACCCGCACGAGCTTCGTGTCGTCCGGCGAGATCGTGACGAAGACCACCGGGCGGAACTGCCACTTGCCGCTGCCCGTCTGATGCAGATGCAGCGACTTCTCCATGTCGAGGTCGAGCTGGATGACCAGCGCTTCGCCGCCGACCACCTGGAACGGGCTGCGCGGCAGCAGGTCGAGCTTGCCGTTGCCCGGCAACTGCGGATGGTCCCACTGCGACTCGGGCTCCGGCACGCCGGCCGCGTCGCATTCGACGACGGCGAGATCGGACAGCGTCAGGCGGATCTTGTTGAACGTGCCGACCGGCACCGCGGTGTTGACCGTGAACACGTCGGTGAAATTGCGCAGCGCGAGCACGTCCACGGTCTCCGGTCCCGTGAACACGTTCGCGTTACCGCCGTCGCCCAGCAGGTCGATGCCCTGGACGGTCGCGAGGATCCTGCAGAACTGGTCGGTCGGGCCGTCGGTGAGGAGGATGCTCACGGTGCCGGTCGTCGGCACCTGCGCGCCGGCGGCCGGCGCATCGCCGCCACTCCCGCCACCACACGAGGCCAGTGCAAGGAAAGTGATCGCCGCGACTGCGGTCCGGCAGAGAGCGTTCATGGCGGGAGCCTCGTGTTCGAAAGATTCGTGACCCGCATTCTCTTACGCCCGGTTCTCTGAACCAAGGCTGAACGCTGTAGGACAGCGCCGCTTGATTGCCGGCAGTTGCCATAATCCTGTCGCCGAACGGTGACAGTTCGGCCGCCGTGGCGATGCGCGTCGATGAAGCGGTGGTTCGGGCGACTCAGGCCGCGTCGGCTGCCGTTACGGCGGTGTCCGCGCACGCCTCGGCGCAATTGCCGTGCGGGCAGAGTTCTGCCATGTACTCCATGTCGAAGTTGAGACGCTCGATGAGGTAGTCGACGAATGCGCGCACCTTCGGCGACTTGCCCTGGCCGCGCGGGAACACGGCGTGCAGGTCTATCGTGGGTCCTTCCCAGCCGGCAAGCACGCGCTGCACGCGCCCCTGCGCCGCCTCGCGCTTCATCATGATGTCGGCGGTCAGCATCAGGCCCTCGCCGGCGAGCAGGGCGCCGCGCAGCGCCCCCGGGTCGTTGGTGACGAACACCGGATCGATCCGGTAGTCGACGAGGCCCTTGCCGTCGTTGAGCGGCCAGATGAAATTGTTGCCGTTGTGGTTGTACTTGCGCATCGCGAACGTGCGATGACGGGTGAGTACATCGGGATGCTGCGGCTCGCCGTGCTGCGCGAGGTAGATCGGGCTCGCGTAGACCTGCGTGCGAAAGCTCGCGAGTCGCCGCGCGACGAGCCCCGGATCGGCGATGCGGCCGAAGCGCAGCGCCATATCGATTTCCTTGTCGATGAGGTCGAGCGGCTCGTCCGTCAGCTCCATCTCGACGCGCACCTCCGGGTAACGCAGGTAGAACTCGCCGAGGAGCGGAGCGACCCACTCGACGCCGAACGAATAGGAGGTCGTCAGCCGCAGCCAGCCGCGCGGGCCGCTCTGCAACTGGCCCACCGCGCTCTCGGCTTCGTCGAGCACGCGCGCGATGTGCTGGCTGTGCTCGTAGTAGATGTTGCCGGCTTCGGTGAGGCCGAGCTTGCGCGTGGTCCGGTGCATCAACTGGGCGCCGAGCCGCGCCTCGAGTTCCTGCACCTTGCGGCTCACGGTCGTCTTCGGCAGGCGCAGTGCGCGTGCCGCGGCGACGAAGCTGCCGTGCTCGACGACTTTGACGAAGACCAGCGTGTCGTTCAGGTCGCGTGACATAAGGCCCCCGAGATCGACGGGCGATTGGCCCGTTGCCGGGACAATTATTTCCAAAAATTCCGGCTAATCAAGTCGCACGAGGCGCCCTATCGTACGTCCTCGAAGCAGGCCTGGTGGATGTTTTCGCAACGGAGAGCGACAAATGGAAACCAATCAGCAGCTTGGCGGGCCCCACGGGCAGCCGGGCGCCCACTATCCCGCCAGCGGGAGGGAACAGCCCGTATCCGGGACAATCGACCCCGGTCGTCCACGCTTCCTCAAATACGGCCTCGCGGCGGCATCCTTCGTGACGGTGGCGGCGGTCGTCGCCTTCGCGGCGGGCGGCAGCGAAACGCCGGGTGGCGCGCATGCCATGCCGCCCGCGCCGCAGGTCAACGTCGCGCGGGTGCTCTCGCGACAGGTCACCCGATGGGACGATTTCACCGGCCACGTCGAGGCGGTGCACAGCGTCGAACTGCGGCCGCGTGTCACCGGCTATGTCGAGCGCGTCGCCTTCCAGGAAGGGCAGATGGTGCAGAAGGGCGACCTGCTCTTCGTCATCGACGCGCGCAGCTATCGCGCCGACCATGAACGCGCGACGGCGGAGCTCGCGCGTGCCGAGAGCGAGGCGGCACTCGCCCGCAGCCAGGATGCGCGCACACAGGCGCTCGTCGAGGCGCAGGCGGCGTCGCGCGAGGAAGCCGATGCGCGCCACGCGGCGGTGTCGCAGTCGCTCGCGGCAGTGCGTGCAGCGCAGGCGGCGGTCGCGCGCGCGCGCCTCGACCTCGCGTTCACCGAAGTGCGCTCGCCGATCGACGGCCGGGCGGGTCGCGCGATGCTGACGGCCGGCAATCTCGCACAGGCCGACGCGACCGTGCTCACGACCGTCGTGTCGGTCGACCCGGTGTATGTGAGTTTCGAAGGCGACGAACAGGCGTACCTGGACGAGCGTCCGGCGGTCGGCAATCCGGTGCGCATCGGTCTCGCCGACGAGCCGGGCTACCCGCATGCGGGCACGCTCGATTTTCTCGACAACCAGGTCGACCCGCGCACCGGCACGATCCGGGCACGCGCGGTCGTGGCAAACCCCGATCACACGCTGACCCCGGGCCTCTTCGCGCGCGTGCAGATGGCGGGTCGCGGCGGGGAGTCCGCGCTGCTGATCGACGAGAAGGCGGTGCTCACGGACCAGGACCGCAAGTACGTCTATGTGCTCGGCCCGGGCAATGTCGCCGTGCGCAAGGACATCGAACTCGGCCGCCGCGTCGACGGGCTGCGCGTCGTGAGCGCGGGCCTCGCGCCGGACGACACCGTGATCGTGCAAGGCGTGCAGAAAGTGTTCTTCGCGGGCATGCCGGTCGCGCCGACCGTCGTGGCGATGGGCACGGCGGCGTCCGGGCAACGCATGGCGACCAGTGCCGGCGTGGGCGCGGGCGCGGGCGTGAACTGAGGGGCCGGCCATGGATTTCTCGCGCTTCTTCATCGACCGGCCGATCTTCGCGGCCGTGCTGTCGATCGTGATTTTCGCCGCGGGCCTGATCGCGATTCCGCTGCTGCCCGTCACGGAGTATCCGGACGTGGTGCCGCCCACGGTGGTCGTGCGCGCCGTCTACCCCGGCGCCAACCCGAAAGTGATCGCCGAGACGGTGGCGACGCCGATCGAGGAGGCGGTGAACGGCGTCGAGGACATGATGTACATGAAATCGGTCGCCGGCAGTGACGGGGTGCTCCTCACCACCGTCACGTTCCGTCCGGGCACCGATCCCGACGACGCCCAGGTCGCCGTGCAGAACCGCGTGGGCCAGGCGCTCGCGCGCCTGCCCGAAGACGTGCGCCGGCAGGGGGTCGTGACGCAGAAGCAGGCGCCGAACCTCACGCTGGTCGTGAACCTCACGTCGCCCGACCACACGTACGACTCGCTGTACCTGCGCAACTACGCGACGCTCGAGGTCAAGGACGAACTCGCGCGGCTGCCCGGCGTCGGCGCCGCCCAGGCCTGGGGCGCGGGCGATTACGCGATGCGCATCTGGCTCGATCCCGACAAGGTCGCCGCGCGCGGACTCACGGCCGGCGATATCGTGCGGGCGGTGCGCGAGCAGAACGTGCAGGTGTCGGCCGGGCAGATCGGCGCCGAGCCGAACCCGGGCCACAGCGAATTCCTCGTCTCGATCAATGCAGAGGGGCGCCTCAGGAGCGAGGAAGAGTTCGGCGACATCGTCGTGAAGAGCGGCGCCAACGGTGAACTCGTGCGCCTCGCGGATGTCGCCCGCGTCGAACTCGGCGCGGGCGACTACACGCTGCGCGCGCAACTCGACAACAACGACACGGTCGCGATCGGCATCTTCGAGTCGCCGGGCGCCAACGCGATCGCGGTGTCGGATGCCGTGCGCGCGCGCATGGCGGAACTCTCGCAGCGCTTTCCGCAGGGCCTGGAGTACGAAATCGTCTACGACCCGACGCAGTTCGTGCGCGAGTCGATCAAGTCGGTCATCGTCACGCTGCTCGAGGCGGTGCTGCTCGTCGTGCTCGTGGTGATCCTCTTCCTGCAGACCTGGCGCGCGTCGATCATCCCGCTGCTCGCGGTGCCGGTGTCGATCGTCGGCACCTTCGCGGCGTTGCACCTGCTCGGCTTCTCCGTCAACACACTGACGCTGTTCGGCCTCGTGCTCGCGATCGGCATCGTCGTCGACGACGCGATCGTCGTCGTGGAGAACGTCGAGCGCAACATCCAGGAGGGCAAGTCACCGCTCGCGGCCGCGCACCAGGCGATGCGCGAGGTGTCGGGCCCGATCATCGCGATCGCGCTGGTGCTCTGCGCGGTCTTCGTGCCGATGTCGTTTCTCTCCGGCGTCACCGGCCAGTTCTACCGCCAGTTCGCCGTCACGATCGCGATCTCCACCGTCATCTCGGGTATCAACTCCCTGACGCTGTCGCCGGCCCTCGCCGCGCTGCTGCTGCGCTCGCACGATGCACCGAAAGACGCACCGACTCGCCTGATCGACCGCCTGCTCGGCGGCGTGTTCCGCCCGTTCAACCGCTACTTCGGCGCGGGCGCCGCGCGCTACCAGGGCGCGGTCGCGCGCAGCCTGCACCGCCGCGGCGCCGTGTTCGCGGTGTACGGCGTGCTGCTCGTCGCCGCCTGGGGCGCGCTGCAGGCCGTGCCCGGCGGCTTCATCCCGACCCAGGACAAGCTGTACCTGATCGGCGGCGTCAAGCTGCCGGAAGGCGCCTCCCTCGAGCGCACCGACGCCGTGATCCGGCGGGTGAGCGCGATTGCGCTCTCGACCGAAGGCGTGGCGCACGCGGTCGCGTTCCCCGGGCTGAACGCACTGCAGTTCACGAATACCCCGAACACGGGCGTCGTGTTCTTCCCGCTGCAGCCGTTCGGCGAGCGGCACCGCAGTGCCGGCGAGATCAACGCGGAAATCAACGCGAAGCTCGCGGGCATCAAGGACGCGTTCACGTTCTCGATGATGCCGCCGCCGATCCTCGGCATCGGGGCGGGCTCCGGCTATTCGCTGTTCATCCAGGATCGCGCGGGGCTCGGCTACGGCGCCCTGCAGAACGCCGTCAGCGCGTTCTCGGGTGCGATCGCGCAGACGCCGGGCATGGCCTTTCCGATCAGCACCTACCAGGCGAACGTGCCGCAGCTCGATGCCGAGGTCGATCGCGTGAAGGCGAAGGCGCAGGGTGTGCCGCTCACCGAGCTCTTCGACACGATGCAGACTTACCTCGGCTCGGCCTATGTCAATGACTTCAACCTGTTCGGGCGCACCTGGCAGGTGATCGCGCAGGCCGACGCGCCGTTTCGCGACAGCGCGGCAGACATCCTGAAGCTGCGCACGCGCAACGCGGCCGGTGAGCTGGTGCCGATCGGCAGCGTCGTCACGATGCGCGAGAGCTTCGGACCCGATCCGGTGATGCGCTACAACGGCTACCCGGCCGCCGACCTGATCGGCGAGGCCGACCCGCGGCTGCTGTCCTCGAGCGAGACGATGGCGACGATCGCGAAGATGGCGCCGCAGGTGCTGCCGGCCGGTCTCGAGCTCGAATGGACCGACCTCAGCTACCAGCAGGCGACGCAGGGCAATGCGGCGCTCGTCGTGTTCCCGCTCGCGGTGTTGCTCGTGTTCCTCGTGCTCGCAGCTCTCTACGAGAGCTGGACGCTGCCGCTCGCGGTGATCCTGATCGTGCCGATGACCCTGCTGTCGGCGCTCGTCGGCGTGTGGCTCGCGGGCGGGGACAACAACGTGTTCGTGCAGGTCGGTCTCGTCGTGCTGATGGGCCTTGCGTGCAAGAACGCGATCCTGATCGTCGAGTTCGCGCGCGAGCTCGAACATGCCGGCCGCGGTATTCTCGAAGCGGCGCTCGAAGCCTGCCGCCTGAGATTGCGGCCGATCGTGATGACCTCGATCGCGTTCATCGCGGGCACCGTGCCGCTCGTGTTCGCGCACGGCGCCGGCAGCGAGGTGCGCGCGGTCACCGGCATCACCGTGTTCTCGGGGATGCTCGGGGTCACGCTCTTCGGGCTCTTCCTGACCCCGGTGTTCTACGTCGCGCTGCGCAAGCTCGTGACACGCGGTTCAGTGGCCGCCACGGGCGCGACCGCGACCGGGCCCGCACCGCGCACATTGGAGAACGCCCATGTCTGAACGAATGATCCCGCGCGGTGCAAGGACTCTCGCGGCCGCCGCGCTCGCCGCGGCGCTCGCGGGCTGCGCGGTGAGTCCCGGCTACGCGCGCCCCGATGTCGACATTCCCGAGCGGTTTTCGGGCGCGGCAGCCCCGTCCCCGGCCGATGTATCCCCCGACACGGCTTCAAGGGCTGTCGTGCCCGTCCCGGGCGCCGATCCGGCATTCTGGCGCGCGTTTGGCGACCCGGAACTGACGCAACTCGTCGAAGCGGCGCTCGCCGCCAATCACGACGTGCGCATCGCACTCGCGAACCACGATCGCGCGCGCGCTCTGGCGCGCGGCGCGGACTTCGACCGCTACCCGACCGTGACCGCGGGTGCGAGCGCGAGCTCGGCACGCATGAGCGCGGCGCAGGCGCCGGGCGTGGCCCGCGCCGACCGCGATGTCGACAGCTACGGCGGCGACATCCGCGCCGCATGGGAGCTCGATCTGTTCGGACGCGTGCGCAGGAATGTCGAGGCGCAGCGCGCGGACCTCGCGGCGAGCGCCGCGGATCTCGCCGCGGTGCAGGTCGCGATCGTCGGCACGGTCGCCCAGGGCTACATGGAGCTGCGGGGCCAGCAGGAGCGCCTGCGCGTCGCGAAGGCGAATGCCTCGAACCAGCGCGAAACGCTGAACCTCGTCGCAACCCGCGTCGACGCCGGCCGCGGCACCGGATTCGACACCTCGCGCGCCCGTGCGCAGCTCGAGACGACGCTCGCGCGCATACCGGCGCTCGAAGCTTCCGTGGCCGTGACCCTGCACCGGCTCGCGGTCCTCACGGGCCAGGCGCCCGCCGCATTGACGGCGAAACTCGGGCAGGCCGCCGAACTGCCGGCACTGCCCGCGCGCATCGATCCGGGCACGCCCGGCGATCTGCTGCGGCGCCGTCCGGATGTGATCGCCGCCGAGAGCCGCCTGCACGCGGCGAGCGCGCGCGTCGGCGTCGCCACCGCGGATCTCTTTCCGCACTTCACGCTCGCGGGCCTCGTGGGCACGCAGGCGGTGGACACGAGCGCGCTGTTCGGGCGCGATGCGGATACGCGCCTCGCGGCGCTCGGAGTGGATTGGTCGTTCCTCGACGTCGGCCGCGTGCGCGCGCGCATCGCGGCCGCGAAAGCGGGTTCCGCCGCGGCGCTCGCGGGCTACGAGAAGACCGTGCTCGGCGCGCTCGAGGACACCGAGAACGCGCTCGTGCGGCTCGCGAAGGCGCGCGTGGAAGATGCGCACCTCGAGCGGGCCGCCACCGACAGCGCCACGGCCGCGCATCTTGCGCGCCTGCGTTTCGACGCGGGCGCCGTCGATCTGCTCGACGTGCTCGACGCCGAGCGCACGCGCCTCTCGGCGCAGGACGCCTTCGCGGACGCGCGCACGCGCACCGCGACGGCGACCGTCGCGCTCTTTCGCGCGCTGGCGGGGGGCTACGGCAGCTGAGCGCCGCCGCCGAAGGCCGGGTCGTCGAAGTACTTGCCGTAGGCGTCGAGCGCACCGTGCACCAGCACGGCGCCCTCGAGGCGTGTGCGCGCCGGGTCGCCGCCGCGCATCTCCTCTGCGCCGCGCGACAGGTCGGCGATGATGTAGTGCAGGTTCGCGTCGGCCGCCGGCGGCAGCTTGCAGTTGCGAATGATGTCCTGCACCTGTGCGTCGATACGGCCGGCGAGCGCCTCGTACCCGGCGTCGCCCAGGTTGCCGGCATCGATCGCCGCGTGCTCCGCGTCGAACGCCCCGTGGATCGCGGCCATCCCCGCGCGCAGCGGCGCGTCGGTCGCCCACTTGTTGCCCGCGTCGAGCGCGAGCTGTTCGATCGCGGCGCCGCCCGCGGCGGCGTGCGCGGCGTGATCCGCGGATTCGCCGGCCGCTGCCGCCTCGTCGGTTGCAGCGGGCGCACTGTCAGCGGCCGTGGGGCTCGCCTCTTCGTGCTTCGTGCAGGCGGCAGACAGTGCGGCGAGCGCGATCACCAGGGTCGCGAGGAGGGCCGTGCGTGGGGCCGGATATGCGTGCGCGTTCATGCGCGCGATTGTAGCCTGCGTTTGCCGGGGCTGCCGAAGATCCCTAGAATCCTTGCCTCGCGCGGGTGTAGTTCAATGGCAGAACTGCAGCTTCCCAAGCTGCTAACGTGGGTTCGATTCCCATCACCCGCTCCACTCACCGAGCCGCCACGGCTGATCGCGCTCGAAGCGCTGCGCGAGGAACTCGACGAACGTACGCACCTTCGCTGACAGGTGCCGCCGGCTCGGGTACACCGCGGCGATCGGGGAACGCGGCAGCAAGTAGTCCGGCAGCAGCCGCACGAGCGCACCCGAGCGCACTTCGGGCGCCACGATGAAGTCGGGTTCGATGATCACGCCGAGGCCCGCGGCCGCGAGCGCGGCGAGCATGCGGCCGTTGTTCGCGCGGTGGCGCGTCGCGGCGCGCAGCTCGTGGCGCTCGCCCCGCGCCGACTCGAAGCGCCACACGTTCGGCAGCGGAACGAGCGTGTAGCTCAGGATCTCGCGGGCGGCGAGGTCCTCGGGAGTCCGCGGCGTGCCGTGCCTCGCGAGGTGCGCGGGCGAGGCGCAGCACACCGGCGTCGTCCAGCCGATCCGCCGCGCGACGAGGCCCTGGTGGGCGATCGTGCCGATGCGTATGGCGAGATCGAAGCCTTCTTCGACGAGGTCGACCGCGCGATCCGACAGGTCGAGGTCGAACACGAGGTCACGGTGGCGCGCCGAGAACGCGCTGATCGCGGGCGCGAGGAATCGTTCGCCGAAGTTCACGGCGCACGTGAGCCTGAGTGTGCCCCTGGGAACGAGCGTGGCCGCGCGCACCGAACTTTCCGCTTCGTCGAGGTCGGCGAGCAGCTGGACGCTGCGTTCGTAGAACGACTGGCCGGCCTCGGTCAGCGACAGGCGCCGGGTGGTGCGGTTGATCAGCCGCGCATCGAGGTGCGATTCGAGATCCGCGACGAGCCGTGACACCGCCGAGGTGGAAGTGCCGAGGCGCCCCGCCGCCCGGGCGAAGCTGCCGAACTCGACGACCTTGGCGAAGGCCTGCACCGCACGAAACCGGTCCATCGCTGTATTGTTGCAGAAAACGCAATAGTGATTCCATAAATAGTGGGTTTATCCCGGCGTGAGATTGACAGATGCTGCACGCGTGAACCCACCAAGGAGTCGTCGTCCATGAAGCTCTTCTATACGCCCGGCGCCTGCTCGCAGGCCCCTCACATCGCAGCCCACGAACTCGGTCTGCCGGTCGAGGCCATCAAGGTCGACCTCGCGAAGCACGCGCTCGCCGATGGTTCCGACTACTACAAGCTGAATCCGAAGGGCTACGTGCCGCTGCTCGCACTCGACGACGGCTCGACGCTGACGGAATCGCAGGTGATCCTGCAGTATCTCGCGGATCGCAAGCCCGGCACGCTCGCGCCGGCCTCCGGCACGCCCGAGCGCTGGAAGCTGATGGAAATGCTCGGCTTCATCGCGACGGAAGTGCACAAGGGTTACGCCGTGCTGTGGAATCCGAAGACGCCCGCGGACGTTCGCCAGGGCGCCATCGACCGGCTCGGCACGCGCTTCACGCTGCTGTCGGAGACCCTCGCGAAGCAGCCGTTCCTGATGGGCCAGACGTTCACGATCGCCGACGCGTATCTCTTCGTGCTGCTCAACTGGACGAACGTGCACAAGATCGACCTGTCGCCGTGGCCCGTGCTCAAGGACTACCAGGCGCGTGTCGGTGCGCGGCCCGCGGTGCAGGCGACACTGAAGGCCGAAGGTCTCGTGAAATGACACGGCGCTGAAGTCGATGGATCGCCTGCCCACCCTGTTCGTATCGCATGGCTCGCCGATGCACGCGCTCGAGGCGGGCAGCGCCGGCGCGGCGTGGGCTGCGCTCGCGCAGGCCCTGCCGCGACCGCGCGCCATCCTGATCGCCTCGGCGCACTGGGACACCCAGTTGCCGATGCTGACGGGTGGCGAGCGTCTCGCGACGATCCACGACTTCAGCGGCTTTCCCGAGCCGCTCTATCGGGTGCGCTACGACGTGGCGGGCGCGCCTGCGCTCGCTGCGCGGGCCGCCGCGCTGCTGAAGGGTGCCGGCTCCACGCCGGCGATCAATGCCTGCCGCGGCCTCGACCACGGCGCGTGGGTGCCGCTCAGGTGGATGTACCCGGCACGCGACGTGCCCGTCGCGCAGTTGTCGGTGCAGGGCGCGCTCGACGCGGCACATCACCTGCAGGTCGGCGCCGCCCTCGCGCCGCTGCGCGACGAGGGCGTGCTCGTGATCGGCTCGGGCCACGTCACGCACAACCTGCACGACTGGATGCGCCATCGCGACGATCCCCGGCCGGCCGCGTACGCGCTGCAATTCGCGGCCTGGCTCGGGGAGCGCCTCGCGGACGACGATCGTGCGGCGCTCACCGCGTGGCGCGACGAGGCGCCGTTCGCGAGGCGCGCACATCCGACGGAAGAGCATTTCCTGCCGCTCTTCATCGCGCTCGGTGCCGCGGGCGAGGGCGCACGCGCGACACGGGTGTACGAAGGCGTCGACGCGGGTGTGCTGTCGATGGACGCCTATCGCTTCGATTGATGCGCCGCCGCGCTTATCGCTGCAGTCCGCCCGTGAGCACGATCCGCATTGCGGCCTCGACCGTGAGATCCGTCGGCTCGATGCGGCTTCTCGGCAGGTACACGGTGTAGCCGCCGATCTGGTAGCTCATCGGCAGGTACACGGCGACGAGGTCGTGGTCGGTCCCGATCCCGGGCAGCGACGCGTGCTCCTGCGTCACGAAGCCCATCACGCGCCCCGGGCCGAACTCCACCATCACGACCCGCTCGAGCTCGCTCTTCCTGCCGGTCGTGTTGACGAGCTTCGTGACGTCGCGCAGCGCGCCGTACACGGTCTTGACGACCGGCACGCGCATCACGAGCGCTTCGACGACATGCATGCTGCGGCGGACCACGTAGGCGTTGACGAGGAGACCCACGATGAACAGCACGACGAAGCCCGCCACGAGGCCCATGCCGGGCACATAGCGGTCGTCCGGCACGAACCAGCGGATCGGCCCGGACAGCAAGGTCTCCGTGGTGACGCCGAGCCAGTAGATGAGATAGACGGTGAGCCCGATCGGCAGGATGGCGACGAGGCCCTTCAGCAGGATGCGGCCGAGCTGGCTCAAGAAACTCTCCCCGGACAAAGGGAGATTCTAACTCGATCAGCGGGCGGTGCCCGAGGCGCGCAAGGGAATGCCGAACACCGTGAAGAAGCGGCCGGCGGCCGTGTCCATCGACACGATGACCGGCAGCTTCGCCGGCGCCTGCGAGCCCGCCGAGACTGCGACCGACAGGCGATATGCCGCGGCCGCGCTCGCCTTGCCGAAGGTCTGCGCCGCGGTTGATTGGTGCAGCGACACTCCGGCCGTCGCCGGGAACTCGACGCGCAGATTGTTGCCGTCCGTGCGCGGAATGATCGCGACCTGCAACTGCGCAGGCGCCCCGGCGACGCCGTCGCCCGAGAACGCATAGCGGACATCGGCCGGGACACCGATCTTTTCGCTGAGGCGCTCCGCGCTCGCCATCTTCGCCACATCGATCTGCGCCGCGGCCGGCGCCTCTCGCGCAGGTGCAGTGCAGCCCGCGACCAGCGCGAGGCCGAGTAGTGCCGACGACAGCCGTGACGCGGTATTCATCAGTTGCTCGTGAGGGTGACGTTCAGGTCGATGATCGCCGGCGAGGTGATGTTGCCGCCGCAGCCGGCATTGTCGCAGTCGTAGACGTCGAGCACGTAGGTGCCGGCCTGTGGCAGCTGCACGACAAGGTCTTCGTACCCGGTTGTCTCGCCCCGGTCGACCTCGATGCCCTGCCGGTACAGCACGAAATCGGGATCGCGGCCCGCCTGGGTGTCGAGGCGCACACGCACGCTGCGCGCCGCCGGGACATCGAAGCGCAGGAAACGATGGTTGGAGAGCTTGTTCGGCGTGCCGAAGGCCGGGCTCGCCCCGCCGATGCTGCGCACCATCACGCTGCCACCATCGATCGTGATCGCGGTGTAGACCGGCAGCACGTCGGGCGAGTTGGCCGCATTGGTTTCGGTGCTGCCGAACGCATCGATCGTGGCCGACGTGATCGCATACGAGCCGACGATGGCATCGATCGCCGGGGCCTGCCCGGGATCGGCGCCTTTCAATGCGGTGATGAACGGGAAGATGCTGGTGAGCGCCGGCGTCACGACCTGCGGTCCGGTGAGCACGGACCACAGGGGCGCGAATCCGAGCGCGAGCGTGTCCTGCGCGCCGCCCGATATGAAATCCTGCGCATCGTCGCAGAGGTCCCACAGGAGGCCCCAGACAGAGGGTTCGCTGTACCAGCCCACGACCGGTGTCGAGGTCGATTCGACGTTGAACTGCCCTGCCCGGCCCTGGCCGAACGTGTCGACCGCCAGCGGGTCGTCGAGCGCCATGGCCGCGAAGGCGTAGCCGAAGCCCTCACCGAAGGCGACGCGCGGATCGAGATGGTCGCCGACGGCATGCGGTCCGCCGATGTTATCCGATCTCGAGAACACGTCCTCGAGGTAGTGCCCGAACTCGTGCGCGATCACGTGCGCATCGTATTCGTCGGTGTCGACGTTCGCTTCGCCCGCGAGGGTGATCGTGGGGCCGCCCGTCCCGCTCGTGTAGAAGCTGCTGTCGACCGCCCGGTTCGCAGGGCTCCAGTCGATGACGAGCGGCGCGAAGGTCGCGCCCGGCTGGGCGCCCAGCACCAGCGCCTGCGCCCGGTAGATCGTGTCGAGTATGGCGAAGGGCGCCGCTGCGCGCGCCCCGGCGGCCGATCCGTCGGCGTTCCAGCCGGACGGAACCGTGATGTCCGCGCGCACACCGGTCGTGCCGCTCGCGACGGCAGCCGCATCGAACGTGTAGGTCGGGTTGCTGCCATCCCGCACCACGACATTCCAGCTGGGCGCGGCGCCGCTGCGCACGAGCTCGGCGACGGCGCGCACGACGACACTGGTCGACGGCGGCACCGCGAGGGCGTAACTGCCGCTCGCGTCGGTCACGCCCCGGGCCAGCTCGGCCTGTGTCGCGCCATCGAGCGCGACGACGGTGATGCCTCGCGCCGGATCCCGGCGTTGATCGGCGTACGCGAGCCCGTTGGTGGTCGCAGGCACCCGCGTGTACGTCAGCGCGCCGGAAACCGGCACGGTGTCGGCGGGCAAGGGGTTCACGGTGACCGTGACGGTATCGGCCGCACTCGCGGCGCCCGCGTCGTCCGTGACGATGAGCGAGAAGGCGAGCGCGGTGCTGCCCGTGACATCGGGCGCAGTGAACGTCGGCGCGACGGTCGACGCGCCGGCGAGGACGACAGCGGGGCCTGCCGTCTGCGTCCAGGCGTAGCCGGAAACCGAGCCACCCGGATCCCGGCTTCGTGCGCCGGACAGGACCACCCGGGCGCCCGCGAGCATCGTCTGGTCGGTCCCCGCGTCTGCGATCGGCACGATGTTCGGGCCCGATACGACCACGCTCCTTGTCACATTGGAGGTGCCGCCCGGGCCGGTGCAACTGAGCCCATACGTCGTCGTTGCGGCAAGCGGGCCCGTGTTGAAGCTGCCCGCGGTCGGCCGACTGCCGCTCCATCCGCCCGAAGCCGTGCAGGATGTCGCATCCGTGGTGGTCCACGAAATCATGGAAGCGCTGCCGGCGGTGACGGATCGCGGCTGGGCGTCGATCAGGATGACGGGAGGAAAGGCCACGACGACGGTGACGGTCGTGGTCGAAGATGCCGATCCGACGGGATTGGTGCACGTCAGCGTATAGGTCGTGGTGCTCGTCAGCGGCCCGATTCCCTCGCTGGCGGAGACGCTGGGCGGACTGGGTGGCCGGTCGCCACTCCACCCCCCCGAAGCGCTGCAGGAGGTCGTATATCGGGTATTCCAATGCAGGGTGCTCGTCGTGCCCGTGACCACGGTACCGGGCGACGCGCTCAGATGCACTGTGGGCGGCGTCGGCGCCGAGACGCGCGCGGTGGCGGTAGCGGCAGACGAGCCGGCCAGACCCGAACACGTCAGCGTGAACGACGTGTCGACGAGGAGCGCTGCCGTGGTTTCCTCGCCTGTCGTCGGACGATCGCCTGTCCAGCCGCCGGACGCGACGCAGGTCCGCGCGTCCGTACTGGTCCAGGTCAGCCGGGCCGGCGTGTTGTAGTCGCCAGAGCTTCCGGCTTGCAGCGTGACCACGGGGAGTGATCGGACAAAAACGCTGACGACCGTCGCGGCGGTCCCTCCCGGGCCGCTGCACTGCAGGCCATAACTCGACGCGTTGGCCGACGGTGTGACGGTTTCCGTGCCACTGGTTCCACGAGCGCCGGTCCAACCGTCGTTGGCCGTGCAACTCGTTGCGTTGGTGGAGGACCAGGTCAGCGTCGCAGTGCCGCCCGCGACGACTTCCGATGCCGAAGTCGTCAGCGTGATCGTCGGCGCGGGTGTTGCCGGAGGAGGCGTGGACGACCCGCCACCGCCGCCGCCGCAGGCGGCCAACGCCAATATCGCGAGACCCGGAAGTACTGACCTCATGCGCGGTCGCCGCGCCACCCGAGGCGCCCCCCTTGGGGGTGATTATGACGCCGGCTGTCCGCTAAACCAAACGTCCGGCGAATCGCGCCGCCGACGTCAGCCCGGCGCCTTCGTGAGCACGACCTTGCCGTTCTCGACCGGCAGGCGCTTGCCCGGGTCGTGGTCCATCGTCACCGTGTGCTCCGCGCCATCGAACTCGTAGCGCACCTTGTACCGGCCGGTCGCCACTTCCTTCGAGTCATGGACCGTCTCGCAGCGCTGTTCCACGACCTGCTCGGTGTTGCCCTCTTGCATGCGCTCCTGCACCTTGTTGCCGGCGTAGCCGCCGGCCGCGGCGCCCGCCACGGTGGCGATGTCGCGGCCGGATCCGCCGCCGACCTGGTTGCCGAGCACGCCGCCCACCACCGCACCGATCACGGTGCCCGTGACCTGGTGGGTATCCCTGGTGGGCTTCTGGCGCGTCACGGTTTCGTCGTGACAGACCTGGCGCGGGGTCTTCACGGTCTTCATGACTTCATTCGCCGAGAGCACCTCCGCATAGGTGCCGCCCGTCATTGCCTTGTAGCCCGCGAGGGCCGCCACGCCGGTCACGAGGACTGCACCCGCGACCGCGCCGATCAGTGTTTGTCTGTTCATGCGCGCATCGTCGGCGCAGCGGGCGTGCCATGGGAGCGCCGCCCGGCGCGTTCGCGTGTCGGCGCCGTCCTACGCCGCCGGAAACAGCCGGTGCCAGATCCGCTCGCCCTGGCGCGGCGGGGCCCCGGCCGCGAGGAGCGCCGCCTCGTCCGTGAGGGTGCCGGCCGCGCGCAGCACGGCGAGCGCGCCCGTCAACCGGCCGAACCGCACGCTGCGCCCGAGTGCCGACGTGTCGTCCGCACGGGCGCCGGGCGATTGTTCGCCGAGCGCCGCGAGCACGGCGGGCGACAGTTCCCATTGCGATGCGATCGCGTGCGCGACCGATGCCGCATGCGTGTCGATCAAGTGGGCGATGAGATCGGGCGAGGGCGCGAGCCCGCCCTGCGCCACGTAGCGATCCATCGCCACGCGAAACACGACGATCGTGCCGAGGCCGACCAGCAGCGCGAGCAGCTGCGCCGTGAACGGGTCGCTGTCGTCGACGAGCGCGGCGAATGTCTCCGCGGCGACGCCGGCGCGAAACGCGTGTTCCCACGTCGTTTCCGGGAAACGCGCGAAGTGGCCCGTGCGGATCCTGAAAACCGGCTGCAGGACCGCGCTGGCGACCAGCTTGCGCAGCCCGTCGGTGCCGAGCACCGCCACCGCGCGATCGATGCTCTCGATCGGCTTCTCGGTGATGCGGTAGTACGGGCTGTTCGCGAGACGCAGCAGGTCGCCCGCGAGCGCCGGGTCGCGCGCAATGATGCTCGCGAGCTCGCGGCGCGACGTGTCGCTGTCGTTGATCGCGCGCAGCAGTTGCGGCAGCAGCAACGGCCGGCGGGGCAGGAAGCTCGCCTGCGCGGTCGACGAGGCGAGATCGCGCGCGACTTGCGTCGCGACGTGTTCATGGCCTGGCGGTATGCCGGGCGCCAGCTGCGGTGCCGACAGCGCGAGACGATGCAGCGCGATCGCGACGGCGGCGCCGTCATCGGGCGGCATGTGCCCGGGTGGCGGCCCGGACGACGCCGTGGCCGGTGCCGTGGCGGCTGGCGTGACCGACCCGTCGTGTGCGTCGGGCGAGGCCGCGCCCGACGCGCGCCGGCGGCGTGCGCCGACGATGAGCGCCGTGGCGAGCAACAGGGCGAGCGCGGCGATCGAGCCGGCGACGGGGGTATTCATCGGCGCCAGCATACCTGTCGCGCGTTGCGCCCGTCGTCCGGGCAACGATCAGATTTCGTTCGCGCGCGCGAAGCGCGCGATGTGCTCCCCGGCCCGGAAGGCGAGCGCCTGGATCGTCATCGTCGGTTGGCCGCGCCCGGACGTGACGAAGCTCGATCCGTCGCAGATGAAGAGATTGCGCACGTCGTGGCTGCGGTGATACCGGTCGACGACCGAGGTCGCCGGATCGTTGCCCATCCGGCAGGTGCCGAGCAGGTGAGGCGCATTGGTGGCCGGGATCACCGGAAAGCGCGAGGTGCGGCGCGCGCCCGCCGCCTGCAGGATCTCGTCGGCGCGGGCCTGCAGGAAGCGCGCAATCGCAAGATCGTCCGCGTGGTCGCGATACGTGACGCGGATGCAGGGCTGGCCCCATGCATCCTTCAGCTGCGGGTCGAGGCTCACGCTGTTCGTCTCGAGCGGCAGCGACGTGCCGTGCTGCGTCGACATCAGGGTGCGGCGGAACGACTTCAGCCGGTCCTTGTAGGCCTGGCCCCAGCGCGGTTCCCCGGCCGGCCGCTCGAGTGCCCAGATGATCGGGATCGGTCCGATGCGCGCGTCGATGCCGCCGCCGCCGTAATAGCCCCGCTTGGGGTCGCTGTCGTAGAAGTCGTGCACGATGCGCGTGACCTGCACGCTCTTGTACTCGTTCAATTCGTGCTCGAACTCGGCTTCGACCTGCGAGTAGGAGTTGAACATCAGGTGCTTGCCGACATGGCCGCTGGAATTGGCGAGCCCGTGCGGGAATCGCGCACTGTCCGAGGCGAGCAGCAGCCGTGCGGTCTCCGCGCCGTTGGCCGACAGCACGACGGCCCTCGCTTTCTGGAAGCGCTCGCGGCGCTCGGCATCGAAGTAGTGCACGCCCGTGACGCGGCCGGCGTCGTTCGTCGGCACCCGAAACACATAGCTGTGCGCGCGCACCTCGCAGCGGCCCGTGGCTTCGGCTTCGGGGATCATCGTGTAGAGCGTCGAGGATTTCGCCGTCGACTCGCAGCCGAAGCCGATGCAGAAGCCGCAGTGGATGCAGCCCGCGCGGTTGCGATACGGTACCGAGGCGATCGCCATGGGCGCCGGAAACGGGTGCAGGCCGAGCCGCCGCGCGCCACGCTCGAGCAGCACGCCCGAGGATTTCACCGGCAGCGGCGGCATCGGGTAGGGCTTCGAGCGCGGCGGATCGTCCGGACAGGCGCCGGCGAGGCCCGACACGCCGATTTCCCAGTCGACCTTCGTGTAATACGGCTCGAGCTCCGCGTAGCTCAGCGGCCAATCGGCGAACGCGGTGCCGGCGATGGGCCCGAGCACGCTGCGCTCGCGAAAGTCGATTTCGCGAAAGCGCCAGTAGTTGGCCGTGAAATGCGTGGTGCTGCCGCCGACCGTCTGCGCATACCACGCGGGCAAGAGGCCGCTCGTGACCGGCTGCGCGACGGCGGCGGGATCGGCGCGGAACGACTGCGGGGTCGTGCGGGCGCTGTTCGTGAGCCCGTCGAGGAAGAAATACTTCAGCTCGTCGTGCTCGAAGGACGCGGGCGTATGGCGCGGGCCGCGCTCGAACAGCACGACGGAATGCCCCGCCTGCGACAGCTCGCGCGCGATCACGCCGCCGGCCGCGCCCGAGCCGACGATCGCGAAGTCGACCAGGTCGTCGTCGCGGTAGGTGCGCGCGCTCATGGCGCAAACCCGGGGTAGTCGCGGTCGTACCAGCCGAACGGTGGCGCGTACGCATGGGTATTCTCGAACCCGATCAGTTGCCAGCCGAGCCCGCCCCGGTTGCCGCCCCACGACGGGTCGGCGAGGAGGCCGAGCACGGTGAGGAAATGCAGCTGGTTGAACAGCGGCGTCGACTCGAGCGTCGCGAAATCGGGCAAGGGGCGGGGCAGCGCGGCGAGGTCCTTCAGGATCGGCGCGCGCATCTCCGCGAAGAAACTGCCGAATGCCCGGTCGATGAAATACACGACGCCGGCTTCATGGGCACCCGGACCATCGTCACCCGAGGGCACGATGCGCGAGGTGAACTCGTCGAGATCGCGGGCCTCGTCAGCCGTCAGCGTGGTGAGCCTGGGTGGGGGTGCGCCCGCGGCCATGGCAGCCATGCCTGCGTGCACGTGCCTGGCGGCGGCCGCGATGGCGGGCGCGTGCGCCGACCACCAGGCTGCACCGAGCCCGACTGCACCGACACTCCCGAGAAAGCCACGCCTCGTGTGCATCGTTCGCCCCCGTCCTTCCCTGGCCAGCGGCGGATGCTACATCGGCGAGCCGGGTTGTGCGATGCCGAGCCAGGCGGCGAGCAGCAGTCCCGCCCAGATCGCGAGCACGAACGGGCGGCAGGCCTTGAGCCCCTGCTCCATGTCGCGATCGCTCTCCTCGGTGGCCCCGTTCGTCAGGAGCTGCCGGTAGCCGTTCACGAATCGGGGTATGCGCAGGCGGATCACGATGCCGCAGAAGATGATCGCCGCGAAGATCAGCAGCTTCGCCGCGAGCCAGGGGTAGGGGCGGATGCGCCCGTCGCCATAGGCATAGCCGACCGAGGCGATCAGCGCCACGATCATGAAGCAGCGGAAGTAGAAGTCGAACTTCGCGAGTTTCTGGCCGACGGGCTGGCCCTGGTAATGATGGACGGCCCACACGAGCAGCACCCACAGCGGCCCGAGCGCGAGGATCAGCGGCAGCTGGCCCGGCAAATGCGGCACGCCGGCGTAGAAGGCGAGGAGGCCGCCGACCGACAGCATCAAGGCGAGGCAATAGCGTGGCAGCTGGTCGAGCTCGACGAAGATCTTGAAGGCCGTGAGCCTCGAGTCGCGCGACAGCTTGCGATCGATCACGAAGCCGCTCGAGTAGTACACGCCGACGTCGCCGCCGAGCCAGTACACGAAGAGCAGGATGTGGGCGAGCTTGACGATGGAATAGATCACGTGATGCCTGGTGCCGGGGCTTCGGTTGTTCGGTTATTCCTGCGCTTCGCGAGAATAACCGAACAACCGAAGCCCCGGCACCAGGTCTTCACGGTTCGCGGCCCACGATGAGGCGCGCACCGCGGCCGTAGGTGAAGAACGACCAGCCCCACTGCAGGATGACCGAGGCGCGGCTGCGAAAGCCCGTGAGCCCCATGATGTGCACGGTGAGCCACAGCCACCAGGCGAGCCGCCCGCCGAACTCGAACCGGCCGATCTCGCAGATGGCGCGCTGGCGGCCGATCGTCGCCATCTGGCCCTTGTCGCGATAGCGGAAGACCCCACGCGGCGTGCCGCGCTGGTCGGCGAGGATGCAGCCCGCGGCGTAGCGGCCCTGTTGCAGGGCGACCTGTGCGACACCCGGCAGCGGCCGGTGCGTCACGGGATCGCTCGCCGCGGCGAGATCGCCGAGGATGAACACGCGCTCGTGCCCGGCCGGCGTGAGCCCCGCGGTCACGATGACCCGGCCTGCACGGTCGAGCGGCACACCGAGGGACTGCGCGAGCGGCGAGGCGCGCACGCCGGCCGCCCAGACCACTGTGCGCGCCGGGATGCGCCCGTCGCCGATCGTGACCGAGTCGGACGCGACGTCCGTGACCGCGGTCCCGAGCCGCACGTCGACGCCGAGCGCGGCGAGGTCACGCTGCGCGCGGGCCGACGAGCGTTCGCTGAAGGCGGGCAGCAGGCGCGGCCCGGCCTCGACGAGCAGCACGCGCGCCTTGCGCGGATCGATGCGGCGGAAATCGCGCGCGAGAGTGTAGCGGCTCATCTCGGCGATCGCGCCCGCCATCTCGACACCGGTCGGCCCGCCGCCGATTACGACGAAGCTGAGCCACGACTGCTGCTCCACCCAGTCCGCGCAACGCTCGGCCTGCTCGAAGGCGAGCAGGATGCGCGCGCGCACCGCGGTCGCCTGCGGCAGCGTCTTGAGTCCCGGCGCCACGGCTTCCCAGGCGTCGTGCCCGAAATAGGCGTGCGTCGCGCCCGCGCCGATCAGCAGGTAGTCCGCCTCGAAGCGGCCGCAATCGGTCTCGACGCGGCGCGCGGCGGGATCGACGTGCTGCGCGTCGGCCATCAGCACCTGCACGTTGCGCGCATGGCGCAGGATGCTGCGCACGGGCGCGGAGATGTCCGCGGGGCTCAGGGCCGCGCTCGCGACCTGGTAGAGGAGCGGCTGGAAGAGGTGGTGGTTCGAGCGATCGAGCAGCGTGACGCCGATCCCGGGCCGGTTCGCCAGCGCCTTGGCGGCATTGAGGCCGGCAAATCCCGCACCGATGATGACTACCTGCGTCATAGGCCTGGTGCCGGGGCTTCGGTTGTTCGGTTATTCAGGCGAAGCGCCCGAATAACCGAACAACCGAAGCCCCGGCACCGTGCATCCTTGCGTGTCATGGCCCAGGCGGCTTGCGCGCCGAGGCGGTCAGGATCCCCGAGTAGCCGTATACCGCATTGTCGGGGCAGGGAATCACCTGCACGTCGAGGCTCGCGCGCGTAAGGTCGTTCTCGAGCAGCGATTCCGCCATCGCGTCGACCGTGACACCCGCGCCCGGGAACATCCGCTCCCCGACCTTGTATGCCGTGCAATCGTGCAATGCGTGCAGCACGATCGTGCCGCCGGGTGCGAGCATCGACAGCACGTTCTGCATGCACGCGCGCCAGACGCCGCGATCGCTCGATACCGCGTCGAGGCAGAATCCCGAGACGATCAGGTCGTAGTAGCCGCGACGCTCGCCGCCGAGCGGATCGTGCCAGCGCGCGTCGCTGACGTAGAGCCCGTGTATCGCCTTGCGCGCCTGCGCCTCGCGGTGCGCGATGCGCATCGGGTCGATGTCCGGCGTGCCCTCGCATTGCAGGATGAATTGCGTGAAGCGGTTCCAGTCGCTCTCCGCCGCCTCGCTCGCGAGCCATTCACGCACGAACACCAGGTTGTCGGCGAGCCAGTCGGCCATGTCGATGCGCAGCGCATACGCGGCCGCGGCGATCGCGCGATGCAGGGTCGGCCCGCAGCCGTATTCGAGCGCGCGGCCGTAGCGTACGTCGGCCTGGCGCATCACATCGAGCTGGTAGGCGAGCACCGCCTGCTCGTCCGGCAGCACGACCTCGCTGTAGTACGTCTCGAAGTAGTCGCGTGCCCGCCATGCGGAATAGTCGGCCAGAGCCCCCGGCGACGTTGAATCGACCACAAAGAAACCCCGCATCCCCTTGCTTGTTCGGGTATTTGTAACGGAAATCCACCCCTGAAAGCCAGAGTGCGACTTGGCGCACACGGGCGCCTCCGGCGCCTGCCGATAATCTGGCCAGGGAGCTTCCCGGGGACTTCGGCGACAATTCATGGCCATGACAACCGCCCGGCTTGCCAAGCCCCCCGGCGAACTTGCCCCGGAACTCTTCCGCGACATCGTCGAGCAATGGCCCGGCGCGGTCGTGATGGTCAATCGCGACGGCGTGATTCGCTGGACCAACGAGGCCGCCAACGACTGGGCGCCGTCCGGCGCCGGCGCACTGATCGGCGGCTCGCTCGCGGGCCTCGCGCTGCCGTGGCTCAAGGACGCCGGCGATCTCGTCGCCGTGCTCGACGGCGGCGCCCGCCAGTTCGCCCCCAGCACCCTCGTCGACCGGCGAGGGCGGGAGCGCCATTGCGCGGCGCGCCTCGTGCCGCTGCGCAGGGGCAACGCGATCTGCGGCGCACTCCTCTTTATCGATGACGCGGCCGGCGTCGACGGCTCGACGGTCGTGCAGGCGCCGTCGATGTCGGACACGGCCCGGGCCGTTGCGCTGTCCGCGGCGGAGGTCGGCGTCTGGCACCGCAACCTGCAATCGGGCGAGGGCGGTGTCGATGCGCTCTGGTGCCGGGCACTGCGACTCGATCCCTGCATCGGGCCGACGCACCAGGCGTGCTGGGAGAAGGGGATACACCCGGACGATGTGGCCGAGTACCGCACGTCGAGCGAAGAGCTGGCCCGCGGCGGCGGCGGGTCGTTCGAAGTGGAGTTCCGGGTCCTCACCGAAGACTCGCGCTGGTTGTGGCTGCTGCAGCGGGGCGAGGTCGTCGAACACGACGAGGCGGGCCGGCCGCTGCGCGCCGCCGGCATCTGCATCGAGATCGACGCGCGCAAGCGCGCCGAAGTCGCGTTGCAGGAGAAGGAATCGCGTCTCGCGACGGCCCTGTGGGGCGCGCGCGCCGCGTTCTGGCACTGGAACATCACGAGCGGTGTGTCGGTGCGCAGCGCGATGTGGTTTGCGATGACGGGCTACCAGCGCGAGGAGTGGGAGCGCGAGGCCCAGCCGTGGCACGACCGCCTGCATCCGGACGACGTCGAACGCGTCGACCGCACCATACGCGACCACTTCGAGGGCCGATCGCAGTCGCTCGAGATCGAGTACCGGATCCGCGTCGCCTCGGGCGAATACCGCTGGATCCAGGATCGCGGTCGCGTCAACGAATGGGATTTCCAGGGCAATGCGACGGTCGCGATCGGCGTGTCGCTCGACATCGAGTCGCAGAAGCAGGCGGAACTCGAACTGCGCAGCAGCGAGGCGCGCCTCGAGACCGCCGTGTGGGGCGCCAAGATCGGGCTGTGGGAACTCGACTTCCTGAGCGAACAGACCCGCTGGCACAACGACTGGTGCGAGCGGCTCGACCTCGATTCCTGCGAAGGCCCGGATCACGTCGCGCGCTGGGACGAGAACATCCACCCGGACGATATCGGCAAGGCGCAGCTCGACTTCGCCGCACACGTCGCCGGCCGATCCGACCACTACGACGCGGAATACCGCATCCGCACGCGCAGCGGCGAGTGGCGCTGGCTGTTCGAGCGCGGCCGGGTCGTCGAGCGCGGACACGACGGCAAGGCCGTGCGCATGGTCGGCGTCTGCATGGACATCGAGGAACGCACGGCGGCCGAGCACGATGCGCGGGAAATGCAGCAGTGGCTCGAGCATGCGATCGACCTCGCCCGCATCGGCATCTGGGACTGGGACCTCGCCGAGCGGCGCTTTCGCTGCAACGACCTGTACATGCAGTACGCGCTCGGCGGCACCTGCCCGCAGGACACCATCGAGCGGCGCGAGGCACGCTTCTCGCGCCTGCATCCCGACGACCTCGCCGAAGCGCGCATCATGGACCACGAGATCCGCGAGGGCCTGCGCGACGAGTTCGAAGTGCAGGGCCGGTTGCGGCACACGCAGGGCGACTGGCGCTGGGTCCTGCAGCGCGGCCGGGTGACCGCGCGGGACGCGAGCGGTGCCCCGTCGCACATGGCCGGATTCACGGTCGACGTCACGCAGCGCAGGCAGGAAATCGAGGCGCGGGCACGCGCGGTCGCGACGCTCGATGCGGTGACCCGGCACGCGCCCGATCACCTGTTGCTGCTCGATCGCAACCTCGAGGTCGTGTTCGCCAACCGGGGTTGGCCGTCACAGCCGCACGAGACGATGATCGGCCGCCGGTTCGAGGAACTCGCACCGCCGGCCTACCGCACGCGCCTCGTCGCGCTGTGCGAACAGGTGCTCGCCACGGGGCAGCCGGGCGAGCTCGAGATGGTGGACGACTGCGGCAATGGGAGGTTGCACTACCTCGCCAATCGCGCCTCGCCGGTGCGCGAGGGCGAGGCGATCGTCGGGCTCAGCATCGCCATCAGCAACATCACGGCGCGGCGGCTCGCCGAGGAGCGTACGCGCGCGACCGAGTCGGTGCTGCACACGATCGCGGAGGTCACCTCGGACTGGCTCGTGATGCTCGATGGCGAGCTGCGCTACGTCTTCATCAATCGCGGCTTTGGCGGGCATGCGCCGGCCGACATCATCGGCCGCACGCTGCGAGAACTCGCGCCGCGCCAGCCGACGCCCGGCGTGCTCGCGCTGGCCGAGTCCGTGTTGCGCACCGGCAAGGCCCGCAACGACGAACAGGACATGATCGCCCCCGACGGCTCGGTGCACCGCATCGAGCTGCGCGTGCGCCCGGTGCCGGTCGCCGCAGGCGCCAACGTGGGTGGTCGGGGCGTCGTCATCAATGCCACGGACATCACCGCGCGCAAGCAGCTCGAGCGTGAGCTGCTCGAGATCGCCAACCGCGAA
The DNA here is from genome assembly GCA_050249415.1 of Steroidobacteraceae bacterium. Classification (GTDB taxonomy): domain Bacteria; phylum Pseudomonadota; class Gammaproteobacteria; order Steroidobacterales; family Steroidobacteraceae; genus CADEFQ01. The sequence goes on from JBFWQO010000001.1 coordinate 540,007, forward strand.
CAGCAGCGCATGAGCAGTGACCTTCACGACGGCCTGTCGCAGGATCTGACCGGCGTCGCGCTGATGCTGCGAGGCGTCGCGGGGCAACTGCGGAAGGAACGCTCCGAGGCGCGCGCGGATGTCGAGGAGGTCATCGGGCTCGTCAATACCGCGATCGAGAGCACACGGGTGCTCGCGAGCGGCTTGTCGCCGGTCAGCGCCGAGCGCGGCGGGCTGCTCGCGGCGCTTGAAACGCTCGCCGCGCGCCTGCAGGACCGGCATGGTGTTAACGTAGCGGTTTCGACGCGCCTCGAGGGACCGCTCGCGCTCACCGACGCGGCGTCGAATCATCTCTACAGGATCGCGCAGGAAGCGATGCTCAATGCGATACGGCACGGGAGTCCGAGGGAGGTCAGGGTCGAGCTCGCGCGCATGGCGGGCGAAATCCGCCTGCGCATCGTCGACGACGGGCGCGGCTTCGGCAGCACGCCGCAATCGCACGCGGGGCTCGGCCTCAGGATCATGCGCTATCGCGCGCAGATGCTCGGCGGTGCCCTCGAGATCGAGCCCGGCGCCAGGGGCGTGCGCGTGGAGTGCCTGTGTCCCATAGCGGGGAATCAACGCGCCGCCGTGTCCTGATCGTCGACGATCACCCGATCGTGCGGCACGGCCTCGGGCGGATGATCGAGGCCGCACCCGATCTCGAGGTCTGCGGCGAAGTCGAGAACGTCGCCGACGCCAAGCGCGCGATCCGCGAGTTGCACCCCGATGTCGTGATCGTCGACTTGAGTCTCGGCCAGGGCGACGGCCTCGAACTCATTCGCGATGCGCGCGCCCATCATCCGCGCCTGCCGATGCTCGTGCTGTCGATGCACGAGGAATCCATCTATGCGGAGCGACTGCTGGCGGCCGGTGCGCGCGGCTACATCATGAAGGAGGCCGCATCCGACCAGTTGCTGATCGCGCTGCGCCGCGTGCTGTCGGGCAAGGTCTACCTGAGCGAGGCCCTGGCGGTGCGCCTGCGTTCGCGCGACGCCACGGCCGCGGACGGAGAGGCGCAGGACCCGCTCAAGCGCCTCAGCAATCGGGAGATGCAGGTGCTCGCGAAGCTCGGGCGGGGGCTCTCGTCGCGCGCCATCGCCGCGGACCTGACCCTGTCGGTCAAGACCGTCGAATCCCATCGCCAGAGCATCAAGCGCAAGCTCAACCTCGCGAGCAACGCCCAGCTGCTGCAGTACGCGCTGTCGCTCGATCGGGCATCGAGGGGCGGCGTCTGACGGGCGGCCGGCGGCCCGCGCGGTGGCGCCCCTAAACGCTTTCGCCCCGGGACGCGTCCAAGCCATGCAGGAGGAAGCCCCCTTGGCGGACGGCGGTGTGGCGGACATCGACCAGGTTCTCGTGGCACGCGCGAGCGGCGGGGATATCCGCGCCTTCGAGCGGCTCTACCGCGAGCACGCCGGGCGGGTCCACGGCTTGTGCCTGCGCATGACGCGCGATGCGGCCCTCGCCGAGGACTACACGCAGGAGACCTTCGTGCGTGCGTGGCGGGCGCTCGAGCGCTTCGAGGCGCGCAGCCGGGTGTCGACCTGGCTGCACCGGATCGCGGTCAATGTGATCCTCGAGCGCCGCCGCCGCCGCGAGTTGCCGGTCGAGTATGTCGAGGACATCACGCACTACGACCGGGACAGCGACATGCTCGATACGCCGGTGGAGGAGGCCGAGCTCGAGGCGGCCGTCGCGTCGCTGCCGCAGGGCGCGCGTGACGTGCTGACGCTGTGCGGCATCTACGGCTACGGGCACGGTGAGGCCGCGACGATGCTCGGCATCGCCGAAGGCACCTGCAAGGCCCAGTTGCATCGCGCCCGCGCGCTCGTGCGCGCGCGGCTCGACAGTGGAGTGCAGCGATGAGCAGCGAGCGAAGCGACAATCTGACGGCGATCGGCGAGCTGCGTCGTGACGTGCCCCCGGCGCGTGACCTGTGGCCCGGCATCGCGGCGGCGATCGGTGCGGCGGCACCACAGGCGCGTGCGGAGGACCCGGCTGCGCGGACGCGGCGATGGGCGTGGGCGGCGCCGCGCCCCGTATGGGCGCTCGCGGCCGCGGTGGCGTGTGTCGCGGTGGGCGTATGGCTCGGGCGCATCTCGGCGCCCGCCGATGCGCCGGTCGCGGCAACGGGGACGGAGCCCGCGAGCGCGCAGATGGCGCGGCACGTGGCTTACGATCCGGGCGAGCGATTCGAGCGAACCCGCGAGCGGCTGCTGCGCGAAGTCGGCACGCGCCTCGCGGCGCTGCCGCCGGGCACGCGTGCACGGGTGGAGGCGAGCCTCGAAACCGTGCAGCGCGCGCGCCGCGACATCGAGCAGGCGCTCGGTCGCGACCCCGGCAATGCGTTGCTGCAGGAATTGCTCGTGAACAGTTACCAGGACGAGATGCGTGTGCTCACGACCGTGCGGGAGTCGTGGGTCGGCGGACAGGAGATCGGAACATGAAAGCGGGAACATCGAAGTGTTGGGCGGGCGTGGCATGGGCGGCGCTCGTACTGGCGGTGCCGGCGCACGCCGGCGAGGAACGGAATATCGATCAGCGGGTCGCGGCGGACCCGGCCGGCGAGGTCAACGTCAACATCGTGACGGGCTCGTTGCGCATCGAAGGCTGGGACAAGCCGGAAGTCGAGGTGACCGGCACGATCGACGAGGATGTCGAGCGGCTCGACGTCGTGCGCGATGGCAGCCGCGTGACGGTGAAGGTCATCCTGCCGAAGCGCTCGATGCGCGACGCCGATGCCGATCTGACGGTGCGTGTGCCGCGGGGCTCCTCGCTCGAGGCGACCACGGTGAGCGCCGACCTCGACGTGCGCGCCGTCGCGGGCACGCTGCGCCTGAAATCCGTGAGCGGCGAGCTCACGGCGCGGGACGTCGCGAAGGACAGCGAATTCAAGACCGTGAGCGGCGACATCCGCGTGACCGCCGGCGCGCCCGCCGCGAGGGTGATCGCCTACAGCGTGAGCGGCAGCCTCGTCGTCGACGGCCTGTCGGGCGATCTCGAAGCGACCTCGGTGAGCGGCGACATGAACCTCGATCTCGGGGCGGTCGACGGCCTGCGGTTGCGCACGACATCGGGCGACGCGCGCGTCGGCGCGCGCCTCGCGAAGGATGCACGGGCCGACTTCGAATCGGTGAGCGGCGATCTGTCGATGAAGGTCGCGGCCGACGCCGGCTTCGCCGCCGAGGTGGACACGTTCAGCGGTTCGCTGTCCAACTGCTACGGCGTGCGTCCCGAGGCGGTCAGCAAGTACGGGCCGGGTGAGCGCATGTCGCTGGCGCGCGGCGCGGGCGGTGCGCGCATCCGCGTCAAGACCATGAGCGGCGACGTGCGGATTTGCGACCGCTAGAATGACCGTGTGCGCATCGCCAAATGGGTCACGATCGTCCTCGGCGGGCTCGCGGCGCTCGCCGTCCTCGCCGCGCTCGTGCTCACCCTCGCCGTCGACCCGAACCGCTATCGGGGCGCGATCGAACGGCAGGTAGCGGCGAGCACCGGCCGCGAATTCCGCCTGCAGGGCGACATCGAGTTGTCGTTCTTCCCGTGGCTCGCGCTCACGACGGGCGCCGCCGAGTTGCGTTCACCGCCGGGTTTCCCGGAGCCACGGTTCCTGCGCTGGCGCGCAGCCCACGTCGGCGTGCGGCTCGTGCCGCTGCTGCGCGGCGAACTGCTCGTCGATCGCGTTCGCATCGAGGGGCTCGACGCGCGACTGGTGCGCGCTGCCGATGGGCGCACGAACTGGTCGTTCGACGCGGGCACGCCGGATCCGGCGCCTTCCGGAGCGGGCCACGAGTCGCTGCCCGACGTTGCGGGCATCGAACTGCGCGAGGCGCACGTGGTCTTCGACGACTTCGCCGCGGCGAAGTCGTATGTCGCCGACGTGCGGCGGCTCGATGTCGCGCCGATCCGTCGCGGTGTGCCGATGCAGGTCGAACTCGAGGCCACCCTGTCGCAGGCGGCGCACGCCGAGCGGGCCGCCGTCCGTCTCGCAGCGCGGGTGATACCCGGCCCGCCACCCGGGATCGACGACCTGTCGCTGACGGGAACCCTGCGCGACGGCCGCTTCGGCGCGGCCGGCGTGCCGTTCGGGTTCAGCGCGCCCCGCATCCGCCATGACGCCGCGGCGGCATCGATCGATGTCCCCGAGTGGCGTCTGCGCTTCGATGAAGCGACGCTCGACGGCGCCGTCGAGGTGACGCTCGGTGATGTCCCCGGCGCGCGAGGCCGGGTGGCGCTCGCGCCGGTGTCGCTGCGTGCGACCCTCGCCGCGGCGGGCATCGCAGTGCCGCCCACGAGGGATGCCCGCGCCTATGCGCGCTTCCAATTCGGCGCGGAATTCCGCATGTCGGGCGCGGCCTGGGCCATCGAGCCGCTGACGGTACGCCTCGACGACACGAGCCTCGCGGGAAGGGTCGAGCGGGGCGACGGGGAGGCGGACCCGATCCGCTTTGCGCTGCATGCCGATCGCATGGACCTCGACCGCTACCTGAAGCCCGAAGGCGCGGAAAGCAGGCCGTTCGTGCTGCCGGTGCCAGCCCTGAAGGCGTTGCGCGCGGAAGGCACGCTCGATATCGACGAGGCGACACTCGAGGGCGTGCGGATGAAGGGCGTGCAACTCGGTGCGGGGCCGTGAGGGCACGGAGCGCTCCGTGAGCGCCCTCGCCGCGCCGCTCGTCGCCTGGTACCGCGCGCACGGGCGCCACGACCTGCCCTGGCAGCAGGATCGTTCCCCGTACCGCGTGTGGATCTCCGAGATCATGCTGCAGCAGACGCAGGTCGCGACGGTGATTCCGTACTTCCAGCGCTTCATGCAGCGCTTCCCCGACGTCGCCACGCTCGCCGCCGCACCGCTCGACGAAGTGCTGCACCACTGGTCGGGCCTCGGCTACTACGCCCGCGCGCGGCACCTGCGCGAGGCCGCGCAGCGCGTGCGCGACGGGTTCGATGGCGTGTTTCCCGAATCGTTCGCGGCGATCGAGAGCCTGCCCGGGATCGGCCGATCGACGGCGGGTGCAATCCTCGCGCTGTCGCGCGGCGCGCGTTACCCGATACTCGACGGCAACGTGAAGCGCGTGCTCGCGCGCCGATTCGGCGTTACGGGCTCGCCGGGCACCCACGCGGTCGCGCAGCGCCTGTGGGAGCTCGCCGAGGCCGAGACGCCACACGTCGACGTCGCGGAGTACACGCAGGCGATCATGGATCTCGGTGCCACGGTCTGCGTGCGTACGCGGCCGCTGTGCCCGGTGTGCCCGCTGCGCGCCGACTGCAACGCACATCGCACGCATCGCCAGCACCTGATCCCCGCGCCACGCGCGCGCGCGCGCACGGCGCGGCGCGTGCGCGCCGTCGTGATGCTCGTCGCGCGGCGCGACGATGGCGCCGTGCTGCTCGAGCGACGGCCGCCGGAGGGCATCTGGGGCGGCCTCTGGTGCCTGCCGGAATTTGCGTCGGAGAGCGCGGCACGCAGCTTCGCGGCGGCCGAGCTGCGCGACGCGGAAGTCGACGCCCAGCCGCTCGCCGAGCTGCCGCACGCCTTCACGCACTTCGATCTGCTCATCACGCCGCTCCTCGCGCGTTGTCGCGGGCGCGATCGCGTCGCGGAAGCCGGCACGGGCGGGGACGAACGCCTCCTCTGGTATGACAGGGGCGCGCCGGCGCGGGTAGGATTGCCGGCCCCCGTATTGCAGATCCTCGAAAGCCTGACATGAGCCGAACCGTCCATTGTGTGCTGCTGAAGAAGGAAGCCCCCGGCCTCGATCGCGCGCCGTATCCGGGTCCCCTCGGCGAACGTATCTTCGAACACGTCTCGAAGGAGGCGTGGGGCCGGTGGGTCGGCCACCAGACGATGCTGATGAATGAATACCGGTTGACCCCGGTCGACCCGAAGGCGCGCAAGTTCCTCGAGCAGGAGATGGAGAAGTTTTTCTTCGGCGCCGGGTCGGATCTGCCGCAGGACTATCGTCCTGGGTAGAGGAGGCCACCATGTCGCTCACGCTGTTCGGGCATCCCTTTTCGTCGTACTGCCAGAAGGTGATCGTCGCCCTGTACGAGAACGCGACGCCGTTCGACCTTCGCCTCGTGTGGAACGGCGATGCGGCGGCCGACGCGCAGTTCGCGTCGCTGTGGCCGCTGAAGCGCATGCCGGTCCTGGTCGACGCGGGCCGCACGGTGACCGAATCGAGCATCATCATCGAGTACCTCGGGCAGCAGTACCCGGGGCCCGTGGCGCTCCTCCCCGCCGATGCGCGTGACGCGCTGGACGTGCGCCGGATGGATCGCATCTTCGACTGCTACGTGATGACGCCGATGCAGCGGATCGTCTTCGATCACATCCGCCCGGCGGATGCGCGCGATCCGGCGGGCGTCGCCGACGCACACGCGCTGCTCGAAACGGCCTACGGCTGGCTCGATGCCGCGTTGCGCGGCCGCGAATGGGCGGCCGGGAGCGGCTTCACGCTCGCTGATTGCGCCGCCGCGCCTTCGCTGTTCTACGCGGACTGGGTGCACCCGATCGCCCCATCCCACGCGAACCTGCGCGCCTACCGCGCGCGCCTGTGCGCGCGCCCCTCGTTCGCGCGCGCGGTGGAAGCGGGGCGTCCCTATCGGAAGCTCTTTCCGCCCGGGGCACCGGACCGGGATTAGCGAACGGCGAACAGCCAGTCGAAGCGAGCGGCGAATAGCGATCAGCGAACAGCGAACAGCCAGACGCGTAGCCGGCGTAGTCTTGCCGTTCGCCGTTCGCCGTTCGCCGGTCGCTGTTTGCTGCCGACGGGCGGCGCGGCAGCGCCGCCCCTCACACCCCCATGGGCCGGCGCTTGTCGCGGCATCGCTTGATGCGAAATCCCGCGATGATCAACACGACGCCGATCGCGATCGCGAACGCGCCGATCAGCGTGACGAGCGCGAGCGCACCGGCGGCGGGATTGCGCAGCACGAGCACGCCGAACACGATGCTGATCGCGCCGGTGAGCGCGAGCCACCATTCGAAGTCGATCACGCGGCGGAACTTGATCGCCGCATAGATCTCGAGCAGGCCGCGCACGATCGCCCAGGCCGCGATCACGATCAGGATGGAAAGCGTGGCGATGCCCGGCGCGGCCACGGCCGCGATGCCGGCGAGCACGCTGACGAGGCCGCCCCAGAACGGCCAGCCCCAGTTCTTGGCGCTCGAGGCGTAGTAGATCGAGAACGCGCCGTCGAGGATCCAGAACGCGGCGATCAGCGCAAGGAATGCGAGGATGCCGATCGCCGGCCAGAGCAGGACGAGGACCCCGAATACGATCGCGACGATGCCGCGCACGAGCGGCACCCACCAGTAGTCGAGCAGGGTCTTTTCCATGGCGGCGACGCTCCCCGTTGCGATGGCCTGCGATGCACCATAGCTTGGACCGGATGGCGCGCGACCGCAATCGCGCCCGCTGAATCAATGACTTGCCCTGAACGCCGCTTGACGCCCCGCCGCGCCACGGCTCTAATACGCGGCCCTTCCCAACGGCGGCCAGGTAGCTCAGTTGGTAGAGCAGCGGATTGAAAATCCGCGTGTCGTTGGTTCGATTCCGACCCTGGCCACCATTTATCTTCTGTCCATTCCGTTCACATGGGTAACGGATTATTCCGAGGACATAGGTAACACCTTAGCAGCGAACGGGTTCTCGGCGCACTCAAAGCGCGAGCTCTCGTGATCGAAGAACCCCAAGTCGTAGTGCAT
>JBFWQO010000002.1:0-380538 GCA_050249415.1 Steroidobacteraceae bacterium
GTACCGGCCCATGTCGTGGCGCTCGTGAACACCAGCAGCACGAGCCGCAGGCACGGCCAGAACGATCGCGTCGTCATGAATCCACTCTCCCGGCGCCCTCGTGATGCGGCATGGGGCAGGCGCGGCCACGAGGTGCGCGGGGCGCGTCGCCTATCCCGTAGTCTGGCACCCAGTGCGCCAGATCATTCTTCGCCCACCGGTTCAGTGCTGACCATCGTGAGCACGTCGTAGCTCGCGACGACCTCGCCGTCCTGGTTCGTGATCTCCGTGTCCCAGGTCACCTCGCCATAACCCTTCTCGGCGCGCAGCGATTTCGCCTTGCAGGTGAGCCGCACCCTGATGCGGTCGCCCGGTCGCACGGGCTTCGCGAAGCGCAGGCGTTCGAGGCCGTAGTTGGCGAGCACCGGCCCGTAAGGCGGGTCCACGAACAGCCCTGCGGCGGCGGAGATCAGGAAATAGCCGTGCGCCACGCGGCCACCGAAGAGCGGATTGCGCTTCGCCGCCGTCTCGTCCATGTGCGCATAGAACGTGTCGCCGCTCAATGCCGCGAAGCGCTCGATATCGTCGAGTGTCACCTCGCGCTCCGCGGAGTGCAGGGTCTCGCCGATGTGCAGTTCCGGCAGCGTGCGCCGAAACGGGTGCACGTCGCTCGTGAGCTCGCGCGCGCCGCGCTGCCATCGGCCGGTGATCGCGGCGAGTGTCGAGGGGCTGCCCTGGAGCGCCGTGCGCTGCAGGTAGTGCATCACGCCGCGCAGGCCGCCCATCTCCTCCCCGCCGCCCGCCCGGCCCGGTCCGCCGTGCACGAGGCCCGGGAGCGGCGAGCCGTGCCCGGTCGATTCCCGCGCGCACTCCCGGTTCACGAAAAGCAGTCGCCCGTGCCACGGCGCAAGGCCGAGCGCGAGCTCCCGTGCTACGCCCTCGTCGGCCGTGAACACCGAGGACACGAGGCTCCCTTCGCCCCGATTGGCCAGCGCGACCGCCGCGGCATTGGACTCGTAGGGCAGCACCGTGCACACGGGGCCGAACGCCTCGACCGAGTGCAGCTGCCGTGCCCCCTGCGGGCGGCGCGCGACCAGCAGGGTCGGCGGAATGAAGGCGCCACGTTCCCGATCGGCACCGACGAGATCGGGCACGGCATCGCTGACGATATCCGCCTCGCGCCTGAGGTCGGCGATCCGCGCCAGCACTTCGCGCCGCTGGGCGAGGCTGGCGAGCGGCCCCATGCGCACCTCCTCGCGGCGGGGATCGCCAACGACCACTTTCGACAACGCCGCGCGCAACGCGTCGAGCGTCGGCTCGAGCTGTGCGGCCGGCACGAGCGCCTTGCGTATGGCCGTGCACTTCTGCCCCGCCTTCGCGGTCATCTCGCGCACGACCTCGCGCACGAAGGCGTCGAACTCGGGCGTCCCGGGCGCCGCATCCGCGCCGAGCACGCAGGAATTGATCGAATCGGTCTCGCCGATGAAGCGCACCGCGTGTGCGATCACGGCCGGGTGTGCGCGCAGTTGCGCCGCGGTCGACGCCGAACCGGTGAACGAGACCACATCCTGTGCGCCGAGATGATTGAACAGGTCGCCGACGCTGCCGCACAAGAGCTGGACGGCGCCCTCCGGCAGCAGGCCCGATTCGATGATGCGCCGGAACACGAGTTCGGTGAGGTAAGCGGTCGCCGTCGCAGGCTTCACGACCGCCGGCATGCCGGCGAGCAGTGCAGGCGCGAGCTTCTCGAGCATGCCCCAGACCGGGAAGTTGAACGCGTTCACGTGCACCGCGGCGCCCTCCCGCGGCACACAGATGTGACGGCCGGAAAAGGCCCCGGACTTCGAGAGCGCTTCGGGCTCGCCGTCGATGTACATGTGCCCGTTCGGCAGCTCGCGTACGCCGCGGCTCGCATACGCGAACAGCGTGCCGATGCCCCCTTCGATGTCGATCCATGAATCGGCGCGTGTCGCACCGGTCGCGAACGACAGCGTGTAGAACTCCTCCTTCAGCTCCATGAGCCGCTTCGCGAGCGCCTTGAGGCACGCGGCGCGCTCGTGGAACGTGAGTCGTCGCAGGGCCGGTCCGCCGACCTGTCGCGCGTACGCGAGCACGGCCGCGAAATCGATGCCCGCGGACGCAACGGTCGCCACCACCTCGCCTGTCGTCGCATCGCGCAATGACGCTCCGTCGCCCGCGCCCGCGTACCACTGGCCGGTCACATAGCTCTTCAGCTGCATGGCATCTCCCCGATCCGGTGTGACCTGCCGCGAAAGAGCGCGATCACCGCGCCGGCGCCGTTCGCGACGGTCACGTCGTAAAGCCCGGTGCGCCGCGATCGCGAACGCTCGACCGCCGTGGCGAGCAGCTCGTCGCCCACGCGCGCGGGCAGCAGGAAATCGATCGTGGCGCCCGCGGCCACCGTCGTGCCGCCGCAGGAGTTGCAGGCGCAGGCGAACGCACTGTCGGCGAGCGCGAAGATGAGCCCGCCGTGGCAGATGCCGTGGCCGTTCGTCATGTCCGCGCGCACCGCCATCGCCACCTGCGCATGGCCCGGACGCACCTCGATCACGCGCATGCCGAGCGCCTGTGACGCCGCATCGCGCGACCACATCGCACGAACGCTCTCTTCCGCGAGGGTTCGGGCCGTGTCGCTCACGACCGCCTCATCGACCCGTGAACACAGGCGCACGCTTGGCGATGAATGCCGCGACGCCTTCCGCGTAATCGGCGGACTGCCCGAGCTCGCGCTGGAAGTCCCGTTCGCGGTCGAGCTGCGCATCGAGGGGCTGGCCCCACGCTTCGTGGATCGCCTGCTTGGTGCGCGCGAGCCCGCGCGTGGGCGCCGTGGCGAGCCGGGCGGCGAGCGCATCGACGTCGGCCACGAACGCCGCATCGTCGACACAGCGCCAGATCAGGCCCCACTGCGCCGCCTCCTCCGCGGTGAGCTTCTCGCCGAGCAGTGCGAGGCCGAGCGCGCGCGCCTGTCCGACGAGTCGCGGCAGACTCCAGGTGCCTCCCGAGTCGGGCACGAGCCCGAGCTTGCAGAAGGACTGGATGAAGGTCGCCGACCGGGTCGCGATGACGAGATCGCAGGCGAGGGCAATATTGGCGCCCGCCCCCGCGGCCACGCCGTTGACCGCCGCAATCACCGGCAGCGGCAAGTTGCGGATCGCGAGCACGAGCGGCTTGTAGTGGCGCTCGATCGATTCCCCGAGGTCCACGGCGGCGCCCCCGGGCGCCACGGCACGATCGGCGAGATCCTGCCCCGCGCAGAATGCGCGGCCCGCGCCCGTGAGCACGAGGACGCGGGCGCCCTCGGTCGTGACGCGCGCGAGCGCCGCGCGTACTTCCGCATGCATGGTCGTATTGAAACTGTTGAGCTTCCCGGGGCGATCGAGCGTCAGGCGCGCGACGCCCTGCTCGATGCTGAAACGGATGGTCTCGTACGGCATGACGCGCCTATTCGTCGTAGGTGATCTCGAGTTCCGCGCTCGTCGGGTGGGACTGGCAACACAGCACGAAGCCGTCCGCCACTTCCCGGTCTTCGAGCGCATGGTTCTGGTCCATGACGACCTCGCCCGCGAGCACTTTCGCGCGGCAGGTCGAGCAGATGCCGGCGCGGCAGGAGTACGGCAGGTCGAGGCCGGCGCGTTCCGCGGCATCGAGCACGGTCTCGCCGTCCGCGGTGGACATGTCGAAGCTGCGCCGGCGACCGTCCATGATCACGGTCACGCGCGTCACGCGCGTGCCCGCGGCGACCGCCGGCGCACCCACCGCTGCCCGCGCCGTTTGCGCTGCGCCCGCCGTATCGACCCCGAAATACTCGGCGTGGATGGGCCCGGTCGCGCCGAGCGCCCGCAGGGCCGCCGCGATGTCGTCGTTCATCGACCCCGGGCCGCACAGGAAATACTCGTCGACCGCGCGCACATCGAAGAAGTAACGGGCGAACTCGCCGACCCGCGCCGCATCGATGCGGCCGTTCAGGATTTCGATGTCCTGCGGCTCGCGCGTGAAGAGGCAATGCACGGCGAAGCGCGCCGGGTAGCGGTTCTTGAGCGCCATCACGTCCTCGAGGAACATCGTGCTCGCCGCGGTGCGGTTGCCGTAGAACAGCACGAAGCGGCTCCGCGGCTCGCGGGCGAGAGTGGTCGCCGCGATCGACAGCACCGGCGTGATGCCGCTGCCGGCGACGAACGCGACACGCCCCATCGCGCGCCCCGGATCGGGCTGCGCGTGGAAGCTGCCGTTCGGCGTCAGGACATCGACGCTCTCGCCGATCGCGACCTGCCGCGCGAGCCACGGCGAGACGCGGCCGTGCGGCTGTTCGCGCACGCCGATGCGCAGCTCCGCGCTGCCCTCCGGGCTCACGATCGAGTAGGTGCGGCGCTCGTCTCCATGCCCGCCGAGGCGCAGCGCGAGATGCTGGCCCGCCACGAAACGATACTCGTCACGCAATGCCGCCGGGACCTCGAATACGAGCGACACCGCGTCGTCCGCGATGGCGGTCCTCGATCTGAGCGTGAGCGGGTGGAAGCGCAGCATGCGGCTACAGGCACTTGAAATGATCGAAGGGTTCGAGGCAGTGCGCGCAGCGGTGGAGCGCCTTGCACGGCGTCGAGCCGAACTCGCTCAGCTTGCGCGTATCCTGCGAACCGCACTGCGGGCAGGCGACCGGACCGGCGGTCGGTGGCGCGATCCCGTAATCGAGGAGCTTGCGGCGACCTTCGGCGCTGATCCAGTCGGTGGTCCACGCCGGCGCGAGGACCTCGACGATACGTGCGTCGCGCCAACCACCATCACGCAGCGCGCTCGCCACCTGGGCACGGATGAGCGCCGTGGCCGGACACCCCGAGTAAGTCGGCGACAGCCCGACCTCCACGGTGCCGTCCGGATCGATCCCGATGTGCCGCACGATGCCGAGGTCGACGACACTCAGCACCGGAATCTCCGGATCCGGCACCTGCTCGAGGCAGTGCCGCACCCGCGCCTCGATCGTGCCCGCCAGCGCGCTCACCACTGTGCTCCCGGATACGCGCGCTGCAGGTGCTGCATCTCGGCGAGCAGGCGCCCGAGATGCTCTCCGTGCTCGCCGCGCTTGCCGAACCAGCGCCACGGGTGATCGGCCGGACGGGCAAGCGTCGCCTCGGAGAGCGTGCTGCCGACGTGTCTGTCCCACCCCGCACGCACGGCGGCGAGATCCGCGCCGACGCCGCTCGCGAGCATCGCGCGGTCGATCCCGTCCGGCTCGCACAGTTCCACCGTGAACGGCCACAGGCGATCGAGTGATCCTTGCGCGCGCTCGTGGCTCTCCACCGTGCCGTCACCGAGGCGCACGACCCATCCCGCGCTGAAGCGCAGGTGGTAATTCGCCTCCTTGAGTCCCTTTGCGGCGATGGCCGCGAGCTGCGGATCCTGCGATGCCCCGAGGTGGCCGTAGAGCTCGACCTGCCAGGCGTCGTAGAGAAACTGCCGCACGATCGTGTCGCCGAAGTCGCCGTTCGGCTGCTCGACGAGCGCCACATTCCGGTAGTCGCGTTCCTCGCGCAGGAATGCGAGCGCATCTTCGTCGCGACCCAGCCCTTCGAGATCGCCGGCGTGCGTCAGGAGCAGGCGCGCCTGGCCGAGGAGATCGAGCGCCGTATTCGCGAGCCCGAGATCCTCTTCGAGCGCCGGCGCATGTCCGATCCACTCGCCGAGCCGCTGCGCGAGCACGAGGTTCGAATCCGCGAGGCGCAGGACATACGCGCAATGCGGATCGTCGATGCCGGCTGCGCTCACAGCGTCTTCACCTCGTCCGGTATGTCGTAGAAGGTCGGGTGACGGTAGACCTTGTCGCGTGCCGGCTCGAAGAACGCCTCCGCGTCGGACGGGTCGGACGCGACGATCTCGCTCGACTTCACCACCCAGATGCTGACGCCCTCCTGCCGGCGCGTGTAGACGTCGCGCGCATGTTCGAGGGCCATGCGTTCGTCGGTCGCGTGGATACTCCCGACGTGCTTGTGGTCGAGCCCGCCACGCGCGCGGATGAACACCTCGTAGAGCGGCCACTCGTTCGCTGTCGTCATCACACCGCCTCGCGCCGCTTCGGGCGCTGCTTGCCGGCCCAGGCGAGCGCGGCCTCGCGCACCCAGCGGCCGTTCTCGTGGGCCCGGCGGCGCGCGGCGATCCGCTCGCGATTGCACGGACCGTGTCCCTTCAGCACCAGGTCGAACTCGCGCCAGTCGATCTCGCCCTGCGGGACCGCGAGCCCGAGATACCGCGCCTGCGGCACCGTGAACTCGACGAAGCGCCGGCGCAGCTCGTCGTTGCTGAAGCGCTTGATCCGCCAGCGCATGGATTGCGCCGAATGCTTCGAATCGGCATCGGGCGGCCCGAACATCATCAGCGCGGGCCACCACCAGCGCTCGAGCGCTTCCTGCGCCATGCGCCGCTGCGCGGGCGTGCCGCGCGCGAGCGCGAGCATGATGTCGTAGCCCTGCCGCTGGTGGAAACTCTCTTCCTTGCAGATGCGCACCATCGCACGCGCATACGGCCCGTACGAGCAGCGGCACAGCGGAATCTGGTTCATGATCGCCGCACCGTCGACCAGCCAGCCGATCGCGCCGATGTCCGCCCAGGTCGGCGTCGGGTAGTTGAAGATGCTGGAATAGCGCGCGGCACCCGTGAGCAACTCCTCGATCAACGCATCACGCGTCACCCCGAGCGTCTCGGTGGCGCCATAGAGATAGGCGCCGTGGCCGCCCTCGTCCTGCACTTTCGCCATCAGGATGGCCTTGCGCTTCAGGGTCGGTGCGCGCGTGATCCAGTTGCCTTCGGGCAGCATGCCGACGATCTCGGAGTGGGCGTGCTGCGACATCTGCCGAACCAGGGTGCGTCGGTAGGCGTCGGGCATCCAGTCCTTCGGTTCGATCCGCTCGTCGGCGTCGATCCGGGCCTGGAAACGTTCCTCGAGTGCCGCGGTGTCCATGGTCGTCAATTTGATACCTGTTCCAGTTCGCGCACCAGTACCCCGAGGAAATGGTTGGCGCGCTGTCCGTCCATCACGCGATGATCGATCGTGAGCGTCACGTAGCACCGCGGCCGCACGACGACGCGGTCCACGCCGTCCTCCGTCACGACGACGGCGCGCTTCTCGAGCCGCCCGACGCCGAGGATCGCGGACTGCGGCTGGTTGATGATGATCGGCGCCGCCACGAGGCTGCCGCTCACGCCATGGTTCGAGATCGTGAAGGTGCCGCCGCGCACGTCCGCCGGCGTGAGGGCGTCCTCGCGCGCGCGCGCGACGAGATCCCTGAGCGCCCGCGCGATGCCCCGCAGATCGAGCGCCTGCACGTCGCGCACGACGGGCACGACGAGCCCGCGTTCCCCGAGCGCGGTCGCCACACCGATGTGCATCGCCTCGTGCAGTTCGAGCGCGTCCTCGGTCCAGCGGCTGTTCACCTCGGGCACCGCCCGGATCGCGGCCACGCAGGCCGCGAGGAAGTACGCGGTGAGCGTGAGCGGGATACCCTCCTGCGCAAACTGCGCCTGGTGGCGCGCGCGATGCGCGAGCACGGCGCCGAGATCGACCTCGAACATCGTCGTGACATGCGGGGCCTCGCGCAGGCTCTCGACCATCCGCTCGGCGATGCGGCGGCGCATCGCGCTGTGCGGCTCCCGGCGCGTGCCCGCCTCGGGCGCCGCCTCCCCGGCGGGTGCGGGCCGCGCGACAACGGGGGCCGGCGGCGCCATCCCCGCCTGCGCGTCGCGAGGCGCGGCCGCTGCGAGTACATCGTCGATCGTGATACGCCCGTCGCGGCCCGATCCGCGCACCTGTGCCGCCGTGAGCCCCCGCTCGGCCAGCAGCCGTTGTACGGCGGGGCTCGGCGTGGCCCCCCCCGGATCGCGCGACGATGCCCGCGGCCCGGGTGCATGACCCGCCGCGGCAGGCGCCGACACCGGCCCCGGCTGCGCGGCGGCGACCCCGCCTTCCGCCGCGGGGACGATGATCGCGAGCAGATCGCCGGGCGCGACATCGGTCTCGGCGGGCTTCACGATTTCGTGCAGCGTGCCGCCGACAGGCGCCGCGATCTCGACGGTGACCTTGTCGGTTTCGAGCTCGAGCAGCGGCTCGTTCGCACCGACGAAGTCCCCGGGCGCCTTCAGCCAGCGCTGCACCTGCGAGCGGGCACCCTCGGTCTCGCCGAGTGGCGCCCGCACTTCCACGCGCGCCGCCATCAGGTGCTCGCGACCGCGCGCATCGCGGCGATGATCTGCGGCACGCCAGGCAGCGCCGCCTCCAGCAGCAGCGGGCTGTGCGGGCTCGGTATGTCGGGCATCGCGATCCGCTCGATCGGTGCGTCGAGATCGAAGAACGCCTCGCGCGCGAGCACGGCCGCGATCTCGGCGCCGAATCCCGCGGTCATCGTGTCCTCGTGCACGATCAGGCACCGGCGCGTGCGGCGCACCGATGCGAGCACGGCGTCGCGATCCCACGGCACGATCGTGCGCAGGTCGAGCAGCTCGACATCGACCGCGGACTGCGCCGCCGCGGTCTCGCAGCGTTCGACCATCGCGCCCCAGGCCACGACGGTGAGTTCGTCGCCGGCGCGCACGCAGCGGGCCCGCCCGAAGGGCACCACGTAGTCATCCCCCGGCCACGGGCGTCGCGCCCATGCGCTGTCGAGCATGGCGCGATGCTCGAAGAAAACGGTCGGTTCATTGCCGCGCAGTGCCGCCCGCAGCAGCCCCGCCGCATCCTCGGCGTTCGAGGGCATCGCCACGCGCCAGCCCACCGCGTGCGCGAACTGCACTTCGTTGCTCTGGCTGTGCCAGGGGTCGCCGCACTTGAAATACCCGCCGGGCATGCGCACGACCATCGGCGCCGCAAAGCGGTTGGCGGTACGCCAGCGCATCGTGCCGCAGTCGCCGAGTTGCTCCGCCGCCGGTTCGGCATACTTGCGGAACTGGATCTCCGGCACCGGCACGAGGCCCGCGAGCGCGAGACCCACGGCGCGGCCGATGATGCCCTCCTCCGACAGCGACGTATCGAACACGCGGGTGGCCCCGAACTTCTCCTGCAGCCCGAGCGTGGCCGTGTGCACCCCGCCCTTGCGCCCCACGTCCTCCCCGAAGGCGAGCACCCGCGGGTTCGTCGCGAGCTCGGTCTCGAGCGTGCGGCGAATGGCGGTGACCATGTTGATGCGAGGCCCTGCCGGCCGTGGCGTTTCATCGCCGGCACGCGGTTCGATGCCGGCGCCACGCGGCCCGCCCTGTCGCTGCCACTGCGGCGCCCCGGCCGCGTCGTGCTCGGTGAACACATGACGCGTGACGTCCAGCACCTCCGGCGGCGCCCGCCGCTCCGCCGCCGACAGCGCCTGCGCCACGTCCGCCTGCGCCCGCGCTTCGAGCGCAGCCCACGCGGCTTCGCTCAGCAGCGCGGGCACGATATGGGCACGCAGGCGCGTGAGCGGATCGCGCGCGCGCTCGGCCGCGATTTCGTCGGCGCTCTTGTAAGTCTGCGTGTCCTGTCCCGAATGGCCCGACAGGCGCGGCACCGTGAGGCGCAGCAGCGCCGGGCCCTCCCCGGCGCGCACGGCCGCGAGGGCCTGCGCCATCAGCAGCGCGGCCCCGCACGGGTCCCCGCCGTCGCCGTCGAAGACGCGCAGGCCGCGAAAGGCCGCGAGATTCGCCGCGATGTTGCCGCCCGGTGTCTGCCAGGTCGACGGCACCGAGATTCCATAGCCGTTGTCCTCGATATAGAACAGCATCGGCAGGCGCTGTGTCGTCGCGACATTGAGCGCCGCCCAGAAACCATTGCTCGCGGTCGACGCTTCGCCGCCGTGCGCGATCGCGATGCTGCCGCTCCAGGTCGCATCCCGCAGCACGCGCGCGTGGTAACGGATGGCCTGGGCCCAGCCCACGGCGGGCGTGTACTGCGTGCCGACGCCGCCGCAGGCAGGGAGGACGCACGGTCCATCGTGGCGTGGCAGGTTGAACACGACGCCGATGTCCCGGCCGTCGCTGACGCCGCCCGCCCGCATCATCGTCGACGCGAGGGCTGTTTCGAGCGGCAGACCGAGGGCGAGCATCAGCGGCCTCGAACGGTAGTAGACCGACACGCCGTCGTGCGCGCCGCCCAGCATCTGGCCGAGCAACGCCTGGGTGACGTCGTGTCCTCGCGCGGAAAACTGGTAGAGCACCTGGCGCGCCGGCACCAGCTTTGATTCCTCGAGGTCGTCCAGCGCCCGCGACAGCAAGGCTGTGGCCGCGACTCGCGACCAGTCGATATCCGGTGCCCCCGCATGCGGGGAGTGGTTTTCCGCGGCTGCTGCCATGAGGTACCCCCGCGCGCCAGCGTACGCCGGATCCAGGGGTGAAAAACACCAAACCCAGCTATTCTAGGCGATTGGATTAGTGCTAATCTCCACGAAGTTGATCTATAATGGAGGTTGTCACCATGACACTCGACCGCATCGACGCACGCATCGTCGCCGAGCTGCAGGCGGATGGCCGCTTGTCGGTCGTCGAGCTCGGGGAACGCATCGGCCTCACCGGTACTCCCTGTGCGCGGCGGGTCCGCCAGCTCGAGCAGCGCGGCGTGATCGCGGGGTACACCGCGATCGTCGATCGCGTGAAGCTCGGGCTCAATGTGCAGGCCTTCATCCAGGTGAAGCTCGATCACCACACCGACGAGAATGTCGAGAACTTCGAGCGTGCGCTCGC
Source organism: Steroidobacteraceae bacterium (assembly GCA_050249415.1). Lineage (GTDB taxonomy): Bacteria > Pseudomonadota > Gammaproteobacteria > Steroidobacterales > Steroidobacteraceae > CADEFQ01. The sequence continues at coordinate 10,687 of JBFWQO010000002.1, forward strand.
AGCGATCGAGCAGGTCGTGAGTTGCCACGCGACGACCGGCGAGTACGACTTCATGCTGCAGGTGATCGCCCCCGATCTCGAGGCGCTCAGTACGCTCGTGTTGAAGCAGTTGCTCAAGATTCCCGGCGTACGCGACGTACACTCGAGCATCGTGCTCGATACGGTGAAGCACTCCTTGCGGGTGCCGGTCGGGCACCTCGCGAGCTACCGCAACGACAGCGGCTCGCCGTAGCCCGTCAGCTCGAGGTAGCCCCTGCCGGCTTCGCGGCCCGCCGCGCGCGCCCGCACGGCGCCTTCCCAATAGATGGCGCCCGTCGTGAGGCGCACATCGCTCTCCTGGTCGTCCATCAACGGCTCGAGCAGCACGTCGAGCGTCGCGGCGCGCAGCCGCCACTCGACCGGATAATCGATCCCGGTGCGCGGCGAGCGCCAGTGGCGAAGCGGCGTGAACACGATGTCGGAGGGCGCCAGCGCACGCGTAGCACCGCCCGTGGTCCGCAAGGTGCCGCCCGCGTAGCGCACACCGCCATCGCGATCCCGGATCCGGAACGCCATCAACGCCCCGCCATCCGCCAGGTTGAGGCCCACCCAGTCCCAGCCCACCGCGCCGGGTTCGAGCGGTTCGCTCGACCACTCGTGGTCGAGCCACGCCTCGCCGGTGACCGCATCGCGCCGTCCGTCGCGCGCGATCTCTCCCCGGACGCCAAGCTGTGGCTCGCTGTAATAGTAGCTCGCGGCAAGTGGCGCCGCGCCCTTGCGACTGTACCCCGCCTCGCCGTTCGGCATCGGCGGCCGGGTCGGCGCGAGTGTCAATCGCAGCGAGAACGAATCCGACGACGCCTGGAGCACGTAGCCCGACACCTCGCGCTCGAGCCGCCAGTCGTCGATCCAGACCTGCGTGTCGCCCTCGCGTGCCCCCGCGAGCCCGAAGCCCGCACGCGCGATGCGCTGATCGTGGCGTAATCGCCCGTCGGCGGGGTCCGCGAGCGCCGCGTGTGCAATCACGATCTGGCGCGGCGCGAACGCGCTCGGATTGGCGTCGGCCTGCGGCTGCCGGGAACGAAAGAACGTGATCTGGAAGCCGAGATCCTCGCCCTGCCGGGTGCGCAGCCACCCGGTGGCATACCACCATTCCGTCAGGAACGCCGGGTGGCTGCCCCCGTCCTGCGGAAAGGACAGCGCATGGCCCGGCACGACGGGCGGCGGTGGCGCAGCGGCGGCGCTCGCGAGCGCGAGCAGCAGCGCGACGGCCCACGCAGCCTCGCGGCGCTTCACCAGTCCTCCCGCACGGCGCGCACGGCATCGCCGGCGAGCGCCGCGCGCCCGCTCACGAATGCGGTGGCGGCGGCCAGCGTGAGCAGCGCCAGCACGAGCGCCGCGAGCAGCCCCCACGGCACGGCGAGATCGATGCTCCACAGGAACGATTGCCGGTTGATGACGCGCACCAGCACGATACTCAGCACGCCGCCGAGCGCGAGCGCGCAACCCACGCCGATCGTGCTCGTGAGGAGGCCTTCCCCCGCGAGCATCGCAAGGACCTGCCGGCGCAGCAAGCCGATGTGGCGCAGCATGCCGAACTCGCCGCGTCGCGCGAGCGCCATCGCGGCAGCGCTGACGCCAACGCCGAGGAGCCCGATCAGGACTGCGATCGCCTCGAGTGCATAAGTGACGGCGAACGCGCGGTCGAAGTTCGCGAGCGAGCGCTCGCGCACCTCGTGCGTGGTGCGAATCTGCAGCGCGGCGCCGACATCGACCGCCGCGTGCATCGCGCGCACCACGGCATCGGGCGATGCGTCGGGCGCCAGGCGGAACACGGCTTCGTTCGCGCTTCGATCCCCTGTCAACGACCGATAGAGCACACGCGAGAGGACCACACTGCCACTCGAGCGGCCATAGTCCCGATACACGCCGGCGACACGAAAGCGGATGGCGCGCCCCGCGATCGGCAAGGTCACGTCATCGCCGGCGCGCCAGCCATACAGGTCCTGCATCGCCTCCGAGATCCAGAGCGGCGCCTCGCCGGCCGCGCGCTCGACGCGCGCACTCGTCACGATCGCGAGCTGCGGCGGGGCCTGCTCGCCGTCGAGGTTCGTCGCGACGACGTGGACGGGCGTCATGCCCCGGCGCAGCGACACGGCGAACGTGCGGCGAAACTCCGCCGTCTCGATCCCGCCGACCGCGGCGAGCCGCGCCTGCGTCGCCTCGTCGAGCGTGGCCGTGTCGCTGCCGTGGCCGATGCGCAGCTGCAGACCGGCGGGCAGGCTCCGCGCGAGCCAGTCGACGAACGACACGCGGAACGAGTGCACCATGATGGCCATCGCGACCATGAGGCTGAAGCTGACGATCACGGCCGCGAGCCCGATCGAGGCCTGCGCGATGCTGCCGCGCAGCTGCGCGACCGCCAGCGCGAGCGGCGCATTCCGCGGCGGCGGCCACGCCGCGAGCACGCGCGCGGCAATGCCGGGCACGAGCAGGACGCCGCCCGCGAGCAGCGCCGCGATCGCCCCATAGCCGAACACCGGCAAGCCGTGCAGCGCGGGCAGGCCCGCCAGCGCGACGCCGACCGCCACCAGCGCAAGTCCCCAACGCCAGGGTCGCACCCGTGCCAGCAGCACCTCGGCATCGCCCGCCTTCAGCGCACGCGCGGGCGGTCTCGCCGCCGCCTCGTGCGCGGGCAGCCACGCGGCCGCGGCAGCGGTGAGGGTACCTGCCACGACAAAGGCCAGCGCCTCGAGCGGTTGCAGGACGGGTCGCTCGACGACCCCGCGGAACTGTCCGGCACCGAGGTCGCCCGCGAAGGCCTGCAGCAGGAAGGCGCCCACCTCCTGCCCGAGCGCAACGCCCACCACAGCGCCGATCACGCCGGAAAGCGCGCCCTCGATCACGAGCGCACGCCGCAGTTCGCTGCGCGTGACACCGAGTGCCCGCAGCAGCCCGAGCGCGGTGCGTCGACGCAGGACGGACAGCGCTTGCGTGGCGAGCACGAGAAAGCCGCCCGTCAGCACGGCGACGAGCGCCAGCATGTCGAGGTTCACCCGGTACGCACGCGTGGCGGATGCGATGCGCGCGCTGTCCACCCCGGGCACCGCGATGCTGACTCCGGCCGGCAGGAGCGGCGCGATCGCTGCGCGTACGCTGGGCGCGCTCGCGCCTTGCGCGACCCGCACATCGATGCGGTCGAGCACGCCGAGCCTGCCGAACAGCCACTGCGCCGCGGCGATGTCCATGATGCCGAGCATCCCCGGATATGCGGCCTCGTCGAGGAGGCCCAGCACTTCGAGCCGGCGGCGCGAAGTGCCCACCAGCACCTCGAAGGTGCTGCCCGTGCGCAGGTCGAGCTCCGCCGCCGCGCGAGCGCTCAGGAACACGCCGTTCGGCCCGAAAAACCCGCGCAGCGCACCCGCGAGGCTGCCGAGCAACGCCGGCTGCAGGCGCGTGGCGCGCAGCGGGTCGAGCGCGAGGATCGGCAGGACCACGGTGCGAGGCGGGGTCGCACCCGCGGGATACGCCGCCACCGACAGTTCGAGGACGGGGCTGGCGAATGCGACTCCGGGCGCACGCGCGACGGCGGGATACAACGCCTCCGCCAAGCCGCTCGGCGCGCCACGGACGATGAAGTCCGCCTCACCCGCGAAGCGGCGCGCCGCCTGCTCGAACTCATCGAGCGCACTGCGATTGACGAGGTGGACCGCCGAGGCGAGCGCGACGCCGAGCGCGAGGGCGAATATCGATGCGAAGAGCCGCCCCGGGCGATCGCGCCACCCGGCGAGCCACAGCGCCCACCACAGTCTCACGTGGCCCACGCACCCGGCTCGAAGGTCGTGAGGCCCTGTGCGCCGAGGCGCAGCACCCGATCCGCTGTCCGCGCCGCCACCGGCGAATGCGTGACCAGGAGCCCCGCGCCGCCGCTCGCCCGCACCTGCTCGCGGAGCAGCGCCAGGATCTGCGCGGCCGTACGCGGATCGAGATTGCCCGTCGGCTCATCGGCCAGGACGAGACGTGGCCGGTGAACGAGTGCGCGCGCGATCGCGACGCGCTGCAGTTCCCCGCCCGACAGCTCGCGCGGGTAGCGCTCGCCCGCCTGTGCCAGATCGACCGCGCGCAACATGTCGGCGACGCGCGCCCTCGCATCGCGCGCGGCGACACCGAGCAGCTGCAGGGGCACCGCCACGTTTTGCGCGACAGTCAGGTACGGCAGCACATGGAAGGCCTGGAAGACGAACCCGACCCGCTCGCGGCGCAGGCGTGTCGCGGCATCGTCGTCGAGCGCCGTGACTTCGACACCGTCCAGCCGGATCGATCCTTCGTCCGCACGATCGAGGCCGGCGATCAGGTTGAGCAGCGTCGACTTGCCGGCAGCCGATTCGCCCATGATCGCGACGTACTCGCAGGCGGCGAGTTCGAGCGCGACGGCGGCGAACACCGGCGGCCGGTCGGTGGCGAAGCGCCTGGCGAGGCCGGTGACGACGAGCGGCGGCGCTCTCTGCGACTCGGGCATCGCGCAAGTCTATCAATGGAAATCGCGCGAGCGTGAAACGAGGGCGCCGATCAGCGCCGAGCGGTCGATCAGCCGCTCCGCGATCACGTGCGTGACGAGCCCCTCGCGCTGCAGGCGGCCGTGCACTTCGAGCAGGCGCGCCTCGAGCAGCGCGCGCCGCTGCGCCTCGGCGACCTGCTTCCACACGACGAGATTGGCGTGCCCGGTCTCGTCCTCGATCGTGACGAAGGTGACGCCGCTCGCGCTGCCCGGCCGCTGGCGCGTGATCACGAGCCCCGCGGTGCGCACGGCGCTGCCGTCGGCGAGCGCATCGAGATCGCGCGTCGCGACGATGCGCTCGCGCGCGAGCCGTTCGCGCAGCAGCGCGAGCGGGTGGCGGCCGAGCGTGAAGCCGAGCGCGCGGTAGTCGGCGACGATGTCGTGACCCTCGGTGGGCGCCGCGAGCAACGGCACGCCCTCGCCCACCGCGGACGGCGGCGCCGCGGGCAGCGCGCGTTCGCTGCCGGCGACTTCCCAGAACGCGCGATGACGATGGCCCGCGAGCTGCGCGAGCGCCCCCGCCGCGGCGAGCGCCTCGAGCTCGCGTCGGTCGAGCGCGGCGCGCGTGGCGAGGTCCTGCACGTCACGCCACGGCTGCACACGGCGCGCGGCCACGAGCCGCTCCGCCGCCTCCGCACCGAAGCCCGACACGCACGAGAGACCGACGCGCAGCGCGCGGCCGTCCTCGAGGGCCGACTCCCGTCCGCTCGCCGCCACATCGACGCCGCGCACCTCGACACCGTGCTCGCGCGCATCGCGCACGAGCTGCGCCGGCGCGTAAAACCCCATCGGCAGGCTGTTCAGCAGCGCGCAGGTGAATGCCGCGGGTTCGTAGTGCTTGAGCCACGCGGAGATGTAGACGAGGAGCGCGAAGCTCGCCGCGTGCGATTCCGGGAAGCCGTATTCGCCGAAGCCCTGGATCTGGCGGAAGATCCGCTGCGCGAACTCCTCCGTGTAGCCGCGCGCGCGCAGGCCCTCGATCAGGCGGCCCTCGAAGTGGCCGAGGCCGCCGCGACGTTTCCACGCGGCCATCGAGCGGCGCAGCGCATCGGCCTCGCCCGGCGTGAAGCCGGCCGCCTCGATCGCGAGTTGCATCACCTGCTCCTGGAACAGCGGCACCCCGAGCGTGCGCTCGAGCACGTGCCGCACCTCGGGCCCCGGGTAGTCGACCGGCTCGCTGCCCTCGCGGCGGCGCAGGTACGGATGCACCATGTCGCCCTGGATCGGGCCCGGCCGCACGATCGCGACCTGGATCACGAGGTCGTAGTAATTGCGTGGTTTCAGACGCGGCAGCATCGACATCTGCGCGCGCGATTCGATCTGGAAGACGCCGACCGTATCGGCCCGGCAGATCATGTCGTAGACCGCCGGATCGTCCTGCGGCACGTCCGCCATGCCGAATGGCGCGCCGCGCAGCGCGCTCAGGCTCGCGAACGCGCGGCGCAGCGCCGTCAGCATGCCGAGCCCGAGCACATCGACTTTCAGCAGCCCGAGTGCATCGAGGTCGTCCTTGTCCCATTCGATCACCGTGCGATCCGCCATCGCCGCGTTCTCGATCGGCACGAGTTCCTCGAGCGGGCCTTCCGAGATCACGAACCCGCCCACGTGCTGCGACAGGTGGCGCGGAAAGCCGATCAGCTCGTGCGTGAGTTCGACGAGACGCATGAGCGCGGGGCTTGCCGGATCGCAGCCCGCCGCGGCGAGACACCCGGCGGGATCATCGCTCCGGTCCCACCACTGCATCGCGCCGGCGAGGCGCTCGATGAGCGCCGGGTCGAAACCGAGCGCCTTGCCGAGATCGCGCAGCGCGCTGCGCGGACGGTAGGAGATCACGGCCGCGGTGAGCGCCGTGCGCTCGCGGCCGTACTTGCGATAGAGGTACTGGATCACCTCCTCGCGCCGCTCGTGCTCGAAATCGACATCGATGTCGGGCGGCTCGTCGCGCTCGCGCGAAATGAAACGCTCCATCAGCATCTGCACGTGCGCGGGATCCACCTCGGTGATGCCGAGGCAGTAGCACACGACCGAGTTCGCGGCCGAGCCGCGCCCCTGGCAGAGGATCCCCTCGCCGCGTGCGAAGCGCACGATGTCGTGCACGGTGAGGAAGTACGCCTCGTACCGCAGGTCCGCGATCAGCGCGAGCTCGTGCTCGATCAGCGCGCGCGCTTCCACGGGCTCGCCCCGCGGCCAGCGCCAGCGCACGCCCGCTTCGGTGAGCTGGCGCAGGTGCGAACTCGCCGTCTCGCCGGCCGGCACGACCTCGTGCGGATACTGGTAGCGCAGCTCCTCGAGCGAGAAGCGGCAGCGCTCCGCGATCTCGAGCGTCGCGGCGCGCAGCGCCGGCGGATAGATCTTCGCGAGACGCACCGGCTCGCGCAGATGCCGCTCGCCGTTGCGATGGAGCGCGTAGCCCGCGGAGGCGACCGGTACGCCGAGCCGGACCGCGGTCAACGCATCCTGCAATCGCCGCCGCGTGCGCACGTGCATGTGCACATCACCGCCCGCGACGAGCGGCAGCCCTGCATGTTCGCCGAGCCGCGTCAGCGCGGCGAGCCGCGCCGCATCGTCCCGCTCGCGCAGCAGCTCGACCGCGAGCCACGCATCGCCCGCGAAGCGCTCGCGGACCCGCCCCGCCATCGACAGGACGCGCGCCGCATCGGACAGGTCCGCCGGCGGCAGCCACAGCACGAGGCAGTGTCCGAGCAGCGCATCGACGTCGTCGAAGCCGAGGTCGTAACTGCCCTTCTGCGCCGCGCGTCGCCCGCGCGTGATCAGGCGGCAGAGGCTGCCGTAGCCGCGCCGATCGGTCGCGAGCGCGACGAGGCCGAGCCCGCAGCGCAGATGGAACTCCGCGCCGACGATGAGTGGCAGGCCGCATTCCTTCGCCGCGAGGTGCGCGCGCACGACGCCCGCGATCGAGCATTCGTCGGTGATCGCGAGCGCGCGATAGCCGAGCGCATGGGCGCGCGCGACGAGTTCCTGCGGATGCGATGCACCGCGCAGGAACGTGAAGTTCGAGACGCAGTGCAGTTCCGCGTAACCGCCAGGCATCGGACGTTACGAAGGGCGAACGGCGGGTGGCGAACAGCGAACAGCCAGAGCGCGCTGCCGCGCGCGGCGGCGAAGCCGCCGCCTCTGGCTGTTCGCTGTTCGCCACTCGCCGTTCGCCATTTTGTTCATCCGAATACCCCGTGCAGGAACCACTCGTGCGGCGGGTGTCGTTCCCGGTAGACCCAGAGTCGCGCAGCCGCCGGATTGCGCATGACGTAGTAATCGCGCGTGACGTCACCGCCGTCCCACCAGCCGGTCTCGATGCGCTCGGGGCCGGCCAGCCTGTCGAGCGGGCCCTCGTACTGCGGCCAGCCGCCGGATGACGGCAGCAGAAGTGGCGTCGCAAGGAGCCAGAGCGGGCGCTCGGCGGCGGCGAAGCCGCCGCCGAGCGAACAACGAACGGCCGGCAGCGAGCGGCCCGAGCGCGCTGTCGCGCGCGGCGGCGAAGCCGCCGCCTCTGGCTGTCCGCTGTTCGCCACTCGCCGTTCGCTTCTCTCGGGCCGATGTTCCGGCACGAGGCACAGTCCGTAGACGCTCTCCTCGCCGAGGCGCGCGCGGAGCCGCTCGATCAGCGCCGGCGCCTCGTGCGCGAGGCTGCCGCCGTGTTCACCGGGCCGCCACAGCGCGGCGCTCGCGGAATGCCGCGGCACGAGCCGGCCTGATATCAGCTCACACGCGATCACGGGCGCCGCGAGCGCGGTGGCCGCGAGACGCTCGCCGAGCAGGAAGTGGATCGCGGCGGCGGCGAAGGCCGGCTCGGCGAATCGCAACCGGCAGCGCATGGCGGCGCCGCCGCGGTGATGCAGGCGGCATTCGAGGACGGTGATGCTGCCCTGGCGGCTGCGCAGGAAGGCCTCGAGTTCCGCGAGCATCGCCGACAGGAAAGTGAGGATGGCGGGCTGGTCGGTCAGCTCGCACGACGGCTCACGGCGCACGCGATAGCGCCCGCGCGACGCGACACTGCGCCGCGGCTCGGCCTCGCGACCGACGAGCCGGTCGAGCGCTGCGAGTGTCGGGGGCCCGAAGCGGCGTGCGAGGCCGGCGCGCGGCAGCCGCAGCACCTGGCCGATGGTGGTGACCCCCGTTTTCGCGAGACGGTCGAGGACTTCTTCCGGCAACCGCAGCACCGCGAGCGACAGTGGCGCCAGCGCGCCGACGAGTTCCGCGCGCCGCATCACCCGGAAATCCGCGCGACCCCGGCCGCGCAATGCGCGCGCGCCGGCGAGCGCGGCGAGCGGCGTGGGCGCGAGTGCCAACCGCACCCGCACGCCTGCGCGGCGGGCTGCCGCGCGCGCTTTCCCGCACAACGCATCGACCCCACCGAACAGCGCGAGGCTGCCGCGTACCTCGAGCAACACGCCATCGGGCGGCTCGACACTGACCCGCGGCGTGAGTTCGCCGGCCGCCATGGCGAGATGCCCGAGCAATGCGCGCTCGGCGCCGGGGTCGCGCGGGCGGATCACGAGGCGCGGCTCGAGCGCGAGCGCAGTGGCGAGCGCCTGCCCCGGCGCCACGCCGCGCGCGCGCGCCGCGGCGCCCAGCGCGATGACACGCTGCATCCGCTGCACGAGATCGACGACCACGATCGAGCCGGTGTCCTCGCTCCCGCGACAGGCGGCATCGAACGCGAGTGTGGGCAGATGGATGGCCAGCCACAATTCGGCGGCAGCCTTGCTGCCGCCGGGCGAGCCGCGGACAGCGAACGGCGAGCGGCCAGAGCGCGCGTGCACGGACGGCGAAGGAGTCGCCGTCTCTGGCTGTTCGCCGTTCGCTGCCCGCTGTTCGCTCATGGCCGTTGAGGCGGCGGGCGCCGCCTCAACGGCCATACATCACCTTGATCGGCTCCCGGCTGCCGCCCCGGCTCTTCAGCAATACGATCTCGACACCCTCGCCGCACGGCACGACCGACAGCCGCAGTGCCGCGGGAGACGCGTCGCGCGCGCGCGAGAGGTTGCGAAAAACGAACCCGAGCGTGCGACCGCGCTCGGTAGCGAGTTGCAGGCGGCGCAGGCCGCGGGGCCGCGCGTCCGCCACCCACGCGAGCGCCGCCTCGCAGGCGCCCGAGCCGAGCGCCTGCTCCATCGCCCAGAGCGGCAGGCGGGTACGGACGATCAGCTGTCGATCGGGCGCCACCCCGTGCGCCGCGAGCGCCGGCGCGTAAGGCTCGAACGGCGGCGCAATCCAGGCGACCCAGCGTGCGGGTGTGAGCCCGGTGAGCCGCGCGAGCGCGGGAACCAGCAGATGCAGCTCGCCGACGCCGAGCCGCGGAGTCAGTAGCTCAACGAGGCCGGCGCGTGGCCAGCCGCCTCCCGGCAGCCCGGCGTCGAGCATCGGGAAACCCGTGGACCAGGTGGGCACCTGCGCAGCGCTGCGCCCGCGCCAGAGCGCGGGATGCTCGAGAAGCCGGGCCAGCCGGGGATTGGACATCGGGAAAACGGCAGCGTGGCCGGTGCATCAGCGGACTTTGGCGACCTGGAAATGCGGGTTCTCGATGACGCCGAAACTGTTGCCGAACGGATCGGCGACCGTAGCCACCTTGATGCCCTCGCCGACATCCTGCACCGGCTCGCGTACGGTGGCGCCCAGCGCTTCGAGGCGCTCGAGCTCCGCAGCCGCATCGGGTACGCCCCAGTACGCGACCGAGCCACCCGGGCCCGGCGCAGCATCGGGAACGAGGCCGAGTTCGAAGCCGCCGACTTCGTAGCCGACATAGAACGGCTGGTCGAAATACGGCTCGCGCTCGAGCACACGCGAATACCAGCGCTTCGCGGCCGCGAGATCGGGGGTGTGATAGACGACTGTCCTCAGGCCGAGCACGCTCACGACACCCTCCCCCGGCGCACGACGCCGACGACGATGCCCTCGATGATCATGTGTTCCTGCTTCAGGTCGACACGGATCGGCTCGAAGTCGGCATTCTCCGGCAGCAGCCAGGCGATGGAACCTTCCTGCCGGTAGCGTTTGACGGTGACTTCGTTCTCCAGCCGCGCGACGATGATCTGGCGATTGCGCACTTCGGGGGTACGGTGCACGGCGACGAGATCGCCGTCGAGGATGCCTGCATCTTTCATGCTCATGCCGACGACCTTCAGCAGGTAGTGCGGCTTCGGCTGGAACAGTTCGGGATCGATCTGCAGGCGTGCCTCGATATTCTCTTCGGCGAGGATCGGGCGACCGGCCGCGACCCGGCCGATGAGCGGCAACCCGAATTGCTCGCGCATCGTGTCTTTCAGCTGGATGCCGCGCGAAGTGCCGGGAATCAGCGCGATCACGCCCTTGCGGGCGAGCGCGCGCAGATGTTCCTCGGCGGCGTTCGCCGAGCGAAAACCGAGCTCGGCGGCGATTTCCGCACGGGTTGGCGGCATCCCGGTTTCCGCCACGGTGCGCTGGATGAGACGGAGGATCTCGGTCTGGCGGGGTGTGAGGTCTGACATGGTTATCTGCCTCGGCTCCGAAACTGTATGTACGTACAGGCTGTGATTCTATCCAGAATCGAGGCCGATGCAAGGGGAAAGAGCGAACAGCGAATGGCGAGTAGCCAGAGTGGTGCTGGCGTCGGCGATCCTTTGTGCGGCGGCGCTTTTGCTGATGGTCATCGGCTACCCGCGCGGCAAATGCGCTGCCGCCTCTGGCTGTGCGCTATTCGCCGATCGCCACTCGCCGTTCTGGCTGTTCGCTGTTCGCCACTCGCTGTTCGCCATCCTTCATCCTGTCGGATAACGCCGACAGCTGCGTAGGATGGAAAATCTTGCAATCTGCAGCCGGATTTGTTGCAGTTGCGCCGCGTGGCCGCCGTACATAACGCAATGTGCTAACGTTCGGGCGGCTCAGGTTTCTGTATCCACACGAAGGGGACTTCTATGAAGAGCGCGATCGTTAAAGTTGCGGCGGCAGCCGCTGTTGTCATGCTTGTCGGCTGCACGGACCTCAAGCCGCTGCAGGCGCAGGTCGATGACCTGAAGGCGCAGGTCGGCCGGCTCTCGTCCGACGTCGCTGCCGCCAAGAGCTCGGCAGACGCGGCCTCTTCGGCTGCCCAGTCGGCCTCGTCGACGGCGAGCGGCGCGCAGAGCACCGCGAACCAGGCGCTTGCCGCTGCGCAGGCCAGCCAATCGTGCTGTGACGCGACGAACGAGAAGATCGACCGCATGTTCAAGCGTTCGATCTCGAAGTAATCCTTACTTCGCTCGACCCCAAAACGCCGCGCTCCGCGCGGCGTTTTCTTTGGCACGCCCGGCACCCTCCCGCATGACACCCGCGTGCACAATGGCGCGGCTCGCCACACTCGCCGTCCTGGCGAGCGCGGCGACGATGGCGACCGGGGCGGCCGACCTCGGCGACACGACGATCGATGCCGACACGCGCATTCTCGTCGTCTCGCCCCATCCCGACGATGAATCGCTCTGCTGCGGCGGCCTGATCGCGACGGCGCGACGCGCCGGCGCCCGGGTCTCCATCGTCTGGATCACGAGCGGTGGCGGTTTTCGGCTCGATGCGATGGTGGTACAGAAAAAGGCGCGCCCCAAGCATGCCGACATGCGTGCGCTCGCGCGCCGCCGCATCGACGAGGCGCAGAACGCCGCTGCGGTGCTCGGTGTCGGGGCCGAGGGGCAATACTTCCTCGGCTACCCGGACCGCGGCGTGCTCGCGCTGCTGCTCGATCACTACGAATCGCCGTATCGGTCGAAATACACCGGCGCGAGCGCGGTACCGTGGGAAGTGGCAGTGAGCCCGGGCTCACCCTACGACGGCGCCAGCCTCGAACGCGATTTCGCGAGCATCGTCGAACGGGTGCGCCCGACGCTCGTGCTGGCGCCGAGCCCCTACGACGCGCACCCCGACCATCGCGCGAGCGGCATACTCGCGCTGCGCGTGCTCGGCACGCGCGGGGAGCTCGACCGCGTCCGCTTCTGGATCGTGCACGGGGGCCGCGGATGGCCTCGCCCGCGTGCCCTGCGGCCCGACCTGCCGCAGTCGCCGCCACCGCGCGGGCGCTCGTTGCCGTGGGAAACCTTCGCGGTCGACGCGGCCGCGCGCGAGTCGAAGCGACTCGCCTTGCGCGAGCACGAGACGCAGCTCAAGGTCATGGGCAGGAAGATGATGAGTTACGTGCGCTCGACGGAACTCTATTCGCCGCTGCCGGTCGCCGAGGCGGACAAGCGCTGCATCGAGGCGCTGCCCTGCGCTCCCGAAGCCCTGCCGGAAGACGAGGCATCGCTCTGACGGGCGATGTCGTCAATACCGCAGCAGCGCCGAGCCCCAGGTGAATCCGCCGCCGAAGGCTTCGAGCAGCAGCAACTCGCCCCGCTTGATCCGCCCGCTGCGCACGCCCTCGTCGAGCGCGAGCGGCACCGAGGCGGCGGACGTGTTGCCGTGCCGGTCGACGGTCACGATGACACGCTCCATCGGCATGTCGAGCTTGCGCGCGGTCGCCTGGATGATGCGGATGTTCGCCTGGTGCGGCACGAGCCAGTCGATCGCGGACTTGTCGAGCGAATTCGCCGCGAGTGTCTCGTCGACGATGCGCCCGAGGGTGTTGACCGCCACCTTGAAGGTCTCGTTGCCGGACATGCGGATGTGCATCGGCGGATCGCCCGGACGGCCGATGCCCCGCGAGACGCCGGCCGGGCAATACAGCAGATCCTTGTAGGTGCTGTCGGCGTGCAGGTGCGTCGAGATGATGCCGGCTTCGTTGTCGGGCTTCAGCACCACGGCGCCCGCGCCGTCGCCGAAGAGGATCGCGGTGCCGCGATCGGTCCAGTCACAGATGCGCGACAAGGTCTCGGCGCCGACGACCAGCGCGCACTTCGCGTCGCCGAGCCGGATGAACTTGTCGGCGATCGAGAGCGCGTAGATGAAACCCGTGCACGCGGCTTCGAGGCCCATCGCCGGGCAACCGCGCAGGCCGAGCCGGTCCTGCAGCAGCACGCCGCAGTTCGGGAAGACGAGGTCGGGGGTGGTCGTGCCGAAGGCGATCAGGTCGATCTCGGCCGGATCGATGCCGGCGGCGTCGATGGCGCGGCGCGCCGCCTGCTCCGCGAGATCCACGGTCGTTTCGCCCTCGACGGCGATGTGGCGCTCGACGATACCCGTGCGTTCACGGATCCACTCGTCGGTGGTATCCATCGTCTTCGCCAGGTCGAAGTTCGTGACGACCTTCTCGGGCAGATAGCTGCCGGTGCCGGCAATTCGCGAATACATCAGGACCCCTGTGTGGTCTCGACCACGAGCGAACGCGCCACGCAGCCCGGAACATCGTGGATCACGGCCGCGAGCGCGGTTTCTATGGCACGCGCGAAGGCGGTGCGATCCGCCCGTCCGTGGCTTTTTACCACGACTCCCCGCAGTCCCACCATGCACGCGCCGTTGTAGCGGCGCGGATCGAGCGTGGCGCCCACGCGCCTCAGCACCGGGCGCGCCAGCAACGCGACCGCCCGCGTACCGACCGAGCGCGTGAACTCCGTGCGCAGCGTGGCGGTGATCAGCCGCGCGAGCCCCTCCATCGCCTTCAGCGCGACGTTGCCGGTGAAACCGTCGGTGACGACGACGTCCACCTCGCCCGAGAAGATGTCGTCGCCCTCGATGAACCCGAGGTACTGCACGTCGGTCGACGCGATCAGCGCATGTGCGGCCTGCACCGTCTCGTGTCCCTTGATGTCTTCCTCGCCGATGTTCAGCAACCCCACCCTCGGCGCGGCGACGCCGTACACGTCGCGCGCGACGATCGACCCCATGAGCGCGAACTGTCGCAGCTGCTCCGCCGTCGCGGTGACATTGGCGCCGAGATCGAGCATGTAGGCGTGGCCGTGCGCGGCGGGCAACGCCGACATGATCGGCGCGCGCTCGACGCCCGGCACGGTCTTCAGCACGAAGTGCGCAATCGCGGTGAGTGCGCCCGTATTGCCGGCGCTGACGCAGCCGCTCGCCGCGCCCTCTTTGACGCGATCGACGGCGATGCGCATCGACGAGCCCTTGCGCCGGCGGATCGCCGCGCGCGGCAACTCGTCCATCGGCACGACATCGTGCGCCGCCACGATCCGCGCGCGCGCGCGCACCGGCGGCGCGGCCTGCGCCAGGTGCGGTTCGATCGCCGCCGGGTCGCCGACGAGCTCGAGGTCGAGGTCCGGGGTGCGCGCGAGCGCGAGCAAGGCGCCCGGCACGCATTCCGGCGCGCCGAGATCGCCGCTCATCACGTCAATAGCGAGCGTCGGCAAGGGATGCCGTCCGGCCGCGGGTCAACGGGGCGCGCGCGTTGCGGCGCCGGCGTTCACTCTTCGCCTTCGTTCCCGGCGGGCTTTTCGATGACGCGCTTGCCGCGGTAGAAACCGTCCGGCGTGATGCGATGGCGCAGGTGCGTCTCGCCCGATTGCGGGTCGATCGACAGCGCAGGCTTCGCCAGCTTGTCGTGCACCCGGCGCATGCCGCGTGTCGACGGCGTCCTACGGCTCTTCTGAACAGGCATTTCCTCTACTCCTCATCGGGTCCCGGGCCGCCTTTCAGCAACGCCGCGAGTCCCGCGAACGGTTTCTGTGTCTCTGCCGCACGCTCATCGCCCCGCTGCAGGCCGCAGGCGGCGCGATCCGCATGCATCGCCACGATCGGCAGCGCGAGCAGCAGCTCTTCCTCGACGAGTTCCCCGACCGTGATCCGCCCACCCGGGGCGAGCACGGTCTCGAATTCCGGCGCGACCCGATCCGCCGCATCCGCATCGGCGACGATCGCGATGCGCGCATGGCTCGCCACCGGCCACACCATCGGCTGCAGGCAGCGCTGGCAGGTCAGCGGCACGCCGGCCTCGACCGCGAGTTCGACCACCGCGAGCCCCTGCTCGCGCACGAATGCCGCCCGGCCCATTGCATGGCCCGCACCACCCGCGAGCTGCGGCGCGAGGCGCGCAAGCCGTGCGAGCGGAATCGAAAAATCGATGTCCGTGCGGCGATCCGCCAGTTGCTCGGCATCGAGGGGGCGCGACCAGCCGTCCGGCATGGGGCGCGTATAATAGGTACCGCTCCCCGCCGAGTCAAAGAAAACCTCAGCTAAGTCGTTGTTTCAAAGGCCGCTAATTCTCGCTTCCACGTCCCCGTACCGGCGCGGGCTGCTGGCCCGGCTCGGCGTGCCGTTTGCCGTCGAATCCCCCGGCGTCGACGAAGCGGTGCGGCCAGGCGAAGCGCCGGAGGGCCGGGCCGCCCGGCTCGCGACGGCCAAGGCACAGGCCGTGTCCCGGCGAAACCCCGGCGCGCTCGTCATCGGCTCGGACCAGGTGGCGGCGCTCGATGGGGCGATCCTCGACAAGCCCGGCAATGCAGCGCGCTGCCACGCGCAACTTGCCGCGCTCTCGGGCCGCACCGCGAACTTCTTCACGGCCTGCGCCGTCGTCGGGCTCGATGCCGGCATCGACCTCGTGCACACCGACACGACGCGTGTCGTGGCGCGCAGGCTCACGGAGGCCGAGATCAGCCGCTACGTCGAACGCGAGCAGCCTTTCGACTGCGCGGGTGGCTTCAAGGTCGAGGCGCTCGGCATCGCGCTCTTTGAACGCGTCGAGTCGCAGGACCCGACCGCCCTCGTCGGCCTGCCGCTCATCTGGCTCGCGGCGGCCTTGCGGCGCGCGGGCCTCGACGCCCCCTGACCGGCGCCGCGGCCAAGCGGTCGATCACGGCGGCGAGGTCGGCCGGCAACGGCGCATTGACGCTGAATTCCGTGCCGCTTTGCGGCCACACGAAGCTCACGCTCGAGGCGTGCAGGAACATGCGCGCGAGGCCGAATTCCGCGAGCGCCGCATTGGCCTCCGCATCACCGTACTTGGCATCGCCCGCGACCGGGTGGCCCGCGTACGCGGCGTGCACGCGGATCTGGTGCGTGCGTCCGGTGTGGATCGAGACTTCGAGAAGACTCGCGCGCGCGCCGAAGAACTGCACGGGCCGGAAGTCGCTCACCGCGCTCTTGCCCGACGCGTGCGCTTTCACCGTGCGCTCGCCGCCGACACGCAGGTCGGTGCGCAGCGGCATGTCGATGCGCTTCTTGCCGAGATCCCAGGCGCCGACGACGAGCGCGAGATAGCGCTTCTCGAATGCATGCTCGCGCAGGAGCGCGTGCAGCGTACGCAGCACCGAGGGCTTGCGCGCCACGAGCAGGCACCCGCTCGTGTCGCGGTCGAGACGATGCACGAGTTCGAGCCTGTCGTCGGGGTACGCCGCGCGCAACGCCTCGATCACGCCGAACGAGACGCCGCTGCCGCCGTGCACCGCAAGACCCGCCGGCTTGTCGACCACGAGCAGGGCATCATCGCGATGGAGCACCGCCGACCGCACCTGCTCGATGAGTCGCGGCGGCACCCGGCGAGTGGGGGGCGTGGCGTCGTCCGCCGCCCGTGGCGGCTGCACACGTACCGGCGGCACCCGGACGATGTCGCCCGCCTGCAACCGCAACGAGCCGGCCGCCCGCTTGCCGTTCACGCGGACCTCGCCCTTGCGGATCAGCCGAAAGACATGGCTCGGCGGCACCTCGGGCAGCGCCTTGCCGAGGAACTTGTCGAGACGCACCCCGGCCGCATCGAGGGTCACTTCCACCCGGCGCGCGGGGCTGCGTGCCGGAGGCGATTGTGGCGCGGAAACGTCAGTCATGGCGTAAGATATTGTTTTTCCAACAGTCCATTTGCTACGATACTCAGGTCCGTGGCGCCGGGGGTCGCAGCGTAATTGCCGATCCGAACGCGCCGCATGTTAGTTGGTCCCCGCTGTGGGGGCCATCGCACTTTAGAAGGCCGACCCGAGCGCGGAACGCGCAGCTCAGGCGGACCAAAGGTTTTCGGCGCACCGCTCACGCCACAAAGGGGCGGTCGATAACACGTGCAGCAATACCTGCCTCGCGAAATCCCCGCGTCCGATTCATCTTTCTCCGCCCGCCGGTCGGCCCCCGCATCCATAGAAGGGGCCAATGAAAAGAATGCTGGTCAACGCAACTCAACACGAAGAGTTGCGCGTCGCGCTGGTTGACGGTCAGAAACTTTACGACCTGTCGATCGAGCTGCCGTCCAAGGAACAGAAGAAGGCGAACGTCTACAAGGGTCGCATCTCGCGCGTCGAGCAGTCGCTCGAAGCGTGCTTCGTCGACTACGGCTCCGAACGCCACGGCTTCCTGCCGCTGAAGGAAGTCTCGAAGGACTACTTCCGCAAGGCGCCCGAGGGCGGGCGGATGAATATCCGGGAGCTCCTGACCGAGGGCCAGGAAGTCGTGGTCCAGGTGGAAAAAGAGGAACGCGGCAACAAGGGCGCCGCGCTCACCACCTTCATCAGCCTCGCGGGCCGCTACCTCGTACTGATGCCGAACAACCCGCGCGCCGGTGGCGTCTCGCGCCGGATCGAGGGCGAAGACCGCGACCAGCTGCGCCAGGCCATGGATGCGCTCAGGGTCCCGGAGGACATGGGCGCGATCGTGCGCACCGCGGGCGTCGGCCGCACGGTCGAAGAGCTGCAGTGGGACCTCGACAACCTCGTCCAGCAGTGGACGCAGATCTCCGGGGCGATCGAGGGCCGCCCGGCCCCGTTCCTCGTTTACCGCGAAAGCGACCCGGTGTCGCGGGCGCTGCGCGACTACCTCGGGGACGACATCGGCGAATGCCTGGTCGACGAGCCGGCCGCGTTCGCGACCGCCCAGGAGTACATGCAGCGCTCGATGCCGGCCGACGTGCAGCGCAAGCTGAAGCTCTATAACGACGACATCCCGCTCTTCACCCGCTTCCAGATCGAGAGCCAGATCGAATCGGCGTATTCACACAAGGTGCAGCTGCCGTCGGGCGGCAGCCTCGTGATCGACTACACCGAGGCGCTCGTCTCGATCGACATCAACTCCGCGCGCGCCACGCGCGGCAGCGACATCGAGGCCACCGCGCTCAACACCAACCTCGAGGCCGCCGACGAGATCGCCCGCCAGCTGCGCATTCGCGACCTCGGCGGGCTCATCGTGATCGACTTCATCGACATGGAGTCGCAGAAGAACCAGCGCGAGGTCGAGCAGCGGTTGCGCGATGCGGTGCGCATGGACCGCGCGCGCATCCAGATCGGCCACCTGTCGCGCTTCGGGCTCCTCGAGATGTCGCGCCAGCGCCTGCGTCCCTCGCTCGACGAATCGAGCCACATCGCCTGCCCGCGCTGCTCGGGGATCGGCAGCATCCGCAGTGTCGAGTCGATGACTCTCGCGATCCTGCGGCTGATCGGCGAGGAGATGCGCAAGGACCGCACCGCACGCGTGATCGCGGAAGTGCCGGTCGACGTCGCGACCTTCCTCATCAACGAGAAGCGCGACTGGCTGCGCACGCTCGAGGACAAGAGCGACGTCGAGCTCGTGCTCGTGCCGAACATCAACATCGAGACGCCGGAATATTCGATCCGCCGCCTGCGCCACGACGAAGTGGACCAGCCGGAATTCCGCCGCGCCTCCTACAAGATGCCGACGCCCCCGGCGGTGCCTGATCCGGCGATCGGCCAGGTCAAGCCGCAGGAACCCGCGGCCGTGCCCGCCTTCCAGCCGACGACGCCTGCGCCGATCGTGGTGCCGGCCCCCGCGGTGGCGGCGCAGGAGCCCGAGACCGTGGATGAACCACGGGCGAGCGGCTTCTGGGGACGTCTCAGGCAATGGCTCAACGGCAGCGGACAGATCGCAGTCGCTGCGCCCTCGACCACACAGCGCAGCGACGCGCGCCGCGGATCGCAGCGCGGCCACCATCGCGACCGTGACCGGGACCGCGATCGGGGACGCGATCGCCAGCGCCGCGGTGACCGCGGCGGTGACCGCGGTGGCGATCGCAACCGCCACGGCGGCGACCGGGATATGGGACAGCGCGCGCGCGGCGGCGAGGGCGGAGGCTCACGCCGCGATGGCCGGGGCGAACGTCCGCGCGGGCAGCGCGAAGGTCAGCGTGACGGCCAACGTGACGGCCAGCGGGATGGTCAACGCGATGCCCAGCGCGACGCCCAGCGCCAGCGTGACCGCGAAGCCCAACGCGAACGGCAAGCGCAACGCGAGCGCGCGCAGCCGCCGGGCGAACCTAATGCGCAGACGCCCGCGGTAGCGCCACCTGCGGTCGCAGGCTCGGCGAGCGACGGAACGGCGACGCCCGAGCGTGACGCAGGCGGCGCCGGCCCCGCGGGCGAGGAGCGCGGCGAGCGCCGCTCGCGGCGGCGTGGTCGCCGCGGCCGGCGCGGCGGCCGCGATCGCGGTGATCGTGACCAGGCTTCGACATCCGGTGGCGAACCGGCGCGTGCCGCCGACGACACGGGCGCATCGCCGGCGTCGCCCTCACCTGCTCCGGCTCCGGAAGGCGCCGGCGAGCGCACGCGCGAGTTCGATTTCTCTCCCGCATCGTCGGCTCCAGTTGCGCCGGCTCCGCCCGCCGCGGCGGCACCCGGAGAATCGAAACCCCATGTCGTGTGGTCGTCGCGTCCGACGAGTTATTCGTCGTCGCCCGATCGCCCGAGCGGGCCGGGCCGCGACGACTGACCTCAGGGCGCCGAGAGTTCCTGCAGCAGTCCGCGTGCACCGCGCTCGGCGAGATCGACCACGAGGTCGAAGTCGGGCGCGGTGCCGTAGTACGGATCAGGCACTTCCCGCCGCCCGATCCCGGGGGCGAACTCGAGGAACAACCTGATGCGTCCGCGCGCCCCGGCGGGCGCGCACGCCTCGAGGTCGGCGAGATTGGCTTCGTCCATCGCGAGCAGCAGATCGAAGCGCGCGAAGTCGAGGGGTTCGACCTGGCGTGCACGCAGTGCCGACAGGTCATAGCCCCGGCGCAACGCCGCGGCCTGGGAGCGCCGGTCGGGCGGCGCACCGATGTGATACCCGGCGGTGCCCGCCGAATCGGCGTGCACCACGAGTTGCGGCGCCTCGCGCTGCGCGAGCGCCCGAAAGACGCCCTCCGCGGTCGGCGAGCGACAGATGTTGCCGAGGCAGACGAACAGCACATTCACGGGCAGAAGTATACGGTCCGCGAAGCGCGTCAGTGGCCGAGCGCCTGCCGCAGGGCGCCGCGCGCGCAACGCTCACGGGCCGCCAGCACGCCGCGACGACCTGTTCACCGCAAGAAGGGGTGTAAGCTGCGGGCTCGGGTCTCGAGGAGCAGCCATGAAGACCAGCGAACGGCGAGTGGCGAACGGCGAACAGCCAGCGGCGAATGGCGAACGGCGAGTGGCGAACGGCGAACAGCCAGAGGCGCGCGTTCGCTGGATGAGCGCTGCGGGTTGGCTTGGATGCGGGATCGTGGGGCTTGCGCTGGCAGGGTGTGGTCGGGCGCCCGCCGATGCATCGAGCGGATCTGAAGCGGCCGCGCCTGCGACCGCTCCCACGTCGGCCGCAGCGAGCACCGCCGCAAAGCTGCCCACCGAGGTCGAAGGCGCACTCGCCGCGCGCGTGGAGGAGTGCACCGGAGTCGGCGGCATTCCCCACACCGACAAGGCGGTTCAGCACGCAGACCTCAACGGCGACGGCCATGAAGACTACGTGCTGTTCGCCGGCTGGATCGACTGCGAAAACGCCGCGAGCGTCTATGGCGATCGCGCGAAGCCGGTCACCATCCTCGTCGGCGACGACAAGGGCGGCGCCCGGGTCGCCCTCGAGAATTACGTGTATGACGTGCGCATCGAAGCCACGGGCGCCGGCGCGAAAGCCTGGCTCACCGTCTCCGGAGAGAACTGCGGGCGGCCGCCGGCGCCGGATTTCGCGAGCGAGGCGTTCTGCGAGCGCCCGATCGCATGGAATGCCGGCGCGGGCCGCTTCGACTTCGCGCCGGTGTCGACCGTAAGGATCATTGGATAGCGAACCGCGTACGGCGTACGGCGTACGGCGTACGGCCAGAGGCGTGACGCCTCGCGCCGTGCGAGGTTCTCGAGCTGACAGCGCATTTCCTCGAACCGGGCCGGGCCGATCCGCGGCGTGGCCTTTCCAATCGGCGATCTCGCCGATGATGCGTACCGGGTTTCGCGAACGACAGGACCGGGCGGGATTTCCCGTAAACCTGTTGTTCGTCGGATCCGGATCATCTGCGACGGATCCGGTCGGTTCCACGACACGGATTCTGCCGCGGCCTGTGGCATGGGCCAGCTCGGTCCCCCGGACGCCGCATCCTGGGGGCAAATCGATGCACGCCGGCCGCGACGCGCGCGCGGCGCCTCTGGCTGATCGCCGCTCGCCTCTGGCCGTTCCGCTGATCGCCGCTCGCTGCTCGCCCTCTTTAAAGCTCCGCGAGATCCTCCGGCGTGTTGATGTCTGCGCCCGGCCTCTCCGCCGCCTCGACGACCCGGATTGCAAGGCCGTGCTCGAGCGCGCGCAGCTGCTCGAGCTTCTCCAGCCGCTCGAGCCGGGTCGGCGCGAGAGATGCGATGCGCAGCAGTGCACCGACGCGATACGCATAGATGCCGATGTGGCGTCGCGCGCACTGCCACGCCTCTTCCCCCGCCACTGCGCCGTGCGCCGCGTCGCGGTCCCACGGGATCGGTGCGCGGCTGAAATAGAGCGCGCGGCCGTCGGCGTCGGTGACGACTTTCACGACATTCGGATCGAGGTACTCGTCACGCGACACGAGGGGCGCGGCGGCCGTCGCGACCGCGGCATCCGGATGCGTTGCCAGAGCCGCGGCCACCTGGTCGATGATCACCGCGGGCATCCGCGGCTCGTCCCCCTGCAGGTTCACGACGATGTCGTCGGCGCGAAACCCGCGCAGGCGCGCGACTTCGGCGATCCGGTCGGTGCCGGATGCATGAGTCGCCGCGGTCAGGCAGACATCGGCACCCGCAGCACGCGCCACCGTGGCGATGCGCTCGTCGTCCGTCGCGACGATCACGCCCTCGGCACGCGAGGCGCGCGCGCGCTCGTGGACGCGCACGATCATCGGCGCGCCGTCGACCGATGCCAGCGGCTTGCCCGGAAAGCGCGACGAGTCCCAGCGGGCGGGAATGACGACGCGGAACATCGGCGGGTCAGCGCTCGAGCAGCGCGTCGTCGGCTGCCAGCGGCTTCGCCTCCTCGACCAGCATGATCGGCACACCGTCGCGTACCGGGTACGCTAGCCGGTCGATGCGGCAGACGAGCACGGCTTCCGCGCGATGATGGACGACGGGCCCCTTGCACAGCGGGCAGGCGATGATGTCGAGCAGTCGCGTATCCAAGCGCTCTCCTCAGCGGCCGCGGGCGGCCGCGGCGATTCTCGCACCGACGAGCGCGAGCAGCGCGCGCGCGTCCTCGTCGCCGAACGTCGCCGCGACGGGCACGTAGCCGAGTCGCGACGACGCGAACGGCGTGCATTTTACGGCATCCTTCTCGGTCATGAGGATGGGCAACTCGTCGTCGAACGCGAGGTCGGCGGCCGCATACACGTGGTGATCCGGGAAGGCGTGCGGAATCACCTCGAGTCCGGCGTCGCGCAGCATACGGAAGAATCGCTCCGGGTGGCCGATGCCTGCAACCGCATGCACGCGCTGCCCGGCGAGGCTCGCGAGCGGCAAGGCCGGTTCCTTCGGCCCCGCGAGCGGCAGCACACTCGTCGCCGCGAGGCGCATCTGGAAAACCGGCCGGCCCGCGAGGCTGCGTTCGCCCGACCCGTCGAGCAGGATCACGCCGTCGGCGGAACGCAGCCGCCCCGATCCCTCACGCAGCGGCCCGGCGGGCAGCATGAGTCCGTTGCCGAAGCCACGCACCCCGTCGATCAGCACGAGTTCGCAGTCGCGCGCCAGCGCGAGGTGCTGCAACCCGTCATCCGCAATGATCACCTCGACATTCCGCGTGGCCAGCAGTCGACCGGCGACCACCCGATCCCGGCCGACGGCCACGGGCCGCCCCGTGTGCCGGTGGATCAGGAGCGGCTCGTCGCCCACGTCCCCGGCCGACGAAGCGGCCTCGACCAGCCGCGGCGCGTCGCTGGTCCGCCCGTATCCCCGCGACACGACCCCGGGTCGAATGCCGCTTGCCACGAGCTGCGAGACGAGCCAGATGGCGAACGGCGTCTTGCCCGTGCCGCCGACCGTCAGGTTGCCGACCACGATGACCGGCACCGGCAGTCGCGTCGATCGTCGCAGCCCCAGCGCATAGGCCGCGCGGCGCGCGGCAACGGCCAGCGCAAAGATCCACGACAGCGGTCGCAGCAGCGCCGCCCCGAAGGCGCGCTCGTACCAGACCGCGTTGAGCCAGCGTTCCAATGCGTACTGCCCGGTCAGGCGTTGAACTGCAGGCGATGCAGTTGCGCATAGGCACCGCCGCGCGCCAGCAGGCCGGCGTGCGTGCCGTGCTCGACGATGGCGCCCTCGTCCATCACGATGATGTCGTCGGCCTGCTCCACCGTCGAGAGGCGGTGGGCGATCACGAGTGTCGTGCGTCCTTTCTGCAGCCGCGCGAGCGCCGCCTGGATGTGACGCTCGGATTCGCTGTCGAGCGCCGAGGTCGCCTCGTCGAGCACCAGGACCGGCGCGTCCTTCAGGATCGCGCGCGCGATCGAGATGCGTTGACGCTGCCCTCCCGAGAGCAGCGCCCCGCGATCGCCGACGCGCGTATCGAGGCCCTGCGGCAGTTCGCGGGCGAAATCCATCACGTAGGCGGCCTCCGCGGCCGCTTCGATCGACTCCGCGCTCGCATCCGGCCGGCCAAACGCCACGTTGGCGCGGATCGTGTCGTCGAACAGCACGATGTCCTGGCTCACTACCGCGATCTGGTCCCGCAGGTTCGGCAGCGCGTAATCGCGCAGGTCCGCCCCGTCGAGGCGCACCACGCCCTCCTGCGGATCGTAGAAGCGCGGCAACAGGGCCACCAGGGTCGACTTGCCGCTGCCCGAGCGCCCGACGATCGCGAGCGTGCGTCCGGCCGCGAGCGTGAGGTTGATGTTGCGCAGCACCTGCCCCTTCTCCACGCGATAGGCGAAGTTCACGCCCTGGTACTCGATATCGCCACGCGCGCGGGCCACGGTGCGCGAGCCCCCCTCGTCCTCGTTGCCGCTGTCGATCACCGCGAACACGCTCGCGCCCGCCGCGATGCCCTGCTGCAGCGGCCCGAACACATTGACGAGCCGCCGCAGCGGCGCGGTGACGAGCAGCAGCGCGGTCAGGAACGACATGAAGTCGTCGACGCGCATCGCGCGCGTCTGCACCTGGCTGATCGCGAAATAGAGCACCCCGGCGAGCCCGATCGACGCGATGAACTGCACGACGGGGTTGCTCATCGCGCGGGCGTTCACGAGCCGCATGTTGCTGTGGCGGTTCAGCTCGTTGGCGCCCTCGAAAGCCTGCTCCTGGCGGCGTTGCGCGTTGAACACGCGCACCACGCGCTGCGCGTCGAGCGTCTCCTTCGCGACGCGCGTCACGTCGGCCATCGAGTTCTGGATGCGCGTGCTGTAGCGGCGGAAGGAGCTGTTGATGCGCCGGATCAGCCACGAGATGAGCGGCGCGAGCACGAGCGCAAAGGCAGCGAGTTGCCAGTTGAGCCAGAAGAGGTAGCCGAGCAGCACGACGATCGTGAGCGTGTCGCGTATGAGCACCGTGACCGCGTTGGTCGTCGCCTCCGCGACCTGCTCGATGTTGTAGGTGAGGCGCGACAGCATGTCGGCGGTGGAGGTCGCATCGAACCATGCGACCGGCAGCCGCAGGTACTTCGCGAACAGCTCGCCCCGCAGCGCCTTGATGATGCGCCGGCCGACCGACGCCGGGAAATAGTTGGAAACGTAGTCGCCGATGCCCCGCAGGAAGAACAGCACCATGGCGCCGAGCGGCACGATCCAGATCACGCGCGGATCGTGCTCGACGAAGGCGCCGCCGAGGAAGATCTTGACAAGATACGCGAGCAGCGCGTCGGTCGAGGCGAAGAGAGCCATGCCGACGACGCCGACGAGGAACGTGCCGATATATGGCCGCGCGTAACCGAGCAGCCGCCGATAGACCTGCCCCGGGTTCGTCACGACGTACGGGACGACCGGGCTGTTCACGGTCCGGCGGATTCCGCGTCGTCGACGGTGGCGATGTTGATCTCGGCGAAACCGAGTTTGCCGAGGACGTCCATCGCCGTCACGACCGATTGGTGGGTGGCACGACCGTCGGCGCGCAGCGTGACGGGCCGGTTGCGTTCGTCACCCGCGACTTTCAGCACCGCCGCACGCAGCGTGTCCGCGCTCGCGTTGACGAGGTCGCGTTCATTGACGCGATAGCCGCCCCCCTGGGTCACGGTCACGACGAGCGCTTCCTTCGCCGGGCGCTGCACCGGCACGTCGCGCGCCTCGGGGAGCCGGACACGCAGCCGCCCCTCCTGCACGAAAGTCGAGGACAGCATGAAGAACACGATCAGCAGCAGCACGACGTCGATCAGCGACGTCAGGTTGAGCTCCGGCTCGTCGGTGCGGCGTGGCTTCAAGTTCATGCGGAACCCGGCTGGTGGCGACCGGCCGCGGCATCGACCTCGTCGGCGAGCCGCAGCGCATCCTTCTCCATCTGGATCACGATGCGATCGACCTTGCCGCGCAGCAGCCGAAAGCCGATCAGCGACGGAATGGCGACAGTGAGGCCGGCCGCCGTCGTGATCAGCGCCTCGGCGATGCCGCCCGAGAGCATGCGTGGGTCGCCCATGCCGCCCGCCTGGATGGCATTGAACGCCTTGATGATGCCGGTCACGGTGCCGAGCAGGCCGAGCAGCGGGCTCACGCCGGCGATCATGTTCAACGAATTGAGGAAGCGCTCGAGCTCGTGCACGACATGGCGCCCGGTGTCCTGCAGGCGCTCCATCATGATCTCGCGGGGCCGGTGGCGATTGGCGAGCCCTGCCGCAAGCACGCGCCCGAGCGGCGAGTTCTGCTCGAGCGCGGCGATCACCTTGTCGTTGATCTGGTTACCTTCGATGAGCGCCCAGACCTTCCTGGTCAGGTCGGGCGGTATGACGCGCTTGTCCTGCAGGGTCCAGAATCGCTCGAGGATGATCGCGGCGGCGCCGATGGAACACAGGATGATCGGCCACATCAGTGGCCCGCCCGCGCGCACGATTTCCCACATCCGTCCGATCCTCGCCACTGCAATCCGTGCGCATCATACCGGAGCGCGCCAGGGCCAGGGGTAGCCCTCGCGCTGCGCCCGTCGTTCGACCGCACCGGTGGCGCCGTCGACGACGAAGCGGATCGCGCCGCCCTGCGCCGTGTCGAAGCGCGCCCGGCGTCCGAACGCGAGCCGGTGCGGCCCGACCGAGAGCATCATGTCGCAATCCGCCGTCACCTCGAATGTCGCCGGCCCGCTGGCCCAGCGGGAGACCTCGGCGCATGGCTGCGCGTTCGTCGGCCCGCCGTGCCATGCGCGCGGCACGAGGATCTGCCCGATGTCGAGCGCAGCCGCGAGCTCGGCCGCACCGCTCGCGTGATCGGCGCGCAGGTGAGGCATGACCAGTCGATCGACCCGCGAGATGCCCCGGGCCCGCAGCCACGGCACGACGATGCGCGCCATGCGGCGCCCGCCGGTGTCGAACGTGTCGCCGGTTCCGAAGAGGACGATCTGCCCCGCCGTGCGTACCACCGCGGCATCACCGCGCCCGACATCGAACACGACGATCTCGACCTGCGTGCTCGCGAGCGGCATCGAGCCCCACGCGAGCGGCACGACGCCTGCGAGCGCCGTGGCACGCAGCAGCGGCGGCCACGGCAGGATGGCGATGCCCACGGCCGGCACGACGATGAGCCACGCCCACGCCGGGACGGCGAGCATCACGAGTGCATGCGGCCACGCCGCCGCGGACTCCAGCGCCGGCCACAGCTGCGCATGGAGCCAGCCCCCCGCGGCAAAGCCGGCATCGGCGAGCGTGGGTGCGACACCGAGCGCCGCGGTGGACGCGAGCACGAGCGGCACGAGCAGCAGCGTGAACACCGGGATCGCGAGCGCATTGACGGCAAAGCCCGCCAGCGAGAGGCCGCCAAACGCCGCGAGCGTGACCGGCACGAGCGCGATCGACACCGCGAGCTGCACCCGCACCGCCTGGTACGCGCCGCCGGCGCGGCCGATGCGGGCGCCCGCGGCGAGGATGATCGCGCCCACGGCACCGAACGACAGCCAGAAGCCGCTCGCGAGCGCCGCGAGCGGGTCGAGGACGATCACGACGACGATCGCGATGCCGAATGCGTGCAGCGGGCCGCTCGCGCGCGCCGCCTGGCGTGCGAGCAGCCACGCGGCGAGCATCACGAGCGTGCGCTGGGTCGGCACGGAGAACCCGGCGAGGAGCGCATAGCCGGTGGCCGCGGCGATACCGAGCGCGGCCGCGAAGGACTCGCGCGGCACCCGCGCGCGCAGCGGGGCGGCGAGGCGCCACAGCCGTCGGGCCACCGCGATCGCGAGCACGGCGAAGAGCGTCACGTGCAGGCCGGAGATCGCGACCAGGTGCGTCGTCCCGGTGGCATTGAACACGCGCCACTGCTCGTTCGACATCTCGCCCGTCACACCGACCGCGAGTGCGGCGAGCAGCGCCGCCGCGTCGCGATCGGGCACGGTGGCCGCGATGTGATCCGCGATGTGCGCGCGCAGGCGATTGACCGGCGCGTGGCCGATCGCGACACGCCGGTTCAGGCGACTGCGCGCCAGCACGGTACCGAGTGCATCGATGCCCTCCCGGAACCACACGCGCTCCATGTCCGGGCCCGAGGGATTCGCGGCGGCGCGTGGCGGGCGCAGCCGGATCGCGAGCTGCCACACTTCGCCGACCCGCGGCGCCGGTTGCGGCTGCGCCCAGCGCAGGCGTGCCGTGAGCGTCGTGCCGCCCATGCGCGGATCGAGCGCGAGCGCGGCGTCGAAGGACGTACCGAACTCGCCGGCAACCGGTATCGTCAGTATGCGGGCGGTC
The DNA here is from genome assembly GCA_050249415.1 of Steroidobacteraceae bacterium. Taxonomy (GTDB): domain Bacteria; phylum Pseudomonadota; class Gammaproteobacteria; order Steroidobacterales; family Steroidobacteraceae; genus CADEFQ01. Next base: position 39,107 of record JBFWQO010000002.1, read on the forward strand.
GCGAGCACGCGTTCGCCGTCGCGGGCGAGAGGCCAGCGGGCCGCGATCGAGGCGGACACGTGGAGGGCGGTGTACGCGCCGCCCACGAGCAGCACGATGGCGAGCACGCCCGTACGCGGCCAGGCATGGCGCGAAGCGAGTGCGGCGGCGGCTCCCGTGCCGGCCAGCGCGAGCGCCGCAACGGGTCCGTACGGCGGCGGCAGGCCGAGCGCGCCGAGCGATCCTGCGAGGAATGCGAGCGCGGCCGGCAGTGTCATGTGTCACGCTTGCACGCGCGCAGGTGGGCGCATCGGCGGGGGCCTGCTAGAGTGATCGGGCCCCATGCCCCGCCACCTCATCCGCAAGTGGACCCCGTCGCCCGATCAGATCCGCAGCCACTGGTACCTGCGGCTGTTCGGCACGCGCATCGCCGACCCGGCGCTCTGGTCGGTCACCCGTCGCGGCGTCACGGCGGCGTTCGGCGCGGGCCTCGCCATCTGCTTCATCCCGCTGCCGGTGCATCTGGTGCTCGCGGGTATTGTCGCGATTGTCGCGCGCATCAACGCACCCGTGCTCGTTGCGACGGTACTGCTCGTGAACCCGCTGACCTTCGTGCCGATCTATTACTTCGCCTACCGCGTGGGAGCTACGCTCCTCGGCCACGTACCGCAGCCGTTTCGCTTCGAACTCTCGTGGGCGTGGCTGCAATACGGCCTCGGCCCGCTCTGGAAGCCGTTCCTGGTCGGCTGCCTCGTCTGCTCGGCCGTGGCCGGCGTGCTCGGCTGGGCGCTGCTCGAGTGGTTCTGGCGTCATCACGTGCGCAAGAGATATCGCACGCGAGCCGCGGGCGCGACGCGCTAAACGGGCGCGATCGCCCTGAAATTCAGGCCGCCACCAGCTGCCCGTCCACGAGCCGCAGCACCCGGTCCATGCGCGCAGCGAGGCGCGGGTCGTGCGTCACGACCACGAGGCTCGTGCCGCGCTCGCGGTTGAGTTCGAGCATCAGCTGGAACACCTGCTCGGCGTTCGCACCGTCGAGATTGCCGGTCGGCTCGTCCGCGAGCACGAGGCGTGGCGCGGTCACGAGCGCGCGCGCGACCGCCGCCCGCTGGCGCTCGCCGCCCGAGAGCTGGTGCGGCCGATGCGAGAGGCGCGCGCCGAGGCCCACCCGCTCGAGCAGCGCCCTCGCCCGCTCGCGCGCCACCCCGACCGCCTCGCGGCGCACGAGCAGCGGCATCGCCACGTTCTCGAGCGCGGAGAACTCGGGCAGCAGGTGATGGAACTGGTAGACGAACCCGATCGCGCGGTTGCGCAGCTCGCCGCGCTCGCGTTCGCTCACCGCATGGATGTCGCGGCCGTCGACCCGCACGCCGCCGGCGGTCGGCTGGTCGAGGCCGCCGATCACCTGCAGCAGTGTCGTCTTGCCCGAGCCGGATGCCCCGATGATCGCGAGGCGCTCACCCGCCCGCACCGCGAGTTCGACACCGCGCAACACCTCGAGCATCACCGGCCCCTGCCGGAATTTGCGCCAGAGCGCGCGCGCCTCTAGCACGGTGTCGTTCGCCGGTTCAGTCATGTCTCAATGCCTCCGCCGGCGCAGTGCGTGCCGCGCGCCATGCCGGGTAAAGCGTCGCGAGCGCGCACAGCACGAAGGCGACGCCACAGACCTGCGCGACATCCTGCCATTCCACGAAGGCCGGCAGATCGCTCATGTAATAGACCCTCGCGTCGAGGAACTGCGTGCCGAGCACGCGCTCGAGCGTGCGCACCAGCGACTCGAGGTGGCGCGCGATCAGGATGCCGAGCCCGGCGCCGAGCGCCGTGCCGGCGAGGCCGATCAGCACACCCTGGATCGCGAACGAGCCGAGCACGTTGCGCGGGCCGGCGCCGAGCGTGCGCAGGATCGCGATGTCGGTCTGCTTGTCCTTGACGATCATCACGAGCGTCGCGACGATGTTGAATGCCGCCACCGCGACGATCATCAGCAGGATCACGAACATCAGCGACTTCGTGATCTCGATCGAGCGGAAGAAGTTCGCGTGGTTGCGCGTCCAGTCGCTGACGTAGAAACCTCCGCCGAGCGCGAGCGCCACCTCGCGCACGATGTGCGGCGCGGCGAAAGGATCGTCGAGCTCGAGGCGCAGCCCCGTGACCCGATCGCCGGTGCGGTAGAGGCGCGCGGCGTCGGCGAGGTTCACGAGCGCGAGGCCGCGATCGAACTCGTACATGCCCGAACTGAAGGTGCCGCTCACCGTGAAGCGGCGCATGCGCGGCACGACACCGGTCGGCGTCGCCGTGCCCTCGGGCGCGATCAGCACGACACTCTCGCCGACCTTCGCGCCGAGCTCGCGCGCGAGCGCGTCCCCGAGCACGATGTGCCAGCTCCCCGGCGTCAGGGAGGCGAGCCTCCCCGCCACCATGCGATCCGCGAGGCTGTCGGCCTTGCGCTCCTCCCCCGGCTCGATACCGCGCACCTGCGTGCCGGCGATCGTCTCCCCGCGCGCGAGCATCGACTGCGCTTCGATGTACGGCACCGCCGCGCGCACGCCGGCCGTCGCGAGCGCCACCTTGCGCGCCGCTCGCCAGTCATCGAGCGTGCCCTCGAGTCCCATCAGCGTCGCGTGCGCCGTCACCGCGAGGATGCGCGTACGCAGTTCGCGCTCGAAGCCGTTCATCACGGACAGCACCACGATCAGCACCGCGACGCCGAGCATCAGGCCGATCACCGAGATCAGCGCGACGATCGATATGAAGCCGCGCCGGTGCGTCGAGGACAGGTACCGGGTGCCGATCCACCATTCGTAGCAGCGCGTCATCCGCTACTCGTAGCGCAGCGCTTCGGCCGGTGCGACGTGCGCCGCACGCAGGGCCGGATAGACGGTCGCGAGCGCGGTCAGCAGGAACGCCGCACCACCGATCCATGCGACGTGACGCCACTCGAGCACCGACGGAATGCTCGTGATGTAGTAAACGCTCGCATCCATGATCTCGAAGCCGAACGTGCGCTCGAGGAACGCGACGATCGGCGTCACGTTGCGCGCCATCGCGACGCCGAGGGCGATGCCCGCGAGCACGCCGCACCAGCCGATCACGAGCCCCTGGGTCGCGAAAACGCCCATCACGCGCCGGGGCGCCGCACCGAGCGTGCGCAGGATCGCGATGTCCGTGCGTTTGTCGGTGACCACCATCACGAGCATCGCGACGATGTTGAAGGCCGCGACCGCGACGATCAGCATCAGGATCAGCGACATCATCGTCTTCTCGATCCGGATGGCGCGGAAGTAATTGGCGTGATCCTGCGTCCAGTCGCGCACCTGCGTGCCCACCGGGAGCGCGGCGCGCAGCGCCGCCGCACGGGCAGGCGCGGCCAGTGCATCATCGAAACGCACGTGCACCGCGCCCTGGCGGCCACCCGGGGGGAGCACGGCCCGTACGTCCGCGAGCGAGGCGAGTATCAGCACACCGTCGTGGTCCTGCAGGCCGACTTCGAACGTGCCCGCCACGTGGAACTGGCGCAGGCGCGGCGCGGGCGCACCGCCCGGGCCGATCGAGGGCACGAGCAGAGTCACCGTATCGCCCGGGGCCACGCCGAGTCGCTGTGCGACGACCGAGCCGAGGATCACGCGGTCGCTGCCCGACGCGAGCGCCGCGAGCGTGCCGCTCTTCACGGCGCGCGCCACGTCGGTCACCGTTCCCTCGATGCCCGGGTCGATGCCACGCAGGATCACGGGCAGCATCTCGGGCGAGTGCAGCGCGAGGGCCTGCACCTCGACATAGGGCGCGGCGCCGACGATACCGGCCACCTTCTGCGCCCGGGCGGCGAGCTCGAACAGGTTGTCGCCGCCGCCCGGCGCCGGCTCGATCCGCGCATGCGAGGACAGCGACAGCAGCCGGTCGCGCAACTCGCCCTCGAAGCCGTTCATGACCGACAGGATCACGATCAGCGCCGCCACGCCGATGCACACCCCGATCACCGACACCCAGGTGATGAAGGAGACGAAGAACTTGTGGCTGCGGGCGCGCACATAGCGCAGGCCCACGTAGACGGACAGCGGGTGGAACATTCTGCGCCGCATTATGACGCAGTTCACACAAACGGCGGTCGATCGCGCCCCGGGGGCGGGCGGCACCGCGTGCCGGTGCTATAGTCAAACGGCTTGCTTCCCGGAGGTGTCCCATGTCCTCACGTGCCGCGTCCTGGCTCCTCGCCGGACTCGCGCTGTCCGGTGTCGCTGCGGCGGAGACCATCGTGGTCGACGGCCAGGTGGCCGTGCGCGCGACGAACGTGGAGCGCCCCTCGCGGGGTGCGACCATGGCGTCCGTCGAGCAGCGCTTCGGCGCGCCGGCCTCGAAACATGCCGCGGTGGGCGAGCCGCCCATCACGCGCTGGGACTACGCGCATTTCTCGGTGTTCTTCGAGCGCGACCGCGTGATCCACGCCGTCGCCACCGGTAGCTGACCACTCCCCGTTCCGGGACGCGCCCGGGACAGGTAAGCTGCCGCGTTTCGCGGCGGCCCGTTGCCGTCCGCGGGCACGATGAGCACGCTCGAACCCCTGCTTCCCGACCCGGCACGACCCCGAGTCCGCTGGCACCAGCTGTACGGCAGCGCGCCTTCGCTCGCGCTGGCGGAGGCGGCTGCGCGCGCATCGCGATTGTTCCTGGTCGTCTGCGCGAACACGCGCGAAGTCGAACGCCGCGCCGCGGAAATCGGCTTCTTCACCGACGGCACCCTGCCCGTGCGCACTTTCGTCGACTGGGAGGTACTGCCCTATGACCGTTTCTCGCCGCATCCGGACCTGACCTCGGGGCGCCTCGCAACACTCGCCGACCTGCCCGAGGCACGCAGCGGCGTGCTGCTCGTCGCGGCCGATACGCTGCTCGGGCGTCTGCCGCCCGCGCAATACATCCGCGGGCGCAGCTTCCAGCTCGCGCGCGGCGAACGCCTCGCGCTCGAGCCGCTGCGTGCCCGGCTGGTCGAGTCGGGCTACGCCGCCGTGAGCCAGGTGACCACGCCCGGGGAGTTCGCGCTGCGCGGCTCGCTGCTCGACGTATTCCCAATGGGCGCGACGCACCCGCTGCGCATCGATCTGTTCGATGATGAGATCGACGCGATCCGCCGTTTCGACCCCGACACGCAGCGTTCGCTCGAACCGCTCGAGGCCGTGCGGCTCCTGCCGGCCCGCGAGACGCCACTCGATCCCGATGCCGTGCGCGCGTTCCGTCGCCGCTATCGCACGCGCTTCGAGGGCGACCCCACGCGTTCCGAAATCTACCGCGCCGTGAGCGAGGGGCGCGCCCCACCCGGCATCGAGTTCTATCTGCCGTTGTTTCACGACTCGACCGCGCTGCTGGCCGATTTCCTGCCGCCGGACACCGTGCTCGTCGAAAACGCCGGCCTCGACGACGAACTTGCGCTTGCCTGGTCCGACATCGGGGCACGCTACGAGGCGCTACGGCACGACCTCGAGCGGCCCCTGCTCGCACCGGCCGAGATGTACGTTCCGCCGTCCGAGATCCTCGCGCTGCTGCGTGCGCGCCCGACGATCACGCTCGACACCTTCAAGGCCGTCCCCGAAGCCGGGACGGGCGGAACGGACCCGGCGCTGCGCGAGTTTCCGACTGCCGCGCCACGCGAACTGCGCCTCGACGTGCGGGCCGACGAGCCGCTCGCGCCGCTCGATGCTTTCCTCGCGGGTTACGACGGCCGCGTGCTGATCGCCGCCGATTCGGCCGGCCGCCGTGAAGTGCTGCTCGAGATGCTGCGGGCCCACCCGCATCCGGTCGCGCCGGTCGCAGGATGGGGCGCGTTCGTCGCGGGCGATGCGCGCTTCGCACTCACGATCGCGCCCGAAATCGACGGGCTCACGCTCACCGATCCCGCGATCACCGTGCTCGCGGAATCGCAGCTGTTCGGGGCACGCGCGCGGCAGGAGCGACGGCGGCGGCGTGCCGCGATCGACCCCGAGGCGATCCTGCGCGACCTGCGCGACGTCGCCCCCGGCGCACCGGTGGTGCACGAAGAGTATGGCGTCGGGCGCTATGTGGGGCTCTCGGTGATGGAAGTGGCGGGCCAGCCGGGCGAGTTCCTCGTGCTCGAGTACCAGGACGGTGATCGCCTGTATGTACCGGTACATGCGCTGCATCTCGTCGCCCGCTACACGGGCGCCGCACCCGAGAGCGCCCCGCTGCACAAGCTCGGCACCGACCAGTGGGCCAGGGCGCGGAAGAAGGCCGCCGCGCAGGTGCGCGATGTCGCCGCGGAACTCCTCGACCTCTATGCGCGGCGCGAGGCGCGCCGCGGCCTCGCCCTGCCGCTGCGCGAGCTCGAATACCAGGCCTTCGCGAACGCCTTCCCGTTCGAGGAGACGCCCGAGCAGGCCGACGCGATCGCGAAGGTGATCGAGGATCTCGGCCGCGAGCGCCCGATGGACCGGATCGTCTGCGGCGATGTCGGCTTCGGGAAGACCGAGGTCGCGATGCGCGCCGCATTCGTCGCCGTGCAGGCGGGCAAGCAGGTGGTCGTGCTCGTGCCGACGACGCTGCTCGCCGAACAGCATGTCGCGAACTTCCGCGACCGCTTCGCCGACTGGCCGGTCCGCATCGAGTCGCTGTCGCGGTTTCGCGGCACGAAGGAGTCGAATGCCGTGGTCGACGGTCTCGCCGCCGGCACCGTCGACATCGTGATCGCGACGCACCGGCTGCTGCACGCGAACGTGCGCATCAAGGATCTCGGCCTGATCGTGATCGACGAGGAACACCGCTTCGGCGTGCGCGACAAGGAGCGGCTGAAGACACTGCGCGCCGAAGTGCACGTGCTGACGCTGACCGCGACGCCGATCCCCCGCACGCTCAACATGGCGCTCGGGGGACTGCGCGAGCTGTCGCTGATCACGACGCCGCCCGCCGAGCGGCTCGCGATCAAGACTTTCGTCACCGAATGGCAGGACGCGGGCCTGCGCGAGGCGATCCTGCGCGAGCTGCGCCGCGGCGGGCAGGTCTACTTCGTGCACAACGAGATCCGCGACATCGAGAAGATCGCCGCCAGGGTCAGGCTGCTCGTGCCCGAGGCGGACGTCCGGGTCGGCCACGGCCAGATGCGCGAGCGCGAGCTCGAGCAGCTGATGGTCGATTTCTACCACCGGCGCTTCAACGTGCTCGTCTGCACTACGATCATCGAAAGCGGCATCGACGTACCGACCGCCAACACGATCATCATCGATCGCGCCGACCGCATGGGGCTCGCGCAGTTGCACCAGCTGCGGGGCCGGGTCGGGCGCTCGCACCACCGGGCCTATGCCTATCTCCTCGCGCCGCCGCGCAAGGCACTGACGCAGGATGCCGTGAAGCGGCTCGAGGCGATCGAGTCGATGGAGGAACTCGGGGCCGGCTTCGTGCTCGCGACACACGACCTCGAGATCCGCGGCGCCGGCGAACTGCTGGGCGAATCGCAGAGCGGCGAACTCACGGAAGTCGGCCTCACGATGTTCCTCGACCTGCTCGAGCGCGCGGTCAAGGCGCTGCGCGCGGGGCGCGAGCCCGCGCTCGACCAGCCGCTCGGCGCGCCGACCGAAGTGGAATTGCGCCTGCCGGCGTTGCTGCCCGAGGATTACGTCGGGGACGTGCATGTGCGCCTCGGGCTCTACAAACGCATCGCGGCCGCGCCCGACGAAGTGGCGCTCGATGAACTCACCGCGGAACTGGTCGACCGCTTCGGCCCCCTGCCGCCGCCTGCCACGGCGCTCCTGCGCCTGACCCGGCTGCGCCTCGCGGCGCGCGCGCTCGGCGTGCGCAAGCTCGATCTCGGCGCGCAGGGCGGCTACGTATTGTTCGAGCAGGACAATGCCGTCGATCCGCGCGCGGTCATCCGCCTCATCCAGGACAAGTCGCGCGAGTACCGGCTCGACGGCCCGCTGAAACTGCGCGTCTCGCGCGACCTCGGGGAAGAGGACGAGCGCTTCGAGTTCGCGGGGCACCTGCTCGCACGCCTGCGCGCCGCGTAGCCCGGGCGCGGGCCACCGGCCCCGCGCACGGGGCGAGCACGCGTTTCCGTGTACTATTTCCCGCAGGCATCCCGACTTGGGCAGTATCGATGTGGATCCTGGAGTTCGTTATCCTGCTCGTGCCCGGGCTCGTCGCGATTCCGGCTGGCATTATTGCCTCGATCGGCGGCTTCGTCTTCTTCTCGAGCGTGAAATGAGTGATCTTCGAAGACCTGTGCGCACGCTGACTCTCTGCCTTGCGGCCATCCTCTGCGCCTTCGCCCTGCCCGCCACGCCGCAGGCGGCGGCGAGCGCCTACCACATCGAGATCATCGTCTTTCGTACCGGCAGCAGTGCAGCCGACGCCGAGGGCAGCGCCGGCGATCACCTGCCCGGCGGCGGCGACGGCGGCGACACCGCGGGCGGTGGTGGCGTCGCACGGCTCATCGGGCCGCTGCCCGCCTCGAGCCTCACGCTCGGCGGCGTAGTCGAGCGACTGCGCAGCGCCGGTGGCTACCACCCGATCGCCCATGCCGGCTGGTCGCAGACGCCGAGCCCCTGGGGCTCGCGCAGCGGCTTTGCGCTCTCGCGCGTCGGCGTCACGGCCGACGGTCTCTCGGGCACCGCCTGGCTCGAGCGCGGGCAGTACCTGCATCTCGGTTTCTCGATGACGCTCGGCCGCGCGAAGATCAACGAGATCCGCCGCGTGCGGCTCGGCGAGAAGAATTATTTCGACAACCCCGACTTCGGCGTCATCGCCGTCGTCACGGCGGCGCGCTGACATGCGCCGGCTGCCGCGGCTGCTGCCGCTCGTCGCGCTCATCGGGCTCGTGGCGTGCGCGGCCCCGCGCGAGCAGCCGGCGGCGAGCGCCGATGCCTCACCCGGGGTGGAGCGCGTGGTCATGCTGATGCGCCACGGCGTGCGCCCGCCGACGAAAGACCCGGCGATTCCACCCGGCTACACCCCGGAGAAATGGCCGTCGTGGCCGGTCGCGGCCGGCGAACTCACGCCGCACGGCGCCGACGGCATTCGCGCACTCGCCCGTTACGACCGGACGGTGTTTGCGGGATATGGGCTGCTGCCGGCGGCGGGCTGCCCGGCGGCGGGCGCGGTGTCGGTCACCACGAGCCCGCGCCAGCGCACCGTCGCGACAGGGCGCGCCTATGCCGAAGCCCTGCTGCCGGGTTGTGATCTGCAGATCGCTACGGTGCGCGGTTCGCCCGATCCGGTGTTCCATCCGATCGAAGCCCATGCCGTGCCATTCGACAGCCATCTCGCCTGGCTCGCCGCGATGGCGCGGCTGCCCGAGGGCGGGCTCGCAACGGAGGCACGCCGCGTCGGGGAGGAACTGCAGCTGATGCAGCGCGTTCTTGGCTGCTGTGCGCCGGCGCTCTGTGCGCGCGCCGGCCTCCCGGCCGGCTGCACATTCGATGCGTTGCCCGGAAAAATCGAGGAGGACGACGGCGACCGCCCCGAGCTTGGCGGACCCTTCGGCGTCGCGTCGACCGCGAGCCAGACCTTCCTGCTCGAATATCTTGAGGCCATGCCGATGGACGACGTGGCATGGGGCCGGCTCGACCGCGGCAGGATCGAGCGCCTGCTGCGCTTCCATCCACTGAAGTTCGCCTACGAGAATCGCCCGCCCTACATCGCGCAGCGCGCGGCCGCGCCGCTGATGCGGCGTATCCTCGAAGCGCTGCTCACGGGTGCGCCGGTCACGGTGTTCGCGGGCCACGATACGAACATCGCGGATGTCGGCGGTTTTCTCGAGATGCACTGGCACGCGAGCGGCTACCCGGCCGACGATGTGCCACCGGGCGGTGCGATCGGTTTCGAACTGCTGCGGGCGGCCGATGGCGCGCGCTTCGTGCGGGCGTTCTTTCGCGCGCAGACGATGGATCAGCTGCGCGCCCTCGCGCCGCTCGATGCGGCGAACGCGCCATCCTGGACGCCCCTCGCGATCCCGGGTTGCACCGACGATTCGGGCACGCGTTGCCCGCTCGAGCTGTTCGCGGACCTGGTGCAGACGCGCCTCGACTCCCCGGCGCCGCACTGAAGGCACCGCGCCGGCCATTCAGGCCGCATAGTCGCCCTTCGTCGCAATCGCGACGTGATTGCGCCCGCGTGCCTTCGCCTGCCGCAGCGCCGCTTCGGCGGCGTTCACGAGCAGCGTCACCGGCTGGTCCCGCAGCGGCAGGCAGCTCGCGACACCGACGCTCACGGTCACGAACTTCGCGCTCGAGCGCGGATGGTGGACCTGCTGGTCCTGTACGCGCTGCGCGAGGATGCGCGCGTACCCGGCGAGCTTTTCGTCGCTCGCGCCGTGGGCGAGCACGACAATCCCGCCGCCGTCCCAGCGCCCGAGCAGGTCGCTGCCGCGACGGAACGATGCCGCGATGAGGCTCGCGGTGCGCCGGATGCACGCGTCGCCGCCCGCCCGGCCGTAGGTGTCGTTGTAGGCGCCGAGGCTGTCGACATCGAAGATCGCGAGCCCGAGCTGGCGCATTTCGCGCTGGGCGAGCGCCCAGTCGCGCTTCAGCAGTTCCTCGAAGTAGGGTCGTGTCGCGAGCGATGTCAGCCGGTCCTCGCGCATCCAGGTGGGCAGGCCCGTGAGCGCCTTCATGGCGGTGCGCGGCCGGTCGCTGGCGTCACGGTGGTAGCCGATGAAATGGGTCACGCGGCCTGCGCCGTCGCGCACGGGCTGCAGGTGGATGTCGACCCAGAACACGCCGCCGTTCTTGCGATAGTTTCGCAGCAGCACCTGGCAGGAATCGCCGCGCTCGATCGCCTGCTGCAGGCGATAGCGCGCATCCTGTTCCCGGTCATCACCCTGCAGGTGGCGCAGGTTGCGGCCGAGCAGGTCGGTCGCCGCGTGGCCGGTGAGGTATTCGAACGCCGGGTTGACGTACACGACGGGCTGGTCACCCTCCGCTTCGCAGATCACGATGCCCTCGGGCGCCGCGTCGAGCACGCTGCGCAGCAGATCCGCCGACCATTCCTTCATGCCTGCCCCGCCGACAGTTCCAGCGCGGGCGCCTCGGCGACCTGCGCGAGTGCCCGCTGACCCTGCCGCCACGCGTCGGAGGCGAGCAGTTCCGCATGTGACGACCCCTGCCTGCCGCGCAAGCGCGCGAGACGCAGGTGCATCGCGGGATCCGGTTCGACCTGCAGGCGCGCGAGCAGGGTCTCGACGGCCGCGCGGTCGTTGCAGACGGTCAGCACATCGCAGCCGGCGGCGAGCGCGGCGCGCGAGCGCGCGACGATGTCGCCACACGCGGCGGCGCCCTGCATCGACAGGTCGTCGGTGAACACGATGCCCTGGAAACCGAGCTCCTCGCGCAGCACGCCACGGATCCAGCGCGCCGAGAGGCTCGCGGGAAGGGCATCGACCGCCGGGAATGCGACATGCGCGACCATCACGCCCGGCAACCCGTTGGCGATGAGCCGCCGGTACGGCGCGAGGTCATCCTCCATGTCGACGAGCGCGCGCCGGTCCACCGGCAGTGCCAGATGCGAATCGGCGACGACCGCACCGTGACCGGGAAAGTGCTTGGCCGTCGCCGCCATGCCCGCGTCGCGCATGCCGTGCATGTAGGCCACCGACAGCTCGGCCACCGCCGGCGCGCGCGCGTGAAACGCCCGATCGCCGATGACCTCGCTCACGCCATAGTCGAGGTCGACGCAGGGCGCGAACGACAGGTCGACGCCGCAGGCCCGCAGCTCCGCCGCCATCAGCCAGCCGAGTTCGCGCGCCAGTTCGAGGCCGTGACGCGCGTCGAGGTCGTATTCCTGTCCGAGGCGGCGCAGCGGCGGCAGGCGCGAGAATCCCGGGCGGAAGCGCTGCACCCGCCCGCCTTCCTGGTCCACCGCGACGACGAGCGCGGGATGGCGCACCGCATGGATGTCGGCGGTGAGCCGCGTGAGCTGCTGCGGATCGACATAATTGCGCGTGAAGAGGATCACGCTGCCGACGAGCGGATGCGCGAGCAACTCGCGCTCCCTGGGCGCGAGCTCCGGACCCGGGAGATCGACCATCAGCGGGCCGAGTGTCATGGCCGGGAAGTATCGTGGATTGGCTCGAGCACCGCCATCGATTCGACGTGGGTCGTGTGCGGGAACATGTCGAGCACGCCCGCGGCCACGAGGCCGTAGCCATGCTCGTGCACGAGGATCCCGAGGTCGCGCGCGAGCGTACCCGGGTGGCACGAGACGTAGACGATGCGCTTCGGGGCGAGCTTCGCCACCGGGGCGAGCACCTCGCGCGCGCCTGCGCGCGGCGGGTCGAGCAGTACATGCGTGAACCCGCCGGCCCACCAGCGCTCCTGCCCGGAATCCTCCGCGGCGAGATTGCCGACATGGAATGCGGCGTTGGCGATGCCATTGCGCACGGCATTGCCGCGCGCGCGCGCGATCAGTCCGGGGTCGCCCTCGACGCCGACGACTTCAGCCCCGCCGCGCGCGAGCGCCAGCGTGAAATTGCCGAGCCCGCAATAGAGGTCGAGCACGCGATCGGCCGGCCCGGCATCGAGCCACCGCACGGCCTGCGAGACGAGCGCGCGATTCACGTCGGCGTTCACCTGGATGAAATCGACGGGCTCGAACGCGAGGCGCAGGTCGAACTGCGGCAGCGAGTAATCGAGCGCCGCCGGTACGCCGCCGAGCGGCGCCACCGTGTCGAGCCCGCCGGGCTGCAGGTACATCGTCACCGCGTGCGCTGCGCCGAAGGCGCGGATGGCCTCGACATCGGCCGGCGTGGGCGGCACGAGCACGCGCAGGATCACCGCGCTCGCCCGCTCGCCGACCGACACCTCGATCTGCGGCACACGCTCGCGGATCGAAAGCCCCGTGAGCAGCTGCGCCAGCGGCGTCACGAGCGTGTCGAACGGCGGGGCGAGGACACGGCAGCTGTCGATCTCCGCCACGTACGGCGCCGAACGCTCGCGAAAGCCGACGAGCGACCGGCCCTTCTTCGCGACGAAGCGCGCGCTCAGGCGTGCGCGGCGCCGGTAGTTCCATACCGGCCCCGTGAGCGGTTCGAGCCAGCGCGCCGGCGTGACGCGACCGATCCGCCCGAGGCTCGCCTCGAGCTCCGCGCGCTTGGCGGCGAGCTGCGCGGCGGGCGCAATGTGCTGCAGCGCGCAGCCGCCGCACACGCCGAAATGCGGACACGGCGGCGCGACACGATCGGGCGACGGCGCAACCACGTCGACGAGCTCGGCGTCATCGTGCTGGCGATGCCGGCGCGTGCGCCGGAAACGGATCGTCTCGCCCGGCAGCGTGCCCGGCACGAACGCCGTCTTGCCCGCCTTCACGAGCCCGGCGCCGTCGTGGTTCAGCGCGAGGACTACGCCCGATTCGGCTGCGGCCATGCGGCGAGGAACTCGGCGTGGTGCGGCTCGGTGGACGCCGTGAGCAGTGCGCGGACCCGCTCGATTTCCTCCGCATGCTGTTCGCGCGAGAGGTGGCCGCGCAGCAGCTCGAAACGCAGGTAAACGAGATAGGTGTTCAGGACATCGGTCTCGCAGTAGCGTCGGATCGCGACGATCTCGCCCGCCTGCCACGCATCCCATACCCTGGCGCCGGAGAAGCCGAGCTTGCCCGGCAGCCCGAGCAGGTGCGCCATGTCCTCGAGCGAGGCCCGCGCGCGCGGCTGCATGCCCGACAGCACGTCCATCAGGTCGAGGTGGCGCCAGTGGTAACGGCTGAGGTAATTGTTGTAGCGGAAGGCCGTATTGCCGTCGCCGGTCTCCCAGTAAGTCGGCGCCTGGACACCCGCCGCCAGCGCGCGATAGTTGAGCACCGGCAGGTCGAAGCCGCCGCCGTTCCAGGATACGAGATCCGGTGTGTAGCGCTCGATACCCTCGAAGAAGCGCGCGACGATATCGGCCTCGCCGGCGAGCGGGTCGCCGAGGCTCCACACACGCAGGGTGTCGCGCGAGCGCAGTGCGCAGGAGATCGCGACGACACGCTGCTGCTCGTGCGGCAGGAAATCGCTGCCGGTCTCCTGCCGGCGGAGCGTGAACATCGCCTTGGCGACTTCGCTGTCGGACAGGCCTTCGAGGCCGTACGCGCGCCGGCCGAGTTCGACGTCGGGCACGGTCTCGATGTCGAACACGAGCACGTTCACCGGCCCGCCTCCGGAGCCGGCGCCATCGCCCGCTCGAGGACCGCCACCGCGACGATGAGGCCCGCCTCGTCGGTCAGCGTCACGTGCCCGTCGCCGACGCCGAGCTGTCGCCGCACGCCTTCGCCGCGCGGCGAGTACACGACCTCCGGCCGGCCCCAGGCGTTCTGCACGACCCCGACATCGCGGATCCACACGCCGTGGGCGAAGCCCGTGCCGAGCGCCTTGACGATCGCCTCCTTGGCGGCGAAGCGCATCGCGAGAAAACGTTCCTTGCGCTGCGTCAGGGCCATCTGCGCCCGCTCGGCCGGCATCAGCAGCCGCTCGACGAAATGCTCGCCGTGGCGCGCATAGACACGCGCGACGCGCGCCGCCTCGAGCACGTCTATGCCGATGCCGAAGATCATCGCCGCGCGTCCGACAGCAGCGCGCGCATGTCGCGCACCGCGGCGCGCAGGCCGTCGAACACGGCGCGCGCGACGATCGCGTGGCCGATGTTGAGCTCCACGATTTCAGGAATCGCCGCCACCGGCCCGACGTTGTGGTAGTGGAGCCCGTGGCCCGCATGCACCTCGAGACCGAGGCTCGCCGCGAGGCGCGCCCCGGCGCGCAGTTTCTCGAGTTCGATCGCCGCCCCCCGGCCCGTCGCCCCGGCATACGCACCGGTGTGCAGTTCGACGACCGGCGTGCCGGTCTGCGCCGCCGCCTCGATCTGGCGCGGATCGGCGTCGATGAAGAGCGCGACGCGCACGCCGGCCGTGGCGAGCAACCGGCAGCCTTCCGCGATGCGCTGCGCCTGGCCGGCGACGTCGAGGCCACCTTCGGTCGTCACTTCCTCGCGCCGCTCCGGCACGAAACAGCAGTCGGCGGGCCGCACATCGCGAGCGATCGCGAGCATCTCGTCGGTGACCGCGAGTTCGAGGTTCATCCGCGTCTGCAGCAGTTCCCGCAGCGTGCGCACGTCACGATCCTGGATGTGGCGGCGATCCTCGCGCAGGTGCAGCGTGATGTTGTCGGCCCCCGCCTGTTCGGCGTGGAGCGCCGCATGGACGGGATCGGGATAGCGCGCGCGCCGCGCCTGCCGCAGCGTCGCCACGTGATCGATGTTCACCCCGAGTGCAATCGACAATGCGCTCATCGACGCTCCTTGCCGGCGACCGCGCGGGCCACCGCGCGCGTCGCGAGCTCACGACCTTCGAGACAATAATCGAGCGCCGCGCGCAGCACACGCCGCGCATCCTCGAGTTCGGGCGCGCCGTGCAGCCGGTCCTCCGCGAGCAGCAGCAGCGAGCGGCCGGCGACGACGCCGGGGGCATCGGCCACCGCGCGCGCGACGCCCTGCCCGGCCCGGTAGACATAGCGCCCGTCCGGGTCGATCGAGCGCCCGGTATCCACTTCGACCAGCAGCTCGACGCCGTAGCCGAGTTCCTCGAGCAGGCGACGCTCGAACGAGCGCAGCGTCGCGTCGGGCGCTTCGGCTGCAGCGAGACGCCCGAGTGCCGCTGCGTATGCATCGAACAGGTCGGGATGCGGGTCGTCGCGTGTCGTCAGGCGCAGCAGCAGTTCGTTGAGATAGAACCCGGACATCACGGCAGCCGCCGGGAGCCCTGCCGGCCGCTCGGCGCCCTCCCCGGCGCGGCGCTCGACGGAGGTCAGCGTCGCGGCATCCCCGTGCCCGCGCCACGAGACGAGCAGGCACTGGAACGGCTGCAGCAGCGAGGCACTGCGGGATTTCGGCCCGCGGGCGCCGCGCGCGAACAGGGTCAGGCGCCCGTGCTCACGGCTGAAGATCTCGATGATGCGGCTCGTGTCGCGGTACGGCCGGTGATGGAGCACGTACGCGCGGGTCAGGTCGGCCTTGCGCACCGTGCGTGTCATTCGAGCCCCAGCGCCTTCAGCGCCTGCGCATTGTCGGCCCAGTCCTCGCGCACCTTGACCCACAGCTCGAGGTGCAGTCGACGGCCGAGCAGCCGGTTCAGCTCGATGCGCGCCGCGCGACCGATGCGCTTCAGCCGTTCGCCCCCCTCGCCGATCACGATCGGCTTCTGACCTTCGCGATCGACCCAGATGACGGCCGACACCTCGAGCCGCCCGTCGGCCTCGGCCATGCGCTCGATCGCGACGGCAATCCCGTACGGCACTTCCTGGTTCAGCTCGAGCGTCAGCTTCTCGCGGATCGACTCGGTGATCCGAAACGCCGTATCGCGATCCGTGAGCTGTCCGGGCGGAAAGAGCGGCGGAGAGTGCGGCAGCTGCGCGACGATGCGCTCGAGCAGCCGGTCGAGGTTGCCCGCGTCCTTCGCCGAGCAAGGCACGACATCGACGAACGCATGGCGCGCCGCGAGCTCCGCCACCCACGGCAGCGCGCGCTCGCGCGGGTGCACCCGGTCCATCTTGTTGACGACCGCGATGCACGGCCGCCCGCTGGCCGCCGCACGATCGAGCGCCAGCTGGTCTTCGGCCGTCCATCGACCCGCCTCGACCACCAGCAGCACGACATCGGCGTCGGCGAGCGCCGCCGCCGCGGTCCGGTTCATCGCGCGATTGAGCGCGCGCCTCGCGCCCTGGTGCAGTCCGGGTGTGTCGACGAACGCCACCTGGGCCTGCGGGAGGTTGACGAGGCCGAGGATGCGGTCCCGCGTCGTCTGGGGCCGCGGCGTGACGATCGAGAGCTTCTGCCCGACGAGCGCGTTGAGCAGCGTCGACTTGCCGACATTGGGGCGGCCGACGAGCGCCGCGAAGCCGGCGCGGAATTCACTGTCGGCGGCGCTCATGGCAGCTCGCCGTCGCCCGCGAGCAGGCGTTCGAGCAGCTGCCCGGCCGCCTGCTGTTCGGCCCGGCGGCGACTCGAGCCGCTGCCCTCACCGACCGCGCGTTCGCCCGGTGCCTCGCACCGCACGTGGAAGACCTGTTCGTGCGGCTCGCCCGCGACGCGGTCGAGCGTGTAGCGTGGCAGCGGCAGGCCGCGACCCTGCAGGTGTTCCTGCAGGCGCGTCTTCGCGTCCTTCAGTGCCTCGGGACGCGGCAGGTCGCGGATCCGTTCGTCGAAGAGCGGCACGATCCGCTCGCGCGTCGGCTCGAGCCCCGCATCGAGCCACAGGGCGCCGGTGAGCGCCTCGAGCGCGTCCGCGAGTATCGACTCGCGCCGAAACCCTCCGCTCTTCAGTTCACCGGGGCCGAGTCGCAGCACCTCGCCGATCCCGAGGCGCGCCGCAACAGCCGCGAGCGGCTCCTGGCTCACCACCCGCGCGCGCAGGCGCGACAGGTCGCCCTCGGCGGCGGATGGAAACTGCGCGTACAGACGGTCGGCGATCAGCAGGTTGAGCACGGCGTCGCCGAGGAACTCGAGTCGTTCGTTGTTCTCGCCCGAGGCGCTGCGATGGGTCAGCGCCGTCGCAAAGAGGCCCGGCTCGCGCGGTGCATACGCGAGGCGCTCGCGCACCCACCCCTCGGGCCAGTCGTTCTGCATCGTCAATCGATCGTCGCAACCTTGTCGAACTTCAGCAGGATCGAGGCATTGGCGAAGAGCGGCGCAATGTCTTCGTAATTGGCGCGCATGATCCAGGCGGCGCCTTCCTTGTGGATATCGATGTCCCGCACGCTCGGGAAATCGATGCTGTCGATGTCGAACTGCTTCTCGAGCGACACGCGAATCGTCCGCGCCGAGAGCGTCTCGTCGCTCGCGAGCTGGGTCGCCGTGCGCTCGAGCGCCTGCGAGACCTTCATGTAG
The DNA here is from genome assembly GCA_050249415.1 of Steroidobacteraceae bacterium. GTDB lineage: Bacteria > Pseudomonadota > Gammaproteobacteria > Steroidobacterales > Steroidobacteraceae > CADEFQ01. The sequence continues at coordinate 56,922 of JBFWQO010000002.1, forward strand.
TTCAGCAGCACCGGTGTCAGCCGGATCGCCGCATAGCCGACCAGGGCCATCGGCACGAGGATGAACAACCAGCCGATGAATGTGATACCCGCCTGACGTGCACGCATCGCCCCTCCCCCGCGCTGTCAATCGATCCGCTCGCCCACGCGACTCCATCTGGGCCCGCCCCCGCGGTGCGGATCCCAATTGAACCAGATTCGGGTCGCCTTGCCGACCAGATTCTCTTCGGGCACGAAGCCCCAGTAGCGGCTGTCGGCGCTGTTGTCCCGATTGTCGCCGATCATCAGGTACTTGCCGGGCGGCACGTCGATGTCCGGGACGTCGCCGTGATCGGCGCGCCCGTCGAGCGGCTGCGCGTCGCACAGGTAGCTGCGTGCCATGCGCCGGTCGCAGGAGGGCAGGCGCGGCACGGAAAAATCCCCGGGGGTGTTGCAGTAAAGCACGCGATGCGTGTGCTCCCCGAGCCGCTCTTCGGCGAGCTGCATGTCGACATAGCAGCCGTCGGAATAGCGCCCGAGCGGCTCGAACGGCACGGGCACGCCGTTCACGACGACCCGGTCGGCCTCGATACGCACGCGATCGCCGGGCAGCCCGACCAGGCGCTTGATGTAGTTGATGCGCGGATCGGGCGGGTAGCGGAACACGACCACATCGCCCCGCTGCGGCTCGCCGATCTCGACGATGCGCGTGTTCAGCACCGGCAGGCGCAGGCCATACGCGAACTTGTTCACGACGATGAAGTCGCCGTCGACCAGCGTCGGCATCATCGAATCCGACGGGATGCGAAACGGCTCGAACAGGAACGAGCGCAGCACGAGCACGACCAGCGCGACCGGGAAGAAGCTGCGCGCATAGTCGACGGTGGCCGGCTCGCGCGCGGCATCCGCCGCCTTGCCCGCCGCCGCCGCGCGACGCGCGCGCGCGGTACGAAGCCACGCCGCGTCGATCGCCCAGACGATGCCCGACACGAGCGCGATCAGCACCAGCACGAGGCTGAAATCGAGCGCCTCGGCCCGCAACATCCGCACCACCGCCCCGATCACGAGCACCGGCAACGCGAGATAGGCCGCGCGCGCGAGTGGCGGGTCGCGGGCCGGCGCCGGCGCGGCGGCGATCTCGCGCCCCGGGCGCAGGAACCAGTCGTCGAGCAGCGCGATCAGCCCGACGGGGACCACGAGCCAGGTCGCAATGAGTGTCAGCTGGTCGATCACGGCTACTTCCTGCCCACCTTCAGTACCGCGAGGAACGCATCCTGCGGGATCTCGACGTGGCCGAGCTGCTTCATGCGCTTCTTGCCCTCCTTCTGTTTCTCGAGCAGCTTGCGCTTGCGCGAGACGTCGCCACCATAGCACTTCGCCAGCACGTTCTTGCGCAGCGCCTTCACCGTCGCGCGCGCGATCACGTGGCTGCCGATCGCGGCCTGCACCGCCACCTCGTACATCTGGCGCGGGATCAGTTCCTGCATCTTGTCGACGAGCTCGCGGCCGCGCTGGTACGCGTTGTCGCGGTGGACGATGATCGACAGCGCATCGACGCGGTCGCCGTTGATCAGGATATCGAGCTTGACGAGCGGTGCCGCCGCGAAATGGCTGAACTCGTAGTCGAACGACGCATAGCCGCGGCTGACCGATTTCAGGCGATCGAAGAAATCGAGCACCACGTCGGCGAGCGGCAACTCGTACTGCAGCGACACCTGCGAGGCGAGGTACTGCATCTTCTGCTGCGCGCCGCGCTTTTCGCTGCAGAGCGCGAGCACTCCGCCCACGTACTCGGGCGGCACGAGGATGTTGGCGACGATGATCGGCTCGCGCACTTCCGCGACCTTGTTCGGCGGCGGCAGTTTGGCCGGGTTGTCGATGTACTCGATCGCGCCGTCGACCAGCGCGACTTCATACACCACGGTCGGCGCGCTCGTGACGAGATCGAGTTCGTACTCGCGCTCGAGCCGTTCCTGCACGATGTCCATGTGCAGCAGGCCGAGGAAGCCGCAGCGAAAGCCGAAGCCGAGCGCCCCCGACACCTCCGGCTCATAGTGCAGCGCCGAGTCGTTGAGCCGCAGCTTCGCGAGCGCATCGCGGAAACTCTCGTAGTCTTCGGAGTTGACCGGGAACAGGCCCGCGAACACGCGCGGCTTGATCTGCTTGAAGCCGGGCAGCGGCGCCGCGCACGGCCGCGCATCGAGCGTGATCGTATCGCCGACCGGTGCACCGTCGATGTCCTTGATGCCCGCGACCAGGAAGCCGACGTCGCCGGTCGCGAGCTCCTGCGACCCCACGGCCTTCGGCGTGAAGCGGCCGAGCTTGTCGACTTCGAAACTGCGGCCCGTCGACATCACGCGGATCTTGCCGCCCACGGTGACGCGGCCGTTCATCACGCGCACCAGCGACACGACGCCGACATAATTGTCGAACCACGAGTCGATGATCAGCGCCTGCAGCGGCGCCTCGGGATCGCCGCCCGGGGGCGGAATCCGGTGGATGATCGTCTCGAGCAACCGGTCGACGCCCTCGCCCGTCTTGGCGCTCACCTGCTCGGCGTCCTGCGCCCCGATGCCGATGATCTCCTCGATCTCGCGGATCACCTTGGGCGGATCGGCCGACGGCAGGTCGATCTTGTTGATCACCGGTACGACCTCGAGGCCCTGCTCGATCGCGGTGTAGCAGTTCGCGACGCTCTGCGCCTCGACGCCCTGCGAGGCATCGACGACGAGCAGCGCACCGTCACAGGCCGCGAGCGACCGCGATACCTCGTAGGAGAAGTCGACGTGCCCCGGCGTGTCGATCAGGTTCAGCTGGTAGCGCCGCCCGTCCTGCGCCTGGTAGTAGAGCGTGACGCTCTGCGCCTTGATCGTGATGCCGCGCTCGCGCTCGAGCGCCATGGAATCGAGCACCTGGTCCTGCATTTCCCGGTCCGACAGGCCGCCGCAAAGCTGGATCAGGCGGTCCGCGAGCGTGGATTTGCCGTGGTCGACGTGGGCGATGATCGAAAAATTGCGGGTCAGGTGCATCAAGCCGCGCAGTATAGCGGGTTGCGGGCGGGACCCGCCCGCAACCCGCTGCGAACAGCGAATGGCGAACGGCGAGCGGCCAGAGGGCGCCGAGGCCAACCGGTGCCTCTGGCTGATCGCTGATCGCTGTTGGCTGTTCGCCGTTCGCCGTTCGCCACTCGCTGTTCGCTATTCGCTATTCGCTATTCGCTGCTGGTCCTTGTCGTTCCGAGCGCGCGGAGCAACCCCTGCTCGTCGAGCCGACCGAAGCAGACAACGTCTCCGCCGAGCCTCAGCACCGGGATTTCGAGGATGAAGCGGCGCTGCAGCGCCGGGTCCGAGTCGATGTCGACGACGACGACGGGCGGCAGCGGGAACCTCGTCCGCAGCGCCTCGAGGGCGCGTTGCATCTCCTCGCACAGGCCGCAGCCGTCGCGCGACAGCAATTCGAGCGTCGGCATCGAGCGGCGTTTCAGCGACGCGGGGGCGAACCGAGCGACAGCCCGGGTGGCGGTGGCGACTTGGCGCCCGCTCGACCCGGCGCCTCGGCCTCGAGCGAACTCGCGATGAACCGGACCGTCTCCGGCGGCACCTCACCGACCGCGGTGACCTGATGGCCGCTCACGGTGGTCGAGAAAGCCGACGAGGACCCCACGCGCGCCGGGCCCTGCATCGGGCTGTCGCTTCCTGCCGCGGTCTCGACGAACACCGAGACCGATGCGAGGCCGTCAGAGAACACGAGATGCTGGACAGGACCCTCCGAACCCGGCATGGCCTGGGCCGCGCGCAGCGTCAGCCGGAAGCCCGGCGGCAGGCGCAAGGCGCGCCACACGATCGTCGCTCCGCCCTGGACCACGCGCGCCTGCGGCTCCTCCTGCCGCAGCCACTTGAAGCCCGTGGTGTCGACCTGCGGGCGGAACTCGGCATCGTCGATATGCCGCGGCAGCGACAGGTTCGCGAACTGGATCTGCTCGATCACGTCGCCACGCGCGTCGCACAGCTGTGTCTTCAGCGGCATCGTCGTCGCCTCGTCGATCCACAGCCGATAGCCGTAGCGGAATCCGTCCTTCGGCAGCACGGCGATGACGCGTGTGTCACGCCCCATCAGCCGCGTGCGTTCGACGTGCTTCAGGTCGTAGTAACCCTCGGTCGTTTCGTCGAAGCGCGGCAGGTTGCCGAGCAGCGTCGTCTCCTGCGGGCGCCGCTCGACGAGCACGGTGCGCTTGTCGGGCAGGTAGCAGACGAGTTCCGCGCCGGTGCGCACGAATTCACGCCCGGAACCGTCGAGCGAGACCAGCCGCTCCGTGACGTTGCCGTCGTGGACGCGGTGGATGATGCGCATCGTCTCTACCCGCCCGCCGTGCACGTGCAGGAACACGCCGTCGTAGTTGCGTGTCGTCAGCGCCTCGTTCATGCGCGCGAGCCAGGCACGCGCGTCGTCGGCGAGTGCGATGTTCGACGCCCCGACCGCGACGAACAGCGCGCAGTAGAGCCAGTCGCGTCGGGACCTAGCGTGCATCGGGATCGGCCACCCCGGGCGCCGGTGCGGCGCCATCGTCCTGTTCGGTCGCGATGAGCGCCGAGAGGATGTTCCTGCGCGACAGCGGCATCGACACCTCGCTGTGGGCAACGACATAGTTCGCGAGGCGCGCGGGCGGCACGAACCTCACCGGCTCGCTCGCCACCGGCACGACATAGCTTTCGGGCTCGGTCGCATTCGAGGGACCCGGCACCACCGTGGCTGCCGGCGCCGGCGCGACGGTACTCGCGACACTGGCCACGGCGGGTCCCGCCACCTGCGCATCCCGGCCCCGCAGCCCGATCACGGCGATTCCGGCCACGACCGCCGCCGCCGCGAGGCCCGCGACGGGTCGCAGCCAGCGGGACGCGCGGCGCGGCGCGGCCAACGCCGGCGCCGCAGCATCGCCCTCGCCGAAGACCGGCTCGGCCGACACCGCGGCCCTCACGCGGGCGGCGAGCTGCAGGTCGAGCGGCACGCGTTCGCGACGCATCGCCGCGCCGATGACGGCGTAGCGCGCCCACGCCGCACGCAGGGTGTCGTCCCGGGTGATGCGCCGCGCGAGCAACTCGCACTCGGCGGCCGGCAGCTCACCGTCGAACATCGCCGACAGCTGGCTCGCCCGCTGCTCCTCGTTCATGCCGTCTCCTCCGCCCGACCGAGCCCGCCTTCGAACACGACACGCAGGCGCCGGTCGATCGCCTCGCGTGCACGAAAAATCCTCGACCTCACCGTACCCACCGGACATTCCATCGCCGCCGCGATCTCCTCGTACGACAGCCCCTCGAGCTCGCGCAACACGATCGCGGTGCGTAAGTCCTCAGGCAACTGATCGATTGCGGAGTTCACCGTCTGGCGGATCTCCTCGGTCAGCACGAGCCCCTCCGGCGTGTCGGGGTCCTTGAGGCGCGCCTGCGCCTCCCAGGAGGATTCGTTGTCCTGCAGGTCGAGGTCGTACTCGATCGGGCTGCGATCGCGCGACGCCAGCGCGTTCTTCGCCGTATTGATCGAGATGCGATAGAGCCAGGTGTAGAACGCGCTGTCGCCCCGGAACTGGGGCAACGCGCGATAGGCCTTGATGAAGGCTTCCTGGGCGATGTCTTCGGCTTCGGCAGGACTGCGAACGTAACGCATTACCAGCTTGACGACCTTGTGCTGGTACTTCAGCACCAGCAGATCGAACGCCCCCTTGTCCCCGCGCTGTACGCGACGGACGAGGGAGAGATCACTTTCGTCGGCGCCTCTGCCTGTCACCACTTGCTGACCATCCGGGCTGTGGCACCGCGACCACATAGACCCCTCGAGACGCGAAAAGTTCGGCTCCCGGCATCCCCGGGGCGCAACCTGCGATAGGCGTCACGTATCCGGAGTCATTCTAACAGCTCGACGCGCCCTGGCCCGGGGCCCGCGGTACGCGAGGCGCAGCCGCGCGGCGAGCGCGCGATCGACCACGCACGCGCGCCGCATGCCCCGTGACGTCTCGAATGCGAGCCACAACGCCCCACCCAGTGCCATGGAGTGCGGGCTCGGCACGGCGGGCACGGTATCGTCACCGAGTTCGAGGTACCAGTCGCCGGGCGGGCGATGTGCAATGCAGTGGATCGAGGTCCGCGAGCGGAGCGCGAGATCCCGCCGCACCGCCGGCCACGAGAGCCCCCAGAGCGCGATGACGAGCGCCAGGCGCTGCCCCCACGGCAGACCGCGCGAGGCGAGGATGCCGCTGCCGGCGACGATGAGCCACCCCGTGGCTGCGACGACCAATGCGCGGGACGCGCGCAGGGCGTGCGCGCGCAGCGGTTCAGCCCGGCGTCGCGCCCCCGTCGTCCCGCTGCCTGAGGCAGCGGGCGAGGCGAGCGAATTCAGGATCGGCCGGTGCGACACCCCCGAGCAGATACGCCGCGAGCTCCGGGTCTGGCAACTCGAGAAACCGCGCGAACACACTGCGTTCGCGGCTCGACGCGGCCGCGTAATCACGCTCGAGGTAGCGCCCGAGCAGCAGGTCGAGTTCCTTCATGCCGCGGCGGCAGCGCCACCGCAGGCAGGGCACCTCGGGATCCGCGCCCATCAGTGCTGGCGATCGGCGATCAGCTTCTTGATCTCGGCGATGGTCTTGGCCGGATTCAGGTCCTTCGGGCAGGCCTCGGTGCAATTCATGATCGTGTGGCAACGGTAGAGCTTGAAGGGGTCCTCGAGCGCATCGAGCCGCTCGCCGGTCGCCTCGTCACGGCTGTCGATGATCCAGCGGTACGCGGCGAGCAGCGCCGCGGGGCCGAGGTAGCGGTCGGAGTTCCACCAGTAGCTCGGGCACGCGGTCGAGCAACAGGCGCACAGGATGCACGCGGACGGCCGGTCGATCTTCTCCTGGTCCGCTTTCGACTGCAGACGCTCACGATCGGCCGGCGCCGGCGTACGGGTCTGCAGCCAGGGCTTCACCGACGCGTACTGCGCATAGAACTGCGTGAGATCGGGCACGAGGTCCTTGACGACCGGCATGTGCGGCAGCGGGTAGATCGCGACATCGCCCGAGATGTCCGAGCAGGCCTTGGTGCACGCGAGGGTATTCAGGCCGTCGATGTTCATCGCGCAACTGCCGCAGATACCCTCGCGGCACGAGCGGCGGAACGTGAGCGTGCTGTCGATCTCGTTCTTGATCTTGATCAACGCATCGAGAACCATCGGCCCGCAGCTGGCCATGTCGATTTCGTAGGTGTCGAGCCGCGGATTGCCCGCCACGTCGGGATCGAAGCGGTAGATGCGGAACGTGCGCACTTTCTTCGCGCCCGCGGGCGCCTTGTAGACCTTGCCGTCGCGGCGGACGCGGGAGTTGGCGGGGAGGCGGAAATTGGCCATCTAGAATACGCTCCGGGTGCGAATGGCGAGTGGCGAACGGCGAGCAGCCAGAGCGCGCTGCCGCGCGCGGTTGCACGCCGGCGCTTCTGGCTGCTCGCTGATCGCCGTTCGCTGCTCGCCGATCGCCGTTCGCTGTTCGCTGATCATCAGTAGACTCTCGCCTTCGGCGGAACGGTCTCGACATCGTCGGTCATGGTGTCGAGATGCACCTTGCGGTAGTCGATCTGCGTACGGCCGGCGGCATCGACCCTGATCAGGGTGTGCTTCATCCATTCGCCGTCGTTGCGCTCGGGGAAATCCTCGCGCGCATGCGCGCCACGGCTCTCCTTGCGGTTCTCCGCGGCGTGGATCGTCGCGACCGCCTGGCCGAGCAGGTTCTCGAGCTCGAGCGTCTCGACGAGATCGGTGTTCCAGATGAGCGAACGGTCGGTCACGCGCACGTCCGCGAACGACGCATGGGTCTTCGCGAGCCGCTCGCAGCCGTCGCGCAGCGACTGCTCGGTACGGAACACCGCCGCGTCGGCCTGCATGATGCGCTGCATTTCGATGCGGACTTCCGCGGTCGGGCGCGACCCGTTCGCGTGCCGCAGGCGATCGAGGCGGGCCACCGCGAAGTCACCCGCGTCCTTCGCGAACGGGCGATGGCGTTCCCCGGGCTTGACCAGCGTCGCGATGTGCCGCGCGGCTTCGCGGCCGAAGATCACGATGTCGAGCAGCGAATTCGAGCCGAGGCGGTTCGCGCCGTGCACCGAAACGCAGGCGGCCTCGCCCGCGGCAAACAGGCCCGGCACGATCGTGTCCGGGTCGCCGTTTTTCACCGTGACGACTTCGCCGTGGTAATTGCAGGGAATGCCGCCCATGTTGTAGTGCACGGTGGGCTGCACCGGGATCGGCTCCTTCGTGACGTCGACCGCGGCGAAAATGCGCGCCGTGTCGGCGATGCCGGGCAGCCGCTCGTGGATCACCTCGGGACCCAGGTGCTCGAGATGCAGGTGGATGCAGTCGCGGTGCTCGCCGAGCCCGCGACCTTCGCGCACCTCGATCGTCATCGCGCGGCTGACGACGTCGCGCGATGCGAGGTCCTTCGCGTTCGGCGCGTAGCGCTCCATGAAGCGTTCGCCCTTCGAGTTGGTCAGGAACCCGCCCTCGCCGCGCACGCCCTCGGTGATCAGGCAGCCTGCCCCGTAGATGCCGGTCGGGTGGAACTGCACGAACTCCATGTCCTGCAACGGCAGGCCCGCGCGCAACGCCATGCCGCCGCCGTCGCCGGTGCAGGTGTGGGCGGACGTACAGGTGAAGTAGGCGCGGCCGTAGCCGCCCGTGGCGAGTATCACGGCGTGGGCGCGATAGCGATGCAGGCGGCCGGTCGCGAGATCGAGCGCCACGACGCCGCGGCAGGCCCCGTCCTCCATGATCAGGTCGATCGCGAAGAATTCGACATGGAACTCGGCATCGTGGCGGATCGACTGCTGGTAGAGCGCGTGCAGCATCGCGTGGCCGGTGCGGTCGGCGGCGGCCGCCGTACGCTGCGCGATGCCCTTGCCGTAGTGCGTGGTCATGCCGCCGAAGGGCCGCTGGTAGATGCGACCTTCCTCCGTGCGCGAGAACGGCACGCCGTAGTGCTCGAGTTCGATCACCGCGGCCGGCGCTTCCTTGCACATGAATTCGATCGCGTCCTGGTCGCCGAGCCAGTCCGACCCCTTGATCGTGTCGTAGAAATGGAAGCGCCAGTCGTCCTCGCCCATGTTGCCGAGCGCGGCGCTGATGCCGCCCTGCGCCGCCACCGTGTGGCTGCGGGTCGGGAACACCTTGGTGATGCACGCCGTCTTGAGGCCCGCTTCCGCGAGCCCGAGGGTGGCGCGCAGCCCCGCGCCGCCTGCGCCGACGACGACGACGTCGTACGTGTGATCGATGAAGGCGTAGTCGCTCATCCGAAGCTCCGCAGCGCGACACGCAGCACCGCGAGCACCGCGGCCGCCGCGACGAGCACATGCGCGAAAGTATTGACGATCAGCAGCGCCATCTTGGCGTGCCGCTGGTGGACATAGTCCTCGATCACCACCTGCACGCCGAGCTTCGAGTGCCACGCGCCGGTGAGCACGAGCAATGCGAGCAGGACGGGATGGATACCGTCGGCCATCCACGCGGTGACTTGCGCATGGTCACCGAGGGGCAGGCGTACGAGCGACAGCACGAACCACACCGTGAGCACGACCAGCGCGACGGCGGACACGCGCTGCACGACCCAGTGATGCACGCCTTCGTGGGCCGAACCGAGCCCGAGCACCCGCCCGAGCGGCGTGCGCAGGCTCACGGCGACACCGCGCGCGCGAAGAACAGGTACCACGCCAGCGCGACCCACAGGATGAGCGCGGCCGCCATCGTCACGCGATAGCTGCGGCGCGCCTCGCGCTTCTCGAGCCCGTAGCCGAGGTCCCACACGAGGTGGCGCACGCCGTTCAGCAGGTGGTAACAGAATGCGAGCAGCCACAGCGCGAGCAGCACCTGGCACGGGCCGCTGCCGAGCGCGGCGCTCACCGTGGCGTAGGACTGCGCACCCCCGGCGGCTCCGACGAGCCACACGGCGAGCACGATCAGGCCGAACGACAGCGCGACGCCCGTCATCCGGTGCGTGAACGAACCGATCATCGTGTACTGGAAACGGAACACGGTGACGTGCGGCGACAGCGGCCGTGGGCGCATGGTGTCTCCCGGAATCAAAAGTCGATACAGCGGCCGCGCCGCTCCCAGTCGCCGTAGCGCGTGGGCTCGGGCCCTTCGGGCCCGCCGACTTCCCGCGGCACCGGCGCGGCGACCGGCGTAGTCTGCGTCGATGCGGCTTGCTCGGTGGGTTCGTCGGGCTGCGGCATGACCCCGGATTCTGCCAGAATTCCGCGGGTCTCTCCACAGGCCACGGCGCACGCACGATGAGCGAACTGAACGGACACTGTCGGCTGCAGGATCTCGGCGTGATCGGCGTGCACGGCCGCGATGCGGTCGCGTTCCTGCAGGGCCAGCTTTCGCAGGATGTCGCGCAGCTCGATGCCGCGCGCGCGCGCCTTGCGGGTTACCACAACCCGCAGGGCCGCGTGATCGCGATCCTGCGCCTGCTGCGCGCGGACGATGGCGTCCATTGTGTGCTGCCGCGCGAACTCGTGGTCCCGGTCGCGGAGCGGCTGCGCCGCTATGTGCTGCGCGCGCGCCTCACGCTCGCCGACGACAGCGACGGGATGCAGGTCGTCGGCGAGGCACGCGACGGTTCACGCCTGTTGCGCGTCGTGCCGTCGGCCGACACCGGAGCCCTGCAGGGGCCGGAACTCGCGCGCGCAGCGTGGCGCGCGCTCGACATCGCCGCGGGACTGCCGCAGGTCTATCGCGCGACGAGCGAGGCGTTCATCGCGCAGATGCTCAATCTCGACCTCGTCGACGGCATCGCGTTCGACAAGGGCTGCTACACGGGCCAGGAAATCATTGCGCGCGCGCACTACCGCGGCCGCGTCAAGCGACGCATGCAGCGCTTTCGCACGCGCGCAGCGGGCGCCGTCTCGCTCGCGCCGGGGAACGGGGTCGTGCTGGCGGACGGGCGGGCCGCGCAGGTGATCGACTCGGTCACCGCGCCGGACGGCCGCATCGAGTTCCTCGCCGTCGCGCCGTTTGCCGCCAACGGCGGCAGCGCGCACGAATCGCACGAATCGCACGCCGCGCAGTCGCCGCCGCTCGCCGTCGAGATGCTGCCGCTGCCCTATGCGCTGCCGGTGTGACGCCGTCAGGCCTCGGGCCGCAGGTGCGGGAACAGCAGCACGTCGCGTATCGAGGGCGAATCGGTCAGGAACATCACGAGCCGGTCGATGCCGATGCCGAGGCCGGCGGTCGGCGGCATCGCATACTCGAGCGCGCGCACGTAGTCGGCGTCGTAGAACATCGCCTCCTCGTCGCCCGCTTCCTTGCGCACGACCTGCGCGCGAAAGCGCGCGGCCTGCTCCTCCGGGTCGTTCAGCTCGGAGAAGCCGTTCGCGAGCTCGCGCCCGGCGACGAAGAACTCGAAGCGGTCGGTGACGAACGGGTCGGCGTCGTTCGCCCGTGAGAGCGGCGACACTTCGGCCGGGTAGGCGTGGACGAAGGTCGGATCGAGGAAAGTGTGCTCGGCCGTCTTCTCGAAGATCTCGATCTGCAGCTTCCCCGCCCCGTCGTGCGCGCCGGCCGGGATACCGAGCCGCTCGCACCAGCGGCGCAGGTACGGCACGTCGCGCAGCGACAGCGCGTCGATGCCGGGATTGTGCCCGAGGATCGCCGCTTCGACCGTCACGCGCCGAAACGGCGCATCGAGATCGAAGGCGCGGCCCTGGTAGGCGAACTGTCGCGTGCCGCGCACCGCATCGGCGACGCCCCGCATCAGCCGTTCGACGAGGTCCATCAGGTCGCGGTAGTCCGCATAGGCCCAGTACAGCTCGAGCATCGTGAACTCGGGGTTGTGCTGCGTCGACAGCCCCTCGTTCCTGAAACTGCGGTTGATCTCGTAGACGCGCTCGAACCCGCCGACGATGAGGCGCTTGAGATACAGCTCGGGGGCGATCCTCAGGTACATGTCGAGGTCGAGTGCATTGTGATGCGTCACGAACGGCCGCGCCGCCGCGCCGCCCGGAATCGGCTGCATCATCGGCGTTTCGACTTCCATGAAATCCTGCGCGTCGAGGAACGCGCGCAGGTAGCGGATGATCGCGGTGCGCTGCTCGAACACGCGGCGGCTGTCGTCGTTGACGATGAGATCGACATAGCGCCGGCGGTAGCGTGTCTCGGTGTCGGCAAGGCCGTGCCACTTGTCGGGCAGCGGGCGCAGCGACTTCGCGAGCAGACGCACCGACGTCGCGCGCACCGACAGTTCGCCGGTCTTCGTGCGAAAGAGCGGCCCCTCGGCGCCGAGGATGTCGCCGACATCCCAGCCCTTCCAGGCCTCGTAGGCCGCGCCGAGCGCCGAGTGCTGCAGGAAGACCTGGATGCGCCCGCTCCGGTCCGCGAGTTTCGCGAAACTCGCCTTGCCCATCACGCGCTTCGCCATCAGCCGCCCGCCGACGCGCACGTGCACCGGGTTCGCCTCGAGCCACCCGGCGCTCTTGTCGCCGTAGCTCGCCTCGATCTGCGCCGCCAGCGCGTCACGCCGGAAATCGTTCGGGTAGGCGGGCGCCGCGCCGCGCAACGCCGCGAGTTTCGCGCGCCGCTCCGCGATCAGCCGGTTCTCGTCCTCGTGCGTCTCGTTTGCCGCCACCTACAGTCCCGCCTTGAGTGATGCTTCCATGAATTGGTCGAGGTCGCCGTCGAGCACGGCCTGCGTGTTGCCGACCTCGATGTTCGTGCGCAGGTCCTTGATGCGCGACTGGTCGAGGACGTAGGAGCGGATCTGGTTGCCCCAGCTCACGTCCGATTTCGAGTCCTCGAGCACTTTCGCCGCCGCGTTGCGCTTGTTCACTTCGAGCTCGTACAGCTTCGCCTTCAGCATCTTCATCGCGGTCGAGCGGTTCTTGTGCTGGCTGCGTTCGTTCTGGCAGGCGACGACGATGCCGGAGGGGATGTGCCGCAGCCGCACCGCGGATTCGGTCTTGTTCACGTGCTGCCCGCCCGCACCGCTCGAGCGGAACACGTCCATCTCGATGTCGGCCGGGTTCACCTCGATGTCGATGTCGTCGTCCACTTCGGGCGAAATGAACACGGAGGCGAACGAGGTGTGGCGGCGGTTGCCGGAGTCGAACGGCGACTTGCGCACGAGCCGGTGCACGCCGGTTTCGGTGCGCAGCCACCCGTAAGCGTACTCGCCGCGGATCTCGAGCGACGCGCTCTTGACGCCCGCGACCTCGCCCGGGCTCGAATCGATGACTTCGCACTGGAAGCCGCGCCCCGCCGCCCAGCGGATGTACATCCGCATCAGCATCTGCGCCCAGTCCTGCGCCTCGGTGCCGCCGGCGCCCGCCTGGATGTCGAGGTAGGCATTGCGGGAGTCCATCTCGCCGCGGAACATGCGCTTGAACTCGAGCTTGCGCACCGCGGCCTCGAGTCCGCCGGACTCGTTTTCGATGTCGCGCGCGGCGGATTCGTCGTTCTCGGCCTCGGCGAGCGCGAGCAGCTCGGCGGCATCCGAGATCGCGTTCGTCGCGTGATCGAGTTCCCCGATGTCGGCGGCGAGCCTGGCGCGCTCCTTGCCGAGCAGCTGCGCGCGTTCGGGATTGCCCCAGACCGCGGGGTCTTCGAGTTCGCGGTTTACTTCCTCGAGGCGCTCGACCTTGCTGTCGTATTCAAAGAAACCCCCGTAATGAACGGGTGCGCTCGTCGAGGTCCTTGAGAGTGCGCTTCAGCTGGCTGACTTCCATCGCGAAAATATTAGCAGGCGGGCAGTACATGGTCGACCAGCAGCTGCAGGCGTCGTTCGCCCTGGTAGACATTCACGTCGAGGCGGAATACCAGCCGCACGTCGCCGGCCGGCACGCGTGCCGCCCTGCCCTCGAGCAGGTTGAATGCGATCGCGTCGAAGCGGCGCCCGCTGCCGGCCGCCTCGACCCACATCTTCACGTGCTTCTCGCCGACAATGCGGGCGCGCTCGATCGTGAACCGCCCGTCGAACACCGGCTCCGGAAAGCCCGCACCCCACGGACCGCCCGCGCGCAGCGCCTCGGCGGTCGCGAGGCAGATGTCCGCCGCGGCGAGGTCGCCATCGGTATCGAGCCGGTCGACATCGACGCCGGCGCCGAGCCAGCGCGCGACTTCGGCATCGAACGCGCCCGCGAACGCATCGAGGCGGGCGGGATCGAGCGTGAGGCCCGCGGCCATCGCGTGCCCACCGAAGCGCTCGATCAGGCCCGGGTGCGCCGCGGCGATATTCTCGAACACGTCGCGCACGTGCACGCCCGCCACGGACCGGGCCGATCCGCGGAGCAGGCCGTCGCCGCCCCCGGCGAATGCGACCACCGGCCGCCTCAGCCGCTCCTTCACGCGGCCCGCGACCAGGCCGACGACGCCCTGATGCCACTCGGCGTGATACAGGCACACGCCCGCCCGCTGCACGGTGCCGGGGGTGGCGAGCGACCCGAGCTGGCGCACGGCGGCGAGCGCCTCGGCCTGCATGCGCGACTCGATCGCGCGCCGCTCGGCGTTCAGCTGGTCGAGGCGCGCGGCGAGCGAGCGCGCCTCCGCCTCGCGGTCCGCGAGCAGGCAGCGAATGCCGATCGACATGTCGTCGAGGCGTCCTGCGGCATTGAGCCTCGGCGCGACCGCGAAGCCGAGGTCGGCGGCCGTGAGGTCCGTGCGATCGCGTTGCGCGATCTCGAGCAGTGCACGGATGCCGGGCACGCAACGCCCGGCGCGAATGCGCGCAAGACCCTGGGCGACGAGCACGCGGTTGTTCCTGTCGAGCGGCACGACGTCCGCGACCGTACCGAGCGCGACGAGATCGAGCCACTCGGCCGGTGCCGGCGCGGCACGATCGACGAGGCCCGCCGCATCGAGCGCGCGCTTCAGCGCCACCATCACGTAGAACGCCACGCCGACACCCGCCAGCGCACGGCTGCCGAAGCGGCTGCCGGCCAGGTTGGGATTGACCATGACATTCGCCGCGGGCAGCTCCGCCCCCGGCAGGTGATGGTCGGTCACGAGCACGTCGATGCCGCGCGCGCGCGCCGCGGCGACCCCGGCGACGCTCGCGACGCCGTTGTCGACCGTGACGATGAGCGTCGGCGATCGCTCCGCTCCGAGCGCGACGATCCCGGGCGTGAGCCCGTAACCGTACTCGAAGCGGTTCGGCACGAGGAAATCGACGTCGGCGAATCCCCACGCGCGCAGTGCGCGCACGATCAGCGCGGAACTCGTGGCGCCATCGGCGTCGAAATCGCCGACCACGAGCACCTTGCATCCCGCGCCCCGATGATCGAGCAGCAATCCGACGGCCGCGTCGACACCCTCGAGCGTCCCGACCGGCAGGAGCCCCGACAGCGCGTGCGACAGGTCCTCGTCGCGCCGCACGCCGCGTGCGGCATAGATGCGGCGCAGGACCGGGTGCAAGGCGTGTCCCCAGTCCGCACCGCCCTCGCCCGGCGCTCGCCGCTCGATCCGGAGCGTCACGTGGGTACCGCCCACGCGACGGGGCGCCGCCACGGCTTGACGAGATCGAAACGCCGGTAGCGAAACACGCGTTCATCCGCGACCACTTCGACCGTATCGATACGCCGCGCGGCGAGTGCGGCGAGCGCGGGGTCCACCCAGTGCGCGGCGACACGGTCATCGACGCCTTCGCGCACGACGACGACGGTATCGGCGTCGCGCGCGAGTTCGAGCTCCGCAAAAGCGCGCCCCGGACCATCGAGTGTCCGGCCACCGGCCTGCCACAGGCCCCGCAGCCAGCTGTCGCCGCCGTAGCCGCGCGGCAGTCCCGTCCCCACTCGATCGTGTGGCTGCGCCGGCGCGGCCGGCGCGGGCGACTCACCCCCCCACAGCCACAGCCCCGCCAGTGGGGCTGCCCCACGCCGCACGCGAGTGCGATTGACCGGATGCTCGTGCAACCACATCTCGATCTCGGTGCCGATGCGACGCAAGGGTGCCGCGCCCTCGCCCGTCGGCAGCCAGGGCGCGATGTCGCCGCCGAGTACACGGGCGGGATCGTGGGTGATGGCCGCCGTGCTCACGCCTGTGAGCAGGAAGCCTTCGCTGCCGGCCGGTGTGAGCGCGTGGCCTGTGCCCTCGAACACGCGCGTGAAGTCGGCTGCGAGGACCGCGGTTTCGTCCGCTTCGAGTGCGAGCCATCCTGCGCTCGGCATCCGTACATGGTCGACCGCGGCGAGCAGTGCGACGGGCGTGGCGAACCACGCCGCTCCCGGGGGCACGCCGAGTGCGGCGGCGGCCACGGTCGCGGCCGGCCGCACCGCGAGATCCGCGCGACCGAGCCGTCGCGCGAGCCAGGCGCGCCAGTCGGCGCTGCCGAGCGCCCGCCGCCGCGCGCGGGCGAGCGGCGATGCGAGGGCCGTACGCGCGGCAGCGCCCGCAACCGGCAGGATGACGACGAGGTCGGACACGAAGGCGTATCGTACCGAAATGAAGCTGACGTTGACCGCCGCGACCGGCAGCCACCTGATTCGCAGCCACGGTGCCCGCGACGTCGTGATCGGCACCACGACTCATGCAGCGCCGCTGATCGTCGGCGCGCACGCGATCGTGACCGACTGGCACGCCGCGAGCAGCGCCACGCTGGATGCCGCGCAGATGACGCCCGTCCTCGACCTCGACCCGGAGGTCGTGATCCTCGGCATGCCGGCGCCTGTGACCTGGCCGCCCGCGGCGCTGCGCGCCCTGCTCGGCGCACGCCGTGTCGGTCTCGAGGTGATGGAATTCGGCGCGGCGTGCCGCACGTACAACGTGCTCGCGCAGGAGGATCGCCGGGTGGTGCTCGCGCTGCTGCCGTGACAGGCGCACCGCGAGAAGACACAGGAGGGAAAGCTCGTTTTCTGCAGATCAAATCGTCCGTAGCTGACAGACCCGAACGATTGCCGTCGTTTGTTCTTGTACTTCTTCGTCTACTTCTTCTACTCGCCGACTCCCCCGAAACCCCTGTGTCTTCTCGCGGTGCGCCTGGGGGCGCCATGTTAGACATAGCGCGGGAGTTCGCGCAAGCAAGCAAGGTTATTGTTATTTTCCCATAGGTTACGCGTGTTATCTCATGCGGTACCTTCGAGCAGCGGCACGAATGCGACCGGGCCGAGTGCCTGCCGTTCGACCTTGTGTTCACGGCGCGTGTAGCGCACGAGTTCCTGCGCTCCCTCGGGACCCACGGGCACGATCAGGCGGCCGCCGACCTTCAACTGCTCGAGCAATGCGTCGGGCACGCGCAGCGGCGCGGCGGCGACCAGCATGCCGTCGAACGGCGCATGCGAAGGCCAGCCGCGATAGCCGTCGCCGTGGCGGAAACGCACGTTCTTGATGCCGAGTTCGCGGATGCGATCCTTCGCGCGCTTCAGCAGCGGCTCGATGCGCTCGATGCTGTAGAGCTTGTCGACGAGCGGCGCGAGCACCGCGGTCTGGTAACCGCAGCCCGTGCCGACTTCCAGCACGTTGTAGAGCGGCCCGCCCTCGAGCAGGGCCTCCGTCATGCGCGCGACGATAAAGGGCTGCGAGATCGTCTGGCCGTGGCCGATCGGCAGGGCCGTGTCTTCGTAGGCGCGGCTCGCGAGGGCTTCGTCGACGAAGATGTGCCGCGGCACGTTGCGGATCCGGTCGAGCACGGCGGGATTGCGGATGCCCTGGTCGGCGAGGCGCTGCACGAGGCGATCGCGCGTACGCGCCGAGGTCATGCCGATGCCCGCGAGCCTCACGTCAGCCACGTGGCCTCCCGTCGAGCCATTGTGCCACCGTACCGAGCGCCGCGTGCCGCGTGAGATCGATCTGCAGGGGCGTCACCGAGACGAAGCCTTCGTTCACTGCATGGAAATCGGTGCCGGGGCCGGCTTCCTGCCCCGGCCCCGACGGGCCGATCCAGTACACCGCACGGCCGCGTGGATCGCTGGCGCGAATCACGGGCGCCGAGCGGTGGCGGTTGCCGAGGCGGGTCGCGCGAAAACCGCGCAGTTGCTCGTACGGCAGGTCCGGCACGTTGACGTTGAGGATCATGCCGCGATCGAGCCGCTGCTCGATCAGGCGCTCGACGATTTCGCGCGCGACCCGGGCGGCGGTCGCGAAATGCCGCGGGCTGCCCTGCTCCGTGCAGAGCGACACCGCCACGGTCGTGAGACCGAGGAAACGGCCCTCGATGGCCGCCGCGACCGTGCCCGAATAGAGCACGTCGTCGCCGAGGTTCGCGCCGTCGTTGACGCCCGACACGACCATGTCGAACTCGAAGTTGAAGAGCCCGGATATCGCGAGGTGCACGCAATCGGTCGGCGTACCGACGACAAAGTGCACGTCGTCCTCGGCCGTGTGGACGCGCAGCGGCACGTCGAGCGTCAATGAATTGCTCGCACCGCTGCGGTTGCGATCCGGCGCCACGATCGTGAGGTCGGCCACCCCTGTGAGTGCGTGGCGCAGGTGTCGGATACCTTCGGCGCGGAAGCCGTCGTCATTGGCGAGGAGGATCTTCACTCGGCGCGGGAACTTTCGGAATTTGCGGGCGCGTCAATATACTGAAAGCCTTCCCGAGGAGGAAATCGAGGTGGGCGATCCGGGCGATGACGATTCGCGCCTCTTTCGCGACGCGGTTCGCGACGCGAAGGCGCTGCGGGCTGAACCGCGGGCCGGGCAGCGCCGGCGCCGCCCGGCCGCGCGGGCGCGCTTTGCACGGGCGGACCGCGCGGCGGTGCTGGTCGAATCGCTCGACGTCAGGTCGCCCGAGGGCGCGATCGAGACTGGCGACGAACTGCAATTCCGCCGCGCCGGCGTCCAGGATGCCGTGCTGCGGCGCCTGCGGCGCGGCGAGTATCGCGTCGAGGCGGAAATCGACCTGCACGGCCTCACGGTCGTCGAGGCGAAAGCCGAGCTGCGCGCCTTCCTTGCCGGTGCGATCGCGCGCGAGCTGCGATGCGTGCGCATCGTGCACGGCAAGGGGTTGCGGTCGGGGCAGCGCGGGCCCGTCCTCAAGCAGACCGTGAACGGCCTCCTGCGACGGGTTGCGGCGGTCGTCGCCTTCACCTCCGCACGCCAGGCCGACGGCGGAACAGGCGCGGTGTACGTTCTTCTCGCGTAGGAATGGTGCCGGGGCTTCGGTTATTCGGTTATTGCGGCTGCGCCCGTCAATAACCGAATAACCGAAGCCCCGGCACCATGGATCAGCTCAACGATGTGCCCGGCGACCTCTCGTCAAGCCGAGACCAGCGAGAGCCAAGCCGAACAGCAAGAGCGTGGCGGGTTCCACCACACTGACACGTCTCAGCAGGATCGTGTCGAAGTCGGTCGGGCTGAACGCGCTGTAGTCCGCGAATTGTCCCGGAGCCGGGTTGAAGAAAAACCCTGATGTGCCGGTCGAGTTGATGGCCGCCAGCGAGCCGCTGAATCCGCATCCGCCGAACCCGCACAGATTGTTGTTTGTGAGGAAAGTATTCGCGGCGGTGTCGTAGGCGAACCAGCGATAGTCGTTGTAGCCGGCGATGCCCGCGAGCGTATATGTGTTGGCGCCGATCGTGACACTGAAGGACGACAGATCGCCGTACCCGAGCGTACCCGACGCGCCATTGGCATAGCTGAAGGAGCCATGCGCCACGGTAGTACCCGACGCGATGTACTCGAACTCGACCAGCGCTGCCTGCGCAGCGATCGGTCCCGTCAACAGACCCACCGCCAGCAATCCGAGTATCTTTCGTTTCATGTGCCCCCCCCCGACATCTCTGTACATTTACTACGCCGACACTCACTAGCTACCGTAGCAATTTCCGGACCTGACAGGAATTCCCTGTCAGATCAATATCTTGCATAAACAGAGCTGGGCAACGTGTAAGAAAAATCGACACTTCGGAGTGCTCCAAGCCTGGTGCCGGGGCTTCGGTTATTCGGTTATTGCGGCTGCGCCCGGCAATAACCGAATAACCGAAGCCCCGGCACCATGAATCTGCATGACCTCCCGCAGCACCGTGGTCGCGAAGCTGCCCGCCGTCAGGCGAAAACGCAGCACGAGGACCTCGCCCTCGAACGCGTGCGCGAGTTCACGCACGGCCACTCGCTGCGGGCGGCGCGCCGCCTCGACTTCCGCCGCGATCAACCCGTCGCAGGGATCGCCAAATTCCGCGCCCACCTCCGCCTCGAGCGCCGCGATCCGGTTGCGGGTGCGCCCGGCGCCGCGGCCCCACATCGGGCCCGTCGGGTGCACGTCGAGCGCCGCGACGCGGTCCGACAGCGCCTGGTCCACGACCTCGACATCGAACACGCTGCCCGTACCGTCGAGATTCGCGACATCGCCCGGCTCGAGGCGGGACCAGGTGCCGTCCCCGACCCGCCGCGCGAGCACGGCGTTGAACAGCAGGCTGCGGGCCGCGGACAGCGTGTAGCCGCGGTCGGTGCGCCAGTCCCCGGCGGCGATCCGCGCGAGATTCGACAGCTCGCGACCGAAGCGCTGGGGCCCGAAGTAATCGGGTACACCCTGCGCGCCGATCATCGCGAGCCGCGCCGCGAGGGCCGCACGATCGCCTTCGAAGTTGCGTACGCGCAGCTCGAAGCGATTGCCAGCAAGTGCGCCGCGCGGCAGTTTGCGGCGATGCAGATGCGCTTCGATCACCTCGTAGCCGTCGCCCGCGCCCCCCCGCCAATCGTCCGGCCCGCCCTTGCCACGCGGCACGGTGAACCATTGCGTCGTCACCGCATGGCGATCCTTGAGCCCTGCGAAACCCACGTCGAACGGCCGGCACCCGGCCCGTTTCGCCAGTTCGCGTGCCACCCATTCCGTGTTCGCACCCCGTTTGCGCACACGCAGCAGCAGGTGTGGCCCCTCGCCCGCCGGCTCGAACCCGAGGATCTCATCGACGAGGAAATCGTCCGGCACACCCCGCACCTGGCCGCCGGCCGGTGGCGCGCCGAACGCGCGGGGTGGATCGAGCGCGAGCGCCCGCCATCGATCCGGAACAGCCGGCATCAGCGCGACGGGTCGCCCGCGAGCAGCAGCACCGCCGCCTGCGCGGCGAGCCCCTCGCCACGCCCGATGAAGCCGAGGCCCTCGGCGGTCGTCGCCTTGAGGTTGACCTGCGCGTCCGCGATGCCGAGCAGCCGCGCGATCGCGTGGCGCATCTCGTCCCGATGCTGTCCGATGCGAGGCAACTCGGCGAGGAATGTCACGTCGACATTCCCGACGACGTAGTGCCGTGCGCGAACGAGGGACATCACGTGGCGGGTCAGGTCGCGGCTGTCGGCGCCTCGCCACTTCGGGTCGGTGTCGGGAAAGTGCTGGCCGATATCGCCGAGACCGGCTGCGCCGAGCAGCGCATCGCACAGTGCGTGCAGGATCACGTCACCGTCGGAGTGCGCCCGCACGCCCCGCGCATGAGGCAAGCGCACGCCGCCGAGCGCCACGCTGTCGCCGGGGCCGAACGCGTGGATGTCGATGCCGAAGCCGATTCTCATGGGGGTCGCCTCGCCGTCCGGTTTCGCAGCAGGATCGCCTCGGCCAGCGCGAGATCGGCCGGTGTCGTGACCTTGATGTTGCGCACGTCGCCCGGCACGAGGAGCGGCGCGTACCCCTGCCACTCCATCGCCTGCGCCTCGTCCGTGGGCTGTCGCGACAGGGCCTGCGCCGCCTCGAGCGCGCGCGCCAGCGCCCCGAGGCGGAACATCTGCGGTGTGAGCGCGCGCCACAGGGCCTCACGCTCCTCGGTACGCGCGACCACGGCGGGATCGGCCTCGGCGGCGCGCTTCAGGGTATCGGCGAGCGGCACCGCGAGCAGCGCCCCGACCGGGTGAGGCAGCGCCGTCGCAATCAGTGCGTCGATCTCGGGCCGCGAGACACAGGGGCGCGCCGCATCGTGCACGAGCACCCATTCATCGTCATCGAGCCCCGACCGCAGCGCGATGAGTGCGCGATACACGCTCTCGGCGCGCTCCGCCCCGCCGGTGACGGCGCCGAGCGGGCCCGTGCCGCGCTCCGCACATCGTGCTGCGACGTGCGGCCACGCCGTGTCGTCGGCCGCGATGGCGACGACGATGCGGTGGCAACGGGCATCGGCGAGGAACGGTGCGAGGGCATGCTCGATCACGGTCGTGCCCGCGAGCGGCTCGTACTGCTTGCGCAGGATCGAAGCGCCGAAACGTCGGCCGGATCCCGCCGCCGGCACTACGAGCGCGTACCGCATCGGAGCGCGCCGCCGGCCGTCTACCGCTGCGCGGTGCGGGTGCGGGCGTCGACGCCGGCTGCCGAGCCCGGCCGCGGCACCACCTGGTAGAACGATTCGCGCGGGGCGACCATGCCAAGTTCGCTGCGGGCCCGTTCCTCGAGCGCGGTGAGACCCTGTTTCAGGTCGCGGACTTCGGCGGCGAGGCGCGCATTGCGTGCGGTGAGGGCGGCATTCTCGCTGCGCTGCGCAGCGACATCGGCTTCGAGGCTGCGCATCCCGCTCACGCCGTCGGCGGAGACGAGCAGGCGGTACTGCAGCAGCAGCACTACGATGACCAGAGCACCCGCCAGCCACTTCATCGCGACCGGACTCTATCAGACCTGCACCGGGAAGGCACCGTGGCCCGCATAGGTCGCACGCGGACCGAGCGCCGCCTCGATGCGCAGCAACTGGTTGTACTTGGCGACCCGGTCGGAGCGCGACATGGAGCCCGTCTTGATCTGCGTGGCCGCGGTCGCGACCGCGAGGTCCGCGATCGTGCAATCCTCGGTCTCGCCCGAACGATGCGACACGACCGCCGAGTACTTCGCCGCATCGGCCATCGCGATCGCCGCGAGCGTCTCGGTGAGGGTGCCGATCTGGTTCGGCTTGATGAGGATCGAGTTCGCGATCCCCTTCGATATGCCATCCTTCAGGATCGCGGTATTGGTGACGAACAGGTCGTCGCCGACGAGCTGGAGCTTGCGGCCGAGTTTCTTCGTCAGGATGGCCCAGCCGTCCCAGTCCGACTCGCCCATGCCGTCCTCGATCGTGATGATGGGATAGCTCGCCGCGAGGCCCGCGAGATAGTCCGCGAACCCGGCCGACGTGAACGACCGGCCCTCGCCCTCGAGCACATACCGGCCGTCCCTGTAGAACTCGGAGCTCGCGGCATCGAGCCCGAGGTAGATGTCCTTGCCCGCGCGGTAGCCGGCTGTGGCGATCGCCTCGAGGATCAGATCGAGCGCCGCCGAGTTCGACGGCAGGTCGGGGGCGAAGCCGCCCTCGTCGCCGACCGCGGTCGACAAGCCGCGATCGTTCAGGAGCTTCTTCAGCGTATGGAACACTTCGGCGCCGTAGCGCAGCGCCTCGGAGAGTGACGGCGCGCCGACCGGCAGGATCATGAATTCCTGGATGTCGAGGCTGTTGTTGGCGTGCGCGCCGCCGTTCACGATGTTCATCATCGGCACGGGCATCACGGGCGCGCGCCCGCCGCCGAGCCACTCGTGGAGCGCCTGGCCTGCCGAGCGCGAGGCGGCGTGCACGTTCGCGAGCGACACCGCGAGCAGTGCATTGGCACCGAGGCGCGCCTTCGTGGCGGTGCCGTCGAGCGCGATCATCGCGGCATCGAGCCCCGCCTGGTCGGCCGGGTCGCGGCCGACGAGCGCCGCCTTCAGCGCGCCGTTCACGTGGGCGACCGCCTTCTGCACGCCCTTGCCGAGGTAGCGCTGCGGATCGCCGTCGCGCAGCTCCACCGCTTCGCGCGTGCCGGTCGACGCGCCGGACGGCACGGCGGCCCGCCCGACCGTGCCGTCATCGAGCACGACGTCGGCCTCGACGGTGGGATTGCCGCGGGAATCGATGATCTCGCGCCCGCGGACATCGGCGATACGACTCATAGCAGGGCTTCCTCGTAGGGCTGTGACTTCGCGGCACGGTCGAGCGCGAGCAGTGTGCGGAGCAGCGGCTCCATGCGATCGAGCGGCCAGGCGTTCGGGCCGTCCGACAATGCCTTGTCGGGATCGGGATGCGTTTCCATGAAGAGGCCGGCGACGCCCGCGGCCACCGCCGCGCGCGCGAGCACCGGCACGAACTCGCGCTGCCCGCCCGAGGCACTGCCCTTCCCGCCCGGCAACTGCACCGAGTGCGTGGCGTCGAACACGACCGGACAGCCTGTCCCGCGCATCACCGCGAGCGCACGCATGTCGGATACGAGGTTGTTGTAGCCGAACGTGAAGCCGCGCTCGCAGACCATGATCTCCTCGTTGCCGGTCGAGCGCGCCTTGTCGACGACGTTCTGCATCTCCCACGGCGAGAGGAATTGCCCCTTCTTGATGTTGACGGGCCGGCCCTGGGAGGCCGCATTCACGATGAAGTTGGTCTGTCGCACGAGGAAGGCCGGCGTCTGCAGCACATCGACGACGGCGGCGACTTCCGCGAGCGGCGTGTCTTCGTGCACGTCGGTCAGCACCGGCACGCCGAACTGGCGCTTCACGTCGGCGAGCACCGCGAGCCCGGCCTCGATACCGGGGCCCCGGAAGCTCGCGCGCGAGGAGCGGTTCGCCTTGTCGTAGGACGCCTTGAACACGAACGGAATGCCGAGGCGCGCCGTGATGTCGCGCAGGCGGCCGGCCACGTCGAACGTGAGCTGCGCGCTCTCGACGACACAGGGCCCCGCGATCAGGAAGAACGGCCGGTCCGGGCCGACCTCGACACCCGCGAGCTTCATCGCCCCGGCCTCACGCGCCGGCCGCCGCCGGCAACTGCGCCGCGCGGTAACTCCGCGCCGCGCGCACGAAGCCGGCGAAGAGCGGATGGCCATCCCTCGGGGTCGAGGTGAACTCCGGATGGAACTGCGTCGCGATGAACCACGGGTGCGACGGCAGCTCGATGATCTCGACGAGGTCGTCACGCGAAAAGGCGGGGAAAACGAGCCCGCCGTCCCGGTAGCGATCGAGATAGCCGTTGTTGAACTCGTAGCGATGCCGATGGCGTTCGCGGATCACGTCGCGGCCGTAGAGCGTGCGCGCGAGCGTGCCCTCGCCGAGCAGCACGTCCTGGGCGCCGAGGCGCATCGTGCCGCCCTTGGCCGAGGCGTCGTCGCGCTCCTGCGCGCCCTTCAGCGCATCCTGCCATTCGGTGATCAGCGCGATCACGGGATGCGGCGTCGCACGGTTGAACTCGGTGCTGTTGGCGTCGGTGAGGCCGAGCACGTTGCGCCCGTACTCGATGATCGCGAGCTGCATGCCGAGGCAGATGCCGAGATAGGGGATGCCGTTCTCGCGCGCGTAGCGGATCGCGCGGATCTTGCCCTCGATGCCGCGCTCGCCGAAACCGCCGGGCACGAGGATCGCGTCCATGCCCTTCAACGCGTGCATGCCGCCCGCATCGAGGTCGGTCGCCTCGATATAGTGGATGTTGACGCGCGTGCGGGTCTTGAGCCCGCCGTGCACCAGCGCTTCGTTCAGCGAAATGTACGAATCGCGCACCTGCACGTACTTGCCGACCATCGCGATATCGACCTGGCCGTCGGGGTTCGCCTTGGCCGCGACCACCTGGCGCCACTCGGCGAGGTCGGTGGGCGGCGCCGCGAGCCGCAGCTTGTCGACGACGATCACGTCGAGCCCCTGTTCGTGCAGCAGCAGCGGGATCCTGTAGATATCGTCCGCGTCGACCGCGGAAATGACCGCGCGCTCCTCGACATTGGTGAAGAGCGCGATCTTGCGCCGCTGCTCCTCGGGCAGCGGGTGCTTCGCGCGACAGAGCAGGATGTCCGGCTGGATGCCGATGCCGCGCAGCTCCTTCACCGAATGCTGGGTCGGCTTCGTCTTGATCTCGCCCGAACCGCCGACGACGGGCACGAGCGTCAGGTGCATGTACACGCAATTGTTGCGCCCGTGCTCGACACCGATCTGGCGGATCGCCTCGAGGAACGGCAGCGACTCGATGTCGCCGACCGTGCCGCCGATCTCGACCATGCACACGTCCGAATCGCCGGCCCCGAGCAGAACGCTGCGCTTGATCTCGTCGGTGATGTGCGGAATCACCTGCACGGTCGCGCCGAGGTAATCGCCGCGCCGCTCCTTGGCGATCACGCGTTCATAGATGCGCCCGGTCGTGAAATTGCTGTGGCGACCGGTGGTCGTGCGCACGAAACGCTCGTAGTGGCCGAGATCGAGGTCGGCCTCCGTGCCGTCGTCGGTGACGAACACCTCACCATGCTGGAACGGGCTCATGGTGCCCGGATCGACATTGATGTACGGGTCGAGCTTCACCATCGCCACCTTGAGGCCGCGCGCCTCGAGGATGGCGCCGAGCGAAGCGGCGGCGATGCCCTTCCCCAATGAGGAAACGACGCCGCCGGTGACGAAAACGAATCGGGCCATGGTGTCCGCCGCGTGGTGGAAACGGTGCCGCTCACCCCGGACGGGGGTGCAGTTGCGACGGGCAGCTAGGTTACCAAATCAGCCTCGCCCGGGCGAGCGCGGCGCGGCGTTCGATGCCACACGAGGCGCGCGCGCGCCGCGGTGCCCGCGCCGGCCTGCACGCTGGCATCCGTCCAGCGATCGGCGACCGCCAGGAGCTGCGTGCCGGAGAACACGAGCGGCAGCGCGGCACGCTCCCATGCCGCGACGCGCGCCTCCTGCAGCAGACGCTTGACGGTGCGTGCAGGTCCGCCGGCACGCGGCCGCAGCCGCTCCCCGCCCCGGCGCCAGCGCACCGCCACCGTGGCCGGCAGCGCCGCGAGATCGATGTCGCCGTGGGCATCGCCCCGCAGCTCGAGGCGCCCCCGCGCCCCGGGCAGCCACAGCATCGATCGCTCGCGCCACGCCCAATCGACACCGTCACCGGCCGGGGGCGCGACCTCCGGCGCACGTCGCCACACGAGGCGCTGCCCCGCGATGCGCTGCACGCCGCCACCCTCCCACCATACGGCGGGCCGGGCGTCGCGTCGCGCGGCGAGCAGCGGCCCACAGACCTCCGCGAGACGGCGCGCATCGGGCATGCGCCCGCCGTGGCGCGCAACCCAGTACCGCACGGCATTGCGCCGGCGTTCCGGCGTGAGCCGCCGCAATGCCGTGACCGCGAGGTCGGCGCCTTCCGCGGCGGTCGCAAGGTCGGTCGCCGCAAGGCCCGCCAGCAGCCGCTGCGCCTCCGCGGCATGACACGCACTGCGTGCGAGCGCCCGCACGGCACCCGGCCAGCGTCCGAGGAGTGGCGGCAGTACCGCCTGCCGCACGAACACGCGATCGAAGCGCGGGTCGGCGTTCATCGGATCCTCGATCCACTCGAGGCGCCGGCGGCGCGCATAGTCGCGCAGTGCCGCGCGCGGCACATCGAGCAGCGGACGCAGGAGCCATCCCCGTCCGAGCGGCGCCCGCGCCGGCATCGCCGCGAGCCCGGCGACTCCCGCCCCGCGCAACAACTGCAGGAGCACGGTCTCGGCCTGGTCGTCGAGATGATGCGCGGTGAGGAGGCATTCGCCGGGCGCGAGCGCGCGCGCGAACGCCGCGTAACGGGCCGTGCGGGCCGCCGCTTCGAGCGATTCACCAGGGCCCGCCGCGACGGCCACGCGGCGCACGCCGAAGCGCACACCCTGCGCGCCGGCGAGTGCGCGGCAGCGCCGCGCCCAGTGGCCCGACGCCGCATCGAGCCCGTGATCGACGTGGAGCGCGCGCAGCGCGAGCCGCGGACGGCGGCGCGCCACGGTCGCGATCGCCGCGAGCAGCGCGAGGGAGTCCCCGCCGCCCGAGAAAGCGACCGCGACCCGTGCGTCGGGAAAGGAGGCGATCAGTGCGGCGAGGCGCGCGGCGAGCGGCACCGGGCCGAATGCGGCCGCGGGCGCCATGGATCAGGCGGTGGCTTCGGAATAGACGCCGAACCCGGCGATGCGCTCGTTGCGGCTCGCGCGCAGCGCCTCGGGCGTCGAGTCGGACAGCGAATCGAGGTGGCGCAGCAGCGCCGTGCGCAT
Source organism: Steroidobacteraceae bacterium (assembly GCA_050249415.1). GTDB lineage: Bacteria > Pseudomonadota > Gammaproteobacteria > Steroidobacterales > Steroidobacteraceae > CADEFQ01. The sequence goes on from JBFWQO010000002.1 coordinate 84,782, forward strand.
CGTCTCGAACATCGCCTGCGGGTTGCGATGCGCGCCGCCGAGCGGCTCCTTCAGCACCTCGTCGATGAGCCCGAGTTCGGACAGTCGCGCGGCGGTGAGACCCATCGACTCCGCGGCGATCTCCTTCTTGTCCGAGTTCTTCCACAGGATCGACGCGCAACCCTCCGGCGAGATCACCGAGTACGTGGCGTACTCGAGCATCAGCAGGCGATCGCACACGCCGATCGCGAGTGCCCCGCCGGACCCGCCCTCGCCGATCACGACGCTCACGATCGGGATGCCGAGCACCGACATCTCGTAGAGGTTGCGCGCGATCGCCTCGCTCTGGCCGCGCTCCTCGGAACCGACGCCGGGGTACGCGCCGGTCGTGTCGATGAACGTGATGAGCGGCAGGCGGAAGCGCTCGGCGAGGCGCATCAGGCGCAGCGCCTTGCGGTAACCCTCGGGCTTCGGCATGCCGTAGTTGCGTCGCACGCGTTCCTTCGTGTCGCGGCCCTTCTGGTGGCCGATGATCATCACCGGCCGCCCTTCGAGCCGTGCGAGTCCGCCGACGATCGCGAGATCGTCGCCGTACATGCGGTCGCCGTGCAGTTCCTGGAAATCGGTGAGCACCGCCGCGACATAGTCGAGCGTATAGGGCCGCTGCGGGTGGCGCGCGAGCTGCGTGATCTGCCACGGCGTGAGGTTCGCGAAGATGTTCTTCGTCAGCTGCCGGCTCTTCGCCTGCAGCTTCGCGATCTCGTCCTTGATGTTGACCTTCGATTCCGCGGTGACATGCCGCAGCTCCTCGATCTTCGCTTCGAGCTCGGCGATCGGTTGTTCGAAATCGAGGAAACTGACGGCCATGGGATCCGGGCGAGTGGGAGGGCAGCGGGCGAGGTTACGGGCCGGGGGCCCGGACCGCAAGGATCAGCCGGTCAGCGACGCCACGCCGGGCGGCGCGCCGTAGCGGACGCTGACATTGCCGCGCCCGGCGATCTGCTCGAGCGCTTCGAGCAACTCGCGCGTCGCGCGCACCTGCCACTCGGCACCGAGCGTGAACACGCCGCGGGCGCCCTCGCCCTCGTAATCGACCGACACCGCGCACGAGCCGGGACGCCACGGCGCGAGCGCCCCGGCGAGCCGCTCCGGCCATGCCGCGCGCGCGGCCGCACCAGCCGGGCAGCGGATGACGATGCGTCGCGCCGCGTCCTCGCGCGCGCGGTCGAGTTCGTGCACGCGTCGTGCGGCGAGGCGCCAGCCGTCGAGGAATTCGTCGAAGCGCACCTGGCCCTCCACGACGAGCAGCGCATCCTTCGCGACGAGTTCGCGAAACTGCTGGAACACGTCCTCGAAGAAATCCACTTCGATGCGCCCCGAGCGATCGTCGAGCACGATCGCGACGCGCGTGCCGCGGCGGCGCACCTCGGTGACGAGCCCCGCGACGGTCGCAGGCCGCCCGCCGCGAAATCCCCTGCCGGCCTCCGGCGTGCCGACGGGGCGATCGGACGTGAGGTCGCCGATCCGGTGCGTGACGAAGCGCGGCAGGTCCGCGAGGTAACGGTCGATCGGATGGCCGGTCAGGTAGAGGCCGAGCGTCTCGCGCTCGCCGGCGAGGCGGACCGATTCGCTGAAATCGGCCTGCTCGGGCACCGACTGTGCGACCGGGCCGGCTTGCGCGGCGCCGCCGAGCCCGAAGAAATCCTCCTGCCCCATCGCCTGCGCGCGCGTCGCCTGCTCGCCGAGCGCGAGTGCCGCATCGAGCCGGCTCATCATCGTCGCGCGATTCGCGCCGAGCGCATCGACGCTGCCCGATCGCACGAGCGCCTCGAGCGCACGGCGGTTCACTTTCGTCAGGTCGAGCCGGCGACAGAGGTCCTCGAGGCTCGCAAAGGGTCCGCGCGCCGTGCGCTCGGCCAGCAGCGCCTCGACGGCACCGGCGCCCACGCCCTTGATCGCGCCGAGCCCGTAGCGGATCGCACGCTCGCCCGCGACCGTGAACGCGTACACGGAATGGTTGACGTGCGGCGATTCGATCCCGATGTCGATCTGGGCGCACTCGTCGATCAGCGTGACGACCTTGTCGGTGTGGTCCATGTCAGCCGACAGCACGGCGGCCATGAAGGCCGCCGGGTAATGCGCCTTGAGCCATGCGGTCTGGTAGGACAGCAGCGCATAGGCTGCGGAATGCGACTTGTTGAAGCCGTAGCCCGCGAACTTCTCCATCAGGTCGAAGATGTGGGCCGCCTGCGGCGCGGGCACACCGCGCGCCGTCGCACCGTCGACGAAGACCGAGCGCTGCTTGGCCATTTCCTCGGGCTTCTTCTTGCCCATCGCACGACGCAGCAGGTCGGCGCCACCGAGCGTGTAGCCCGCGAGCACCTGCGCGATCTGCATCACCTGTTCCTGGTACAGGATGACGCCGTAGGTCGGCGCGAGTACCGGCTGCAGGTCGGGGTGCAGGTAGTCGATCACCGTGCCCGCCGGGCTGTGCTTGCGGGCGATGAAATCGTCGACCATGCCCGACTGCAGCGGGCCCGGGCGAAAGAGCGCGACGAGCGCGACGATGTCCTCGAAGCAGTCCGGCTGCAGCCGGCGGATCAGGTCCTTCATGCCGCGCGACTCGAGCTGGAACACCGCCGTCGTGCGACAGGACTTGAGGAGCGCATAGGTCGCGGCATCGTCCATCGGCAGGTCCGCGACCGCGAGCGGCGCCTCGCCGCGCGCCGCGCGGAGATCGTTGATCGTCGCGATCGCGCGATCGATGATCGTGAGCGTGCGCAGGCCGAGGAAGTCGAACTTGACGAGCCCCGCGGCCTCGACGTCGTCCTTGTCGAATTGCGTGACGACGCTCTGCGCGCCTTCCTCGCAGTAGAGCGGCGCGAAGTCGGTCAGGACCGAGGGCGCGATCACGACGCCGCCCGCGTGCGTGCCGGCGCTGCGGGTCAGGCCCTCGAGGGAGCGCGCGAGGTCGATCAGGTTCGCGACCTCCTCGTCGGTTTCACAGAGCCGCCTGAGCTCGGGCTCCTTCTTCAACGCATCCTCGAGCGTGATGCCGAGCTCGAACGGGATGAGTTTCGCGATCCGGTCGACCTGGCCGTAACCGAGGCCGAGCACGCGGCCGACGTCGCGCACGACCGCCTTGGCGGCCATCGTGCCGTAGGTGATGATCTGCGAGACCCGGTCGCGACCGTACTTCTCCGCGACATAGTCGATGACCCGGTCCCGCCCCTCCATGCAGAAATCGACGTCGAAGTCCGGCATCGACACGCGCTCGGGATTGAGAAACCGCTCGAACAGCAGGTCGTAGCGCAGCGGGTCGATGGCGGTGATGCCGAGGGCCCACGCGACGACCGAGCCCGCCCCCGAGCCGCGTCCGGGACCGACCGGCACGCCGTGCCCGCGCGCCCAGCGGATGAAATCGGCGACGATCAGGAAGTACCCGGCAAATCCCATCTGGCAGATGACCTCGAGCTCCGCCCCGAGCCGCTCGCGATAGCGCGCGGGCCCGGCTCCGGGCGGCAGGGCGGCGACGTGCGCCGCGAGGCCGCGCGCAGCCTCGGCATGCAGGAAGCCGGCGACGGTCTCGCCGGGCGGCACGGGATACTCCGGCAGGCGCGCCTCGCCGAGCTTGAGCGGCAGGCTGCAGCGCCGCGCGATCTCGACGGTGTTGGCGAGCGCCTCCGGGATGTCCGCGAACGCGCGTGCCATCTCCGCGGGCGTGCGCAGCGACTGCCGCGGCGTGTAGCGCCGCGCGCGGCCCGGATCGGCGAGCAACGTGCCTTCCTGGATGCAGACCCGCGCCTCGTGCGATTCGAATTCGCTCTCCGCGAGGAATCGCACGTCGTTCGTCGCGACCACCGGCACGCCGCTTCGCGCCGCGAGCGCCACCGCCGCCCCGATATAGGCTTCCTCGTCGGCGCGGCCGACCCGCTGCAGTTCGATATAGAAGCGGTCGTCGAACAGCGTGCGCCACGCGTCGAGGTGGCGGCGCGCCTCCCGCTCCCGCCCGCTGCCGAGCGCACGGCCGATGTCGCCCTGTGTCGCGCCGGACAACGCGATGAGCCCCGCGCAGTTGTCGCGCTCGAGCCAGTCGCGCTCGATCAGCGGCACGCCCTGTCGCCGCCCTTCCCGGTAGGCGCGGCTCACGAGCCGCGTGATGTGGCCGTAACCCTGCGCATCGCGGCACAGGAATGTCACGCGGCCCGGTGGCACGCGCTCGCCCGCCTCGCGCACGAGGAGGTCGACGCCGACGATCGGCTTCACGCCGGCCGCCATCGCCGCGCGGTAGAACTTCACCATCGCGAAGAGATTGCACTCGTCGGTGACCGCCACCGCCGGCATGCCGGCATGCGCGACCGCGGCGACGAGCGCCGGGACGCGCACGACGCTGTCGACGAGCGAGTACTCGGTGTGCACGCGCAGGTGCACGAATCCGGCCGCCGCGCTCACGCGTCCTCCGTGCGGCACGGCGCGAACGATCGCCGGTGGATCGCGGACGGCCCGCGGGCCCGCAGCGCCGCCCGGTGCGCCGGCGTGGCATAGCCCTTGTGCAGGGCGAGCCCGAAGTACGGGTAGCAGCCGTCGAGCCGCCCCATCTCGGCATCCCGCCAGGTCTTGGCCAGGATCGACGCGGCGCTGATCGCGGGCTCGCTCGCATCGCCCCGGACGATGGCGCGCGCGGTGAGGCCGAGATCGGCGAGTGCGGGCAGGCGGTTCCCGTCGACCAGCACATCGGTGGGCTGCACGGGCAGGCGCAGCAGCGCGCGGCGCATCGCGAGGAATGTGGCCTCGAGGATGTTCAGGCAGTCGATCTCGCAGGGATCCGCCCACGCGACAGCCCACGCGATCGCGCGCTCGCGGATCTGGCGCGCGAGGCGCGAGCGCATGGCGGGCGCGAGTACTTTCGAATCGGCGAGCCCGCGCACGGGGCGCCGGGGATCGAGGATCACGGCCGATGCGACCACCGGCCCGGCGAGCGGACCACGCCCGGCCTCGTCGACCCCCGCGATGCGCAGCACGATCGTCACCGCTGCACCAGTTGCAGCACGGCGTCGGCGGCGCGGCGCGCGGCGTCCACGCGGAGCGACTCGTGGATCCGGCGGAATTTCGCCGCGAGCATCGCCGCGCGGGACGGGTCTGCCAGCTCGGCCTCGAGTGCGCGCGCCAGTGCCTCGGGCGTCACGGCCTGCTGGAAGAACTCCGGCACGAGCTTCTCGCCGGCGAGCAGGTTGGGCTGGGAAAAGTACGGCACCTTCACGAGTCCCAGGGTACGAAGGAGCAGCGCCGTGAGCGCACCGAGGCGGTAGGCGACGACCATCGGTCGCTTGCACAGTGCCGTCTCGAGCGTCGCGGTGCCGGACGCGACCAATACTACATCGGCGGCGATCAACGCGCGGTCGGCACCGCCGTCCGTGAGCAGGACCGGCAGCGCGCCCGCCGCCGAGCGCCACTGTGCCGCGAACAGCTCGCGCGCCGCGGCATGGGCCATCGGCGCGACGAACGACACGCCGGGGCGGCGCGCCGCGAGCAACGCACAGGCGCGCGCGAAATCCGCGCCGAGGCGCGTCACTTCACCGACGCGGCTGCCGGGCAGCACCGCGACGACCGTCGCCGGCGCGGGCAGACCGAGCGCGCGGCGCGCAGCGGCACGATCGACGTCGAGCGGAATCCGGTCGGCGAGCGGGTGTCCGACGAAGACCGCGCGCACGTGGTGCGCGTCGTAGAAGCGTGTCTCGAACGGCAGCAGGCACAGCACGAGGTCGCACGAGGCGCCGATCGTGCGCACCCGCCCCTGCCGCCAGGCCCACACCTGCGGGCTCACGTACTGCACCGTGCGCATCGCGCCCTTCAGGCGACGTTCGAGACCGAGATTGAATTCCGGCGCGTCGATGCCGACGAATACATCGGGCCGCGCCGCGAGGAAGCCCGCGGTGAGGCGCCGGCGCAGGCGCCACAGGCGCGGCAGGTGACCGAGCACCTCGGTGACGCCCATCACCGCGAGCGCGTCCGAACTCTCCCAGGCTTCGCAGCCCGCGGCCGCCATCTTCGGGCCCGCGACTCCGAAGAACGCGGCCTCGGGTACCCGCGCGCGCACCGCCGCGATGAACGCCGCACCGAGCGTATCGCCCGACGCTTCGCCGGCCACGATTCCGACGCGAAGCTGCACGGCGGCGCCCCTGCCCTACCGGACGAGGCTGCGGGTCGAGGCCGCGATGAAATCGATGAACGGCGCGATTTCGGGTTGTGCGGCGACGACCTTCTGCAGCGCTTCGAGGGCGTCCGCGAGGCGACGGTCCTCGCGGTAGAGCGTGCGGAAGGCGTTCCTGATGTTGCGGATGTTCCCGGGCGTGAAACCGCGCCGCTTGAGGCCCTCGGAGTTGACCGAATGCGGTGTCGCCGGCTGCCCGACCGCCATCACGTACGGCGGCACGTCGCGGGTGACCGCGGCGTTGTTCGCGATGAACGCGTGCGCGCCGACCTTGCAGAACTGGTGCACGCCGGAGAAGCCGCCCATGATCACCCAGTCGCCGAGGTGCACGTGGCCGCCGAGGGTCGCGAGGTTGGCGAGCACCACCCTGTCGCCGATCACGCAATCGTGCGCGACGTGCGAATAGGACATGAACAGGTTCTGGTTGCCGATGCGCGTGACGCCGTGTTCCTTCGTCGTACCGCGGTTCACGGTGCAGAACTCCCGGAACACGTTGTCGTCGCCGATCTCGAGTCGCGTGGGCTCGCCGTGGTAGCTCTTGTCCTGCGGCGCGCTGCCGAGCGAGGCGAACTGGTAGACCTGGTTGCGGGCGCCGAGCTTCGTGTCGCGCTCGATCATGGCGTGCGCGCCCACGGCAGAACCCGGCCCGATCTCGACTCCCGGCCCGATGATCGCAAACGGCCCGACCGTGACATCCGCGGCGAGTTTCGCGTCGGGCGACACGATGGCGCGTGCGTCGATCATGCCTTGGCCGCCTTCGTTTCCGCCGCCACCATGATCCTCGCGGTTGCCGCCTCGCGGTCGCCCACGAGCGCCACCGCCGAGAAGCGCCAGATGCCCTTGAAGGCACGCTCGACCTGCGCCGTGAGGATCAGCTGGTCACCCGGTTCCACCGGGCTGCGAAAGCGCGCCTCGTCCACGCCGACGAGATAGAGGCCCCCATGGTCTTCGGGCAGCGCGTCGACCGTGACGAACGCGAGCAGCCCCGCGGCCTGCGCGAGCGCCTCGATGATGAGCACGCCCGGCATCACGGGCCGATCGGGAAAGTGCCCGGTGAACTGCGGCTCGTTGCAGGTCACGTTCTTCAGCGCGCGGATCGATTTGCCCGGCTCGCATGCGAGCACGCGATCGACCAGCAGGAACGGGTAGCGGTGCGGCAGCAGCCGCAGGATGCCGGCGATGTCCATGAAGGCGGGATCAGTCATCGTGTTTCTTGCCCAGTTGCTTCTCGAGTGCCGCGACGCGCCCTGCGAGCCGGTCGAGGCGATGCAGTCGCGCCACGGCGCGCCGCCAGTCGTGCGCCGGAATTGCCGGCAGGCCGCTCGAATAGACCCCCGGCTCGGTGATCGAATGTGACACCATCGTCAGGCCCGTGACGGCGACATCGTCGCAGATCGACAGGTGACCCACGATGCCGACGGCCCCGCCGATCTGGCAGCGCTTGCCGATCGTCACGCTGCCCGACACCCCGACACAGGCCGCCAGGGCCGAATGCGCGCCGATGCGCACGTTGTGCCCGATCTGGATCTGGTTGTCGAGCTTCACGCCGTCCTCGATCACCGTATCGCCGATTGCGCCGCGGTCGATCGTCGTGTTGGCGCCGATCTCGACATCCGCGCCGATCGACGTGCGGCCGATTTGCGGCACCTTGACCCACGCACCTCGTTCCGGCGCGAAGCCGAAGCCGTCGGCGCCGAGCACGGCGCCCGGCTGCACGAGCGTGCGTGCCCCGATCCGGGTGCCACGACAGACCGTGACGCGCGCCACGAGCCGCACGTCGGCCGCGAGCTCGCAGCCGTCCTCGATCACGCACCCGGGGCCGATGACCACCCGGGGGCCGACCTGCACGCCCTCGCCGATCGACACGTGGGCACCGATGTGAGCGCTCGCGTCGACCTGCGCGAGCGGTGCGATCCACGCGGTCGGATGCGCTCCGGGCGCGAAGCGCGGCGCGGGATGCAGCACGGCGGCGACGCGCGCGTAGACGGCGTAGGGATTCGCGGCGATCAGCACCGGCCGCTCCGTCGCCTGCGCGGTGGCCGCATCGACGATCACCGCGCCGGCTCGCGTCGTCGCGAGCTGCGCGCGGTACTTCGGGTTGGCGACAAAGGCGACTGCGTCGGGTCCCGCCGCCGCGAGGGTCGCGACCCGCTCGACGGCGTGGTCCGGATCGCCGCGCAGCTCGCAGCCGAACCGGACCGCGAGCTCGCCCAGCGAGACCGGCATCGGCAAGCCCGGCTTACTTGCCGGCGGGCTTGGGCACGGCGGGCGCCGCGGCGGCGCCCGGAGCGCGTGCCTTCAGGTTGGTCAGCACCGCCGCGGTCATGTCGAGCGACGGGTTCGCGAACAGCACGCCGTCGGCGAGCACCAGGTCGTAGCCCTGCGCCTTGGCGTAAGTGCGCACTTCCTCGATCAGCGTGCGCTGCAGGCGCGACATCTCCTCGTTGCGCCGCGCGTTGAAGTCGTCCTGGATCTCCTGGCGCTTGCGCTCGAGGTCGCGGTAGCCGTCGCGCAACTCCTTCTCGGTGCGGGTGCGCTGGTCGGCCGACATCGTCGCCGCGTCCTTCTGCAGCTTGTCTTCCTTGGCCTTCAGCACCTGCTGCTGAGTCGTGAGTTCCCGCTGCTTCGGCGCGAATTCGCTGCGGATCGCCTCGAGCGCGGTTTTCGCCTGCGGCGATTCCTCCATCAGCCGACCGTAGTCCACTACGCCGATCTTCGACTGGGCCATGGCCGGGGCCGCCGCGAGGGCGCCGAGCGCCGCGAGGGCGATGAATGTCGATTTGAACACGGTCACGCTGTTGATTCCTCTGGATGAGCTGTCGTCAGAACGCCTGGCCGACCGAGAACTGGAACGATTCTTTGTCGTCCGGGAAGAGCACGCTGTCGCCCTTGTAGGCATTGAGTGGGATGGCATAGCTGAAACGGAAGAGCCCGAGCGGCGCGAGCCAGTTCACCGACAGCCCCGCCGAATGCTTCAATTTATCATAACTGAAGCTGTAATCGATCGGCGTCACGCCGTCCTTGCCGAGGAAGGTGTAGCGGTTGCCGGTCTGGAATACGTTGCCGACATCGTAAAAGAGGCTGGCCCGCGCGCTCGTGCGGAACTTGGCCGGCATCGGCAGGATGAGTTCGGCCCGACCGATCACCTTCAGGTTGCCGCCGAACGGGCGGCCGAAATTGTCCTTGGGGCCGAGGCGGCTCGATTCATAGCCACGCACCGTCTCCGGGCCACCCGCGAAGAACTGCCGGTACGGCGGCAGCGCGGTCGTGTCGCCGATGTCCATGCCGTAGGCGACCTCGGCGTCGAGCGCGAGCGTGAACGGGCCGAACAGCGGCACGAACTGCAGGTAGTTGTAGTTCGCGACGTAGTATTCGACGTCGCTGCCCGGCGCGGTGTACGAGAGCGACACGGCATGGCGCATGCCGCGATCGGCGAACAGCGTGCGATTGCGCGTATCGAAGCTCCACCCGACGACCAGTTCCGCGGTGTCGAATTTCGTACGGTAGATGTCGTAGTCGCCGTAGAACGGGTCGTCCTCGATATGGGTCGTCTTCGCATTGCCGTTGTTGCGCACCCAGTCGGTGGCCTGCTGGGCGCTGCCGATCGACGAAGTCAGCAGCGACGAGCGCTGCAGCGACACACCCCAGCGCACCGCCTGGTATTCGGTGATCGGGTAACCGTAATCGACCCCGGCGCTCAGGGTCTCGGACGAGAAATCCGACGACGCGGACACGAACTGCGTGACGTCGCGATAGGTGAACGACAGCGTGCGGGCGATGCCGTCGATCGACCGGTAGGGATCGGTCCACGAGACGCCGTAGACCTTGCTGAACCGGCCGGTGTTGAGGTCGATCGCGACACGCTCGCCGCGGCCCATGAAGTTGCTGTCGGCATAGTTCGCGTTCAGCACGAACGACTGCGACTCGGAATAACCGATGCCGCCGCCGAGCTGCGCCGACGGCCCCTCCTTGATCGTGTAGGTCACGTCCACCATGTCGGGCACGCCCGGCACCGGCGTCGTCTCGGATTCCACCTTCTCGATGTACGGCAGGCGCTGCAGGCGCTGCTTCGAGCGCTCGATCAGCGCATTCGAGAGCCAGCCGCCCTCGAGCTGGCGCATCTCGCGGCGCAGCACCTCGTCGTTCGTCTTCTCGACGCCGTCGAACCTGATGTGGCGCACGTACACGCGGTTGCCCGGGTCGATGAAGAAGGTGAGCGAGATCTCCTTCTTCGCCTCGTCGGCGGTCGGCACCGGGTCGATCTTCGCGAACGCGTAGCCCTCTTCGCCGAGGCGGTTCTGCAGCAGCTCCTGCGTCGAGGTGACCCACTTGCGCGAGAAGATCTGCCCCGGGCGCACGATCAGGTAGTTCTTCAGCACCCGCTCGGGCACGACGAAATTGCCCGCGAGCTTCACCTCGGAGATCTTGTAGACCGTGCCCTCGGTGATGTTCACCGTGATGAACATGTCGTCCTTCTCGGGCGTGATCGTCACCTGCGTCGAGTCGATCTGCATGTTCGCGTAGCCGCGGTCCTGGTAATAGGAACGCAGCTTTTCGAGGTCGCCCTGCAGCGCCTCCTTCGAATAGCGGTCGTCCTGCTTGTACCAGGACAGCCAGTTCGGCGTCTTCAGCTCGAAGTCTTCGGTCAGCACCTTGTCGCGGTACACGGTGTTGCCGACGATGTTGATCGCGCGGATCTTCGCGCGCTTGCCTTCCTTGATGTCGATCTTGACCTTCACCCGGTTGCCCGGCTGGTCCTCGACCTTCGTGTCGATGCTCACGCCGTACTTGCCGCGGCTGTAGTACTGGTCGGTCAGGAACTGCTTCACGTCCTCGAGCACCGAGCGATCGAAGGTCTTGCCCGTCGCGAGGCCGACATTGCGCAGCGACTTGTTGAGGTCCTCGGTCTTCACGTCCTTGTTGCCGGTGATCTCGAAGCTCTCGATCGACGGCCGCTCGAGCACGACCACGACGAGCGTCGAACCGTCGCGGCGAACCTCGACATCGCGGAAGAAGCCGGTCGCATACAGCGCGCGGATCGCCTCGCGCACGCGCTGCGCATCGACACGGTCGCCGATGTTGACCGGCAGGTAGTTGTAGACCGTGCCTTCCGAGATGCGCTGCAGGCCCTCGACGCGGATGTCGCCGACCGTGAACGACGCCTCGTCCGCCTGGGCGAGCGCGAGGCGCGCCTGCAGAGCAAACGCGAGGAGGACGAGCGCGACGCTACGCTTCATGCGGAACCACCATGTTTCTTGTCGGGGAGCGTCAACCGAACTGCCGGGCGAAGTCGTTGAACAGCGCGACGCCCATCAGCACGAGCAGCAGCAGAATGCCGAGTTGCTGCCCGAATGCCTGCGCGCGCTCCGACAGCGGGCTGCCTTTGGCGGCTTCGATCAACTGGAAGACGATCTGGCCGCCGTCGAGGATCGGGATCGGCAGCAGGTTCAGGAACCCGAGCGACAGGCTGATCAGCACGAGGAAGCCGATGAATGCGCTGAACCCGGCCGCGGCGGACTCGCCGGCGTATTCCGCGATCGACAGCGGGCCCGAGAGATTCTTGAGCGACACCTGTCCGAGCAGCATGCGCGAGAAGAGCCGCGCCTGCAGCACGGTCATGTCCCACGCCTCGACCGAGGCCTGGCCGAGCGCGGCGAAGAACGACAGGTCGGTGTGGTGCAGCATGCTGTCGGGATAACCGACACGCGTCGCCGGTGTCACCTGGATGCGCCCGACCGCGCGGCCGTCGACCTGCTCGGTGCCGATCGTCAGGCGCACGCTCGCGGTGGCGCCGCCGCGCCGATACGCGACCGCGACGCTCGCACCCGGCGACGACGAAATGCGCGCGACCAGCGCCCGGAAATCCGCGATCGGCTCGCCGTCGATCGCGACGATTTCATCGCCGGTGCGCAGCCCTGCCGCGTCCGCGGGCCCACCCGGCACCACGGTGCCGACGACGGCCGGGATCACCGGCCGCCAGAACGTGAACCCGATCCCGTCGAACAGCAGCTCCGGCTCGGTCAGGCGTCGCCTTGCGTCCGGATCGGCGACGACGAGTGCGGTCGTGCGCGTCGCACCGTGGGCATCGCGCAGGGTCAGTCCGGCGCGCCCGCTGCCGCTCAGGTCGTCGAGCAGCCCGAACAGCACGTCCCGCTGGCCCGAGACCGGCCGGCCATCGATCGCGACGATCTCGTCGCCATGCGCGATGCCGGCCGCCGCGGCCGGCGAGCCGGCCTTGACGTCGCCGACGACCGCGCGCACTTCGGTGATGCCCGACGCCCAGAGCAGGCCCCACAGCAGCAGGACCGCAAAGCCGACATTGAAGGCGGGGCCGGCGAGCAGGACGAGGATGCGCTGCCAGACGGGGCGCCGGGTAAACGAACGGTGCACCTCGGCCGGCGCGACATTGCCTTCGCGCTCGTCGAGGAGCTTCACGTAGCCGCCGAGCGGAATGGCGGCGAGCACATATTCGGTGCGGTCGGCGCCCCACACCCGCTTCAGCAGCGGGCGCCCGAAGCCGACCGAGAAACGCAGCACCTTGAAGCCGAGCCGGCGGGCGACCCAGTAATGGCCGAATTCATGCACGGTGACGAGCAGGCTCACCGCGACGATGAACCACAGCAGCTTGCCGTACCACAGCGCGCTCACGGCAGCGCCTCGCGGGCGTGCGCCCGCGCTTCGCGGTCGGCGCGAAACACGTCGTCGATCGAGCCGATAGGGCCCCCTGTCGCTCTCGTCATGACCGATTCAATGACCTCGGCAATGCCGGTAAAGTTCAGTCGGCCGGCGAGGAAACCCTCGACCGCGACCTCGTTGGCCGCGTTGACCGCCGTCGGCACGAGCCCGCCGGCCCGCGCCGCCGCCTGCCCGAGCGCGAGGCACGGGAAGCGTTCGAGGTCGGGTGCGCCGAACTCGAGCCTCGCCACCTTCACGAGGTCGAGGAATTCTACACCGGACGCGATCCTCTCCGGCCATGCGAGTGCGCAGGCGATCGGCGTGCGCATGTCGGGCGCGCCGAGCTGGGCGAGCATCGAGCCGTCCGCGTATTCGACGAGCGAGTGCACGATGCTCTGCGGGTGCAGCACGACATCGACCTGGTCGGGGGCGAGCCCGAAGAGCAGGCAGGCTTCGATGAACTCGAGGCCCTTGTTCATCAGGGTGGCCGAATCGACCGAGATCTTGCGCCCCATCGACCACACGGGATGCGCGCAGGCCTCCTCCGGCGTGACCGCGGCGAGTGTCTCGCGCGGGCGGTTGCGGAACGGGCCGCCCGATGCCGTGAGCACGACCCGGCGCACGCCCGCCCGCCCGCCCGTCGCCTGCGGCAGGCACTGGAAGATCGCATTGTGCTCGCTGTCGATCGGTATGAGCGTCGCTCCACCCTCGTGGACGGCCCGCATCAGCAGCGGGCCGGCCATCACGAGCGACTCCTTGTTGGCGAGCATGACGCGCTTGCCGGCGCGCGCGGCGGCGAGCGTCGACGGCAACCCCGCGGCACCGACGATCGCGGCCATCACATAGTCGACCTCCGGCAGCGTCGCGATCGCGATGAGCGCATCCGCACCGGCGAGCACGCGGGCCCTGGCGCCTGCACGTGCCAGGTCGGCCGCGAGCTCCTGCGCGGCGCCCGGATCCGCCAGCGCCACGACGTCGGGCTCGAAACGCAGCGCCTGCTCGCGCAGCCGCGCGACATTGCGCTGTGCGCCGAGGGCGACGACACGGAAACGATCGGGGTGGCGCGCCACGACATCGAGGGTGCTCGCACCGACCGACCCGGTCGCGCCCAGGATCGCGAGCCTCTTCATGCGAGACCCAGGACATGGAGCCCTGCGAGCAGCACGGGCGCCGCGGCCGTCAGGCTGTCGATCCGGTCGAGCATGCCGCCGTGGCCCGGAAACAGCGTGCCGCTGTCTTTCACGCCGGCACAGCGTTTCATCAGGCTCTCTAGAAGATCGCCGACTACCGAAAAGACGATCACGGTCGCCGCCAGCATCACGAACGGTCCGGGGGGGAGGTCGAACCATTGGGCGCCCGCCAGCGCAGCGGCGCAACCGGCCGCAAAACCGCCGATGACGCCCTCCCAGGTCTTGCCGGGCGACACGCGCGGCGCGAGCTTCACGCGCCCGAACCGGCGACCCGCGAAATACGCCCCGGAATCCGCCGCCGTCACGAGGATCAGCAGGAAGAGCACCCATTGTGCCCCCGCGGCGAGGTCCGTGCGCAGGTGCACGAGCGCATACCAGGCCGGCACGAGGGTCAGGATGCCGGCGATCGCGCCGGTCGGGCGCGGCGCGGCGGCCGGCGCGAGCGTGATCCAGCCGAGCGCGACGACCCACCAGGCGATTGCGATGGCGAGTACGGTGCGGCCCGGCAACGGCGGCGCGGCCGGCAACGCCAGCGCCGCGATCGCCGCGATCACGAGGGCGACGAACGCGAGCCGCGCGATCGTCGAGACCCGCCCCCCGGCGCCGATGAAGGCCGACCATTCCCACGCGCCCGCGAGGATCGCGACGGTGATCACGGCGACGGTCGCCCACGAGGGCAGCAGGAAGAGCACGACGAGGATGAAGGCGCCGAGGACGAGCGCCGTCGCGACGCGCTGCCTAAGCACGGTCACCCTCGCCTTGCGCCGCCGCGAGACCGTAGCGCCGCTCGCGGCCCGCGAAGGCCTCGAGCGCCGACCCGAACGCGGCCTCGTCGAAATCCGGCCACAGCGTGTCGGTGAACCACAGCTCGGTGTATGCGAGGTTCCACAGCAGGAAATTGCTGATGCGCCGCTCACCGCCCGTGCGGATGAAAAGGTCGGGGTCGGGCAGGTCGGCGAGCGCGAGCGCTGCACCGAAGCGCGCCTCGTCGATGTCGGCCGCGCGGAGCGATCCTGCCGCGACACCGGCCGCGAGCCTGCGCGCCGCCTGCACGATGTCCCAGCGCCCGCCGTAGCTGACCGCGATCTGCAGGTTGAGGCGGGTGTTGCCCGCCGTACGCCGTTCCGCTTCCGCGACCCGCGCCTGCAGCCGCACGCTGAGCGCGTGGCGGTCGCCGATCACGCGCAGGCGCACGCCGTTCGCGTCGAGTTCGGCGACTTCCTTTTCGAGCGCGTCGAAGAACAGCGTCATCAGGTTCGCCACTTCCACCTCGGGCCGGCGCCAGTTCTCGCTGCTGAACGCGAACAGCGTCAGCGCGCCGATGCCGCGCCGCACGCATTCCTCGACGCACAGCCGCACGACCGGCACGCCCTCGCGATGACCGGCATGGCGCGCGAGCCCGCGCCGCTCGGCCCAGCGGCCGTTGCCGTCCATGATGATCGCGACGTGACGAGGCAGGATCGCGCCCATGCGCTAGATCTGCAGGATTTCTTTTTCTTTGGCGGCGAGCTGCTGGTCGATGTCCGCGACGTGCTTGTCGGTGAGCTTCTGGATCTCCACCTCGACGCGCTTCTCGTCGTCCTGCGTGATCAGCTTCTCCTTCAGCAGTTCCTTCGAGTCCGCCAGCACGTCGCGACGCACGTTGCGCACCGCGACACGGGCGTTCTCGGCGTCCTGGCGTACCACTTTCGTGATGTCGCGGCGCCGCTCCTCGGTGAGCGGCGGCAGCGGCACGCGGATCACCGCCCCCGCCGTCATCGGCGTGAGGCCGAGGTCCGACTTGTGGATCGCCTTCTCGATCACCTGCACCATGGTCTTCTCCCATGGCGTGATCGCGATCGTCCGTGCGTCCTCGATCGTGATGTTCGAGACCTGCGACAGCGGCACATCCGAGCCGTAGTAATCGACCTTCAGGTGTTCGACGAGGCTCGGGTGGGCGCGGCCCGTGCGCAGCTTCCTCAAGTCCGCCTGGAAGGTCTGGACGCATTTCGCCATGCGTGCCGCGGCATCTTTCTTCAGGTCGTCGAGCATGGTCGCTCCCGTGTCAGTCGTTCGTGACCACCGTGCCGACGTCCTCGCCGCGCACGATGCGCATCAGGTCACCGGCATTGTTGAGATTGAACACCTGCAAAGGCAAGCCGTTGTCGCGGCACATCACGATCGCGGTCGCGTCCATCACGTCCAGCCGCTCCGCGAGCACCCGGTCGAACGTGAGGCGCGCATAGCGCTGCGCGCCGGGGTTCGTGACCGGGTCCGCCGCATAGATGCCGTTCACCTTGGTCGCCTTCAGCAGCACGTCGGCCTCGATCTCGATCGCGCGCAGCGACGCGGCGGTGTCGGTCGTGAAGAACGGATTGCCGGTGCCGCCCGCGAAGATCACGATGCGGCCTTTCTCGAGGTGGCGCACCGCGCGGCGGCGGATGAAGTCCTCGCAGACTTCGTTGATGCGGATCGCGCTCTGCACGCGCGCGTGCATGCCGACGCCTTCCAGCGCATCCTGCATCGCGAGCGCGTTCATCACCGTCGCGAGCATGCCCATCTGGTCGGCCGTCACACGGTCCATGCCGGCGCGCGCGAGCCCCGCGCCGCGGAAGATGTTGCCGCCGCCGATCACCACCGCCACCTGCACGCCGAGATTCGCGACATCCCTGATCTCGAGCGCGATGCGCTTCAGCACCGCCGGATCGATGCCGTAGTCCGCGCCGCCGAGCAGCGCCTCCCCCGAGAGCTTGACGAGGATGCGCGCATAGCGCGATGTGTCGCTGGCTGTGGTCACTTGCTTCGCTTCCCCATGAAAGAAACCCCGCTTGCGGCGGGGTTTTCCGGTCGGGCCTCGCCCGTCAGTGCTTGCCGCCCGCGGCGCCCTTCACCTGGGCCATGACTTCGGCGACGAAGTCGTCCTGCTTCTTCTCGATGCCGGCGCCCACTTCGAAGCGCTCGAACGACGCAACCCTGGCTTTCGCACCCGCGAGCAGCTTCTCGACCGTGACCTTGTCGTCGCGGACGAACGGTTGCCCGAGGAGCGTGATCTCGCCGAGGGCCTTCCTGACCTTGCCCTCGACGATCTGCGCGAGGATGTTGTCGGGCTTGCCCTGGTTCTTCGGGTCGCCCTTCGCCTGCTCCGTGAGGATCTCGCGTTCCTTCGCCACCTCGTCGGCGGGTACCTGCGCGGCCGACAGGTACTTCGGATTGCTGGCCGCGACGTGCATCGCGAGGTCGCGTGCGAGTCCGGCGTCGCCGGCCTCGAGCGCGACCAGCGCGCCGATGCGCGTGCCGTGCACATAGGCGCCGAGCGCACCCTGCGCCTCTACGCAGACGACCCGGCGCACCGAGATGTTCTCGCCGATCTTCGCGATCAGTGCCCGACGGCGCTCATCGACGCTCTCGCCCGACGGCACCTTCGCCGCGAGCAGCGTCTCGAGCGAACCCGTGCGCGCACCGAGGGCGGCACGCGCGACCTCCGCGGCAAAGCCCCGGAAGTCCTGCTCGCGCGCGACGAAGTCGGTCTCGCAATTCACTTCGACCATCGCGGCCGCGCGGCCATCGGCCGACTTCTCGACCACGATCACGCCTTCGGCGGCGACACGCGCGGCCTTCTTGTCGGCCTTGGCGAGCCCCTGCTTGCGCATCAGTTCGGCGGCGGCGTCGAGATCGCCGCCCGTCTCGACGAGCGCGCGCTTGCATTCCATCATGCCGGCGCCGGTGCGCTCGCGCAGTTGTCGCACGGTTTCCGCGGTGACGCTCATGCTCAGCCCTTCGCGCCGGGACGGCGCGCTCCGCCGGTGGGTGCGCGACGGCGCGTGGCGGAGCCGCTCACGCTGCGCTCACCATCGTCCTGGCCGACCACCACTTCTTCCAGTGCCTCGGCCTCGCCGATGGCCGCCTCGATGGCCTGCTCGCTCGCCTGGTCGACGGCTTGCGCCGGTGCCGCATCGGCAACGGGTGCCGCACCGGCAGCGGGTGTCGCACCGGCAGCGGGTGCCGCGCCGGCAGCGGGTGCCGCGCCGGCAACGGGCGGCGCAGCGGCCGGGCGACGCCGGGCCGGCGGCGCCTTGCGGTGGCGCACCGCCGCAGCGGGCGGACGGCGACCGCGGCCTGCCTTCTTTTTCGGGTTGCCTTCGGCGTCGAGCTCGACGAATTCGTCCTCGCCGACCGCGACCTGCGGCACCGAGGCCTTGCCTTCGAGCACCGCGTCGGCGATGCCGCTCGCATACAGCGCAATCGCGCGCATCGCGTCGTCGTTGCCGGGCACCACGAAATCGATGCCGTCGGGCGAGCAGTTGGTGTCGACGATCGCGACGACGGGAATGCCGAGCTTCCGCGCCTCGTGGATCGCGATGTTCTCGTGCCCGACATCGATCACGAACAGCGCGTCGGGCAGCGATTCCATGTCCTTGATGCCGCCGAGGCTGCGCTCGAGCTTCTCCATCTCGCGGCGCAGCTGCGTCGCTTCCTTCTTGCCGCGCTTGTCGAGCAGGCCGTTCTCGCGCATCTCGTTGAGGTCGGCGAGCCGCTTGATCGACTGGCGGATCGTCTTGAAGTTGGTGAGCATGCCGCCGAGCCAGCGCTGGTTGACGTACGGCATCGTGCAGCGCGCGGCTTCGGCCTGCACCGCATCGCGCGCCGAGCGCTTGGTGCCGACGAACAGCACCGTGCCGCCGTCGGCGACCACGCCCTTCACGAAGCCCGCCGCCTCCTGGTAGAGGGGCTGGGTCTTCTCGAGGTTGATGATGTGGATGCGGTTGCGCTCACCGAAGATGAAGGGCGCCATCTTCGGGTTCCAGAAGCGGGTCTGGTGTCCGAAATGGACGCCCGCTTCCAGCATCTGTCTCATGGACACGCCGGACATAAATACTCCTGTCGGGTTGAGCCTCCGCGCCGCCCTTCCGGCCATCCCCGCGGGACCTCGCCCGCAGGAACACCCAACCGGAAGTGAAATGGCTGCGCGTGTGGATTGCGTTGCCAAAAAAGGCCGCGCTTTATACCATGTGTTTCTCGCGAAAACAACGCCTTACACCACCCCCTGCCCCGCTGATGCCCGTATCGATCAAGACGCCTGAAGAACAGGAGAAAATGCGCACGGCCGGCCGCCTCGCCGGCGATGTCCTCGACATGATCGCGGAGCACGTGCAGCCCGGCATCACGACCGGGGAGCTCGACCGGATCTGCCATACGTTCATCGTCGACGTGCAGCGTACCGTGCCGGCGAACCTGAATTACCGCGGTTTCCCGAAGACGATCTGCACCTCGGTGAACCACGTGGTCTGCCACGGCATCCCGAACGACAAGCTGCTCAAGGCCGGTGACATCGTCAATATCGACGTCACGGTGATCCGCGACGGCTTCCACGGCGACACGAGCCGCATGTACTACGTGGGCAAGCCCGGCATCCAGGCGCAGCGGCTCACGCAGACCTGCTTCGAGGCGATGTGGCAGGGCATAGGGCAGGTGCGGCCCGGCGCGCGCCTCGGCGACATCGGGCACGCCATCCAGGCGTACGTCGAGGAGCGGAATTTTTCGGTGGTGCGCGAGTACTGCGGTCACGGCATCGGTCGCGTGTACCACGAGGATCCGCAGGTGCTGCACTACGGTGCGCCGGGCACCGGCCTCGTCCTCGAGCCCGGGATGACTTTCACGATCGAGCCGATGGTCAACGCCGGCAAGCGCCACGTCTCGGTGCTGAAGGACGGCTGGACCGTCGTCACGAAGGACCATTCCCTGTCGGCCCAGTGGGAGCACACCGTGCTCGTCACCGGCAGCGGCGTCGAGGTGCTCACGCTCGGTGCCGCGGACCGGCATTGATGCCGTCCGCGGACAGCCTCGACGCAACCGGGTCCGCCGCCCGGCAGTTGCCCTGGCCGTTGCTCGAGCGGCTGCCGCAACGCCTCGCCGCCGATCCGCTCTCCGCACCGCTCTACCGCGACACGCTGCGCGAAGCGCACGCCGAGCTCGCCGCGCGTTTCCACGCCGAGGAATCGGTCGACGCGATCGTGCATGCGCGCGCACGGTTGATCGACATCGTGCTCGTGGCCGCGTGGCGCGCGCACCTCGGCGCCGCGGATCAGCGGGCACTGGTCGCGGTCGGCGGCTACGGGCGCGAGGAACTCGCGCCCTGCTCCGATGTCGACGTGCTGATCCTCGTGCCCGCGCCGCTCGCCACCGCCGAACGCGGTCCCGTCAGCGCGCTCGTCGCGTTCCTGTGGGACATCGGGCTCGAGATCGGGCACAGCGTGCGCACGGTCGCCGAGTGCGTCACCGAGTGCGCGGCCGACGTGTCGGTGATGACGACCCTCGTCGAGGCCCGCCATCTCGCCGGTGACGAGGCGCTCACGCAGTCGATGCGCGCGGCGCTGACGCCGCAGAACCTGTGGCCCGTGCGCGAGTTCTTCGAGGCCAAGGTGCGCGAGCAGGCCGGGCGGCACCTGAAGGCCAACGACACCGCCTACAACCTCGAACCGAACGTCAAGACCGCGCCCGGGGGGCTGCGCGACATCCAGACGATCGCCTGGGTCGCCAAGCGCCACTTCGGCGCGGCGAGCCTCGACGAGCTCGTCACGCACGGCTTTCTCGCGCCCTCGGAACTGCGCAAGCTGCAGCAGGCGCAGGCCTTCCTGTGGAAAGTGCGCTGCGCCCTGCACCTGCTCACGGGTCGGCGCGAGGATCGCCTGCTCTTCGACCACCAGATCCGGCTCGCGCAGGATTTCGGCTACGAGGACGCCTCGTACACGCTCGCGGTCGAGCAGTTCATGCAGCGCTACTACCGCACGGTGATGGACGTGAGCCTGCTGAACGAACTGCTGCTGCAGCTCTTCCGCGAAGCGATCCTCACCGAAGGCGCGCCTCCCGTGCCGTTGAACGCGCGCTTCCAGGTGCGGAGCGACTACCTCGAGACGGTGCACGACGACGTGTTCACGCGCTCCCCGTCGGCGCTCCTCGAGCTGTTCGTGCTGCTGCAGCAGCACCCGCAGATCCGCGGCGTGCGCGCCGAGACGATCCGGGAAATCGGCCGTTCGCTGTGGCTGATCGACGAGGAGTTCCGCCAGAACCCGCGCCACCATCGCCTGTTCCTCGAGATCCTGCGCGCGCCGGTCGGCGTGACCCACGAACTGCGGCGCATGAACACCTACGGCGTGCTCGGCCGCTACATTCCCGCCTTCGGCCGGATCGTCGGGCGCATGCAGTACGACCTCTTCCACACCTACACGGTGGACGCGCACACGCTGTTCGTCGTCAGCAACCTGCGCCGCCTCGCGATTTCCCGCTACGACCACGAACTGCCGCAGGTTTCGGCCGTGTTTCGCGAGCTGCCGAGACCCGAGCTCGCCTACCTCGCCGCGCTCTTCCACGACATCGCCAAGGGCCGGGGCGGCGATCACTCGGAACTCGGCGCGGTGGACGCCGAGGCGTTCTGCCTCGAGCAGGGGCTCTCGCGCTACGACGCGCGGCTCGTCGCCTGGCTCGTGCGCAATCACCTGATCCTGTCCGTGACGGCGCAGAAGCAGGACATTTCCGAGCCGGAGGTGGTGAACGATTTCGCACTCCGGGTCGGCGACGAGACCCACCTCGATTATCTCTACGTACTCACCTGCGCGGACGTGCGCGGCACCAACCCGAAACTGTGGAATTCGTGGAAGGCCTCGCTCTTCCACACGTTCTACGAGCGCACCCGAAGGGCGCTGCGGCGCGGGCTCGAGGCGCCGATCGACCAGGACGAGCTGATCCGCGACGCGCAGGCCGCCGCGCGCAGCACACTGCTCGCGGGCGGTTGTGGCGCCGCGCAGGTCGACGCGGTATGGGCCCGCCTGACACCCGGCTATTTCCTGCGCAACAGCGCCGACGAGATCGTGTGGCACACGCGATTGCTCGCCGACCGCGACGTGCGCGACGAGGCGCCGGTCGTCGCGCTCGATCCACGCAGTGTCCGCGGCACGACGGCCATCTTCACGTTCGCGCCCCACCGCTATCACGGCTTTGCACGCGCGACGGCCGTGCTCGACCAGCTCGGGCTCACGATCGTCGACGCGCACATCACGCCGACCGAAGACGGCAACAGCCTCGACGTCTATCACGTGCTGGAAGACGACGGTGCGCCGATCAACGATCCGGAACGGCTCGGCGAGATCGAGCAGGCGCTGTGGCGTTCGCTGCAATCGCCCGAAGGGGAGACCCTCGCGGTGTACCGGCGCGCGCCGCGGCAGACGCGCATGTTCCACACGCCGACCCAGATCGCCGTCAGCACCGACGAGCGTCACCGCCGTTCCGTGATCGAGCTGACGGCCGGCGACCGGCCCGGTCTGCTGTGCGACGTCGGCAAGGTGCTGATGGAAGAGCGCGTGCACCTGCTGAATGCGCGGATCATGACGGTGGGCGAACGCGCCGAGGACGTGTTCTACGTCACCGATGCGCTGAACCGGCCCCTCGACGACGCGGCGGCGGGGCGGCTGCAGCAGCGGCTCGCCGACGCGCTCGAGCGCAGGCGCGCGGCATGAACCCGCACATCGCGCAGCTGCACACCTACCCGTTCGAGAAGCTCGCGGCGCTGCTCGCCGGCAACCGGCCGCCGGCGGGCCTCACCCCCATCGCCATGTCGATCGGCGAGCCGAAGCACGAACCGCCCGGCTTCGTACTCGACGCCTTGCGCGGTGCCCTGGGCGCCCTCGGCAGCTATCCGTCGACCGTGGGCCTGCCCGCGCTGCGCGCGGCGGCGGCACGCTGGCTCGAACGTCGCTTCGCGCTCGGCGCCGGCGCGGTCGACGAGGGGACCATGGTGCTGCCGGTCAACGGCACGCGCGAGGCGCTGTTCGCATTCGTGCAGGCGGCGATCGACAGTCGCCGGCCTGCGCTCGTCGCGATGCCGAATCCGTTCTACCAGATCTACGAGGGCGCGGCGCTGCTGGCGGGCGCCACGCCCTACTACCTCAACACGACCGCGGCGACGCGCTTCATACCGGACCTCGACGCGGTGCCCACCCACGTGTGGCGCGACGTGCAGATCCTCATGCTGTGCTCGCCCGGCAACCCGACCGGCGCCGTGCTGTCGCGCGCGTACCTCGAACAGGCGCTCGCGCTCGCGGAACGCCACGATTTCGTGATCGCCCTCGACGAGTGTTACGCGGACCTGTGGCTCGAGGAGGCACGACCGCCACCGTCCCTGCTCGAGGCGGCGCGCGCCACGGGCCGCGACCGCTTCGAGCGCTGTATCGTGTTTCACAGCCTCTCGAAGCGCTCGAGCGTCCCGGGGCTGCGCTCGGGCTTCGTGGCGGGCGATCCCGCCCTGATCGGGGCGTTCCTCCGCTATCGCACCTATCACGGCTGCGCGATGCCGGTGCCGACGCAACTCGCGAGCATCGCGGCATGGAGCGACGATGCGCACGCGGCGGCGAACCGCGCGCTCTACCGCGAGAAATTCGCGCGCGTCGTGCCGCTCCTCGCGCCCGTGCTCGACGTGGCGGCGCCCGAGGGCGGGTTTTACCTCTGGCCCGACGTGCCCGATGACGACACGACCGTCACGCGTGCGCTGCACGCCACGCAGAACGTCACGATCCTGCCCGGCAGTTACCTCGCGCGCGAGGCGCACGGCGTGAATCCCGGCACGCGCCGGGTGCGCATTTCGCTCGTCGCGTCCGTCGCGGAATGCGTCGACGCCGCCGGCCGGATCCGGGCCTTTTTCGACCGGTAGCACGCTCCCCGCGGGGATTTCGTGACTCGCGTCGCGGTCGCCGTCCGGGCGGCGGCCGCACAATCCGCTTGTCATAATTCTCACGGACGGGATGCCTTGGCGGCGCAGCCCTTCGACGCAGCCCCCCACGCACAGATCGTGCGTTCGCTCTTCGCGCGCACCCGTCGCGTCATGCTCTATGGGCCGGATGGGCGACTGTGGTGGAGCGAGGACGGTGCGGATGCGCTCGACCTGCGCACGCGCCTCGAGCAGGTGCTCGCCCTCATGCGCCAGCGCGACTCGCCCGCCGCGCTCGCGCTCGCGCGCAACGCCGACCCCGCGACCGGATTGCTGCTGCCGGTCGGCGAGGACGGCGAGCCGCCGCTCGCGTGGCTCGGGCTCATCGGCCCCGCCTCGCGCAGCGCGTCCGATCCGGATGGTGCCGCGCTCGCCCAGTCGCTGCGCCCGGTCCTGCTGCTGCTCGCGCGCGAAGTGGCGGGCGCCGCACAATTGCGACGCCAGCGTTACGCCAGCCTGCAGGCCGCCGAGCAGACCGCGGAGCTGCGCTGGCTGCTCGCGACCTCGAGCCATGCCGGCCGCAGCGCCGGCGCCGACCGGCTCGAGGCGACACTCGATGCGTGCGCCGCACACCTCGGCTGCGACGGCGTGCTGCTCTGGCTCGGCGACCGCCAGCTCGAGCGCTGCGTGACGCGCCGTTCGATTCCGCAGCCCGAGCTCGAAACACTGCGGCGCCTCGCCCGCGGCTCGCTGTCGCAGGAAGTGGCGACGCGCGGTCGCACGACGATCGTCGCGAAGCTGCGCGAGACACCCGATTCCGATCTCCTGCCGTGGACCGTGATCGCATCTCCGGTGGTGTCCGGCGGCGAGCATCACGGCCTCATCATGGCCTTTGCACTGCGCGACAGCCGCCGCCTCACGCCGCGCGACGCGCGCCGCCTCGAACACATCATCCCGCGCGTGCTCGCCGCGACCGAGATCGAGCACGACCCGCTGACCGGCCTGCCCGCACGCCACGTCTTCGAGGAGCGACTGCGCACCGTGCTCGCCGCTCCCGGCGCGAACGTCTGCGTCGTCTATGCCGACCTCGACCAGTTGCACGTGACCAACGACCTCTTCGGCTTCGCGGCCGGGGACGAGGTTCTGCGCAGCGTCGCCGCGCTGTGGCGCGACCACGCCGGCCTGCACGTCGAGATGGCGAGCCGCTTCGCGGGCGACCGCTTCGTTGCGCTGCTGCGCGACTGCACGCTGAACCAGGGACGCGTATGGGCCGAGGCGGCGCGGCAGGCCGTCGCGGCGCTGCCGCCGCCGCCCGCGCGCTCGGCGCTGCGCGCCACCGCGAGCTTCGGCGTCGCCGCCGCGGTCACCGGCGAATCGCCCGAACACGTGCTCGCCATTGCGGAGACGGCCTGCAAGGCGGCGAAGGACCGGGGACGCAACCGCGTCGAGGTGTTTGCGCAGAACGACGCGAGCCTGATGCAGCGGCGCGACGACCTGCAGGTGTTTCGCGACCTGACCGACGCGTTCGCGCAGAACCGTTTCGTGCTCTATGCCCAGCCGATCGAATCGCTGTGGGACCCGACCCGGCCGCGCCGGCACGAGATCCTGATCCGCATGCGCGACCTGGACGGCGCACCGGTCTCGCCGTCGCGCTTCATCTCCGCCGCGACGCGTTACCAGCTGCTGCCGCAACTCGACCGCTGGGTCGTCGCCCGCGCGATCGAGGCGCTCGATCCGCACGCGGAGATGCTCCGCGCACGCAATGTCTGCTTCTCGATCAACGTCTCCGCGCAATCGCTCGTGCAGCCGGATTTCGCCGACTTCGTGCGCACCACGCTGAAGGGCGCGGCGATGCCTGCGGAACTCCTCGTGTTCGAGTTCACCGAAAGCGCCGCCATTTCGGATATCGGCGCCGCGCAGCGGTTCATCGAGCGCGTCGGTGCGCTCGGCGTGCACTTTGCGCTCGACGATTTCGGCACCGGCTTCTCCTCGCTCGCGTACCTGAAATCGCTGCCGGTTTCGGCGCTCAAGATCGACGGCTCGTTCATGCGCGATCTCCTGACCGACGATCGCTCCGAGGGCGTGGTGCGGGCGGTGCTGCAGATCGCGGCGCAGCTCGGCCTGGATACGGTCGCGGAATATGTCGAGTCGGAGGCGATCGCCGACCGGCTGCGCGCGCTCGGGGTCACCTACGGCCAGGGCTATGCCTTTGGCGCACCGGTGCCCCTCGAGACCGTGCTGGCCGGGCTCGCGGACAGCACACCCCATTCAGCACCCGTTCACCCCACCCGAGTAGCCTTGCATCCATGAAACACATGAAACACCGCGTACTGCCCCTGCTGATCGCCGGCCTCGGCACCCTCGCTGTGGCCGCGCCCGTCCTGGCGGACCCGCCGCCGCACGCGCCGGCGCACGGCTGGCGCGCCAAGCACGACCCGTATTACCGCGGGTATACCGGCACGGAATGGCGGGACGATTACGGCGTGCGTTCAGGCCGCTGCGACACCGACCAGATCCTCGGTGCCGTGGGTGCCGTCACGGGCGCCGTGATCGGCAATCGCACCGCGAGTCCCGAGAACCGCACCGTTGCGACCATCATCGGCGCGCTCATCGGCGGCATCGTCGGTGCCCGGATCGGCGACCGGATCGACGACCGCGACCGCGCATGCGTGGGCCAGGCGCTCGAGCTGGTGCCGGTCGGCAGCCAGGTGACCTGGCGCAACCCGGACAGCCGTATCGACTACACGCTGCGGCCGATTCGTGATGTGGATGCCCGCTGCCGCGACTATGAACTGCGGGCGAGCGACGGCAGCCGCCGCAGCGCCGAGACCCTGCGCGCCTGCCGGCGCGACGAATCGTCCGCCTGGGTTGCGACGCGCCGCTGAGGTCGGCACGATGCGCGCTCGCCCACCGGAGCGCGCCATGCCCGACCTCGATGCCCTGAAGTCCACCCTCGATGCCGCATTCGAGCGGCGCGCCGCGTTCGCACCCGGCCAGGTGCCGGCCGACGTCGCGGCCGCCATCGAAACCGCGATCGAGCTGCTCGACTGCGGCGCAGTCCGCGTCGCTGCGCACGACGGCAGCCGCTGGGTCGTCAACGAATGGCTCAAGAAGGCGGTGCTCCTTTACTTCCGCACGCGCGACAACGCCGTGGTCGACGCCGGCTACACCCGTTTCTACGACAAGGTGCCGCTCAAGTATGCGGCCGCGGACGACGCGGCATTCCGCGCGGGCGGGGCACGCGTCGTGCCGCACGCGATCGTGCGGCGCGGCGCGCACGTCGCACCGAACGTCGTGCTGATGCCGTCCTACGTGAACATCGGCGCCTTCGTCGGCGCCGGCACGATGGTCGATACCTGGGCCACCGTCGGCTCCTGCGCGCAGATCGGCCGCAACGTGCACCTCTCGGGCGGCGTCGGCATCGGCGGCGTGCTCGAGCCGCTGCAGGCGGCTCCCACGATCATCGAGGACGACTGCTTCATCGGTGCGCGCTCCGAGGTCGTCGAGGGCGTGATCGTCGAACGCGGCTCGGTGATCTCGATGGGCGTGTTCCTCGGCCAGAGCACGCGCATCTACGACCGCGAAACGGGCGAGGTGATCCGGGGCCGCGTGCCGGCCGGGTCCGTCGTGGTGCCGGGCACACTGCCGTCGAACGATGGCGCCTATGCGCTCGCCTGCGCCGTGATCGTCAAGCGGGTGGACGAGAAGACCCGCGCGAAGACCGGCATCAACGAGCTGTTGCGCGCCGACTGACGGCGACCCGGGGGCTAAAAGGTCACGGCGAAGCCGAGCAGCATCTGGACCTGCCACACCGTGCTGCCGGAGGCCTTGATCAGGCAGGCCCCGCCGCTTTCGTCAGAGCTGCAGAAAAACGCCGCATCCGTGTCGGCGAAGGTGAGGAATCCGCGGCCTTCGAGGCGAAACGCGACATTCGCGGCCACCGGCAGGCGCACCCCGAGACCGAGCGACAGCGCGAACTTCGAGCGGCTGCCGGGCCCGGCCAGGTCCGGCGTGAACCGCGCGATGCCGAGGCCGCCGAGCACATACGGCGCGAAGTCGCGGCGCGTCGGGAAGTACGACCCGCCGAGCTGCAGGTATTCGACATCGACGTCGAACGCGGGCGACCCGCCGGCGACGCTCGCGCCGACCGCGGTCGCCTGGCGCGAATAGCAGAGCTCCCACTCCTGCCCGGCATTCGGGCGCATCCGCAGCGACAGCGCCAGGACCGCCGTCTCGTCGAGATCGACGTCGGCATTGTCGCCCGCCTCGA
This sequence comes from Steroidobacteraceae bacterium, assembly GCA_050249415.1. Lineage (GTDB taxonomy): Bacteria > Pseudomonadota > Gammaproteobacteria > Steroidobacterales > Steroidobacteraceae > CADEFQ01. The sequence goes on from JBFWQO010000002.1 coordinate 112,783, forward strand.
ACGAGCCGCCAAACGCGTAGCCGGCGGCGGGCATCACTTCGAATGCCGCGGCGGCGGCCGGGACCAGCAGGGAGAGGACCGGAAGCAGGATACGCATGTCGTCGCAGCGGGCTTTCGCGGGCGCGAAGTGCGCCCCACGGGGCGCACATTGTACAGGCACGGCCGCGGGGTCAGCCGTAGCGGCCCGTGATGTAGTCTTCGGTCGCCTTCTTGCCCGGATTCGTGAACAGCTTGCTCGTGGCGCCGAACTCGACGAGCTCGCCGAGGTACATGAACGCGGTGTAGTCCGACACGCGCGCCGCCTGCTGCATGTTGTGCGTGACGATCAGCACCGTGACGCGCTCGCGCAGCGCGGTGATCAGCTCCTCGATGCGCGCGGTCGCGATCGGGTCGAGCGCCGAGGTCGGTTCGTCGAACAGCAGCATCTCCGGGCTGGTCGCGAGCGCGCGCGCGATGCACAGCCGCTGCTGCTGCCCGCCGGACAGCGACAGGCCGGAGGTGTGCAGGCGGTCCTTGACCTCGTCCCACAGCGCCGCCTCGCGCAGCGCCTTCTCGACCTCCGCCTCGATCAGCGCCTTCGAGCGCATGCCGCGCACGCGCAGGCCATAGGCGACATTCTCGTAGATCGACTTCGGGAACGGGTTCGGCTTCTGGAATACCATGCCGATGCGCATGCGCACCTCGATCGGATCGAGGTCCTTCGACACGAGGTCGATGTCGTCGGGATAGAGATGGATCGAACCCTCGTAGCGCGTGTGCGGAGTCAGGTCGTGCATGCGGTTGAAGCAGCGCAGGAACGTGCTCTTGCCGCAGCCGGACGGCCCGATCAGTGCTGTGACCTGCCGGTCGCGGATCTCGAGGTCGAGGTCCTTGAGCGCGTGCAGCTCGCCGTAGAAGAAATTGAGCTTGCGGGTGCGTGCCTTGACGGGCGCGTCCTCCGTGACGGGGCGCGCGGCCGGCAGGGTCAGCTTCGCTTCGAGGGTCGCTGCAGGCATCGGCTCACCAGTTGATTTTCTTGCGGAAACGGTAGCGCAGCCAGATCGCGATGCCGTTCATCAGCAGCGTCATGCCGAGCAGGATCGCGCCGGCCGCGGCCGCATTGACGCGAAACGCCGGATCGGGCCGCGACACCCAGTTGAACATCTGGATCGGCATCGCGGTGAACGGATCCTTCAGCCAGGCGAATGACAGGAACGGGAACTCGCCGGTGAACGGCGAGGACGGCAGGAACGCGATGAACGAGAGCGCGCCGATCGTGATGATCGGCGCGGTCTCGCCGATGGCGCGCGACAACCCGATGATCATGCCGGTCAGCACGCCGCCCATCGAATACGGCAGCACGTGGTGCGCGGTGACTTCCCAGCGGGTCGCACCGAGCGCATAGGCGGCCTCGCGGATCGACAGCGGCACGGCGCGCACGGCCTCGCGCGTCGCGACGATCACGATCGGCAGGATCAGGAGCGCGAGCGTGCACCCGGCCGCGAGGATGCTCTGGCCGAAGTTGAACCGGTAGACGAACAGGCCGAGGGCCAGCAGGCCGTAGATGATCGACGGCACGCCGGCGAGGTTGGTCACGTTGATCTCGATGATCGCGGTGAACGCGTTCTTCGGCGCGTACTCCTCGAGATAGATCGCCGCGGCCACGCCCACCGGCATCGCGATGCACGCGGTGACCAGCATGATCAGCGCCGTGCCCACCCAGGCCGCCAGGATGCCCGCCTGCCCGGGCTTGCGCGACGCGAATGAGGTCAGGAAGTCCATGTCGAGCCGCGGCGCGCCCTGCACCACGAGGTCGATGAACAGCGCGAGCAGCACCGCGAGCGCGGCTACGAGCGCGCAGAGACCGACGATCACGAAGACCCGGTCCATGAGCTTGCGGCGCGCGATCCCGCCCATCAGCAGGTTTCCCGGAACCGGCGCGTGAGCGCAAAGCCGGCGATGTTGAACGCGAGCGTGATGATGAGCAGCACGAGGCCCGCGGCGAAGATCGACTGGTAGCCGATGCTGTCGTGGGGCAGATCGCCGAGGCTCACCTGCACGATGAACGACGTGATCGTCGCGGCGGATTCGGTCGGGTTCCAGGTCAGGTTCGGCTGCAGGCCCGCGGCCACCGCCACCACCATCGTTTCGCCGACCGCACGGGAAATGCCGAGGATGTAGGCCGCCGCGATGCCGGACAGCGCCCCGGGCACCACGACGCGCGTCGCGGTCTGGAAGCGGGTCGCGCCCATCGCGTAGCTGCCCTCGCGCATGTAGTTCGGCACGGCACGCATCGCATCCTCGCTGACGGATGCGACGTACGGCACGATCATGATGCCGATCACGAGGCCGGCGGACAGCATGTTGAAGCCCGGCAATCCCGGTATCAGCTTCTGCAGGAACGGGGTCACCATCGCGAGCGCGAAGTAGCCGTACACGACCGTCGGCACGGCGCCCAGCATCTCGAGCGCGGGCTTGACGGCTTCCCGCAGCCCGTGGCTCGCGAACTCGGACAGGTAGATGGCGATCACGGTGCCCGCGGGTATCGCGACCAGCAGCGCGACGAATGTCGTGACGAGCGTGCCGGCGACGAGCGGCAGGATGCCGTAGCGCGGCTCGGCGAACAGCGGTGTCCACAGGGTGTCGGTCAGGAAGTCGCCGAGCGGCACATGATCGAAGAACGGCAGGGCCTCGCTGACGAGAATCCAGACGATGGCGATAGTCGTGAAGACGGCCACGAGCCCCGAGGCGAGCAGCAGCGATTCGATCACCCGGTCCCGGGCCCTGCGCCGCCGGATCGAACTCCGGAACGACGCAGGGATTGTCGGTGGCGGGTTCACGCGGCGACTTTGCTCAGAAGCTCGTTTCGCGTGCAAGCAGGTCCTCGACCGCGAGGCCGACTTCATTCCTGCCGCCAAAGGCGGTGCCGGCCTTGCCGGCGCGGAAGTTGCGCAGCGCCATGTCATACGCGTTCTTCGCGAGCGGCACGTACTTGACCTCCTCGACGAGCGGCGGGCCCTTCGTCAGGTAGAACGCGACGAACGCCTTCACCTCTTCACGCTGCGCCGACGCCTTGTTGACGTAGATGAAGATCGGACGGGACAGCGGCTCGTAGCTGCCGTCGAGCACGCCCTGCGGCGAGGGACCCACCGCCCGGCCCTTCGAGTTGACGATCTTCACCGCCTTCATCTTCGCCGCATTCGGTGCGTAGTAGGCATAACCGAAATACCCGAGCGCGTTGACATCCGACTCGACGCCCTGCACCAGCACGTTGTCGTCCTCGCTCGCGGTGAAATCGCCGCGACTCGACTTCGACTTGCCGACGATCGCCTCGGTGAAGTAGTCGAAGGTGCCCGAATCGGCGCCCGGGCCGAAGAGCGCGAGCGGCTGCGCGGGCCACTTCGGGTTCACCTGCTGCCAGGTGGTGATCCTGCCCTGCGCAGCGGGCTCCCACATCTTCTTCAACTCGGCGACGGTGAGCGTGTCGACCCAGGTGTTCTTCGGGTTCACGGCCACCGTCAGCGCATCGTACGCGACCGGCAGTTCGATGTACTGGATGCCCGCCCTGGCGCAGGCGTCCATCTCGGACTTGCTGATGGGGCGCGACGCATCCGCGATGTCGATCTCGCCGCGGCAGAACTTCTTGAAGCCGCCGCCGGTGCCGGAAATGCCGACCGTGACGCGCACCTTGCCGCGGTGCGCGATCTGGAATTCCTCGGCCACGGCCTCGGAAATCGGGAACACGGTGCTCGAGCCGTCGAGCCTCACCGTCTGCTGGGCCGCGGCGTCGTGCGGGGCGAGCGTGAGGCTTGCCGCGATCGCGGCGAGCGCGGTCCACATCGGAATCGGTTTCATGAATGCTTTCTCCTCGTCAGGTCAATGGTAGGACGGGCCTGTGACACTTCCGTGACAGCCACCCGTCAGGGGCGTGGTGCCGGGGCTTCGGTTGTTCGGTTATTTCCGGTAATGAAATAACCGAACAACCGAAGCCCCGGCACCAGTTCCGTTCAGAACTTGAAGTTGAGATCGAGTTGCAGCCGGTCGTAGTCGCGCCACGTTTCGGTGACGGCCGCGGCGCCGGCGAGCACGCGCTGGTTCAGGAAATAGGTGCCGTTGACCGTCCAGTTCTTCGCCGGCACCCAGGCCGCCTTGATCACGCTGCCCTTCGACCAGGTGATGCCGCCGCCGAAGTCGGAATCGACGAACTGGCCGAACTGCGCGTTCTGCTCCATGTCCTGGTAGATCCAGGAGATCTCCCAGCTGCGCGCTGCCGAAGCCTTGCCGAGCGTCACGCCGAACGAGTAGCCGGTATCGTTGTCGAGCGCGTCCTGGTTCCGGATGTAGTCCGCGAAGACCGCGACCGGCAACTTGCCAATCGCGAGATCGACCTGTGCCAGCGCCTCGATCATGTTGTAGTCGTCCCGCAGCCGGCGGCAGCCGCCCACGACCTCGGTGCGATTGCCCTGGGCGCCGCCGAAGAACAGGTTGTTGGCGGCGCAGGCCGGCGTCGCCGACGTGAGCGTGACTTCGTCCTGCACGCCGCCCACATCGAAGTAGCCGAGTGCGGCCGTCAGGCCGAGCTTCTCGCCGATCTTCGATTTGAAGCCGAACTGGCCGCCGAACAGGTTGGCGTCGGCGCCCGAGCCGGATTCCGACAGCCATGCACCGAACGCGCTGCCGAAGAACGGGCCGCGCGCGACCTTCGCCGCGCCACCTTCCCACGTGATGTCGCCGTCCCAGAAATGGCTGCCGACGCGCTGCCAGGCGTACGGGATCTTGCCCAGCTGCACATTGATTCCCTGCACGGGCGCCCAGTCCGCGTAGGCGAGATCGAGGCCGAGTCCCTTGCGGGTCGCGCCCTCGCCCAGCGTCTGGTTGGTCGAGCGCGGGTCGCGGTCGTCGCCGGCGGTTGCAAACTGCACCACGGCCTTGACGGTGTCGTTGACCTTCGCCTCGACCCCGAGGCGCACGCGCACGCGGTGGCGCACCCGGTCGTTGGTCGCACCGCCCGCGCGCTCGTCCTCGATCTGCTCGTGGCGATAGCGGAAATCGCCCTTCAGCCTGATCTTCGACGCCCAGTCCGACGCCTTCGCGTTGTCCTTGAGATAGGCGTTCTCGGCCTCGACGCGCTCGAGCCGTTGCGTCAGCGCCTCGAGGTCGCGGCGCAGGTCGTCGATCGTCGTCGCGGCGGGCGCCTGCCGGGCGAGGGCCGGGGCGACCAGCAAGGCGCCGACGGCGAGGGCTACGGGTGTTCTCACGTGTGTCTCCGGAAATATTGCGTACGGCCGGCTTTATACGGGCCGCACGTGGCACTTCCGTGACGCACGCGAGACAACCGGATGACAGCGGGACTTGCGGCGCGGCGGCGCGCCCCGTATAAGGCGCACCCACTGCCCTATGTCCGACACCCTCGACCTGACCCTCGACCTGATGTCGCGCCCGTCCGTCACACCGGTGGACGGCGGATGCCAGCAGGTCATGATGGAACGCCTCGCGGCCGCCGGGTTCGCCGTCGAGCCGCTGCGTTACGGTGTCGTCGAAAACTTCTGGGCGAAGCGCGGCTCGGGTGGGCCGGTGTTCTGCTTCGCGGGGCACACCGATGTCGTGCCGACGGGCCCGCTGGAAGAGTGGGCGTCGGACCCCTTCCAGCCCGGGATCCGCGACGGCGTGTTGTACGGACGCGGTGCGGCCGACATGAAAAGCGGCCTCGCCGCGATGGTCACCGCCACCGAGGCCTTCGTGCGGGAACACCCACGGCACCGCGGTTCGATCGCGTTCCTCGTCACGAGCGACGAGGAAGGGCCGTCGGTCGACGGCACGAAACGCGTCGTCGAGACGCTCCGTGCCCGCGGCGAGCGGATCGACTGGTGCGTCGTCGGTGAACCCTCGAGCGAGCAGACGATCGGCGATACGATCAAGATCGGCCGGCGCGGCTCACTGTCCGGCCGGCTCACGGTGCACGGGATCCAGGGCCATATCGCCTATCCGCAGCGCGCGGAAAACCCGGTGCACACCTTCGCACCGGCACTGGCGGAACTGACGGGCCGCACCTGGGACGCCGGCAACGAACACTTCCAGCCGACGTCGTTCCAGGTCTCGAATTTCAATGCCGGCACGGGCGCGCCGAACGTGATTCCCGGCGAGCTGAAGGCGCGCTTCAACCTGCGCTACTCGCCGGTGCAGACGATCGCAGGATTGCGCGACACCGTGGAAGGCATCCTGAAGAAGCACGGCGTGCGCTACACGCTCGAATGGTATGTCTCGGGCGAGCCCTTCTTCACCCCCCCGGCCGAACTGTCGCGCGCGGCCGCGGCCGCGATCCGGGCCGAATGTGCCGCGGAGCCGAAGCTGTCGACCGGCGGCGGCACCTCGGACGGCCGCTTCATCGCGCCGCTCGGCGCGCAGGTCGTGGAACTCGGCGTCGTCAACGCGACGATACACAAGGTGAACGAGTGCGTGCGCGTCGCGGACATCGACGCGCTGCACCGGATCTACCTCGGCGTCTTGCGCACGCTGTTGACGCAGGCGCCGTAGACGCCGAGCAAGGTCGACGCGACCAGCACCCACGCGGGCATCGACAGGCCGAGCAAGCGCCAGTCGATGCGCGCACACTCGCCACCGCCGGTCATCACCTTGCGTATCACCTCGAAGAGCGGAAACGCCTCGAGCAGGAAATCGAGCGTCGCACCGCAGGCCGGCACGGCGCCGGGCGGCAGCGCCTGCACATACACGTGGCGCGCCGCGACCGCGGCCGTGGTCGCCGCGGCCAGGATGACCAGCACGGCGTAGACACGCGCGCCGCCGCGGCGCGGGCCGTGCAGCGCCGCGATCGCGAACACGATCCCCATCGCGAGCACGCCGACGCGCTGGAACATGCACAGCGGGCACGGCGCGAGGCCGAGCACCTTCTCCGCGTACAGCGCATACGCCAGCATCGCGGCGCAGGCCGCGGCCCCGACGAGGTTGCCGGTGCGCCCCTGCAGCGTCATCGGCTCACCTCCGGTTCGCTGCGCGCCCGGATGCGCGTCTCGACCTCTTCGGGCTTCGTGTGGCGGATGTCCTGGCCGTGGACCATGTAGACGACATACTGCGCGAGGTTCTTCGCATGATCGCCGACGCGCTCGAGCGCGCGTGCGGCCCAGGTGACGTCGAGCATGCGGCGGATCTGCCGCGGATCCTCCATCATGAAGGTCACGCACTGGCGCTGGATCGACTCGTACTCCTCGTCGACCTGGCGGTCGTGCTGCGGCACGCGCAGCGCCGCATCGACATCCATGCGGGCGAACGCGTCGAGCGCCTCGTGCACCATGCGCTGCGCGAGTCGCCCGAGATGCCGCACTTCCCGGTAGCGGTCGACCGGGCGCTCGAGCGCCGCGAGCCGCAGCGCGATGTTCGCGATCTTGCGGGCCTCGTCGCCGATGCGCTCGAGGTCGGTGATCGCCTTGGTGATGGCGACGATCAGCCGCAGGTCGCGCGCCGCCGGCGCGCGCGTCGCGAGGATGCGCAGGCACTCCTCGTCGATCGCGACTTCCATCGCGTTCACCTGCGCGTCGTCACGCACGACGTCGCCCGCGACCGCGCTGTCGGCGTCGGAGAGCGCCGCGAGGCTCTTCTTCAGCTGCTCCTCGACCAGCCCGCCCATCCGCAGCAGGTTGCCCCGCACGGCTTCGAGGTCCTCGTTGAACCGGCTGGAGATGTGATGCGAAAGATCGTTGGTTTCCATGGCTTCGATGATAGCTCAGCGTCGGGTGGGGGCCGCTATGACGCGGCGGGGCGGGAAATGACAGGCGAACGTGCTGCCGCGACCTTCCGTGCTCGTGATCTCGAGTGTCGCACCGTGCCGCTGCAGCACATGCTTGACGATCGCGAGGCCGAGGCCCGAGCCGCCGGTGGCGCGCGAGCGGCCGGCGTCCACGCGGTAGAACCGCTCGGTCAGCCGCGGGATCGCGTCCGCCGGAATGCCGGGGCCGGTGTCGGTGACCGAAAAATGCGCGCCCTGCGCGTCGGCCCACCAGCGCAGTTCGACGCGGCCGTCGGCCGGCGTGTACTTCGCGGCATTGTCGACGAGGTTTGCGAACGCGGAGTGGACCTCCACTTCGTCGCCGCGCAGCCGGTCGCCCGTGTCGATCGACAAGGTGACCTGCGCCGGATGCTGCGGGCGCGCCAGCACGTCCTTGCGCAGCAGCGCGAGCATGGCGGCGACGTCGACCGGCTCACCCTCGACCTCGCCCTCCTTCGCCTCGAGCCGTGACAGCACGAGCAGGTCGCCGATGATGGTCGCCATGCGCTCGGCCTGCCGGCGCATCTCGGCGACCGGCGGCGCGAGCACCGGATCGAGCGCCGGGTCACCGGCCAGCGACTCGAGATAGCCCGCGATCACGGTCAGCGGCGAGCGCAGTTCGTGCGAAGCGTTCGCGACGAAATCCTTGCGCATGGTCTCGATCCGCGTCGACTGCGTCACGTCGCGGACCAGCAGCATGCGCTGCCCTTCGCCGTAGGGCAGCACGTGCAGCGACAGCCAGGTTTCCGGCACGGCACTCGTCTTCAGCGCGAGCGCCTGCGAGAAGTCGCCGCCGGCGAGGTAGCGCACGAACTCCGGCTGGCGCAGCAGGTTGTCGATGCGGATGCCGAGGTCGCCGCGCCCGCGCAGACCGAGGAACTGCTGCGCCATGCGATTGAACCAGACGATCTCGCCCTGCGCGTTCAGTGCGACGACACCGTCCGGCAGCGCGGCCGTCGAGTCCCGCAACTCGCGCAACACCGTCACGAGCCGCTGCTTGTGGTAGCGCTTGCGCCGGTAGATGCGCACGACCTGCGTCACGACGTCGTCCCACACGCCGCCGAGCAGCGGCGGATCGAGGAGACTGCGGTGGCGCAGCCAGTGATCGAGGCGCAACAGGTTGGCGAGCTGCCAGAGTGCATACAGAATCAGCGCCGCGAACAGCGCGGCCCAGGGCCGGCCGACGACCAGCCCGACGACGAGACCGGTCCCGAGCACGATGGCGAGGCGCACCATGGCGAAGCCCCACATCCGCAGGGTCAGTGCGAAGCGCGGCCTGGGTGCGCGCGGCTCGGTCAAAGGGCCAGGGCCGAAAACCGGTAGCCCGCGCCACGCACTGTCTGCACCAGGTGGTCGCAGCCGTACTCCTCGAGCGCCTTGCGCAGGCGCCGGATGTGCACGTCGATCGTGCGCTCCTCGACGTAGACGTTGCCGCCCCAGACCCGGTCGAGCAGCTGTTCGCGCGAATACACCCGCTCGGGATGCGTGACGAAGAACTCGAGCATGCGGTACTCGGTCGGGCCGAGCGGCACGGTCCGCTCGCCGACCGTCACGCGATGGCTGGCGCGGTCCAGGACGAGCCCGTGGAACTCGATGCGTTCTTCGCCGCCGGCCGGCTCCGAGCGGCGCAGCACCGCATTGATCCGGGCGACGAGCTCGCGCGGCGAGAACGGCTTCGTCAGGTAATCGTCGGCGCCGGCGTCGAGCCCGGCGACCTTGTCGCTCTCCTCCGCGCGCGCGGTGAGCAGGATGATCGGCAGCTCCCGCGTGTCCTTGTCGCGCTTCAGCTGCTTCGCGAGTTCGAGCCCGCTCATGTCGGGCAGCATCCAGTCGAGCACGAGGAGGTCGGGCGCGCGGTCGGCGATCGCAGTACGCGCTGTACGGCAATCCTCCGCTTCCCGCACGTCGAAGCCGGCGCGCCGCAGGCCATAGGCGATCATTTCACGGATCGGGCGCTCGTCTTCGACGACCAGGATCTGCCTGCCTGCCATGCCCTGCATTACAGCGGGAGTTTATTGCAGTACGGTGACAGACGGGACTGCCACGTCGTCGCGCAGGTAGACGGGCTGGAGGCCCTCGGGCGCAACGGCCTGCCCGGTGCGCAGCGCGGCAACCGCCAGCGTCGCGATCGCGCCCGCGTCGGGCAGGATGGCATCGTCGATCGCGTCGAGCTGCCCCCGCAGGCGCGCGGCGAGCTGCGGGTAGGCGCGAAAGCCCCGCCCGGCCCCGACCACCCGCGCGGCGCGCAGCCCATCGGCCGTGACGCGATCGGGGCTCGCGACGCGCTCGGCGCCCACGAGCGCCGCGAGCCCGTCGTCGCCACGCTCGTAGAGAGCCGTGTACACCTCTTTCATGCGCGCATCGTTCGCGACGAGCACATGGCTCGCCGCGGCATCGCGCATGAGTATCGCCTGCGCGACGGCCGCGAGATTCGAGATGCCGATCGCCGGGAGATCCGCCCCGAAGGCGAGGCCCTGCGCGACGCTCACCGCGAGGCGCAGGCCCGTGAACCCGCCGGGGCCCCGACCCACGGCGATGGCGTCGAGGTCCGCGAGGCGCAGCCCGTGTGCCGCGAGCCGTGCGTCGATCATCGGCAACAGGTGCGCGGCATGGCCGTGCGCGAGTTCGACCGCTTCGACGTCGAGCGCACCGTCGAGCCACAGCGCGACCGAACAGGCTTCGGTCGCCGTGTCGAGCGCGAGCAGCTTCAAGCGAGCCCGCCCGCCGGGGCGTGCCGCGCGAGGAAGCGGCACGATTCGCCCTGTTCGCGCGTGACCGTGAGCGGCGGCAGGCTCGCGCGCAGCACACGGCCGTAGCTGCGCGAGACGAGCCGCGGGTCGCAGATCGCGACCACGCCGCGATCCTCTTCGCTGCGGATCAGCCGCCCGACGCCCTGCTTCAGCGCGAGCGCGGCCTCGGGCAGCTGATAGTCGCGGAAGGCATTGCCGCCCGTCGCCTGAAGGTGGGCGATGCGCGCCTTGACGATGGGGTCCTCCGGAGAGGCGAACGGCAGCTTCTCGATCACGACGAGCCGCAGCGCTTCGCCCTTGACGTCGACGCCTTCCCAGAAACTCGCGGTGCCGAGCAGCACGGCGTTGCCGAGTGCGCGGAACTCGCGCAGCAGTTGCTCGCGCGGCGCGGTCCCCTGCACGAGCAGCGGATACTCGAGCGGCCCCTCGGCGCGCGCGCGCAGCAGTTCCGCGATGCGCCCGAGCGCGCGATGGCTCGTGAACAGCAGGAACGCCCCGCCGCGCGCGGCCGCGATCAGCGGCAGCGCCTCGGCGAGCACCGCCGCGAGATAATCGGACGAGGCGGGATCCGGCATGTCCTGCGGCAGGTACAAGAGGCCCTGGCGCTCGAAATCGAACGGGCTGTCGATGCGCAGCGTAGCCGCATCCCCGAGGCCGAGGCGCGAGGCGAAGTGGCTGAAGTCCTCGCCGACCGACAGGGTCGCCGACGTGAAGATCCAGGCGCACGGGCGCGCGTCGACAATGGCGCGAAAGCGGGGCGCGACATCGAACGGCAGCATCGACAGCGTGAAGCCGCGCGCATCGCGCTCGATGCTGCGCGCCGCCTCGTCCTCCCGGGCATGGGACAGGCGGTGCAACGTTTCGGCCAGGCGTGCCGCGCGCAGCGCCGTGTGCACGATCGCCGGTGCCTCGGGGCTCACCCCTTCCGCGAGCGCGCTGTGCAGTTGGTCGAGCGAGTCGGCCAGCGTGTCGAGCGCCGTCTCGAGCGCGACCGGCGCCTCGTTCCAGGCCGTACGCGCATTGCCGCCCGCGGTGCGTGCGGGCAGGGAGTCCCGCGCCGCCGCGAGCGCTGCCGCCACCGCATCGAAGCGTGCGGCGAGCGCCGCCTCGCCGCCCACGCGCGCGAGTTCGGCCCGTGCATCGGCCAGCAGGTGCTCGACCTGGCGGCTCGCGAGCTCGACGCCGAAGAACTGCGTGACGAGATCGGGCAACTGGTGCGCTTCATCGAGGATGACCGCGTCGGCGGTGCCGAGCAGGTCGCCGAAGCCGTCTTCCTTGAGCGCGAGGTCGGCGAGCAGCAGGTGGTGATTGACGATCACGAGATCGGCGTCGTTCGCCGCGCGGCGCGCGTGGGCGACGTGGCAGCGCGACCATTCCGGGCAGCGCTGGCCGAGGCAGTTCTCGCGCGTGGAGGTGACGGCGCCGCGCACCGTGCCGGCATCGGCGAGCGCGGGCACTTCCGCGAGGTCACCCGTGACGGTCACCGCGGCCCAGCGCTCGATCGGCGCGAGGCTCCCGCCCTCGAAGCCGGCGAGCGCGCGCTGGGATGTCGCGAGGTTCAGGCGATGCCGGCACAGGTAGTTCGCGCGGCCCTTCAGCAGCGCGACGCGCATGGGGCGGCCGATGGCGGCCGCCACGAGCGGCAGGTCCTTCGAGAAGAGCTGGTCCTGCAAAGTGCGCGTGCCGGTCGAGATGATCACGCGGCGGCCCGAAAGCAGTGCGGGCGCGAGATACGCAAAAGTCTTGCCGGTCCCGGTCCCGGCCTCGACGAGCAGCGCCTCCCGGGCCTCGATCGCCTCGGCGATGCGTGTCGCCATGCGCTGCTGCGAGCGCCGCGGCGCATAGCCCGGCAGGGCGCGGGCGAGCGGCCCGGCCGCGGCAAAGAGATCTCCGATGTCCGTCATGGCGGTAAAGCTATCCGCGGGCGCCGGGGCTGTCGAGGCGCAAATGGCGCTACACTCGGTGCATGGCCGATGACAGGGAGCCCGGCAAGGCTGCCGGCCGCAAAGCGCGCGGGCCGCGCCATGCGCGGCCGCGACGCCCGGCGCGACGCCGCCCGAACGAAGCGCGGCCGGCCAACGACAAGCCGGCGCAGGCATCGGGTGAAGACGCGGCCACGCTCGATGGCGATGCTGCGCGGGAAGCGGCCGAGGAAATCCTCGGCGCCAACCCGCTGATCGGATTCGATCGCGCGGAGATGCTCGACGCCGCCAGACGGCTCGCCCGCCTCCTCGCCGCGCGACCGGACATCGTGCTCGCCGAGCACGTGGCGCTCGCGCGGGAGTGGCTCGGTGTCGTCGCCGGGCGGGGCACGCGTACCGCCGACCCGAAGGATCGGCGCTTCAGCCATGAGGTGTGGCGCGAGAGCCCCTGGTTCAGGCGGCTCGCGCAAGGTTATCTCGCGTGGCGCGCGACGCTGCATCGCGTGCTCGATCGCGCCGACGCCACCGACGACGACCGCGAGCGGGCCCGCTTCATCCTGTCGCTGCTCACCGAGGCGCTGGCCCCGACCAACACGCTGCTCGGCAATCCCGGCGGCATCCAGCGCGCGATCGAGACGCGCGGCAGGAGCCTCCTGTGGGGCGCCCGCAATTTCCTCGACGACGTGCTGGAAAACGGCGGCATGCCGCGCATGGTCGACGAACGCAAGTTCCAGGTCGGCCGCAACGTGGCGGCCACGCCGGGCGCCGTCGTGTATCGGGACGAGGTGTTCGAACTGCTGCAGTACGCGCCGACCTCGACGCACGTGCGGACCGAGCCGCTGCTGATCGTGCCGCCGCAGATCAACAAGTACTACGCGGTCGACCTCGCGCCGGGGCGCAGCTTCGCGGAATACGCCGCGGCGAACGGCGTGCAGCTCTTCTGCATCTCCTGGCGCAACCCGACCGCCGCGCAACGTGACTGGAACCTCGGCACCTACCTCGATGCGTGCAGCACCGCGATCGACGTCGCGCGCGACATTGCCGGTACCGATCGAGTGCACACGATGGCGGCCTGCGCCGGCGGCTTCACGCTCGCGACGCTGCTCGGCCGCCTCGCGCGCGCCGGCGATCATCGCGTCGCGAGCGTGACGCTGCTCGTCACGGTGCTCGACACTTCCGCTCCCACCCTCCTCGGCCAGTTCGCCTCCCGCAGCGGCATCGCCGCGGCGATGGCCCGCTCGCGTGCCAAGGGCGTGCTCGAGGGCGCGGAGATGGCGCGCGTGTTCGCATGGTTGCGCCCGAACGATCTCGTGTGGCTGTTCGTCGCCAACAACTGGGTCATGGGCAACCGCCCGCCGGCGTTCGACATCCTCTACTGGAACTCGGACACGACCCGCCTGCCGGCGGAGTTCCACGCCGACCTGCTGCGCATGTTAGTCGAGAACCCGCTGAAGAAACCGGCCGCGATGCAGAAGGTCGATGTGCCGAGCTACGTGGTCGCCGGCATCACCGACCACATCACGCCGTGGCAGGCCTGCTACGCATCGCGCAAGATCCTCCGCGGGCCGATGCAGTTCGTGCTGTCCTCGAGCGGGCACATCCAGAGCATCGTCAACCCGCCGGGCAATCCGAAGGCGCAGTTTTACGTGAATCCCGATACGTCCCTGCCGGCGGCGAAGTGGCTCGAGACCGCCACGGTCCAGCCGGGCAGCTGGTGGGATCACTGGCGTGGGTGGTTCGAGGAACGTGCCGGCGAACGGCGGACGGCACCCCGCGCGCTCGGCAACGCGCGGTTCCCGGCCGGCGACCCCGCGCCCGGGCGCTACGTGCACCAGCGTTGAGCGCCGCCGCCCACACTGACGCGGCCGACACCGCTGCGGGCGCGCCGCAGGTCGCGATCGTCGAGGTCGACGGCATCCGCCTGCGCTATGCGGTCCGGCCGGGCCGTGGCGGCACGCCGCTCCTCATCTTCAACGGCATCGGCGCGAACCTCGAAATGGTCTTTCCGTTCATGGCGGCACTCGAGGGCATCGAATCGATCGTGTTCGACGTGCCGGGCATCGGCGGGTCGGAAATGTCGTGGTGGCCCCGCCGGTTCGGCGGCCTCGCGCGCCTGGCACGCCGCCTCCTCGACCGGCTCGGCTATCGCGAGGTCGATGTCGCGGGCGTTTCGTGGGGCGGCGCCGTCGCGCAGCAGTTCGCGCACCAGTATCCGCATCGCTGCCGGCGTCTCGTGCTCGCGGCCACCTCGGCGGGCGCCGTGATGATTCCGGGGCGCCCCGGCGTGCTGGTGAAGATGGTCACACCGCGACGTTACCTGTCGCGCGACTACATGTACCGGGCCGCTGCGGAAATCTATGGCGGGGAGTTGCGTCGCAACCCCGACCTCATCGCCGCGCACGCGAGTCGCATCGTGCCGCCACGGTTCCTCGGCTATGTGTACCAGCTGCTCGCCGGCTCCGGCTGGACGAGCGTGTGGTGGCTGCACCGCCTGCGCCAGCCGGTCCTCGTCCTCGGCGGCTCGGACGATCCGCTCGTACCGGTTGCCAATGCGCGCTTGCTCGCCTGGCTGATCCCGAACAGCACGCTCCATGTCGTTGCCGGCGGCGGGCACCTCTTCATGCTCCATTCGCTGGATGAGGTCGGGCCGCTGATTCGCCGCTTCCTCTCGGCGCAGGAGACGCCGGCTTGACGTGTTGCGTCGCAGCATTTATGCTGCAACGCAATATCAGGCCCCAGGAGCCCGCCATGACGACGATCGATACACTCTCCCGCGCCCGCCGCAACCTCACGACCATCGCGCTTCGGGCTGCAGGCGAACTCGCGGGCACCGCGCGCGCCGGCTGGGCCGTGCTGGAAGCTGCGGGGCGCGACGCCGGCGCCGTCATGACCGACACGGCCACGCAGTTGCGCCACCCGCGGAATGCGCGGGCCGCGACCGCGCCGGCACGAAAGAAAGCCGCCGGCACGCGCAAGCGCCGCCCGGCCGCCCAAGCCCGCGTCGCGCCGCTATAATGGAAAACTCACTCTATTGAGGATTCAGGATGGCAACAGCGCCCCGCACACTCACCGCGCTCCCGCAACTTTCACCGGCGGTAGCCGACTGGGTGGCCAGCGTGGCCGGCCTGACGAATCCCGACAAGGTCCACTGGTGCGATGGTTCGCCTGCAGAGATCCGCGAGCTGCGCAGGCAGCTCGTCGCCTCGGGCGAACTGCTCCCGCTCGATCCCGGGTCCTTTCCCGGCTGCGACCTCTACCGCTCGCACCCTTCGGATGTCGCGCGCGTCGAGAAGGTTACATTCATCTGCACGTCGAAGCGGGAAGACGCCGGGCCCAATAACCTGTGGCTCGCGCCCGCGGAAGGCCACGCGCGGATGCGGGCGCTTTTCAGCGGCTGCATGCAGGGGCGCACGCTCTACGTCGTCCCGTACTGCATGGGCCCGATCGACTCGCCGCACGCCCATTGCGGCGTCGAGATCACCGACAGCGCCTACGTCGTGCTCAATATGGCGATCATGACGCGCATGGGGCGCCCGGCGCTCGAGCGCATCGGCAGCGGTGAAACCTTCGTGCGCGGGCTGCACTCGATCGGCGAGCTCGACCCGAATCGCCGCTTCATCATGCATTTCCCCGAGGAACTCGCGATCGAGAGTTTCGGCTCGGGTTACGGCGGCAATGCGCTGCTGGGCAAGAAATGCCATGCGCTGCGCATCGCGAGCTGGCAGGCGCGCCAGGAGGGCTGGCTCGCCGAGCACATGCTGATCGTCGGGCTCGAGAGCCCCGCGGGCGAGCAGCACTACATCGCCGCGGCGTTCCCGTCCGCGTGCGGCAAGACCAACCTCGCGATGCTGATCCCGCCCGATTCGCTCGCGGGCTGGAAGGTCACGACCATCGGCGACGACATCGCGTGGCTGCACCCGGGTCCCGACGGCCGGCTGTGGGCGATCAACCCCGAAGCCGGCTACTTCGGCGTCGTGCCCGGCACGAACCCGAACACGAACCGCAACGCCCACGACATGATTCGGCGCGATACGCTCTTCACCAATGTCGCGGTGACAGCCGACAATCAGCCGTGGTGGGAAGGGCTCGAGAGCGGCACCCCGGTGACCGACTGGCAGGGCCGCCCCTACGACGGCAAGCACGGGCCTGCCGCGCATCCGAATTCGCGCTTCACGGTCGCCGCCACGCAGAATCCCGCGTGGTCGCCGCACTCGGAAGATCCGCAGGGCGTGCCCATCTCCGCCATCGTGTTCGGCGGCCGCCGCCGCACTGTCGCCCCGCTGGTGTACGAGGCGCGCGACTTCACGCACGGTGTGCTGGTCGGCGCGGGCATGGCTTCCGAACAGACCGCGGCCGCCGAGGGCAAGGTCGGCATGGTCCGTCGCGACTCGATGGCGATGAAGCCGTTCTGCGGCTACAACTTCGGCGACTATTTCGCGCACTGGATCGACGTCGGCTCGAAGCTCGCGAATCCGCCGCGCATCTATCACGTCAACTGGTTCCGCCGCGACGCCGACGGCAAGTTCCTGTGGCCGGGCTTCGGTGACAACCTGCGCGTGCTCGCCTGGATGCTCGATCGCTGCAGCGGCCGCGGCGGCGCCGTCGAGACGCCGATCGGCAACCTGCCACGCCCCGGCGACCTGAACCTCGAGGGGCTCGACATCGCGCCGGCCACGCTCGAGGCGCTGCTCCGGGTCGACGCGGAAGAATGGCGCAAGGAAGCGGCCGAGATCCGCGCCTATCTGGCGGAATTCGGGGCGCATACGCCCCCGAAACTCCTGGCGGAACTGGACAAGCTCGAGCAAAAGCTCAAAGCGAATAGCTGACAGCCGCTCTGGCTATCAGCGATACGCCATGAGCTGCCCGCTCCTGGCTATCCCTCTTCGCAGGCGTAGCGGATCGTCCCCGGCGCGCCCGGCTCGGGCGTGCGGCCGAGGCCGATGAGCCCTTCGCCCTTCAACTGCATGCTGTCGCGCCGGACGAAGGCTTCCTCGCCGCCCGTGCCCTGCACGAACGTGCCGTTCGTGCTCTGGTCGATCAGCACGAACTTGCCGCGGTTGATCTCGATCCGCGCGTGCAGCCGTGAAATCAGGTTGCCCTTGACAACGAGGTCGTTGTCCTCGGCGCGGCCCAGCGACGCATAAGGCCGCTGCTCGTCGAGCATCACTTCGCTGTCCGGCGTGCGCAGCCGCAGGCGCACGGGGCGGCGCGTGTCGCGCCCGGCGAGCGCGATCGCGGGGATCATGCTGGTCACATCCTCGGTCTGCCACAGCACCTCGTACAGCGTGACCTCGTTGCCCTGACCCTTCAGCATCGCGATGTCGATCTGGCGCACCGAGGCGCGCCATTCCGGCGCGAGCTGATCGACGGTGGTCGCGGTGGTGACGATCTGGCCCGCCTTCGCCTGGCTCGTCATGCGGTTCGCGGTGTGCACGGTCGCACCGAACACGTCGCGATTCTCGAGCACCACGGGACCGAAGTGGCAGCCGATGCGGATCGCGACCGGGTGGCCGTCGTGCTTCAGCTGCGCGTGCACGGAAATCTGCTGCTGCATCTCGGCGGCGGCATTCAGCGCCTCGTCGGCCGACGGGAAGGTCGACATGACCTCATCACCCATCGTCTTGATCACGGTGCCGTTGTGCCGTTCGGTCGCGGTGCGCATCACGTCGATGCAGGTGGCGATCGTGTCGCGCGCGCGCGCGTCGCCGAGCTCCTCGAACAGGCGCGTCGACCCGACGACGTCGGCGAACAATATGGCGAGCTCGATATCCTTGCCCATGACGCTTTCTTATGCGGGCACGGCGCGATTATAGCAAGCGTTTTCGGCCCGTTGGGCCGCCGCCACGAACAGCGACGCCTGCGCATCGGACGCGCGCGCACCCTCGCTCAGGAAGCGACGGAACTCGCGCGCGCCCGGTTCATGCGCGTAGAGGCCGAGTGCGTGGCGCGCGATCGCGCCGAGCCGCCCGCCGCCGGCCATTTCCCGCGCCGCGTAGTCCGCCATGCGCTCGGCCATCGCGCGACGCGACGGCGCACGCCATGCATCTTCCGGCCACGCGAGGGCATGCAGTTCGCCGAGCACCTGCGGGCGATGATAGGCCTCGCGCCCGAGCATCACGCCGTCGCACCACGCGAGCTCCCGCGCAGCCGCGGCAGCGGTGCGCAGGCCGCCGTTCAGCACGAGCGGCACGCCCGGCAACGCATCGCGCAGCTGTCGCACGACATCGAACCGCAGCGGCGGCACTTCGCGATTGTCCTTCGGAGAAAGCCCGCCGAGCACGGCCTTGCGCGCATGCACGATGAGCGCCGTGGCTCCCGCATCGGCGACGCCTCGCGCGAACGCCCGGAGGCGCGCGAAATCCTCGTCGGTGTAATCGGCGGTCGCCGCCGCGACGGCGGCCCGCCGGCCGGCCTCCACGACGCCGATGCGCAGCTTCACGGTCACGGGCACGTCCACCGCGCGACGCATCGCCGCGACGCAGTCGGCGACGAGCCCGGGCTGCGACATCAGGCAGGCGCCGAACGCGCCGGCGCTCACGCGATCGCTCGGGCAGCCGCAGTTGAGATTCACCTCGTCGTAGCCCGCATCCTCGCCGATGCGCGCGGCCGCCGCGAGTTGCGCGGGGTCGCTGCCGCCGAGCTGCAGCGCGAGCGGATGCTCGGCGACGTCGAACGCCAGCAGCCGCTGCCGGTCGCCGCGCAGCAGCGCCGCCGTGGTGATCATCTCGGTGTAGAGCAGCACGCGCGGCGAGAAGCCGCGCAGGAAATAGCGGCAGTGCCGGTCGGTCCAGTCCATCATGGGGGCGACGGAGATGCGGTGCTCCAGCAAGTCTCCGCCAATCCCGAGGGAAGTGACGGTTCCCGCAGTGCTTGCCACTCGCGCTGTTTCTGCGGGGATTCTGTGCATGTCGGTTAGTCTATCGTTTGCCGGGAAAGCGCAACGGAAAGCGATTGAAGGGTGCTTTACATTACGCATAGTCGACATATGTGTCGATTGGCGCAATGTGCTTCCATATTGAAACTGCTGGAAGCGCTCCGGAAACTGCAAGCGCTTGCGACCCCGGGGGTGCAATCGCGAGACGTCGCTGCGCTGCTGCGGGTTTCAAACAGCAACGCAACCACCATCCTCCGACGCCTCGCCGCCAATGGAATGATCATCCATCTTAGCCGCGGTCGATGGCTCGTGAACCAGAAGATCGACCGCTTCGCATTGCCCGAGCTGATCATCGCGCCCTATCCGGCCTACATCTCGTTGCAGTCGGCGCTGTTCCATCAAGGGATGGTCGAGCAGCTTCCCTCGTTCACATACGCGGTCATGCCATCCCGACTCCCGAGAAGGCGCTCTTCGATCTCATCTATCTCGCGCCAGAAAGATCGCGTGTGTTCTCGAAACTTCCGTAACTCACCATCCCGCACCGCTTCCAGTGGCAGCGTCTGAAGGAATATACCGGGCAGGTGAAATCTCCTGGCCCACGCGCGTTCATCGCCGGGCGGATCAAGGCGATCAGATCCGCTTCCTCGAATTCACGGGCCTGAGGGGACGAAAAGGGCCGATCGACGGTCATTGCCCGGGATGGCCGCCCGGTAGCGGCCCTCCTGCCCCACAGGGACTCCGGGATCGGACTATGGGCAAATGCCGATGCCGATGCCGATGCCGATGCGCTGAATGCTCCCGGATCCGGTAGAGGTGAAGCGGTTTCGAATACGATTGAGTTCACGCAAACGCTGCGAGGACTCCCGCTCCATGGCGATACGATTCTCGTCGACCGGCCTCATCTTGAGTGACGCCGCCGCCGCGTATTCCCTTCTCGCCTTCGTCGATGCAGTTTTGCGCGGCGTCGGACAGGTGATGCTGATGAACAACGCCTAGACCGGCCTCCTCTTCCTCGCGGGGATTTTCCTCAACTCGGTGCTGCTCGGCGCCGACCGCGTATCAATCCGGGACGGGCTCTACGGCTTCAACGGCGTGCTCGTCGCGATCGCGCTGCTCTGCTTCCTCGAGCCGAATCCCTTGACCTGGGGCTGCGTCATCTTCGCGGCCGCGGGGCCGACGATCGTCATGGCGGCGATGGTCTCCCTGCTCGACACTTGAAAGATCCCCGCGCTCACGGCGCCGTTCGTGTTCACGTCATTGTGCTTTTTCCTCGCGACGGCGCGCTTCGGCAGGCTCGAAACCACGGATCTCCTGCCGACCGCCGGCCTGCCGCAGACCGCGGCCGTGGAAGGCGTGGTGACTGCCGCGACCATTGGCGAGGGTCTCTTCAACGGAATCGCCCAGGTATTTTTCCAGGGCAGCCTGCTGGCTGGCATCGTGTTCGCGATCGGGCTGCTGGTCGGCTCATGGCGCGCGTGCGCGGCGGCGCTCGCGGGTTCCCTCGCCGGCATCCTTGTCGCCTCGGGCATGGGCGCGGCCGAGCCCGCGATCCGCGCCGGGGCGTTCGGCTTCAACAGCGTGCTGGTCGCGATCGCCTTCGGCGCCGTGTTCCGCGCACCGGGCCGCGCCGCCACTTTCACCTACGCGTTGCTCGCGACCGTCGCGACGCCGGTGGTGTTCGCGGCCGTGTCAGCCGCACTTGAACCGCTCGGTGTGCCGGCGCTCACGCTGCCCTTCGTGCTCGTCACGTGGCTGTTCCTGTTTGCGAGCCGGCGATTCCGGGGGCTATCGCGAGCTGCCGTCGAAGACTCGTCTCACTGACAGGCGGACGTAAGGGCCGATCCCGAGTCTGCGCGTCTCGGTGTAATCGAGCGGCGCACTGCCACGGACTCCGGAGAAGATCTCGCGCTTCCTCTCAGCCGCCCGGTCGGTCAGGTTGTCGAATTCGAGGCGCACGTTCCAGGCGGGTGCGGGTTCGAATTCCACGAACGCATCCACCGACGTTCCGAGCCGGTCGGTCCGGATCTCGTTGAACCGGTACTCTGTCTCGGTGCGCGCCAGTTCGACGACGAGGCCCCAGTGGGCCCGCCAGCGCAGCAGGTCCTGCGTGAATGTTCCTGTCGCTTCCAGGGGCGCATCACCGGAGATGCGCCGCGACTCGCCCGTGGCCGGATCGGTCGCGCGGCTGTCGCGCCACAAGGCGTCGATCTTGAGGCGCATCGGCGGCAGCCCTCGCCATTGCATCGGCAGCGTCAGATTGAGCTCGAACTCGTTGCGCTCGCCGGCGCCGATATTGCCGATGCCGTCGAACGGCGTCGCGCCGGCAATTGGAATGCGATCCACGAGATCCGCGATCTGCTCGTGGCGCGCTGCCAGTACCAACGCCGCACCCTGCGTGAAATGCCGCTCCCACGCGAGTTCGGTGCGCCACGTCTGGTCGGGCTCGAGATCGGGGTTGCCCGCGGTGACGGTCTGCGACGTGAGCGAAGCCGAGCTCACGAAATCGCCGAAGTCGAGTTGTCCCACCTCGCGCTCGACCAGCAGGCGCCACTGGTCGGCGGACGTCGGCGCCCATGACAGCTGTGCCCTCGGCTTGGTGAAGAAGAACGTCTTGCCGAGGTGGCTGTCGCCGCTCTGGCTCAGCTGCGAGCGCTCGAATCGCAACCCGGACTCGAGCAGCCAGCGCGAGGAGATCCGCCATGTCGCCGTCGCGAACACCTCGCCACGAAGTTCCTCGACACGCACGTCTGCGGCCGGCAACGGGATTTCGATACCGTTCTCGGTCAACCCGCTGTGGCTATCCAGTGTGTTCAAGGCGGCTTCGAGACCACCTTCCAGCGCCAGGCGATCGCCGTTGTGCCGCAGCGTGCCGCGCGCAATCGACTCGCTGGCATCCGCGTCCTCGCGCGAGGATGCACGCTCGTCGCCCGCGGCACTGCGCTCGCCGCCCCGTTCACGGGTGTTGCGCTGGATGCCGAAGACCTCGAGCTGCAGGCCGTCGGACAACGGGCGTTCGTAATGGGCGCTCAGCTCCGAATTTCGCTTGTCCTTGAACTCATCGCCGGTCGCCAGGGAGATCGCCGGCACGATCCTGTCGTCGACGATGTGCGCAGCGAACTTCTCCCGCCTCAGCGCAGCGTGCACCCGCAGGTTCCCCGCCCCGGCGCCGGACTGGTAGTTCGTCGCCAGCTCTGCGACCCGCGCGCCTTCGTCCTGCGAGTAGCGACCGTCGCGCAGGATGGCGCCGTCCGCGGAAATGCGGGGGCGTGTACCGCTGCCGTGCTCGTCATCGACCGTGCGGTAAAGCGCGCCGGAGAGCTCGAACAGCTTGTCCCCGGACTGGCGCGAGAACTCGCCGGCAATGCGAGGTGCGTGAAAACCCCGGCGATACGTTGCCTCACCGACCTCGACCGCAGAGCGGGTCGCCAGATCGCGCACGCGAACGATGTTCGCCAGCACGAACTGGCCCTGCATGTCGATGCCGGGCGCGCCAGCGCGGATCAGTTCGATGTGATCGACCGTACCGGCCGGAATCCGGCGCAGCAGCGCTTCGAGCGTTTCGTGCTTGCTGGCCGGACGGCTTCCGTCGATGAGCACATTGCCGGCGGCATCCGCATAGCCCCGGATGTCGGGATCGATGTCGCTGAACTTGTACCCCGGCAGCAGCATGAGCATGTCGAACGCCGAATACGGCTGGGCCTGCGCGAAGAAGGCTGCGCCGTACTCGGTCACGGGTGCGGCCGCGGTCTGCGCGGCGTGGGCTGCAGTGGCGTGCACGAGCAGCATCCAGGCCACGAAAACTCTGCAAAGGCGTATCGGCACGGCATTCCCCCCGGTCGGCTCCGCGCCTTCGATGCGCGGAACCCGTGCGATGGAGCATGCGCCGGGGCCGCTGACGAGCCGCCTGCGGGAATCGTCAGGTTGCCGTCAGCGGGTGAACGCCCAGGAAATCTTCACCCGCAAACCGCCGAGGTCCGAGCGCGAGAGCTCGATCCGGCCGCGGGTCGCCCCGACGAGATCGTGCGCGATCGCAAGCCCGAGCCCGTGGCCGGTGCCCGCCTCGTCGAGCCGCCCTCCGCGCGCCATGGCCTCGCTGATCTGGTCGGGGGCGATCCCCGGACCGTCGTCGTCGATGCAGATCTGACACTCGTAGGGGGAACCCGCGCCGCTGATCCGCACGCGGCGGCGCGCATGGTGCGAGGCGTTCTCGATGAGTGCGCCCATGAGCTCCGTGAAGTCCCCGGCTGCCACCGGGACGTGCATGTCGTCGGGCACTTCGACCTCGAAGACCAGGCGCTGGCCGAACTCGGTTCTCTCGACGACCCGGATGATCGACTCGATCAGGGACTGGGCCGCGGCGCTGCCACCCGCCGACGCGGCACGCACGGCTGCCGCGCGACTGCGCGCGAGCTCGCCCTCCACCGCCGCCGTCGCGGCATTGATCGCCCGATCGAGGCCATCCGCCGCGGCATGCGCGCCGGCCTCGCGTGCGCGACGGCTTTGCGCCGACAGCGCCGCGAGCGGTGTCTTCAACCCATGGGCCAGGTCGGCGGCCCGGCGACGCGCCCGCTCGAGATCGCGCTCGCGCGTATCGGCCAGCTCATTGATGGCACGTATGAGAGGCTCGATCTCGAGTGGGTGAGCGGCATCCAGGCGCGCGCGGGGATCACGTTGCAGGGCTTCGAGCTCACTGCGAACGCGCCGCAGGGGACGTAGCCCGAGCTCCACCTGGACCCATGCGGCAGCCGACAGGATGACCCACAGCAACGCGAGGAACAATGCGAGCTCGGCACCGAACTGGGCGCGCGACTCGTGCAGCGGCGCGCTCCCGTAGCCGATCTGCAGCAATACATCCGCCTCGCCGCGCTCGGGCCGTACCACACGTTCAACGAGCAGCAGTTCCTTCTCGAAAGGACCTGCGTCGAGCCGATCGGACCACCTGCTCGCCGATGCACTGCCCGAGGCGGGCAACGCCTGATCCCAGAGCGAGCGCGAACGCAGCATCCCGCGCGGCGTCGACACCTGCCAGTACAGGCCGCTCGCCGGCTTCTCGAACCGTGCATCGCCGGGCCCGCGCGCGATCACGGGAACACCATCGGCACCGATCGATACGCCGGCGGCGAGCTGTTTCCCGTCGCGAATCAGCTCTTCCCTGACGCGCCGCTCGATGTGGCGTTCGAACAGGATCGTCATGCCGACCCAGGATCCGGCCAGCGCGAGGAGGATCGCGATGGCCGCACCGAGCAGCAGGCGCACGCGCAAGGAACGCTGCACTACGCACCATTCTGCGCGAGCGCATAACCGAAGCCGCGGCGCGTCTCGATGACATCGGGCCCGATCTTGCGGCGCAGCCGTACCACCAGTGCCTCGATGGCGTTCGAATCGTTGGTGTCGCTCGCGCCGTAGAGGTGCTCGGCCAGCTCACCCGTCGATATCGGGCAGCCCGCGTGATGGGCCAGGTAGTGCAGGAAGCGGAATTCCAGTTGCGACAGGCGAACGGGGCGCCCCGCGTAGGTCGCCGACATGCGGGAGGTATCCAGCACCAGCTTGCCGACCTCGATCGCCGGTGAGGCGTGCCCCGCCGCCCGGCGCAGCAGCGCGCGCACACGCGCGACCAGTTCCGGAATCTGGAACGGCTTGCCGAGGTAGTCGTCCGCGCCCGCCTCGATACCGTCGACCTTCTCGGTCCAGTCGCTGCGCGCGGAAACGATCAGGACCGGAAAGTCCCGCTGCGCGCTGCGCCAGCGCTTGAGGACGGACAATCCATCGAGCTTCGGCAGGCCGAGATCGAGCACGACCGCGGCGTAATCCTCGGTGCTGCCCTTGAACCAGGCAGCCTCACCGTCGCCCGCGGTGTCGACGATGAATCCCGCGCCCTGCAGCGCCCGCGCCAGATCCTGCGCGACATCGATGTCGTCCTCGACCACGAGCAGGCGCAATCAGTCGTCCTCGATTTTCAATACCGCCCCCGTGGCGGCGTTGATCTTGATTTCCCGGACACGCCCGGTGTCGGTCAACACCTTGATCTCGTAGATCAGGACACCGTGCTTGTTGCTCTCGAGTTCCACTTCGATCACGTCGCCGGGAACCTGTGCCGCCGCGATGGCCAGCACCTTTGCCAGGGGCAATACTTCACCGCGGCGCAGCGCCTCCCGGACAATGTCCTGCTCGCCCTTCTCGCCGCCGATCGCGACGTTCTGCGTCACATCGAGCCACAGCAGCGAGAGCAGCAGCGACCCGCCAAACACCCACGTTACATGCTTCATGCCTGCCATTGTCGCGAGAGCAACCTGACGGCGGCCTGACGGCGGGCGTCCGCTTGCCGTCAGCCATCGCAGGCTATCTTGCCACCCGCATGCCAATTCCGGCAAAAATCAGGAGCAGGATCATGACTAACCGAACGACGCTCGGCGGCGCCCTCGCACTGGCGGGGCTGATGGCCCTGGGTGGCACTGCGATCGTTTCCGCACAGACCGCACCGGCAAGCCCGTCGGCTGCCCCGGTTCCCGCCACCACGCTCAGCCTCGGCGACATCGAGAGCCGGATGAATGCACAGGGCATCACGATCAAGGAGATCGAGTTGGAAGGCCTGCTCGCCGAGGTCGAAGGCCATGATGCGCAGGGCCGCAAGGTCGAGCTCACGCTCGATCGTCGCAGCGGCGAGGTCCTGTCGCGCAAGGCCAAGAACAAGACGAAGTAATGTGCTGGGCTCGCCGCCACCGGTCGCGCCGACTGATTCGGCTGGCGCGACCGGTGGCGGCGATTCCGATGGGGCCCTAATTGGCCATGCGCGCAAACGTTTCCGTCAGATCGTTACGAATCGTCTTCTTGGTATCGTTGATCTGCTTCCATTCCGGCTGCTTGAGCAGGACTTCCTCCTTGTAGACTTCCTTGGCCGCTTCGCCACGCGCCTGTGCTTCCGGCGATCCGTATTGCTTGACGAGTACCGCCGTGGGGTTCGTGCCGGCGGGAGCACGCTCGAGGTACATCGTGTAGGCCAGCAGGGCCCCCGTCGATTTCTGGTGTGCCATGTTCGGAACAATGTACTTTTCCGTGTAGGACTTGTACTCGGCGGGCGTCACCAGCGCCTCGTAGTGATTCACCGCAAAATAGGACGATGGCGCCGCGGAATCCGCCGAGTCACTGGCGTCATGCACAAGGACATCGGCCTGGCGCACCTGCATGCATGGGTCGCCGAGTGTCTGCATCCACTGCTGCAAGCTCGACTCGTCCTTGAAATCCAGGATCGCGAGAGACTTGAATCCTGTCGGTTCCGGGCCCGGTTGTGCACTCAGCACCGCGACTCGCAGAACGCCGGGAGCCTGGCGTGCCGCAACCATGCGCTCGGCAAACTCCTTCGACTCCGGCGCGCTCGCCGCGACCGTTACCAGCGCGTGTGCGGGTTCGACGGACGCCACAACAGGGGGCGCAGAGTTCGTGGCCGCTGCGGATGATCTGCCCGCGTCCGCATTATTGCCACTGCACGCCGCCAACATCGTGCACGCGAGAATTGACGCGCCCGTCGTGACTTCCTTCAGAAAACCTGCGATCTGCATACATAACTCCCTGCTCAGCCATCTGTGAAAACCAGACGCAAGTCTAGGCTCGATCACCTGACATCAATCTGACATCCGGTTGGCATAACAAGCCCCTCCTCGCGTGCGCGTCAACTGCGCCTCGGCTTGACGGAGAATGTTCCCGCGCAAGGGGAGAAAAATGCCCTGGTCGAGGACGATTGCCTGCCCTTCCCGGCTGAGCACGAATCGAGCCCACTCACCCAGAAGCGGATCCATCGTCCCCTCGGCCAAGGGCGCGATCAAGAGATTGATGGAGCGAGTAAGGGGATAGCGCCCGTCGTAGACGTTTTGCTGTGTGGGCTCAACACCCGGTTCCGAGTCTCCTTCGGCAACGGCCAGAACTTTGACCGCCGGTGTGACATGCCCCAGCGCTGTGATTCCGATAGCGCCCGGACTCCGGGCAACCTGCGCGAGCACGGAACTGTCGTCATCTGCCGCGACCACGCTACGACTACTCCACTGCACCATTCGATCGTCTATCTGCAACACGCGTTTGCGAAGGGCGGCTGCCTTGGCGGAATCTTCCCGGATACCGCCACCGCCACCCAACACAACCACGGGACGCCCTTGCCAAACGGGCGAGGTCAAGCCGAGATCTCCCCACGTGTTCACGGGCGGATGCCCTCGGAGGCGCTCTGCCGAATAGATGCCGTCGATTTGCCTGAATGTCAGGCTGTCGAGCGGATTCGCGGGATGCACGACAAGCACCACCGTATCGACAAAGCCAAAGTGCCGAAAGCTTCCGATCGCGACCGGAATCGCGATCGGGTCCATCCCGCCGTGCGCGATCCGAAAGGCCGCACGATCGTCCGCCAACAACTCTCGCGACATGAATGCAAAGTGGCGCTTGCCTTCAATGAATTCCCGTAGAGTCCTGCTGAATTGCGCTTGCGGAGCCTCATAGGGCGGCGGAACCACGATCCGCACGCGCACTTGTCTCGACTGGAATGCGGAAATCCAGCGCCTCACCAGATCTGGAAGGATCGCCGGCGCGCTGCCGTGTCGCTCACCCGAAACGACTTTGCACGGAATAAATGCCAGAAGTGATCCGTCCAGATCCGGGCGCACCAACTCCGGCTTGGGCAGTGGCCGTCCATCGGAGTTCTCCACGGCGCCGATCGGGTGCGCGCATAGACACATCGCGACAGCGGCGGCGATTCCGGCGAATTTGCTGCCCCCACCGGAACACGTCAGTTCCGGGTGGTTTCGACCGGAACTGCCAACGTCCATGAATCAGTAGTCCGCAGCTTCTCCTTCTTCTCCATCTGGGCCGCGTACACGGCATCGCTCGCCGCCAACTCGTCACTGAGCCTGCCTTTGACCGGCTCCGAAGATGCTTCGATCGCGGCGTCCGGGTATTCGAGGACCAGTAGCAACCTCCCTTTGTCACCTTCTTCCAGGTACATCATGTAGCTCGAAAGAATTCCGGAAGACTGCTGCGCACGCAGGTACTTGGCCAGATATCCATCCACCCAGTCCTGAAACTCGCTCACCGGGGCGGTCAGCGAGTAGTAGCTGATCTTGTAGATGGACTTTCCGGAGCTCTTTGCGCCACGACCATCGCCGAGCAGGGCTCGCGCCCGCTTCGAGAGAATGGGTGCCCCGAGCTGCGCGGCATGTGCTGCGCGCCACGCCTCGAGTGAACGATCATCCGGAAATCCGAAGATCGACATCTGCTCGAAGCCGGAGGGGGCGTCGCGCTTCACTCTGCGAACCCATGGCGTGGCGACGAAAGCCCCGGTACGCGCGGCATCTGCTGCGACCATCCCTGTCGAATGCCCGCTACGTTCCGGCACGGTGAGAATCAGCCACG
This sequence comes from Steroidobacteraceae bacterium, assembly GCA_050249415.1. Classification (GTDB taxonomy): domain Bacteria; phylum Pseudomonadota; class Gammaproteobacteria; order Steroidobacterales; family Steroidobacteraceae; genus CADEFQ01. The sequence goes on from JBFWQO010000002.1 coordinate 141,478, forward strand.
ACGCCAACTTTGACCGCCGGGCATCGGTCACGTGAGCCCGGGCAAACAGCGCCGCATGATCAGCAATCTGTGACTGCAGGCCGTCGCGCATCCTGTTTGCCTCTTGCAGGAACGCTTCATCCGATCGTCGTGCTCCCGGCGGATTCTTGAATCCGAAGACGATGCAGCCGATATTCCTCGCGTTCCTGTCGCGCAAAGGCACCAGTACCAGGAACTTCGGCTCGGGATCCTGTTTGTTCCATCTGGGGTCGATGAGGGTAAAGCCGCTTTCGATCACCATGACATCGTCCGCCGCGGAAATCTTTCCGATCCGGTCCGGCCAGGTGCCGGCGAACATCGTATAGATCCCCTTCTTGTCCGGCGGCGTGCCATGGAACGTCACACTGAGCAGGTCACGGTTGTCACGCATCAGCTGATCCACCAGGATCTGTGCATGCATCTTGAACGCTGGCGCAACCCAGTTCTTTCCGGGCGGCGGGCCCTCAGGGTCGGCCGCAAGAGCGGCATGGGATGAAAATACAACGGCTGCGACCCACAGTAGCTTGCGTACGAGTGTCATCGGCTGCCTCCTGCAGAATTCAATTCCTGGATGGGGGCGACAATGCCCACTTCAGCAATGCAACGTAGACCGCGCGACCTTCCTCTGTCAGGTCAGGAAACCTCGGTGCATCCATCGGAAACAACGCGCGGCGGGCCGGCGCCACTCGATCGTTCGCCATCGTTGCGCCCTTCTCGTAAACGAACAGGGTCGCGTGTTCAGGCTGGTTCGGGATGGTGGCGATGACCTGCGCCCCCGCCGGAGGGCGCGACCACGCCAGCACACCGGGCGTCGCGTAAAGCTTCAAGCGCCCCGCCGGGAATCCCGCCGCAATCGGGTGCAATCCGCGCGCAATGTCGATGTAGTTCTCCGGCGGATAGAGGCTCTCCTTGTGATCGTTGACACCATAATCCCGATTGCGATGCCGCCCAACCATGCCGAGCGCATCAACGGCCTTGGCCTCGAGCAGCACTACGGGAGCAGCTGCATCCGCATACTTCACCCCCAGTTTGTACTTGTTGGTACTGGCGGAGATGATCACGATGTCCTTGCCGACCGCGCGGCTGTCCGGCTCCATGTGATCAGCCGTCGCGACATCGAATCCCAGCTTTCCGAGCCAGGAGAGTTGGGCCTGGTCCGACGCCTCGTTCTCGGGCCATGGCAGATCATAGCGACGGACGAAGAGCAGCTTCTTGCCCTTGGCGATGCGTGATAGTTCCTCCCACTGCGCCGCAGCTGTCGCCGTAATCGGCGCCGGCGGTGCGCTGACGGCCCAACGCAGCGCGGCGTCGAAAATGCGACGCCCGGAGAACCACGCGAACTCCTTCGGATCCTGCGCCGCAGGTCCCTGCGCATCCGACAGAATGGACCAGCTGTTGTCGTCGAGAAAGAGTCCCACGCGCCGAGCTGGTGCAACCGCCCCGCCGGCCATCATGGAACCCTTCTCATACGAGAAGACAGCCGCCTTGTCGTAGTCATCCAGGAATGACACCGCGACATCGGCGCCTCTCATCGGCTTTCCCCAGCCGGGGTTGGTCACACCACCGCTGAACAGCAGTGGCGCAATCATTCCCTGCGAAACCCTTGCCGCAGTGAGAATCGGATTCGTGCCGCTCGTAGCAAGCGCGTAGTAGTCCGCATGGTTTTCGTTGTGGAATGGCTTCTCACGGACCACCGAAAAGTCCTCGTGCAACTTGTCGCCGGTCAAGTGAAGCAGTGGATACGAGTACTTGTCCCAGGTAACGATCGGCACCGCCACTTCAGCCAACCGGGCGTCCATCTCGCGTGCGTTGACGGTCGACGAGATAATGATCAGATCCGCCCCGGTCGCCGCCGCAGACGCGTCGGCGGCACCGACAATGGTTACATTCGCTCCGCGCGTGCCCAGATAGTCCCGAATCAGTGAGTCATCATTCGACACGCCCTGCTTAGCCTCTCCGGCCACGAACAGGACAGCCTTGCCGTTCAGCGCATCCGGGGCGACAAGATCAGCTCGCGCCTGCATCGACAACGCCGGCGCAACACTCGCCACCATGATCAGAAGTGTTCGGAGCATTTCAGTTTCCCCCGCTCTTGCCCGCGGCCTGCTTGCTCACCCCCAGCAAGCCGCCGCTTCCCACCACAAACAGTTGCTGCGTCTGGTCGTCGAATGCGGCTGCCACACCACGCGAGCCAATGTTCAGCGATTCCGACAGTGACGCGGTCAACTTGGCATTCTGGATCACATTCAACGCGCCGCTCGCATTCGGCATATAGAGCATGACTAGCCGAGCCGGAGCGATCTGCATGGCCAGCCCCGACTCTCCCTGCCCTCCGACCTGAACCATGCCGATCATCTGGCCTGGGTCCGGGTCGACGATGATCATTCGACCGTTGGAACACGCGACATAGATGCGTCGCTCCCGCGTATCGTTGGCAATCGCGGTTGGGCCTACGCCGGGCCACACCGAGATTGTCCCGACCGGGTTCATCTCGTGCTTTCCGCCCAGTTCGACGACATGGAGCACGTTCGCGGCTTCGTCTGCGACGAACAGGTGCCCGCGTCCGTCGACTGAGGCCTGCCGCAGGCGGCCACCGAGTTTCACGGCTCCGCGCCTGCTGCCGCTTATCGCGTCGAATGCGACCAGGTCACCACTGCCGGCATTGGATACATAGATTCGTCGCGTCGTCGCGTCAAATTCGACCTCGCGTGGTTCGAAACCACCAGATCTGACTGTCGCAACTACCTGCAGCGATTGCAGATCGAACAGTGTTACCGTTCCCGCATCCCGGTTGCTGACATAGCCGCGACGGATTTCCGGCGCGATCTCGATCGCACCCGGGACACCAATCGTCGCCACACTCGCCAGTCGACGGCCAGTCTCCAGGTCATAAACATCGACACCCCCGTCACGTGCCGAGTACAAACGTCGTTCGGCGGAATCCACCGCCAGTGACAGCGTCTCGGGTGCGCCCTCGGTCGAGATGGCGCGAATCATCCTGTAGCCGGGCGACGCGGCATTCGCGTTCGATGCATCGACAGCGAGGAGCGCGAACATCATGATCAGGCAGCTTGTCAGTCGCAACTTCATGGTGTCATTCCGGTTGGTGAAACTCTTTGTCCGAAGAATCCCGTCGGTGCTATTTCGCGAGCAGTTCTCGCGCATGCGCAGCCTGTTCGGCGCGCAGCGGCAGGAAGACAGCATGATCGAGGACAACCTGCTGGCCCTCACTGCTGAGCAGGAACTGCAGGAAGGACTCGAGCGCGGCAGGCACGGGCTTCCCCGGTGTCTTGTTGATATTGAAATAGATCAGCCGGCTGAGCGGGTATCGTGCCTGTGCCACGTTCTCATAGGTCGGCGCAATGGCCGGGTCTGCAGGGTCCCGCGACAGTGGCAGCATTTTCACAGGCGAATCGATGTAGGCCAGGCCCGAATAGCCGATTCCGAAGCGATCGTTGGCCACACGACTCGCCAGTGGAAACACCAGCTTCTCGTAGTGCAGATCCTCGCGCCATTCGCCGCGAGTCGCACCCGTGCTGAGAACGCGCTGCCGGATGAATTCCTCGAAGCCGTTCCACGGCTGGATGGCGTAGGCCCTGACCGGCTGGTTTGCCCACTCGCCTCCCAGACCGAGCTGTCCCCAGGTGCGAATGGCCTCCGGCGCACCGCGGTGCCGTGTTCGCGAGAAGATGGCGTCAATCTGCCTGAAGTCGAGCTTCGACAGCGGATTGTCCGGGTGGACAAAAAACGCCATCGCATCGAGGAAGCCGAAGTGACGATAGCTTCCGCCCGCGACTGGTATGCTCGTTGGCAGATAGCCGAAGCGCTGCTCGAACTCACTGACATCCTCCGGCTTCAATTCGCGCGAAACAAAAACGAAATCGACCGCCTGCTTGAGCAGCTCTTTCGTGCCCAGGCTGCCCGCGTACGGCGGAGGCGTCAGACGTAGATGAACGTCGGGGTGAAGCTCCATGAAGCGCTTGAACCAACGATCGACGAGTTCCACCAGGACATCGGAAGCACCTCCGATGAAGCTTCCGGACAGCGCTCGCCCATGCACTCCCTGATAGGGGGGTAGCTCCTCGTCCAGGGTCGGCTGCAGCAGCTCAGGCGTTGGCAAGCTGCGCCCGTGAGCGCGCGCCGCCGCCTTTTCCGACTCCGTCTGGGGCACGGGAGGCAGAACCGGAGGCACGAGCCAATACACGGACCCACCGTCCCGGTTCGCCTCGACCGCTGCCGCCGCCCCACCGGCTCCCGCAGCGGTCGCGATGCCGAGCACCACCACTGCGGCGAGACCTCTGCACAGGCCTGCCGCGCAAGAGTTCACAGATTTACCCTCCAGGAAAGGGTCAAGTTGCGAGGAGTTCCAGGCACCACTCCGTTCTCGTTTTGCGTCGAATTCACGCCCTCGAAGTAGTGTTCGTCGAACAGGTTGCCGATCTTGAGCGTGAAATTGTGTCGATCGTGCAACCGGTAATAGAGGGCGAGGTCCGCAACTGCGTAGCTCGGCAACGTCAACACGCGCCCGTCAGCGGCGCTCGGCAGACTGCCGGCGATCTCGCTGCTGTAATAGGCACCTGCGCCGATACCGAGTCCTTGCAGCGGACCTTCCGCGACGTCGTAACGGATCCAGAGATTGGCGGCACGAAGCGCCGAGTTCGTCAGTTGCGCTCCGACCAGTGGCGCCGAAGGCGAATTGTAGGATTCGTCGACGTACGCGTCCGTGTAGGCGACGCCCGCGATCACCTGCAGATTCTCGAGCGGTCGATAGTTCAACTCGAGTTCGAGACCTTTCGAGCGTTCGGCACCGACCTGTTGGGAGCAAGTGCCCGCCACTCCGGCATCACAGGCGACCGCCGCGAGTGTGTTCTCGTTCCTGATGTCGAATAGAGAAAAGGTTGCGGTGAGACGATCCGCCAGCGTATCGACCTTTACTCCGAGTTCGATCTGCTTTCCCGACTCGGGGTCGAAGGGGTTGGGACGCCCGGACGCGTCCTGCACACCCGCCGCCTGAGGCACGAAGGAAGTCGCATAGCTCGCATACAGAGTCCACGCAGGCGTCGGCTGAAACATGAGGCCCGCTGTGGGCAGAACGCTGGATGTCTGATCCTCCTCAGACGTGAGCGGAGGCGTCTTGCGCTCTTCGCGCTCCTGTTTGTCCCTCGCATAGCGAATACCGAGGCTGGCCTTCCAACGGTCCGAGAGAGTGATCAGGTCCGACAGGTACAGGCCGGTCGAGGTATTTCTCGTGTAGCGGCGGTTCACCGGCCCGGACGGATAGCCGCTGAGCGGCAATGCGTTGCCATAAACCGGATCGTAGACATTCACGTTGATCCGGCCCGGCCCCGGTAACGAAGCGGGACCCGATGTCGGCCCGTTGAAGAACTGGATGCGCTCGAAATCCGTCGTATCGATGCCGCCGTCCGCACCCACCAACATCTTGTGCCCGATCGGCCCGGTATCGAATGGAACCGAAAGATTCACATCCAGAACATTGTAGGTTCGCTTGTTGAGTTGCTGCCGCGCTCGGCGCCGAAGCGTCACTCGATCGGCCAGCACCGCCACATTGTCGAATCCTTTGGCCGTATCTTCCGTGCGGATACTGCGAAACGCCGCGTTCAGCCGCGAACCGCTGTCGAACTCGTGCGAGTAGGAAAGCGTGCCACCGCTGCCCTCCTCCTCCTGCACGTCATCCGGCTCCTGATAGCGGGTGCGGATATCCGCGATCAGGCTGGCATCCTTGTTCGGGGCTACGAGTTGGGTGTCGTACGCGTTCTTGCGGCGACGATACTCCAGCGAAAGCCGCAGCGTATCGCGCTCCGTCGTGTTCCAGGTCAGGCTCGGCGAAGCGTAACTGGCCTCCTCGAAACCACCGCGAAACGTATCCCGATCGGTGTGCTCTCCCACGAATCGATAGAGCACTGCGCCTCCACCCAGCGGACCGGTGATGTCGAAGCCGGCGTTGTAGCCCGCACCGTCACCGAACGACAGGCCGGCGCCGTCGTACGTCGATGCCCTCAGATCGATGATCGCACCGAAGTCTGATCTCGGCTTCTTGCTGATGATATTGACGAAGCCCCCGGGTTGCGCCCGCCCGTAAAGCACGGAAGCGGGGCCCTTCACGACTTCGATGCGTTCGGCAGCGAATGTCGGCGGGGAGCCGAAGCGGCCGCTCAAACCCGGCAGGCCGTCGACCATGATCGCGGTCTTGTCGGCTTGATTATTCTTGAAACCGCGAATGGAGAGGTCATACCCTGTCACGCCACCGCGACGCACTCCGGTCATGTAGCTATAGAGATCCGCGATGTTGGTGGTCTCAATGGCCTTCATGAAGGCGTTACTGTAATTGGCGACCGAATAGGGAGTGTCCATGACGCTGATGTCTTGCTTCATCGCGCTCTGAGCTCCCACCTCGACGAACTTCCCCTCGATGACTACCGTTTGGATATCTTTCGCCTGCTCTTCCGAGTCCGGCTCCATGGTTCGCGCATCGCCAATCATCATCAGGATGGCGGTAGTGGTCAGAACGCTGCGCAACATAAATCCCTCCCCGATCGTAGTCATTGATTTCATCCGGCAGCCAACGGAAACAATCCGAGCGCAAGCGCCGCGGCGAGCATGAGCAGACAGGTGCCGGCCGCCCACAGCAGCGTGAATCTCTGGTGATCCCCGAAATCCACACCCGCGAGTCCGACCAGCAAATAAGTGGACGCGACCAATGGGCTCAGGAGATGTATGGGTTGCCCGATCAACGACGCCCGCGCCATTTCGAGTGGGCTGATGCCGGCGGTGCGCGCGACTTCCGTCGCGATCGGCAGCACGCCATAGTAGAACGCGTCATTCGAGATGAAGAACGTGAACGGCATGCTGGCGAGCGCGGTAATGACCGCGAGCGACGGTGCCCAGGATTCCGGCACGACCGTCAGCAGGCTATCGGACATGGACTTGACCATCCCCGTGCCGGAGAGGATGCCGGTGAACACGCCGGCGGCGAAGATCAGCGCAACGACCGCGATGACGTTGCCGGCATGTGCCGCGATGCGCGCGCGCTGCTCCGGCAGTTGCGGGTAGTTGGCGACGATAGCGATCGCAAACGCGACCATGAAGAGCACGGGCAGCGGCAACAGATTGATGATCAAGCAGACGATCAGGGCCACGGTCAGCAACGCATTGAACCAGCGCAACTGCGGGCGCTTGAGCCGGGATGCGGCCTCGCTCTCCCCGTTCGCCGGCAGCAGCGCGGTATCTGCAATCGATGACTGCGCGACGGCCGGATCCGCATCGGCTGCAAGGGGGGGCGTCCCGAGCACGACTTGGCCCAGTCGCCGTCGCTCGCGCACTCCGAGGAACCACGCGAGCGCCACGACGCCCGCGACTCCGACGACCATCACCGGAATCATCGGGACGAAGACTTCCGACGGATCCACCGACAATGCGGTCGCCGCGCGCGCCAGCGGCCCGCCCCACGGCGTGAGATTCATGACCCCGCTCGCGAGGATGGTCACACAGGTGAGATTCAAGGCATTCATGCCGAGGCGCCGGTACAGGGGCAGTATCGACGCCACGGTGATCATGTAGGTGGTCGATCCATCACCGTCGAGCGACACGAATGCGGCAAGCACCGCGGTACCAACCACCACCTTTGCGGGATCGTTGCCGACACTGCGCAGGATCCGGTTTACCACCGGATCAAAGAGCCCCGCATCGATCATGATCCCGAAGTAGAGAATGGCGAACATCAACATCACGCCGGTCGGTGCGAGCGTGCGGATGCCATCGAGCATCATGGTGCCGAGTTCATCGCTGCCGACACCGGCCAGTACGGCGAACAGGATCGGAATGGCGATCAGCGCGACGAGCGGCGAGACGCGCTTCAACATGATCAGCGTCATGAACGTGATCACCATGCCGAAGCCCAGCAGCGTCAGCATGGAATCCCGCCTCGTGTACTGGTCATGGGCGCCCCTCCGATCCGGCGTGGACGCTATCGGCCAGCGTCGCAGCGGATGGAGGCCAGTCTAGGAACTTCTTGCTGTCTGCAACCTGTCAGGGACGAGCGCTCACTTCGGCGGCTCGATGGCTCCATTCCAGACGTTCATGAAGCGGCGCTTCTTCAGCTGGTCGAGATAAACCAGCAGGCCGGGGCCGAGGACCACCGGCCGCAGCGGGCCGACCACGGCGTTGGTAATTCCACCACGGGTCTGCTGTACCGACGCCTCATTTCGAATCGCCGGCAAGCCACCCTCGTTGGCAAGCGTCCGCTGGCCCTCGATGGACACCAGGTACTCGAGGAAGCGATGTGCCGCATCCGGATTCGGTGCGCTGGCGGGAAGCACTGCGGTTCTCGTGACGACCAGCGTGTAGTCGCGCGGATAGACGATCGCGAGCGGTGCACCGGCGGCGATGCGCGATTGCGCATATGAACCGAGGAGGTTGTAGCCGATGGCGAGATTGCCCTTCTCGAGCCGCGCGAGCAGGTCGCTGGTGCGCCGCTCGATGACGACACCGGCGTCGCCCAAAGTCTCCAGCAGCGCACCGATTTCACTGCTCTGGCGCGCATCCTGAGAGGCGAGCAGGTAACCCACACTGCTGCCGGCAATGTCATAGGTACCGATCCGGCCACGCCACGCCGCGGGATCCCGTCGCACCAGTTCGATCAGCTCGCTTCTCGTCTGCGGCATGGTCCGCCCCGAGAAGGCGTTGACATTGAACACCATCACGGCGGGCTCGAAGGTGAATCCGAATGCCTGGTCGCGCCACCGCGCCCATTCGGGGAGCATTCGGGCATTGGCCGAGAGATGGGTGGCGGCATAGCCGTCGTTGACGAGCTTGACCTGCAGATCCATGGCCGAGCTCAACAGCAGATCGGCCCGGGGCCTGCCGTGCTTCAGATCCTCGAGGAATCGCTCGTAGAGCACGTGGCTCTCGAGTTCCTCATACTCGACCGCGATTCCGGGGTTGAGCCGCTGAAAGTGCCGGACAGCCGCCTCGAACACCGCGGTATCCGTCGTGCTGTAGATCGTCAGCGGCCTCTCAGCGGCGCCTGCCGCTGGGTAGATCTCCGCTGCGGCTGGCAGGGAATACAGGCCAGCGGCGCCCACGATCAACAACCACGCAAGACGAGTCATGGCTCCGCACCTTCCGCCCGCCACGGGAGCCGAAGCGTCACGACGAGGCCACCGCCCTCTCGGTTCGCGAGCACCACGTCGCCTCCATGACTGGCAATCGCCCTGCGAACGATGGCAAGGCCCAGCCCGGCCCCGGGACTGCCGACGCCATCACCGCGAACGAAGCGCTCGAATACCTTCGCCTGCCGGGATTCCGGGATGCCGGGCCCGCGGTCGGCCACCGCGAGCACGTAGCCGCCCTCTTCCGCCCGCATCGTCACGAGCACGGAACCATCCACGGTCGAGCCATATTTCAGCGCGTTGTCGATGAGGTTCTTCATTGCCTCGCCCAACATCAACGCATCACCGACAAAGGGCGCCTGATCCAGTTCGGTGCTGATGACGACATCCCTGCGCCGGGCGTGCGGTACTCCCTCATTGATCGCCTCGTGCACCAGTTCCAGCAGGTCACAGGGCTCGAAGGCCCGCACATCCGAGCGATGCATCACCGTGGCGTCGATCAGGAGCTGGTCGAGCAGACGCGAGAGCCTCGCAGCGTTGCGCTCGATGGCCGCCATGCTGCGCCGCAACCCCTCCGGATCCTCATCGGCGGCGATGTGCGCCTGCGCGTACAGCGAGGCGAGTGGCGTGCGCATCTGGTGCGCGGCTTCGCCGATGAATGCCCGCAGCGCCTCGATGTTGCCGGCGAGACGCCGCATGAATCCGTTGATTGCGTCGATCAGCGGTGCGATCTCGAGCGGTACGGGTTCCACGACGGGCTGCAGGTCTTCCGGTTGCCGATCGGTCAGGTCTTCCCCGACGCGCTGCAGTGGACGCAGCGCCCGAGCGATTCCCCACATCACCACCGATATCGCGAGCAGCGTCATCAGGGTGATGGGCGCAACCGCTCCGAGCACGAGCTCCCGTGTCAACTCGTCACGCGCCCGGCGCGTATGCCCGACCTGCACCCAGACCCACCCCTGCATGCCTGGTTCGGCGATCTCGCGCCCAAGCACTGCGAACCTCACCGGCTCGCCCCGATAGTCCGCGTCGAAAAAGCGGGCCTCGTCCACCGCAATGCGCCGGTCGCGACCCGAAGGCAGCTGCCAGCCAGGCAGGTCGTCATATCCGGTGATCGTGCTCGGGCCCGGCCCGATCACGCGATAGAACACCCGGTCGTCCGGTGCCGCCGAAAGCATCTCGAGCGCGGCATACGGCAGATCCACCTGCAACTGGCCGCGGTCGACGGACAGCGTTTCCGCGATGGACAATGCGGAGCCCGCCAGCAAGCGGTCATACGATTTATCCGCTGCAAGGCGCCCATAGGCCTGGGCTGCGAACAGCAGCGCGAGTGTACCGAGCAGGAACAGCAGGCCCAGCATGCCCGCGATACGGGCGCGCAGCGATAGCACCCTAGGCTTCATTGCCCGAGCCCGCTGCCTCGGCGACATACCCGACGCCGCGAACCGTGCGAATGATCACCGCCGACCCGAGCTTGCGCCGCAGCCGGCCGATATACAGCTCGATCGCGTTGTCGCCGGCCTCACCGTCAAAGTCGAAAAGCTGTGAGGCAATTTCCTGCTTGCTGACCACGGCGCCGACGTTGCCGATCAGGATCTCGAGAAGCCGGTACTCGCGATTCGGCAAATGCAGAATCTTGCCGCCGAGCGTCGCGGATCTCGCGCCGCGATCGAAAATCAGCGACCCGACCGTCGTGACGCCGGAAGCGACACCCTGCGTACGACGCAGCAGCGCGCGGCAGCGCGCATCGAATTCGCGCAGATCGAATGGTTTGGAAAGATAGTCGTCGGCCCCGACATCCAGCGCGCTCACCCGGTCCTCGATCTTTGCGCGCGCCGTCAGCATGAGCACGGGGGTCCGATCACCCCGCTCGCGCAGCCAGCGCAGCACCGAAAACCCGTCCCTGCGCGGCAGGCCGATGTCGAGGACGATGAGATCGTAGGATTGATAGGTCAGTACGTCGTGCGCGGCCTGACCATCGCGCAACCAATCGACGGCATAGCCCTGCCGGCGCAGATGCCGAAGCACCGCGTCGCCCAGATCGGCTTCGTCCTCCACGACGAGGATGCGCATTTGCAGGGTTATAGCAGGATCGGAAACGCAACGGGCATTACCGCCGCAGCGGGGCTGCGCACGTGTCAGCGGAATGTCAGGTTCGGATGCCTACGATGGCCCCAGTTTTCATTGGATTTGAAGCTGACGGGAGATGCTGGCAATGCGCCTGAACCGATATGCACGAGTGAACCGTCCCAGCGGACAATCCGCGTTGGCGATAGTCGCGACGCTCGCCCTCGCGGCCACACCTGCGCTCGCGGCTTCCGATCCGTCCCCCGAAACGTCGGCCGCAATCGCCGAGATCCAGACACTGCGCGCCGAACAGCAGCGTATCGCCGAAATGCAGCAACAGGTCGCGGCGCGGCTGCAGGCCCTGGAGGCCGCGCTCCACGTGGCGCCATCGCCGTCTGCACAGCCGGTCACGCCAGCAACTCCGGCGTCGGCCGTGGCGGCAACGGCTGCGGCAGCGAAGCCCCGGCTGGCCGTCTCGGGTGACCTGCGCATCCGCTCGCAGGGCGACTACGCGAGCGACACACCGGATCACCTGAGCGGGCAGGTGCGCGGTCGGCTCGGTGTCACTTACACCGCAAATGATGCCGTATCGATCGGCGCCCGGCTGGTCACCGGCAATCCCGATGATCCGAACAGCACCGACGTGCAGCTGTCGAATTTCGATGACGACTTCGAGGTCAGTCTCGACCAGGCCTACGTGCAGTTCAACCTCGGCGACCTGAAGCTCTACGGCGGCAAGATGCCGCAGCCTTTCGTGCGCACCGACCTCGTGTGGGACGGTGACGTCAATCCGCAGGGCGTGAGCGCGGTTTATCGTCATGCACTCGCGGACGGCTCCGCTTTTCGCGCGAACGGCCTCTTCTTCATCATCGATGAGCGCGCCGTGGCCGCCGACAGCACGATGGCCGGGGCGCAGCTCGGCTACGACACGCGCACGCTCGGCAAGTGGAAGTTCGACGCCTCGGTCGCCTACTACGACTACAAACTGGGCAGCGTCGCCGGCGCCGACAGCGGTGACCTGCGCTCGAACCTGCTCAATCCGGACGGAACGTATCGGTCAGACTTCGAACTGGGCGATGTCATCATCGGCGCCACCTGGAATGGAGCGGGCGAGCGCTGGCCGCTGCGCATCGTGGGCGACTTCGTGCGCAATTTCGGTGCGGCAACCGATGCCGACACCGGCTACGGCGCGGACTTCACGATCGGGCGCGCGAGCAAGGTGCACGACTGGCGCGTGACCTACGGTTACTCGATCGCCGAAACGGACGCCGTGCTCGCCGCCTTCTCCCACGACAACATCGCGCTCGGGACCAACTACCGGCTGCACGCGCTCACACTGGACTACGTGCCGTTCCCGAAGACGATGCTGAGCGCGATCTGGTACCACTACCAGCCCTTTGAGGCGACGCCGACGCTCGGCAAGGACTGGATCGAGCGCCTGCGGGTCGCGTTTGCGGTGAGCTTTTAACGCCCCGCCTGCGTCGCCTCGCTCCGGACCGGAGGCGGGTCCGGATTCCGGCCGATGGCGACCAGCACGGCCTGCTCGACGTCCTGCTCGCGACGATGTTGTTCGCACAGGGCCAGATAGTCGCCGGCATGAGCCCGATGCCACGCCGCGGCAGGGTCCGCGAACTGCACCCTGTAGTCCCGAACCCGCCGCGCTTTGGTAGCCTCCACCCACTTCGGGGAATGCTCGGGCCAGGCGCGCGTCGCGATTGCGACGCCCGTCATTTCAGTGATGGCGGTGTCGCCCTGCAGGAATGCATCGGCAACGCCACGACACACTGCCGCCACATCATCCCGTACCAGGCGCTCACTGTCGCAGGCGCCGGCGACCGTCTGGTACGCAGGAATCGCCACCGCGGCCAGCGCCCCGATCACGAAAACCTCCGCGTCGAAGAGCGATACCGATCTCGCGTCGGCCACAGGGCGGCTCAAGCGGGCGATCAACGTGGTCCAGTAGATATCCACGCGTTCCGCGCGCCCCATCGCTGCCAAGGCGGCCGATTTCGCTTCCTCATCGCCACGTTCACCGGCCCGGGCCAAGGCACCGAGCCAACCCGCGCCGTTCTTCCCGTCCAGGCTCCTCAACCGTCTTTCCAGGGGTTCCGGATCGCAGGATGCATCGCGCTGGCAGAACTGGATATGGAGCCAGGCGAGGTCCGCACGATCGGGAGCCATGGACGCGGCGTGGGCAATCAAGCGCACGGATCGATCCGGGTGCTCGTGGGCGCTCATGAGTGCGGCGGCCGCTTGCGAATCGGCATCGACCCGCTGCACCAGCGGCTCAGGTGAAGCGGCGAAGCCGGCCACGATGGGCAGCAGGAGTGGCGCGAATGGAATCAAGGACGAGTTGCGCATCGTGGGCATCCCGCTCCGCCTCGCGCGCCGGGTCAGCGCGCTGCGCGTGCCCCGCCGAGATCCACGGCGAGGCGATAGATGTGATCGAGGCCCTGGTAGAACGACGCAACCGGCAGGCGTTCGTTGAGCCCGTGCGCGAACATCTCGGACGGCTTCGAGAACAGGCCCGACGAGGCGAAAGTCGGGATGCCCGCGGTCCGATAGACCTTGCCGTCGGTACCTCCCGACTCGAGATACGGTACCACCGCGACACCCGGATGGTCGACGTGCACCGCCCGCGTGATGGCGGCCATCACGTCGGGACGCATTTCCGATACCGGGCTCGCAGTCGGCGTATCGCGCACGACCACGTGGACTTCCGGGTCGTCGATCGTGCGCACGAGTTCATCACGCACCGTAGCGACGGCGACGCCGGGGAATATCCGGCAATTGATCGCGGCGGTCGCCTTCTGCGGCAAGGCATTCTCGGCGTGGCCCGCGTCGAGCATCGTCGCGACACAGGTCGTGCGGGTCGTACCGACGTACTCGGGCGATTGCGCGAGCGTGTCGGCGGCCGCGGCGTCGTCCGGGTTCGCCGCGAATCGCCGCAGCGCATCGCCGACCGCCCCCGTCTGCGCGCGACCCATCGCGCCGAGGTAGGCGCGCGTCAGGTCGTTCGCCATCACCGGAAAGCGGTGCGCCTCGATCCTGTCGAGTGCGTGCGCGAGCTGGTAGATCGCATTGTCGGCGCGCGGCCGCGAACTGTGCCCGCCGGGATTCGTGACCGTGAGGTCGAACGTCGCAAAAGTCTTCTCGGCGCCCTGCACGAGATAGATGAGCGGCTTGCCCGTGGCATCGTCGAGCGCGCCTCCGCCGGCATCGGTGTTGATCGCGAACTCGGCATCCCTGACCCAGGGATGCGCAGCGATCGCGCGGGTCGTCTCCATGCCCGTTTCCTCGTCGCCGACGAAAGCGAACACGAGCGTACGCGCCGGCTGCAGCCGCTCCGCCGTGAAGCGCAGGATCGTCGACACGAGCGCCGTGACACCGGCCTTGTTGTCCATGGTGCCGCGCCCGTAGAACGTGCCGTCCTCCTCGATGAGCGTGAACGGATCGCGCTGCCAGTCGGCCGGGCGCGCATCGACGACATCCATGTGGGCGGAAAAAAGGATCGGTCGCGCCGCCTCTTGTCCCGGCGTCGTGCGAGCCGGAATGCGCACGATCATCGCGGTCGCGCCGGCGGCCTCGACCGTCGTGATATCAGGCGCAGGCACGCCGCCGGCTTTCAGGACATCGGCGAGCCACGCCGCCATGGCACCCGTCTGATGCTGGCCGGCCGCGGTCCGAAAGCCGATGATCCGCGCATAGACATCACGCGCCTTCACCTGGTAGGGCGCGCCCTGGGCCGGTACGGACGGCGACCATGCCATGACCGCCAGGGCTACAGCCAACGAGAAACGGGCCAACGGAATTTTCATGTTGTTCTCCGGGAGCGAATACCGGCAAGCATAGCCGATGCGCAATGCGGCCGTGTCCCGGCTCGGCAGGCACATCTCGGAGATCATCCAGGCACTCGGCCGCATCGATGCACGATTTGCGTTGATCGGCGGCCTCGCGCTCGCCGGGTTGTTGAATGAACGAGATTGAGCCGCGGGAGTGCCCCGCGACGTCGGCCGAACGCGACCCCTACGAAGCGCTGGACGACCTGATGTGCGTGCTCGAGGAACTGTGCCCGCGCTGGCCGCCCCGACCCCGGCCGAGGCGTACGACACCCGACGACGCGCCGACCTACCTGCTCTGAGTGCGACTCGCGCACAGGGCGCCGCGCAGCGGCACTCTGGCCGTTCGCCGTTCGCCGTTCGCCGTTCGCTGTTCGCCCCTGCGCTACCCCCTCATCTGCTCCTGCAGGTAATTCTCGAGCCCCACACGCCCGATCAGGTCGAGCTGCGTCTCGAGGAAATCGATGTGCGATTCCTCGGATTCGAGGATGCGCTCGAAGATCTCCCGCGACACGAAGTCCGCCGCCTTCTCGCAGTCCGCGATGGCCACCAGCAGGTCCTTGCGGCCCGCGAGTTCGAGCTTCAGGTCGCACTCGAGGCATTCCTTGACGCTCTCGCCGATCAGCAGCTTGCCGAGGTCCTGCAGGTTCGGCAGGCCGTCGAGGAACAGGATGCGCTCGATCAGGCGATCGGCGTGTTTCATCTCGTCGATGGATTCGGACTTCTCGTGCGACTCGAGGCGCTCGAGTCCCCAGTTGCCGAACATCCGCGCGTGCAGGAAGTACTGGTTGATCGCGGTGAGTTCGTTCTTCAGCGCGCGATTCAGATGCTGCAGGATCCCGGGGTCGCCCTTCATCGCCGTCGCTCCTGTCGCTGCACGGGGTCTCGCATCGTGGACCCCGACGCGCGGCTTCGCAACGCCGATCCCTTCACGCGGCCTGCGCGCCGCGACGCTCTTCGACGCATTCCTCGACGAATTCGCGCGCGGTGTCCTCGCAGCGCCCGCAGCAGCTGCCCACCGGCAGGCTGCACTGCACCTCGTAGAACGACGAAGCGCCGGCGTCCACGACTTTGCGCAGCTCCCGGTCACTCACGGCATGGCACACACAGATATACATGGCGGCCCTCTCCAGGCAGCCATTGTGGATGCTAATGAGAATCGTTGTCAATTAACCTGCAGGATCACCGAGCCGACGCCCTCGATCTCGCCGACGACCCGGTCGCCACGGACGATCGGGCCGACCCCTGCCGGCGTGCCGGTGAAGACCAGGTCGCCCGGTTCGAGCCGGAACAACTTCGAGAGCTGTGCGATGATTTCCGCACAACTCCATGTCATATCGGCAATATTCCCGTCCTGCCGGCGCACGCCGTTCACACTGAGTGCAATCCGCCCCGCCTCCGGCAGTCCCGCCGCCGCCGGCCACTCCACGACCGCGCCGACAGGCGCCGACGCATCGAATGCCTTGGCGCATTCCCAGGGCCGCCCGGCCACCTTGGCGGCGTTCTGCAGGTCCCGGCGCGTCAGGTCGATACCCACCGCCAGGCCGAAGACATGGGGGCGGGCCGCGGCCGCAGGGATGTCGGCCCCGCCCACGCCGATCGCGAGCACGAGTTCGACTTCGTGGTGCAAGTCCGCTGTCGCGGGTGGATAGGCGATCGTGCCGCCGCCGGCGACCACCGCATCGGCGGGCTTCTGGAAGAAAAACGGCGGCTCGCGCGCATCGTTGCCGAGCTCACGCGCGTGTGCGGCGTAATTGCGGCCGACGCAGTAGATGCGGCGCACCGGAAAGACCGCGTCGCGCCCCGCGACCGGAAGAACGACCTGCGGCGGTGGCGGAATGACGAACTGCGACATCGGGCGATTCTATATGATCGACTTTTCGGACCGACCCATGCGCATCGCCAAGCCCTTCTTCATCGTCACGACCCCGATCGGCCTCGCGCTCGGCCTCTATGAGGGCTGGCGCCTCGCGGGCGGGCTCGTGGTGATCATGGCGGCGATGATCGCGCTCGTCGGTGCGGCGATGTTGAGCGTGGTGCTCACGGTACGCCGCGAGAAGCGCGCGGAGCTCGCCGCCCGCGCCAGCGCGGAAGACACCGGATCGCGCACCCCGCCGGAACCCCCGTGAAGGCGCTGATCCTCGGCCTCGACCTCGTCGGCACCTTCGTGTTCGCGCTCGCCGGCGCCACCGCCGGCGTACGCCGCCGCCTCGACATCTTCGGCGTGCTCGTGCTCTCGTTCGTCACGGCGAGTGCCGGCGGCGTCGCACGCGACCTCTTGATCGGTGCCGTGCCGCCGGCCGCGCTCGACGATTGGCGCTATGTCGCCACCGCGATGCTCGCGGGGCTCGTCACCTTCCTGTGGTACCCCACCATCGAGCGCCTGCGCACGCCGGTGCGGATGTTCGATGCCGCGGGCCTCGCGCTGTTCGCCGTGGCGGGTGCGGGCAAGTCGCTCGAGTACGGCCTGCACCCGCTGGCCGCGGCCTTGCTCGGCATGCTCACCGGCATCGGCGGTGGCATGCTGCGCGACATCCTGCTCGCCGAAGTGCCCGCGGTGCTGCGATCGGATTTCTATGCCGTCGCGGCGCTCGCCGGCGCCGGCGTGGTCGTGATCGGCGCCGCGCTGTCGCTGCCGCAGGCGGCGACGGCGCTCGCGGGCGCGGCGCTGTGTTTCACGCTGCGCATGCTCGGGATCCGCTACGACTGGCACCTGCCGCGCGCCTGGTCGCGCGATCGGCGGCTGCCCTAGTTCATTTCGCGAGGAACGCCGCGAGTTCGCCGATCGGCAGGGGGTGTGAGAGAAAGTAGCCCTGCGCGAAATCGATGCCGATCTTCCCGAGCGCGGCGAGCACCGCCTCGCTCTCGACGCGTTCGGCGACGGTCGCGATGCCGAGCGTGCGCCCGACCTGGCTGATCGCCTCGACCATGCTCCGGTCGACGGCGTCCTGCGCGACATTGGCGATGAAATCGCCGTCGATCTTCAGGAAATCGACCGGCAGCGTCTTCAGGTAACGGAACGACGACAGGCCGCTGCCGAAATCGTCGAGCGAGAAGCGGCAGCCCCGCGCGCGCAGTTCCTGCATGAAATAGCTGGCGCTCTGCAGGTTGGCGACGGCCGCCGTTTCGGTGATCTCGAAGCACAGGCCGCGCGCGATCGCGTCGTCGTCGATGCGGCCGAGCACGTAGTCGAGGAAGCCCTGGTCGTTGAGCGACGTGCCCGAGAGGTTGACCGCGAACAGCGGCGCCGCGCCCCGGTGCTCGCGCAGCAGGTCGACCGTGCGCTGCACGACCCAGCGGTCGATCATGCTCATCACGTTGTAGCGCTCGGCCGCGGGAATGAACTGGTTCGGGGGCACGATCTCGCCCCTGTCGTCGCGCAGGCGCACGGTCAGCTCGGCGAACGGTTGCGAGAGGGGCGCGGGCCCGATCGCACGGATCGTCTGGAAACACAGGTCGAGGCGCCCCTCGTCGACCGCGCGCGTGACCTGCGCGACCCAGTGCATCTCCCGGTGGCGCGTCGCGGTGCCGCCGCCGTCGTAGAGGTGGATGCGGTTGCGGCCCTGGTCCTTGGCCGAGTAGCAGGCGATGTCGGCGGCCGACAGCACGCTCGCCGCGCTTTCCGTCTCCGGGCCGATCTCGACGACGCCGATGCTCGCGCCGACCGAGAGGCTCGCCGAGCCCCAGACGAAGCGGTAGTCGCGCACGGCCTGGCGCACGCTCTCGGCGATCACGCCCGCCTGTTCGAGGGTGCAGTTGTCGAGCAGCACGCCGAACTCGTCGCCGCCGAGGCGCGCGATCGTGTCGGACGCGCGCACACGGGTCTGCAGGAGCCCCGTGATGTCGCGGATCAGCCGGTCGCCCGCCGGGTGGCCGCAGGTGTCGTTGACGAGCTTGAACTGGTCGAGGTCGACGTACAGCAACGCATGGCGCGTGCCACCCTGGCGCGCGGCCTGCACGGCCTCGTGCAGGCGGTTGTCGAACTCGCGGCGGTTGATCAGGCCGGTGAGCGCATCATGGCTCGCCTGGTAGGCGAGCGCCCGCTTCAGCCGCCGTTCCTTCGTGACGTCGTGGAACACGATCACCGCGCCGATGATCTTGCCGAGCCGATCGCGGATCGGCGAGGCGGAATCCTGGATGGCGATCGACAGGCCATTGCGGCTCGTCAGCACGCTCTGTTCGCCCGGGCCCACCTGCTCGCCCGAGCGCAACGCGACGAGCACCGGGTTCTCGACCGGTGTGCGGGTCGCCTCATTGACGATCGACAGCACGTCGCCGATCGGCCGGCCGCGCGCCTCGTCCACGGGCCAGCCGGTGAGAATCCCCGCGATCGGATTCAGGTAATCGATATTGCCTTCGGCATCGGTCGAGATCACCGCGTCGCCGATCGACTGCAACGTGACCTGCGCGCGCTCCTTCTCGGCGAACATGGCCTGCTCGGCCTGCTTGCGCTCGGTGATGTCGGCGACCGTGCCTTCGTAGCCGATGATGTGGCCCGCCTCGTCGCGCATGGCATGCGCGCTCTCGAGCACCACGATCTGCTGGCCGTCGCGCCGGCGCAGGCGGAACTCGGCGTTCCTGATCTTGCCCTCGCCCTCGAGGCGTCGCGCGAACTCGGCGCGGTCGGCCGGGTACCAGTAGCACATCGAGGCGCTCGGCAACGCGTAGAGTTCCTCGGCCGAGTTGTAGCCGAGCATGCGCACGAACGCGGGGTTCACCGACAGCAGCCGCCCGTCGCGCGAGCTCTGGTACACGCCTTCCATGGCGTTCTCGAACAACTGGCGGAATTTGGCCTCGCTCGCGCGCAGCGCCGCATCGCTCGCGCGCCGCTCGATCGCGATGCCCGCGAGCTGCGCGGCATCCTCGAGCAGCTGCAGCTCGCCGCGATTCGGCAGCCCCACGTCCTGGCGATAGACGCCGAGCGCGCCGAGCACGCGGCCCGAGCCCGCCTTGATCGGCATCGACGCCGTCGAGCGCACGCCGCACTCGATCGCGACGGCGCGTCGCGACTGCCAGAACGGATCGTTGGCGAGATCGGCGACCAGCACCTGGCGGCCGAGGTACACGGATGCGGCGCACGAGCCGTTGCGGATGTCGACCGACGAGCCGTCGAGCACCGCGCGCAGCCGCTCGGGCAGCCGCGGCGCGATCAGGTCCTCGAACGAGCGGCCGTCGGGCGCGAGCACGCTGATCACGCAATGGCGGCGATCGCCGACCGATTCGACCATCTCCACGATCGAGGTCAGCACCGACACGAGCGGGGAATTGCCCGCGATGTGCTCGAGCACGGCGCGCTCGCCCCGGGCGATGCGCTGGGCGCGCTGGCGCTCGGTGATGTCGGTGATGCTGCCGCGGATGACCTGCCGCTGCGAATCCGGCAGGCGCACGAGGCGCACTTCACAGGGAATATCGTTGCCGAGTGCGTCGCGGTGCACCCACTCGAACGTCTGCGGCTCGCCCGCGAGCGCCCGCCCGATGTTGCCCCGGGCGGGGCCCTGCGACGGCAGGCCGTCGGCCTGCGCGGGCGGCGACAGCTGCTCGGGGCCGGCGGCGAGCAGCTGCTCGCGCGTCATCTTGAAGAAGCGCTCGGCGTTCTCGTTGACGTCGATGAAGCGCAGCGTGTCGGCGTCGATCACGACGATCGCTTCGGGCGCGTGATCGACGAGCGTGCGGTAACGCGCCTCGCTCTCCCGCAGTGCACTCTCGGACTGGCGCCGCTCGGTCGCATCGCGCACGCACACGACGAACAGCTCACGGCGATTGATCCGCGCGCGGCTGACCGCCATGTCGACCGGGATCGCGCTGCCGTCCTTGTGCCGCGCCCAGGCCTCGCTCGCCGCGAGGTCGATGTGCGTATCCTCGCTGCTCGCGGCGAGCCGGCGCAGCCCCGCCACGACGCTCGCATGCTGCTCGGCCAGCGCAGGCAGCAGCAGGTCGATGCGCCGCCCGATCACTTCGGTTTGCGAGTAGCCGAACACACGCTCGCCGGTCGGATTGAACGACTCGATCGCCCCGTCGCCGTCGACGGTGATCACGACATCCTTGATGTTGTCGAGGATCAGCTGCAGGTGGCCGCTCGACTGCTCGGTGATTTCGCGCGTGAGCGAACGCGCCTCGTCCGACATGAGCTGCATCGAGCGCACGATGCCGCGGCGCTCCTCGTCGACCTGCTCGTAGTAATCGCTCACCACGGCGAGCAGCGCGCGCAGATCGACGTCGCGCTCCGTCCCGGTGCGCAGCTGCTCGACCTGGCGGCGCAGCTGCGGGTGCACGTCGCGCAGGAAGGCATCGACCGCCGGCGCGGGGACGGCGCCCGTGCGCACGACGGTCGTGGTCGCGTCCAGTTCCTTGCTCCGGAGCACCGGGGCCGAATTTGACATAATGTCAGTCGCCATCCATATGAAAAATCATAGGGGTGGCCGCGTCACCGGCGCGTGACCTGCCTCGCGATTTCACATTAATGGCGCCGCGCGGGCCGCGATCGGGCGCGTCAGTCGGTCTTTGCGGCGGGCGTTTCGGGCTTGAGTTCGGCGGGCGTGACGCCCTCGCCGACGATGATGGGAATCGCAAAAGTGCGGGTGACCGACGACTTGTCGGTATCGACGAGCGCCACCGCCGACAGCGAGAAAATGCCGTCGCGCGCCGGCACGATCGTGACGCGATGGATGAGCGGCACGCCGGCCTCGGCGCCGGGCGGTACGCGCATCTCCTGGCCCGCGGTGATCGTGAGGCCGTCGGTGTTCTGCACGATCACGCGGATGGTCGCGGACCGGTCGAGCGGGATCACGGCGAGGTCGATGTCGAGGGCTCTCCCCGGTTCCGGCCGCGACGTCAACGCGAACTTGAGATCGACGGCGGCGGCCGATTTGCTGCCGGACACGGCCGACACCATGTCGGGCGACAGCGGCGCCTTGCGCGGCGCCGTCGAGGTCGCGGGCGTGGGGGCGGCGTCGGGCACGCGGTTGCATGCGCCGAGGCACATGAGCGCGAGCAGCGTTCCAACGACCCTGTAGGACATGCGAAAACCCGCCCCCTCGAACTGCGCGCACGTTATCACAGGCACCCGGCGATCACATCGCGAGGAGCGGCGGCTCGTCGATCGCCGAGCGCTGCTCGAGCAGGTCGAGGATGTGCCGTTCCCAGTAGCGCCGCTCGCCGAACCACGGGAAGGCCCGCGGAAACGCCGGATCGTCCCAGCGGTGCGCGAGCCACGCCGTGTGGTGGATCATGCGCAGGGCACGCAGCGGCTCGACGAGACGCAGTTCGCGATAATCGAAGTCGGCGAACTCCCCGTAGCCCGCCGCGAGCGCTTCCCAGGCGCGGCGCGCGTCCGCACCGCCCGGGAGCAGCATCCACAGGTCCTGGACGGCCGGGCCGCTCATGCAATCGTCGAGATCGACGAATACCGGCCCCTGCTCGCCCCACAGCAGGTTGCCGAGGTGGCAGTCGCCGTGCAGCCGGATCGCCGCCACGCCGGCGGCCGCGTCCCAATCGCGCTCGACCGCCGCGAGGATCTCGGCCGAGACCTCCGCATAGCGATCCTCGAGTTCGGGCGGCACGTGGCCGCTGGCGAGCGCCTGCGCGCGCGCGGCGACGCCGAGCCGCTCGGGCGTCAACGCCGGTCGCACGCGAAAGCGGCGCACCGCGCCGACCGCGTGCAGCCGCCCGAGCGTGCGGCCGAGCAGCGCGAAATCCGCGTCCGAATCGAGCTCCGCACCGCGCCCGCCGAGCCACGGGAAGAGCGCGAAACGGAACTCCCCGTGCCTGAGGAGCGTCGCGCCGTCGAACGCGAGCGGCACGGCCACCGCGAGGTCGCGATCCGCGAGTTCGCGTGCAAAGTCATGTTCCTCGACGATCTGCTCGTCGGACCACCGCCGGGCCCGGTAGAATTTCGCGACGAGCGGCGCCCCTTGCGTGGTGCCCACCCGGTATACGCGGTTCTCGTAACTGTTGAGGGCGAACAGCCGCCCGTCGACGTCGATGCCGCGAGCGGCCACCGCGTCGAGCACGAGGTCCGGGGTCAGGTTCGCAAACGGAGTCGGGGATACATGGGACATCGGGGAATTCTAGTCACCGGCGGGGCCGGTTACATCGGCAGTCATACGGCGCTGCTGCTGCGCGAGCGCGGCGAGCGGGTCGTCGTGCTCGACAACCTCGCGACCGGCTTTCGCGAAGCGGTGCTCGACACGCCGTTCGTCCTCGGCGACGTCGGCGACAGCGCGCTCGTACGCGGCGTGCTCGCCGGGCACGACATCGACACCGTGCTGCATTTCGCGGCCCACACGATCGTGCCCGAATCGGTCGCGGACCCCCTGAAGTACTACCGCAACAACACCTGCGCGACGCGCGCCCTGCTCGAGACCTGTGCGGGCGCGGGTATCGGGCAGTTCGTCTTCTCGTCGACCGCGGCCGTGTACGGGATCCCGGCCGGCGCCTACGCGGACGAGACGACCCCGACCGCGCCGATCAACCCCTACGGCACCTCGAAGCTGATGTCCGAGTGGATGCTGCGCGACCTCGCCGCGGCATCGGCGCTGCGCTACGTCGCGCTGCGCTACTTCAACGTGGCCGGTTCCGACCCGAAGGGGCGCATCGGCCAGTCGACCCGGCAGGCGACTCTGCTCGTGAAAGTGGCGTGCGAGTCGGCCGTCGGCAAGCGCCCCCACGTCTCGATCTTCGGCACCGATTACGCGACCCCCGACGGCACGGGCGTGCGCGACTACATCCACGTCGAGGACCTCGCGCGCGCGCACCTCGACGCACTCGATTACCTGCGCGCCGGCGGCCGTTCCGAAACGCTCAATTGCGGCTACGGCCACGGCTACAGCGTGCGCGAGGTGCTCGCGAGCGTCGCGCGCATCTCGGGGCGCACGCTCGCTGTGCGGGAGGAGCCGCGCCGCGCGGGCGACCCGCCGCAGCTGATCGCACGCGCCGATCGGATCCGCAAGCTTCTCGGCTGGCGCCCCGCCCTCGACGACCTCGATGCGATCGTCGGCACGACGCTCGCCTGGGAGCGTCGGCTGATCGAGACACCCTGGGGCTGAGGCGGGCGCGGCGCGCGGCAGGCGCACGGGATAGAATGTCCGGATGCGTTGGGCCCGTCCCAAATCCCTCTCCAGCCTCATGCTGCTCGGGCTCGCGCTCATCGCGATTCCGCTGCTCGTGGCCGTGCTGAACGCGGCGCTGCAGATGCGCGAGATCGCCGCGACCAGCGAGAAGCTGGTCGTCGAGAGCGTGCGCGCCACGCGCGCCACGCAGGAGCTCTTTGCCGAGATCGCGGCGGTGGAGCGCGGCACCCGCGTCTACCAGGTGCTGCGGGACCCGCAGCTCACCGAATCGATCACCCGCAGCGAGTCGCGCCTCACGGCGACGCGCGGCGAACTCGATCGCCATCTGCGCGGGCCCGAGGCGACGAAGGCGCTCGCCGAACTCGCGGCGGCCCAGCGCGAGCTGCGCGAGCGGCTCGCGCAACCCTCGCCCACCGACGCCACCTTCGCCTCGCTCCTCGGGCTCCTCGACCTGATGCAGGACGCGGCGTCGCGCATCGCGGCGACCGGCAATGCGCAGATCGATGCCGAGCTCACCGAACTGCGCGAGCAGACCCGGCGCGCCCAGCGCCGGCTGCTGGTGCAGAGCTCGCTGCTCGTGCCGCTGTCGCTCGTCGCGATCCTCGCCCTCACCCTGTCGATCGGCCGGCCGCTGCGGCAGATCGACCGCGCGATCAGCGAGCTCGGGCGCGGCACCTTCACACATGCGATCGCGGTATCGGGCCCGCGCGACCTCGAGCGCCTCGGCCACCAGCTCGAATGGCTGCGCGTGCGCCTGCTCGAACTCGCGCAGGAGCGCAACCGCTTTCTGCGGCACATGTCGCATGAGCTCAAGACGCCGCTCGCCAACATCCGCGAGGGCACGGAACTGCTGATGGACGGCGCGGTCGGCGAACTCGACGGCGGGCAGCGCGAAGTCACGGCGATCCTGCGGGAGAACGGCATCAAGCTGCAGCGCCTGATCGAGAACCTGCTGTCCTTCAGCGCCTGGCAGAGCCAGAGCGCCACGCTCGACGTGAGCGAGTTTCGCCTCCGGCCGCTCGTCAAGCAGGTGCTCGAGAACCAGCAGCTCACGCTCCTCTCGCAGCGCGCACGGCTCGACGTGCACATCGACGACCTCGTGCTCCTCGCCGATCGCAGCAAGCTGCGCCTGATCCTCGAGAACCTGCTGTCGAATGCGATCAAGTACTCGCCGAAAGGCGGCGCCATCCACCTGCACGCGCGCGCCCACGGCGAGAACTGGCAGCTCGATGTCGCCGACAGCGGCGTCGGCATACCGCTGGATGAGCGCGCGCGCATCTTCGATGCGTTCTACACCGGCCAGCGCGTGCCCGGCGGCCACGTGAAGGGTACCGGCATCGGTCTTTCCGTGGTGCTCGAGTTCGTGAACGCCCACGGCGGCATGATCGAGATCGTCGACGGCGAGTATCCCGGTGCGCACTTCTGCGTGCGCTTGCCGCAACGCGCGGCGCAGACCGACACGACGGAGCAGGCCCATGCCGCGTAGCGCCGTCAATGCCGGTGCAACGGTGGCGGCCGCGACGCTGCTGCTCGCGGGCTGCGGCTCGCTCGACGGTCTCGCCGGGCGCAGCCCCCCGCCCGCCCCCGTCGTCGATCGCGCGCAGGCGCAGGCGATGCTCGTCTCGGGCCACCTCGAGGTCCTGCAACGCCTCCTCTCGAGCCGGCCCGCCGAACAGGCGGAGATCGTCGCGGCCGCGAAGCGCGATTTCGAGGAAGCCGCGACACCCAGCCGCCAGCTGCGCTATGCACTGGTCCTCGCCACGCCCGGCCATGCCTCGACCGACACGGCCGAGGCCGAGCGCTTGCTGCGCGAGCTCACCGCCACCCCCGAATCGCTCGTGCCCGCCGAGCGCGCGCTCGCGCGGCTCGAACTCTCGCAGCTCGAGCGCCAGTCGCTCCTCGCCGCCGAGAACCGTCGCCTGCAGGCCGCGGTCGATCGCGCCGAGCGCGACCGCAATACCACTGCGAGCCGGCGATTGCAGGCCGAGCTCGAGGAGAATGCGCGCTTGCGGCGCGCGCTCGAGGACGCCCAGCAGAAGCTCGACGCGATCGCCAACATCGAACGCACGATCACCGAACGCAAGCCCCAGCCCGAAGGACGCACGCCATGAACCAGGCCGCCCGCACCGACACCACCGGCAAACGCAAGGCGAAGATCCTCGTCGTCGATGACGATCCGGGCCTGCTGCGCCTGCTGACCATCCGCCTGCGCGCCGAGAACTACGACGTCGAGGCCGTCGAGAACGGCGTCGCCGCGGTGGCCGCCGCGAGCCGCTTCCGCCCGGACCTCGTGATCACCGACCTGCGCATGGACCAGATGGACGGCATCGGCCTGCTGAAGGAACTGCAGAGCCGCTGGCCGGGGCTCAAGGTGATCCTGCTGACCGCGCACGGCACCATTCCCGATGCGGTGCAGGCGACCCAGATGGGCGCCTTCGGCTTCCTGACCAAGCCCGTCGACAAGCAGGAGCTGCTCGATCACGTGCAGAAGGCGCTGCGCATCTCGGGCTTCGCGGCCTCCGACGCCGACTGGCGCGCCGAGATCGTCACGCGCAGCGCGCTGATGGAGGAGAAGCTCGCGCAGGCGCACATGGTCGCCGGCACCGACGCGCGCGTGCTGATCACCGGCGAGAGCGGCACCGGCAAGGAACTGCTCGCGCGGGCGATCCACAACGCGAGCCCGCGCCGGCACAAACCCTTCATCGCGATCGCCTGCAGCGCGACCGACGAGGCCGCGCTCGACGCGGCGATCTTCGGCGAGGGCGGCGCCGTGCACGCCGCCGACGGCGGCACGCTGCTGCTCGACGAAATCGCCGACCTGCCGCTGCCGCTGCAGGTGAAGCTGCTGCGCTTCCTGCCCGACAGCCCGGCCCAGGACGCCGCCGGCGCGACCGCCAACGTGCGCGTGATCGCGACCAGCTCGCGCGACCCGCAGCAGCTCGTCGCCGACGGCACGCTGCGCGAGGATCTCTACTACCGGCTGAACGTCGTGCACATCGAGATGCCCCCGCTGTCGCGCCGGCGCGAGGACATCCCGCTGCTCGTCGCGCACTTCCTCGCGCGCCTGTCCGCCGAGACCGGCAGCCGCAAGATCTACGCGCCCGAGGCCATCGAACTGCTCGCGACCGCCGACTGGCCCGGCAACGTGCGCCAGCTCGCGAACGTGGTGCGGCAGAACGTCGCACTGTCGCAGACGCCGATCATCCCGGTCGAGCTCGCGCAGCAGTCGCTCGGCGGCTCGCAGGGGCGCATGGTGTCGTTCGACGAGGCGCGCGACGAGTTCACGCGCAGCTATCTGTCGCAGATCCTGCAGATCACCGGAGGGAACGTCTCGCAGGCCGCGCGGCTCGCCAAGAGGAATCGCACCGATTTCTACAAGCTGCTCGCCCGGCATCAGCTGACACCGGAGGATTTCAAGAACCGCCCTGCTCCCTGATTCGCGCCGACAGAAGGTCCGCCTCTGCCTCAGGGCGGACAATGAGCGGCATCAGCGGCCGCTCAGGATGCGTGCCTTGACCTCGGACCAGGGCGAGCCAGCCTTGGGATCGCGCCGACAGGCTTCGAGCCGGCGGTCGAGTTCGGCGCGCTGAGTGTCAGTCAGTTCTACGCCGTCAGGGGCCTGCGCAATGCTGTCCCATATGTCACCAACCAGCTCCAGGCGCTCCGAAACAGGGAGCTCCAGAGCATCAGAAATGCGGACGGGCTTCATTGGGTGAATTTACCACCACTCCTGATTGCCGCCAATTTACCTCTCGGCCTTTCGCTTTGTGGAAGTCTGATCCGCCCCAGCAGATGGGTCGACTCGGTCAGGACCGCTTCGGTCGTGACGACCTGGCTCGCCCTCGAATCGAAGAAATCCGCGAATTCGCGATGCCGGCGCTTAACGCTTCCCGCCGGGCACTTCATCGATCCGTGTCCGCTCGAGCGACTTGTCAGGCCGCGTCCAGTTGTCGAACGGTGAACAAACGCTTGCACCTTCTGATTAATCGCATATACAATAATGCTAGATGATTCACGACCCCAAGAAGCGCAGGGCCAACAAGCGTAAGCACAAGATCGATTTGGCTGATGCTTATGCGGCTTTCGACGCGCCGATGCTCACGCGGGAGGATACCCGCGAAGACTACGGCGAGCAGCGCTTCGCAAGCCTGGGATGGCTTGAAGGCAGAGTGGTCGTATTGGTGTGGACCGATGGGGAAGACGAGCCCCGACTGATCTCGTGTAGAGAGGCTGAACCTCATGAGCAAGAAGCGTACTTCCGCGAATACCCCAAAATCTGACGTGCCTTACGATCCGAAGGACCGAAAGGCCACCCTCGCCTTCTGGAAAGAAGGTGTTGCGCACAAGGATGTTGCTGCACTGCGCGCCAAGCGAGGCAGACCCCCGATGCCAGCCGGTGAGCGCAAGGAACAAATTGCGTTGCGCCTGGATGCAGATGTGCTGGCCTGGTACCGCGCAAAGGGTACCGGGTGGCAGACCCGGATGAACGCCGTGCTCAAAGCATTTAGGGATGCCTCAACGTAGTGCGCCTGTCAGCCCGGCACCACGGTGACTCAAGAGGGGCAGATCCGGAAACGCTTCCGCCCACCGATCCGGTAGATCGAGAAATCGCGTTGGTCCGTCGTCAGCACGAGATTCGTGCCGATATCCTCCGCGAGCACGACGAGCGAGGCATCGGCGAAATCCATCGGGCAATCCGCATATCGATCCATGAGACTGCGCGCACGCCGCAGCGAATTGGCCGTCGCCGGAACCAGCAGCGCGCCTCCGGAGAGAACAAAATCGAGACAGGCGATCGCGCCGCCCCTGATTCGCCCCAGCAGATGGGTCGACTCGGTCAGGACCGCCTCGGTCGTGACGACCTGGCCCGCCCACGAATCGAAGAAATCCGCGAATTCGCGATGCCGATGCTGGCTGCGGTCCAGCAGTGAAACGAGTGCTCCGGTATCGAGGAGCAGCTCATTTGCCACGTGTCAGTGACTCGATGATGTATTTGCGGTGCTGCTCGGCCAGGTCGGGGAGGCCCGAGTCCAGCGAGCCGATGAGGCCCCTGACGCGTTCGGCAGGCCTTGGATCTGACGCGGAGGGTGCGCTCAGGTAGTCCCGCAGCGCCGCGCGCACGATGTCGGATGCCTTGCGACCGGACTGCCGGCTGGCCCGCTCGAGGGCTCCCGAGAGGTCGGATGAAAGACGAACGGTGAGCTGCGAGTCCATGCATCGCATTGTAATGCAACGCAGGGCACTCGGCAACCCTGCATGGACTCAGGGAGACACGAGTATCGGCGCCCCTGCCAGGTATCGCGTTACCTTCCGCTTCGCCTCGATGTCGGCATATACGGCCTGTGCAGCCTCGGCAGACACGCCGAGCGCCTTGCCTAGCTCCGCAGTTCCGATCCCGTGCTCGTACGCCCACAGCGCGAGGTCCATCTGCGCGTACGGCAGCCCGAAATAGAACTCGTCCTGTCCCTGCGGCAGGCTGTAGGTGTCGGTCGTCGGGATCGCGTTGCAGATCTCGTCCGGCAGCTTCATGAAGCGCGCCATCGCGTAGACCTGGGTCTTGTAGAGATGCGCGATCGGCTTCACGTCGGCCGAGCCGTCACCGTTCTTCACGAAGAAGCCCTGGTCGTACTCCAGCCGGTTCGGCGTACCGACGACCGCGTAATTCAGGCGGTCGGCATGGTAATACTCCATCGTCTTTCGCACACGCTGCTTGAAGTTGGTCGCGGCCACGATCTGCAGGTACTGCTTGTACTCGAGCCGTGCCTCGTGGATCTGCCCGGACGGGTCCTGCGCAACCAGCTTGAAATGGTTGTAGCGACCCTCGAGCCCGCCGACGAGCACAATCTTGTTCTTCCAGCCCGCGCCGTACCCGGGATGCACGGCTTTGCACACTTCGTCGATGCGCGCATAGCAGCCGAGCGCCTCGAGCGCCGGCGCGATGTCGAAGACCTCGTATTCGATGCCGAGATGCTCGGCGAGCAGGCGGCCGCGGTGCGTGCTCTGCGGCGAGGACACACGCTCCGGCAGCAGCAGGCCGTAGACCCGCTTCGGCCCGACCGCGCGTACCGCGAGCGCCGCGCTCACCGAACTGTCGATGCCACCCGAGATCGCGACGACGAAACCGCGGCGGTTCAGGTCGTGCGCGAGTGCATGGCGCAGCTTGCCGGCGATGCGTTCGATTTCGACGGCGTGGTCGAGGGCAAAAACCTCATCGTTCATCGGGTACCTTTCAGCAGATAGCGCTGCACCTTGCCCGACGCCGTCTTCGGCAACGACTCGGCAAAGTGCACGGTCTTTGGAATCATGTACGCTGCGAGCCGCTCACGGCAATGCGCCTGCACGCGCCGCGCATCGAGCGCGGCGCCCTCCCGCAGCACGACGTGCGCAACGATCACTTCGCCGAGGATCTCGTCCGGCATGCCGATCACGGCACATTCGGCCACCTCCCCGAGCAGCAGCACGGTGGCCTCGACCTCCAGCGGGCTCACACGATGGGCACCGGTCTTGATCATATCGGACGAGCGACCCACGAGCGTGAGGTAACCGTCCGCATCCAGCCAGCCGAGATCACCGGTGTGCAGCCAGCCATTCGCCAGAACCCGCGCCGTCGCCACCGGATTCTCCCAATAGCCGAGCATCACGTTGTCGCCGCGCACGCAGACCTCACCGGTCGTGCTGGCAGGCGCGGCCCTGCCCCGCTCGTCGTGCACCTCGATCGTCACACCGGGAATCGCGATTCCGACGCTGCCGGGCTTGTCGTCGAGGCGCTCCGGCGGCAGATAGCTGATGCGGGCCGTCGCTTCGGTCTGGCCGTACATCACGTACAGGCGTGCCTGTGGAACGGCTTTGCGGAGGCCCGCGACATGCACCGGCGCCATGGCGCCGCCCGCCTGCGTCAGATAACGCAGGGCCGACAGATCGTACTCCGCGAGCTTCACGCGCTGCAGAAGGAGTGCATAAGTCGAAGGCACGCCGGAGAATCCGGTGGCGGCCGTCTTCGCGATCTGCTGCACGACGAGGTGCGGATAGAGCAGCGAGTTCTCCAGCACGATCGAGGCGCCGACCGCGAGATGTGTATGCAGTACCGAATTGCCGTAGGAATAGTAGAACGGCAGCACATTGACGATCCGGTCCACCTCGGTGAGTTGCAGATAGCCAAGAATCGAACGCGTGTTCGCGACCAGATTGCGGTGGCTCAGCGTGACGGCACGGGGATCGGCAGTCGTACCCGACGTGTAGATGAGCGCCGCGACGGCATCGGGCGCCGCGACGGACGGAAGATCCCGCTCGTCGTCGCCGGCCATGAGTTCCGCCGGGCCGACGACGCGCCAGCGCACCGATGGCATCGCACGCAGTTCCCGCTCCGCCCGGGCCGGCGCAATCAGCAGTGCCGCGCCACAGTGCACGAGCCGCCATTGCAACTCTGCGCCCCGCAGCGCCGTATTCAGCGCGACGGCGACGCAGCCAGCCTCGACGGCCGCGTAGTACGCCACCACATACTCGACCGAATTCTCGAGAAGCAGCGCGACCCGGTCGCCCGGCTGGACACCGAGTGCCCGCAGGCCGTTGGCCGCGCGCAGCACCTGTCGCCACAGTTCGCGGTAGGTCGTCGCTACTCCGGATTGCAGGATCGCCGGCCGCTCCGGAAACCGGCGCTGCGCTTCCCGGAGCAGGCCGGGCAGAGTGTCTCCGCCCGAAAGCACGCCTCAGCTCGTCTTGCGCTGGACCAGGGCGGCGATCTTGCTCACCGAATCGAGGTTTGCCGGCACCATTTCCTCGTCGTCGACCTTTACGCCGAAGGTCTCCTCGAGAAACATGATCACCTCCAGCATACCGGTCGAATCGATCAGGCCGCGCTCGAGAAACGAATCGTCGTAGCCGAGCTGCGATGGATCATTGCTGAACAGAAAATTCTCGAGAATGTACTGTCTGGTCCTCTCGGCAACCTGCATCTTCAACCTCCTGAACGGGGAATTTGACTATAACGTGCACGTCACAGGTGTGATGCCATCCACAAAAAGACTGTGCCAGACCTGTGTGGACAGGACACCGATGAAGGCCATGTTGTCCTTCTGGCTGATCGCCCGACCTGCCCTGACCTTGCGCAGCAGCAGCTGCACGCGCTGCGGATCGAAGTAGCCGGCGCGCTGCACACTCGCCGGCGACAATGCCTCGTCGACGAAATCGTCGCCTGGCACCGCGAAGGCTGCGCTGTCCGGGCTGCGGTAGGGCTGCTTCGTGCGCGCGAGCACGGCAGGCGGTAAGGCGTCGCCGAGCGCGCGCTTCAGCAGGAACTTCTCGTCGAGCACGCGCATCTTGAGCCGCGGGTCGAGTGCGTTGGCGAACTCGATCACCCGATGGTCGAGATAGGGAAACCGCCCTTCCACGCTGTTCGCCATCAGCATCCGGTCTCCCTGCGTCGACAGCAGATAGCCGGCGAGCAGCGTCTTCGCCTCGACGTACTGCGACTGGTTGAAGGCATCCCAGTGCCCGAACCGGTCCGGCAGGGTCAGTGCGAAATCCGCGACCGCATCGGCGGGCAGGCGCGATCGCAACCCGTCGGCAAACATCGCCTTCGCCTGTGCGGTCGTCTTCCAGCGCGGCTCGTGCGCGAAGAATGCCGTGCCGGCCGCGCCAAGACCCGCACCGAAAAACGCTTCGCTGTAGGCCTGTCCGCGCGGCGAAGTGATATCGAGATAGGGATAGAGCCTCTGCAGCAGGCGCGCGCGCCATTTCGAACCGGGCTGCGCGGCCCAGAAGCGGCGGATCTTGGCCTCCTTGAACAGGTCGTAACCCCCGAAGACCTCGTCGGCGCCCTCGCCGGTCATCACTACCTTGCAGTCACCGCGATGGGCAAGCCCCGACAGGGCCATCAGCGGAATCGGCGCGCAGCGCAGGAATGGCGTCTCCGCGCGCCACACGGCCTGCACGAAGCCCGCGCGGATATCCTCGCCGCCGACCCGGATGGTCTCGTGCCGGACACCGAAATGCGCTGCCGCCTGCTGCTGGAAGCGGCTCTCGTCGAGTCCGGGATCGGCGAATGCGAGCGAAAATGCATTCGGCTGCGCGCTGCCCGCGCACATCAGCGCGATGAGCGCCGTGGAATCGAGCCCTCCGGACAGATAGGCACCCACAGGCACATCGGCACGCAAGCGGATGCGCGTGGCGTCAGTCAGCAATGCCCGCAGTTCAGCTGCGAGCTCATCGACGCTGCCGCCGAGATAGTGGCCCGGCTCGCGAAACGTCCAGTCCCAGTAGCGACGCCTCACGATACGGCCGTCTTCGGCGATCAGCAGGCAGCCGGGCTCGAGCTGCTCGACCCCTTCGAACATCGTCGTCGTACCCACCGCGGACCAGAACGTGAAAATCTGGTCGAGCGCCACGGGATTCGGGCCCGGCCTGCGCATCAGACCCTTCAACAGGGACTTGATCTCGGAGGCGAAAACCAGCCGGCCGTCCTGCACGGCATGAAATAACGGCAGGATCCCGGCGCGGTCGCGCACGAGCAGCAGGCGCCGGGCGCGCGAATCCCAGAGCGCGAGTGCAAACTGGCCATTCAGCCGCTCGACGAAGGCATCGCCGTGCTCTTCGTACAGGTGCACGAGCACTTCGGTATCGGTGCGTGTGGCGAAGCGGTGACCGGCCTGCTCCAGCTCCGCGCGGAGCTCGACATAGTTGAAGATCTCGCCGTTGAAGACGACCCACACCGTCTGGTCCTCGTTGTGGATTGGCTGCGCGCCTCCCTCGAGGTCGAGGATCGACAGACGGGTGTGACCGAGCCCGGCTGCAGGCGGATCCGCGATGTGGATGCCCTCACCATCGGGGCCGCGACCGGCAAGCGGCGGCAGCATCGCGGCGATTTCGGTCCGCTGTACGGGCAGAGCCGTCCGCAAGTTCAGGATTCCGGCAATTCCGCACATGGCTCAACGTTGCAACGCATTACAGTTGTGTTCATGAGGCAATTACTCTGGTCAGCACGCAAGGAATACAGGGAACTCACCCTGTGGTTCGTGTGCCTGCTCCCAAGAAGCGTGGGGCGATGGGTGCGCTCGAAGACGCTGCCGCCCTACTTTGCGAAGTTTGGCAGGAATACGGTCATACAGGACCATTTCCGGGTCACGAATCCCGAGAAAGTGTCGATCGGCTCACACTGCAATTTCGCCCAGCACGTGTTCATCACGGGCGGAGGCGGCGTGACCATCGGCGACTATGTCGGTCTCGGCCCCGACGTCAAGATCTGGTCGGTCAACCACCGCTACGAGGACCCGGACAAGCCGTGGATGCTGCAGGGTTACGACCAGCACCCCGTCGTCATCGGGGATGATGTCTGGCTCGGGGCAAATTGCTTCGTCATGCCCGGCGTCACGATCGGCAGGGGCGCCATACTTTCGGCCGGCACGGTGCTAATGAAATCGGTCCCGCCGTTCGCGATCGTCGCCGGCAACCCGGGCCGCATCGTCGGCTGGCGAAAGAATCCCGATAGCGCTTCACGAAAGGAGGCCGTCTAGATGTCCCGTACGAGCCTGCACCTCGTTCCGATTCTGTTTGCCGCCGCCATGGCCGCCTGTACACCGCAGCCGCAGGAGGTAACGCCGGTGTCGATCGAACAAGTGACCGCTGATCTCGAAACACTGGCGCAGGCCCGCGTGTACTTCGGCCACCAATCGGTCGGCAGGAACATCCTCCAGGGGGTGCGCACCCTCGCCGATGAGGCGGGCGTCGCGCTTCGCATCGAGGAAGTCACGAACGGCACACCGGCTGCAGGTCCCGGCCTGTTCCATACGAACATCGGCGAGAACGGCGCACCGGACGGCAAACTCGCGGCTTTCCTTGTTAACGTCGCAGCGCCGCCTGAGGATCCGGCTGCCTCAGCCTACGACGTCGCCCTGCTCAAGTTCTGCTATGTCGATCTCGATGACGACTCGCAGGAGCAGTCACCGCAGGCCCTGTTCGATCGCTACCGGAGCTCCGTCGCCGGGCTCGCGGAACACCAGCGAGGGCTTACGTTGATCCATGCAACCATGCCGCTTGTGGCGGATCCGCCGGGGTGGAAGACCACCGTGAAGCGCTGGCTGGGTCGCCCCACCTGGACCGATGCCGCCAACCAGAAGCGCAACGCGTACAACCAAATGCTGCGAAGCCAGTTCGGCCCCGAAGAGACGTTCGACATTGCCCGCATCGAGGCCACGCATGCCGACGGCAGCATCAGCTCGTTCGAAGCGGATGGCATGACGGTCGAGACGATGGCAGCCGAGCACACCTACGATGGTGGACATCTGACTGACGCCGCCGGACGCCATGTCGCCGCGGCCTTCGTACACACGCTCGCACAGGCTGTCCGCCGGCGCGATGCGGTGGCCACCTTCTAGGCAACCACGACCGCCGCGGCGGCGACCAGTTCAGGCGGCACGGGCAGCGAAACGACCACGGTGTCCCAGTTGCGCGCGCCGTGCCGCAGACTCATTCGCTCTGGAAGGTCGTCCCGCCGCCATCCTGCATCCAGCCTTTCAGGTGCGCCTGCGAGACCGATGCCCGCGGCCTTCAGGCAAGCCTCCTTGCGCGCCCAGCACTGCAGCAAGGCAGGCATCGCCGACGCCGCATCCAGCCTGCGCCACTGCGCATACTCCTGCGAGGACAAACATTCCCGGGCAACGACTGCAGCATCGGGTAACTTGCGGATCAATTCGATATCCAGGCCGATCTCCGCGCCCACGCTCAAGCCGATCAAGGTCGCCGAATGGCTGCGACTCATGTTGAAGCGCAGCGATCCGTCGGCCAGCCGTGGCTTGCCGAATTCATCGCGATAGAGCTCGAGTTGCGCAGCTGACTTCCCGAGAGCGTCGGCCAGCACGCTGCGCAACACGGCATGGCTTGCCAGCAGAAAGCCCCTTTCCACCGGGTCACGAATCCGCGCCGCACGCTCGAGCTCGCCATGCCCGACCAGTTGCGGCGACACCGACACATCCGCCGGAATATCGACCCGGAAAATGGCGACATCGGCACCCAGTCCATGGGGCACCTCCCTGAACCGCCCTGCGATCCATGGAAGGTTGACGGGTGGCCGGCTCCGCATCATCGCGCCATCGCGGTTGACGCCCGAAAAATCGACTGGTGCCACAATTCCACAGCCCCGTTTCCTATAATTCGTCGATGTCCGAGCCGGACCCGCAGCGCCCGCTGGAGCGACTGTTCATTGAGCAGTCGCAGCGTACTCCCGACCGGATCGCCCTCTTTGAAGGTGCCCGTTCGATCACCTACGCGCAACTCGACGCCCGCTCAGCATGTGCGGCCGCCGCGCTGCGCAGCCGCGGGATTGCCGAAGGATCCGTCGTCGGCCTGCACATCGACAGATCCATCGACTGGGTGGCGGGCGTCCTCGCAATCCTGAGGGCCAATGCCGCGGTCATGCCGCTGCCGTCAAATTATCCATCGGCCAGACTCGGGGACATACTCGCGCAGGCTGGCGGGCCGGCGATCATCCACAACGGGGCCACGCCGCTCGATCCGGCCCTCGGCCAGCACAGTCTCGATTTCGACGAGCTGTGCAGCGAGACGACCGCGGCGCCCGAGACGGGTCGCGAGAAGGACCACGAAGATCCCGGCCGGGCGGCTTTCGTGCTGTGTTCCTCGGGCTCGACCGGTCTGCCCAAGATGATCGTCCGGAGCCATCGCTCGTTCTTTCACCGTCTCTCCTGGACATGGACGCAGCAGCCGTTCAGCGCGGGCGAAACCGGCTGTCACAAGGCCCACACGACGACGACCCACGGACTGTACGAACTCTTTGAACCCTTGTTGCGCGGTGTTCCTGCGGTGATCGTTCCCGACGCGCAGGTGCGCGATCTCGAGCAGTTCTGGTCGGTCGTCAGATCACATGCAGTCACGCGCCTGCTGATCGTGCCATCGGCGATGAAGGCCAGTCTCGACATGCCCGGCTTCACGCCACCCGCGCTGCGGGTCGTGGTGCTGATGGGCGAGCACCTGCAATCCGGGCTGGCGCAACGAATCGTCGACGCTTTTCCCGCGACGACCCGACTGTATTCCATCTACGGCAGCACCGAAGCCAGCTCGACCCTGGTGTGCGACCTGAGGGAGTCCACGCAGCCCGGACAGGAATTGCCGCTCGGAGTGCCGATCACCCAGGATGTCGGTATTCACGTGCTCGACCGCAACCTCGATCCGGTCGAGCCTGGTCAGTCCGGGAGGCTCTACATTTCGGGGCCGGCCCTGTTCACGGGCTATTTCAGGAATCCGGACCTCACGTCGTCGGTCGTCGTCACCGATCCGCGCAACGCGGAGCGCCTCTACGACACGCGCGATGACGTACGCCGCACGCCCGACGGCAAGCTGATCTTCGCCGGACGCGCCGACGACACCGTGAAGATTCGCGGCTTCCGCGTCGAGCTGACCGAAGTGGAACGCGCGATCGCCGCGCACCCTGAGGTCACCCAGGCCGCGGTCGTCGTCACCGGCGCCGATACGGCAGAAGCGGCGCTGATCGGCTTCTTCACACCGCGAAACGTGATGCTCGAGGAGATCTACCAGGCGCTGCGCGACCGCCTTCCGCCTTACATGATTCCCTCGTCCCTGGTCGGTCTCGACGCCTTCCCATTGACCGAGCGATCCAAGCTCGACCGCAAACGACTGCTCGCCGAGCACCTTCCGACGCTGCCGGATGAGCTGGACGTCCAAGCGATGTCGGACTTCGAGAGGCGAGTGGCTGCGCAATGGGAGCGCACTCTCGGACATCGGCGGTTCGACCGCGACAGCAGTTTCTTCGAGGTCGGCGGCACCTCGCTCACGACTTCCGTGCTCGTGCATGGACTGCGGACCGAGTTCGACCTCGACCGCGAGCAACTGCCCGGGCAGTTCGCTTACCGCTTCCCGACGGTCGAATCCATGGCGCGACAGCTCGAAGGAGCTGAGGGAGCTGGCCCGGCCGTCGCCGGCGGTTCCTCGGTCCTCGTCACGCTCCGGCGCGCAACGGACGCGTCAAAGGTCCCCCTCTTCTTCGTCTCCTCCGCCGGCGGCACCGTTGGCGCGTACCAGAAGGTCGCGGCAACGCTGCGCTATGAAGGCGAGCTCGTCGGTATCCGCGACCCCTATGTCGATGGCGACCGCGACCCGGCCGAGGGCTTCGAGCGCTGGGTCGCGCATTACCTCGAGGCCATCAGGAACCACCATCCTCAAGGGCCATACCATCTCGTCGCCTATTCGTCGGCCGGGGTATTCGGTTATGAGATGGTGCGACAGCTGCGCCAGCAGGGCGCCGAGGTCGGCCTTCTCGCGCTGATCGATCCACTCGACATCGGCGGCGGCAGCCGGCGGAACTTCGGCTGGTGGGCGTCCCGCGCGACGTATTCGAACCCCGGACTGCGGCGCCTGATCCGACTCGCCGGCTGGCTGCGCCGACCGTCGGCAGGACTCCTGCGTACGCTGGCAAACCGGCGAGCCGGCGAGCATCCCGTTCCGTCTCCAGACGAGCA
This sequence comes from Steroidobacteraceae bacterium, assembly GCA_050249415.1. Classification (GTDB taxonomy): domain Bacteria; phylum Pseudomonadota; class Gammaproteobacteria; order Steroidobacterales; family Steroidobacteraceae; genus CADEFQ01. Next base: position 180,081 of record JBFWQO010000002.1, read on the forward strand.
TCGCCAGCAGGGAGAGGAAGCGATCCAGGCGCGGGGGCGTCTGATGGCGCTGGCTGCACTGATCGAGCTTAACACCGGCTTGCCGCTCGATCTGTCGGATGCCGACATCCCGACCCAACCGCCGGAGAGCGTGCTCCGCGCCCTTCAGGACCGGGTCGCACGACTCATGCCGGGTGTGGACGCCGAAACCATCGAGCGCATCGCAATCCAGTATCCGATGCAGACTCGAGCCCAGCAGGCGTACGTGCTCAAACCCTGCGACGCACCCGTGCTTCTCGTCGAGCCCGTGACACCCTACGCGGGGTTGGTGGAGTCCCAGCTGCGGCCCTACCTGTCCCGGCTGCGGGCCGTACGTCTGGAACTGGGCACCGCGGACGACAGAGTTCGCACCATCAGCGCACGGTTCGGCGCACTGGCTCCCCACTACCTCAGCATGCGCGACGACAAATTCGCTGCCTCCCTCGCACGCGAGCTGGGCTTGGCCCTCGAGGCTGCGGATGCCACTGCGCCGCATCGCGCACCGGATTGACAGCCGCTCAGTTCGAGCCGCACCGGTTTTTCAGGCTGCGCAATGCACCGACCAGCCGCCCCCCGAGCAGGGACTTGGCCGCCTGGCTGAGACGCAGCTTCGTCCGCGCACGCCTGAGCGCCGGAGCGTCCTTCACCGGAACGACGATCAGCGTCGGCACGCGTCTTCGCAGCGCCGCGCCGATCTCCTTCTCGATCTCGCCGATGCCGGCCCGCGCATGGGCGCAGCCGACCGCCAAGGCCATGGCCTCGTAATCGAGCCCGCCGAGTTCGGTGGCATGGGCTCGCCCGTGGGCCAGCAGCTGATCGAGACGAATCAATCCCAGTACGCCGTCATCGAACACGATCACCGGCAGAGCGAGTCCAAGCCCGACGGCAGTGCCCAGTTCGAGACCGGTCATCCGGAACCCGCCGTCGCCGATCAGCGCAACCACTGCCCGGTCCGGCTGCGCGAGCTTCGCACCGATGGCCGCCGGCAACCCGAAAGCCATGGACTGGAAGTCGCTGGGAAACAGCATTCCGCGCGGCGACTTCACCACGTGGTGTCGCCGCGCGAGAAGCTGATGCATCCCGGAATCCAGGACGAGGCAGCCATCAGCTGGAATTCCGCGCCTCAGCGCCGCGAAGAAATCGCGCGCATCACCCCCGCCAATGCGCGCGTCCGACGGACCGCCAGCCCGCCGATCCGTGAGCCTCGAGCGCATCGCACGTGCCGCGCTGTCATCGAAGCCGCGACCCGTCGCCTCGCGTCCGGCCCCGGTCACTACATCCAGCACAGCGGCAAGGAAGTCCCCCGCGGAGGCCACGACGGACCAGCGTGCCGAGGGCGGTCGCGCAAGCACGTCGGCCGACGTGTCGACGCGGACCAACCGATCCGAGGCGAACTCCAGCCCGAAGCCCACACTCCCGTTCTCGCCAAGCGCGGCGCCGATCACGAGGATGGCATCGCACTCGGCGGCCACCGAATTGAATCCCGCGAGGTCCCCCGTGGCATCGAGGGGGAGCAGCCGGGCGTCGTCCTCCGGCACGACACCACGCCCCGAGGGTGTCGTCGCAACGACGGCACCCAGCACGTCCGCCACGCGTCGCAGCTCGGCCGCCACTCCAGACGCGCCCTGGCCTGCATAGATCAGCACACGACCCGCGGTGGCAATGAACCTTGCAGCTTCGATGAGCGTCGAGGCATCCCCTTCTTGCCCAGGTTGAGCGGATGCGACAGGTGTGTACGGTGCGTCGGATTCTCCAAGAACCCCTGCCTCGAACTGCACCAAGACCGGGCCAGGCTCGTCCGCCAACGCCACTCGACAGGCTCTCGACACGACTTCCCTGACCTGTGCGGCCCCAGCGACATCAAAAACTTCTTTGACAACGGGGCCGGCCATCGTTGCCTGGTCGATCGCCTGTGACCGACGTCGACCTTCGTTGCAGACCCGGGGACTTCCGGTCAGCAGCACGACGGCAGCGGAATCGAGGTGCGCTTCCGCGAGCGCCGCCAGCGTGAAGGCGAAGCCGGGACCGGGGATCGTGGACACCGCCGCAAGCCGATTGCTGGAACGGTAGTACCCCTGCGCCATGAACGTCGCGGCCAGCTCGTGCGTCGCAGTGATCGTCCTGATGCCCGCAGCTCGCAACGCCTCGTAAAGCGTGACCGTCTGGGTCCCGGGAACACCAAATACAGTATCGACGCCAGCGACCCTCAGCGCGGCGCAGATCGCATCGGCGCCGTTGCGCGCGGGGCTCAATGCGCAGGCCTCGGCGCACCGAGCATCGAGAACGGCACGCGCGAAATCACCAGGCGCCGCTTGCCGCGCTCGGTCCGGGGAATGTCCTCGACCAGCACGATCTCGACCGCCGCATCGAAGCCGATGGCTTCGATCACCCGCTTTGCCAGAATGCCGCGTGCTTCCTCGGACAGACCCTGGGGAGCAACTGCATGCGCGACGAAGCGCCGTACTTCGACCTGCTCCAGCTGGACCGCATGCAGACCGGGCACCTCATCCACCCCGAAGAGGCCATGGCGGAATGCGCACCAGCCTCCCTCGGGCGTCGAGACGATGTCCTGTGTGCGGCCACCGATTTCGCGCAGCATCGCGTGCGCGCGGCCACAGGAACAGCGATCGTGGCGTCGCACGGCATAGTCGCCCGTCCGGTACCGGATCAGGGGTTGTGCGTAATTCTCGAAGCACGTGCCGATGATCTCGCCAGGCTCGCCTTCCGGCGCTTGGCGATCACCGGCGATGATCTCGACGGCCACGATCTCCTCCGGAATGTGATAGCCATGTTGTTCGCACTCCGCCGCCGCGGCCACGTGCTCGCCGAGACCATACCAGTCGAACACGTCACAGCCCAGCACCCGGCGCGCGTGCTCCCGCTGATGCTCGTACAGCACCTCGGCATTCGTGACGATCACGCGCGGGCGGAAGCGATCGTCACCAGTCTCCTCCACATACTGCACGAACATCTCGAGATGTGAAGGGTAGGTCCACAGCACCTTCGCTCGAAACGAGACGGCCGCACCGACCATGGCGTGGAGCCTTTCACGGCTGAGCTGCCGTGTATTCAAATAACGCAGCCGGGACTCCCATTCGTCCCAGTGGAGACGGTCCGCCAGCACGCCTTCGAGCGGAAGGTACAGCGCTGCGCAGCGATCCCCGTGACCGTAACCCGCAGCATTGTAGTGACGCCACACCGCCGCTATCTCGAGGTCGAACGAGCGTTGCGACAGCCAGAAATGGCGTCGCTTTCCTGTAGAGCCGCCAGACTGCCCAAGGATGGGTTGATGGGCCTCGAATTCGTCGGACTTCAGGTCCTCGAATCGATCGTGGAGGGTCTCCCGTGTCAGTACCGGGATCTTCGACAGATCGCTTACACCCTGGATCTCGCGGAGATCGATACGCTCACGCGCAAACAGCTCCCGGTAATAAGGGACGTGCTGGACCGCATAGCTCACGAGGGCTCTCAGTCGCGCGTCCGCGAGTTCGCGAAGCTGCTCGTCCGACCAGTACTCGCTTGCGTGCAATTCCGCGCGCGCCTGCATGTATCCCCTGCTCCGGCGTACCAGGAAGCGCGGTGCGTAGCTCATCGCGTGCCTGAAGAATTCACCTCCCACGCGGCGCAGCCGCGACGAATCGCGCATCGGATGCTCGTTCGTCATGCGGAGCGACCTGCGCCGGCCGCAAGCGACGCAGCCAGAACGCGCTCAACCCGCGCGACGGCCGAGCCATGCAGCCAGCGCCCGATGACGGCAAGGCGCCGTGAGCCACGGGTCCTGCGTTCAAGCGCAAGAGCGAGGCGAACCGGCGCAGGATCGGGAGGCGCAAGCTTCTCCGGCAGCAATGTATCCGGGCGCATCGCACCGTAAGCCGCCTCGCAAGCGGCGACCACTCCGAGCGCGTATCGCCGCGCCTCTGCGGCTGCCGTGGTGCCACGCGCGGACGCCGCAGCCAGTACCTGCACGACCTGCGGCTTGAAGCGTCGCCTGAGAACCGCCTCCATCTCGTCGGGCGTCACGCCTGCCACAGCCACGAGCGTGGAGCCGAGGACCCCGCCACCGCCCGCCACGAAGTCCGGTAGCACCAGGACTCCACGCGCGTTGAGGCGATCCTCGATCCCATTTGCAAAAGGTATGTTTGCCCCGCAAACCACGGCCCTTGCCTTCAATTGCTCGCCAGCCGCCGAATCGAGGGCCCCGCTACCGGCGCAGAGCAGCATCACGTCGCAATCGACGGAGAGCACGGCATCCGCCGGCTCGCCCCCACCGGCAAACTTGTCGCCGACTCGCCCCAGGCCCTCCAGCACGGCTTCAACGTCCAGTCCGCTTGCGTTCCGCAGCGTTCCCGCGATCGTCGAGATCGCCACGATTCGTGCGTCTGCGCCCGCCAGGGACTGCATTGCGGCGCGGCCAACAGCCCCGGCCCCTTGAATCGCGACCCTCGCATCGCGTACCGCCATCCCGAGCGACTCCAGGGCTGCCTCGGCACACAGCGCAACGGTGAGGCCGGCCGCCTGCCCGCTGGTCGTATTGCCCTTCGAGGCGGTGGGTGCCGCATCCGGTGGCCCCGGGTCCGGACCGATGCCGGCCGCGTGGCGGATCCTTGCGATGTCGGCGTCGGTCGTCCCCAGGTCTGCACCGTGCGACCAGACGCCCGAACGCAGGATCGGCGCCGCCGCGCGACCGAAGGCCGCGAGGCGAGCCGCGCGCTGTGTCGCGGATAAACCGTTTGGCATGATGACCCCACCCTTGGCGCCGCCCGCGGCCAAGCCGACGAATCCGCACTTCAGCGTCATTACCGCGGCAATGCGCCGGATCTCCTCCGCCGTTACGGCGGGGCCCGCGCGAATGCCACCGCAGCAGCGACCCGCCACCACCCGGTCCACTTCGACGAAGCCCAACAGTGTTCCATCCGGATCCGTCACCCGGACTGACCGCGACCCGCCGCTCATTTCTTCTCTTCCCCGTCAGCGGTTCTCGCGACCGCTTCATCCATCTGCTTCATTCCCGGCCCATGTCGATCCAGATCTGTCCGCTGCCCGGACAAACTCAATATAGCATCGCCCTCTCCGCGGAATCCGGCCTACGTAACAGAATCCGCAGCACATTGAAGTTACGGCCTCGTGTGCGATGACCACCGAGGCTGCATGAGCGATTTCGATTACCATCCCGCCCTCATACATTCGCAGACTGGACCCGGGTAATGGGAATTCGTGACCGGATGGCCGTCGGCGCCGTCTGGATGGTGGGCTTTAAGCTGCTCGATCGCAGTCTTGGCCTCGTCAGCACACTGATTCTCGCACGGGTCCTCGTCCCTCAGGACTTCGGCGTGGTCGCGATGGCGATGTCCTTCGTCGCCCTGCTCGAGCTCGCGACCGCTTTCGGTTTCGATGTGGCGCTGATCCAGAAGCAGACGCGCGAACGTGGGCATTGGGACACGGCATGGACTTTCAACATCATTCTCGGACTGTCAGTTGCGGTCGCCATGGTCGCAGGCGCCGCGTATGTGGCGGACTTCTATAGACAGGCGGAGCTCGAACACGTGATCCGGGCACTCGCAATCGGCTCCGTCGTGCAAGGCTTCGAGAACATCGGTGTGGTCGCGTTCCGCACCGAGATGCGATTCGATCGCGAGTTCCGCTTCCTCATCTCGAAGAAGCTCGTCGCGTTTGCGGTGACGATTCCCGCGGCGCTGATCCTCGACAGCTATTGGGCGCTCGTGATCGGCCAGGTCACTGGCCGCGCCACCGGAGCAGCCATGAGTTATTGGCTGCACCCGTATCGACCGCGCCTGACTCTCGCAGCCGCCGGTGACCTGCTGCATCTGTCGAAATGGCTGCTGGCCAGCAATGTTTCTGACTATATACGGGAACGCTCTCCTGACTGGATCATCGGGCGCATTGCCGGCGCGCGCGCACTGGGTGTCTACAACATCGGCGCGGAGCTGGCGGCGCTTCCGAGCACGGAACTCCTCGCACCGGTCAACCGCGTAGTCCTGCCGGCCTATGCACGCCTGACAGCAGATCGCAGCGGTCTCGCACGTGAGTACCTGTCAGTGCTCGGTGTTGTCGTGCTTCTCGGCATCCCTGCCGTCGTAGGCATAGCGGCCGTCGCACCTCTGCTGGTCATGGTCGTGCTGGGGCCTCGATGGATGGATATGGTGCCGGTGCTCACGATCCTGTCGTTCGCAGGGGTCCTGCGCATCGTCTCAGGCAATGCCTTCCCCGCGTATCTCGCACTCCGTCGTGCCGACATCGCCATGAAGCTCAATTTCATGTATGGGTCCACGGCAGTCCTGATGATGCTGATCCTCGTACCGCGCCACGGCATTGTCGGCGCCGCAGCCGCCACACTGATCGCCAACCTGATCGGCGCGCCTGTCTCGATCGGCATAGCAATCTCGCTGGTCGGCGCCCGGCCCATCGAGGTGTTGCAGCCGATTTGGCGGCCCTTCGCTGCGGCGACTGGCATGTACCTTGGGGTCGCAGCCATCACCAATACTCGCGGCATCGCGGGCAGCGGACTGGCAAACTTCATGAGTCTCGCAATCGCCATTGCCGCGGGCATTGCCATATATGCCTTTCTGCTGTTGATGTTATGGACAATGACAGGCCGACGCGAAGGCACGGAGGCACAGCTGCTTCGCAAGGCAGGCACCATCGTTTCCCGTATCTTGCACGCTCGCGAAATACCTCTGAAGTAGACTCCCGGCGCATGATCGAGGTTAAGCGATGAGTCTCCGTTCCCAGATGGCCTCCGGCGCGCTGTGGATGATCCTGGCGCGACTGGCAGATCGTTCGATCGGGTTGCTGAGCACGCTTATCTTGGCGCGCCTGCTCGTTCCGCACGATTTCGGCGTGGTCGCAATGGCCATGACCTTCGTCGCGCTCATCGAGGCATTCAGTGCACTGGGCCTCGACACGACATTGATCCAGAAACAGACGAAGGAGCGCACTCACTGGGACACCGCCTGGACCTTTGAAATCCTCGTGTGCGCAGCCGTGGCGCTGCTGTTGATCGCGGGATCCGGGCCAGTTGCATCATTCTTCCGCGAACCGGCCCTCGAGCGCATCCTGCCGGTGCTGGCAATCGGTTCGTTTGCGATGGGCTTCCAGAACATCGGCGTCGTGGCCTTTCGTTCGGAGATGCGCTTCGATCGCGAATTCCGCTTCATCCTCGGCAAGAAACTGATCGGCTTTGCCGTCACCATTCCCCTGGCGATCATTCTCGAGTCCTATTGGGCCTTGGTCATCGGACAGACCGCCGGACGCTTCGGCGCCACGGCCTTGAGCTACTGGGTCCACCCTTACCGCCCGCGACTCAGCCTCGCAGCCACCCGCGACCTTTTCGGATTCTCCAAGTGGCTGTTGGTGATCAGCATGATCTCGTATCTGAAGGAGCGCTCGTCGGACTGGATCATCGGACGCCTGGCGGGACCTGCGTCCCTGGGCGCCTTCAACGTATCTTATGACCTGGCGAGCCTGCCCAGTTCGGAACTCGCCGCACCAATCAATCGCGCGGTATTCCCGGCCTATGCGAAGCTTGCGAGCCAGGGCGGAGATGGGCTACGGACCGAGTACCTCTCCGTGATCGGCATGATCGTGTTGATCGCCGTACCGGCGATGTTGGGCATGGCCGCCGTGGCCCCGGTACTCGTACCAGTGCTGCTGGGCCCCAACTGGGGTCAGGCCGTACCGATCCTCATGGTGCTCGGATTCTACGGCTTCACGAATATCGTACAAGGCAATGCGCAATCAGCGTACCTGGCACTCGGCCGCCCCAAAATCCCGGCAGTAGTGAATGGTGTGCACGTGATTGTGCAGATCACGGCGGTCGTGCTGCTCACGCGCTCGCAGGGGGTGGTGGGCGCGGCCATTGCCTATCTCGCGACCGGAGCAATCATGATCCCTTTCAGCCTCGGCATAGTTCTGCGCATGCTGCGGATTCGCCTTTCCGAGTTCCTGGCCCAAGTCTGGCGCCCGGTACTGGTTTCCGCAGTCATGTACATACTCGTGTTTCTCTTTGTGCGCATGCGTCTTGCGGGGGAACCGGGTGCGCTCGATATGGTGTTGACCCTGCTGCTTGCCCTCCTGCTCGGCGTTGTGATCTATGTGTCTGGCGTTGCGCTGCTCTGGTTTGTCTGCGCAAGGCCCCCGGGCGCGGAACGCGTCATGTTGGGCAAGGCGCTTCAACTGCTCGCCCGCCTGGGTTGGCGTCCGGCAGAGCGTCCGACATGAGCCCGGCGCTGCCAGTCGGCCCTGGATGTCCGTTGTGCAGCAGCACCAGCGCCGAGTGTTTCTACGTGCTCGAGCAGGTTCCCGTCACCTGCACTTCAATCTTTGACACGGCCGAAGAGGCACTTGCCGTACCAGGCGGCGACATCGAACTGTGCGTGTGCGACGAGTGCGGATTCATCTTCAACCGCGCCTTCGACCAGGCACTCGGAAGGATCGGCGCACAGTACGAGAGCTCCCAGGCCGCATCGGCGCACTTCAGCGAGTTCGCGCAATCGCTGGCCGGGCAATGGGTGAGCCGGCATGGCCTCGAAGGCGGGCGGGTACTCGAGGTCGGCTGCGGCAGCGGAGATTTCCTCAAGCGAATGCTCGACGCGGGTGTCCATGCAGCCGCTGGAATCGACCCGCTGGCCAGCCCGATCTCCTCTGACTACAGCAACCGCGTGCGCCTGATTGCCGAAGAATTCCATGCCGCGCACTTCGCCCTTGCGGCCGATGCGCTGGTATGTCGCCACACGCTCGAACACATCTCGGATGTGGCCGAGTTCGTCAAACTGCTGAGGCAGTGGGCCGAGGGCAACCCACAGAGCGCGATCCTGATCGAAGTGCCGGACGCGGAGCGTGTGCTCGCCGAACGCGCCTTCTGGGATGTGTATTACGAGCACTGCAACTACTTTACGGCTGCGACCCTGCGGCTCGCGCTCGAACTTTCGGGGCTGGAAGTCACGCGGCTCGAACGTGTGTACGCCAACCAGTATCTGATTGCCGAAGCCAGGCTTCGCGAGACAGCGCACATCGATCGCACCAGTCCATCCGCCGGGCAAGCGGTGGCGGCATGCCGCGCCTTCGCCAGCGATGTCCGCGCTGCCATCGAACGCGGCCAGGCTGGGCTGACCCGTCTGGCCGGGAGCGCTGCCCCCGTAGTGTTGTGGCAAGGTGCCGCCAAGACGGTGGGACTGGTGACAGCTCTTCCCGACGCCGGCGTCATCAAATGCGCGGTGGATGCGAGCCCGGCCCGTCATGGCAAGTTCCTGCCGGGTTCCGCCTTGGCGGTGTACGCGCCGGATGCGCTGCGCGAGCTGCGGCCCGGCCACATCGTGCTGATGAATCCGGTCTATCTGGCGGAAGTCAGAGCGCAGGTATGCTCCCTTGGCCTCTATACTCCCGTGCATTCCGTCAACGACCTGCTTCGGGCGGGCTGAGGTCCCGGGCTTATTTGATCGCGAGCAGACTATAGCCACACGTGCCACGCGTATTGCGCGAGACGTATCTGCCCAGCCACAGACCCACGACATTGATCAGCGGGATCGTAGTGAGTTGCGCGATGCGATTGAGTCGATAGCTCTGAATGTCCCGATGCAGCAGAACATTTGTGAAGGTAGCCCATCCCGTGACGGAGTTTCCCTCCGGTTCGATGGTGACGCTCGAGAAGGAACGTGTCAGGAAGCGGAGTGCCTGTGGGACGAAACGCCAGTATTCGTCGTGGTGCCCTGGATAGGATGCCCTCGTCGAGAGGATCAATCCGCCGGCCGGACGCAAGACCCGATGTATTTCACTGATCGCATTCTCGGGGTGCGGGATGTACTGCAACGCATCGTTGCAGAGCACGAGGTCGAAGGCATCGCGCTTAAAGGGCAATCGCTCGCCCGTTGCGACGACGTCCACCAGGCCCTCGAACAGCAGATCGACGGCGATGTAACAGTCGATCCGGCCCTGCAGCAGCGCACGATACGGCTGGATTCGACCGCCGATATCGAGGAGCGCGAGGTGCGGATCGTCAAAGCGCGCCAACCAACGCTCAACGATGGGTCGGCGCAACTCGAAAATCAGATAATCCACATCGCTGAAAGAAGGGAACAACCGCGCCTGCCCAAGCTTCTCGCAATTGCTCCTGCTCACGGCAGACTTCGCCGTCGGGGTGCTCGACGTATAGTACGAGTAGCCCTGCTCCGTGGCGTCAGTCACGCGACACGCCCCGAATCCGTCTGATCGGGTCCCAAGTCACGGCGTTCCGGTTCCCTCGCCCGCCCACGGCATAATGATAGGCTTTTCAAGCCATCCCATGCCAAGGGGGCATTTTCGACGTGGATTCCCCAGGGTGTACTGTTGCCATTTGGATACGTGTTGACTTCGATCCGCGCCCCCGCAGAATGACCGCATGATCCGGAAAGCGTCCGGCGTCGCTGTTGCGCGCTCCCTTTTCCTGCTGGTGCTCGGGCCGCTGCTCTCACCGGTCGCGCTGGCGCAGGAAACCGGTCTCGACTTTCCCGGCAATGCGGCTGTCGAAACCACCATGCGATTCAAGTTCGCGAACCCGCAGGACAATGGGCTGCCCATCTACGGCCCGAACGGCAACGGCGTCACCTACATCTGGCGAGCCTATCCGCGACGCCAGGCGGGCTACTTCACTGCGTTCTTCTGGGGCAACGACGACGGCCGAGGCAACCTGGATACCTTTCTGTGGGCCGGTGGGGGTGCCGCCGACAGTTACTACGGCGCGCACCCGTATCCGCAGCCGCCGCCAAATGGCACTTCACACGCATGGGAAGTCTCGGTCGAACAGAACGACTTCCTGAACGGGGCTGTCCAGTATGACCGTTGGCATATACAGGCACTGCGAGTCTGGTCCGACGCAAGCGGCAAGCATCACGAGTTCTATTGGGACCTGCCGAACACCGATGCGAGCCGCCGCGTGGTGCGCGTCAGTTCGCCTAGCTGGGGCAATGTGAACCCGCCGGCCCCGGCACTCACCTGGGGCGACGCGCCTTGGGCGCCCGGCAACGAGGTCTGGAACGGAGTGCTGCGTGGCATCCAGATCTACTCGTCGAAACTCTCGCTCGAAGACATCGCAGCCGAGATCGCCAACCCGCTGTCTACTGTCGCCGGCGCGAGTTCGATCTGGTACCTGAACATCAATCCGACGCCCACAGATATCTCCGACAAGAGCGGCAGAGGACATAATCCGGTGTGGGTCGGCAACCTGCGCCCTGCCCTGTACACGGAATCCGGCCCCTCGCCACCCAAGCCACCGTCGAATCTGCGCAGCCAATAGATCCGCCTCGCGCATGCTAAAGTGCGCACCCCGAGTGGTGTCACTCGCAATCCAGGTCAACTGCGCACCGCAATGCCCCGTGGTGAAATCTCTCGCTCGCTCCGCCTCGGCTTGAAGGTGGACGATTGGGTCGTTGTCCGGCCCGCCAACGAAATCCTCGCCACCCTCGATCGCAATGCGCGACTCGATGGTCTGCCGTTCCAACCGGAAATGCTCGCCTTCTGTGGCCGCAGGCTGCAGGTGGCGAAAGTTGCGCACAAGACCTGTGATTCGTCGCCCAATCGCGCCGGCGGTCGCCGGATGTACGATACGGTGCACTTGAAAGACTCGCGCTGCGATGGCTCGATGCATGATGGCTGTCAGGCCGACTGCGTATTCTTCTGGAAGGAAGCCTGGCTGACACGAGCCGACTCGCCATCTCCTCCTGCACTGGCAGCATCCAGCGAACCCTGCAGCGAGCGGGAAGTCGTCAGCGCCTGCCAGGTCGCAGGCAGCGACCCTGTCGATCCCGTTTGGGTCTGCCAGACCACTGCGGTCTTCGAAGCCAGCGACACGCTCCACTGGTGGGACATCCGCCAGTACGTGCGTGACGTGACGAGCGGCAACCATACGGCCGGACACATGTGCAAGTTGCTGATGCTGGCCGGGTATCGCAAGTTGGTGGGCTTGGGGTACGGCTACCGCGCGCTCATAGCGGTCTACGACAAGCTGGCCAGGCTCCTGAGGGCTGATCCGTTTCCGGCAATCGACGGCCGTATTGCCGACGGCACTCCAACCCCGGCGGAGAAGCTCGACTTGCAGCCCGGTGAGTGGGTCGAGGTGAGATCACGCGACGAGATTGCCGCAACCATTACGCCGGCAGGTTTCAACCGTGGCATGCGCTACGACGTGGAGATGCTCAAGTACTCCGGCAAGCGCTATCGCGTACAGATGCGCGTCGACAAGCTCATCAACGAGAAAAACGGCAAGATGAGCAGGATGAAGACGCCGTCGATCCAGCTGGAAAACGTCTATTGCCGCGCCGAGTGCACGCCCACGCGCCTCGGATGCCCGCGTGCCTCGAACACTTACTGGCGTGAAATCTGGCTCAAGCGCTGCGATCCACCACAGGAACCCGTGCAACGTTCTTCGAGCGGATGACGCGAAGAAAATTCCATAAAGTGTAGAGACGCGCGCGGAATCCCAGCAGCATCACGGCGACGTAGACGAGGGCGCCAGTCAGCACACACGCGATGACTTCGACCGGCAGCGGCAACGTTTCCGGCAGTGCCTTGCGCAACATGACGACCGCGACCGTCATCGCGAGGCTGGCGACCAGCGATGGCGCAAATGCCCCGAACCACGGCCAGCCGTTGATACCGATCACGCGAAAGGCAATCACGAACGCGGGCAGGTTCGCGAGCGGAAACACGATTACCCAGGTCCAGGCTATGCCCGCCAGGCCCCACCGGGATCCGAAATAGAAGCCCGCCGGGAGCATCAGCGCGGCCAGTATGCTGCACCACATGTTGGCCCTGAATCGCCCGGTCCACAGCAACACATGCCCAATGAGCGCCTGGCACGAATAGAACGCCGCGTATATGGACAGGATGCGCAGCGGCAATACGACTGCGTCCCATTGCGGCCCAAGCACCAGGGCCACGACCAGATCGGCTGTCACGATCATGCCAAACGCAACGGGCAACGTCAGGCAGCTGAGCAGCTCCGTCAGGATCAGGAAATATCGTCGCAATTCATCCTGGCGGTTCTGGACAGTCGAAAACACGCCTGGCACCACACGACTCAGCACCGACGCGATCTCCTGGGAAATCATCGTCGAGAAGGTCATCGCGAACGAGTAAGTGCCCAGCGCATCCTTGCCGAGCATGCGCCCGGCAATGGTCTGATCCGCGGAGCTGTAAGCGTACCAGGCGAATCTGGACGCAAGAATGCGCCAACCCTGCAACAGTGGCCGCGCAAGGGCACTGAAGTCACGCGGCCAACTGATCTTGAACGGTCGCCACACAATCAGCAGCACCGTTCCGGCCACGGCGCCACCGATTGAGTTGAATACCAGCGACCACACGCCCAAGCCTCGCCAGGCGGCTATCACCAGCACGGTCTGTGTTGCGAGCACCTGCACAAACTGAAGAAGTGCCAGCTTGCGAAACTCCATCTCGCGCTGGAGCAGAGCCCGCGGCACGACCTGCAGCGCATCCGCAATGCATAGCAGGCTCAGTGCCGAAATCAGGCTGGCGACCTGTGGCTCGTCGAAGAACATCGCCACCGGGCCGGAGAGCAGGACGAACGCCAGGCACAGCGTGAATCCCATCAGCAGAATCAGCCCGGCCAGCCGCGCCTGACGCACGCCGCCAATGCTCCGGTCCTGGACCATGACTGCATCCATGCCGAAGTCTTCGACCATCCTGACAAGGCCGATCGCGAGCATCGCCATGCCCACGAGGCCGTAGTCACCGGGTGTCAGCAGCCGCGCGGCAATCGCCGTGCCGACCCAACTGATCGCCTGCGCACTCCAACGCAGAGCAGCCGTCCAGGCCATTCCATCAACGAGTTGGTGGTCGAGCGCGGCCCCGGAGATGCCAGCCTCCTTAGCGTCGCCGGCGCTCATGCAGCCGGCCTATTTCCACACCTTCCAGGGCGAGTCACCCTTGGCATCCATGCGGTCGAAGGCGATCTTGTCCTTGAACGTGTCCATCGCCTGCCAGAACCCGTCATACTTGTAGGTGGCGAGCAGGCGCCGTTCCCGCAGGCGGGCAAACGGCTCCTCGACCAGTTCTTCACCTTCGTTGATGTAGTCGAAAATATCCTGGCGAAGCGCAAAGAAGCCGCCATTGATCATGAATTCATCGCTGCGCATGGGCCCCATGGACGTCACATAGCCGTCCGGTCCGGCCTGCACTGCATGGAAGCTGTGCCATGAACGCACCGATGCGAAGCTTGCCACCACCTGCTTGCGTCGGAAATCCTCGATCAGTGCGCCCAGCGGCAGATCCGAGAGTCCATCCGCGTAATTGGCGAGAAACTCGGCCTCGCCCTGCAGATACTTGCGTACACGCAGCAGGCGCTGGCCGATGTTGGAATGCATTCCCGTATCGACGAATGTGATGTTCCATTCACGGGCATCGCTACTGTGCAGATCGACGCGCCGCTCGGCCCCACGAATCGTGAAATCGTTGGTCATCGCTTCCTCGTATTTGAGGAAGTATTCGCGGATCAGGTCACCACGATAGCCCAGGCAAAGGATGAAATCCTTGTGGCCATGGTGCGCGTAGTAACGCATCAGATGCCAGACGATCGGCCGGTAGCCAATCGGCACCAGCGGCTTCGGCACAGTGTCGGAATGCTCGCGCAAGCGCGTGCCGAGGCCACCACAGAACAACACCACTTTCATTGCTCGCCTCGCCGTCTCAGTATCGCCAGAACAAATCGCTGTCGACCTGCCCGGTCCGCTGCAGGTACCGCAGCTGCTTCAAACGGGTGAAAGCGCGGAACTCATACGTGTCTTTCGACATCTCGATGCGCTTGAACAGCTCATAAAGCTGCTCCGCGCCGCGCCGCGCAGTCCACTCTGGCCGAAAGCCCGGCAATCCGTTCGCAATCTTCGCGAACGAGACCCGGTAGCTGCGCGTATCGCCGCTGCTCTTGCCGACGGTAACCTCGCAGCCTGGGATCACGCTCGCGATGATTTCCGCGATTTCACGAATACGATAGTTCTCGGTATCCGCGCCGACATTGAATATCTGCCCGTTGATCGCCGCGGGGTCTGCTTGCAGCGCGCACTCGACCGCCAGGCAAATGTCATCGACATGGGTTACAGGACGCCAGGGTGAGCCGTCGCTCGTCATCGAAATGCGCTTGGTGGTCCAGGCCAGCGCGCACAGGTCATTTATGACAATGTCGAACCGGATGCGGGGCGACGCTCCATAGGCGGTGGCATTGCGCATGAACGTCACGCAGAAATCCCGGCTCGCCATTGGTCCGACGTCGTTCTCCACGCGTACCTTGCATTCAGCATAGGCGGTCTGAGGGTTGGTCGGTGACTGCTCGTCGACCCACTCGCTGACCGCCTGGCCGTAGACGCTGCAGGAGGATGCATAGACGAACCGCGGAACACCCGCCGATCGTGCCATGCGGGCCAAATTCACCGAGCCATTGTGGTTGATGCTGCGCGTGACGCCGGGATTATTCTCCCCGAGCGGGTCATTGGACAGTTCCGCCAGGTGCACGATGGCGTCGTGTCCTTCGATGTCGCGCGGCTCGACGTGGCGCAAATCCTTGTTGATCGTTACCGGCAGGCAAGACATGGCCTTTTGCTCGCTGTAGAGCCAGCCGTCCCGATACAGGCCGCTGTCGAGGCCGGTGACTTCGTGACCCTTCCCGAGCAGGCGCGCCACCAGACGCGTGCCGATGTAGCCATCAGAGCCGGTTACCAGGACCTTCATCGGAACTCCCGCGGAAACATGATTGTCTGCCTCACCAACGAACCGTGACTTTCCGAGCATGGAACGCCTCGGCATAGCCGCTCTCGACGTTGCACTCCATTCCGCGCAACCGCATCACACTGCGAAAGAGGTCGTCCGCAAACCACCGCTTCTCCACCTGTGAAGCAAAGCACTCCATCAACGTGTCAATCTTCAGCTGCACAATATCGGTGGTCAGCGGCACAAACAGGCCGGGGTGACCGAAATCTCCGTCGTATTTTGGAATCTCGTACTCGAGAATCGCGTGATTGCGAAAAGTGTTCCAGGTCAGCTCGCAGATCGTGCGGTGATCCTGATGACGATCGTGTTCGTGGTGCGTGAAGATGATATCCGGCGCACAGTGCTCCTTCAGAAGCTCGATGCGTTGCTTTATCGCTGACCATTGCGCCGGGAAATGGCCGTCGCGAAAGTCATGAAACTCCAGATGGCAGTCGGTTGCCCCAGCCAACAACCGCCCCATCGCGGCCCGGGTCTCCGCCGTCCGTGTGGCATCGCCGGAGAACACGGCGATGTTGACTCGAACTCCGGGGTGTTGCCGGCCGAGGGCTGCGAGAGTGCCGCCGCATCCGATCTCGACATCATCGCAATGAGCGCCGAGAAACAGCACTTCATGCACGCGCTCACCAAGTGGAAGACTTAACACGAATCAATCCAGGACTTTTACTTCCGGAATCGGGACGACCAGACGCCCGCCCCATTCCCGGATGTACTCGAGTTGCCGACCGATCTCCCGCTGCAGATTCCACGGGAGAATCAGCACATAATCGGGCCTCGTCTGCCGGATAGTCTCGGGATCACGTATCGGAATGTGGGTCCCCGGCGTGTAGCGCCCCTGCTTGTGGGGGCTGCGATCGACAGTGTAATCGAGGAGGTCAGTGCGAATCCCGCAATAGTTCAACAGCGTGTTGCCCTTGCCCGGGGCACCATAGCCGACGACGGACTTGCCATGATCCCTGGCCTCAATCAGAAAGCGCAGCAACTTGCGTTTGGTCGCGCGCACCCGGGCATCGAATCCGGCGTAACCGTCCAGGCTGCGCAGGCCGCGCGCGATCTCGTGCGCACGCAACCGGTCCACGGCGGGTTGGGTCGGATGACTCGAGTCCTCGACGTGACAGCCATAGATGCGCAGTGAGCCGCCATGGGTCGGAATCTCGTCCACATCGAACAGACGCAATCCATGCCGCGCAAAAATCGCCTCAACCGTCCCGAATGACAGATATGAGAAGTGCTCGTGATAAATGGTGTCGAACTGATTCTCGTCCATCAACCGCAGCAGATGCGGGAACTCCATCGTCAAGACACCGCCCTGCTTCAACAGGACGCGCATACCACCTACGAAATCATTGATGTCCGGGACATGCGCGAGCACGTTATTGCCCAACAACAGGTCCGCCCGGCCATGCTCCGTTGCAATCTCGGCAGCAGTCCCACGACCGAAGAACCTTACGGTCGTAGGAATGCCCTTGGCGATCGCCGCCTCCGCGACATTGGCGGCCGGTTCGATGCCGCGGCACGGAATGCCACGCGCAACGAAGTGCTGCAGCAGATAGCCGTCGTTGCTCGCAATCTCCATGACGAGCGAATCTTTCGACAGCGCGAGGCGCGCGATCATCTGCTCAGCGTACTGGCGCGCGTGCTCGACCCAACTCTCGGAGTACGAAGAAAAGTAGGCGTAATCCGAAAATATCGCGTCAGGTGCGACATACTCTTCGAGCTGCACCAGGTAGCAAGTGCCACACACCCACACATGTAGCGGGTAGAAACGCTCCATGTGATTCAGCTGATAAGGCTCGATGTGCGTCTGACACAAGGGCGACATGCCGAGGTCCACGAACGTGTGAGACAGCTCCGTACCACAGAAGCGACATGCGGCCCCTCTCGCGGCTTGTTCAGCGATCACCGGCGCACTGCTCATCTATTTCTCCCCGGATTCCATTGCGTCGACAAACGCAGGCTGCGCAGCGCTTCGGCCACCAATTCCTTGCGGAACCATACGAATGAACGCAGCGCGTAATTGACAACTTCAAACCAGTCCCGACTTGGAAAAGACACGAGCCTGGCAGCGCGCAGCAATGCGAGATGATACTTCCAGCGTTGCCAGCGCAGCGGACCACGTGCGGAAGGGACATGGTGTGCTTCCACCTCGCGCGCACTCTTGAGCCGCGTCGCCGTAGCCTCGGACATACGGCGGTAAAACAATCTGTCATCGAGCAGAAGGAACTTTCCGAGCAGCGACAACTCCGCCATCAGCGTTAGATCGGCCCGCAGAAAATTGCCGAGATTGGAGACACTCAGCAACGCCTCACGACGTATCAGGCCGTTCATGGCATTGTTCAGCGCCATGCCATTGTGCAGCCCGATGAACCGGTCGGCCGGCCCAGCGGCCATCAATTCGAGGTCACGGTCATACGCCTGCGCCTCTTCGATCGACTCATCGAACACACTGCTCCGCGGACAAGCCAACACGGCACTGGAATCTCGATCGAGCGCCTCGACGCACTTCTCGACGAATGTCGGAGCACAGATGTCGTTCGACGAGGCCCATTTGAAATACACGCCGCGCGCCTCGCGCAGAGTCGCCATGTAGTTCTCGTTGGCGCCACGATTCTCCGGGCTCCTGAGCAGGCGGATCCTTGCGTCGGCACGCGCATAGCGCTCGCAGATCACCATGGTATCGTCGCTCGACGCGTTGTCCGAGATGATGAGTTCAAAGTCGCCAAAAGATTGCCCGAGAATCGATTCGATCGACGGCTCCAGCCATGTGGCAGCATTGAAGACAGGCATTCCAACGCTCACCAGCGGGGCGATTTGATCCTGACCTTGAAATCTGTCGCTGGCCGCCATTCCCGAATTTTCCCCGACCTTAACCAGTTTCGACATCGATGCCAGAACTGCATCTGTACCAGCCAAGCGCGAATTATGTTCGTTGGCTCACCGGACGGCCAATACAACTTGGTTCGTTCTGCGACTCGTCTCTCATACCCCAGGCGCCCATGCGGTGGTCACACGGCCATTCGGCCTGGCCAGTTTCGGTTGCCCTCCATCCACAGGGACAGCTGGGCAACATCGAAGAGCCGTGCCGCGTGGTTCTCGAGACCAAGCCGGTGCTGCTCGAGCGCGGCGACCACAGCGCGGTTGTTCCACAGTCCTGGCTCACGCACGACCCGGCTCGACATCAAGTCCCTCATTGGCTCATGAAGCGGCCCCCGGAACCAGTTTTCGACAGAGGTGGGAAATCCGAACTTCCTTACCTGGTTTCGCACCACCTCGGGAATCTGTCCGCGCATGGCTTCGCGCAACAGACGTTTCGTACAGGCGCCCCTGACCTTCCACTCCGACCCAACCCTGAAGGCAAGGTTCACCAGCCGGAAGTCAAGGAATGGTAGCCGCACCTCGACACCGTGCGCCATCGAATTGCGATCCTCGATCCGCAGGTACAGAGGCAGCGGTGATGACTCCACAGAACTGCGCAGCACAGCGTCAAGATCGCGAGCCACTGCGAAAGGCTCACACTGCCAGTGGCTCTTGACCTCGCCCGACACCCACGGATTCGAGTGGATAAATGACCGTCGGCGCGCTTGCGCTAGTGCCGCATACCCTGGCACGAATGAGAAGGCCTGCTTTGCAGACTTGACCAGCACATGAGCGGCGATATCGCGACTCGAGCACCCGTGGGCTGCCGCATACTCGTCGATCTCTCGCCGCGCGGCCCGAATCCGACCTGCCCGGACCAGATCGGACCAGAAATCGTAGAAGTAGTTCGAATAGCCGGCCAGCACTTCATCTGCGCCCTGGCCATTGAGCAGGACCCTGACGTCGCGGGACCGGGCGAGCTCCATCAGCTTGTAACCGACCACCGACGTGAATGAATGTACCGGCTCATCCTGGTGCCACAGGTGTCGCTCGATCGAGGACCAGAGTTGCCCGGGTACCGCGTCGAGCGGCACGTGGGTCGCCTGCGTCTGCCGCAGCGTGGCTTCTATCTGCTCGGTCTCATCGAATTCAGGTGACTGGTAGCAGAAAGCCAGCAGGTCACGCGTGGCATGCCCCTCGGTTGCCAGTTGTCGCGCCATGCGGCTGATGATCGAGGTCGAGTCCAGCCCCCCCGAGAGCTGCACGCCCACCGACACGTCGCTGCGCATGCGCAGCCGGATGGCATTGTCGAACAGCTCGCCATAACTCTCCACCGGGTTCGCCACCATCCCGTCGATGGCCGGCAGCGACCAGTAGCGCCAGACCCGCATTCGACCCGACACATCGACTTCTTCAAACGCCGATCCGGCACCGATCTGTTCGACGCCGGCATAGAAGGTCCGATGGCTATCCTCGAGACGATCATCCAGCATGAAGTGCGCGACCGTCTGCCAGTCGGGCGAGAGCGACGCCGCGCCGGAATCACGGATAGCCTTTATCTCCGAGGCGAATATCAGGGCTCGCGCATTGCGGTACAGGTACAGGGGCTTCACGCCGAAGCGATCCCTGGAACCGAACAGGCGCTGCGCGTTCCGGTCATAGATCAGGAACGCCCACATGCCGTTCAGGCGCTCGAGGCACTGCTCCCCCCATTGGAGATACGCGGCCAGCAGCACCTCGGTGTCACTGGTCGATCGGAAGCGGTGCCCGAGACCGATCAACTGCTCACGCAGCTCGAGGAAATTGTAGATTGCGCCGTTGAAGACGATTACGTAGCGCCCGTCAGGACTCAACATGGGCTGATGTCCCGACGGTGCGAGGTCGAATATCGAAAGTCGGCGAAAGCCCACCGCATAGCCGCCTTCGGCAAACAAGCCGTCGTCGTCGGGCCCCCGGTGGGCGAGCAGGTCGGTCATTCGGGCGAGCAACCCAAGGTCCGGCTGCTCACCCGACAGCGAGAAATATGCCGCCAATCCGCACACGAGCGCACTCCCTGCCCCAGAAGGTGCCGCCAAGTCCCCGGAAGTTGAGCCTTTTATCGTATAGGCCGCAGCGGCCGCAGCGGCGATTGTGGAAGTAAATCACAGTTCTCCCGGCTCCCCACACAGAATCGGCAGATTGACATAAGCTTCGTTGTCGCTGCCGAACGGCCCGTTCCCCGCACGGGACTACGGATGGATATAGAACACAAAACCGCCGTTGCGCTCAAGTGGAATGCTTTTGCGAAGCTCTCGGCCCAGCTGATCAGCTGGGTCGTAACCCTTGTCGTCCTGCGGATCCTTACACCTGCCGATTACGGCCTGATGGCGATCGTGATGGTCGTCATATCGATCGTCAGCGGCGTCGCGGAGTTCGGTATCGGCGCCTCGCTGGTGCAGGCGCCGACCCTTGATCGGACCGCCCTCGCCCGAATCGCCGGCGCTCTGGGACTGCTGAACCTCGCTTGCGGAGCAGCTGTCGCCTTCAGCGCACCCTGGTTGGCAGGATGGTTCGGAGACCCGGACCTCGTACCCCTCATCCAGGTCGCCGCGGTACAGTTCCTGTTTGCAGCCATCGAGGTCGTTCCACAGTCTCTGCTGCAGCGGGAACTGGATTTCACGCGCGTCGCGCGCATCGAGATCGCTGGCGCGCTCGTTTCGAGTCTCTGCACTCTCATGCTGGCGGTCGCCGGCATGGAGGTGTGGGCGCTGGTTCTTGGGTGGCTGATTGGCGGTGCTGTACGGGCAGCCCTGTTCGCAGCGACCGGCCGACTCGTCGTGCCACGCCTTGGCTTGCGCGGGATCGCTGGACACATCCGCTTTGGAGGCATCATCACGATTACCCGCGTGATCTGGCAGTTCACGATGCAGATGGACACGATCATCGCGGGCCGGTTTCTGGGCAAGGAGGCCTTGGGCCTCTACTCGGTAGCGATGCACTTCGCCACATTGCCAATGAACAAGGTCATGGGGATCGTGAACCAGGTGGCGTTGTCCGCCGTATCGCGGATGCAGGAGGAACGTGAGCGACTTCGCATTCGATTGCTCGAAGCACTGCGCTTGCTGGCGCTGGCGTCGATCCCTTGCCTCTGGGGTATGTCATGCGTAGCGCCGGAACTCGTCGACGCCGTGCTCGGACCCAAATGGGACGCCGCGATCATTGCGCTACAGCTCGTCAGCCTGGTGGCGCCCTTGAGGATGCTCCTGGGCATTCTAGCCACGGCACTGGCGGCAATCGGGCGAGCGGAGCTCGAACTGCGCAACACGATTGTGGGCGCAGTCGTATTGACGGTGTCCTTCCTGGTGGGAGTGCGGTGGGGCCTGGAAGGGCTCGCCGCGTCATGGCTCGTCGCGGTGCCGCTCGTCTCGGCAATCTGCATTCCACCCTCGGCGCGCGCGCTCGGCCTGACCCTCGTCGACATCGGCACGGCACTGCGCACGCCCGTGCTGGCGGGCTGCGCAATGTACGCGGCTGTCGTGTTCACGCGCACGCTGCTACCGGGTCTCGACTCGGCCTGGCTGCTGCCGATCCTGATAGCCGTCGGCTGTGCGACATATGTCAGCGCCATTGCCGTGCTCGACAGGACCATCTTTGCCGACTTGCGCCGCGTCGCATCGGCCGTGCGCGGCTAGTGCTACCATTTTGACGGAGGAGTGTCCGCCCGTATGAGTAGCCTGTTGTTCGAGTTGCCGTTGCGCACGGCCGAGCGCGCCCCCGGCGCGCCCGCATTGACCCTGAAGAATGTCACGCTCGACTACTCGGCTCTTGCCGGGCAGATCGAAGCATTTGCGACCGCGATGATCCGGCTTGGAATCGGCCGATCGGAGCGCATCGCGATCTATCTTCCGAAGCAACCGGAGACGGTAGCCGCCATGTTCGGGGCAGCGCGGGCGGGCTGCGCCTTCGTGCCGGTCAATCCCCTGCTCAAGGCGGCCCAGGTCGCCCATATCCTGCGTGACTGCAATGTCCGCGTACTCGTCACGTCGGGCGAACGCGCCGCGAGCCTGCAAGAGGAGTTGCGCGACTGCAGCGATCTGCGGTACCTGATTCTGATTGACTCCGCGACGGTGCCCATCCCCAGCGGCTCGGCCTTCGCCTCGCATCGGTGGCAGGATCTGATGGAGAACAGTGGCAGCGCTGCCACACACCGCGTCATCGACACCGACATGGTATCGATCTTCTATACGTCGGGAAGCACGGGCAAGCCAAAGGGGGTCGTCCTGTCCCACCGCAACATGGTGACGGGCGCGAAGAGTGTCGCGAGCTATCTCGGCAATCAGGCCCACGACAAGTTGCTCGCGGTGCTGCCGTTCAGTTTCGATTATGGCTTCAGCCAGCTCTCAACCGCATTTCATGTCGGTGCAAGCGTCACGCTGATGGACTACCTGTTCGCTCGCGACATCCTCACTCTGCTGGACAAAGGCGCAATCACGGGTCTCGCCGGCGTGCCGCCCCTCTGGGCACAGTTGAGCGGCCTCGAGTGGCCGGCCTCGATCACAAAGCACCTGCGTTACATCACGAACTCGGGCGGCGCACTCACCGGCGCCACGTTGCGCAAGCTGCGGGATCGCATGCCTGATACACAGGTGTTCCTCATGTATGGCCTCACCGAGGCCTTCCGATCCACCTACCTGCCCCCAGCCGAGATCGACAAGCGGCCAGGCTCGATGGGCAAGGCGATTCCCAATGCGGAAATCGTCGTCGCGCGCCCCGATGGCAGCCCCTGCGCCCCTGACGAACCTGGCGAGCTCGTGCACCGAGGCTCGCTGGTATCGCTCGGATACTGGAACGACGCGGAAAAGACTGCCGAGCGCTTCAAGCCCGCGCCGGGGCAACTGGCCGGGCTGATGATCCCGGAGATGGCGGTCTGGTCGGGCGACACGGTGAAAATGGACGAGGACGGTTTCCTTTACTTCATCGGCCGCAAGGACGAGATGATCAAGACATCCGGTTACCGGGTCAGCCCGTCGGAAATCGAAGAGGTCGCCTTTGCCTCGGGTCTGCTGGCCGATGCTGCCGCGGTCGGTGTGCCACACCCCACGCTCGGCCAGGCTGTGATCCTCGTGGCAGCTCCCCTCGAAGGCCATGCGCCCGACGACACACCACTGCTCGAGGCGATCCGCAAGGAGCTTCCTGCTTTCATGGTCCCCGCTCGCATCGACTGGCGGGAAAGCCTGCCCCGCAATCCGAACGGCAAATATGATCGCTCGCGGCTTGCGGCGGAACTCCGGGACACGTTTTCATCCAGCGCATCATGACGATCAACTTTGCCAAGCACGGCGCGCATCCGTGGTTCGAGGTGCGGAACAACTGCCTCGTGGTCGGTGGCCGGCCAATCACCGACCTTGCGGCTCAGGTCAGCCAGACACCGTTCTACGTTTACGATCGTGCGGTCATGACGCGCAAGGTCGAGGGGCTGCGAGCCGCCCTTCCCGCCGAGATCCATCTTCACTATGCCATGAAGGCCAACCCGCACCCGGAAGTGGTGCGGCACATGGACAACCTGGTCGACGGTCTCGACGTGGCTTCTGCCGGCGAGCTTCGTGTGGCGCTCGATGCGGGGGCGAACCCGAGGGACATCAGCTTCGCTGGCCCCGCCAAGACCGACGAAGAGCTCGAGTATGCCGTCGCATCGGGAATCACGATCAACGTGGAATCCGAGCGCGAACTGCGAATGCTCGCCGCGCTCGCTCACGCTGGCGGTCCGCGGCCGCGCGTCGCAGTGCGTGTCAATCCCGATTTCGAGCTGAAATCCTCCGGCATGAAGATGGGCGGCGGCCCGAAACAGTTCGGCATCGACGCCGAGCGCGTTCCCGACGTACTGCGCCAGATCGGCACCATGCCACTCGAGTTTCGCGGCTTTCATATTTTCTGGGGCTCGCAGAACCTGAGCACAGACGCGATCATCGAGGCGCAGCAGAAAACGGTCGAACTGGGCCTGCAGCTGGCGGCCCACGCGCCCGCGGCAGTGGCCTTGTTCAACATGGGCGGCGGATTCGGCATCCCCTATTTTCCGGGCGAGCGCATTCTCGACCTTGCACCCATCGGGGAGAATCTGCGCAGGCTGGTACCGAAGATTCGCAGCGGCATGCCCGATGCCGAGCTCGTTCTCGAACTCGGGCGCTATCTCGTCGGGGAAGCCGGTGTCTACGTATGTCGAGTCATCGACCGGAAGATCTCCAGAGGCCAGGTCTTCCTGATCTGCGACGGCGGCCTGCATCACCACTTGGCCGCATCGGGCAATTTTGGACAGGTGATCCGCAAGAACTATCCGGTCGTCGTCGGCGATCGGGTCGATGGCGAGAGCACCGATCCGGCTTCGGTCGTCGGTCCGCTTTGCACACCGCTCGACCTGCTGGCCGACAGGATGCCGCTCGGCCATGCGCGCGAGGGTGATCTGATCGCAATACTGCAGAGTGGGGCCTACGGCCTCAGCGCGAGCCCACGGGCATTTCTGAGCCATCCTGCTCCCGCCGAGATTCTCGTCTAGCTCCACCATGTCGAGACGTACGGTCCTGCTCATCGCATTCCATTTCCCGCCGCTACGCGGCATCAGTGGAATTCAGCGCACCCTGTGTTTCGCCAAGTACCTGCCGCGCTATGGCTGGGATCCGGTGGTACTCACTGTCTCCTCTTCCGCATACAAGCTTGTGGCCCCAATCGACCCGGAGGAACAGGCGTATCCGTTTGAAGTTCGCAGGGCCTACGGAATGGACGTAGCGGGTACGCTCAGGGTGCTCGGGCGCTATCCGCGCAGACTCGCACTTCCGGACCGGTGGAGCAGTTGGCGCTACTTCGCCGTGCGCGCAGCATTGAAACTTGTGCGTGAGAAACCCGTTGACGTCGTGTGGTCGACGTTTCCCATCGCCACAGCACATATGATCGGCATGGATGTTGCGCGCCGAGCAGGGATTCCGTGGGTAGCGGAGTTTCGCGACCCAATGTGGCAGGGAGACTACCCACCGGAACCCGCTCAGAACATGGCGTGGAAACGCCTCGAAGCCGATGTGTTTGCACACGCTCAGCATGTCGTCGTAACTACTCCAGGGGCTGCCCGCGAGTACTCCACAAGATTTCCCGAGTTCGAATCACATCGGCTGTCGGTCATCGAGAACGGCTATGACGAGCCCGAATTCGCGCGCGCAGAAGCCTCTTTGCCTAAGCGAGACCTGTCCAGCACAACTTCCGGCATGGTCACACTCCTGCATTCGGGGGTCATTTACCCGGAAGAGCGCGACCCCCGTCATCTATTCTCAGCAATCGCGTCAATGAAGGGCAAAGACCCGTCAATCACAGCACGCCTGCGTCTGATCCTGCGCGCCACTGGAGCCGACGCGCGGTACACCGAAATGATCGAAGCATGCGGCATCGGCGATATCGTTCAGCTGGCGCCTGCTATCGACTATGCCTCTGCTCTGGCGGAAATGCTCACCGTTGACGGATTGCTGATCCTGCAAGCCGCCAGCTGCAACTCACAGATTCCCGCGAAAATATACGAGTACATGCGAGCTGGGCGGCCGATAGTGGCGCTTACCGATCCGGATGGCGACACAGCGGACGCGCTGCGGTCTGTTGGTGTCAGCCTCATCGCCCGCCTTGATTCGGCTGCCGAAATTGAAGCTGCATTGATAGATTTCATCCAACAGCGCGCTCAAGGGCACAGTTCAGCTCCGGACCCAATTGCACTCCGAAGCTACGCGCGAGAGAACCAGGCCGGTCGCCTCGCTGCTGAATTTGACGAACTCTGCCGCACACGCCGCCGCTCCGGTCCGTAACATCCCCGAGCAATAAAGGAATCACGCAGTCATGGGCGTGAAACAACCAGAGCGGCACTCGCTGCCAGGCGAAGCTCCACTGGACGCGCGGACCCGAAGGATAGATGCACGTACGGCCGCATCCCTGACAGCATGAGCTGTAATGACCAAGCACGAAGAAAAAGCGCCGTGGCAATCCTGCGGCAACCGAGATGCGCATGCGCCCTTAAAGAGGCCGTGTTGAACTTCGAAATCCTGCTGAAGGTATATCGGACGCCACGCTCGCGAAGGTGCTCATTGGCGCTATACCAAATGCCGGTGAACGCACGACCCATTCTGTATTTCGGCAGGATGTAAAGATCAAAGTCAAAAACCGATGCGGCTGCGGGCTCAAGCGCATACCTGCACAACACTTCGTCCTCCAGATACTGACGTGGCGAATACCAGAGGTACCCGACGAGTTCGTCACGACGAAATGCGCCAAGGCACACCGCTTGTTGACGAAGCCTCGCTTCAATGACTTCAGCAGCGACGGGAATCTGTTCACCTGATAGATCACACCGGGTGAGCGGACGAAGCGATAACTGATTCAACCTGCCGGGAACTTCACTCTGGGGTCGCTCCGGAACTGGCTGCACGACCAGATCGTATGCGAACAGCCGAACATGTCTTGTCAGCCTCGCCAAGGCGCTGCTAGTCAGGTATAGCAAGCCCGTGACGAGGCCAAACTCTTTTAGTGCTGTGCCAAAGCGATTAGACATCGATTCTCAAAAGCTCCCGTTGCACTGTCAGACCTGCTTCTTCGGCCGCACCGGGACACGGCCCGACCCCAACGCGGGCTCTTTGCCGGGCGCGACCCGCCCCATCGCGACCAACACTGCCAGCAGGGTGAGAAACCAGAAACGCAACTCGAACTTGAGATAATCGACGAAAAAATCGCCAATGAAGATTGCGCAGAGAGCAGCAGCAACGCCGGGGAATACGATCGCCGGGAAGCTATCGGCGTCTCGAAACAGCCTTCTCGCTGTCAACAGACGGCGAATCAGCCAAGCCAAGAGTCCGAAGTAAAGAAGGATACCCGGGACTCCCTGCTCGACGAGGATAGTCATCATGGTGTTGTGCGAGGAACGAGCGCCGCTCGCATCCAGGAATCTCTCTTCAAGATAGAACCGGCTCAGATCCGCCGTGCAACGGTGTCCACAGCCCATCGGATGGTCTTTGAACATGCGCCACTGGGCTTGAATCTGCTCGACTCGGCCACCACCAGTATCGACGTCCTCGATATCTGCGCCCGCGTACTTGATCGATGCGATTCGATCCCAGTACGCATTGGTTGTCAGCATTAACAGCAGAACTATGCCTGCAACGGAAGAAACTCGAACAACTCCGCGAAACTTCCGGGGCACGACAGCGTTGAAGACCGTCCCGCCCACCAGTATGGCCAGAAATCCGCTGCGACTGATCGTCGCTACGATCGCGTTCAGTATCAATGGCACCGAGAGGAACATGACCACCTTCTCGATCTTGCTCACGCCAAAGAACAGCGCGGCAGCCACCATCAGCCCAGTCACGAGCGCGAGCGCACCAGCATTCGCGTCATCGAGTCCCGGGCCTCCGAAACCTTCGAATCGACCACCCTGATAGGTTGTGTAGGCAATCCACGCAAAATACAGGCATCCCAGTACGTGCATGCCAAGGAAGTATTTGAGATGGCGGTCAGAATCAATGCAGCGCCAGATCATATAGAGAACGATGGGGAACTTCGCATACATCGAGAAGAGATCGGCATGCATGGGCGCGTCTACAGCCCAGATGCTCTGTAATCCGATCCACCCCGCAAACAGAATCAGCCCGATCATTAACGATTTGTCCGCGAAAGGTCGCGAAGGCAGCTTTGCTGAATGTATAAGCAACGCAATCAGCGTGACTACCGCGGCGGACAGTGACCACCGTATCTCTGCAAGCAGGCCCTGGCCCCACCAGCGATCAGGTGGGCTCAGATAGAAGAACGCGACATAGGTCATCAACCCGTAAATGGGATGACGGGCGAGAGCAAGCATGCTACCCGACAAAAAGAGTGCAATGACGGCAATCGTGGTTAGGCTCATGCCGCAATGAACCGGTCAGGTGTATGCGCAATACTTGAATCGGTGCAGGAACGTCGGCAAACAATCATGCGGCGCACACCACCAGCACAGTTGGGGCGTGCCAGGCAAAAGCGCCAAGCCGGCAGCACTAGAAACCTATTTATTCTGCTTTGCTTCAGCCGCGGCAAGACGATTGCGCAACCCCGGCAAGGGATAGCCTGCGGCGTAGGCAACATCTGCCAACTGCTTAGCGCGAGCGATGTCACCGATCTCGACAAAGAAGAGACCGGCCGTGTAATTGACATCCACCGACTCCGGGGCGAGCCTGAGAGCGGTCTCGTACTCCGATCTTGCGCCTTCAAGCTGCTTTTGCTTCGCCAGGAACATCCCGTACAGGAGATGGACCTTGTAGTCCTCGGGCGCAAAGGTGGATGCACGCTTGAAGAAGCAATCCACGTCCATCGTATTTTCCGGGAACCGCTCACCACGCAACTGCAATCGCGCGATTGAGTTCAGTGCCCGATGATGGTTCGGAAAAGCGCGCAACGTATAGACAATATCCGAGAGCGGCTCGGCGCTTGATTGTCCACGCTCAAGGAACTCCACCTGCTGCGTAAAATGAAAACGTTCGACGACATCCAGGTTCTTCGCCTGTCCGGGATCCCGATAATCGTACGGGCCGAAGGCGTTCTGAAGATTACCGCAACCCGGCACTTCCTGACCGAGGGCAAAGTTGCAGCACAGCGCCACAACGGCGACGGCTAGCGCCGGGCGCGCATACATCTTGCTGTTCCATCGACTCATTGGCTGGCCCCGCGGACCTGTGAACCGCCCTACGACTATAGGCAACCGGCACGCCCGGAGCAAATGCGGCCAATTCAAGGTCCGGATGCTGACAGATACTCGAGAATCAGGGGCGCAGAAGGGCGATCTGCTGTCCGTTGCCGGGTACCCACGCAAAGCACTTGCGTGCCGGTACGTAACAGAAGCGCGTGAAATGTGTGCTCTGGTTGGGATAGATGGCCGACCCGATGCGTGGGATTGCCGGACCAATCGATACAGTTACGTTACTGAAGACGCGCGAGACCGGGTCGAATTTCTTGAGCTGCCGCGAGCCGTTATCGATGTACGTATAAAAACAGCCATCGCCGCCGTCAGCGACCGGGTACTTGTGCCAACGTGTGCCCTCGCCGGGACCGGACATGCCTATGTTTGCCGTACCCGTTGACGACAGTTCTTCATAGCGAAGCTGAGACGACGCAAGATTCACGCGATAAAGCTGGCCGGTACTTTTTCCCACCCATACATAACCCGCGTCCTGATCATGAATCAGGGCAGCGCGGCTGTTTCCCTCGGCCGTAAAATTGCCGACTGCTGTACCGGACCAAGTGCCCGTACTCAGGTTCATCCAAGGCATCGTCGAAACGTAATGCGTCATCGTCGTGAAATGCCACAGACGATTGCGCACCGGGTCATACATCGCCTCAGCGCTATCGAAGCCCCCAAAACTGTTGAATCCCGGAAAAGCCGAGTATGTGCTGTTCGTCCCGAATCGCATGTATGTACAGGTTCTGTTCGCATTCAAAGCGAGCCGCACCGTGCGGTCTGCAGTTAGCGATTCAGTGCAGACGGCATGCCGGGCAGTCTGATACAACGACGCCCCCACACCGATCTGATGCTTGTAGACGTGTGACGGCGATGGCACTTGAGTTCCAGACACCTCATACCAAGGCGACCCCGTCGTGCTACCACCGCTACGAGGAGACGAATTGGCTGCAACACCCTGCGTGTTCGCCAAGAACTTCCACGTATAGTCTGCGAAATCGAACAGAACGGCGTCGTAGTTTTCAGGTGCGCCGTGCCCGCCCGTGTTGGCGCACACGTAAGCGCCGTGAGTCCCCCATCCTGGAACGAAGGCACCGCCGCTCCATGAAGCAAACAGGCTGTACTGCCAATCGGCCGCCGAGATCCCTGCGGGCTTTACACTCGCCTCGGAATTGGTGCCGACCAGCTTGACCGTATTACGTTCGACCGCAGCGCCTTCCGCTGAATCGGTACACGGGTTTTGAGCTTGTCCGCCGCCGTCCGATTCCAGCATGGGCGGTGGACAAGGTGGGCTTTGCGCAAAAGCGAATCCCTGACGGGCAGCCAAGGTAGTGCCGATGGACACAGCGAAAAAATCACGACGCTTCATCTGATGAACCCCGAACCGGTCAGCCCAGCCCGTCGTTCGGGGCGGGGATGAATTCATGTGAGAAAATGATCTGGTCGAACCAGCGTGTCCATTCCATTTCGCTCGGGTCGTTCCTTGATCCCATGTAGGCGTTTATCTCGAACTCGTTGAAGCCGCACGGCCCCTTGGTTGAGTTGTAATTGGACTCAGTCGTCGCGTTGTAATACCAGGCATAACCGTTGTTGGCGCCCGGCGAAGTCTCGACACGTCGGTGGATCAGCGAATAGCCCGAATCTCCCCGCTTGTGACCCCAGACTTCGACACCCGTGTCTCGCGCTGTCGCGGTCGCATACCCGAGCCACGGGTTGTACTGCGGCGCGCCCATGCTCGCGTTGTGCCGGCCAGGAATGACGTGGAAGAGCAGCGTGAACCACTCGTTCTCCGGCATGTCCCAGCACTGGCCCGATGCCCGATTGTCGGAACGGCAACTCGCGTCCCAGGCACCGCCACGCTGCACCAAGGGCGCAGGCTGTTGCTGGATCATCTCTTCGAGATCAAATCCATTAAAGTATGTATAGAAGCGCGCGCGATGCGAAACGTAGTTGCCCGATGTGTGCTCGGCAGGTGAGAAGGATACGAGCTCACCCGCACCGCCACCACACAGGTCGATATAGACATGCTTGCCGCGATGGTTGTTGGCGATGAGATTGTTGATGTTGAACAGCGAAGCCGTGATCTTTGTGCGCACCTGAATGTAGAAATCGCGCGTCGCGCCGCCCGACTTCTGCACCCATTCCCATGGCGTGGTCTGCGAGTACTCCCGCGTCGTATTCCAGTAGGCGCTGTGTCCGTACAGACCATAGCGCCACTTCAGATAGTCCGTTGCATCGGGCCGCTCGCCTGAATAAGGCCACTGCACGCCGCCCGTGTTGCCTCCGATGCCTTTGGTAAAGCCAGGATCCGCCGACAAACTGAACTTCGAGTCGGCAGGAAACGGTGAAAATGGCCGGGGCCACTTGTGACCGTTGCGGGCACCTGCCCCACAGTACTGACGCATTGCGCCGCGCCCCTGGATACCCTCGCTCGTGTCGAGCGATGTCCAGCTTGCGGGTGTGCCGTTGCTGCGGAGGATGAATTTCTCGATGGCCCCGGGGGACTCGGAGAAATCCGTCGCCCATACCACGCCCGCGCCGGTTGACCTTGCGGCCCAATCCGCCGCGGCGCTACTCGCGTTGCAAGCGGTGTTTGCCGTGCTACCGCCCGAGATGCCCATGGTCGGTGGCGGGCATGGCGCGGACTGACTCCATGCCAGTCCGGGCAGAATGGCGCCGGCCATCCCGGCAGTGTTCCGGAGGAACTCCCTACGCTTCATTTGGTGCGGCCCTCAGCTCGATATTCGTCTGGGTTAGGTGCGTGATCAGCAACGCAAAGATACCGCTTCTCAACGCTGTAATGGCGCCTTTAAGCGTTGCCAATTGGCGACGGGCGCAACGGCATTATGTGACTGCGATCACACATCGACAATCGTGGAACGTCCCAAGCCAACCACGTGTTCAGGTTATCGCTTAACCAATGCGGTAGCGAGTTGTACGACGTGCCGCGCGTGCTCTTGCCAGGTCAAGTGCTTCTCCGCGATGAGCTGCTGGCCTGCTCGTGCGATCGCCTGTCGGAAATCTGCATCGCGGCAAAGCTTCTCGATCGCGCGCTCAAGGCCGGTCGGATCCTCGGGCTCATAGAGAACCGCACTTGAATCACCGGTAACGATCTCGTGGTGATTGGGTTGGTCCGGAGCCACAGTGGCAATCCCAAGCGCAAGGTACTCGAACAGGCATAGCGGGGACGCATACGGTACGAGCGCAGTCTGCAATGCAACATCAAAGGCGGAGGCAGCCGCGGGAACCTGGCCGCGTGAAATGACGCCCGTGAAACTCACCCGGTCGGAGATTCCACAGGCTGCAGCACAAGACTCGATCTCGACCCGGGCGGGACCATCTCCCACAACGAGCAAGTGCAAGCGCTGGGGGCCATCGTATCGTGCCAACCAGGCCACTACCCGATCCAGGCGGTCCCATTCGCGCACGAAGCCGGTAAATCCAATGACGAGCCGCCCGGACAAGCCGAGTCGCGCTTTGGCCTCTTCGCGGGATGGCAGGTTTGCGTAGTCCTCCGGATTGATGCCGTTCGGCACGACGACGAGTCGCTCCGCTGGAACTCCCGTTCCTTGAATGTGATCCGCCAGAACCTGGCTGACAGGCAACACAGTGTCGGCACTACGCCAAACGAAATGCTCGGCCCAGTCGGCCAGCCAACCCAGGCTGAGGCCACCGTACTGGCGGCGCTCGAGTGCCATCGGCGCATTCACTTCAAGCACGAGCGGCACGCCGAATCGTTTACGTGCCCAGGCGCCCGCGAGCAGAAAAAGATTGTACCGCTCGTAAATGAAATCCGGCTTGAACGCCTTTATGGCCCGCGCCAACCGGCGATAGGCGACCACGCTGTAGACAAGCTCCAGGAACTCATAGACAGGCTTCGGCAGCAGACGCTTGAGTTGACCCGCCCAGCCACCACTGCCTCCGGTCTGGTCGGAATCATCAACTGCCGGCGCCACGATCTCGACGGTGTGGCCCAGGCTGCGCATGGCCTTCACCATTTCTTCGATATGCGTCGACTGGCCGTCACGGGACGCCGTGCGATGGTGATACAGAATCTTCATACGCACTGATTCTCGTAAACTGCCAGCCATGCTATCGATACATCCACAGCCTCGTCGAGCGTGGCACGTGATGCGAACGTATGGTCCGCCCCACCCAACGTATGGCGCGCCACATTCGGTCGGTCAACCGCCGCCTTCCAGGCTTGATTGTCTGCACATAGATCCGTGAACTCGCTGGCGGTGAGATCATGTTCACTGATCAGGATCAGCACGGGCCTGGTGAACTCCTTGAGGCCAGCCAGCATCCGATCTATGAAGGTACCTCCACTCCGGCGGGGCGCCGATTGCCCTTGCTCTCGCGCAAGGAGCCATGAGCCCAAGAATCCCCGCGCGGACTCCATGAGCCGGAACTCACCCGCGAACACCTTTCGCCAGAACGAGCCCTGCAGCAACCGTGCGCCATAATAGTGGCGTACAAAGGACCGCGCTTCGCCTTGCGGCGTTCGTACCCATGGGTTCGCAAGGATTAATCCTGCAATTCTCGCATCAGTCGCGCTGTACATCAGCGCCGCCGATGCGGCATCACAAAGACCAAAGATGACGACGCCCTTGAGATAGGGCAGTTCACGCATGAGCGTATTGACGGCGGAACGAACATCGTCATCGACCGATTCAAAGGTACGGCACCCGCCGGCGCTATCACCCATCCCTCGATAGTCGAATCGAAACACAGGGTATCCCGCCAATGCCCACTTGCGCGCCATCAGGACGAACTGCCGATGGCTGCCGACGCGGTACTGCGGCCCGCCAACCACCACAAGAACTCCGAGTCGGGATTCCGGAACATTGGCTGCGTGAAGGATGCCTATGAGGCGATCATCACGACAATTGAATAGAACTGCGCGCTCGGCGTTCAATGTGGTCGATTTCCGGTAGAGGCACTATCGGCCGCCAGGCATCCCTCCAGCACGGCGAGCAGGTTGCGATCGACAACGATTTCGGTCGCGCCCCAGAACGGCTCACCAACAACCGCGTGTGTGCGTATCGCGGCGCCACCTGTGCCGCTGCGCTCACTGAGCCGAATGGCTTGCGCTGAAGGCCCGGCCTCGAGAGACCTGACCACTTCCACCCAATCAACCTCACCAAACGCTTGCGGCAACTGATCCGGAGCCGAAATAGCTTCCAGCTCCTGGGCAAGGACCGGAGCCACAGAATAGCCGGCCACCTCGACGGCAACGCCTGATGAAAGCAGACCTCGCAATGAGTCGATCGACTCTCCGCCATCACGCGACACCATCTTCGCAGCAACCCGCAGTCGCAAGAACTGTTGCAGGTGGCGTCGACCGTCCAGTACCGGCTGGCAAAACGTGGTACGTCGCACAGGTGGCAGTTTTCCGGTTGACACTGCGTCGCAAGCCAGCGCCGCCCCCAGCCTGATTGCCAAGAGACTCGATACAGTCAGCCCGCGCGACTCGGTCCATTCGCGGCACAGTGCGAGGTCATCAAGCCATGCAATCCAGCTTGCATCTCCAAAATCACCCGCGCTGTCGCCAGTACCCGAGAGATCAGGGATTGCCACATTAAGCCCGCGCTTCACGAGTGCGGCGGCCAATTCCGCGACGAGGCGCCTCGATTTGTTCATCTCTTCCGCAAATGGAGGCACGACGAGCACGCAGTCGCGAACCTGAGCTCGAGGCAAGTGCAACATGACGAACAGCGGACCACGGTCCGATGGCACGAACTCGCAGCACAAATCGCCTTGAGCGGAGCGGAACGCGACACTCAAATTTTTCTTCCGATCAACATTGTGCCCGGACTGATAACGTGACCAAAAAGCCGCAGAGGAGCGATAACACCAATCGCACGTCCAACGCGCTGCTTTTTCAGGTCAGAAGAGAACTGCGCCCACATCGCAAACCGGTCGATCGGAACCAACCCAAGCTTGCGCATTGTTGACCCCAGCGAATACGGGTCAAACCAGTTCACAGCCGGAAAAATGGCGTGATTGACCCACTCACGATGAGTGGTCTTTGCCATGGCGACACAGCGCTGCTTGAGCCATCCTGGATACCAGCTGTAAAGCAGCAGCGAGAATTCCTGTTGCACCGGACAGAGGCGATTGGTCGTGGAGACGTACAGAACCCCTTCCGATCTCAGAACCCGGGCAGCCTCTGCGAGGCAGGCTTTCCAGCCGGGCACGTGCTCGAGCAGCTCGGGCATCGCAACGATATCGAAACTGCCATCAGGCCACGGCAGGGACTCTGCAGAACCATTATGGAAGGTGATCGGAAGATTTGCCGCCTTGGCCCGCTCTCCTGCTATGCGCACCAGCGGCTCATTGATGTCGATACCCTCGACAACGCAGCCAGCTTGCGCCATGACGGCACTGAACGCTCCCGCTCCACAGCCGATATCGGCTACCCGCAGCGGACCGTCGGCTACCCGCCCTCGCATCGCACTGAGCAAAAGGTCGCGGAGACGATGGAAGTGCTCCACCATCTCTGCAGAAGCACTCTGCTTCTCGTAGTAGTCGACGAATGGATCCCGATCCATCACCCGCGCGCCAGTTTCTCGTCCACGAATGACTTGAGCGTCCCGACGGTCGCAAACACATCAGCCGACAACTCATCATCGTCGACCGCGAAATCGAACTCATCCTCGAGCATCGTGATCACCGTCACAACCGCCATGGAGTCGAATTCCGGTACACTGCCGAGAAGCCCACTTTCGGCCGTAAGCGCGTCCGCACGGGCACCCAGGCTGAGAGAGTCGCGAAGAATGGCTTTGATTCGGGGCATTGTGTCCATATCGGTTCCAGATCGTGCGGGTCTGCTTTGGGAAAGACGAAGCTTAGCGAAGCCGCGTGACAGAATCTGCGGTTGCGTCAAAGTTTACATTGTTCGTACCCCGTCAGATTCGCGGGGGTTTGACCAATGAGATTCTTCGGGTACGCGGGTCCGGCTGACGGGCGGCTCGCCGAGGTGGCTAGGACACGGGATTCCAATCCGGGCTCGGACGCCAGCCTTCCGCTGCACCATTTCGAGATACAAGGCTCCACTGCCGCATGCTTGGCGGGGGACTTGGCGGAAGGGCAAGGTGTAGCGGTCGCGGTACAGGGCGGGCCGTTCTGGATAGGAGATGCGGCGTGCGTTGGACGCACTGCCGATACGGCCGGATCCTTGCTCGCAGGTTACCTCGAATCAGGCCCTGCCATCGTCAGGTCGCTGCGCGGCCGCTTCGCCGTTGTAGTCATTGATGGCCGGAGCAACCGCGTCATCCTGGCTGTCGATCCAATGGGCATTGAAAGGATCGCTTACGCCAACATCCGGGATGGCGTCGTATTCTCCTCGTCCGCGGAAGCCGTGGCGCGCTTCCCGGCGGTGGGCTCCCAGCTGCGACGCCAAGCGTTGTTTGATTTTCTGCTGCTGCACATGGTGCCGGCCCCTGGAACCATATTCGAGGGTGTCAACAAGTTGCGCCCGGGTACTGCCGCAATCTGCGAGGCGGGCGAAGTACGCATCGAGCACATCTGGAGACCGGAATTCGTAGAGCACGGACAAGTGGACTTCGGCTCGCTGCGCGACGAGATGTTCACGATCCTGCGATCGGCAATAAGCACCCAAGAGACGGGCGTACAAACTGGCTGCTTCCTGAGCGGCGGACTCGATAGTTCGACGGTCGCAGGAGTCTACTCTACGGTCGCCGGGCGGCCGGTAGACACATATACGATTGGATTCGACGAACAGGAGTACGACGAAAGCCACTTCGCTCGACTGGCCAGTCGGCAGTTCGGAACGATCGCGCACGAGCACCATGTGACTCCGGACGAAGTGATCGATGCGTTTCCGAGGATTGCCGCGGCCTACGATGAGCCATTCGGAAACTCGTCAGCAGTGCCCACCTTCGCTTGTGCCCGGATCGCCGCGGCCGACGGCAAGACCACGCTGCTTGCCGGAGATGGCGGCGACGAGATATTTGCCGGCAACGAGCGCTATGCCCGGCAGCAGGTATTCGAAGCCTACTGGCGCCTGCCTGCGAGCCTGCGTACTAACGCCATCGAGCCGCTTGTGATGCGCCTCAGTCCGACCACGCGCCTTACGCCACTGCGCAAACTTCGCAGCTACGTGGAACAGGCCCGCATTCCAATGCCGGAGCGCCTCGAGTACTGGAACTTCATGTTCCGAACCGAGCTGGCGCAAACACTAACAGCGGAGTTCATGGGTGAAGTTGACATCCAGGCACCGTTACGCGACATGGCAGAAACCTATGCCGCTGCGCCAAGCACCTCGGCGCTCCATCGCATGCACTATTTCGACTGGCAGTACACGCTGTCGGACAATGACCTGCGCAAGGTATCCACGATGTGCGAACTCGCAGGCATCGAAGTTCGTTTTCCCATGCTGCATCCCGACCTGGTCCGGTTGGCAAATCGCATCGCGCCGCGGTCCAAGCTGCGCGGTACCCGCCTGCGCCATTTCTACAAGGAAGCCGTGAGCGGCTTCCTGCCTAACGAGATCATCAACAAGAAAAAGCACGGGTTCGGACTGCCGTTCAGCATCTGGCTTCGAACTCACCCAGGATTTGCCGATCTCATCTACTCGCATTTGAGCGATCTAAAGGCGCGCGGGATCGTGCGCTCGGAGTTCATTGACCGGCTCATCGAAGATCAGCGCACGGGACACGCGTCATACTTCGGCTACGCTATCTGGGATCTCGCTATGCTGCAGGCTTGGCTGGCAGCTCACGATTGAAGCCTCAGGCCAGTTGAGCTGGTCCCTGGACATAACTCCGGACCAGGCGAAGCGCATAGTGGGTCGCGGTGCGATCCCACGGCGAAACACGCGGCAGCTGGTAGCGATCGGTGCCGGAGCGCGCGCATCCCCACGCGGTTGAGACTGCCGCATGGAAACCCGCCTCATGTACCAGACGCACGTGCACGGCACGATAATCGCGAACGGGGCGCCCGTTCGGATACGCAAACGAAGATACGGGAGAACCCGTGATCGCTTCGAGGCGATCCTTGCTTTCGCATATCTCCTGGCGCGCAGCCGAATCATCCAGATTGGCCAGAATCGGGTGCGAGACGGTGTGCGCACCCACTTCCATGCCAAGATCCACCAGCTGCCGAATCTGCGCCTCCGACATCATCAGATTGCGTGGCGTGGCTCCGCCGGCGGCGCCCGCAATCGCATCGGCGAGCTGCAGACGGTTAGACTGCGGGAGGTACTTCAACTTCACCAGCAGCTCACCGGCAAGCCGCGCCCTTGCGGAGTCATCGGGCAGATCATGGCGCCCCAGCCCCAGGGCTTCCAAGTCAAGAGAAGCATCGCAACGGCGAATAGCCTCGATGACGACGTCGTTCCACATACACCCCGTCTCGAGAAAGCCTGTGGCAATGAAAAACGTCGCGGACATTCCCCGTGCGGCAAGAATCTTCGCAGCGATCGAGCAGTTGTTTTCGTAGCCGTCATCGAACGTTATGCACGCGGCGCGAGCCGGCAGGCTGCCTGATTCCATGCGCGCAGCGGCTTCGCGCAGGGTCATGATCTGGAAGATCTCTCCAAGTAAATCCAGGCGGGCAGCGAACTCGGTGGCATCCGGCTCGTCAGCATTCATCGGATCGTGCTCGGCTACAACGCGATGAAATATGAGAGTGAGGAGCCCGGCTCGCGAACCGGCCGGCGATAGCGCACCCGCAACGGTTCTGAGCAGTGCGCCGGCAGGTTTGGGAATTCGGTTCATGGGTCTAGTGCCTGATCGACTCGCGCATGAACTCGAGCACTCGGGAAGCGACTTCAGGCCATTCGCCAACGCTCGCGTGCAGTTTCCCTGAGATCTCGCCTCGATCCCAGGCGCCGCGCGCGATGCTCGCGCGCAGTACGTTCGTCAGGGCTTCAACATCGTCGACTGGAAACAGAAAGCCATTGCGGCCGTCGGCGACGAACTCCGCGTTGTCTCCCACCGGAGTCGTCACGACCGGCACGCCCACTGCGAGCGCCTCGAGCACAGCGTTGCAGCACCCTTCCCGGGCTGTCGCGAGTGCGAACACATCGGCCGCGCGCAGCCAGTTGACGACGTCGACTGGCGGCAAATTACCTGCGAACGTCACGCTTGCCTCGATACCCAGCGCGCCGGCGAGCTCGCGCAGCCGCGTGGCATAAGCCGCATCCGGCGTCGCTGAACCAATGATGACCAGGCGGGCGGCAGGCATTCCGGCCAACAATCGCGAGAAAGCCTCTAGCAATACATGGTGGCGCTTTCGCGGAATGAGGTGCCCCACCGAAAGCACCAGCGGCACCTCGGGGCGAATGTCCAGAACCCGGCGCGCAGAATCACGGTCACCAGCGCTGAATTGCCGCGCGTCGATGGCGTTGTGGACAACACGAATCTTCTGGGGCGGTACGCCGTGCTCGATGGCGAAGCGTCGCAGCGAATGGCTGACTGCAATGAGTCCGGTCGCCGCGTGAAATGCGGCCATCATGCTCTGCCCTATGCGCGGGCGGTCAATGAACTCCTTCTCGAAGCCACGCAACGTTACGAAGAGCGGTATACCGAGCCGTCGCGCAACGTACATGCAACCGACGCCGTCCGGGTAGCCGAAATGAGCATCCACTATGTCTATCGGGCGCTCCTTGTGCAGACGCGCGAGGCGGCCACCAATCGATCTGGCAAGCCATCGGGCATCCAGCGACTTAGCCACGCCGGGTATATAGAACATGGGCGCATTGAGAACGTCGATCTGACCCGAAACCCGGACATCGTTTCGCGCCCAGGCGGGCAGCGGCGCTGCGACGGGGAAATACGGTATGGGTTGCACGACCCTGAGGTCCGCGAGTTCTGCCATGCCTTCCAAGCGATTGCGAACGAAGATCCCGGCAGACGGATCATCGGGCGTAGGCAGCGAACGGCATACACTGACGATGTTGAGTCGCCGATTCATTGTGGCCTTCTCAGGAAGGCGTCGAACATGAGCACGGTCCATAGTGCCGCGCTGTGATCACGCCGCCCGGAGAAATGCGCTTCGGCCAGACTCCCGAGCGTCTTGCTGTTGAACAGTCCGGTATCGAGCAGCGCTGTGCTGCGCAACGCGCTGCGCACGCGTCCCTGCAGCGGGCCGCGAAACCAGCGCGCAAGTGGCACAGCAAACCCCATCTTTGGCCGGTACAGGACGTCCGAGGGCAGGTGCGGCTCCATCGCCTTCTTGAGCAGATACTTGCCCTCCCCGCCCCGAAGCTTCATTGACGTGGGCAGCGTCGCAAGCCATTCGACGAGCGGATGATCCATGAGTGGCTCCCGTACCTCGAGCGAATGCGCCATGCTGGCCCGATCGACCTTGGTGTTGATGTCCCCCACGAGATAGGTTTTGAGGTCGACATACTGGATCAGAGCCAGAGGATCTTCGGTTCCGGCGCGCGCTGCGTAGCCACGGAAGAGATCGTGTGCACGATAGCCACCCAGTCTCCTCTTCATCTGAGACGAGAACATGGCGGCGCGCATGGATTCGCTGGTCACGGAAACACTATGCAGATAAGCGTCGATCGATGACCGCGCCAGAGATTCAAAAGTGGTTTTGGCTCGAAAGACCCGCGGCGCCCAATCTGCCTTCGGATATATGCGGCCGAGCAGCCCGAATACGGGGCGGCGCACACCCAAGGGCAGCGCCGAGCGCAACCGTTCCTCGGCGACGTGCAGTCTATACCGGCGGTAACCTCCGAAGCTCTCGTCACCGCCGTCGCCCGACAACGCGACGGTGACGTGTTGGCGCGCGAGCTGACAGACCCGGTACGTCGGGATGGCAGAACTGTCAGCATACGGCTCATCGTAGGAGCCCGCCAATGTATCGATCAGATCGAAGTCATCGCTCGCCACCTGGTCGACGAAGTGCCGGGTCTGGTAGCGCTCGGCAACCATCTGTGCGAAACGCGTCTCGTCGAAAGCCGGGTCGTCGAACGAAATGGAACAGGTGTTGACCGGTGCATCGCTGATGCGCGCCATCGCCGCCACCACCGCGCTCGAGTCG
Source organism: Steroidobacteraceae bacterium (assembly GCA_050249415.1). GTDB lineage: Bacteria > Pseudomonadota > Gammaproteobacteria > Steroidobacterales > Steroidobacteraceae > CADEFQ01. Next base: position 221,446 of record JBFWQO010000002.1, read on the forward strand.
ACGCCGCCCGAGAGGAACGCGCCAAGCGGCACTTCCGAAATCATGCGCAGCCGGACCGAGTCCTTGAGGCGCTGATCGAGCTCCGCCATCGCGTCGTCGAAGCCGATGGGGTTGTCGAGCGAGAAGCGTACGTCCCAGTATTCGCGCGGCTCAGCAGGCGCCGCACCCCGTCGCAAGGCCAGCGTGTGCGCCGGGGGGAGCTTGCGCACGCTCGTATAGATCGTGCGCGGTTCGGCCACGTAGCCGACGGCGAAATATTCCTCGACCGCGCACGGGTCGATGGTGCGCGTGACACCCGGGTGCAGCAGGACGGCCTTCAACTCCGAGCCGAATACGCACTGGCCATCGGGCAGCAGTGCATAGAACAGCGGCTTCACGCCGAGCCGGTCGCGCGCGAGGAACAGGGTTTCGCGATTACGGTCCCACAGCGCGAACGCGAACATGCCGCGGAAGCGCTCGACGCAGGCCTCGCCCCAGGCCTCCCACGCGTGCACGATCACTTCGGTGTCGCTCTTCGTGTGGAACACGTGGCCGAGCGCCTGCAGCTCGGGAATCAACGACTGGTAGTTGTAGATCTCGCCGTTGTAGACGACGACGACCGACTGGTCCTCGTTGTAGAGCGGCTGCTGGCCGGTCGCGATGTCGATGATCGCGAGGCGCCGGTGGCCGAGCGCGACGCCCGGTTCATGGTGTTCGCCCTCGCCGTCCGGGCCGCGATGCTGGATCGAGTCGTTCATCCGCCGCAGCAGCGCGCGATCGAGGTCGCGACGGCCCTTGAGATCGACGATTCCGGTCAGTCCGCACATAAGCTGTCAGTGTTCCGCAAGAAGGCCATCGTAGAGGCCGGTATAGGCCTGCACCATCGTGTCCATCGCGAAGCGGCGCAGGCAGCGCTCGCGCCCGGCGGCGCCCTGTGCGGCGCGCAGCGCCGCGTCGTCGAGATACGGGCCGATGGCGGCGGCCAGCGCGGCGGGCTCCGCCGGATCGTACAGGGCGCCGTTGACGCGGGGCTCGACCAGTTCGCCATTGCCGCCGACCGCGCCGGCGACCACCGGTCGGGCCGAGGCCATGGCCTCGAGGATCGTGTTCGAGATCCCCTCGTTCTGCGACGGCAGCACGAATATGTCAAAGCTGCGCAGCAGCTCGGGCGCGTCCGGGCGCGCACCCGGCATCCACACGAGGGAGGCAATACCGAGCGCCTGGGCCCGCTCCCGCAGCCTCCCGGCCTCCGGGCCATCCCCCACGATCACGAGCCTCAGCCGCCCCTCGCCCGCCTCCGAGGCGCCTGCGAGCCGTGCGAAGGCCTCGAGCAGCGCCGCCTGGTCCTTGATCGGATCGAGCCGCCCGATCGTGCCGATCACGAGGGGCCGCCCAGCGCCCTCCCTGGGCCAGGGCAGGTCCGCGGGCAAGGGACCGTCGGGCCGGAAGCGCTCGACGTCGACCCCGTTGTAGATCTGGCTGATCCGCGCCTCCGGCACGCCGATGCGCGCCTGCAGCCAGTGCGCGATGTCTTTCGAGACGGCGACATACCGTTGGGTGGCCGGCCGGCACAGGCGCCGGATCCGCAGCGCGCGCGGACTCTCACCGCGGGGATCCGCGGCGTCCCAGCCATGCTCGCCGTGTACGCGGTGGCGCACGCCCGCGGCGAGCGCCACCCACTGCAGGTCGGCGGTGCCCAGATTGCGCGTGTGCACGACCGCCGGGCGCAGGCGCCGCAACTGCCGCCACAGGCGCGCGTAGGCGCCCGGGTCCTTGCCCGGCTGCTTGTCGATCGACAGCACTTCGACATCCGCGCTCTCGATGCGCTTGCGGAAATCACTGAACCCGGCGAGGCACAGGATCGCGTGCCGGTACTTCGCGCGCGGCAGGCGGTTGACGAGATTCACGAGGCCGTTCTCGAGACCACCGTAGTCGAGCCGGTAGATGACATGCGCGATGAGCGGAGCCTCGGCCATGAGCCTACCAGCAGATGCCCGAGTAGCGCCCCGCCTTGCCACCGCGCATGGCAATGCCCACCACGTCGACGACCGCATGCCGCGGCTCGAGCGTGGCCGCGAGCGACGCTTCGATGTCCTTGCCGCCGAGCCCGACGAGGATCGTGTCGCCATGGCGCACGGCCTCCTCGCAGGAGCCGACCATCAGCTTGCCGATGTGCGGGATGCTCTGTTCGATGAAGCGCTTGTTGGCGCCGATCAGGCGCGACAGGTTCACCTCGGGGTCGTAGATGCGCAGGTCATAGCCCTTGCCGATCAGGCGCTCGGCCACCGACACGAGCGGGCTCTCGCGCAGGTCGTCGGTGCCCTTCTTGAAGCTGAGGCCGATCATGCCGACGCGGCGCGTGTCGCCCTGCATCACCTGGTCGATCGCCGTGTCGATGTGGGCGCGGTTGCTGCCGAGCACGCCGCCGAGCATCGGGGTCACGACATCGCGCGTCTTGCCCATGTAAGTCAGCGCGCGCAGGTCCTTCGGCAGGCACGAGCCGCCGAACGCGAACCCGGGGCGCAGGTAGGCCGGGGAGATGTTGAGATGCGTGTCCTTGCAGATGAGCGCCATCACTTCGCGCGCGTCGACATCCACCGCGCGGGACAGCCTGCCGATCTCGTTCGCGAACGTGATCTTGACGGCGTGGAAGGCATTCGCCGCATATTTCTGCATCTCCGCGACGCCGACCGACGTGACGACGAACTCGCAGGGCAGATGGCCGAATACGGCGCGCAGCGTGTCCGCGGCGCGGTCCGAGCGCGTGCCGACGATCGTGATCGGCGGGCGGTCGTAATCCTTGATCGAAGTGCCCTCGCGCAGGAACTCCGGCTGGAATGCGAGCCCGAAGTCCCGGTCGGCCACCTTGCCGCTCGCCTTCTCGAGCGTCGGGCGCACGAGTTCGTCGAGCGTGCCGGGCTGCACCGTCGAGCGCAGCACCACGGTATGGAATGCGGCCTTGCCGGCGAGCGCCGCGCCGATCGATTCCATCACGCGCCGGATCGCGCTCATGTCCTGGCTGCCGTTCGGGCTCGAGGGCGTGCCGACGCAGACGAACGACAGCTCCGTCTCGCGGATCGCCGCGGCGACGTCGTTCGTGACCCGCACGCGGCCCGAGGCGACCACGTCGCGCGTCAGGTCCTGGATGCCCTCCTCGACGATGGGCGACTTGCCGCTGCGGATCAGCTCGAGCTTGAGCGGATCGACGTCCACGCCGGTCACCTCGTGGCCGTCCCTCGCGAGACAGGCCATCGACACGGCACCCACATACCCGAGACCGAAAATGCTGATCTTCATCGTCCTGCTGCCCCGATAAGGCCATCGAGCCGCCGCATCGACGCGGCCCAGCTGTGATGGCTCAACACACGATCGCGGCCCGCGACCGACAACTGCCGGCGCGCGTCCGCGTCTCCCACCAAGCGGTCGATCGCGTCGACCCATTCGCCGGGGCCCGATGCGACGAGCAGGTGCTCCCCTGCCACGGCATCGACACCCCCGGAGGCCTGCGGGCTGCACACGACCGGCACGCCCATCGCCATCGATTCGAGAATCTTGTTCTGCGTGCCGCGCGCGATCGCGAGCGGCGCCACCGTGAGCGCGGCGCGACGCACGTGCGGGCGCACGTCCGGCACCGAACCGGTCACGGTCACGCCCGGCTCGCGCGCGAGCGCGCGGATGTGCTCGGGCGGGTCGGCACCGACGATCGCGAACCGGACTCCGGGGCGCCGCGCCCGCAGCGACGGCAGCACGTCGCGGCAGAAGCCGATCACGCCCTGCTGGTTCGGGAAGTAATCCATGCGGCCGACAAATGCGACGAGGTCCGGTTCGTACGGCGCCGGATCGGGGGCGAAGAACTGTGCATCCACCCCGTTCGGGAACCAGTCGGAAGGCCTCGTCACGCCGAGCGCGCGCAGCGACGCGAGCTCGGCGCGCGTGGTGCAGGTGCACACGTCGAAGTGTTCGGCGATGCGCCGCTCGCGCCGTTCCAGCTTGACCGCTTCCAGCCAGTAGCCGGCCGAGAGCGGAAACGACCGGTGCTGCGCATACTCCCGCCACTTCTGCGAATCCATGTCGCCGTAGTCGATGATCTTCAGCGGCGCGGCGAGCCCCTCGACATAGGGGGCGACCGAGGAGCAGTGCACGAACACGAGGTCGAATTTCGTCGTCGCCGCGGCGCCCGCGATGCGCCGCGCGAGGCGGCGCGACCAGAAGTAGCCGAAGCTCGACGGGCTCGCCGTCGGCAGCCGCGCCACCATCTGCGCCAGCGCGGGCGCGGCCGGGATGACTTCGACGAGCGCCTCGGCGCAATGCTTCGACAGGTCCCGCGCCTCGTCGCGCTCAGCCGCGCTGCGTGCCAGCGAGGCGACCGTGACGCGATGACCCTGTTCCGACAGGTGGCGGATGATGTTGAATGGCCGGATCTTGCCGCCGCGCTTGGGCGGATACGGCACGCGGTGGCAGACGAACAGCACGTTCATGCGGCGAGCCGCGCTTTCAGCCCGGCCGTGACGTCGTCGACGCTCGTGCCGTCGAGATACAGCCGCGCCCAGATCTCGAGATTGACGAGCGCGAGCAGGTGGTCGGTGCGATCGGCCCGCTGCTGCTCGTGCTCGGCGATCGTGCGCGCGACCGCGTCCGCGTCGAGCAGACCGCGCCGGCGCACCGTGGCGGGCGACAGCAGGTCCGCGACCAGCGGCGCGAGCTCCTGGCGGAACCAGGCACCGATCGGCGCGCCGAAGCCGCGCTTCTCGCGATGCAGGATGCTCTCGGGCAGCACGCCCTCGAGCGCGCGCTTCATGCCGCGCTTCAGCTCCCCGCCGCCCACCTTCAGGCGCGCCGGCATGCGGGCGGCGAGTTCGACGAGGCGCTGGTCGAGCAGCGGCACGCGGCACTCGAGCGAGACCGCCATGCTCATCTTGTCGGTGAGCATCAGCAGGTCTTCCGGCATCTGCGTCGCGAGGTCCACGTCCATCAGCCGTCGCAGCGGATCGTCCGCGCCGGATGCCGCGAACGCGCGCGCGATGCAGTCGTCGAACGACGGCGGTGCGCTGAGCAGCAGCGCGGCGCGTGCCGCACCGTCGAACACTTCCATGTAGCGCCGGTAGCGCTCCTCGAACGGCAGTGAATCGGCGAGCACGAAGGCTTTCGCGAGCCGCAGCTCGTTGAGCAGGCGGTGGTGGCGATCACTCGGCAGCCGGCGCGCGATCGGATCGAACAGCGAGCGGCGGATCACGCGCGGGATGCGCTGGTAGAGGCGCCGGTAATGCTCGTCGAGATAGCGCCGATAGCCGCCGAACAGCTCGTCGCCGCCGACGCCAGAGAGGATCACGGTGACGTCCTCGCGCGCGAACTTCGACACGAGGTAAGTCGTGATGAAGGCGGCATCGGCGACCGGCTCGTCCATGTGCCACAGCAGTTGCGGCAGCAGCGCGGCGACGTCCGGCTGCACGAGGATCTCCCTGTGCTCCGTGCCGAAGGCCTGCGCAACGGTGCGCGCGTGCGGCAGCTCGTTGTACAGCGCGGCGCCCGAGGAACCCGCAAAGCCGATCGAGTAGGTGCGCACCGGCCGGTCGGTGTGGCGCGACATGAAGGCCACGACGGCGCTCGAATCGATGCCGCCGGACAGGAACGCGCCGATCGGCACGTCGCTGACCATCTGCTCGCACACCGCGCGTTCCATTTCGGCGCGCAGTTCGTCGATCCAGTCCTGCTCCGGCCGGCTCTCGTCGATGCCGGGCGCCAGCCGCCAGTACGCGCGGGTCTCGACGCGGCCGTTCTCCGCGATCAGCGCGTGGCCCGGGGGGAGCTTGCGCATGCCGGCGAACAGCGCCTGCGGCGCGCAGACATAGCCGACCGACAGGTATTGCGCGAGCGCCGCCGGATCGACGCGCGCCTCGATGCCCGGCACCTGCAGCAGCGCCTTCGCTTCCGACGCGAACGCGAGCTGCGTCGCGCTGCTGTGGTAGTAGACCGGCTTGATGCCGAGCGGATCGCGCGCCACCAGCAGCCGCCGGCGCCGGCGGTCCCAGACCGCGAGCCCGAACATGCCCTCGAGGCGCCCGAGGATCGCGTCACCGTACTCCTCGTAGCCATGCACGATCACTTCGGTGTCGCTGCGGGTCGTGAAGCGATGCCCTGCGGCCTCGAGCTCGCGGCGCAGCGCCTGGAAGTTGTAGATCTCGCCGTTGCAGACGACGACGACATTGCCGTCTTCGCCGCTGAGCGGCTGGTGGCCACCGGCGACATCGATGATCGACAGCCGGCGCATCCCGAGCAGCATCGGGCCTTCCGCGAAGGCGCCCTCGTCGTCGGGGCCGCGATGCACGATCGCGCGGCCCATGCGCGACAGCAGTTCCGCCGCGTGCGGTGCGGTGCCGGTGAGGCCGAGGACTCCGTAGATGCCGCACATGGCGCTAACCCAGGTACTTCGCGACCGGTGGGCCGATACGCTGTGTCAATGCGAGCGGGAGCCTGCGCCACAGGCGGATCATGGCGTCGTACTTCGGATTCGTCGGGCTGAGATTCGGCATCTCGCGGCGCCGGACGAGGTAGTACTCGTAGCAGAGCGGCTCGGGCTCGAAGCCCCAGTTGGCCTTGAAGTCGAAGGCTCCCGTGCCACGCTTGCTGCGGCCGTAGTCGAAGAGCCGCCGCCCGCCCTCGCGCGCCCGCTCCATGACGCTCCAGTACAGAAAATCGTTGCCCGACACGCTGCGGGCGGCCAGCGTGCCGCCGCCGTAGTACGGCAGGACTTCGTCGCGGAAGTAGAAGCTCAGCACGCTCGCGACCGGCACCGCCTCGTGCATCACGGTCAGGATCTCGCAGTCGCCGCCGAATACCTCCTGCAGGATCGCGAGGTAGCGCTTCGCGAACACCGGCGTGCCGAGGTTGCGCAGGCTTTCCGAGTACATCGCATAGTGGCGATCCGGCGTCGCATCGATTTCCGCGCGCAGGCCTTTCTGGATTCCCTTGCGCACCATCGCACGCTGCTTGCGCGGGATCGCGAGCAGGTTGGCTTCACTCTCCGGGGCGATGGCCTTGCGAAACGTGACGTAGAGATCCTTCACCGGCCAGTCCGGGTGCTGGCGGCGGCGATTGCGCATTTCGAGGTAGTCGACCCCGAGTTCGCGCGCGAGCCCGCAGGCCCGCGCTTCGAGTGCGGCTTTCGATGCTTCGTCGGCCGCGACGATGCCGCCATAGACACAGAACGGGGTCGAGACGAGCGAATGGCCGAAGAGCAGGCTCTTCACCTCGGCGAGCGGCAGCACCCCGCTCACTCGCCCGTTCGTGCGCGCGAGGAGGAAATGGGTGCGATGCCCGAAGGCGCGCCCGAGCACCTCGCGCCAGCCGGCAAGATGAAAGAACGTGCCGTCCGGGTGACCGCGCACGAATGCATCCCACGCGCCCTCGAGGTCGCGCGTGAGCGGCAGTACCTCGGGTTCGTGCGCACGGGATGGGGCCCCCGTGCTAACCGACACCAAACACCTCGTCCATGCGGCCCCAGCGGAAGTCCCGCAGCAGGCGCTGCAACCGGCCCTCCATGCGACCGAGGTTCGTGTAATGGCGGAACCTCGACTTCGCCGACACGCCCGCGACACGCGGCTGGCCCGGGTCGATCTCCCACGGGTGGCAATAGAACACCGCCGCCTGGCCGTCGCGCGCATTGACGCGACGCACCGCCGCGCGGAAGAGCGCATAGGGCAGCAGGCGAAAATACCCGCCGCCACCCGCGGGCAGTCGCTGCCCGAAATACTGCACCGTGGTGATCGGCACTTCGAGCAGCGCGCCCGACGCCACGGGGTAGGCAAAGCGCGGCGAGCCGGGAATGCCGTAGAGATCGTGGTGGATCGGAAAGATGCTGGAGTCGTAGCGAAAGCCGAGCTCGGCGAGGATATCGAGCGCCCACAACGAGGCATTGGTGATCGAATACGTCGCCGCGCGATAGCCGCGCACCGGCGCGCCGGTCGCCTCTTCGAGCCGTTGCTTCGCCTCGCTCGTCTCGGCGCGGAAGACCTCCGGGGTCTGCGTGTAGACCGTGCGGTGCGTGAGCCCGTGGCACGCCACTTCGTGGCCGGCGGCATGGATGTCCCGGACGAGCTGTGGCGAGCGTTGCGCAACCCAGCCGAGCACGAAGAAGGTTGCCCGCACCCTCCGTGCCGCCAGGATCTCGAGTACGCGTCGTGTATTGGCTTCCGCGCGGTATTCGAGCCCGGCCCATTGCGAACGGTCGATGGCCGACGACAGCGCCTCGACATGGAAGTAGTCTTCCACGTCGATCGAGAACGCGTTGGTCACAGCCTGTTCCATCCGGTGCTGCAGCCTGTGCTCAGCGACGCCGCGGCGTGTAGGTGAGGCGGACGGTGACGCGGTTTTCCGTGTAGTCGCGTGTCCCGAAACCGAAGGCGGTGTCCCCCGAGCCGGAGAAGTGATCGCCGGCGAGCGTCACGCCGATGCGTTCGCTGAAGGCCCAGTCGAGCCCGAGGCCCGCGTTCCATTCGTCGAAACTGACATCCGAGTTGTCGAAATCCTGCGTGGTCCAGCCGCCGTACAGCCGAGCGGACAAACGCGGGCTCACGCGTCGCAATACGAGCGCGGTAATCCCCGAGGCATCGCGGTCGAGGGCGTCGGTGCGCTCGTAGCTCTCCTTGCGCCAGTTGACGCCGAGGCTCACTGACGTGCGCACGCCCTCGAGGTCGAGCGCGAGCGAGGCGAAATCGGACTGGAATGAATCGGTCGAGACGATCGACTGGCCGGCATCGATGTCGATGCCGATGATCCGCTGGTCGCGACGCATCGCCTCGGCGGAGTCCGTGAGGTTCGTGCCGGCATTCAGCGTGAGCGTGGAGCGCGGCGACAGCTGCCGCTCGATCGTCAGGTCGAGCAGCGGTCCGCCGGTCGTGTCGCCGAAATCGTGCAGCGTCGTGTAGCCGGCCTCCAGGCTGAGCGTGGTGCGCGCGCCTTCCGTCGCATAACCGACATAGGCTGACTGGCGATCGAAGTTGCTGCCGCGCAGCTCATTGTCGAACTCCACGCGCTCGGCGGTGCCATTGAGCGACAGCGTGGACCGCTCGCTCATCTGCCGCTCGAGGCCGATGCGGCCCGTCATGCGCTGGTTGTCCGCCTCGGTTTCCTCGTAGGCGGCATCCGACCAGCGACCGCTCACGAGCAGGTTCGTCCGCGCACCGAACGGGACGACGAGGTCGGGGCCCGTGCTGAAGTAATTCGCACCCTGCTGGTTGCCCGGCGTGTCGACGTTGCGCGGTTCGATCAGCGCCTGGCCGTAGTTCTCCTCGACCACCCAGCTGAAGCGCTCCGGCAGGAACCAGTACGCGAGCCGCGCATCGAGCCCGCCGAAGAGGTCGTCGTCGTAGGCGTCGTCGAAGAACTTCCGGTAGGCGAGGTTCGCGTTGACGTGGGAAGTGAAGCGACCCGCGTCGCGCGCGATGCCGAGCCGCAGCCCGAGTTCACCCACGGTCTGCGATTCCTCGTCGATATCCGTGCGTCGCACGTTGTCGGTGTGATACGCCCCCACCGTGATTCCGAGATCGATGCCCTGCGCGCTGGCGGCGCCTGCAAGGACCAGCCACGCCGCGCCCGCCGCGAACCGACCCCACCCTGTTGCGATGTTCATTGTTGTTCCGCTTGTGCAGCCCCGGTGAAATTGTCGCCGTATCCGTAACCGTAGTAGCTGCCGACACTGTTGTCGTGCAGCGCCTGGTTCAGCACGAGCCCGACGCGCGGGCCCTCGCCGATGATCGCGAGTGCGTCCGTCACCGCCTGCTGGGGCGTGACGCCGGCGCGCACGACGAGCACGACCTGCCCGAACAGCGAGCCGAGCACCTGCGCCTCGCTCGTCAGCAGGATCGGCGGGGAGTCGAGCAGCACGAGACACTGGCGGTCGAGTCGCTCGAGCTCGCCGATCACCTGTTTCATGCGCGCGCTCGCGAGCAGCTCGGTCGCCGATTCGGCGCGTCGTCCGACCGGCAGGATGTGCAGCCCGGGAACATCGGTCGGCAGCACGACCGACTCGACACCCAGGTGCGGATCGGCCAGGAGATCGAGCAGGCCCGGCGCGGTGCCGACATTGAGCACGTGGCTCACGTGGGGTTTCGGGGCGTCGCCGTCGACCAGGATCACGTCGTGGTCTTTCTCGAGCGCGAGGCTCAGCGCGAGATTGATCGAGGTGAACGTCTTGCCTTCCCCGGGGAGCGCACTCGTCACCATGAGCGTGCGCGGCGAGGCCGCGGGCGACGCCTCCGGCGGCGCGTCGCCACCGAAGGCGTACTTCAGGATCGGCCGCTTCAAAGTCCGGTACTGGTGCGCCAGTTCGCGCTGCTGGTGCTCGGGCGGCAACAGGCCGGAGCGCCGCAGCGCGTCGAAGTCGATGTGGACCGTCTTGCCCGGATCGCCGGCAAACTTGCGGGCCGGTGCCGCGCGTGGCGGGTGCTTCGGTGCCGCCGCGTGCGTCGTCGGCTCCGCACGCGGCTCGCGGCCTTCCGTGGGCCGCTGGCCACTCTGCTGCAGGCGTTTCAGGGCGCGTTCGACGATGCTCATGCGGGGCTCATCCAATCAGTTTCTGCAGCTGTCGGGCCAGCGTGTCCTGCAGGGACAGGAACACTCCGAACACGAGGAACAGCAATGCGGTCACACCCGAGAATTTCAGCAGTTCGGTGCGGCGCTGCCGGCGATGGCGATCGACCCAGGTGCGGCTGATCGCGCCGAAGACCGTGACACCGGTAACCTCGGCCAGCTCGCGCGCCGTGTGGAACACGGGCCGCAGCTGGTTCAGGAGCCAGGCGCCGCCGCCGGCGACGGCGAGCGCCGCGAGCAGCACCATGAAGAGCATCTGCGGGCGATTCGGCGACACCGGCTCGATCGGCGCGGCCGGCGGCTCGATGATGTCGAACTTCACGGTGCCGGTGCGGTCGGCCTGCTCGGACAGGTTCGCGGTTTCGCGCCGCTGCACGAGTTCGTTGTACTGCTGGCGCACGCCTTCGTAGTCGCGGTTGAGGCGCGCGAGCTCGGCCTCGACTTCCGGCACGGAATTGACCTGCTGGCGCAGCGAGGCGATCTTGCCCTGGCGCTGCGCGAGTTCCTGGCGCAGCTCCGCGACCTGCACCTGCGTGCGCTTCTGCTCGATCTCGAGGCTCTGGTAGACCGGGTTCGTCTTCAGCGACGAGGACAGGCTGCCGGTCGCCTGCTGGCCCGCCTTGATGCGCGCGAGCTCCTCGCTCTGGCGCTCCTTCAGTTCCTCGATGGTCTTGCGGGTCGCGATCACTTCCGGGTGTTTCTCGGTATAGCGCAGCAGCAGCTCATCGAGCTGGCGTTGCAGTTCCTGGATCCGGAACGTGAGGTCGCCCGAGCCCTGGGTCGCCGCCGGCGCGCTGTTGCCCGTATCGAAGCCGAACAGGAACGGATCTTCGCCGGCGAGCTGGCGCGCGATTTCCCTGGCGCGGCTCTCGGCGACCGCGAGCGCGGTGCGCACGCGCTCGGCTTCCACGTTCTCCTGTTGCATCCTCCCGAAGTAATCGCCGGTACTGTCCGGCATCAGCCCGACATTCTTTTTCTTGAAATCCGCGAGGCGCGCTTCGGCGTCGCGCAGCCGCTGCTCGTATTCCGCGATCTGCTCGTCGATGAAGCGCTGTGCGGTCTCCTGTCCGGTGCGCTTTTCCCCGAGCGCATTCTCGACGAAGGCATTCAGCATCTTCTGCACGACCTCGACCGCCTTGCCGCGGTTGTGGTCCTCGAAGCTGATGACGTAGAGCCCCTCGCCCTGTGTGGTGCGTGCACGCAGGTCGGCGGCTTCGATCGAAATGCGCTCGCGGATGCCCCGGATCAGCGCTTCCTTCTGCTCCGGAGTCGTCGCCCGCAGGTCGAGATCGGTTTCGCGCGCCACCTGTTCGAGCTGCGGGCGGCTGAGCAGCGCCTGGCGCACGAGATCGAGACCCGAGGCGACATCCGGGTTGATGGCGAGCCCCTCGAGCAGCGGCCGCAGGATGCCGCGCGTGTCGACATAGACCTTCGCGGTCGCCTTGTAGGTGTTCGGCATCGTCATCACGACGAACCAGCCGACGAGGCAGATCGCCCAGGCCGCCGCGACGGCGAGCCAGCGAAATCGCCAGGCGCCGCGCAGTTCGTCGAGGATCTTGTTGAGCAGTTCGCGGAGATTCATGCGGGCCGACCGTCAGAAGAACGACTCGGGCACGATCAGCACATCGCCGGGCATCATCTCGACATTTTCCTTCAGCCGCCCCTTTTTCATCAGGTCCTCGAGCCGTACGCGCTTCTCCACGGTCTTGCCGTTTGCGTCCTTGCGCACGAGCTTCGCGCGATTGCCGGCGGCGAATTCGGCGAGGCCGCCCGACGCGAGCACCACGTCCATCACCGTCATGCCCTCGCGATAGGGCACCGACCCGGGCGTGCCCACCTGCCCGACCACCGTGATCTTGCTGAACGCGCTCTGCGGATTCGTGACGATCACATTGACCTGCGGGGTGCGGATGTACTCCGCGAGCTTCGCTTCGATGTCGCGCGCGAGGTCCGATGGCGTCTTGCCCACGGCGACCATGTCCTCGATCAGCGGCGCCGAGATCTTGCCGTCGGGGCGTACCGGCACCACCACCGAGAGTTCGGGGTTGCGCCATACGAAGATCTGGATGGTGTCCCCCGGGCCGATGATGTAGTCGGGGCCGGTGGTCTCGGCCGGCGGCGTGGTGTCGGGCGCCGCCTGGGCCGGGGCGGCAGTGGCCGTCGCGGGCGCCGGCGGATCGGTCTGCGCCGCGGCGAGCCCCGTGAGGCACACGGCAATGACGAGCGCAGCCAGCGTGCGCCAGGCATTCATGGGACGGCTTCCAGCGATAGTCATGGCAATGTCCTGAGCAGCGCCTCGGCGGCACTCCGCGACGGAAAGTCCGCATTCTCCGCGATCAGCTTGCGCAGCACTGTGGCGGCTGCCTCCTTTTGCCCTGCCCGCGCGAGCGCGGCCGCGTGGTGAAACTGGATCTCCGCGGACCCGGGCGCCGCCCTGGCGGCCACCTCGAGTATCGGGAGGCCCTCCTTGATATTACCCGATTCCACGAGAATCCAACCGTAAGTATCGGCAATATCAGGATTTTCCGGCGCCGCCTCATGGGCGTGGAGCGCCAGCCCGAGGGCCCGCGGGTCTTTGGCCTCGTAATAGAGCCACGCCAGGTTGTTGAGTGCCGCGGGCCCCTTCCAGACGGCGGTCGCCTGTTCGTATTCCCTGATCGCGGCCGCCCGTTCGCCGTTGCGCTGGTGGTACTCCGCCAGTGTGACGAGCACCATGGCGTCCTTCGGGTGGGTGCGGAGCCAATCCCGGAGCGGCGCTTCGGGTGAGGTGCGCCCCGCCACCGCCGCGGCCCGATACGCGCGGATAGCCAGCGCCGCGCTCGGTCGGACATCGGCAGCGCGGGCATAGGCTGTCACGGCTTCGGCCGCCCGGCCCGCGGCGAGCAACACATCGCCACGCAGTTCGTCGGCGGCTCCCGCCGGGGCGCCGGCCTTCTCGAACGCCGCGACCCGTTCGAGCGCACGATCGAAGTGCTTCTGGCGCATGTCGATCTGTGCGAGCAACATGTTCGGCGCGGGCCATGCGGGGCGTTCGCGTACCGCGACCTCGAGGCGCGTGCGCGCATCGTCCAGTTGCCCGAGCGCGAGCAATGCCATCGCCGCATTGACGTTCGCCTGGGCATTGCCGAGCCCGGCCGATTCATTGAAGCGTCGCAGGGCCGCATCGAACTGCGAGGCGCGCATCAACACCTGCCCGACTCGGTCGAGCGTCGCCGCGCGCGAGCGGGTGACTGCGAGCGCCTGCTCGAGCAGTGCATTCGCCTTGACCGTATCGCGCCCGGCAAATGCGAGATCCGCGAGCCGCAAACGTGAGTCGACGGCCGAAGGATTGGCGCTGATCGCCTGCTCGAGCGATTTCGCTGCCGCGGCCCGGTCGCCCTTCGCGAGCGCGACGGTCGCGAGCCCGATATAGGCGCGCTCGTTTGCCGGCTCGATCGCGATGACGCGGCGGAATCCCTCCTCCGCCGCCCCGGTGTCGCCGGCCTGCACCTCGAGCGCTGCAAGGCCGAGCAGGGCCCCGACATTGCGCGGCTCCGCGGCGATCACGTCGCGAAAGAGTCCTCGCGCCGCGTCGGGTGCATCGGCTGCGAGCAGGTAGTAGGCGCCCACCACCTTCAGCGCGGCGTCATCGGGACTGTCCCTGGTGAGTTGCAGCACCGCCTGGCGGGCAGAGGCGGCATCCTTGCCGGAAACCTGCGCCAGCACCAGCAATTGCCGGCGCCGCAATCCCCCGGCCTCGGGCGCCAGTGCGTGCAGCACACGCAGCGCATCGTCGCGGCGGCCCGCCATCAGGTATGCATTGGCGAGATCGAGCTGGATATCCGTATTGCCCGGGGCCGCCGCCGCGCCCTGCTCGAGCAGTGCAAGCCCCTCGTCGGTCTGGCCGCCCGCCATCAGGATGGATCCGCTCAGCCAGTCGGCGCCGGCATCCCGCACGGCACCGGCCGGTGCTTCGGCGAGGACACGGCGCGCGCCGACCGGGTCCTTGCGCTCGAGATACACGCGCGCGAGGAGCTTGCGTGCCTCGATGTTGTCCGGATGCTCCGCGACGAGCCGGGTGAACAGGGCTCCGGCCTGCTCGAGGGACCCCTGCTCGATGAGCACCGCGCCGAGCAGCAGCCGCGCGGGCACATTGTCCTCGTCCGAAGTGAGTGCGCGCCGCAGTTCGGTGGTCGCCGCCTCGTAATCGTGCCGCGCGTAGGCGATGCGTGCCCTCAGGAATCGCGTCGGGAAGGCCTCCGGCGCCAGGCGTGCCAGGTCGGCAAGATCCTTGTCGGCGCCGGCGAGATCGGCCGCTGCGATGTGAGCTTCGACGAGCCCGACCCGCACGGCGAGTTGCTCGGGCAGCGTGAGCGGCCCGGCCATGTGTTCGCGAGCCGAAGTGAGCGCGGCGAGCGCCCCCTTCGCATCGCCGATCGACATGGCGAGGCGGCCGCGATACAGCGCCGCTCGTGCGTCATCCGGTCGCGCCGCGATCAATCGGTCGAGGTGCTCGACGGCCTCCCCGATGCGCCCTGCGGCCCAGTACCAGCGCGCGTCTGCGAGGTGCACGTCCGGGTCGTCCGGCGCCGCCTCGAGCGCGCGATCGAGCGATTGGCGCGCTTCATCGCCGTGCCCGAGTCCCATCTGCGCATTCGCGATGGCGAGCCACCGTGTGCCGGGCGGGCCCGAGGTGTCGGCCTGTGCGGATTGCAACAGGTCCGCGTATTTGCCTTGTGCGAGCAGGATCGCCCGGTCGAGGTCGCGTACCGCATCACGGTCGGCACCGGCGGCGATCGCGCGGTCGAGTTCCTTGCGTGCGCTTTCCGGGTCCCCGATGCGCAGCGACAGGCGCGCGAGCAGCACACGCCCGGCGACATTGCCCGGCTCACGATCGAGTATGCCCTTGACATCCGCCATCGCAACTTGATCGTTGCCGGCATCAAAGGCGGTTTGCGCGCGCGCCAGGCGTTGCTCCGTGCTCATCAGCCGATCGCAACCGGCGACGGTCGCGATTGCGAGAATCCCCACCAGCCCGGCCCTCATCAACGCGTTCATCAATTCCCTCTCCCGGAGGGCAGCATGCCCAGGATCTGTGGCGACATATCGTCCCAGAAAGCGCCGGCCCGTGCCCGAGCCGCCGCACAGTCGTCGCGGCAGCGCACCGCGAGGGCCACGACGCCCGACGGCGCGGGCCGCCGGATCGACCGCAGCCCGTACGCGAGTTGCGCCAATGCCGGGTTGTTCGTATGCCAGCCGCCGACGTCGTACAGGTAGGCGAGCAGCCAGCGCGCGCCATCGGCCGACTGCGCCTCGAATGTCGCCAGCGCGGGGCCGCGCGAGGGCAGCGTCTGCGTGACATACGGCCAGGCGCGATGCCAGGTGCCCGGCGCGAGCAACGTATTGCCGTACTGGACGAGCTCCCTGCCCTGCTGCTGCGCCCCGTAGGTGCCGATGTAGATTTCAACGGTTCCTGCGTCCATGCCGGCCGTCGACAGGTACGCCGCACGGCGTTCGCCGACGACGCCGCCGAATGCGGGCGCCCAGACGGCCCCCGCGGGGAGCGGTCCCTGCCATTGGCTGGTCGCCAGGGGGAACGCACCCGGTGCCGCATCGCCGCCCGGCTCCCCTGCCCGCGAACTCGTGATCACCCACACGAGGCACAGGAGCACGAGCGGAAGCGCCGTACTCCACCGGGGCATTGCTCTCGGTGCCGGCGCCGCTACGCTCGCAGCCGCGCGCCCGGCGCCGTGCGCGCGACGCGGCGCCTGCGGCAGCCCGCCCGACATCCAGCGCGCGAGCGCGAATACCGTGAGCAGCAGCACCACGAAGATGACGTTGCCGAGCGTCAGGTGCTCGACCGCGACGAGGTAGCTCTGCATGTCGGTCACGTAACCCGCATAGATGACGATCACGATGCGGATCCAGTTGGCGATGAGCGCCAGCGCGCCCGCGATCAGCACGAACACGAGCGCGCGCCGGCCGCGGAGCCGGTTCACCGCGGCCGCGAGTACCGCGACGGCCAGCGTGACCATGAAGTAACGCTTGCCGCTGCAGCCTTCCACGATCTGGAAGGTGCCGTTCGGTATGTGCACCGTGAACTCGTGGACCTGGGCCGAGACACCGAGCCATGCCAGGCTCGTCTCCGTCACGTACACGCTGAGCTGCTGCAAGATGGGCAGCGTGTACTCCCAGACCGGTGTGGCGAAGTAGAGGTAGGTGACCGGCGCGATGGCCGCGCGCGCCGCGACCCAGCCGCACGCAGCCCAGATCGCGGCCCAGAGCACCGCCGGGAAGAGCAACTGGTGCGCGATGAGGCTGTTCGAGGTGAGCGCCACGATCCAGCCGAAGAGCAGCGCGGCGAGCACGGAGAGGCCCGCGAGCGAGGGTCGGGCCGGCGCGGACCACCTGCGACGCGCCACGAGGGCGAGCCACGCGGCCGCGACGAGCGCGATCAGGTAGCCGTGCTGGTAGTCGTGGATGTCGCGCCAGCTCGCCGCGAGCGAAGTGACACTCGGCCACAGCACCGCCACCGCGATCGCCGCGAGCGCGACGACCAGCGGGCCGACCCTGGGCTCAGCTCTCACCGTCTTCCCGGCGGATGCCATGGCGGTCCATCAAGTCGTAGAGCGTCGGCCGGCTGACGCCGAGCAGCTCCGCGGCGCGCGACACATTGTTCTCCGAGAGCGCGAGCGCCTGCAGGATCGCCTGCCGCTCGGCCCGGGCACGCACTTCCTTCAGGTTGAACAGCAACTCGCCGCCCGATGCGTCGGCGAGGCCGAGGTCCGCCGCCGTCACGAGCGGGCCTTCCGCCATGATCACGGCGCTTTTCACCTTGTTCTCGAGCTCGCGCACGTTGCCGGGCCAGGCGTACGCCTGGATCGCGGCGATCGCCTCCGGCGTGAATCCCCGCCGGGGCATGCCCTGCTCCGCACCGTAACGCCCGAGGAACGCATGCGCCATGACGGTCGCATCGCCCGGCCGGTCGCGCAGCGGCGGCAGCGAGATCGACACTTCGCTCAGGCGGTAGTACAGGTCTTCGCGAAAGCTGTGTTCCGCGATCATCGCCTGCAAATCCCGATGCGTCGCGCACACGATGCGCACGTCGACCGGGATCTCCTCGCGGCCGCCCACCCGCTCGATCACGCGCGCCTGCAGGAAGCGCAGCAGCTTCGCCTGCAGCGGCAACGGCATGTCGCCGATCTCGTCGAGGAAGAGCGTGCCGCCGTCGGCGATCTCGATCTTGCCGGGCGTCGTCTTGACCGCGCCGGTGAAAGCGCCCTTCTCGTGGCCGAACAGCTCGCTCTCGAGCAATTGCTCCGGTATCGCCGCGCAATTGATCGCGACGAAGCGCGCCTTGCGGCGCTCGCCGAGATCGTGGACTGCGCGCGCGATCAGCTCCTTGCCGGTGCCGCTCTCGCCGAGCACGAGCACCGACACGCCCGTCGGCGCCACTTTCTCGACCATGCGGCATACCCGCAGCATGCTCGCGTCGGTCGCAATGATGCCCTTGAGCGGCGAACTCGCGGCTCCCTCGCGCAGCGCGCGGTTCTGCTCCTCCAGCGCGTGGATGTGGAATGCGCGGTCGACGATCAGGCGCAGCACATCGGTATCGAGCGGCTTCTGGTAGAAATCGCAGGCGCCGAGGCCGACCGCGCGCACCGCGTTGTCGCGGTCGGCATTGCCGGTCACGACGATCACCTTGCTGCGCGGCGCGAGGCTCAGGATCTCCTTCAGGGTCGCGATGCCTTCCGCGACTCCGTCCGGGTCGGGCGGCAAGCCGAGGTCCTGCAGCACGACCGGCGGCTCGCTGCGGCGCAGGTGTGCGAGCGCCTCCGCCCGGTTGCCGGCCTGCAGCACCTCGAATTCGTCGAAAGTCCACTTGAGCTGCTTCTGCAGGCCCGTGTCGTCCTCGACGATCAGCAGTTTCTTCTTTTCGTCAGGCATGTCGGTGGTCGAAAACGGGAAGGATAATGTCAAAGCGCGTGCCCGAACCGGGACTGCTTTGCACTTCTACCTCGCCGCCGAGGCTGCGGACGTATTCGCGCACCTGGAAGGCGCCGATTCCCATGCCTTTCGCGCCCTTGGTGCTGTCGAACGGCCGGAAGAGGCGCGTGCGCACGAAATCCGGGGCCATGCCCCGCCCCGTGTCGGCCACGCTGAGGCACGCACGCACGCCGTCGCTCGTCAGCGAGACGACGATCGAGTTCGTGGGCTCGCAGGCATCCTGCGCGTTGCGGATCACGTGCTCGAGCGCCGTCGTGAGCCGGTCGGCGTCGGCCTCCACCGTGACGGCCTCTGCGACGCCGTCGAGCCGGGCCTGCGGCGATCGGTCCGCACAGCGCGATGCGGTGGCGCGCGCGAGCGCGCCGAGATCGAGTGCTTGCGCAACAGGCGCCTTGTCGCGATCGCGCAGCTGCTCGATGAGACGTGTCATCCGCTCCGCCGTATTGCCGATCGTCGCGATCGTGTCGTCGACGAACGCGGGGTTCTGCCGGTGCTTCTCCGCGTTGCGCACGATCAGCTGCAGTTGCGCCACCGAATTCTTGAGGTCGTGCATCATGAACGCCGTGAGGCGGTGATAGGCCTCGAACTGCCGGCTTTCGGCGAGCCGCCGGTCGGCCGCGTGCTGCGCGACGATGGTCGCGACCTGCCGGCCGATCGTTTTGAGGAGATCGCGATCCTCGTACGTCAGCTCGAAGGGCGGCGGCGGATCGTACAGCAGCACGAAGCCCGACAGCCCATCGGGCCGCAGCAGGGGCAGGAGCACGCGGATCGCGGGCGCGCTGCGCAGCCCCGCGGGCAGCGAGACGTTCTGGTAAAGGTCGGGCGCCGCGTCGTATTCCTTCAGGTCGATCACCCACTGGCGCGCCGCGAGGAACCGCACGAGTTCATGGTCCGCCGGAACACCCGGCTGCGCGCCGAGTTGTGCGAGTGTCATCGGCCACGATGCCGCAGGCACGTATTCGGACGCCGTGTCGCTGCGCGTGTACATGATCGCCCCGGGGCTTTCGAAGATCTCCGCCATGGCCCGCAGGCTCGTACGGCGGCTGTCTTCGTCGCCGCCCGTCGAAAGGGTCTCGATGAAGCGCAGCCATTCGATGCGGTAGTCGTATTTGTTGCGGTAGAAGTGCTTCGAGACGAAGACGCGCAGCCGCCGCCGCATCGTGCCCGACAGCAGCATCGCCGCGAGCACGGCGAGCGCCAGGGTGAAGAAGATCAGGTTGGCCGCGGTGCCCCATTGCCCCCCCGCCTCGCGCAGCCAATAGCCGCCGGCCGCCATCAGCAACAGGTACACGCCGACCGCCATGATGACGGTTGTGAACACGACCGCCTGGCGCGAGACGAACACGTCGAGCGACCACTGGGGGTTGCGCCGGGCGGCAATCGCGATGAGCGGCACGAGCAGCGCGTTGACGAAGCCCCGCGCGCTCCACACGTCGGCGGGTATGCCGCGCAGCAGTTCCGACTGCGAATAGAGGAACAGGTCGAACGCGAAGACCCCGCCGAGGCCGATCGCCAGGAACTTGAAGTCTTCGCGGCCGCTCGCGTTGGCGTTGCGGTAGTTCTGCTCGATCAGGACGAGCACGACGAGCGCCAGCACGATGCCCGCGAGCGCGAGCAGGCGTCCGAGCGAGCCCGCGAACAGCCAGCCGGCCGCGAGCAGCGCAATCCAGGTCGTGTGCGCGGCCAGGCCGACGAAACGAGGCAGGACGCCGTGCGCGAGCGCCAGCAGCGCCGCGATCCAGGCGGCCGAGCGCAGCACCTCGAGCGTATAGACGACGATCGCGGGCATCCCGCCGCGCCACGCCTGCAGCGCCAGGACGGCCGCCCAGACGGCGGTCATGGCGCTCGCCACGATCAGGCGCACGCCCTGCGCACGACCCCGCCAGCTCGTCGCGAGCAGGAAGGTCAGGACGACGAAGGCGATCGTCGCCGCGGCGTAGCTCGCGGCGCCGACGGCCATGGTCCCGTACGAATCTTCCACGGCCAACTTCCATTCATTGCCCACGGGCAGGCACCACGTTATCAGGCTGCGCGCGAGCCTGCCGCAGTCCGCATTATGTATCAGCAAAAAAGAAAAGCCCGGCGCGAAGCCGGGCTTTTCGATCGCGGACGGCGCGGGGCCGGCCGGAGCCTGGTCGATCAGGCGGCCTTGCGGCGCCTCGCGATGCCGAGACCCAGCAGGCCAAAGCCGAACAAGGCGAGCGTGGCCGGCTCCGGCACGGTGGTCGTCGTGCCGTCGAATCGGGTGACATGGCTGATCGTGTAGCTGTCGCCCCCGAGGTTCATCGCCTCGGAGAGCAAGCTTACGTCGAACACGCCCCAGTCGAGGTCCGCCAGATTCTGGAACAGCGCGATGCGCGTTGCATTCTTGATCAGGTAGTACTCGGAATCGTTGCCTGCCATGAAGAACGCAAACACATCCGCCGTATCGGTCCCGTAATACGTGACCGGTTCATCCTTGATGTAGTACGTGACGGGGTCTACGCCCAGTCCGCCCAGGATCCCGTTGACCCACGCGGTTTCGTTCGCGGGGTTGCCTTGCTGGGCACCCTCGGCAACGAAGGTGTCGATCAGACCGACATCCTGGCCATCGAACGCACCGCCGGGATTGTCGATCACGACCGCCGGCTCGCGGGCGCAACGATCAGGCCCACAAAGGCGCCCAGGACGACTGCTGCTTTACGATAATTCACTTGGCTACCCTTCCAACGAAACCGATTGCTGAGCAGAAGGATGCAATTGCAGGGCCAACGTATTCAGTCATTGATAAATCAATGAGTTACGATCGCCGGATAGATGCCTTGGTGATTGCCAGTAAAGCGGCCCGACACTGCTCAGTGGCGCAGCCTGCGCAATTGCAGGCCAATGACGAAAACCATGAGCATCGTCGAGATTTCGAGCAGGCGGCCCGGGCTGTACTCATGTCCGATCAGTGAACGGCCCGCGAGGCCCGCGAGGCCCTCGGCAAGGGCGAGCGCGAGGCCGAGGCCCGCAATTACGAACAGGGCTCGGTAAGCGAAACGCAGGTATGGTTCCATGGATCCTCCCTTCCAGAGGCTGATCTTACGACTGCCGCGTGTAGAACTTGTAGGCAAGGTGACGCAGCAGCATGAGCGGCGGCATCCGCACCCAATGGGAGCGGACATAGAGCAGGAGCCGGGCGAAGGCTGCGGCCCGCCGCGGGCGATCGGGGTGTGGCGGAAAGAGCGCGTGGGGAACGAGCCGGTCCATCAGCGCAACGACCGCGGCGGGAGGCGCCCAGGCTTGCGCCGCGGCGCTGATCGCGGGCGGAATCGGCGTGCCGAGCAGGCGCGCTGCGTAGCGCAGGCCGTAGAACGCCGGGCGCGCGAGATCGAGTTCGGCGGCGCGCGGCGCGAAACGCTCCCAGAATTGCGGCTCGTGGGCCGCGAAATGCCGGATCAGCGCGTCGATGTCCACGAGTTCGCGCAGTGCATCGTCCATTTCGCCGCCGTAGAAGAGATGCGTCATCGCGTGCAGGGTCATGTCGATCGGCGCGAGGACCGAATAACCGAACAACCGAAGCCCCGGCACCAGTCGGGTGGGTACCGGGCGGGCGGCGGACAGGAGCCGCGTCGCGTCCGGTTTCAGGCGCGAGGTGCGCATCTGCACGTTGTGGTGCAGGTCGACCTCGACTTCGCGTTCCGCATGGGTGAGCGGGGGCAGTTCGTGCGTCCACACGCGGTAGTAGCGTTCGTCGTACGGAGTGAGCGGCGCGCTGCGCCAGCCCAGCGCGACGAGTCGCGCCTCCACCTCGCCGAGCCGCGCCTCGGGCACGAGCAGGTCCACGTCCGCGAACATGCGCCCCTCGGCGTGCGGCAGGCCCGCGAGCAGGTACGCGCAGCCTTTCATCGCGACGAGCGTGAGCGACGGATCGTCGCGCAGCGCATACGCGATGCGATCCAGCTCCCAGCGCGCGAGCCTCGCGCGGGCCCGGGTGGTCACGAGTGCGCTCGCGAGGATCGTGCGCGCCGCGTCCGGCAGCGCGCGATCGAGCCCCGCCGCTTCGAGGCGCGCCGCGAGACGCCCGAGCAGGCGTGAGCGCCGCAAGAGGCGCAGCACGAGATCGAGATCGCGCGCCGGCCACGCGACGACGTCGGCCGGCTGCGTGAGGGCCGCCACGAGCAGCGCGCGTTCGGCGTGCCTCGTCACGTGGCATCGTCCGCGAGGGCATTGAGTGCCGCCACGGCCTCGTCGAGGTCGGAGTACACGAGGCTAAAGCAGCGGGTGCCGTCGACGAGGTCGCGCGCGGTCGTGAAGCCGGCCTCGCCGAGCATCTCGTAGTTGAACGCATTGGTCGCGAGCTGCAGGTAACCCTCCGACTTCGGAATTTCCTTGAGCACGAGCTTCGCACCCGCTTCCCAACGCGGGTAGACGAGCCACGCGGCCGACGCAGCCTCCCCGGCACGCACGACACTGTCCCCGGGCGGGCGCACGTGCGCGATCGTGCCCTTGCGTGTGTTCGGAATGGTCGGGCCGAGGTACGCCTCGGGCACGAAGCGGCGGATCACGTCGATCGACGCATTCTTCAGCGGCATGGGCCGCGGGATCGGCACGAGGTCGCGGCTGCCCGGGCGCACGAGGCCGAACTCGTCCGAGAACAGGCGCCAGCCACGATGTGCGAGCGCCGCGCAGAGCGTCGTCTTGCCATGGCCCGGCCAGGCCGGCAGCAGCAGCGCCCGGCCGCCACGCTCGAGCACCGCGGCGTGCAGCATCAGGTAAGCATGGAAGCGCAGTGCGACGACGAGATTGATGCCCCACTCGAGCACCGGCAGCGCCTGGCCCGCAGGCATGTCCTCGTGGGGCGCGCGGCCGTCGACCAGGAAGCGCACGCGCCGCGCCGGTCGCGGCAGGAGGCGCACGACATCGCGCACCTCGACGTGCCCGTGCAGCACGCGCTCACCGTCGAGCAGCGGATAATCGCGATAGAGCGCCTGCAGCGGCGCGGCAAGCCCGCGGGCGCGGGCGCGCACGCGGAAATCGAACGGACCGATGCGCACCGTGACGCCGGCGTGGCCGAGCCGCCTCTCGAACTCGGCCGGGGCCAGCGCACCGACACGCAGGGTGGAGTCGCGCGGGTCGCTCACACGCGTGCGATCAGGCCGAGTTCCTCGAGGCGCTGCGCCATGCCCGCGACACCCTGACGCAGCTCGTCGTCGACGGCGCGACCCTGTGCCTCCGCGAGCGCCCGGCCCGCCGCATCGAGCGTGGCGGGCGCCGCGATGAATTGTTCGAGCAGGAACGCCGTGGCGGCGTTGATGAAGTGGGTCTTGCCCGATGGCCGGTGATAGAGGACCGCGAGATCGTCCCAGTCCGCCCACAGGCACTGCGCGCCATCGGCGCGCAGCCACACCGACTCAGACGTCGGTGTAGTTGATGCCACTGCTGAACGAACCGAGCGCAGTGGCCGATACGAGCACGCCGCGATTGACGTTCACTTGCGTGCTGCCCCACCGGCCCCGGCGAACGTAGGTGCCGCCGTCGGCGCACATTTGCGGAGGCGTGACTTCCGTATAGCCGCCGCCCCAGGTCGTGGTGTTCTGTTTGTAGTAGCGCGCTTCGGCGTCGATGCGGGTCACGTGTCCCATCGGCGGACTGCCGAGATCGTACACATTCGCGATGTCGGTGCGATCGATGCCGTCGAAATCGAGGCAGTTGTACTTGCCGTTTTCGGCACCGCCATACGAATTCGCGCCGATCAGGTTGCTCGAACGCGCCAGGGCGGCGCCGCTCTGCAGGGTCAGGATCGCGGGAACAGCCGCGGAGGCACCCCGCAGCAACATGCGACGGCTTACTTTGCGCTCGACTTCCATCCGTATGACCTCTCCGTCGTCATCGACAAGCATCCCACCACGAAGCTTATCATGCAAGAGTCCGGCCGCACGGCGGTCCGCTTAACACAATCAGGGAGTTAACAAGCATTTGACGTCGTGCGGCGCGGCGCCCTGTAAATGAATCCGACACTCACCGCCCGCCCTTGCCGAACACGACCACCTCGACGGTCTGCAGCAGGATCATGAGGTCGAACAGCAGCGTGTGGTTCTTCACGTAGTAGAGGTCGTACTGCAGTTTCTCGATCGCGTCTTTTTCGGACGCGCCGTAGGGATAGCAGAGCTGCGCCCAGCCGGTGATGCCGGGCTTGGCACTGTGGCGCTCGTCGTAATACGGCACGGTTTCGCCGAACTGGCTGACGAATTCGGGCCGCTCGGGCCGCGGGCCGACGAAGCTCATGTCGCCGCGCAGCACATTGAACACCTGCGGCAGCTCGTCGATGCGTGTCTTCCTGATGAATCGCCCCACCCGCGTCACGCGCGCATCGTCCGTCGTGGCCCAGCGTGCACGGCCGTCCGATTCGGCATCGACCGTCATGCTGCGAAACTTCAGTACGTTGAACAGCTTGCCGTCGAGGCCGACACGCCGCTGACGGTAAAAGTACGGCCCGCGCAAGCCGTCCTCGATCGCGATCGCGACCATCGTCAGGACGATGAGCGGCAGCGTCACGGTGAGCAGCGCGAGCGCGGCGAGCACGTCGAAGAGGCGCTTGGTGAACTGGCGCACGGGATCCCGGCGAAAGCCTTCGCCGAATATCATCCAGCTCGGGTTCAGCACATCGAGCCGCACGCGCCCCGTCTCGCGCTCGAGGAAGCTGACGAGGTCGATCACCTCGATGCCGGCGAGACGGCAGTCGAGCAGCTCGCGCACCGGGAACTCGCGCCGCCGGTCGTCCATGGCGACGACGATTTCGTCGACCTCCAGGCGCCCGGCGAGCGCCGGCAGGCGTTCATGGGCGCCGGGCGTGAGCACGTCGTGCCCGACGAGCACGGCCTCGCCGGGCGCGGCGAGATAGCCCGCGACCCGGAAACCGCGCTGGTCCGAGCGGCGACGGAGCTTCGACAGGCTCTGCGCGCGCTGGCCGGCGCCGAAGACGAGCACGACGCGCTTGAAGGCGTCCTCGTCGAGCAGCCGATCGCTGATGAGCCGCACGATCGCGATGAGGATGAACGACAGCGCCGCCCACTCGGCGAGCTGGCGCGGCTTCGGGCGCAGCGGCTCGAAGAAGAACGACACGATCACCACGATCGCCATCGCGAGCAGGTGCGCGAGCCCCGTGCGCAGCATGACCCCCGTGAAGCGGGCGCGCTGGCGCACGCTGTAGAGCCCCATCGCGAGCAGGGTGAGGACGCAGGCGCCCGCGAACCCGGCGATCTTGTGCAGTTCGGGTGCGCGGCCGTGCAGCCCTTCGACGATCATCGGTGCGCTGAAGAGGACCAGCACTTCGACGACCGCGAGCAGCGCCGTCGGCAAGTGGACGTAATGACGGAAGAGTCGAAACTTCATCGGCACCCGCGATCAGAAATGCGACGCAGTCTAGTCTGCCCGCCCGGGCTGGAAGAGTGACCGGAATCACGCACTTCGCGGCCACTGTTCTAGGCACTGCGTGAACAACGTCACCTAACTGCCTGCCGGGCAGGGATATTCGACTTGCGGCACGTGGATTATCGCCGCGCGATGCGCATCACGCTACTGAAAATGTCTCCGAATACAGACGCTTAAGTGTATTGCTGGCGCCGCTGCCTGCCCCTAAGGTGCGTGACGACCGCGGGTCGGCGATCCGCGGATGGACATGGAGCTTGCGAGCGATGCGACTGATTCCTGGCGCACTGGTGATGCTGGTAGTTTCGGTGGGCCTCACGGCCTGCGGCGGCGGCGATTCGGCCACGTCGAACGCCAACCCGCCTCCGACTACCACGCCGCCCACGAACCGCGCGCCGACGATCTCGGGCAGCGCTGCGACGCAGGCGGTCGCAGGCCAGGCGTACTCGTTCACGCCGCAGGCCTCCGACCCTGAAGGCGCGACGCTCACGTTCTCGATCACGAACCGCCCGACGTGGGCGACGTTCGATTCCGCCACCGGCCGCCTGTCCGGTACACCCGCCGCGGGCGATGTCGGCACGGTCTCGGGTATCGTCATCAGCGTGACGGACGGCAGCGCCTCGGCCAGCCTCGGGGCGTTCAGCATCACGGTGAGCGCCGGCACCACCCAGCCACCCGTGACGGGCAATGTCACGCTCAACTGGCAGCCGCCCACCGAACGCACCGACGGCAGCGTACTCACCAATCTCGCGAGCTACCGCATCTATTACGGCACCGGGCAAGGCAATTACACGAACCAGGTTTCGGTCGGTGGCGGACTCACGACCTACGTGATCGAAAACCTCGCGGGCGGCACCTGGTATTTCGTGATGACCGCGATCGACGGCAGCGGTGTCGAGAGCGCCCGGACCAATCCGGTCTCCAAGACCATCAGCTGATCGCCCGGCACGAGTGGCTTCTCCCCCGGGACACGCTTGCCCGCGTGTCTCATTTGGCGAGTTCACACGTGAGTTCGGGCGTTTTCGCATGCACGCCCACCGCAAGCCGGCCGTCGTGACTCACCACGGCCGAGACGATCGCCGCGCTGCCTGCGGCGATGACGCGCGACCTGATCGCACAAGCAAGAGCCAATGCGCGACACAAGTCTCCGCGCGTCGCGACGCGCCGCGGGTGAGCCGACCGGGAAATGGCGTCCCCAGGGGGATTCGAACCCCCGTTACCGCCGTGAAAGGGCGATGTCCTGGGCCTCTAGACGATGGGGACGCCGCGGGAATCTGGTGGAGCTAGGCGGGATCGAACCGCCGACCTCTTGCATGCCATGCAAGCGCTCTCCCAGCTGAGCTATAGCCCCACGAAAGGGGCGCGAAACTACGCAAGCCACCGTGCTATGTCAAGGCGGCGCGCATTTACCGGAATCCCGCCGATGCGACAAAACCTGATGTCGTCACGCTGAGACATTATGCGCGCGAAATCAGCGTGCTATTAATGTCGCGACATTGAAAGGCATACCCGCCGCGAGGCGGGGACGCAAAGCCTCCGGTCTTGGGTACTGACAGACTCGAGATAGCGGGGTTGCCGGCCGGCCTCGACGTCAAGAGCGCTGTCGTCAATCCCGTTATTCCCGAATCCGCCTTCCTCGAGGCCGCAGTCGATGCGGGGAATCGAGGAATACGCGGCAATGAAACAGTATCTCGTCTGTCTGCTCGTAGGTGCGACGCTGGCGCTGGGCGGCTGTCTCGACGAGGAAAAAACGGCGAACGCCGAAGCGCCGGGCGATCCGTTCACGCTGCCGCCCGCCAACGCCGCTCCCACGATTTCCGGCACGCCGGCCGCTTCCGTGCAGGTGGGCACCGCCTATGCCTTCACGCCGGACGCGAGCGATGCGAACGGCGATCCGCTCACGTTCTCGGTGACCGGCCTGCCCGCGTGGGCAGGCTTCAATGCGGCCACGGGCCGCGTCAGCGGCACACCGGCCGAGGCGAACGTGGGCGCCTCGGGCGATATCGTCATCTCGGTGACCGACGGGGCCGCGACCGCCTCGCTCGCCGCGTTTCGCATCACCGTCACGACTTCGGCCGCCCCGCCACCGGGCAATACCCCGCCCGTCATTGCCGGCGCCCCCGCCGCGAGCGTGATCGTCGGCACGGCGTACTCGTTCCAGCCGTCCGCGAGCGATGCCGACGGCGATGCGCTCACCTTCTCCATTTCCGGCATGCCGGCGTGGGCGAACTTCTCGACGGGCACGGGCCGTCTCTCCGGCACGCCGAATGCGGTCGGGACCTTCTCGAATATCGTGATCGGCGTGAGCGACGGCAAGGGCGGCAGCGCCTCCCTGCCCGCCTTCAGTATCCAGGTGCAGGCGCCCGCCAACCGTGCGCCGACCATTGGCGGCTCGCCGCCGGCCAATGCGACCGTCGGCACCGCGTGGGCCTTCCAGCCGACCGCCACCGATCCGGACGGCAACGCGCTCACCTTCAGCATCGCGAACCGCCCCGCCTGGGCGAGCTTCAGCACGAACACGGGGCGCCTGTCCGGCACGCCGACGGCCGCCGCCACACATTCCGGCATCGTGATCAGCGTCAGCGACGGCGCGGCGGGCGCATCGCTCCCCGCCTTCACGATCACGGTGACGGCCGCGGCGAATCGCGCGCCGACGATCTCGGGCACGCCCGGCACGTCCGTGAACACGGGCAGCGCCTACAGCTTCACGCCGACCGCGTCCGACCCCGATGGCGATACGCTCGCGTACGGCATCGCGAACCGGCCCGCGTGGGCCACGTTCAGCACGAGCACCGGGCGCCTGTCCGGTACGCCGGCCGCGGGCGATGCCGGCACCACCGCCAACATCGTGATCAGCGTCAGTGACGGCCGGGGCGGCAATGCCACGCTGCCGGCCTTCTCGCTGACCGTGAACGCCACGAACCGGGCGCCCACGATTTCGGGCACGCCCGCCACGAGCGTCAATGTGGGCGCAGCCTACAGCTTCACGCCCACGGCATCGGATCCCGACAGTGGCGACACGATCGCCTTCGGCATCGCCAACAGGCCGTCGTGGGCGACGTTCGACACCGCGACGGGCCGTCTCTCGGGCACGCCGACCGCGGCCGATGTCGGCACCACCTCGAACATCGTGATCAGCGTGAGCGACGGCAACGGCGGCAATGCGACATTGCCGGCCTTCTCGATCACGGTCGCGGGCACGACGACCGGCTCGGCGACCCTCAACTGGACCGCGCCGACGCAGAACGAGGACGGCAGCACGCTCACGGACCTCGCGGGTTACCGGATCCTCTACGGCACGAGCGCGACCGCGCTCACGCAGACCATCCAGGTCGCGAACCCCGGCCTCACGACTTACGTCGTGGACAATCTCGCGCAGGGCACGTGGTACTTCGCGATGCGGTCCTACACGAGCGCAGGGCTCGAGAGCGCGCAGACGAACGTCGTCAGCAAGCTCGTTCAGTAACGGCCCGGCTCGAGCCGCGCGAGCGTGCGCGCGCGGCCGAGCAGCGCGAGTGTCGCATCGATCGGCGGCGACACCGTGCCGCCGCTCACCGCGACGCGCAGCGGTTGCGCGACCTTGCCGAGCCCGACCGCGAGTTCGGCGGCCAGCGCCTCGATCGTGCCGTGGATGGACGGTGCGTCCCAGGCAGCCAGCGCCGCGAGGCGCTCCCGCAAGGTGGCCAGCATGGCCCTCGCGTCGGCCGTGAGGTGCTTCGCGACCGCCTTGGCGTCGTAGTCCAGCGCGTCGGTGAAAAAGAAGCGGCTCGCGAGCGCCATTTCCTTCAGGGTCTTCGTGCGCTCGCGCTGCGCGACGATCACGCCCTCGATGAGCGCCTCGTCGTCGGCCGGCAGGCCGAGACGCGCGAGGTGCGGCGCGAGGTACCGCGCCACGGCGGCAGGCTGCGCACGCATCAGGTGCTGCTGGTTCAGCCACAGGAGCTTGTCCGGATTGAACGCCGACGCCGCCTTGTTCACATCCGCGATGTCGAACAGCGCGATCATTTCCTCGCGCGTGAAGATCTCCTGGTCGCCGTGCGACCAGCCGAGGCGCACGAGGTAATTGAGCAGCGCGTCCGGCAGGTAGCCCTCCTCCTCGTACTGCAGCACGCTGACCGCGCCGTGGCGCTTCGAGAGCTTGGCGCCATCCGGCCCGAGGATCATCGGCACGTGCGCGTAGGCGGGCGGTGTGTGCCCGAGCGCGGTGAGCATGTTCATCTGGCGCGGCGTGTTGTTGATGTGGTCGTCGCCGCGGATCACGTGCGTGATGCCCATGTCGGCGTCGTCGACGACCACACAGAAATTGTAGGTCGGCGTGCCGTCCGAGCGCGCGATGATGAGGTCGTCGAGCTCGGCGTTCCTGAACACGATGTCGCCGTGCACGAGGTCCTTGACGACGACCTCGCCGTCGACCGGGTTGCGGAAGCGCACCACCGGCGGGACACCCGGCACGGGCGCCTTGCGATCGCGGCAGCGGCCGTCGTAACGCGGCTTTTCCTTGCGCGCCGTCTGCTCCGCGCGCATCCGCTCGAGTTCCTCCTTCGAGCAATAACAGTGGTACGCGGTGCCCGCGCCGAGCATCTGTCCGATCACTTCCCTGTAGCGATCGAAGCGCCGGGTCTGGTAGTACGGCCCCTCGTCCGTGTCGAGGCCGAGCCAGTGCATCCCCTCGACGATCACGCGCACCGCCTCGTCGGTCGAGCGCTCGCGGTCGGTGTCCTCGACGCGCAGGATGAACTTGCCGCCGTGGCGGCGGGCCTGCAGCCAGGAAAAGAGGGCCGTGCGGACTCCGCCGATGTGCAGCAGGCCGGTGGGGCTCGGGGCGAAGCGGGTGACGATGCTCATGGGGGCGCGCATGGTAGCAGAGCGCGCCACCGGCCACGGCGACCCGGCGCGCACCCCGGGCGCGGCGTCGGCCGGCGCGTTCAGCCCATGTGCAGGCCGCCGTTCAGCGAAAAATCCGCCCCGGTGGCGAACCCCGCCTGGTCGGACGCGAGCCACGCGACGATGCTCGCGACTTCGTCGGGCTCACCGAGCCGCCGGATCGGGATCGACGCGACGATCTTGTCGAGTACGTCCGGGCGGATGCCACGCACCATGTCGGTGCCGATATAGCCCGGCGACACGGTATTGACCGTGACGCCGCGCGAGGCGACTTCCTGCGCGAGCGCCATCGAAAACCCGTGGATGCCCGCCTTCGCGGTCGAGTAGTTCGTCTGGCCGAACTGGCCTTTCTGGCCGTTGACCGACGAAATATTGACGATGCGGCCCCAGCCGCGATCCACCATGCCGTCGATCACCTGCTTCGTGACGTGGAACAGGCTGTTGAGGTTCGTTTCGATGACATCGTGCCAGTCCGCATAGGACATCTTGCGGAACGTGCCGTCGCGCGTGATCCCGGCATTGTTGACGAGCACGTCGATGGGCCCGATCTCCGTCGTCACCTTGCGGAACGCGGCCTGGGTCGAATCCCAATCGGAGACATTGCCCTCGGAGGCGTGGACATCGTAGCCGGCGGCCCGCATGTCGGCGATCCAGCGGTCCTTGCGTGCAGAGCCCGGCCCGCAACCGGCCACGACCCGGTGCCCGCTGTCGCAGAGCTTGCGGCAGATGGCACTGCCGATGCCGCCCATTCCCCCCGTGACATACGCGATCCGGCGAACTTCTGTGGTCATGGCGCTCTCCTGTCTTCGAGAGACAGGCTGCACCCAAAAAGCACAATCGTAAACTCTGGCGCGACTCAGCGCGCCCGTACATACTCTCCGGGTGCCGCGACGAGCGGCGCGTAGCCCGCCGCCGCGTTCCCCATGGAGGGTGGCGCCACGAGCGCCTCGTCCGAGCGCTCCGTCAGCCAGCGCTCCCACACCGGCCACCACGCGCCCTGCTCGATCGGCGTCGTGCGCTCCCACTCGGCGGGCGGCACGCTCGTCGTCGCATCCTTCCAGGTGCGCACGCGGTAACGGCGCTTCGGGTGCTGCGGGCCCGTGACGATGCCGGCGTTGTGTCCGCCGCTCGTCAGCAGGAACGTGTAGTCGTCCGAACGGGTGAGCGCGCGCAGCTTGTACACCGAGTGCCAGGGCGCCACGTGGTCGGTCTCGGTGCCGACCACGAACATCGGCAACGTGATGCGCCCGAGGTCGATCGCTTTGCCCTCGAACGCGAATTTCCCCTGCGCGAGCTCGTTCTCGAGGTAGAGGCGTGTCAGGTATTCGGTGTGCATGCGCCAGGGCATGCGCGTGCCGTCGGCGTTCCAGGACATCAGGTCGTTCGGCTTGTCCGTCTCGCCGCGCACGTATTTCTTCACGGCCGGCGACCACAGCAGGTCCTGCGCACGAAGCAGCGTGAACGCGGCGCCCATCTGCTTGCTGTCGAGCACGCCGGCGCGGTGCATCACCGCTTCCAGCATGTCGAGCTGCTGCGGACTGATGAACAGCGACAGCTCGCCCGGTTCCGAGAAATCCGCCTGCGCCGCGAGCAGGGTCATGCTGGCGAGGCGCTGGTCGCCCGCCTGCGCGAGCGCCGCCGCCGCGATCGTGAGCAGCGTGCCGCCGATGCAGTAGCCGAGCGCGTGCACCTTGCGCCCCGGCATGACGGCGCCGACCGCATCGAGCGCCGCGAAGAAACCGTCGCGCACGTAGTCGTCCATGCCGAGTTCGCGGTCCGCCTCGGTCGGGTTCTTCCATGAGACGAGAAAGACCGTGTGGCCACGCTCGACGAGGTAGCGCACGAGCGAGTTGTGCGGCGAGAGATCGAGGATGTAGTACTTCATGATCCAGGCCGGCGTGATGAGGATCGGCTCGGCCTTGACCTGCGCCGTCTGCGGCGCGTACTGGATGACTTCGACCAGCCGGTTGCGCAGGATCACCTGCCCCGGCGTCACCGCGACCTGCTCGCCGACCTTGAACGCCTCTGTGCCCGCAGGCGGGCGGTCTTCCACGAGCCGCGCGAGGTCGTCGACGAAGTTGCCGAAGCCGCGCACGAGATTCTGGCCGGCCTCCGAACGCGTCGCCTCGAGGAGTTCGGGATTCGTCGCGAGGTAGTTGGCGGGCGAGGCCAGATTCGCGGCCTGGCGGCCGACGAACTCCATCAGCTGCGCGCTGCGCTCCGGCATGTCCTTCGGTGCGGCGAGCGCTTCGCGCCACCACGCGTCCCAGTTCGAGTAGGCGTGCGCATACATGTTGAAGGGCCACACGTTCCACGCTTCGTTCGCAAAGCGCGGATCGGCGGTCTGCGGCGCGCCCGCAGCGGCGCCCCGCATCATGAAGAGCCAGTTGTCGATCGCCTTGGCGTAGGCGCTGCCGGCGAGCGCGGCGCTGCGATCGGGCGAGCGCGTGAGGCCGAGGAACCAGTCCCACCACGCCTGGCCATAGTCCTCGGGCGCGAGCCCGCCGGTCAGCGCCGCGAGCCGCACGCGAAACTCGCGCTGGAGCTCGCGCTGGAGGTCGTGCTCATGCGTGTGCTGGTGGTCGTGCTCCGGACCCGGCGCCTCGCCGGCCGGTGGGCTTGCCTCGGCACCCTTCGGCGCCGCTCGCGGGTTCGTGCGTGTCGATCGGGCATCGTTCACGTGGGGCACTCCGAAATGAAATGGGCCGGGGCGTCTTGCCCGCCCCGGCCCATGTTACTCGATCGATCCGGCGTCGCCGGGTTCGATCAGGCCGCCTTCTTCTTGGCGACCGTCGTCACCGAGTCGGCCGCCGCGGCAAACGCATCCGTCAGCGAATTCTGCGTCTCGGTCGCGATCGTCGCGAGCTCCTCGGCGCGCTTCTGCAGCTTCGCGCCGAAGTCGGCGCCCAGCTCGCGCTGCGCGGCCGTGAACTCTTCACCGGACTTCACCGCGAGCGCAACCTTGGTCGCGTGCAGCGAGAACTCCAGGATGTCGCCCGCGACGGCGTACTGGTGCCGCGCGAAGCGCTCGAATGCCTTGAAGCCTTCCGCCTGCGCGCGCTGCGCCGGGGCGAACGCGTCGCGGTAGGTCTTGAGCCAGTTGTTCACATCAATCTTGTCGGTCATGTCGGTACTCCTGTACGGGGGGGTCGGCGATATCCAGCGCGCATATCCTAACCCGTTTGTATGCACTGCACAAGAGATACGTACATCGAGCGCTTTGATTATAACTTATTGATTTATCTACTTTTACGTATAATTTATTTGATTTTCATGAAAAATATTACTGCACCGCGTACTAAAACGGCTAGATGCGCAGCCCCCCATCGAGGTCGAGGCAGCGCCCGGTGAAGAAATCGTTGCGGGCGATGAACAGCGCGGCCTCGGCAATCTCCTCGGGTTCCCCGAGACGCCCGGCGGGCACCGGCGCGACGATCCGTTCGAGGAGCTCCGGCTTCATCGCCGAGAGGATGTCGGTGCGCGAATACCCCGGGGCGATGGCGCCGGCGCGAATGCCATAGCGCGCCAGTTCCTTGGCCCACACCACGGCCATCGACTCGACCCCGGCCTTGGCGGCGCTGTAGTTCGTCTGCCCCGTGTTGCCGTGGCGCGAGACGCTCGAGATATTGATGATCACGCCGCCCTGGCCCCGCTTCACCATGTGCGTCGCCGCCTCGCGGCCGCACAGGAACACACCGGTCAGGTTCACGTCGATGACCGACTGCCAGTGCGACAGCGACAGCTTGTCGACGATCTCGCCGTCGCGCACCTTGATCAGCAGGGCGTCCTTGACGATGCCGGCGTTGTTCACCAGCACGTCGATGCGGCCGAAGTCGGCGACGATGCGCTCCATGGCGCCGCACACGGCCTGCTCGTCGGAGACGTCGGCCCCATAGGCGCGCGCCTGCACGCCGAGCGCGAGCGCCAGCGACTGCGTTTCGCCGATGTCTTCGGCGCGCAGGTCGATCAGCGCGAGATTCGAGCCTTCTCTCGCGAAGCGCAAAGCCATGGCGCGGCCGATGCCGCGCGCGGCGCCCGTGACCACGGTGGTGCAACCCGTCAACTGCATACAACGACTTTCAGCAAGGCTCAGCGCTTGCGTCGGTTTCCGGAATCGGAGGGTTCGGTGGGCCCGGCGCCCTGCGGCGGCGTGACGCTCGAGAGCATCGACGCCTGCATCTTCGCCCACAGCTCCATGTTCTGCCGGGCGAGTTCCGCGAGCGGGGCCATGGGCGATTTCAGCGCGCGGGCCATCTCGTCCTGCATCACGCGCTGCTGCTGCATGATGCCGCCGAGGCTCTGTTCGATGTAGCGGGTGAAGACTTCCTGCACCGGATTGCCGTAGAAGCGCACGATTGCTTCGAGCAGCTCCGTGGACAGCACGGGGGTGCCAAACTGCTCCTGCTCGGCAATGATCTGCAGCAGGATCTGCCGGGTGAGGTCTTCACCGGACTTGTCGTCGACGACCTTGATCTTTTCCCCGCCGACGATCAGCTTGCGCAAGTCCTCGAGCGTGACGTGACGGCTCGCCGTCGCGTCGTACAGGCGGCGGTTGGAGTATTTCTTGATCACACGTGCTTCGGTCATGGCCACTCGCAGCGTTCAAGATCTCTTTGCACTGCAATGTAACACGACTGGGAGCCGGCAGGTCAATGGGACAACATGCGATGAAATGTGAGTTGGATCATACACTTGGTAATGAACATCTCCCGGCTTGCCCCGCCAGGTACCGCCGGCTGCGCTCTCTTGCAGCGCATCCTGCCAAAGTTCCGGCCCGATCGCGCGCAGGTGCACGACGATGACCGCGCCTTTTGGTGATACGCCCGACTGGTGGACGCTCTGGGCCCGCGCGCCATTCGCGAAGGCCGGCTTCGATCCGAACACCGGCGGGGGCGGCGGGAGCGCCGATCCGGTGCAGCAGTTTCTCGCCGCGTGCGAGCAGCACATGGGGCTGATGCAGGCCTACGCCAGCGCCGCCGGCCAGGGCGCGCACGGCGACGCCGCACCGCTTCTCGAGCGACTCGCCGAATGGCAGCGCGGCGTCGCCGCCGGCAACGCCGATCCCTTTGCGTTCCTGCGCAGCGGCGGCTTCGGCGTTCCGACGGGGCACGCACAGGTCGACGGCCTGCGCCGCCTCGCATCCCTGCAGTCGCGCGCGCTCGAGTTGCACGCGCGCATGCTCGGCCACGGCGCCGATATCGCGCGTGAGGCCATGCAACTTTTCGCCGCGCGCGCCGCGAGCGCCCGCCAGGGGCTGGCACCGCTCTACGCCACCTGGATCGATTGCGCGGAGGAAGCCTATGCCGCCCGTGTCCACCGCGAGGACTACTGCAAGACCCAGGCGGAGCTGACGAATACGCTGAACGCGTTGCGCGCCGAACAGCGCTCCCAATTCGAGGAATGGGCGCGCCTGCTCGATCTGCCGACGCGCACCGAGCTCGATGCGCTGATCCGGCGCGTGCGGGCGCTCGAGAAGGCGCTCGCGCAGCGCAAGCCGGCGGCGCCACGCGCCCCGCAGCGGAAAGCGCGTGCGCCCGGTCCATCCCGTCGCACCGGGTCGAAGCGTCGCACATGAACGATCGATCGTTCGATCCCGCGCAGGTCACCGCCGAGCTCGCGGAGTTCGCGCGACAGGCCGCGGAACTGCTGCCGTTGATGCGCGCCGCCGGTGACCGCCCGGCCGAGGGTGCCGCACGCGACGAAGTCTGGCGATGCGACAAGGTCGCGCTGTACCGCTATCGCCCGCTTGCCCGGCCCGCGCGCGTGCCCCCGATCCTCCTGGTGTTCGCGCTCGTCAATCGCCCCGATATCCTCGATCTCGCGCCCGATCGCTCGCTGATCCGTGGCCTGCTCTCAGCCGGCCTCGATGTCTATCTGGTCGACTGGGGACGACCGGACGGCGCCGACCGCGACCTGCGGCTCGCGGACTACATCGACGGCTACCTCGACGGCGCCGTGCGTGAAGTGCTCGCCGCGCACGGCATCCCAGCGCTCAACCTGCTCGGCATCTGCCAGGGCGGCACGTTCGCGTTGTGTTACACGGCGCTGCACGGCGAGGCCGTGCGCAACCTCGTCACGATGGTGACGCCGGTCGACTTCAGGACGCCCGAGAACCTGCTGTCGCGCTGGGCGGCGGACATCGATGTCGACCTGATGGCGGCGAACGGCAATATCCCGGGACAGGTGCTGAACCAGGCGTATCTCGCCTTGCGGCCGTTTCGCCTGGCGCAGCAGAAGTATGTCGACCTGGTGCGCACCGGCCCGACGGCGGCGCAAGTGGCCGACTTCCTGCGCATGGAGCGCTGGATTTTCGACAGCCCCGAACTGCCCGCCGAACTCTTTCGCGAGTTCGTCAAGGGGTTCTACCAGGACAATCGCCTGGTCGCGGGCACCCTCGAGATCGGCGGGCGCAAGGTCTCGCTGCGCGCCATCACGCAACCTGTCCTCAACATATTCGCGACGCAGGACCACATCGTGCCGCCGAGCGCGAGCCTGCCGCTCGCGCGCCACGTGGCGACGCGGGACTACACGGCGATGCCGGTCGATGTCGGCCACATCGGCATGTACGTGAGTTCGCGCGCGCGCGGCACCGTGCCCCCCGCGATCGCGGCATGGCTGGCCGCCCGCGCCGCGGATTGATTCGGCCCGGCCGCACCCTTAGAATTCGCGCCCTCTTCCCGGGGACGGTTAGCTCAGCGGTAGAGCACTGCTTTCACACGGCAGGGGTCGCAGGTTCAATCCCTGCACCGTCCACCACGGACCGGAATCGGAATGGTGCCGGGGCTTCGGTTTTTTGGGTATTTCCCCCATTAGGCGCGGCAATAAACCAACAACCCAAGCCCCCGCACCATGCCGCAACCCCGTTTCGCGGCCCCCCGGTTCCCCCAGACCGCGAGCTGCGCCCACAGCACCCATAGCACGTACGTGCCACGCCACATCGCCCTGCGCACGAGTGCTTCGTCGCCCGGCAGCGCTTCACCGGCCCAGATCCGCGGCCACGCCTCATACGCCTGGCGGATGTAGTAACGGATGCCGATGCCGCACGAGAGCACACCGCCGAACAGGATCACCTTCCACGCGAGCCACGGCGCCACATAGGGCCGCCCGGTGACGAGCGACAGCGCGCCGCTGCCGACCGCGGCGGCGATCAGCACATAGCGCAAGCGCCAGTCCCATTTCGCCCACACGCGCCCGTGCGGCGTCTTGTGTTTCCAGTGCGTCATCCACATGAACCAGAACCAGAGCGCGCTCAGGAGCCACAGCCCGACGAGCCCGGCGGCGTGCAACGCCACGAGACCGAGCATCGATGCGAGCGTGAAGCCGAGCGGCACGCTGAGAATCAGCGCATTGCGCGGGTGCTGGTCGACATCGAGCAGGAAGTCCCACAGCCGCCGGCGTTCGGCGCCGCCGAGGCCCGAGGCGCGCGCGGTGTAGTGCGTCAACTGGTTCACCACGAGATCGCTGCCGATCCAGTAGCCCATCACGAGGACATGCAGCCAGAGGGTCAGCGTGTAAAAGCTCATTGGTGTTGCCTGGTTCTTCCGGATGGAGCCACTATGCCTTGCGCAGCGCGGTCAGTGTGACGCAGCGATCACGCGCCTGAATGAACTCTGGCCGATGACCAGCAGCGCACACGAGAGCGCTGCGCAACCGAAAAAGGTAATCGACATCGCCGCCGCTACGCCACCCCATGCAGGTGGCAGTCGGTCCGACAGGACACCGATCGTCACGGGCCCCAAGCCTGCGCCGATGAGGCCCACCGCCGATGTATAAACAGATGTCAGTTGGCCGCGCATCTCATTCGGCGCCAGGCGATTCACGGCGCCGAGCGCGCCGACCGACGGCCAGTTCGTGAACAGTCCCGAGAGCGTGAAGAAGAACAGGCTCCACTCGGCAGTCGGCATCAGCGGCGCGATGCCGCCGGTGACGAGGCTGCCTGCGGCGCCTGTGGTGCAGATGAACCAGTCGCTGTCGACGCGACCGCGACGCGCCAGCCACGAGGAAATCCAGCCGCCGAGCATGGATCCGAGTCCGCCGGCAAACACCGCGATCACGCCATAGACGAGCGCGAGCTCGGCAGCGCTCCAGCCGTACTTGCGCGAGAACATCACCGGCATGAATGCGAGCTGGCCATAGGGAGCGAGGAAGCAGATCGCGATACCGAGGCTCAGGCTGCCGACGACCAGCCACTCGCGGCGGATGAAGCCGAAGGTCGCACGGATGTTCGTGGCGGCCTCACCGGCACGCTCCTGCCGGGCCGGTTCGCGCACGAAAGCCAGGGACAGTGGCGCGATCAATCCGATCAGGGCGAGGGCCAGGAAGGCCGCGGACCAGTCCTTCATGCCGGTTCGCATCGCGATCCATGCGCCGAGGGCAATGGCGACGGCGCCGAGCCAGTAGGCGAGCGCGGTGCCGAAGGCCGTGCCGGCGACATAGACGCCATAGGCGCGGGAGCGATCCTGCGCCTGGAAGCTGTCGGCGATCATCGACGAGGCCGCAGGTTGCAGTGCTGACTGCGTGAGTCCCGCGCCGATGCGCGTGGCGGCGAGTGCGCCATAGGAGGTCAGCAGGCCGAAGGCCGCCGTCGTCGCGCTCCAGCCGAAGGACGCGATGGCGATCAGCGAACGCCGGCTCCAGCGATCGGCGATCCAGCCGAAGAGCGGCCCGCCCAGGGTGTAGGGCACGGCAAAGAGTATGCCCGCCAGCCAGCCGATCGCCGTGTCGCTGAAGTGCAGGTCCCGCTGCAGCGGCTCGACGAGCAGGCCGAGCCCGATGCGATGCACGAACGCGATCGCGTAGACAAGCGTCAGGACGATGACCGAGCCCCACGCCACCCGCGCGGTCGGCCAGGGCGCGCTGGCGCGATCAGCGCGCGTCATGCACCCTGCCGAGCAGCACGAGCCCGAGCGCCATGAATGTCAGCGCGACGCCGAACACGCCGACCGTCTGGTCGCCGAATGCGGTCGTCGCGAGCGCAACGAGCAACGGTGCCGCGAAACTCGACGCGCGCCCGACCATGACGTAGAGCCCGAAGAACTCGCCGAGCCGGTCGGCCGGCGACAGGCGCACCATCATCGAGCGGCTGCTCGCGAGGACCACCCCGAGACAGGCGCAAGCGACGATCGCGAGCGCCAGGAACAGCTGATCGCCGGCCGTTGGGAACAGCGC
Source organism: Steroidobacteraceae bacterium (assembly GCA_050249415.1). GTDB lineage: Bacteria > Pseudomonadota > Gammaproteobacteria > Steroidobacterales > Steroidobacteraceae > CADEFQ01. The sequence goes on from JBFWQO010000002.1 coordinate 261,442, forward strand.
GGCACCGGTGTCGCGCGCGACCTGCGCGGGCAGCGTAAGCAGCATCACGATCGACACGGCGAGCATGGTCCCGATGGCCCCCATCAGGCTCAGCTTCGATCCGTACCGGCGATCGACCACGCCACCGGCGATGCCGCCGGCCGCGCCGGCCACGAGCCCGAGCAGGCCGAACATCGAGATCTCGCTCGGGCGCCACTCGAGGCGCGATGACGCGAGGATCGCAATGAACGAGAAGAGCGCCATCATGCCGTCCCAGAAGACCATCCGCGCGAGCAGGAAGCGGCCGACCTGCGGCACGCGCACGAGATCGCGCAACGAATTTCGCAGGCGCGCGAAGCTGTCGCGGCAACTTTCAGCCCAGGAGCGCAGCTCGCCGGGAAAATCGGGGCACGACAGCAGCAGCGGCAGGATGAACACGACGAGCCAGGCGCCGCTCAGGGCCGATACCGCGCGCGCGCCGGCATCGTCGAACAGCAATGTGCCGCAGACGTACACGAAACTCGCCGCGAAGCCGAGCCCGACGGCGAGTCCGCTCAGATCGCCGACCCGCTCGCGTGGCGCCACCCGCAACACCATGCTGTCGGTGAACACGCGCGACAGCTCGATCGCGAGCTGCGCGAGCGCGCAGGATGCGAGCACCCAGACGACGCGCCCCGGGCTCGCGGTCGCCAGCCACAGGCTCGCGAGCGCCGCCACGGCCACGACGACGCAGCCGACGATCCACGGCTTGCGGCGCCCGGTGCTGTCGGCCGCCGCGCCCGCGAAGGGGCTCAGCAGAACGAGCGCGGCGCTTGCGGCGGCGAGCCCGTAGCCCCACAGCACCGTACCGCGCACCGGGTCGCCGGCGACGACCGCGACGAAGTACGGCGGAAAGATCAGGCTCAGGACGATCGAGAAGAACGGCTCGCGCGCCCAGTCGGCCATCGCCCACGACCACTGGCCGCGCGTGAAGCCGGTGGCGCGGCCGGCCGTCATGCGGGCTTCATGACTCCAAGTACCGCCATCACGCCGGACAGCGACCACATGAGGTAAGCGATGTACCGGGCCCGGCCGAGCGAGGCCTGGAAGATCGCATCGACCGCCGCGCTCGGACCTTCGGTCGCAAGCCGGCGAAAACCGATCGCCCAGTTCTTCATGATCGCGCGCAGGATGAGTCCGACGATGATCATGCAGCCGAACACCGTGATCTTGAGCGCCACGAACAGCGGCGCGATCGGCTGGCCGGAGAACACCGACCACAGGCCCACACCGATCAGCACCGGCGCCATCACCAGCCGGATGTTCTGGTCCCAGCCGCGGATCCGGTCACCGGCGGCCGTGCCCGAGCGCAGGTAGCCCGCGACGTTCAGGACCATCCACGCGATCGCGAGCACCCATACCGCCGGCACGAAGGCGCGGTGGAACGGCCAGGCACCGTAGTACGCAGCGAGCTGCACGCCGACCGGCAGCAGCAGCGTGAAGGAGATACGCGGCAGCAGGTCGATGCGAAACGCGGCCTGCAGGAAGCGCCGCCGCTCCTCGAGCGACAGCTTCGGATCGGCCACGTAGCGCGAGGTGACGTAGACACCCCAGTCCGCACCCAGCCAGTAGGCGAAGAGCAGCACATGCACGACGACGAGCAGCAGGTAGGTGCCGGTCATCGCGGTGCCTCAGCGCACGAGTTCGGTGAGCTGGTAAGTCGTCGACATGTAACCATCGACGCGGATCTGCACGAAGATGAAGTCCCCCGGGATGCACCACAGCTGCTCGAGCGGATGCTCCTGCGGCAGCGTGCCGTCGAGATGGAACCGGTAGTGGTGCGTCTCGAAAGTGCCGGCCGGCACCGTGAGGGTCTTCGGACCGAGGAATTCGATCCCGAAGCGGATCGGGTGCAGCATCGGGCCCGAACAGCCGTCGTGTTCGAGCGAGCTCAGCGCCGAGTCGAAGAACTGCACCTTCTGCTTGCTCGCATGGTCGTAGCGCGCGAGGTGCCAGATGTCGCAGGTGAGCGGATGCGGCCCGAAGCTCGGGAAGCCGCCGGGCTGGTCGACACGCTGTGAGACATGGCCCAATACACGGCTGTTGCATTCGAGGCTTCCGCCGTCTCCATCGAACTGGAACCGGCCCGAACCGAGTAACGTGCCATCCTTGACAAGGCGCACGTAAGAGTCGATCGGGCGGAACTCGCGATCGACGCTGTAAATGATGTCCTTCGACACATTGCGGTCGAAAATCTCGCAGGTCGCGTGCAGCGTGCGGCTGCCGTCCGGTGCCACGGATACCGAGAATCGCTCGGTGCCGCGCAAGCCCTTCTGGTCGCCATGCGCTTCGATCACTCCGGCGTAATACCGCCGCCGCATCGTCATCACTTCACCTCGGCGTCGAAACGGTTGGATTCAGCGAGTTCGACCGGATAATACGCGACCTCGCGCCACACTCCCGCTCGCGAATAGGGATCGTCCTGCACGAGGCGGCGCGCCGCCGCGGCATCCGGCACATCGACGAGCAGGAACGATCCGACGGTCCGCAGACCTTCCTCGTCGACGAGGCGACCGGCGAGGCGCAGCTTCGGGGCGATTCCGTCCGCGTGCAGCAGATGGTCGTTCATCGTCGCTTCGCGTCGCTGCCTTGCATCCTCCGCATCCTTGCAAACCACCAGCATCAGCATCGCGTCAGAGCTTGTCTTGCGTGTGCTGGTCGAGGTCCTGATACACGGTCCAGCGGCCATCTGCATGCTTGCGAAGCAAGATGAAGTACCGGCCCGCATCGCCCTCCTCCGACCCACCGTCGTGCGGCTGGATGCGAATCGTAAAAAGGCCGTACTGGATCGCCCAGTCACCGTTCACCTCGAGCTTCTCGAGCCGGCTTCGCATCGTGAGTCGGCCGCGGGCGAACAGTCGCTCGAAGTAGTTCCTCACCGCCTCGACGCCCGAAATGCGCGCCCGGCCTCGGGGCATGATCACCGACTCCTTGTCGTAGAGCGCAAGCAGCGCGTCCACATTGCCTGTGTTGTAGTAGACGATCCAGTTGTCGTGGATCTTGTGCAGTGCCTGCAGGTCGGACTGTGCCGTCATCGCTCTTGCCTCAGTTGATCGTGTAGCGCGCAGTGATCGACCAGTTGCGCGGCGGATTGAAATAGATCGCGTCAAAGCCGAGTCCCGGAATGAAGAACTGTCCCGTCGAGTACGACTCGTCGCCGAGATTGCGGATCGCGGCGGCGATGCGCCAGCGCCCATTGTCGGTTTCGTAGGCCACCTGGGCGTTGAACAGATCGTAGCCGTCTTCCTTGCTGGGTACCGGGTTGCACGAACTGTGGAAGTAGCTGCTTTTGTGCGTCCAATCGCCGCCAATCTCGAGTGCACCGCGCAAGCCGGCGACCGGCACACGGTACGCCGCACTGGCGAACGCGGAGACCTTCGGTGAGAATTTCAGCTGCAGGTCCGTCGTGCCGGTACCGACCGCACCGCAATCGGCGACCTGATCGAAGTTGATCTTCGTGTACTTCGTGTCCAGGAGGCCCAACGCCGCGGTGAGCGTCAACTGCGCGACGGGCTTCGCGGTAACCTCGAGCTCGACCCCGCGCGTTTCAGCGTCACCGACCGAGAAACGCGTGAAAGTGCCCGTCGCTAGGTTCGTTCCAGTGCCCTGAAGGTCATCGATCTCGTTGATGAAGAGCGCGACGTTCGTGCGCAGGCGACGGTCGAACCATTCCGCCTTGCCGCCTATTTCATAGGACAAGGTCGACTCGGGCGCGATCGGTTGCAGCGTATAGAGCGCCACGCTGGATTCGCGGCCATCGAACGCGCCCGACTTGAAGCCTTTGCTGACCGAGGCGTAGGCCATCGCGTCGTCAGTCAGCCGGAAATCGACCGCGGCACGCGGTGTCACCTTCGACCACGACTCGTCGATCTCGCGCGATAGAGTATCGGTGACGGCGCCCACCGGCGCGCCTGTCGTGCAAGGACCGCTGGAATGGACCTGCGTGTGGTCCGCCGACACGCATACTTGCTGCGCAGCGCCGGACGATGCGAACGCCGTAGATTCGAAATCCTTCGAGTCTTCCGTCCATCGCATTCCGGCGGTCACGTTGAGCCGCGTGGTTACAGCCCAGGTCGCCGAACCAAAGAACGCGACGCTGTCGGTATCGAGCGAGGTGTCCGAGTACGGATTGCTGCCGAATGGCGCGAGAATGATGTTCTCGGTGCGCTGCCAGTTCGACTCGGCGAAATAGTACGCGCCGACGATGTAGTTGAGTCGATCGCCGAACGCTTTACCCTGCAGTTGCAGCTCCTGGCTGAACTGGTCCTGGCTCTGGTCCTGGTACAGGTGCAGGCACGGCAGCGCGAGACCGAAGCAGGTGTCCTGGCCGTCGGCGTCGAGAAGCAGCGTGTTATCGAGCCCGCGCCATGCCGTGATCGAGCGCAAGGCCGCGCTGCCGACTTCCCAACCGATATTGATGCTCCCGCCGCGCTGGTCGAGGTCGTTCTGTGGGTAGAGCAAGTCCGACCTGAGTGTGTGCACATCGGTGTCGCCGTCGTACTGCTGGCCCGGATCCCACGGACCGAGGCCACCTGGCGGCTGTAGCAGTACGCCAGTCGCATAGCCCGGCGTCGAGCGCTCGCGGCTCTGGTCATAGGACAGCAGGACGTCGAGCGCCTCGGACGGCTGGAAGCGCAGCGCAGCGCGCCACGAGAATACGTCCTGGTCGTTGACGCGCGAGCCGTTCACGAGGTTCCTGTCGTAACCGTCGCGCTGACGGGAAAGCGCAGCGAGCTGTCCGGACACGTTTTCCGACAGCCCGCCCGCCAGGCTCGCGCGCACGTCGAAGCGGCCGAAATCGCCGCCGGTCACCTCCGCCGTGAGGCGGCGCTCCTGCGAGGGTTTGACACTGACGAGCTTGATCGCGCCCGCGGACGTATTACGACCGTACAAGGTGCCCTGGGGACCTCGCAACACTTCGATGCGCTCGACGTCGTACAGGTCGAACAGCGCACCTGTCTGGCGGGGGATGTAGACGTCGTCGATATAGATGCCTACCGGTGGGTCGGACGTGAAGAAGCTTTCGTCTTCGCCGACACCGCGCAGGGCCGCGCGCGAGCCACTAGACAGACCGGTATTGGTTTCCATCCAGAGGTTCGGCACGACGTTCGATACGTCGCGCAGCGTGAGTACCTGGTGGGCATCAAGCGAGGCCGGGTCAAAGGCACTCACGGCCACTGGCACGCTCTGCAGGCTTTCACTGCGCCGCTGGGCGGTGACGGTAACCTCGGCGAGCACACCCGAGTCCGCATCGGCCGATGACTGCGCCACCGCCGCGCCGGGCGTGCCGAGACATAGCGCCAGGGCAATGCCGATTTTCTGTGATAGCTTTCCGGGTGAGCGCATACGACCTCCTTCTGTCGGCCGAGTATCGGCCGCAGGAAATCGCCAGGGCCATCAACTTCCGGTCTTTATCGACAACCGGAAGTTGTTTGCGTCAGTACGTGCTGCGCTCCACGATGCGCTTCAGTTCCTTGAGGAACAGTATCGAGTCGGGTGATCGGGTGCTGTTCTTGCGGAAGAACACTACGGTCGGGCGGGTCCAGCGCTCGGTGTGCACGTCGATCGCGACCAATTGCCCCGAGGCTACATCGCGGCGCACCGTCTCGGAAGGCAGGATGAACAGCGCATCGCATTGCATCACGAGGTTGATCGCGAACGACACGGAATCAGTGCGGAACACCGGCACGGGTACGTCGAGCCCGGCGGCGCGAAAGCTCGCCGCAACATCGTCGGAGACGCGATCCTCGTCGGCGCCGGCGATCCATGGAAAATCGAGCAGCCGGCCGAGCGGCACCTGCTCGAGGGCCGCGAGCGGATGACCGGCGCGAGCATATACACGGTACTGCTCGACCTGAAGCACCCGATAGTCGATAAGTCTGTCGACTACGTCGGTCGTCATGATGCTGACAACCACGTCGACCTTGCCGTTCATCAACAGCGGCACCATCGCCTCGAACGTGCCTTCGAGCACGGTGACGGCGAGCGTGGGATTTCTCGCGCGAACCGCGAGCACCGCCTCGACCACGATCTTGGTCGCGGCAGCTGCCCCCGCCCCCACCACCAGCTGGTTGGTGCCGGCGCCGAGCAGCGTATCGAGCGAGCGGCGCAGACTGCGCGCCTCGGCGTCGATGTTGCGCGCGTAGTTCGCGATCTGCTCGGCGAACAATGTAGGTTGCACCGAACGCGTGTCGCGGTCGAACAATCGCACACCGAGATGCTCCTCGAAGCGTCGGATGCTCTTGCTGAGCGCCTGCGGAGTGATGCCGCATGAATCCGCGGCGCGCCAGTAGCTCTTCGTCTCCATCAGCGCCAGGAAGTGGCGCAGTTGCCTCATCTCCATTGCGTGTCGGATCCGGTCAGCTGAGGGGCATCGTCTGCATGCTGGCGGCGGTCGGGCTGTTCTCTATCGTCGACGTCGCACTCAAGGTGCTCGTGCAGTACTACCCGCCAATGCAGGTGAGCTTCATCCGGGCGGCCACGTCATTGCCGGTCGCGCTGCTGCCGCTGTTCCTCACACGGCGCTGGCGCCAGCTTCGCACGTCGCGGCCCGGATTTCACCTGCTCCGCGGCCTGCTCGGCATCGGCGCCCTGCTCGCGTACGTCAAGGCGCTGAGCCTGCTCAGCCTCTCGAACATGTATGCGATCTTCCTGTCCGCTCCCTTGATGATCGCTGCGCTGTCGGTCGCGCTGCTGCGGGAGCATGTCGATTGGCATCGCTGGCTCGGCATCGCCGCGGGGCTCGTCGGCGTCGCATTCATCCTGCGACCCGGTGCCGTGGGCTTCACGGGTCTCGGCGGCGTTGCGGCGCTGCTGGCCGCGCTGTGCTATGCATTGAATGCCATCTCGATGCGGGAACTTGGTCGTACCGACAGCACTGTATCCATGGTGTTCTGGTATCTCGCCGTCATGGCCATAGGCACAGGAATTCTTGCCGCAAAGAACTGGGTGCCGCCGATTGTTGCCCATGCACCCTGGATCGTCTTGCTTGGCGTGACCGGAGCCCTTGGGCAACATGCCCTGACCGAAGCATTCCGTTGCGCGCCCGCCTCGGCCGTCGCGCCGTTCGAATACACCGCACTACTGTGGGGCATCGGGCTCGATCTCGCGCTGTGGGGCGTGCTGCCCTCACCACTCGTGCTTGCCGGCGGCTCCGTGGTCGTCGGTGGCGGACTCTATGTGATCTACCGTGAACGAAAGGCGCCATCATGAGTCGCACCGGACCTGTCAAGCGCATCACGATCTGGGTACGTGACATCGATCGCTCGCTCGCGCTATACCGCGACCTTCTCGGCCTCGAGGTCGTCGAGGACAAGTCCCTCGCTGGCCCCGCAATTATGGGCATGGCGGGATACCGGGATGGCCGCATACGCATGGTGCACCTCGCACCCGCCGGCGCCGACTACGGCTGGATCGGCCTGTATGCGCTGCAGGACGCGAAACCCGCACCCGATTCGCTGTCGCCACCACGTACGGACCGGCTGTCGTACGGCCAGGCTGCGATCGTGCTGACAACGTCCCAGATCGACGCGATCGCACACGACCTCGAAGCGCAAGGCTACGAGTTCGTACTGCGACCGCAGGGATACGCCAAGACGACGGATAGCCCGAACATGCCTGCTGGCCGATACACGGAGATGATCTTCCTCGACCCGGACGGCATCCCGGTCAGCATCATGGGCTTCGAACCCCTCCGCTGAACCCCCGCCACGCGAGAAAGAGCGCCGCGGCGATCGCGAGATAGCTGCCGAAGCCGAGCGAGATCGCCTTGCGCATTTCCGCCGCGAACTCCTCGGCGCCATCGGGGACTTCCGGCATCTTCGTCCACGCGATGACCAGCACGAGCAGCATCAGCGCGAGCGGCGAAGCCATCGCGAGGCGCGCGCGCGGATGGCTCCAGACCTGCGGCAGCAGTACCGCCACCAGCGAGGCGATGCACAGCAGCCCATAGAAGCCCGTGCTGCCGCCACCCATTGCCGCGACGCCGCCGCTGTTCAGGAACTTGAGCCCCTGCCAGAACGTCACGGAGTTCTTGCCGAGGAAGCCGAGATCGGCCGAGACGGCCGGCAGGAAGAACCAGCCGATGATCACCGCGACGAGCGCACCGAGGACCGGATAGCCGATGCGCTGCGCGTATTCGCGCAGCACCGGCAGGCCCTTCGCCTGGAACTCCGCGGCGAACTTCTTGGCCGATTCCTGCGCGGCCCCGAGCGCCTGTGCGGCCTGCTCGCCGGCGACACCCGACGCACTCACGCTGCGCAGCGCGACGAGACGCCCAGACTCGTCGAAGTCGACATCGACGGCCATGTTCGCCTTCGGCGCGAACTCCGACTGCCACATGCCCTCGAGCTTGAATGCATATTGCTTGCCCTCGACGAACACGAGCCCTTCGCCCGTACTCGTGTCACGCAGGATCCTGCCCCGTTTGGTCATGACCGCCCCCCTGGTTATACCGCCGGCGCCAGTGCCGGCTGCTATTTCTTGGTCAGCTTGTCGAACAGGCTCAACACCTGGGTCGCCACATCCGCCGGCGTCGCCGGCGCGTCCCCGCTCGCCGATGTTGCGGCGGGCGCACCCGCGACATTACTCGCGAAGCCGCCGGCTGTCAGGTTCTGGAAGTTTACGCTGTTCTCCCGCACGGTACGCACCTGCTGGCCAGGCAGGATCTCGAGCTCGTCGATCACGACATCGTAACCCCACGCGGTGCCGATCGGCGGGCGCGCCCCGTAGCGGACCAGGTTGAAGGTCGCATTGCGGCTCTGGCCCGGCGCCAGCGCGAACTGCGTGTCGGCGGCACGCGCTGACACATGACCCATGCCCTTGACGCTCGAGTCGTGGGTGCCGGCGCGGCCCCAGTAGAACTGGTTGCCGAAGTTGTCGATCGCGCTGCTCGTGCCCGGCTTGTAGGCGAGGATGATGGGCTGGCCGCTGACATTGCGAAAGCGGACATTGAGCGTGATCACCTGCTGGGTCGCACGCGGTGTCATGGCCGTCGAGGACAGGTGCACGACCTCGGCCGTGAATGCGCCGGCGTCGTAGCAATGGTTCGCACCCCCACATCGATCGCTCACCGCGACGGCCGTGGCGGGCGGCGTGACGGGCGATGCCGCGGCCGGCGCAGCCGCCACCGTCGACGCACCGGCTGCACGCTCGGCGAGTCGGGAGAACTGCAGCGCGAACTCCGAGCCCAGCCGGAACTGGTCCGTCCCGACGGCATTGATCTCGCGGATCGCGAGGTCGAGCACATAGTTCACGCCGACGATCGAGCGGCCGGGGTCCCACACGAACTCGAAGCGCGTGTCGGCCGCCTCGCCCGGCTGCAGCGTGAATTTGGGATCGAACTTGCCGCCCGAGATCACCCCGATGCCGCGCACCCCCTGGGCATTGGCCACCACATAGCGGTTGCCCCGCTCGTCCAGCGCGACTCCCGAGTCGCCGACATAACCGAGCGTCAGCGGCCCGTTGGTCCTGTTGCGGAAGTTGATCGTCGCGGTCAGCACGCGAAACCGCCCGCTCTTGCTGACGCGAAAATTGTCGACCTGCGCGACGAAACTGCGCGTCGCAAAGCAATGCGGCCGGCCGGCACAGTCGTCGCCCGCGGTGGCCGCGAGCGGCAGGGCCATGAGCGCAATCAGCGCAAGAGCGGTTTTCATGTCGTCATCTCCTCTATTGGGCGGGCGCGGCCGCCGCCCAGGCGGTGTCGGTCAAGGTCATGTCGAGCGATCCGGCGCGCAGGCCGCTGAAGCCGAGGGTCAGCGAGTTGCCATACGGGTCGATCCGCAGCGAGAGTGCTGGCCCGAGCTTCGCATCGACGGTGCCCCAGCTGAGCTGCGGCGTACTGCCGCCGCTCACCTTGCCCGCGGGTCCGAAGCGGGCGATCGCGGCGCTGCGCGCCTGGTCGTAATCGAAGCGCGGCATCACGCGCTGGATGCGCACCTGGCGTACGATGCCGTCCTTGTCGTAGAACGCGCGCAGGCACACGTCCCCCGGCACGGGTTCGCGATCGTGCTGCGCCGGGACGTAGATGCAGTCCATCAGGTCGAGCTCGATCGAGCCGGCAAAGCGGGGATCGGTGTCCGAGCGCGGCCCGCGCGGCGTGCGCTGCGGCTTGCGATAGAGGCGCGTGATGGCCGCTTCCATGTCGTCGGCCGACACGCCGACCCGCAGGCCGCCGACATCGACCGCGAGCGGATCGAACGCGGCGGTGGGCGCCGCGGGCGCCGCCGTGAGATCGGGCGTCGCGAGCACGCCGCCGTCGCTGTTCAGCACCTGCGCCGAAACCAGCTCGGCGCGCACGACGTACTGCCCGTCCACCGCGCCGGCCGGGTCGCCGTCGCCGATGATGCGGAACTTCACCGGAGTCAGCACCGAGCGGTTGCCGTCACGCATGATGCGCTGATCGAGCGCCCGCGCCTCCTCCTTCGGCATGCGGATCGCACGCGCCTGCGCGGCATTGGCGAACACCACGCGGTATTCCTGACCGTTGAACCGCACCGGCATGTAGGCACCCGGCTCGAAGATCGCCACCGAGAACTCGCCGCGGTCGTGGTCGTAGTCGCTGATCGAGTTCTGGATCCCGGTCTCGAAGACGATCTGGTCGCTGGCGGCATCGAACACCGCGCGTTCGCGCGCGATCTCCTGTTTCAGCACGTCGGGCCGATCGAAGCCCGAGGCCTGCTGCACGACGCGGGTGGAAGCCGCGTAGCGCTCGAAATCGAACGGCTTGCCCGCGAGCTTGTGGTAGGTGAGCGCGAGTTGCTCGGGATCGAAATCCCGGCCCTCCGCGTGCGCGAGCGGCATGCACACGAGCGGTACGCACGCGAGCAGCAGGAGGGCCGACCATCGCAGGGCCCGGCAGGGGTTGAACTGACCTTGCGTCATGGCTTCGCCTCCGGAGCTTCATACTTGCGCAGCGGCGCCCGCTGGCCGCTCGAGAACACGAGGATCGGCTGCGCGCCCTGCGTCTCGATGCGCAGCCCGAGGCCGCCGGCGAGCTGCGCCGCAGCCACGGCGCCGTCGGCCTTCGCGGCGGCGAGCCGCGTGGTCGCCGTGTAGATCTCGTCGTCCTTCAACACGAAGCGATGCACGCCGTTCAGGAACGCGAGCACTTGCGCATCCGGCGGCGCGGCGGGATCAATGCTCCACACCTCGCCGCTCGAGGTCGGCAGGCTCGCCGCCGATTTGTTGACATCGTCGCCCGGCGCACCACCGCCGCAGGCCGGGAGCGCGAGCAAGGGCATGAGCAGCAGGAGCCGCGCCTTCATGACTTGCACCGGATCTCGACGGCTTTCTTGTTGCAGCGGGCCTCGCCGGTGAACTGTCCCGCGCTGCTCTGCGCGCACACGCCCTGGAGCATGCCGCGCGCGATGCTGAACTTGTCGGGATTGGCGAGCTCGGCCTTCATGCCCTGGTCGTCGAGGTCGCTGCAGGTCATCAACATCGGCGGCAGCTCGATCCATCGCCCCTGGTCACATGCACTCACCGCGAGCAGTGAGGCAAACAACGCGCCCCTGTATGTGTTCATGTTCTCCCCCGTTCTTGCAATGCGGGTCGTGGCATAGACGCACAACCGCGACGATCGTCAGGACTCGACATGAAAAAGCCTGACGGAACAGACCGAGTCTCGTCTCATGGGCATGACGACACGCTGCGGCGCCTCCGGTACGCTGTACCGGAGGCACCCTTGGACAAGAGCGAATTCATGCGGGCCTGCCGCGACGGCGGCGAGGCACTCGAACGCGCATTGCGCACACTCGATCGCGAGCATTTCGCGGCGCTCTACCGCGATTGCCGCCGCCAGGTGCGCGATGCGGCCGTGGCGCGCGATCTCGTGCAGGACACCTTCATCCGCGTGTGGCAGCGCTGCGCATCGTTTCACGGCGAATCGGAACTGCTGCCCTGGATACGCGCGATCCTGCGCCATGCCATGCTCGATCACTTCCGGCGGCGCGACCCGCTCGTGCCGTGCGACGATCCCATGCTGAACGCCGCGGTCGAGGCACGGGCCGGGGACTTCGCGCCGCGTGGCATCGCGACACCCGATGAGGGCGCGCACGACGCGCAGGCCGCGGAGACCTTCGCGCGCTGCTGGGCGCGCTTCGAGCACGAGTGCCCGGCACAGGCCGCGGTGATCGCATGGATCGCCGAGGACGGGCTCGACACCGAGGCGATCGCGCGTCTGCTCGAGCGCTCGCCCGGCGCCACCCGCGAGTACATTTCCCAGTGCCGCAAGAAGGCACGCGTGTACCTCGCCGACTGGTACGATCTCGCCTTCGGAGCGCCGCCCCCGTGAGTGACGACGACGATCAGGCCTGGCTCGATGCGCTCGGCGGGCGCGCACCGCCCGGCGACGCCTCGCGCGCGGCGCTCGAAGGCGAGCGGCTGCGCACGGCGCTGCGCGCGCGCGCGCCGGCGAACGAGGTCGGCCTGCAACGCGAGATCGGCCACGAGACGGAAGCGCGCACCGCACAACTCGTGGCGCGTGCGCGGAACGATGCGGTGATCGGGCCGGCGCTCGCGCACCGCGCCGCGCGGCGCAAAGCCTTGCGCCCCGCCTGGAGCGCCCTCGCTGCCGCCGGCATCGCGGGTCTCGTGATTGCGCTCGCATGGACCTGGCGTCCCGGCACCGAGGTCCCGGTCGAGCGCAGCGCGCCGGACACCGTCTATCGAATAACCGCCGACGACCCGCCCGCATTGCGCGACGAGATCGCGCAGGCGCTGCGCGGCGCGGGCGTATCGGTCGTCGCGTACCAGCGATTCGGACGCGAAGGAATCGACGCCGAATTGCCACGCCCGGTCACGTCGCGCGTTCGCGCCGTACTCGAGCACTATCGCATTCCGCTGCCGGCCGACGGGGTACTGCGCGTCGAGATCGCGCCGGCCGCGCGGCCATGACGCGGCCATGACGCCGCCATGACGTTGCGCCTGATCCTCGCCGTCGCGCTCGTCGCGCCCCTCGCGCCCTTTGCGCGCGGCGCCGATGTCGGCGCCGCCATCAGCGCCGCCTCTGGCGCCGGTGCCGCGCCGATCGAGCTGCCGACGATCTGCGCACAGCAGCCGGCGCCGCCGGATGTCGCCTCGACACCGGTCGCGGAGCTGCGCGCGCGCGTCGATGCGATCGGCGAGAGCGATCCGATGAGCGCCGTCGGCATCCTCTGCGCGACCATTCCGCGCGTCGCGCGCGAGTACGGCGCCGATTCGCTCGAGCTCTCGTGGTGGGTGCAGACACTCGCCACCCCGCTCATCGCCTACCGCGACGAGTTCACCGAGGCGATCCCGCTGCTCGAGTTCGCGCGACCGATCATCGAGCGCGATCTCGGCCCGGACAGCGCGCGCCTCGCCGACCTGCACGTCGCCTACGGCTGGATCGGCTTTCGGCGGGGCCGCCTCACCGATGCCGGCGACGAGTGGGCGGCGGCGCTGCGCATCCGCGAGAAGGTACCGGGCGAGAAGCAGATCGAACTGCAGAAGGCGCTGGTCGGGCTCGCGCAGGTGCGACTCGCCCAGCGCAACTTCGACGAAGCGCGCTCACTGCTCGAGCGCGCACAAAGCATTCTCGCAGCCAACGGCGAGAAACTGAGCGAGGCGGCGGGCGCGATCGAGAACGCGCTGACGAACGTCGCGCTGCGCGAGGAGAACTATCCGCTCGCGCGCCGGCACGCCGAGGCGCAGCTCGCGATCGAGTTGCAGTTGCGCGCCGCCAATGGCCCGGCCCAGCCCGTGACCGCGTACCTGCTGTACGGCCAGGTGCTCGAGAAGCTCGACGAGTACGAACAGGCCGAGCAGGCCATGCGCGAGGCCGTGCGGCTCTCGGAGGCACCCGATGGCCCGCTGCAGCGGCAGCACCTGCGCGCGCTGACCGCGCTCGGCGTTCTCCTCAATGCCCGCGGCAAGCCGCAGGAGGCGCTGCCCTTCGCGCAGCGTGCGCTCGCGGTCGCGACGCGGCGCCTCGGTGCGCAAGCGCCGAATCTCGTGGGCGTGCTGCTGAGTCTCGCCGAGATCGAGCGCGTCCTTGGCGACCTGCCCGCGTCGCTCGCGCACTATGAGCAGGCGGGCCGCATCGTCGCCGCCCACCCCGCCGATGTCGAGCGGCAGGTGCGCGTCAACTATTACCGCGGGCTCGGGCTCCTGCAGGGACTCCTCGGCGCCACGGCCGATGCACGCACTTCACTGGCCCTGGGACTCGACATCGCCGGTCACAGCCCGGACATGGACACCGAACGGGCCGGCGTGCTGCTCCTCCTCGCGCGCCTCGAGGCGCCCGGCGACCCGTCGCACGCGCGTACCCGACTCGGCGCGGCGCTCGCGCTCTATGCCGCGCGCCTGCCGTCCGGCCACCCGACGCTGCTGCGGGTCGTCAACGAACTGTGCGCCATCGACGTGCGCACGAGCCCCGCGAGCGCACCGAACTGCACCGACGCGCAGCGTCGGCTCGAGGCGGCGCGCGAAGTCGACCCTGCCCTGCGCCACGCCGTCTACGCCAACGAAAGCGCGCTGGCCGAGGCACGCAGGGATGCGGACAGGGCGTGGGCGCTGGCGGTACGCGCGCTCTCCGCGGCCGCGACCCTCGGCACGCCCGATCCCGAATGGCGGGCGCAGTACCGCGTCGCGCGGCTGCTGCACGACCGCGGCGACGACTCGCTCGCGATCTTCTTCGGCAAGCAGTCGATCGGCCGCATCGAAGGCCTGCGCTCGGCCTTCAACGAAACCGACCGGTCGCTGCACGGCGACTTCCTGCACGACAAGGTCGGCGTGTACCGCGCCGTCGCCGACTGGCTCATGGAAGCCGGCCGCATGGACGAGGGCCTGCAGGTACTCGACCTGCTGAAGGACGAGGAACTGAACGACTTCGTGCCGCGCGCCGGCCCGCCCGCCCGGGCAGGGGTCGTGCTGACGGACGACGAACGCCGGCTCTGGACACGCTATCTCGGAGCGCTGCGCACCGATCCGCAGGCGGGCGCCGAGATCGACATCCTCGCCCGCCGGCGCGAGGTGGAGCGCATCACGCCCGGGGAGCGGCGCCGGCTCGATCAACTGCTGGCGGGCCAACCCGGCGAGGAAGCGGCGCGGGCGCAACGCATCGATGCCTTCATCGATTCCTCGTCCGGTCGCGCGAGCCCGGTCGGCGGCCGCATCATCTCGACCGAACGCCTGGCGCGCGAACTCGCCCGTTACGGCGATGACAGCGCGATCGGCGTGTATCTCCTCACCGACGAGCACCTGCGTCTGATCGTCGCGACCCGCAAAGGTCAGGCGGAATACCGCATCGACATCGACGCCGCGACGCTGCGGCGGGAAATCGGCGAACTCCTCGACGCGATCAGCCGGCGCGAGGACGTGCACGCGCGCTCACGCGCGCTCTACGACACGCTGATGCGCCCGCTCGCCGATGCAGCGGCGGCCGCCGATGCGCACCGGCTGATACTCTGGCCCGACGACGCCCTGCGCTACATTCCGTTTGCCGCGCTCTACGACGGCGGGCAGTACGTGATCGAGCGGTTCGCGATCCAGCTCTACGCGGGCGCCGCCACCGACGCCGGCGATGGCGATGACACCGGCGCCGGTTCGCACGCCGCGACCCTTGCGACGGAGCACGCCGCGCAGCCGCGCGCGCTGACCGTGCGCGGCCTCGGGGTGACGCAGGCTGTCGCGGGCTATCGCGCGCTGCCCGCAGTGGCCGACGAACTCTGCTACATCGTGCGCGGGCCGATCGCCGGGCTCGCGACGCCCGGAAAGGCTTGCGACGAGCCCGGGAGCGGGCTCGCGATGGGCCACGGCGCCCTCCCCGGCAAAGGCTACGCCAATGCCGCCTTCACCGAGGCGCGGCTCGATGCACTGCTCGACACCCCGCGCGATTTTTCGATCCTGCACCTCGGCACGCATTTCAACCTGCGGCCCGGCAATGCCCTGCGCTCCTGGTTGCTGCTCGGCGACGGCGGGCACCTCACGCTCGACAGGATCGGCGCGCTCGATTTCTCCGGCATCCTCCTCGCGACGCTGTCCGGCTGCCAGACCGGCATGGGCGGCGCGGTCACCGCCGACGGCCGCGAAGTCGAGGGCCTGAGCTCGATCGTGCAGCGGCGCGGCGCGCACAGCGTGATCGCGAGCCTGTGGCGCGTGGAAGATCGCAGCACGGCGAGCCTGATGCGCCGCATGTACGACGCGATGGCGGCGCACACCTCGTCGCGCGGCGAGATCGCGCAGGCACTCCGGGTCGCGCAGCTCTCGCTGCTCGACCGCCATCCGTATTACTGGGCGGGCTTCCTGCTCACGAGCCAGTAGCGATCAGGGAACGACCGGGACTCCGATCCACTTCAGGTGCAGGTACACCGCGAAGACGACGTAGGCGGCGAGCCCGAGCACGATCGCGATGGCGTCGTTCCACTTGCCGGCCGGCGCCGACGGAATCGGCCGCTGCACGCGCTTCTTGAATGAAATGCGATCGAGCACGGCCCACGCGAGCAAGCTGCCGAACAGCACGACATCCGCGAGCGTACCGTTGGCGAGCAGATGCGCGAACGCCCACAGCTTCACCGCGACGAGCATCGGATGCTTCAGCTTCGCCTTGATGCGGCCCGGGAGATAGGCCGCAAAGAGCAACGGGAACACGGGCAGCATCAGGAGCGCCGTGAGGTGACGCATCCACGGCGTGGGCTGGTAGAGGATCACCGGCTCGTGCCGCGCGAGCCCGTAGCCCCAGATCAGCAGCACGAAGCCGCCGATCGAGAGCAGCGCATAGACGGCGCGCCAGGCGCCGCCGAGGCTCGCGGCCGTGCGATCGCGCCAGCCCGGCGCAATAATGGCAACCGAGTGCACCCCGAGGAATACGACGAGTCCGAGCACGAGCCATGTCATCCGGAGTCCCCCCTGTGCCGATTCC
Organism: Steroidobacteraceae bacterium; assembly: GCA_050249415.1. GTDB lineage: Bacteria > Pseudomonadota > Gammaproteobacteria > Steroidobacterales > Steroidobacteraceae > CADEFQ01. Next base: position 278,339 of record JBFWQO010000002.1, read on the forward strand.
TTTGCATCCTACCCCGGAATCGCCTGCAAGCGAACGCAACAAGCGACCCATCCTCGAGGTGATCGCGCCCGTGTTCGCGCAGGCCCGGCTCGTCCTCGAGATCGGCAGCGGCACGGGCCAGCACGCGGTGTTCTTCGCGCGCGCCCTGCCGCACCTTTGCTGGCAGCCGAGCGACCGCCCCGAGTGGTTGCCAACCCTGCGCGACCGCTGCAGACGGGAAGGCCCGGACAATATCGCCGCGCCGCTCGAACTCGATGTGGCCCTGTCGCACTGGCCGATCGACGGCGCCGACGGCGTGTTCACGGCGAACACCCTGCACATCATGGCGTGGCCCGAGGTGCAGGCGTTCTTCGCGGGTGTCGGGCGTGTGCTGCGACGGCCGGGTTCGCTCGCCGTCTATGGCCCCTTCAGGTACCGCGGCGCGTTCACCACGCCGAGCAATGCCGCATTCGACGCCACCTTGCGCGCCCGCGACCCGGCGAGCGGCATCCGGGACTTCGAGGCGGTTGACGCACTCGCGCGGGCCGAGGGCCTCGCGCTCGTCGCCGACCACGCGCTGCCGGCGAACAATCAGCTGCTCGTCTGGGGCGGCACCTGACCGGACTCCGCAGTCTGCGCGCGGCGTTCGAGGCGCCGACGTTCGAGGCGCCGGCGCTGGGCGCGGCGCGCGAGCATGTTGAGCCCCTCGACGAGCGCCGAAAAGGCCATCGCCGCGTATACGTAGCCGCGCGGCACGTGCGCGCCGAAGCCGTCCGCGATCAGCGTGGTGCCGATCATCAGCAGGAAGCCGAGCGCGAGCATCACGATCGTCGGGTTGGCATGGATGAACTTCGCGAGCGGGTCCGCCGCGACCAGCATGGTCGCAACCGCGACGATCACCGCTATCACCATGATCGGGATGTGCTCGGTCATGCCGACGGCCGTGATGATGCTGTCGAGCGAGAACACGAGATCGAGCACGAGGATCTGCGCGATCGCCGACGCGAAGCCGATCGTCGCCTTCTGGCCGACGAGCACGTGCGGTGCGGCGTCCGGATCGACGCTCTGGTGGATCTCGGTCGTCGACTTCCACACGAGGAACAGGCCCCCCGCGATCAGGATCAGGTCGCGCCACGAGAAGCCGTGGTCGAACGCCTCGAACAGCGGCTCGGTGAGGCGCACGATCACCGCGATCGTGCCGAGGAGGGCAAGGCGCAGGATCAGCGCGAGCGCGATGCCGATGCGCCGCGCCCGGCTGCGCTCGGCCTCCGGCAGCTTGTTGGTGAGAATCGAGATGAAGATCAGGTTGTCGATGCCGAGCACCACCTCCATCGCGACGAGGGTGGTGAGCGCCGCCCAGGCGGCGGGCTGTGAGAAGAGCTCGAGCAGCTGATCCATGGGTGCGTAGCCTATCAGGGTGCCTCGCCGGCGCGCACGCGTTCGAGCGTGATGCCGCCGAGGTCGAACGAGGCCCCCTGCGAGCCGGGCGACAGGAACACCACGACCCGGGTGATGTGCGAGAGATCGAGCAGGCGACCCCGCGGCCCGCGCGCGATCTCCCCGAGCGGGATCGCCCAGTGCAGCGACGCGCCGGCGGGCAGCGTGCGTTCCCGGTTGAAGCGGTCCTCATACTCGGTGTCGCGCGGCAGGTCGTCGATGCGCACATTGAACGACAGCGGATGTGCGCCCGGATTCGACACCGCGACGACCAAGCGATCGTAACCGCGCCAGTCGGGCGGCGGCTCGCGCAGTGCGATCCCCGCGTAGGAGTTGCCCGTGGCGGTGAAGCGCAGCGCGTGGCTCGCCCGGTCGCGCGCGAGCGAGCCCTGGTTCGCTCGTTCGATGAATACCCGCCAGGTCGCACGTCCCGGATCGAACACGATCTGCGGATGCAGCGCGCGCTGCGCGTACGCCCAGCCGACGAAGGCGAGCGGGGCGAGGCAGGCCGCGAGCAGCAGGCCCGCCGCCACGAGCAGGCGCGGCCGGCGCCGGCGCACCGCCACCCATGCGAGCACGCCGATGACGCTGCCCGCGAGATCGCGCGCGACGTCGCCCTTCGAGGCGATCTCGATCGAGCCGGCGCCCGCGAAGTACGGCTGCGCGAGCTCGGTCCCCACGGCGAAGACCGCCACGACCGCAAAGAGCGCGAGAAAACCCGCCCGTCGCGGCGCGAAGAGCCCGCACAGGAGCGCGCCGATGATCGCAAAGGTGACGACATGCGCCGCATCGTGCGCGGCCGCGAGCCACACGCTCGCCTCGAGCACCGGCGGGGCGACCACGAGGGCGAGCAGCAGGGCGATGGCACAGACGGCGGCGGCGCGCATGGAGCGGCGAGTATGCAATAAACTCCACCCATGCAACGCGTCACCATTTCCCTCGACGACGACCTCGCCGCGGATTTCGACCGGCTGATCGCCCGCCACGGTTACGACAACCGCAGCGAGGCCGTGCGCGATCTCATCCGCGAACGCCTCGGTCGCGAAGCGCAGGACCGCACGCCGCGCGGCCACTGTGTCGCGAGCCTGTCGTATGTCTACAACCACCACGCGCGTGAACTCGCGGAACGGCTCGCGGAGCACCAGCACGCGCATCACGACCTCGTCGTCGCGACGATGCACGTGCATCTCGACCACGACAATTGCCTCGAGAGCGCGGTGCTGCACGGGCCGGTCGGCGCGGTGCGCGCGCTCGCCGCGAGCCTGACCGCCGAACCGGGCGTGCGCCACGGCGCGCTGAATCTCGTCGCGGTCGAGCGCGCCGACCACCACGCGCACGGCGGCGCAAGCCACAGGCACCTGAAGCCTAAGTATTGACCGCAGCGCCCTTGTGTGACGATTTTACGGATCGTCATACTGCGCGGGCCATGGAACACCTCCCCGCGTCCTTTGGCGGCCTCGCGGTCGTCGCGTTCCTCCTCGGGTTGAAGCACGGCTTCGATGCCGACCACCTCGCCACCATCGACGGCCTGACACGCGTCAACACGCGCGCGGCGCGCCCTTTCGCGCGTTACTGCGGCGCGCTGTTCTCGATAGGCCACGGGCTCGTCGTCGTCGCGATTGCGCTCCTCGTGAGCACCGCCGTCACCCGCTGGCAGACACCCGCCTGGCTCGAGACCACGGGCGTCGCCATTTCGATCTTTTTCCTCACGCTGCTCGGCGTCCTCAACCTGCGCGCCGTGTGGCGCGCGGCGCCCGATGAAGTCGTGAGCCCCGTCGGGCTCAAGGGCCGCTATCTCGGCGCCCTCGGCCGCGCACGCAACCCGTTCGTCGTCGCGCTCGTCGGCGCGCTCTTTGCGCTTTCGTTCGACACGATCAGCCAGGCCGCCTTCTTTGCACTCGCCTCGGGCCAGTTCGGGGGTGCCTACTACGCAGTGGCGCTCGGCCTGCTGTTCGTGCTCGGCATGCTCGTCACGGACGGCGTCAACGGCCTGTGGATCTCGCGCCTGATCGTGCGCGCCGACGAGACGGCGCGCATCGCCTCGCGCGTGATGAGCCTCGCGGTGGGGTCGGTGAGCCTGCTGGTCGCGGGCTTCAGCGCCGCAAAGTTGCTGCTGCCACGCATCGACTCGTGGGCCGACGGCAAGGAACTCGTGTTCGGCGCACTGGTCGTCGCGATCGTCCTCGGCGGCTTCCTGTGGGGCCGCTCGCTGGCCGCCCCCCGCGCCGCGCGCACGCAGCCGACCTCGTCGTGACCGTTCGCAGGGTCCACGCGCTGGGGGCTGCGTTCGCCGCCGCTTTCGCCGGCCCGCTCATGGCCGGCGGCGTCACAGGCGCCGATCTCGACGAGGTGACCGTGCGTGCCAATCGCCTGCCGCTCGCCGGCCTGCCGCGCGCGGCGAGCGAGGGCACGGTGCTCGGCGAGCAGCTCGAATACCGTCCGCTATTGCGGGTCGGCGAGCTGCTCGAGACGGTCCCCGGGCTCATCGTCACGCAGCACACCGGCGACGGCAAGGCGAACCAGTACTTCCTGCGCGGATTCAACCTCGATCACGGCACCGATTTCACGACGCGTGTCGAGGGCATGCCGGTGAACATGCCGACGCACGGCCATGGCCAGGGCTACATGGACGTGAACTTCGTGATCCCGGAGCTCGTCGACCGCGTCGTCTACCGCAAGGGCACCCATTACGCCGATCTCGGCAATTTCTCCGCGGTCGGTGCGGCCGAGCTGCAGTATGTCGATGAGGTGCGGCCGTTCATCGCCGTCAGCGGCGGCGAGCACGCGTATCTGCGTGTTCTCGCGGCCGGCTCGGCGCCGCTCGCCGGCGGCTCGCTGCTCGCGGGGCTCGAATACGATCACACCGACGGCCCCTGGGTGTTGCCCGAGGATCTCGGCAAGGTGAACGGCGTGCTGCGCTGGTCGCGCAGCGGCGAGCGCTCGGGCCTTGCGGTCGACCTGATGGGCTATGACGGCGAGTGGACCTCCACCGACCAGATCCCGCGGCGCGCCGTCGAGAGCGGCGCGCTCGACCGCTACGGCTACATCGATCCGACCGCCGGCGGCGCATCGCACCGCTATTCGCTGTCGGTGGCAGGCCATCGCAACCATGCCGCGGGCCGGCTCGACTTCGGCGCCTATGCCATCGACTACCGGCTGCAGCTCTATTCGAATTTCACGTACGCGCTCGACCCGGCCAACGGCGACCAGTTCGAGCAGTTCGACGATCGGCGCGTCTACGGCGGCACGCTCGCCTGGTCGCAGCCGTTCGCGTTCGGCGCCGGCGGCAGCGTGTGGCGGGTCGGCGCCGACATCCGCGTAGACGACATCTCGCCGGTCGGTCTCTACCTGACGACGGCGCGCGAGCGCCGCGAGACGATCCGCGAAGACCGCGTCGAGCAGACGCTGGCGAGCGCCTGGACTGCGGTCGCGACGCAGTGGACCCCGTGGCTGCGCAGCGAACTCGGCGTGCGCGCCGATCGCCTGGGCTACGACGTCGCCAGTGATCGCGCGGCGAACTCGGGCTCGGGCCACGACACGCTCGCAAGCCCGAAAGGCTCGCTCGCGATCGGCCCCTGGCGCGACACCGAGTTCTTCGTCGCGGCCGGCCGCGGCTTTCACAGCAACGACGTGCGCGGCGCCACGATCACGGTCGACCCGGTGGACGGCGTCACGCCGGTAGACCGCGTCACGCCGCTCGCCCGCGCCGACGGCTCGGAGATCGGGCTGCGCACCGCCATCGTGCCGCGCACGCAGCTGTCGGTGGCGCTGTGGAGGCTGGACCTCGATTCGGAGCTGCTGTTCGTCGGCGACGGTGGCACAACCGAAGCCACGCGCCCGAGCCGTCGCGTAGGCGTGGAACTGGGCGTCTATTCGCGCCCGCGCGACTGGCTGATCGTCGACGCGGACTACGCGGTATCGAAGGCACGCTTCCGCGATCACGATCCCGCCGGCGACCGGATCCCGGGCGCCGTCGAACACGTCGCCTCGCTCGGCGTCACGCTACAGACCCCTGCGGGCTGGTTCGGCGGCGCGCGCCTGCGCTATCTCGGCCCCGCGGCGCTGCTCGAGGACGACAGCGTGCGCTCGCCGGGCTCGACCCTCGTGAACCTCGAAGCGGGCCGGCGCCTGGGCGATCGCTGGCGCATCACGCTGCAGCTCTACAACGCGTTCGATCGCAAGGTGAACGACATCACCTACTATTACGAATCGCGGTTGCCGGGCGAGGCCGCGCCGGTGGAAGACGTGCATTTCCATCCCGCCGAGCCGCGCACGCTGCGCGGCACGGTGCACTACGCCTTCTGACCTTCGGGATATTGCGCCAGCGTCACGACGCGTACTTCACGCACGCGGCGCCAGGACGCATCGTTGGTGACGACTGCACAGTGACCTGCGAGTCGCGGCCGAACTACCAGGCGTTGCGCTCATCCTGCAAACAGGCCGCCGCGCCCTGCCAGATGTCACCGTGCAAACCCGCGGTCTTCGCCCGGAAACTGGCGGGCTTCGCAATCATCACGACACGGTCCGGCTTGCACAGTACGAGCAGTTCGTCGCCGGCCTCGAGTGCCATCGCCTCGCGGGCCGCGCGAGGAATGACGACCTGGAACTTGCTGTTCAGCGTCACAACGGTGCCCATTGCGTTCCCCAAGCGTAAGGCGAATCTTGCCTTTCACTTGAACTGTAGCCGGTCCGCGATTCGCGGACTACCTGCCTTGCAGCGCGGCGCGAACTTCTCCGGCGATTGCGAGCGACGCGGTGAGCCCCGGCGATTCGATGCCGAAAAGATTCACGAGCCCGGCGATGCCGTGCTGCGCCTTGCCCTGTATGACGAAATCGGCCGCGGGCGCGCCGGGCCCGACGATCTTCGGGCGTATCCCCGCATAGGCGGGCGCGAGGCGAGAAGGATCGATATCGGGCCAGTACTCCCGGATGCTCGCCGCGAACGACTCGCGCCGCGACTCGTCGACCGAGTAGTCGATCGCCTCGACCCATTCGACGTCGGGCCCGAACTTGAGTCGCCCCGCCAGATCGAGCGTGCCGTGGATACCGAGGCCGGCCTCGTTCGGCATCGGGTAGACAAGGTGCGTGAAAGGCGAGCGGCCCGAATAGCTGAAGTAGTGGCCCTTGGCGTAGTGCGCGCGCGGCACCATCCCGCCCGCGAGCCCGGCGATACGGCGCGCCAGGTCGGGTGCCGCGAGGCCCGCGCTGTTCACCAGGATCGAACTGCGCAGGCTGAGAGATTCGCCCTCGTCCGTGTTCACGTCGATTTCAAAATCACTTGTAGTCACCCGCACCGCCACGCACGCCGACGCGAGCGCAAGCTGGCCCCCGGCACGCTGCAGGTCGCCGAGCAGCGCCTGCATGTAAGCATGGCTGTCGACGATGCCGGTGTCGGGCGACATCAGCGCCGCCGTGCAGCGAACGGCCGGCTCCAGCCCGCGCGCCTCACTCGCACTCAGCCACTTCACCGCCACGCCGTTACGCACGGCCTGGTCGTGGATGCCACGCAGCTTGCGCTCCTGTGCGTCACCGTTTGCGACGATCAGCTTGCCGCAACGGGCAAGTGGCACACCCCGCTCCGTGCAGTACGCGTAGAGGCGCTCCCGCGAGGCGACGCACAGCCGGGCCTTCAGGCTACCGGTCGGATAGTAGAGCCCGCCGTGGATGACCTCGGAGTTGCGCGCAGAGGTTTCGGTGCCGATCGCCTCGTGGCGCTCGAGTACCACCACCTCGCGGCCCGCGAGCGCCAGTTCGCGCGCCACCGCGAGCCCCACCACGCCTGCGCCGACGACGACCGCCTCGACGCTCTCCATCGTGCGTCGATCAGTGATCCGCGGCGACCGCGCCGAGCTTCGCCATCTCGGCGAGCACCTCGTCGGTCTTCGCGCGCATCAGCCCGGCATCGCCGCGGCTCTCGACATTGAGGCGGATCAGCGGTTCGGTGTTCGAGGTGCGCAGGTTCATGCGCCAGCGGTCGAACTCGAGCGACAGGCCGTCCGTGAAGTCGACCGACAGCGCCTGGGGCTGGTATTGCGACTGGATCGCCGCGATCGTCGCGGGACCGTCGGGCACGCGGCGATTGATCTCGCCGCTCGCGGGAAAGAGGCGCATGCGCTCGCCGACGAGTTCCGAGAGCGACTTGCCCGATTCGCACATCACCTGCAGCACGACGAGCCACGGGATCATGCCGCTGTCGCAGTAGGAGAAATCGCGGAAATAGTGGTGCGCGCTCATCTCGCCGCCGTAGATGCCGTCGACCTCGCGCATCACCTGCTTGATGAAGGCGTGGCCGGACTTCGACAGCACGGCCTTGCCGCCGTTTCTCGCCACGACATCGAGCGTGTTCCAGGTGAGGCGCGGGTCGTGCACGATGCGCCCGCCCTTCTCGCGCTTCAGGAACACCTCGGCGAGAAGTCCGACGAGGTAATAGCCCTCGATGAAGGTGCCCTGCTCGTCGAAGAAAAAGCAGCGGTCGTAGTCGCCGTCCCACGCGATGCCGACGTCGGCGCCGCTCTTGCGGATCGCCTCGATCGTCGGCGCGCGGTTCGCCTCGATCATCGGGTTCGGCACGCCGTTCGGGAACGAGCCGTCGGGCGCATTGTTCAGCTTCACGAACTCGAACGGCAGGTGCGGCTCGAGCTGGTCGACGATGAGCCCCGCCCCGCCGTTGCCGGCGTTCACGACGACCTTGAGCTTGCGCAGCTTCGAGCGCTCGACATAGCTGAGGAGATGCTCGAGATACTTCGCCCCGGTCGCGAGCGCCTCCCTCTTCCCCTCCCGATAACCGAAATTCCTGGTGCCGGACACCAACTCTTCGGTTGTTTGGGCGGCGATCCAGTCGCGCATGTCGAAGAGGCCCGTGTCGCCACTGATCGGCCGCGAGCCTTCGCGCACGAACTTCATGCCGTTGTAATCGGGCGGATTGTGGCTCGCGGTCACCATGATGCCGCCGTCCATCTTTTCCGCGAAGGTCGCGTAATACACGCCCTCCGTGCCGCAGAGGCCGATGTCGTACACATCGACACCGCTCTCGAGCAGCCCCGCCGTGAGCGCCCGCACCAGCTCTTCGCTCGAATGGCGGATGTCTCGCCCGACGATGACCTTCTTCGGCTTCACGAATGCCGCATAAGCGTGCCCGAGCCGGCGCGCGAGGTCGGTGTTTATCTCATCCGGGATGCGGCCGCGGACGTCGTAGGCTTTGAAGGCTTTCAGGTTCATGGGCGCGATTATGACATCGCCCGCGCGCAGGCTCGCAGCGCGGCGTCGGGCATTTCGTCGCCGTAGAAGCGCTTCAGCACCGCGTAGTGCCGCGCCTCGCCCTGGATCTCCGCAGGAATCGAGGCCTCGACAATCGCGCGGGCCGTCTCATACATCGACGCGGCCGCGCGCACGCGCTCCTCGACGCTCATCGCAGCGTGGCGCTCGGCGACCCGCTGCGCCATTTCCGGCGTCGTGTCGATCATTGCGCCATCTTCGAGAGTTCGTCGGCCACCGTCAATTCGCGCGCCCAGCGGCGCAGGTACGCCAGGTCCAGATCGGCATGCCACAGTGCCTGCACGTCCCGGCGCTGCAGCTCCGACTCCGCCGCCTTCATCCAGACGAGTTTCGAGAGTATGAGATCCTCGCGGCTGACCACCCACAGGGGCGTGCTGCCGACAGTGACCTGACGTCGGCGTTCGAGTTCGAGCCGCCTGAACGGCTGATCCTTGCGCACGATCAGGTCTACCTTGAGTCCGGTGCCGAGATGCATCAGGTTGAACAGTCTGGCGTGGCGCACCGCATCGCGCGCCGCATCCTCATCGACGTAGAAGTCGGGCGAGAAGGCTGCCACGAGCGAACCCACATGGGCCTGCCCGATCTCCACGACGATATCGAGGTCACGCGTCATGCGTGGCGTCGTGTAGAACGACATCGCAAACGACCCCGTCAACATGTGGCGCAGGCCGAGCGACTCGAGGCGCTCGCTGACGATACGCAGCACCTCGAGTTCGACGCTCACTGCAGATCTCTATGCGGCAATGCCGCTGCGCCGCTTGAGACTCGCGACCGCGCGATCCGCCGCGTGGCCGTCCCACAGCTCGGGTACACGGCCCGCCCGGCCGCGCGTCGCGATCGCGGCATCGAGCGACGCGACGAGCGCGCCCGGCCGCACCAGCCGATTCGAGCCCTCGGTCACCGTGACCGGCCGCTCGGTGTTCTCGCGCAGCGTGAGGCAGGGAATGCCGAGGTAAGTCGTTTCCTCCTGCACGCCGCCCGAATCGGTGATCACCACGCGCGCGCCGGTCACGAGGTTCATGAACTGGATGTAGCCGAGCGGATCGACGACCCGGATCGCCCCGCCCGCGGTCAGCGGCTCCATCAAGCCGAACTCCTGCAGCTTCTTGCGCGTGCGCGGGTGCACGGCGAAGACGAGCGGCACGCGCCGCGCAACTTCCAGCAGCGCCTCGACCAGCGGCGCGAGCGCCTCGCGCGTATCGACATTCGAGGGCCGATGCAGCGTCACGACGCCGTACCCGCCCGCCGCGAGCCCGAGATCGGCGCGCGTCATGTCGGCCTCGATCGTGCCGCGCATCATCTCGTAGCTGTCGATCATGATGTTGCCGATGCACTCGATGCGCTCGGCGGGCACGCCCTCGCGCAGCAGGTTCTCGTCGCCGTCGCGCGAGGGGGTCCACAGCACATCGGCAATGGCATCGGTCACCAGCCGGTTGATCTCCTCGGGCATGCGCCGGTCGCGACTGCGCAGCCCGGCCTCGAGATGCACGACCGGAATCCACAGCTTCGCGCCCACCATCGCGCAGGCGGCGGTCGAGTTCACGTCGCCCACCACCACGATCCAGTCGGGCTTTTCGGCGATTGCCACCTTCTCGTAGGCGATCATCACGCCGCCCGTCTGCTCCGCGTGCGAACCGCTGCCGATCTCGAGGTGGAAATGCGGCTTCGGCATCGCGAGATCGCGGAAAAAAGCATCCGACATGTTCGGGTCGTAATGCTGGCCCGTGTGCACGATCGCCGCGCGACACCAGGATTCCTTCGACAACGCGTGCCACAGCGGCGCGATCTTCATGAAATTCGGGCGCGCCGCGGCGATCAGGTGAATGTTCTTCATCGGCCGTAAATGTCCTCGAAACGCACGATGTCGTCCTCGCCGAGATAGCTGCCCGACTGCACCTCGATCATGTGCAGCATGATCTTGCCGGGATTCTCGATGCGGTGCTTCGTGCCGATCGGGATATAGGTGCTCTGGTTCTCCTCGAGCAGGAACGTCTCCTCGCCGCGCGTGATGCGCGCGGTGCCCGACACGACGATCCAGTGCTCGGCGCGGTGGTGATGCATCTGCAGCGACATCGAGGCGCCCGGGTTCACCGACAGGCGCTTGACCTGGTAGCGCTCGCCGTTCTCGATGCTGTCGTAGCTGCCCCAGGGGCGGTAGACCTCGCGGTGCAGCGAATGCTCGTAGCGGCCATCCTTCTTCAGCCGCTCGACGATCTTCTTCACATCCTGCACGCGGCCCTTCGGCGCGACGAGCACGGCATCCTTCGTCTCGACGACCACGTGGTCGGTGAGGCCCACCGTCGCGACGAGCCGGCTTTCCGCAAAGAGGTAGTTGCCGCTCGAGTCCTCGGCGATCACGTCGCCCTGGGAGACGTTGCCCGCGGCATCGCGGTCGATCGCCTCGTACAGCGCCGACCACGAACCGACGTCGCTCCAGCCCGCATCGAGCGGCACGACCACCGCGTCGTCGGTCTTCTCCATCACCGCGTAGTCGATCGAATCGCTGCGACAGGCCTCGAACGCCCTGGCATCGACGCGCGTGAAATCGAGGTCGCGTTTCGCGGCGGCGAGGGCCGCGGCGCACGCATCGGCGATGTCCGGCGCGTGCCGCCGCAGCTCTTCCAGGAAGCGCGACGCGCGAAACACGAACATGCCGCTGTTCCACAGGTAGTTGCCCGCTTTCAGGTACTGCTCGGCGACGGCCCGGGCGGGCTTCTCGACGAATGCGGTGATGCGCGAGGCCCCCGCGAGCGGCGCGCCGCGCTGGATGTAGCCGTAGCCTGTCTCGGGCGCGTGCGGCACGACCCCGAAGGTCACGAGGTGCCCGAGTCCCGCGGCTGCGACGGCGGTCTGGACGCCCTTGTGGAACGCAGGGATATCGCGGATCACATGGTCGGCCGGCAGCACGAGCAGGATCGGGTCGGCGCCCGGGAGCGACTCCAGCGCGACCTGCGCCGCGAGCGCGATGGCCGGCGCCGTATTGCGCCCGGCCGGCTCGAGCAGGATCGCGCGGGGCGCGGCCTCGATCTGGCGCAACTGCTCGGCCACCATGAAGCGGTGCGCCTCGTTGCACACCACGATGGGGCCCGCCGCCCCGGTGCCGGCGAGACGCCCCACCGTCGCCTGCAGCATCGTCCGCTCGCCCACCAGGGGCAGGAGCTGCTTGGGGTAGAGCTCGCGAGAAAGGGGCCACAGTCGCGTTCCGGCGCCGCCGGAGAGAATCACGGGAATCAGCACGGAAATCCTTGTTGCTACAGGCGATTCGGGCGCGGAATCATAGCCATTTTAGGCGCTGGGTTTGATCGACTCGCTCATCTCATATAAGCTAGATTCAAGCTAGATATACTGCTGTGCATCATGAAAACCTACGGCGCCTTTGAAGCCAAGAATCGCCTCAGTGAACTGCTCGCGCGCGTGGAGCGCGGCGAGGAAATCGTCATCACGCGCCACGGTCATGCCGTTGCACGCCTGGTGCCCACGGCCGATTTCGACCGCGAGGCCGTCCAGAGCGCGATCGATCAGATCAAGGAGCTTCGAAGCCAGCAGACACTGGGTGATGTCGACCTGAAGGAGCTCGTAAACGCCGGGCGCCGCTACTGATGCTGGTCATCGACGCATCGGTCGCACTCGGCTGGTTGCTCGATGACGAGCGCACCGCGTCGAGCCTGCAATGGCTCGACCAGCTGCGGTATCAGCGTGCGATAGTGCCAGCGTTCTTCTGGCTGGAGGTCGGCAACGCCCTGCACGTCGCGGTCAGGCGAAAGCGGCTCGCGCAGCCGCCGCTCACGGTGTTCGACAGCCTGCGGCGACTGCCGATCACGGCCGACACGGAATCGCCGGCCATTGCCGCGCGCGAGGCGATCGACCTTGCCGCCCGCTACGACATCACCGTCTACGATTCCGCCTATCTCGAGCTTGCGCTGCGCACTCGCTCATCACTCGCCACCCACGATGCGGCGCTCGCGGCTGCCGCGCGGCAGGCTGGTATCAGCCTATAGAATTAGCTATATTTAGCTAATGCCGAAAATCGTCAACATGCATGAAGCCAAATCTACGCTTTCGCAGCTCATTGCCGCCGTGGAACGCGGTGACGAGGTCCTGATCGCGCGCGCAGGTCGCCCGGTGGCGCGCCTGGTGCCGCTCGAAGCCGAGGCTCGTGGCATGGCATTCGGCACCCTGCCCGGCCTCGTCGTTCACATGGCCGACGACTTCGACGCACCGCTTACCGCCGACGCCGCAGCGTTCGGCGCGACCCCGATCGAGCCGTGAAGCTGCTGCTCGATACCCACATTCTCCTGTGGGCGCTCGAGGACAACCCGCGGCTCAGCACCCACGCGCGGGCACTGCTGACCGACGCATCCCACGAACGCTGGATCAGCGCCGTGAGTTTCTGGGAGATTGCCATCAAGGCCAGGCTGGGAAAGATCACGCTCGGCAGACCGCTGGATGACATCGAAGAGCACGCGCTCACGGAAGGCTGCCGCGCCCTCGCGATCACGATTCCGCACGCGCGCGCGGTCGAGCACGTGGAGTGCGTCTCGACCGATCCGTTCGACAGGATGCTGCTCGCCCAGTGCGACGTCGAAACCCTGCGGCTGGTGACCGCCGATGCCGCGCTCAGGGGTGCCCGCGCGGTGATTCCCGTATAGCGCTTCGTAGAGCGCCGGAGCGGCAGCAGCGGCTTCGGGCACGGCTCACCCGAAATCAGCAATTGCAGATTGAAAGCAATGCTGGCATTTCCTCAAGGCGGCAGTCGTCCCAGCACCCGCGCAGGGCCTTTCGGATTGACTGTGTGTAGATTCTTGTGTATACGTGTAGCTCCATGGCACTGAACATCCGCAACAAGACTGCTGACGATCTGGCGACTTCGCTCGCGCAAGTCACCGGCGAGAGCAAGACCGAAGCCGTCATCCAGGCACTTCGCGAGAGGCTGGAGCGCCAGCAACGGCGTCGCCGCAGGCGCAGCCTGGCCGACGAGCTGAACGAAATCGCGGCGCACTGTGCCAGCCTGCCCCGGCTCACCAACGCAACCGCAGACGAGATACTGGGCTACGACGAACACGGCCTGCCCCGCTGATGGTCCTGGATACCTCGGCGATCGTTGCGATCCTGCAGGGCGAACCCGAGCGCACGCAGTTCATCGACGCGATCGAAGCCGCCGACACCTGTTCGCTCTCGGTGGCCAACTTTGTGGAGGCGTCGATCGTGATCGAGGCCCGCGTAGGTCCCGATGGCGTCCGGGATCTCGATCTGCTGATCGCCAAAGCCTCCATTGCGCTCGCCCCGGTCGACCCGGAGCAAGCCCAACTGGCTCGCCGCGCCTGGCGGCGATTCGGCAAGGGTCGTCACGCCGCGCAGCTGAATTTCGGCGACTGCTTTGCGTACGCGCTGGCCGCCGCGTTGGACGAGCCGCTGCTGTACAAGGGCGGCGACTTCGCGAACACGGATATCCTGCGGCATCCCTGCAGCCGCCCGGCCTGACCCGCGCCTGTTACCCCTCGCCCTGCCCCACCGAACCTGACTCGGTACATCGAGTGATATACCTTATGGCCATGCTGACCCATATAGAAATCGACGATGCCTTGCTCGAACAGCTGTTCAAGCTGCAGGCGTTTCCGACCAAGAAAGCGGCCGTGAACACCGCGCTGGCGGAATACGTCAACCTGCTGAAGCGCCGCCGGCTGCTGGAGCTGAAAGGCAAGGTGTCGTGGCACGCGAATCTCGACGAGCTGCGTGCCCGGCGCGAAAAATAGTCCGTGCTGGTCGTCGACACATCCGTCTGGGTCGACCATTTCAACGTCCACGCCTCGCCGCAAGCGGTCGCGCTTGCTGAAGCCATCGACTCCGCGGCTGAGATCGTATTGCCCGGTATCGTCCTGACCGAAATCCTCCTCGGACTTCGTACTGATGGCGAGGCGGACCGCATCGAACGCCTGCTGGCCGCCTTCACCGCTCCACCGCCCCTCAGTCGATCCGACTATCTCGCCGCAGCACGCACTTACCGCGGGTGCCGCGCCGCCGGCCGCACCATCCGATCGGTGGTCGATTGCCTCATTGCGCAGCTTTGCCTGCGCCAGCAGTACGTATTACTTTCGAAAGACCACGATTTCGAGGCGATCGCACGCACTTTCCCGCTGCGGCTCGCGACCTGCCGCGTCAGGCCAACCCCCGCCCCACCGCGTAATAACTGAACCCGAACCGCTTCAGCAGCTGCGGATCGTAGAGATTGCGGCCGTCGAAGATGAGCGGCTGTTTCAGGCCCGCCTTCAGCCGATCGAAGTCCGGGCTACGAAACTCCTGCCACTCGGTCGCGATCACGAGCGCATCGGCGCCCTCGATCGCCTCATGGGCCGAGGCGCAAAGCGAGAGCTCCGCGCGTTCCCCATAGATCCGCCGCGTCTCATCGCTCGCGACCGGGTCGTACGCCCGCACCCGCGCGCCCGCCGCCCAGAGCTTCTCCATGATGGTGCGGCTCGGCGCCTCGCGCATGTCGTCGGTGTTCGGCTTGAACGCGAGGCCCCACAATGCAAAGGTGCGGCCCGCGAGCTTGCCGGCGAAGTGCTTGTCGATCTTGCCGACGAGGAACGCCTTCTGCCGCTCGTTCACCGCCTCGACAGCCTCGAGCAGCGCCGGCCGGTGCCCGACCGCATTCGACGAACGGATCAGCGCCTGCACGTCCTTCGGGAAACACGACCCGCCATAGCCCGTGCCGGGGTAAATGAAGCTGTAGCCGATGCGCGGGTCGGAGCCGATGCCGACGCGCACTTTCTCGATATCCGCGCCGACGCGCTCGGCGATGTTCGCGAGCTCGTTCATGAAACTGATCTTGGTCGCGAGCATCGCGTTCGCCGCGTACTTCGTCAGCTCCGCCGAGCGCAGGTCCATCACGACGAGGCGGTCGTGATTGCGGGTGAAGGGCTCATACAGCGCGCGCATCAGCTCGGTGACGCGCGGATTGTCGGTACCGACGATCACGCGGTCGGGCTTCATGAAATCCCCGATCGCCGCGCCCTCCTTCAGGAATTCGGGATTCGAGACGATGTCGAACTCGACATGCGACCCGCGCGCCGCGAGCGCCTTTGCGATCTCCGCCTTCACCTTGTCCGCCGTGCCGACCGGCACCGTCGACTTGTCGATCACGACGCGGTACTCGGTCAGGTGCTCGCCGATCGTGCGCGCGACCGCGAGCACATACTTCAGGTCCGCCGAGCCGTCCTCGTCGGGCGGCGTGCCGACCGCGATCAGCTGGAACAGGCCGTGCCTCACGCCCTCGGCGGCGTCGGTCGTGAAGCGGATGCGCCCGGCCTCCGCGTTCTTCTTGATCAGGCTATCGAGCCCCGGCTCGTGGATCGGGACCTCGCCCTGTTTCAGGCGCTCGATCTTGCCCGCATCGACATCGACGCAGAGGACATCGTTGCCCGCGTCCGCGAGACAGGCGCCCGTGACCAGGCCGACATAACCGGAACCGAAAATGGTGACTCGCATGGGGGCGGGAGATTACCCGACTCCAGCGTCCGATGGCACGGCCGCGAGTCACAGCGGCCCGGCGTCACGCCAGCTTGATCGGCCCCGGATATCTCGCTACCAAGGGATCAACGGTCAGCAGCGTCATGCCTTCGACCTGGGCCTGGGCAACGAGGATCCGATCGAAAGAATCCCGGTGAAGAGCCGGCAGGGCCTCTACCGCAACGGCATGATCACTACCGATCGGCAGCTCCTTGTAGCCATTGTCGAGCAGGCCGCGACGCAGTACGCGCGCATCGGCCTGAAACTCCTCGCGGCCGAGAGCACGCGTGATGACGATTTCCCACATGCTGGCCGCGCTGAAGAACAGTTCGTTCTCCGGATTACCGAGCAGCGCGCGCGTCGCGTTGGACAGGCGCTTCGGCTGCCCGGCCGCCCACAGGAGCAAATGCGTATCCAGCAAGAACTTCATTGCACGGAATCGAAAAGGTGTTCGATCTCCGCCGCACCCCATCGGTCAAAATCATCGGGCACGCGAATGTGCCCGGCGAGGTATCCGAGCCGCTTCATCTGTGAAGCCTCGGGCGCATCGAGGGCAGCTACCTTCACCAGCGGCTTGCCTGCCTTGGCAATGATGAAAGGCTCACCCTTGGCCGCCTGATCTACAAGGCGAGAAAGCTGCGTCTTTGCCTCGTGAATGTTGAAGGTGCGCATCGGCTCACCTGAGTAAACTAAGCCCTGCTGGTTTAGTTCACTCCAACGCGGGCAATCAAGCCGGACCTGCCTTGAAGCTCAACGCGGCCCCAAGGCCTCCCGCAGGGTCTGCGCCGTGAGCAAGCGCTCGCCGATCGCATCCAGGTCTTCGATCGACGCGGCCGAGATCCGCGCCCGCACGTCATCGCCCAGCGAGCCGAAGCGCAGCGTGAGCTGGCGGATCACAAGTTCGGCCCGGCCTTCGGCCTTCCCCTCGGCCTTCCCCTCGACGCGCCCCTGCGCGACATAGCGCCGGGCGAACTCGCTCTGGTATTCGTATTTCGCTGGGTCCATGGTCTGCAGCTCCCGCCGGGCCGCCTCGCTCAGCGAGGCCAGCACCAGATCAAAATACAATCTCGAACGGTCTTCGTCGAGCCCGAGGCTCGCCTCCCGTGCGGCGGCCGCGATGCGCACGGCTTTGCCTGTCGTGAATGTTGACGGTGCGCGTCGATCCACCCGAATAGACTAAGCCCTGTCAGTCTGGTTTATCCGGGCAAAGTCATCAATAGCCTCACCGAGCCAATCCCAGTATCGGCAGCGAATCGATGGGCAATCTGGAGGACGGAATACGTCTACCGCGCTAACTCAAATCGGCAGGTACGTTTCGCGCCGGCGTGCGATGCCACTCGGGCGGCAGACGTGCAACGAGTGCGGGTGCGCCATACATGAGTTTCACTGTGAGCACGCCAGCGAGCGCGAACAGCAAGAACTGCAATGGCTCCGGCGTACTGAGCCCCTGGAATACGAGCCCCGCAGACGACAGCATGACCGCTAACAACACATATACGACAAAGGCTCCCCGTACACCCAGGCCCGAATCCACCAGAAGATGGTGAAAATGCTCGCGGTCAGCTGTGAAAGGTGACTGGCGCCGTAAGGCGCGCCGGATGATCGTCCACAGCAACTCGAATACGGGTAGCGCAACGAGCCACAGCACCGAAACCGGCGGCAATACTCGCGACTCACCCTGTGTCAAGCGCATGCATAGCACCGCAAGGATGAACCCGATCAGTGTGCTGCCCGCGTCGCCCATGAAGCAGCGTACACCTCGGTTCCTGCGAATCGGCAAGTTGAACAGCAGGAACGCACCGACAGCCCCGGCAAGTGTGAGTCCGACGTGCAGCGCGAAAGGAAGCCCCCCATACCACGACATCGCAGAAATGCCGGTAAGCGCCACCAAACACACCGCTCCGGCCAGACCGTCCATGCCGTCGAGCATATTGAACGCGTTGATCGCTCCCACAACAAATAACAGAACCACGACATACGAGGCAATGCCGCGAAAATCAATGTCACCGAGACCCATGGGGTTTCCGAGGCTGAGCTCTGCACCGGGGAACAAATGCGTCACGACCATGAGTGTCGCTGCCACCTGGGCCGGAAGTCGCAACCAGGGTGATAGTTCGAATCGGTCGTCCAGGAGGCCGGTAACCACCAACAGTGCACAGGCCGCAATAAAAGTGGCGGACGACAGCGGATCGCGTGGAACCAGCCCGAGGCCCACGGTCAACCCCAGGAACATCGCAATGCCGCCGATCACAGGGACTTCGCCGTGATGGGTCTTTCGCCCCCCCGGCTTGTCTACCAAATCAATAGCCACGGCTATGGGCCGTAGCGCGATGATGCCGAGGATGCAAACAAAAAAACTCGCCATCAATCCGAGAACGCCTGCCGTCACGCGACACCTATACGCAATGCCGACCGCCCATTGTCGAGGCCACAATCGCGAGTCACCGAACTCGCGTCAGCACATAAACAACCCTCGGTCCTCACGCCTCAATGCTACCGCATTTTGACGTTATTGGCATAGCTGTCTCCTGCATGAGACAGGAAACGCTCAGGGGGTGAGTTTCATCGACTCACGCGCGCACGCGCCAGCTGATTGGGCTCGCGATGTTCGCGCACAGTGTTTGGCGGGCGATCGAGGTCCCGCATTGCCCGCCTGCGAACCTCATTGGCGCGCGTGCTCCTCGAGAATAGAAAGCATTTTCCTGGCTTGCGACGCCCTGGAATATCGACCGGCGGCGGCCATTGCAGAAGCTTTCATGCGTGCCAGAGTGTGCGAACTGTCCGCAAGTCGTATAATCGCTTCGGCGATTGCTTCGGCGTCATCGGGTGGCACCGAGATCCCGGCTTGCGCACCCAACACAATGTCAACTGCTTCTCCGGCGGGTACCGATATCAAGATCGGGACCCCCATCCCCATCGATTCGAAAATTTTTGACGGTATCACGGTAGAAAAGACGGGTGAGTCGCGCAACGGGACCAGAGTCAGGTCGCAGAGGCTCCAGAGTCGCGGCATGACGTCCTTGGGTTGGCGCGGAATAAGTCGAACATTGGTCAAGCTTCGATCTGCCACGATTTCCTCAACGTGCCTGCGGCCCGCACCTGACCCGGCAAATATGAACACGATGTCGGTACGCGCTCGAAGCAATTCGACTGCCTCGAGTACCTTGGGCAAATTATGTGCGAGGCCGTGGGTACCAAGGTAACCGACAACGAATTTCCCAGCTGTATCGTAGATTGCGGCGTACTCCGGATCGACCTCTCGTGGGGAGAAAAGCTCCATGTCCACGCCATTCATTACGACATGGATCTTCTCGGCAGGGATTCCACGTCTCACGAGATCCGCGCGAAATGACTCAGTGACTGCAATGACTGCGTTCGAGCGTCGGTAGAGAAAAAGCTCCACTTTCTCGAGGCACCGCAGGACTCCTCTCGACCGCATTGCGCCCACGGCCTCGATCGAAGCCGGCCACAGGTCGCGAAGCTCGAAGACGAACGGCAGACGACGAACGGCGGAAAGCGCCCAACCTCCGGCTGCGCAAAAAAACTGAGGGGAGGTCGCGACGACCACGTCAGGCCGACGCTCGAACAATCCCGCGATGAAGCTCGTGAGCATGAAGCTCACGTAGTCGAGGGTGCGAAGCAGGAATCCCTCGTTGGCGGTAATGAAAGATTTCACCCGGACCACGCGGATGTCATCCATCCACTCGATATCGCGCCACCTGTTCCGGTAACCGGGAAATAGCTTCCCTTCGGGGAAGTTCGGCGCACAAGTGATGATGGTCACCTCGTGACCCGCCCTGACCCACCGAACGGCATGCTCGTAGAGGCGTGCCGCCGGCGCGTTGCTCTCCGGTCGAAAATTATCAGACAGGAACAGTATGCGCATATCAGCCAGACCAACTAAGAACCGCTTTGCCGCGTCCTTCACGCAGCGCAATCCAGATAACGTCAACCGGAACCGTCACGCCGAAATTTGGCGCCCATTTTCCGCGTTCGATCCGAATGGTGGACGACGTGTCGAGCTCGATTACCCTGTCTTGAGAGTGTATGAGGCATCCTCGATCGGTAAGCGTAGCGGACCAGCCGGGCGTGAGTCGAAATTGCGCTTCGCACGAACGAAACAGGCCGCTCACCTCATCGCAGATCTCCAAGCTTTGCCGCGTGAGCTTCCACGTGCGATGGTGGCGACACCACCGACCTGCGTGATAGAAGCCCATGAAGCTACCTTCGAGAATACTGCAGTCGCGTGCCTCGCGCAGCTCGGCCGATACATTCACTATTCTTCTGCCGAGCCTGAAGCTGCCCCAGACGTCGCTCGAATTTCGACCATCGACTGTGACCGTATTGTGTGCCGCTGTACCGCGTTCGCGCAGACGCTCGGGAGATACGTCATAGGTCGATGTTCCGCCGTTGACGCACACGCGCTCACCCCAGAGCGAGAGCTCAAAGGATAGCGCGTCGGCATGCGCGTGACCTGGCATGTAATCCGGCCCGGCTCTGCCGACATCGGCTAACAACACTGCCGATCCTTCCTGCAGGCGTGCATATCCGCTGCTTGTGAGCAACGCGGATTGGGTCGTATGGTGGTTCGCCGTCTGCAACCCAAGACGCCCCGCGAAAGCGGCAAGCTCGTTGACATGCGGTGCGCCGTCGAGCGCGCAATCATTGAACTGGGCTGGACGACCATCCGGATGAGTGAGTTTTCGAAGCCACCACAGCATAGCCACCGACTTGTCGGTGATTCTTCGCGCAACCTCTGCTCGAAACCGGCCGGGGAACACGGCGTACAGGTTGAGAAGATCGAGCAAATCTTCCAGAAAAATCGCGTGGTACATTGGAGACAGCTCGAAATGACCGCCATCTGGCAGCACCTGTTCAGCCAGTTCCCTTTCTACGAGCTGCAGGCCCTTAGCGACCCAGCGATCAGCTTCGTCACCGTTGAAGTAGACGCCGGCAAACACGAGTGCCTTAGCGTTCGCCCAGAGGTGATTACCAAGCAGGTGATACTCGAGGCGAGCGGCGAGCTGCCGCGCCTGCGTCGCAAGGCTTAGCGTCGCGCCATCGGGCAGCCCGGATGCACCGTGCCGTCGCATCTCGAGGTCCCACTTGATCCAGTTGACGATGCGCAGCGACAGCGGGTACGGCTCCCAGCCCGTCCCGATCCTGCGTGACGACGGCGGGGCATTGCCGGCAATCCAGCAATCGACGAGTTTGCGCTGTTCGCCCGGCGGGATCCGGTCGTCCATCAGCCAGTCGAAATAGTGCAGGTGGTAGCGCCACAGTCGTGAGACCGACGGACAATCCCAGCCGACTTCCCCGAGCCTCAAAGGACGATTCAGGAACGTAAAGGTATCGGGCAGTCGCAGATTTCCCGGGCGCGTGATCGGCCGCTGCCATAGTGCCGGAAGTTCGGGGGTACGAACGGCCGGCACGCGTCGCGTATCGACAATCGGCCTGTAGAGCCGAAACCAGAGACGCCCATACAATTGGACAGGCCGCAGGTGCCGCACAGTATGCCACCACCGCACGACCCGACTCGATGCCTTAGTGAACAAGGGGGTACCTATCGAACGGCCTCTGCCACTTCGATAGATATTCGACTGACTTCGAGCAGTTCTTCCCAGGGAATAGGTGCAGGCGCCAGCCCCTTGATCGCATGCAGGAACGCGCTTGCGCACGCCGCCTGACCCTTGTCCTGACGCCACAATCGAATGTCGCGATTTCCGGGCCAACCCCATCCCCGCAGCGCCCTGAAATTATCGATCTGCAGCACACGCCCTCCCCCGATCGCTTCGACGCGCTCCTTTGGAAAAGCACGGTGGCCGCCCGCTACGTAGTGAACCGTTGCGATCGAGTCGTCGGCAAAATGCATGGTCACGGTCACGCGATCGCTCGGAATCGCCCGTCCACCCACCGAGGCACGATCTGCTTGCCACGAGACGATCGGATGGCCAATCAGGTATCGCGCAAGATCGATGAAATGGCACGCCTCGCCCACGATCCTGCCCCCGCCAACAGCCACATCCTGCGTCCAATGGTCGTCCGGCACAGATCCAGCATTCACCGTCAGAACGCATACGACCGGCTCATTCAGCGTGCGAATCCGGCGGCGCATTTCGATCGCCAGCTTCGAGAATCTCCTGTTGAACCCAACCATGACGACCGGCTCGCGCCCGGATGCCGCACCAATGAACTCTCTGCGTGCTTCCACTATGGCGTTCAGTCCCTCCATGTTTATCGCGAGGGGCTTTTCAACGAAGACATGCTTACCGCTTCGCAAAGCCGCAGCCGCCCATTTCGCGTGGCTGTCGTGTCGAGTCGCTATGGCTACCGCATCAACCGAACTGCTCTGAATGACTTCGCTCGAGTCCGTTGTCGCAATGGCAAAACCAAACTTGCGTGCGGCACGCGCAGCGGTCACGCCGGCACCAGATGAAACCAGCTGCAAACTCGCACCAGCGTCTTTGAAGGCAGGTATCAGCACTGCCGATGCGTAATTGCCCGCTCCGACGAACCCGAGCCGACCTACTGTCGAAACCGCTGCGGATTCCTGTCGTATCACCACCCGATTGCCGTCGCCGGTGCGGTACGGTTCAATCGGATCCCGATACTCGAGCAAAATACCAAGCGTCGGGTCGGACCCCGTCACGAGCTTGTAGGCGGATACGACCTCGTCGATGGCGATCCGATGAGAAACCAGCGGTGATACGTCTATCCGACGATCACCCAGCATGGAGAGGATCGCCTCGAAGTTCCTCTGTTCGGTCCAGCGGACGAACCCCAGCGGGTAGTCGGCCCCCTCTTGCTCGTATGCGGGATCGTACCGACCCGGACCATAAGAGCAGGAAACCTGGAACGTCAGCTCCTTCTCGTAAAAATCAGCTCGGGACAGTTCGAGGCCCGTAACCCCCACAAGAACGATGCGACCCCGCTTTCGAGACATTTGCGCCGCTTGTCGAATGGGGTCGCTGCTGGCCGTGGAAGCCGTGACCAATACGGCGTCGACGCCACGCTGCACCGTCAACGCCTTGGCCGCCTCCACCGGGTCGGCGCCGGTAGACAGGTCGATCGTCCGGGCACCCATCTTCCGTGCAAGGTCAAGTTTGGCAGCGTCGAAATCGACGCCAATGACGTGACATCCGTTGGCGCGCAGCAGTTGCACCGCCATCTGGCCGATCAAACCCAGGCCCGAGACCACCACTGTTTCACCAAGCGTCGGGGCAATGAGCCTGATGCCCTGCAGGGCTATGGACCCCAGAACCGTGAACGCGGCGGATTCATCTGATACGCCATCCGGAATCCGGGCGCAAAGATTGGCGGGTACGAGTACGAATTCCGCGTGGGGGCCGTTGGAAACGACCCGGTCTCCCACTGAAAGCGCGGCCACGCCCGCACCGACGCCCACAACCTCCCCGGCATTGCAATATCCCAGCGAAATCGGTTCGCCCAGCCGCCTGCGGACCGATTCGATCGTCGATAAAAGTCCGTCGGTTCGAGCCTTGTCTATGACCTGACGCACTTTGTCGGGCTGCTGGCGTGCCTTCTCGAGCAGCCCCGCGCGGCCGAACTCGACTAACATGCGCTCAGTACCTACAGAAACGACGGTGCGCCGTGTCCTGATCAAGATGTGTCCGGGACGGAGCGCCGGCGTAGGCACCTCCAGTAATTCGACCTCGCCCGTACTCAAGCTTTGAAATACTTGTCTCACGACACCTTCCGTTTACGAGTCCACATGGCCGCCACCGCGCGGGGCGCCTTTCATCGGGCGCCCGCGCGGAGCGCCATTCCGTAGTCAGATCGGGGATCGAACCCTGAGCGTAACCTGCATCACGCTGTGCATCGGCGCGAGCCGCGCAGAGCAATTGACGACGCGTTCATACAACCAGCCCAGGAAATAGGTCGGTGCCACTATCCGAAGATACTCCGGGCGTCCTTCAATGAAGACGACGTCTTCGACGCTCATACCCGCCGCATCGGCAACTTTCATCACGTCACCTCTAGTGTTGCATCGATACAGTGTCGGAAATGTGTCCGACTCATTTCGCCCGCGCATCAGGTTGTAGAAGCGATGAAACCAAAGGGGCGTGGCACGAGCCACGAGCGGCATGTAATGCCACTTATTCGGTGTCTTGGCGAGAAAGACACCTCCTGGCTTCAGCACCCTTCCGACCTCGCGGAAGGTAGCCAGGGGATCCGGCAAGTGTTCCAGTACGTTGTCTGAAAACACCACATCAAACTCGTCATCGTCATACGGAATTCTACCTTCATTCATCCGGATGACAGCGGCCGAATCAAGAAATGGATTGTTGAGCACCGCCGGGTCGACATCGACGCCGGCGACGTGCGCGACTTCGGTCCGGAAGTTCATCTGCGCCACGTTGCCGCGACCCGCACCCAGATCGAGTAACCGCGATTCGCGCGAAAGATGCCGCAGGATGTATTTTCTGAAAAGCTCGTCGTCCCAATTCCTGCCGAACTCCGGATAGAGAGTCCGATCCATCCAGCCGACCAGCCCGCTCACGAGAAGTACCCGTCAATCCGATGCGCGCGCAGACAACAGGTCATTCGAGAAGGCGCCGACCTCGATTTCCCGATTCTCTTCAAGTGCCTGCTTGGTACGGACAAACAGCTCGCCTGTCTCCCAGATGTAGCTCACATCGGGCGGCGCGTCCGCGCCGGAGCCGCTCGCCGACGAATAGCTGCCGATGATCGCTTCGCGATGTCCGTGATCGCGCAGCCGCCCACGGACTGTATTGCGCCTCGACACATTCTCGATCGTGCAATGCTGGAAATCGTCAAGATGGCAGATGACGTTGCCACAGTGAGCGGAGAAACGTTCGCGCACTCCCTCGAATGTGTGGCCCATCGCCGAGAAGGTAATTACGCCGACGCTTCCGTCTGCGAAGACGAAGCTCACGCCGATATTGCAGTCTGATTGGCTGCTGCGCGCCGGCACAATCCGGATGGGGTAGCGGCGTTCTCTCGGCACCATTCTGAGTATGAAGTCCGTCCAGTGGCACAGGTTGCCGAGCACGCGCCCGCCCTCTTCCTCCTTGAAGTACCAGTGGTCCGAGGGAAGCTCGTGCCCTGCCACGAACCAGTTCATGACCATTGGCTGGCGTTCAGCGACAAGTGCCGCCGTGACGAGTCTACCCAGCTTCGAGTTGGGACGGTTGAACCCCAGCCCTACGGGCCGGCCAGTATCCCGGACGGCGACACAGAGCCTGCGCAACTGGTCCATGCTCACGACATGAGGCTTCTCGATATGGACGGCCTTGCCGGCACCCAGCGCGGCAATAGCGTACTCCGCGTGCGACGCATGATTCGACGCGATGTAGACAATACCGATGCTCTTGTCGTAGATGACGCGTTGCGCATCCGTGGTGTAGTAGCGACCCCGGAAATCCCGACACAGGGACGCCGCACGCATCGAATGTGTGTCCATGCAACCCACTATCACGTCGCCGATCTCGCGGCGCAAGTAGTAGGCGATAGTACTGTACGCAAAATTGCCGCAACCAATCAGGCCGACGCCGAGCCTCGAAGCCTGCAGCGGTCTTTCGTCCACGGCAGGCATCGAGGTGAATTCGCGATTCATGTGGTACTGGGCCCGTACCTTCATCAGAGTGCGGGAAACACCGTAAAGATGAACGTAACGGGCTGCCTTACGGACCTTAAAGAGAAGCGGCGCTCGTGTGTAATCCATGCTGCCGTGCTTTTATTGCGTCGGTCCCGAAAAGAGCCGGCCGTCGAGCGGCGCGGACCCTTGCGCGAACCAACGCGCCAATACCAGTCTCATGTGCTCGTCCCAATATCGGAAATTCATACGCGCGAGATTCTCCTGCGAGACGCGGATGCGCCCCGCATCCGCCGACAGCTCGCCAATCAAGTTCGCCAGTCCCTCATGATCGTGATAGGGCAGCGTGAAGCACGCATCGACTTCCTTGAACCTGCGCAACGTCTCCACTTCGCCGTTCGAGACGAACGCGGTTCCGGTGGCCCAGCAATCGGTCCATTTCTGCGATTCTGCGAGGCGATTAATCTCGAGCGCCGGATCATAGTAGATGAACGCCACGGTAGTACGAAAATACGTCGCGAGCGCCTCGGCATTGGACAACATTCCGAGATTCTCGACGTTATCGAGGGCCAGCAATTCTTCGGCGTCGCTGCTTGCTGGTCGACCGGCGACCAACACCTTCACCGGCAACTGCCGCTCCCTCAGCAGCTTCAGCGCCCCGATCAAAGTTGCCACCCCTCTGGTCGCCGAAAGCCAGCCGTTCAGATAAATTGTAAACTCCCGGCCGCGCACGTAACCGCGTGCTTCGGCGAGACTCCTGGCTTCCCTGATAGCCGCGAGGCTCGGCGTGTTGGTCACCACCTCCATGTTGGCATCGGCACCGCTCCATCGATTCGCCGATGGAATCACATGAATTGTCGCACGACGAGCGACCCACTCTTCGAAAAACTGGAAGACATTTTTGATGCCCAATGGCCACCGGTAGCTCATCGAAACGTTGTCTATGTTGTCGAACACGAAGGATCGCGAGCGATTCGCCAGCAGCGCAATTGGCAATCCGGAATCGAATCCCACTGCAAAGAAATGCGTCCCTCGAGGCTGCTTCCTCGCGCACCTGAACACCGTCCACATCCATGCAACGTACCGAAGAGCGGCCGAGCGTGAGCGCCAGCCGGAATCCATCACGTTCCGCACGACCATCCCCTCGGCGCGCTTCTCCTCCAGCAGTCCAAACTTCCAGATCTCAAAATCGACTCCCATATCGCTCAAGATCTGCCCTAGTTTGTGAATTCGCGGACGTTCCCGCAGCGATTCCTGCTGAACGACGATAACCACTCGTTCCGGCAACGCAGCCCTCTGCATATCAGACCTCACCCTTCTCCTCCATCTGGCTGCGAAGCGCCCGGCTGCAACCTATCCACTGCACAAGGATTGAACCTGCGACCATCACCGCCAGGGTCGTTTCCCACGAAGCGCGACCCGTGCCGCGAAGCGCAGCCCAGGACAGCATTGCGCACAACACCGCTACTGCCAGGATGCGCGCCTCGCGCCAGGACATCCCAAGCACCTTGAGAATGTCCCGCTGAGGACTGACGCAATGCTGCAGGGCCATGACAAATATCGCGAAGGCTAGCAATGGACCGTCCGACGGATTCACGAGGAGCGGAAAAGCATTCGCCTTGACCACAAGGGCCGTGGCGATCGCTGCCAGCGTGAGCGTAGCAAGATACACCAGAGACAGCATGCGATCACGCGCTTCGATCGCGATGTAGTCCCGCGCGGCGCGGGCGGCCTGCAGCTTCGGCAGCTCGTACATCCAGATAGAATTGCAGAACACCGCAAATATCGTTGCCGCGATCTGGGCAATACCTACGAGCGCCCGCTCGCTGTCGATCATCTGGGTGTCCAACAGCAATCGCGGCAATCCGAGCGACAGCGAAAGTATCGCAGCCGACAACGTCATTGGCGCGCTACCCGCCAGCAGCTCGCGCGCATAGGTACGGAAACTCGCATGCGTGGGCCGCTCCCACTCCCAATGCGGAACCCGCAGTAGCAGGAGCGCCGATACGACGAGATTCATTGCGCCGACCGCGCAAAGCAGGGCGACCAGATCGACACCTCCAACTAGCACCACCACCCATAGGACGATCTGCATGCTTGCGACTCGCGCGCCCTCCATGGTGCAGATACGCCTGCCGCGATCGCTCCGATCGGTTCTCACAATCACGCTTGCGGCGGCCAACTCGAAAAACATGTCCCCGAGCTTGAGGACCCACACTGCCGCTGCGACCTTGACCAACGTGCGATCTACGATCAGTAGCGGCATCGCAACTAACAGCGTCGATCCGCTCGAAATCATCCTTAGCAGGAGCACTTCGGGGCGCCAAACGGCCGCGTTGCCCCGGACGGCGAAGTATAGTGGAATGTTGAAACTGAACAGGAAATACAACGGGCCACATACGGCAAGTGCGTATGTATAGTCTCCAACGCCACCGACTCCGTACGCGTAACCGACTGCGACGACGATCGCCAAGTTTCCGACCGGCGCGAATCCCCGCGAACACAGGTAGAACACCCGGTCCTTCATCGCGGCGCGCCCGCCTGCACGTCTTCAAGCCGCGGTGAAACTGCCCGGCTACCGCGCGTGTCGGTCATTCTCGAGCGGGGGTTTTCGGCAATGAGGCGTCGGGCACCGCGCGAACGATGCGCGACCGCGCTGTCAACACGAGTACTGCACAGAGCACAAAGGGCCCATACAGGAGGAACCCGAATGGCGACATCACCATTAGCGTGGTCACTGAAAGCCACGTGGCACATATCGCGGCCGCTGGCGATGCGTTGCTCGACCGTATCACCCAGTCGTTGAATACTGCGACCAACAATCCGAGAAGTACTGCCACGGGTATTGAGAACAGCCAGCCGAAATTGTAGAAGACGTCGACCCACAAGCCGAGCACCGAGTTTCCACGTGCGCCGCCGCCCAGGTCCTCATGAATGAGATTGCTGAGGGTCTCCTGCGTGCCGGGCAGAACCGAGCCGAGCTCTGAGAGCCAGCCCGCGCCCGGAAATGGCGCTCCACCGCGCCAAGCGGCAGCGCCATCGATGTTTTCCTCCGGTGCCCGTGTGACGACGCGGTCGGCAAGGATGAGAACCATGGGCATCGACCCGTACTCTCTCGAGGTAAACGAGGCTGTCAGCGATGTGAATGCAATGATTCCGATTAGCCCGACGAAGGCGGCTGGAGGCAGCATTGTGCCCAGACGATGGATACGAAGCCGCACTGCAAGGAATGCGCAGTAGATCGTCGCGAGCAGGAACAGAGAGACCGGCCCGCGCTCGCCGCTCGATATCATCAGCAATGCGACCAGCGGCACGATCAGCAGCGACAGGACATAGAAGCGTGCGCGGGAGCGGCGCACGGAGAACAGGACCAGCAGCGCGGCGAGCGGCATGAGTACGTCCCGGAGCTGCTTGACGTAACCCGGCGCTAGCCACTGGTCCTCGCCGGAGGTGAACGACAGACGCATTTCGAGTATCGACACACTTGTGTCTCCGAGCACGACAAACTGATACAGGGCGGCAAGCAACTGATCTGTCCCGGTCGCTACGACCGCAAGCACGACGAGCGCCGTACAAAGCAGGAAGAATGCCCATTTTGTTGCAAGGCCTTGCTGTTGCGGAGTATTGACAGCTAGCGCGGGCACGGCAGAAAATCTACGTAGGTCGAACTTGCTACCGAACCAGAAGTAGCTCGCGAGATAGACCGGGACCAGCACCACGCATACTTCAAGAACGAACACGGCGTTCTCGCCGCCATGGCGAAACGCGACAATCGAGGCACCAATGAGGTAGGCCACGGAATTCAACAAGACTGCGCCGCCCGGAGTCGGGCGCAGCAACGCGCGCCACAGCGAGAAGCCCGTCGCGAGGACCACTCCCGCTACAACCACGACGGCGAGTATCTGCTGGTCGATGCTCACTGCTTGCTTCCTGGGCGACCCGTCGAAGCCCTATTATCGCCTGGAATCATATGTAGTCAGTTCGATACGAACGACGCTTCGCGCCACCTCGGTCCCAGCGATTTCCACGACCACGCATTTTGTCTCTGACGACGAGCCGTACTCTCGTGAGATCCAGCGCCTCTCGATCCTCAGGGCTCGTTGGCCTTCCGTAGTGTGCAATCTACCCTCGGCCCCTCGTCCGCGCAGAACTACCGATCCATCGACGTCGCATTCGGCTTGCCATTCCGGATCCAGCAGGTACACAGCCGCACCAGTGCACACGCCCGCCTCGCCGCAGCGAATCTCATCTGCAACTTCAATTGACACTGATCCCTGTCCATCGTCAAGGATCGTCACGCTTCGCGAGTGGGAAATATTTGATGATCGATCGTGATATGCGCCAATGTGACCTCGCCACACGACGCCATTTTGTCTGACCACCCGGAATTCCTCGCAGCTCGACTCAACCTGCCGGACGGTCGCCGTTACAGACCCAGCCACGATAGGTCCTTGCTCCAGCTCCCGCACGGTCACAGTGTTGTGCGAGGTGGACGACAGATCCAGTTCGTGCGACTTGAGGCTCTCCGTATAGGTCCGGGTCCCCGGATCCACCAGAAACGGCTTACCGAATGCTGTCATCGTGAAACTCAGCTGGTCATTGTGATCGTGGCTGCCTCTCCCCTTGAGCCCGGCCCTTCCTGCGCGCAGTACCACGATCAGATCTTGTGATCGGGCGACGAAGTAACCCCCCTCGGGAAAAGAGAAGAGGCGGAAGCGACCGTCATTCGGACCACGCCAGCTCACCGTAGCCAGCGAACTGGCACGCGCGGCGGGACTCAGCCAAAAGGCCAAGTCGTCGCACGGCACACGCGAGGCTTCGGCCGGCAGGAGCCCCGCCGCGAATGCCGCCGCAATCGCTGGCGTGGCGTTATTACCCATCGGCCCTCCCAGCACCAGCACATTGCCGCTGTCGGAGTCCCCGAAGCACGGAAAGCGCCCATTATCGCCGCACATGGACCACATGAAGCGGGCCATGCTGGCCGCGACATTCCGCACTTGCTCATCCTCAAGCGCCCCCCGGCATCGCAGTACAAGCAGGTACAACGCAACTCCCTCTAGGAGCAGGCGCTGGTAGCTGGTGGCATGCTCCAGGTGTACTCCATCGGCGTGGAACTGTTCGCGGATCTCCTGATTCAGCAGCGCCACGTACCGTTGGGTCCGCGCATGCTCGGGGCCGTTCAGCGCGATCGATACGATGACGAGGCCGAGCCTGTCGAAGAGCAGGTGATTGCCATTGACGTCACTCATCTCGAGATTGAATGATATGTGAGTCATGTGCTGCCGCAGCATCATCGCGATCAGTGCCCTTTGCCGCACACTGAGACCCGCGGCGAACAAGTTTGTCGCCGCGACAATGTTGATCGCCCGTATTGCCACTTCCATCGAACAAGTCCAGTTGACCCCGAATCCCACCGGATTCTCAGCGGCCCAGCCGCTCAGGATGGCCCAGAATCTATCAAGATAGCGGTCGTTCGAGGAGGCGGTCCATGCTTGGCCAAGTACTGGCAGCAACTGCAGACGACTCAGCTCCCAAGGGTACTTGACGTCGCAGGTCTCGCCGGCTCGAACGGTATCGATGAGCTTGTGATACGAATGCGGCCACGACACATCAAAACGGAGATCGCAATTCCATGTCGTGGATTCGTCTATCTTGACGCGCCCCCAACCGAGCAAGGGGAATCCGAACTCGAGCAAGTCGTCAGCACGGGCAATTGCTGCGCGACGCCAATCCTCCGTCGCACCTTCGGCAATCCGAGCACGCAATGCAGTCAGCCGGGATTGCGACCAGAGGCACTCGAACCCCGCAGTCAGTGGCCCGCTGCCGGTACGACCCATCGCATCCAGCCGGTCTTCCGCCTCGCGAAACCGCATGCTCAGCCTGGCGACGTGGTCGGGGACGAAACGCACCCAACCGACTACGCGGGACTTCAGTATGGCCAATGAGGCCCCGTAGCCCGCCTCGGTAACGCGTGAAGCGTACCGACGAAGCCTGGAACGCTTGGCGCGCAGACGCATTTGGCCCGTGTCACTCAGGATCGTTGGCCCTCGATCCAATATTCGTACCATTCGACGAAATTGAAGAGGAGCCAGATGTAGATCGCCCGATCTACGCCGCGCCGATGATCGACGAAAAGCTTGCGCACGAACGCCCGCTCGAATACTCCGTCGACCAGCAGTCGACAACTCAGAAGCCGCGACTCCACTTGGTGACCAAACTCCTCCCGCAACCACTGACTCATTGGTGCATCGAAGCCTCGCTTCTTGCGAGCCAGCACCTCGGCCGGGACCACATCGCCGATCGCTTGCTTCAGTATCGACTTCAGCCCCAACCGACCAAGACGCAGGGAATCCGGAAGGTCCATCGTAAGTTCGACGAGCCGATGATCGAGGAATGGCACTCGCGACTCGATCGACGAGGACATTGAGATCTTGTCTACACGCATCAAGAGGAGTTCTGGCAGCCTCAGCTTGAACTCGGCGTAAATCATGCGCGCCAGCACGTCAGAATGTGAGCCTGCTGCGTCGAATTGCTGGTAGACGCCGGCCACGAAATCAGCCGTCTCGAATGGCGGTGGACTGATTCCTGCGAGCGAGGACTCGTCACCCGATTCGCGCATGACCGCGTCTGCGCCTGCTCCGAATAGCCTCTGTTTGATCCTGTCCCAATAGACGACCGAGCCGGACCAGAACAACTCGCCCTGCCGCGCACCGCGATCAAGGAATTCCGCATGTCGGTCCAGACCGGGATGGAACTTTGCCGCGAGGTCCGCGAGGCCGGCAACCGAACGTCGCAGGGTCCGCGGCGCTCGCGTGTACCACGACCAGAAATACTTCTGCAACTGGAAGTACCGCTGATAGTGGCTGTAGCCAACAAACTGCTCGTCTGAGCCCTCGCCGACCTGCACCACGCGCACGCCGGAATGTCGCGCAAGCTCACTGACAAAATGCAACGGTATACACACCCAATCCGCTAGGGGCTCATCTTGAGAATGAATCAATCGGCCGATGTACCCCTCCATATCGGTACGATTGATCAGGACTTCATGGTGGGTCGTGCCGAAATGCCGCGAGATCTCTCGCGCCTGATCTGTCTCGTTGAGAGACGGATAGTCACGGAATCCCACGGTGAACGTATTCACCGGCTGCGACATTACCCGCGACATCAACGCGACATTTGTCGTGGAATCTACCCCGCCCGACAACATCACCCCAATTGGCACATCGGACATGACGCGCTTCTCGACCGCCTGTGCCAGCCTGCTGCGCACCTCGTCCACGAACTCGCGCTCCGTGGAGCGCGAAGCTGCGCCTCGCGCGTGCAATCCTGACTGTCCCGGCAGTGCGTCCCAATAGCGCGTAACGCGCAATCCCTCACTACTAGTCGCTCGCAAGTAGTGCCCGGCGGGAAGCTTGTACACGCCGTCGAACATGGTCCAGGGAGCGGGTGTCGTGAGGAAAGCGAAGTAGTGACGCATCGCGCGAAAGTTGACCCGACGAGCGACGTCGCCGCACTCGAGAATTGCCTTGATCTCGGATGCGAAGTGCAATACGCCACGACTCGTCGCGTAATAGAGCGGCTTTACACCGACGCGGTCCCTGGCAAGGTACAGTGCTTTACGATTGCCGTCCCAGATTCCGAAAGCGTAGTCGCCATCGATACGGCTCAGCAGACCGTCAATCCCCCATTCCTCGTATCCATGCACCAGGACCTCAGTATCCGAATGATCGGTCGCAAACCGATGGCCAGCACTCAGCAGCTGCTTGCGGAGATCCAGGTGGTTGTAGATCTCGCCGTTGAACGTCACCCAGGTTGACCGATCCTCGTTGGGCAGCGGCTGGTCGGCCGCAACGCTCAGATCAACGATCGACAATCTTCTATGCCCAAGGCCGATCCGCCTGTCGGCCGATAGCCACAGCCCCGCCCCGTCCGGGCCGCGATGGACCATCGCATCGCGCATTCTGGCGAGACGATCCGGCTGAACCTCGATGCCAGACTGCAGTGCAAATGTTCCGACTATTCCGCACATGTGGTGCCAATACTTCCCAAGATAGGTTCGTCAAGGCGCTTGTGAGGAAGCGAAGCTCCTCCGGCTCTCGGGTCCCGACGGCGACTGAAACACTCATGGCTATGACAAAAAGGTCCAACTGCCATTGGCACCGTTGTCGCCAATATTACGCGCCGACGCGTGGACGCTCTCGCAGTAAGACTACGACAACGGCAATTCCCGAGAGCAAGAAACTGACGGCAAACGCGAGGAGAATTATCGACAAGAGATCAGGGCTCACCGGCTTTCGGGGTACGGTCGCCGAGTCAATGATGCGGAAGGCAAACTCTTCGGCGCCTTGGGCCAGCATCATCTGCTGCATTTCCGACTCGAGCAGACGCGAGAGTCCCTGTTGCAGCGAAACTATCTCCGTCTTCTGTAGTTCAGCTCGCAGGAACGAGACGTTCCGCCGTGTTTCAGAAAGCGCACGCTCCTGCAACTCGGAGTTCAGGTCGGCAACGTACTCGTTGGCCCAGCTCGCAACACTGGCAGCATCGCGCCAAGTCATGCTCACTGTAATCACGCCGGTCTTGCGGTCCTCGGAGTAACCCCATATATCTTTCGTGAATTTGTCGACTGCTTCACGCACGTCCGGCGGGTCACCGAAGAACCAACTCGTCCATGGTTTCCCGTTTGCGCTCGCCCTGCGGCCAACCAGTTCCGGTATGAGACCGTGCCTCTCAACAAATCGTCTGGCCAGCCCTTTCGATTTGAGGAACGCGATCGGCTGCTCCTTGGACTGCCCGCCGATACTGATTCCTGCGAGATTCGCCAGCCCGCTCAACTGGGCCAACTGCCCGGGAAGCCCACCAACCGACTTTGATTCGCGAGGCAGAATCGCCACCTCGGCACGATAGTATCTGGTAGCGAGCGCGAAATAGAGCGCACACGCGATGAAGCACGTAGCTGCGAGTACTAAGAGCTTCCATTTTATAGACAGCGCCGCGCTCCATATGTCGGCTAGCGACACAACCTGGGAAAGTTCGGATTGCTCAGGCTCGCGAATAGAATTCATGGATACTTCAACCGAGAATGCGTCGATGCTGTGCCGCAAGTGACTAGAAGCTATTGATAGCCGCGACGGAAATGGCCACGTTATATAGAATCTGCGTCACCGCCTGCCACAGCGGCAACGGCGGCAGGCGCTCCGTATCGAGCGGCACGACCACCGTATCGCCCGGCTCCATCTTCACCTGCGCGCCGCGGCTGAACCAGCGGTTCGACGCGCGGGCGACGACACTCCCGTCGGCGCGAACTACGTAGATCTGCCCATCATCGGCCTTGCGGGTCACGCCACCCGACAAGCCGATGTAGTCGTCGCGCGACAGACCCTCGCGGTAGAAGTGCGACGTCGAGTTCTGCACTTCGCCGAGCACGGTCACTTCCTGGCGCTGCTTTGGAACGATCAATCGGTCGCCGCCACGCAGCGCGATGTCGGCAGCGGATCCGGGTGCGGCTGATATGGCCGCGGGCAGGTCGATGACGAGCCGGCCGACCGCGCGCGCGGATCGCAGCTGCGTGAGCAGTGACTGCCCCACCGAAAGCGCCGTGCCGGCGCCGGCCTGGTTGGCGTTGGCGCTCTGCAGCGCCGCTGTCGCGAGATCGGTCTGCAGCCGCTCGGTGAGTCGGTCCATCTGCAGCTGCTCGCGCTCGCGCAGGCCCTCGCGCGTGAACACCGCCGCGCGCGGCGCGGCGAGTTCCGACAGGCCGCCCGCCCGCTCGAGCACCGAGCGCAGCGATTCGCCGCGCCGGATCGGGTACTCGCCGGGGAAGCGCACTTCGCCTTCGATCTTCACGACTTCCTGCTCGCGCCATTCCGGCATTTCCTTCACGAGCAGCACATCAAACGACTGCAGCGGCAGATTCGCGCCGGCATCGCCCGCGAGCGCCGCCGCGAGATCGATCTCGATCGTCTCGGTCTGCCGCTCGCTGCCGACGACGCGGTAGCGGGTGAGTTCGGCGGTCGTGACATAGGCCGCATCGTCGAGCCCGCCGCCGGCGCGCACGAGGTCCGAGACCTGCATGTGCGGCTCGAGCGGATACTCGCCCTTCACCTTCACCGCGCCCTCGACGCGCACGGATTCGGTGGGCTGCCCGGCGCTCGACTGCAGGCGCAGGTCCTGAAGCAACGGCGCCACCACGGCTTCGCGGCCGGATTCGAGGTCGAACACGGTCAGCCGGTCGCGCGGCATCAGGACGACGTCGGCCTGCGAGCCCGGCGCGCGCAGTGCCGCGGCCAGGTCCGCGGACAGCACTGCGATGCGCTGGCCGGGCGGCAGCTCGCGGCGGATCAGCACATAGTGGGTGTCGGCATTCGGCTTGAGGTCGTCCAGCGAGCGGATCGCCGCGGACAGTCGCAAGCCCTCGTGCCACGCCACCGCGCCCGGCTGGTAGACATGCCCCGAGATCGTGACACCCGCATCGAGTGTCGGCGGCAGGCGCGTGACAGTGAGCACGTCGCCGTTGCCGATCGCTTGCGCGCGACTGTCGGCCGACGTGAAATCGACATTGACGACCACGCGTCGCTTCTGCGCATCGATATGCGTGAGATAGGCGGTACGCGGATCCGCCACAGGCGTGAGCCCGCCCGCGAGCGCGACCACATCCGCGGCCGTTGCGGCGCCCTTCACTTCGTAGATCGCGGGGCGATGCACTTCGCCGTCGACCGATACGGTGGGCCCCACCGGCGGAATGAATATGACGTCGCCGGGCAGCAGCTTCGCGTCGTCGCGCGTGTCACCGCGGATCAGGAGGTCATAGAGATCGAGGCGACGCACGACGGCGCCCTGGCGCTTCAACTGCACATCGCGCAGCGAGCCGATCGGCTTGACGCCACCGGCCGCGTAGAGGGCGGACGTGATCGTGGCGAGCCCGCTCACCGTGTAGGTACCAGGCCGCACCGCTTCACCGAGCACGAACACGCTGACCGAGCGGATGTCGCCCATCGAAACGCTCGCGTTCACGCCGATCATCTGCCGTGCGACGCGCTCCTCGAGGGTCGATTGCACGGCGCGAAAACGCTGCCCCGCCACGCTGATCGGGCCGAGCTCGGGAAAATTCACGCGCCCTTCACGATCGACCACGAGGCGCAGCGTGCGGTTCTGGTTGCCGTAGAGCTGGACGATGAACTCATCACCCGGGCCGACGATGTACTCGGCCGGCACCGGCACTTCCGTGACCGGCGCGAAGGTCGACAGCGAGTCGTCCTTGAAGAGATCGTAGCCGAAGGGCTTCAGGCCCGCCGGGCCCGGCCGTTCGAGCGGCAGGCGCGTCACCTTCGCGGTGAGCCGGGTCAGCCCCGGCTCCGCGGACAGGCGCAGCGCCGCCTGTTCTTCGGACAGGCCGGAGAGCAGCATCGGGGCGAAACCCGGCAACAGCAGCTCACCCGATCGGCTCAGGCGATAGGGGTTCTTCGCCTGGATGCGCTCGATCACCTTGGCGAGCTGTTCCTTTTCGAGCGGATCCCAGTCCTTCGTCGGGTCGATGATGACGGGCGGCTGCCCTTCCTGGGTCGAGGGCTGTACGTGGGGCGTCGGGAACCCGATCGTGACGATGACGGTATCGTCCCCCTTGAGCGCGGCCTCGCGCGCGAACGCACGGGACAGCTCCGCCGAATCCCGCGTGTCGGCCTGCTGTCGTTCCGCGTCGCCCGGCCGGGTGTCCGCCGGCTTCTTCGGCGACTGCGCCGTCGCCTGCGACCCGGCTCCGAGTTGCTCGAGCAGCAACTGCCGCTGCTCGGGCGTGAGATTCTGCAGCATCTGGATCTGCTCGGCGGTCGGTACCTGCGCCCAGGCCGGCAGCACGAGGAAACCGAGCAGAAAACGGGCAAGTCTGCGCATCAAAACCCTTGTCGCCATTCGATGAAGCCGGTGACGTCCGCGCTATC
The DNA here is from genome assembly GCA_050249415.1 of Steroidobacteraceae bacterium. Taxonomy (GTDB): domain Bacteria; phylum Pseudomonadota; class Gammaproteobacteria; order Steroidobacterales; family Steroidobacteraceae; genus CADEFQ01. Next base: position 316,046 of record JBFWQO010000002.1, read on the forward strand.
CGCCGGCTCGATGTCGAAATCGTTGTAGCCGAGGCCGAGCCGCAGCTCGCCCCGGGCGAAGGCGCGATTGTACTCAACCTCGATGTTCTTGAGGTCATTCGATGCGGCGCCGCCCCGGTTCAGCTCGACCTTGCGCACGAGGACGCTCAGGGCATCGCCCGCGGGCCGCACGAGGAGCGCGCCGAGCGAGACCATGCGCCCGTCGCTGTCCATCGCGTGCCCGATCGGGCGGCCGCGGAAGGTGTAGCCCTGCGGGTAGAGGTGATTGACATAGGCGCAGCCGAAGATCGGCCGGGACCGCGTGAAATTGCAGCTCGTGTCGGCATATTCCAGGTGCCCGCGCAGCGCGCCCCACGGTGTCGAGGCCCAGCTTTCGGCCCCGAACTGGCCGAGGAATTTCGCCGGCAGGCCGCCCGCCTCGTCCTCGCCGATGAACTGCCCGTAGAGCGTGAGCGGCAGCGGCCGCCACGGCGAGCGCAGGCGAAAATCGTAGCCCGCCATCTGGTTGCCGGGTTCGTCGCTCGTGCCGAGATTGGCGTCGGCGTTGTCGTGGCCGATCAGGAGGTCGGTGAACGTCCCCCACCCGCACGGCCGCCCCTCGCCGCACCACTGCGCCGTGCGGCTGAGGCCCAGCTCGAGCCATGGCCGCGGCTTGAAGTTGACGCGCGCGGCGAGAAAGCGCACGTCGGGCACCGGCACGTCGCTGCCCTCCATCTGCCCGAGTTCGAGGCTCGCGCGCCAGGGGCCGATCCAGCTGAGCCACCTCGTCTCGAAGGCGTCGGTGTAGTTGCGCTCGACGCGCACGCTCGGGATCGGCCGCGCCGCGGTCCCGAGGATCAGGCTCCCCTCCCAGCCCGGCCCCCACCAGCGCTCCATCCAGCCGGCCGAGATCATGAAGTTGCCGACATTGACTCCGACGTAGCTGCCGTCGAAGCGCGCGCCCTGGTCGTCGCTCGCGTTGGTGACGCCGGTGACCTGCAAGTTCGCGGCGAAGCGGTTGCCCATCCACGCAGCGGCGAGTTCGAGTTCGCCCTCCTCGCGCGGGGTATCCGAAAAGGTGCGCAGCGGGTCGGGGTCGCGCGCGCCCGCGATGCGCAAGCCCGCACCCTCGAACCCCGAGCGGGCCGCGCGGCGCGCGGCGCTCTGCACGCGCAGCAGCGCCTGCGTGAGCGCCGGGCTCGCGACATCCGGCAACCGCGCGGCATTGACGCCGCGCGCGATGTCGGGCCAGGAGATCGGCCAGGTGGTCACCGGGCCACGCAGGATGCCGGCATCGGCGAGCAGCTCGATGTCGTGGCGCATCGTGAGGTCGCCGGGCGCGAGCCAGGGCGCGGCGCGTGCGCCGGGCTCCATCGACAGCAGCAGGACGACCGCCGCAAGACACGCACGGTCAATTTTGACCATAGTCGAAATTACTCACGGTGATTTTTGACTACTATCCAAAACACACGTACTCTCGGACCATGGGCACCCCGCGTTACCTGTTGCCGCAAGTCCGCGCCGATCTCCCGCATCGCATGGTCTTTGTGGCCGGGCCGCGGCAGGTCGGCAAGACCACGATGGCGCGGACCCTGCCCGGAGCCGCGGCAGGCTACCTGAACTGGGATATCCCTGCACACCGGAGTCGCATCCTCGCCGGCGAAATGCCGGCCGGTCGCCTGTGGGTGCTCGACGAAATCCATAAGTATCGCCGCTGGCGCAACCTGCTGAAGGGTCTCTACGACGGGAAAGTGCAGGGCCAGCGGATCCTCGTAACCGGCAGCGGGCGGCTCGACCTGTATCGCTTCGGCGGCGATTCCCTGCAGGGCCGCTACCACCTCTTGCGCCTGCATCCGTTGTCGGTCGCCGAACTCGGCCTTTCCTCAGTCGCTGAACTGCGCGATCTCCTGACGCTGGGTGGCTTTCCCGAGCCCTGGTTCGGAGGTAGCGAAACGCGCGCCCGGCGGTGGTCGCGTGAGTACGGGGCGAGGCTCGTACACGAAGAGGTCGCCTCGCTCGAGCGTATCGTCGATCTCGGCACCCTCGAGCTCCTGGTTACACGCTTGCCGGCGCTCGTGGGTTCGCCGTTGTCCATCAATGCCCTGCGTGAAGACCTGCAGCTGGCCCACAAGACCGTCGCCAACTGGCTCGAGGCGCTCGAGCGCCTGTACGGCCTGTTTCGCCTCGCGCCGTTCGGTGCGCCGCGCATCAGGGCAGTCAAGAAGGAGCAGAAACACTATCACTTCGACTGGGCCACGGCTCCCCGCGACGCGCCGCGATTCGAGAATCTGGTCGCCGTTCACTTGCTCAAGTGGGTGCAGTTCCAGCAGGATTCGGCAGGACGCGATCTCGACTTGCGCTACTTTCGCGACACGGACGGCCGGGAAGTCGATTTCGTCGTCACCGAGCGGGGCCAGCCACTTTGGCTCGTCGAATGCAAACTGCGCGATGCCGACGTCGATCGCGGCATTCGCTACCTTCGCGCAAAATTCCCCGCTGCGGAAGCGTGGCAGATTTCGGCCTTCGGCACCAAGGATTATCGAACGCCCGACGGGGTGCGCGTCGCCCCGGCGATCACATTCTTGCGTACTCTCGTCTGACGGGCCCCTGCCGCAGATGAAGATGTCGTCATAGTCTGACATCACGCGGCCCCCGGTTTCAGGTTACGCTTCGCACCGCATGCGCATCCTGTTCATTCCGGTTTCCGCCCCCACGGGCGCCGGCGAGTACTCGCGCTCGCTCGCGATCGCGACCGCCCTGCACGCGCTGAACGGCGGGGCCGAAATTTCGTTCGTGCTGAACCGCCACGCGCCGTACGCCGCTTCGGTGCCGTTTCCGAGCGTGCTGCTGCCCTCCTCGCCGACCTTCCACCCCCGCGAAGTCTCGGCGTTGATCTGCGAGCGGCAGCCCGACCTCGTGGTGTTCGACAATGCGGGGCGCACCGCACAGTTGCGCGCCGCCCGCGGCACCGGCGCACGTATCGTCTACATCAGCTCGCGGCCGCGCCAGCGGCGCAAGGCCTTTCGCCTGAAGTGGCTGCCGCTGATCGACGAGCACTGGATCGCCTGGCCCGAATTCATGGCCGGCTCGCTGAGCGCGGCCGAGCGCCTCAAGCTGCACATCGGCGCGCAACGCCCGGTCGTTCGCTTCATCGATACCATCGTTCCGACACCTTCGGCCGAGGAGTCGAGCCGGGTGGCCGCCCGCTTCGGCCTCGAGCCCGAGCAGTTCACGCTCGTGGTGCCGGGCGGGGGCGGCGCTCATCCGGGCGCGGCGGAGGGCCCGCAGACCATGGCCGCGGCGGCGCTGCGCCTCGCAAGGCGCGGCCAGCCCACACTGCTCGTGGGCCCGCACCGTCTCGACGACACGGCGGACCTGCGCCATGCGTCGCACCTGCCGATGCGCGACCTCGCGGCGCTCATGGCGCGCGCGCGCGTCGTCGTCGCCAACGGTGGCGACACGCTCCTGCAGGCGCTGTCGTTCCGGCGTGTCTGTGTGGCGGCACCGCTCGCGCACGACCAGGTGAGCCGCATCCGTCACTGCGCCGACGCGGGCATTGCCACGAGCGTCGAACTCGACGATGTCGCTCTCGCCCTGGCCGCGGAGGAACTCTTTCACGACGGCAATCGGCGCTCGCAACAGGCGGCGCGGATTTCAGAGCACCCGATTCGCAACGATCTCGATGTCGCGGTGGACACGCTTGCGCGCCTGGCCGCTTAGCCTGCTGTTCGCCGTCGCGTGTGGCACGGCGCAGGCGCGCGGTGTCTCGCCCTACCTGCCTGTCAACCTCGACCCGGAGATGGAGCGGCAGATCGAGCAGGTGCTGACGCTCGCCGACCGGCCGGCCCTCACGCGGCCCATCGCGGCTGCCGTCGTGTGGGATGCGTTGCCGAAGGCCTGCGCGCGCGATGAGGCGCTGTGTCGCAGCGTGGAGCGTTACCTGAAGCGATACATGCAGCGCGCGGGCATCGCCGATTTGTCGATCTCAGGCGCCGTCACGGATGGCGCCGAACGGGCCGTGCCGAACCGTCACGGGCTGCCGGCCGACAGCGCGTGGGAAGCCTCCGCTCGCGTGTACTGGCAGCCGTTCGACCACGCCCTCCTCACCCTCGGGGGTGTGGCCTACGACGGCGATACGACGCCCACGGGCTCGCTGCTCAGCCTCGGCTGGAGTTTCGCCCAGTTCGATGCGGGTTTTCGCGATCACTGGCTGTCGCCCTTCACAGACAGCGCGATGCTGCTGTCGACCGAGGCGTCGACGATGCCTTCGGTGACCGTGTCGAACTATGTGCCGCTCACGCGCCTCGGGCTGCGCTACGAAGCGTTCATCGCGGAAATGTCGACGTCCGACCGGATCGCGTTCGAGGGCGGCTTCACATCCGGTCACCCGCGGCTCGCCGGCCTCAGCCTCTCGATCGAACCCGCGAGCGGCTGGTCGCTCGGGTTCAACCGCATCATGCAGTTCGGCGGCGGCGCGCGGGGCGGAGACTCCTTCGGCGACATACTCGACGCGTTCTTCAATCCGTCGGGCGCCGACAATGTGAATGCGGGTGCCGACCCGGACGCACAGTTCGGCAACCAGGCCGCCTCGTTCACGAGCCGCTTCCTGTTCCCGGGGCGCGTGCCGTTCTCCGTGTATGCGGAATACGCGGGCGAAGACACCTCGCGCGGGCGCAACTACCTGCTCGGCAATTCGGCCCTGTCGCTCGGCATCGACTTCCCGCGGCTCTGGCGACGGTTCGACCTCACGCTCGAGGCGTCGGAATGGCAGAACGGCTGGTACGTGCACAGCGTCTACCAGGACGGACTCGTCAACGACCATCGCGTGATCGGCCACTGGGGCGCGGACCAGCGCGCGCCGGGCGACGGCGTGGGCGCGCGCAGCGCGATGGCACGGCTCGGCTGGCAGCCTGCGTTCGGCGGGCAGTTCGCACTGCGCGGCCGCGTGATCGAGAACGCGGCGTACTCGGCGACGGACTATGAGCGCGGCTACGACCTCACGCTGAGCTATGCGCGCCCGGTCGGCGCGTTCTCGCTGGGTGGCGAGGTGTACGCCGGGCGCGATGTGTTCGGCGAGGATTTCTCGCGCGTCGCGGCCTTCGTCCGCTATGCGCCCGGCGCCGCGGGCGCGGCATACGGCGTGACATCGATCGAGCCGGCCGCCCGTAAACGCGCGGACGGCGCCGAACTGTTCGTGGATATCGGCGTCAATGCGAACGAGGTGCGGATCGACCTCGACGATGCGATCCCGCGCGCAACCACTGACCGTGAAGTCGCGCCGCACTTCGGCCTCGGCGCGCGCCGGGCCGTGTCGGCGCGGCAGGATCTCGGCGTGCGGGTCGAGTACGACGACATCGACGGGCACGCCCTCCTCGGCGTGCGCGCACTCGACTACCGCTATCGCCTCAGGGGCCCCATTGCGCTCACGGGCTTCCTCGGCGCGGCGCGCTACGATCTCGCGACTCCGGCCTACGGCGTGTACCTCGGTGCGGGCGCGCAATGGCGCGAGGTACTGCCCCGCCTCGATCTGTCGCTCGACCTGCGCTATGCGTCGAAAGTGGCGCGCGACGATCTCGTCGCCGGCGACCCCGCGGGTGGCCGCCCCGACAGTTTCTACGACATCGCGAGCGCGGCGCTGTACCTCAGCTACCGCTTTTGAGAGCATCACTTCGTGGACCGCATCGACAAGACGGCATTCTCGGTCGCGCTGGTCGAGGACGACCTCGACGATCGCGCGTACTGGCACTCGTTGACCGCAGTCGAGCGATTGCGCATCGTGGAACAGCTGCGGCGCATCAATTATGGCGATGACGCTACCCGGCCAATGCAAAAGATAATCGAGATCGCAGACCTGGAATGATCAGGTGCCCACGCCGTAGCGTGCGCACAGGGCCTCGAACGGTGATTCCAAAAATGGAGCGCTCTTGTTGAAGTGCGCGGCGCGCGCCGCCATGTTGTTCCAGAGGTGCACCGCCCGGCTCTCCTCGCCCCAGGGCAGCATGCCGCCGCGCGCGGGCTCGAACAGCACGCGCCAATCCTCGCTGCGCACCGGATAGAAGTGGGCGCGCGGCAGCGCGCGATCGAGCAGCCCGAAGTGACGCGCAGCCGCCGTGAGGCCCTTGGGTCCGAGCTCTCCCCAGCGAACCCGGTCGCGGCGGTCGCCCTGCAGGTGCTTGCGCCGCAGCTTGCGGAGTCGCAGGCGCCAGTGGTCGTACGGCAGGATCCGGTTCGGGTTCTCGCAGCAATCGGCGAGCCAGCGCGCGAGCGCGTGCCCTGCAGGCAAGCCGAGGATCGCATTGTTCACGTGCCGCTCATCCTCCCAGCCGAAGATTTCCGCCTGCGTGTAGTCGATCGGGCGCAGGCAGGCGACATCCATGTCCGCCCAGATGCCGCCGCGCTCGGCGAGTAGCCGATAGCGGAACCAGTCGGCGAACACGGCGACGGAGCCGGTGCGCCGATGCGTGAACAGCGCCTCGCGCGGCAGGATGTCGGCCGCATCGCGCACACCGGCGCCGTGCGGCACGCCCCGCGGCTCGTCATAGACATGGAGATCGACCGGGTGGCCGTGGTGCAGGAACGAGGCGATGGCGAGCCGCTCCATGCGGGAGAGCGCCGGCCCATGCCAGAACATCTGCACGGTGCGGCTGCCGGTGATTTCGGGCATGCGCTATCTTGCCTTGGCGCCGGTCAGGTCAACAGCCGGACGAAAGTCATGCTGTTGTCCGCCCATTGACGTCACCGGAGACCGCGAGTATTCGCCGGGTTCGCTTCGCGGCAACGGCGGCCGATACTTGAGGGTTGTGACGCTCGAGGATAAGGTGACGATCCACAACGCATTTCCCGATCGGGGATTTCGGCCGTGAAGCTTCACTACTATGCGGATACCGATTCCCTGTATATCGACCTGACCGAAGAACCGAGCGTCGAGAGCAGGGAAGTGGCTGCGGGAGTCGTGCTCGACTTCGGCGCTCACGGCAACCTGGTCGGCATCGACATCGACAATGCGACCGCAAAGGTCGATCTCGCGAAGATGTGAAACGGCGGCGTGACCGGCCCGCTCATTTCCAGTCGCGCAGCACCTCGAGCAGCGGCGTGAGATGCGCCGGCGCGCCCGATGCCGCCACACCCGGCACCGCAGCGCCGGCCGCCGCGCCCGCCGCCCCGCCCTGCCCCGTCACCGCCGGCACGAGCTGCGCGCAGAGCTTCTTGCCGAGCTCGACGCCCCACTGGTCGAATGCGTTGATGCCCCAGATCACGCTCTGCGTGAACACCTTGTGTTCGTAGAGCGCGATCAGGCGGCCGAGCGTCGCCGGGTCGAGCGCATCGAACGCGATCAGCGTGGACGGCCGGTTGCCTTCGTGCACCTTGTGCACCGAGCCCGCCACGTCGAGCGGCTGGCCGAACGCGAATGCTTCGGCCTGCGCGAGGCAGTTCGCGACCGCGAGATCGTGCTGGTGCTGCCGGCCGCACGCGCTGCGCGCCGGCAGCAGGAAATCGAGCGCCGCGCGCGGCGTGCCCTGGTGCAGCAGCTGGAAGAACGAATGCTGCGCATTGTTGCCCGGCTCGCCCCAGATCACCGGGCCCGTGCTCCACTGCACCGCCGTGCCGCCCTGCGTGACCGACTTGCCGAGGCTCTCCATCTCGAGCTGCTGCAGGTAGGCCGGGAAACGCGCGAGGCGCTGGTTGTACGGCAGCACCGCGAGGGTCGGCAGCCCGAGGAAGTTCACGTTCCACACGCCGAGGAAAGCCGCGAGTGCCGGCAGGTTCGCGCGCCACGGCGTCGAGGCGAAGTGTTCGTCGATGTCGCGCCCGCCGTCGAGGAAAGCGAGGAAGTGCTTCGCGCCGATCGCGATCGCGAGCGACACGCCGATCGAAGACCAGATCGAATAGCGCCCCCCCACCCAGTCCCACATCTCGAAGCGGTAATCCGGATGGACGCCGAACGCGTTCATCGCGGCCGTGTTCACCGAAACGGCCGCGAAATGGTCGGGCACGGCCGCATCACCGAGCGCGCCGGCGATCCACTCGCGCGCGGCGTGCGCATTCGCGAGCGTCTCCTGGGTCGTGAAGGTCTTGGACGAGACGATGAACAGCGTGGTGGCCGGGTCGGACGAGGCGATGACATCCGAGACCTGGCAGCCATCGACATTCGAGACGAAGTGCAGGCGCGGGGCGCCTTCGCTGTAGCGGGCGAGCGCGAGGGCCGCCATCGCGGGCCCGAGGTCGGAACCGCCAATGCCGATGTTGACGACGGTCCTGTACTTGCGCCGCATGCGCTCCGCGAAGTCGAGCATGCGGGCGCGCTCGGCGAGCACGAGGCGCTCCACGTCCGCACCGCCGAGCTGCTGCCCCGCGCGCTGGCGCAGCGCGACGTGCAGCACCGCGCGCTTCTCGGTCGTATTGATCGCCTCCCCGCGGCGCATTGCGGCGGTCGCGCCGCGCAGGTCGACCGCGTCGGCGAGCGCCTCGAATGTGCCGAGGACTTCGGCATCGACCCGCTGGCGAGAGTAGTCGAACAGCAGGTTGAATGCGCGCGCCGAGCAATGCGTAAAGCGCTCCGCATCGCCTGCGAAGAGCGCCCGCAGGTGCTGCGCGCCCACGGTCGTCGCGAGCTCCCGCAGCCGCTGCCACGGCCGTGTCTCGGGCCCGGCGATGCGCGGCGGCTGGGGCGCGCTCACGCCGCGCGCCTCATGCGTGGAACTCCGCGATGCGGTCGACGACATACTGCAGCTGCGCCTTCTCGAGCTCCGGGAAGATCGGCAGCGCGAGGGTCTCGGCCGCCGCACGCTCGGATTCAGGGAAATCGCCCGCCGAATGGCCAAGATAGGCGAAGCACTTCTGCAGGTGCAGCGGCACCGGATAGTAGATCTCGGTGCCGATGTCGCAGGACGCGAGATGGGCGCGCAGCGCGTCGCGACGCGGCACGCGGATCACGTACTGGTTGTAGATGTGCCGCGCGCCGGGTGCGCTTGGCGGTGTCACGACCTTCGTGCCGAGCGCCGCCTGCGCGAAGGCCGCGTCATAGTACGCCGCGTTGCGCTGGCGGCCCGCGGTCCACGCATCGAGGTGGGGCAGCTTCACGTTGAGCACCGCGGCCTGCAGCTCGTCGAGGCGGAAATTGCCGCCGATGAATGCGTGGTAGTACTTCGGCTCGCCGCCGTGTACGCGGAAAATCCTGAGGCGCTCGGCGAGCGCCGCGTCGTTTGCGACGCAGAGCCCCGCGTCGCCGAAAGCGCCGAGGTTCTTGGTCGGGAAGAACGACAGGCAGCCGATATCGCCGAACGAGCAGGCGCGCCGGCCCTGCGCATCCGCCGCGCCGATCGCCTGCGCCGCGTCCTCGATCACGCGCAGTTGGTACTGGCGCGCCAGTGCCATCAGCGGATCCATGTCGGCCACCTGGCCATAGAGGTGCACGGGCATCAGCGCCTTCACGACGCCGCCCGTCCGCTGGTTGACGAGCCGGCCGCCACGCACTTCGCATTCGCGCGCGATGAAACGCTCGACCGCCGCGGGCGACAGGTTGAAGGTCGCGGGCTCGATGTCGCAGAACACGGGCCGCGCGCCGACACGCGCGATCGTGCCGCCGGTCGCGAAGAAGGTGTACGGCGAGGTGATCACTTCGTCGCCCGCGCCGATGTCGAGCACCATCAGCGCCACGAGCAATGCGTCGGTGCCGGAGGAAACGCCGATGCCGAACTTCGTGCCGCAGTACGCGGCGACATCGGCCTCGAGCTTTTTCACCGCGGGGCCCAGGATGAAGTGCTGCGATTCGCTGACCGCTTCGATCGCGGTATCGATGTCGCGCTTCAGCGCACGGTACTGGGGTTTCAGGTCGAGCAGCGGGACTTTCATCCCGCGAGTTTAGCCGAGATTGACCACTCGCGATTCGCCCGGCGCTCCGCCCCGATAATACGCGAGGTACCAGTCGATGAACCGGCGCACGCCCACCTCGATCGGCGTGTCGGGCTTGTAGCCGACGTCGTCGATCAGCTCCTGCACGTCGGCCTCGGTGTCCGGTACGTCGCCCGGCTGCAGCGGCAGCAGGTTCATTTCCGCTTTCCTGCCGAGGCACTCCTCGATCACTTCGATGTAGCGCAGCAGTTCGACGGGGCGGTTGTTGCCGATGTTGTAGAGCCGGAACGGCGCGCTGCTCGTGGCCGGGTCGGGCTTCGCGCTGTCCCAACCCGGGTTCGGCTGCGCGATCCGGTCGGTCGCGCGCACCACGCCCTCGACGATGTCGTCGACGTAGGTGAAGTCGCGCCGGTGGTGGCCGTGGTTGAAGACATCGATCGGCTTGCCCGCGAGGATGTTCTTCGCGAAGAGGAAGAGCGCCATGTCGGGGCGCCCCCAGGGGCCGTAGACGGTGAAGAAGCGCAGCCCCGTGACCGGCAACCTGAACAGCCACGCGTAGTTGTGCGCCATCAGCTCGTTCGCGCGCTTCGTCGAGGCGTACATCGACAGCGGATGGCCGACCTCGCTGTGCACGCTGAAGGGCATGTCGGTGTGCGCGCCGTAGACCGAGCTCGTCGACGCGAATACGAGGTGCTCGACCCCGTGATGGCGGCAGCCCTCGAGCACGTTCAGAGTACCCGTGACGTTGCTCGTGACGTAGGCGTGCGGATTCTCGAGCGAATAGCGCACGCCGGCCTGCGCCGCGAGGTGCACGACGCGCGCGAACTTCTCCTGCCGGAAGAGACTGGCCATGCCGCCGTTGTCGGCGAGATCGAGCTTCACGAACCGGAAGCCGGCCTGCGCTTCGAGGCGCGCGAGGCGCGCACGCTTCAGGTTCACGTCGTAGTAATCGTTCAGGTTGTCGAGCCCGACGACTTCATCGCCGCGCGCGAGCAGGCGTTGCGCGGTGTGCGAACCGATGAATCCCGCGGCGCCGGTGACGAGGATCTTCATGCCGCCTACAGCCGTCCGTCGACCTGGTCGGCGCCGAAGACATACTTGATGTCGTACACGACCGAGTTCTTGCGCCCGAGCCTGCGCACCGCGGCAGGCCCCAGATCCTTGAACTGCTGGTGGCCCACCGCCAGCACCACGGCGTCGTAGCTGCGCGCCTTCGGCGCCTTCACCGGGCGAATGCCGTACTCGTGCCGCGCCTCGCGGGGATCGACCCAGGGGTCGTAGACGTCGACCCTGGCGCCATACTTCTCGAGTTCGCGCACCACGTCGACCACCTTGGAATTCCTGATGTCAGGGCAGTTTTCCTTGAACGTGAGCCCGAGCACCAGCACGCGCGAGCCCTTCACGTGGATGCGGCGCTGGGTCATCAGCCGCGTGATTTCGCCCGCGACGTAGAGCGCCATGTTGTCGTTCAGGCGCCGGCCCGCGAGGATCATCTCGGGGTGATAGCCGATCTCCTGCGCCTTGTGGGTCAGGTAGTACGGGTCGACGCCGATGCAATGCCCGCCGACGAGCCCCGGACGAAACGGCAGGAAGTTCCACTTGGTGCCCGAAGCGAGCAGCACTTCCTCGGTGTCGATGCCGAGGCGGTTGAAAATGAGCGCGAGTTCGTTGATCAGCGCAATGTTGACGTCGCGCTGCGTGTTCTCGATCACCTTGGCCGCCTCGGCCACCTTGATGCTCGAGGCCTTGTGCGTGCCCGCGGTGATGATCGAGCCGTAGAGCTTGTCGACGAACTCCGCCACTTCCGGTGTCGAGCCGGAGGTGACCTTGCGGATCGTCGTCACGCGATGCTGCTTGTCGCCCGGATTGATGCGCTCGGGGCTGTAGCCCGCGAAGAAATCCTTGTTGAACGTGAGCCCGGAGACCCGCTCGAGCACCGGCACGCATTCTTCCTCGGTGCAGCCGGGGTAGACGGTCGACTCGTAAATGACGATGTCGCCCTTCTTCAGCACCCTGCCGAGTGTCTCGCTCGCCTTGACGAGCGGCGTGAGATCGGGGCGCTTGTAGTTGTCGATCGGGGTCGGCACCGTGACGATGTACACACGGCACTTGCGCAACTGCGCGAGGTCGGACGTGAAGGACAGGCGCCGCGAAGCCCTCAGCTCCGCCCGCGTCACTTCGAGCGTGCTGTCGTGGCCGCGGGCGAGCTCGGCGATCCGCCCGGGCTTGATGTCGAAGCCGACGGTTTCATAGTGCTTGCCGAATTCGACGGCGAGCGGCAATCCGACATAGCCGAGGCCGACCACGCCGATCCGACATTTGCGCATATTGAAGTCCATGACGGGCAATTATTGGTGGTTCACGGCCGGGCGAACGCGATCCAGGTCGCATTGCCGGAAGACACAGCGGCCGCCGCTCGCCTTGTCGATGAGGTCGAGCAGCCGGTCGTGCCCGGCGAGTTCCTCAGCGGACGCCGCGCGGACCACGAGACCGGCCGCGGGCCGCACGAGCGCCTGCACCCCACCGCCGCGGGCGCCGGCCGCCGCGGCGCCGTGCGATGCATCGAGCGCGAGCGTGCTCTGGCCGTCGGTCATCGCGAGATAGACGTCGGCGAGGATGCGCGCATCGAGCAGCGCCCCGTGCAGTTCGCGGTGCGAATTGTCGATGCCGTGGCGCTTGCAGAGCGCATCGAGGTTGTTGCGCTGGCCCGGATGCATTTCGCGCGCGAGCGCGAGCGTATCGAGGACGGTGCACAGGCCCGCGATGCGGCGTGCAAGGCCCGCCGCCTCGGGCAGGCGCGCGAGCTCGGCATCGAGGAAACCGATATCGAACGGCGCGTTGTGGATCACGAGCTCGGCGCCCGCGAGAAACTCGAGCATTTCCGCGGCGATGTCCGCGAAACGCGGCGCGTTCGCGAGATCGGCACTCGAGATGCCGTGCACCGCCCTGGCGCCTTCGTCGATCTCGCGCTCGGGATCGAGGTAGCGGTGGAATGAGCGCCCCGTCGCGCGCCGATTCACGAGTTCGACCGCGCCGATTTCGATGATGCGGTGGCCCCGCTCGACTTCGAGGCCCGTGGTTTCAGTGTCGAGGACGATCTGGCGCATCGCGCGCGATTCTACTGCAAGCCGCGCGCGAGCATGGCATCGATCGCCTCGTTCGCGAGCGCGTCGACCCGTTCGTTCCCCTCGATGCCCGAGTGGGCCTTGACCCAGTGCCATTGCACGCGATGGCGGCTCGCGGCCGCATCGAGCGCTTCCCACAGATCCTGGTTCTTCACGGGCTTTTTCGCCGCGGTTTTCCAGCCGCGCGCCTTCCACGCGGGCAGCCATTCGCTGATGCCACGCCGCACGTACTCCGAGTCGGTGTAGAGCCGCGCGGCCACGGGCCGCTTCAGGGCCTCGAGCGCCCGGATCACGGCCGTGAGTTCCATGCGATTGTTGGTCGTCGCGCGATCGGCGCCCGACAACTCGCGCCGATGTTCGCCGGCGAGCAGCAGCACGCCCCAGCCGCCCGGGCCGGGATTGCCGCGACACGCGCCGTCGGTGTAGATCGTGACCGCCGTCATGAACGCGTGCGCGACGTCGGCTTCACGAGGCTGCCGAGGACGGCGGTGCGTTCACGCGGTCGGATGCGGATGGGAGTCATCGTGTAGAGACGCTTGCGGGCTTTCAGGATATACGCCCCGTGCAGGCAGCGGCGGGTCGCGATCATCTCGTACCCGAGCAGCCCGAGCCAGTCGCAGATGCGCCGGGCGGTGAGCAGGCGTTTCGGCGCGACCGGAAAAGTGCCGCGCGACCAGCGCGCGCGCAGGCCCCACATGCTCCAGGGCTGCAGCCCCGCGATGATGAGCTTGCCGTCGCCGGCGAGCACGCGGTCGGCCTCCCGGATCATCGCCTGCGCGTCCGGGAGGTGCTCGAGCGTGTGCGGCAGGAGCACGGCGTCGACGGTGCCGCCCGCGATCGGCAGCTGCGGGAGGCGCGCGACCACATCGACGCCCTCGAGCGCGCGCTCGGCGATCACGGTGCGCTGGCGCGTACGCGATCCGGCGAGCAGCCCGCGCGGCGGCCCCCACAGGCCCACCTGCAGCAGTTCCCAGCCGAATACGTCGTCGAGCACCTCGACGAGGAGTGCCGTTTCGGCCTCGAGCAGTACGGACGGCGGGGCGATGGACATGGGTTACGTGAACCGGAACACAAAAATGCTAGCCAATATGTGAACTTACAGGTTAAATACCTTGATTCAAGGGGGTAGCTTAACGCTGCAGCCACCTCGCCGACGGGGGATGATCTTTGAACCGTATTCCGGGCCTGCTGGCCGCCCTTGCACTCAGCGCTTGCGCCACGATGCGCGAGCCCACGCCGCCTGCCCCGACCCCCGCTCCGACTCCGCCCGCTGTCGTTGCAGCGCCTGCGCCGCTCATCGCGCCGCCGCCCGACGTGCCGGTCACAGTCGCCGGCATCACGCCGGAAAAGTACGCCGACCTGTTCGACCGCATCCGGTCCGGCTACCAGCTCCCCGATGTGGAATCGGCCGCCATCGACCGCGAATTCCGCTGGTACGCCAATAACCCCGAGTACCTCGACCGCGTCTTCAGCCGCGCGGGCCCCTACCTGTACCACATCGTCGGCGAAATCGAAGCGCGGCAGATGCCGCTCGAACTCGCGCTGCTGCCGGTGGTGGAGAGTGCCTTCGAGCCCTATGCCTATTCACGCGCCCGCGCGTCGGGCCTCTGGCAGTTCATCCCGCCGACCGGCTCGCGCTTCGGCCTGAAGCAGGACTGGTGGTACGACGGTCGTCGCGACGTCATCGAATCGACCCGCGCGGCGCTCGATTACCTGCAGTTCCTGCACGACGAGTTCGGCGACTGGCTGCTCGCGGTCGCCGCCTACAACTGCGGCGAGGCCAATGTCGCGCGCGCGATTCGCGCCAGCACGGCGGCGGGCCACGACACCGATTTCTTCTCGATCCGCTCGCGCCTGCCGAAGGAGACGCGCGCCTATGTGCCGAAGCTGCTCGCGATGGCGCGCCTGTTCCTCTCGCCAGAGGACTTCGGCATCGAGTTCAGCACCCTGCCGAACGAGCCGTACTTCGTCAGCGTCGATACGCTCGGGCAGATCGACATGAAGCTCGCCGCCGACCTCGCGGGCATTTCCTACGACGAACTCTATACGCTCAATCCCGCGTTTCATCGCTGGGCGACCGATCCGTCCGGCCCGCATCGCCTGCTCGTGCCGGCCGACACCGCGGATCTCTTTCGCGAGAGTGTGCAACAGCTGACTCCCGACGAGCGCATGCGCGTCGCCCACCATCGCGTGCAATCCGGGGACACGGTCGCCGGGATCGCACGCGAGTACCACACGCAGACCCACGTGATCCGCGAGCTGAACGACCTGCGCCCGAACGACCGGCTCGCCATCGGCGACGACCTGCGCGTGCCTTCCGGCGTCACCGAGCTGCCGGCCAAGGTGCAGCTCGCCGCGCTGCGCGTCGATCGCGGCGTGCGCGGCGGCGTGCATGTCGTGCGTCGTGGCGACACGCTGTCGGCGATCGCGCGGCGTAACCGCATCGACGTGCGCACGCTCGCAGCGCTCAACCACATGGGCGTGAACGACACGATCCGCGCCGGCCAGCGCCTCGTCGTCAGCAAGTCGGCGGCGTCGCGCGCAAGCGGCAGCCGCGGCGGCAGCGCGAGCGGCAGTGCCGGCGGCAGCTATACGGTGCGCTCGGGCGATACGCTGTGGGCGATCGCGCGCCGCTTCGGCATCACGGTCTCGCAGATCGTCGCGTGGAACGGCCTTTCCACGCAGGAGACGATCAGGCCGGGACAGAAACTCACCGTCAAGAAACGCGGGTAAACGCATGGGCTTCATGACCGGCAAGCGCGCGCTCATCGTGGGTGTCGCGACCGACCGCTCCATTGCATGGGGCATCGCGCAGGCGATGCACCGCGAGGGCGCGCAACTCGCCCTGTCCTACGCCAACGACAAACTGAAGGAGCGCGTGCTGCCGCTCGCCGCCGGACTCGGCGCGCTGACGTTGCCGCTCGATGTCACGAGCGACAGCGAGATCGACGCGGCGTTCACGCTGCTCGGGCGCGAGTGGGGCAGCCTCGACGTACTGGTGCACGCGGTGGCGTACGCGCCGCGCGAGGCGCTCACCGGGCCATTCGTCGACGCGACGACCCGCGATTCGTTCCGGGTCGCGCACGATGTTTCGAGCTACAGCCTCACCGCCCTCGCCCGGGGCGCCGCACCGCTGATGGCGGGCCGCCACGGCGCGGTGGTCACGCTCAGCTACCTCGGCGCCGTGCGTTCGATCCCGGGCTACAACGTGATGGGGCTCGCCAAGGCGAGCCTCGAGGCCAATGTGCGCTTCCTCGCGGCGGACCTCGGCCCGCGGGGCATCCGGGTGAACGCCATCTCGGCCGGCCCCATCAAGACGCTGGCCGCCGCGGGCATTCCGGGCTTTCGCAAGATGCTCGGCCGGGTCGCCGATGTGGCACCGATGCGCCGCAATGTCACGCTGGAAGACGTGGGCAATGCCGCCGCCTTCCTCTGCTCCGACCTCGCCTCCGGCGTCACGGGCGAGATCCTCTACGTCGACAACGGCTACAGCACCGTCGGCATGAACTTTTCGCTGGAAGGCGACTAGAGCCGGCGAACGGCGAGTGGCGATCGGCGATCAGCCAGAGGGCGCCGCGCAAGGCTCGTGCGTCCCGCCACGTCAATGGGCGGACGCGATCGCCGAGCAGACTGGTCAATTCGGAACGACCGGCTTGCGGGTTTGAATGTCCATGCGGAGACCATCGCGGGGGCAATCACTCGGCCCGGTAGTGAAGTGCGACGAGTGGTGAAACCGGCCACTCCTTTGCCGACCGCATCACGAGCGGAACCGACGTTCTGGCTGTTCGCCGTTCGCCGTTCGCCGCGTTCGAGCAGCGCGGCGCAGCGCGCCGCGCTACTCGAAGGCGGCGGGATTCACGGTCACCTTGGCCTTGCGCCGCGCCTCGGCGACGTAAGCGACGATATCGGCCGTGCCGAGCTTGCTGACGATGTCCTGCACGCGCTGCTGCCGCGCCTCGGCGCTGAGCGGTGTCGGGTCGGGCCGCGATTCCAGTACGGCGACGACCGCGGCGCCGTCATCGGTCGGCACGACCTCGTAAATCGGCTTGCCCTGCGGCCGCGGCGTCGCGAAAACCTGCGTGCGGACCGCCGCCGGCGCCGAGGGATCGGTCCGCGCGATGTAGCGCGGGCCCTCGATCCTGCGGCCCGCCAGCGCGGCTGCGAACGCATCCCCGGCCTGCAACCGCGCGAGCGCCGCCTGCGCCGCGGCGCGTGCCGCGTCGAGCCCCTGCTGGTGCTTCAGCGTCGCGACGACCTGGTCGCGCACTTCGGCGAACGGGCGCGCCACGGGCTTGCGGTGCTCGAGCACCTTCACGACGACGACGCGGTCCTCGCCGAGCGCCACCGGGCCACCGACGTGACCCTGGTTCAGCACCGCATCGCTGAACACGACATCCTGCAGCGCGGCGTTGCCGCCGAGCACGCCACCCCCGGCGCCTCGCTCGAAGTTGTCCACGACGCCGGTCGCGAGGCCGAATTCCTTCGCGAGCGACTCGATGGTCGCGCCCGGCAGTTCGAGGCGGGTCTGCAACTGCTCCTCGGCGTCGCCGAAGCGATCGGCCGCCTGCTCGCGCCGGTACTGGGCTTCGAGGTCGGGCCGCGCTTCCTCGAAAGTCCTGGTCTTGCCGGCCTCGATCGCCTCGAGTTGCACCACGTGATAGCCGTACTGGGTCTTCACCGGGCCGCGAAGCTCGCCGACCTTCATCCCGAAGACGGCATCGGCGAATGGTGCGACGAAGGTCGCGCGCGTCGCGAAGCCGAGGTCGCCGCCGTTCGCGGCCGACACCTTATCCGTCGAATATTCCCTGGCGAGCGCCGCGAAGTCGCCGCCCGCCTTCAGCTTCGCGAGCACGTCGTTCGCGGTCTTCTCGTCGGCGACGAGGATATGGCGCGCCCGGCGCCGTTCCGGCTCGACGTAACGGTCCTTGTGTTCCGCGTAGAGCTTGTGCAGGTCCTCGTCGACGACGGTGACCTGCGCGGCGGCCTGGTCGAGGCGCAGTTCGCCCCACTCGAGCCGCACCGACTCCGTGGTCATGTAGTTCTGCGTGTTCGCGTCGTAGTAGGCGCGCACGGTGGCGTCGTCGAGCTGCGCGGGCGCGTAATCCGCCACCGTCAGCAATGCCCAGGTCACTTCGCGCTGCTCGTCCTCGAGGCCGACGATGCGATCGAGCTCCTTGCGGGTCACGAACTCCGACACGCCGATCGCGCGCTGCAACTGCTGGCGCGCAATCGAGGTGCGGAGATCCGCCTCGAAGGCCTGCACGCTGAGGCCGATCTGCGCGAGGCGCGCCTTTGCGATCGTCGCGGAATACTTGCCGTCGACCTGGAACGCGGGCTCCTGCTCGATCGCTTCCTTGATCTGCGCATCGGTCACGCGGTAGCCGAGATCGTGCACCCGGGCGTCGATCATCGTGCGCGCGATCAGCCCTTCGAGCACGCTCTGCTGCAGTTCCGCGCGGCGCTCCGCGGGGATCTCGCCGCCGAAGGCCTGCGCCACCTGCGCCTGCTGGTCGAGCCAGGCCTGGCGGGCCGTTTCGAGCGGGATTTTCTCGCCGTTGACCTTGGCGGCGAAGGCGCTGCGGCCGATGCCGACATCGACGATGCCGTAAGCGCCCCACGCGACGAACACGAGCGCAATCGCGCCGAGGATCGTGTAACCGATGACACCGTTCAGGTGATCGCGGATTCTTTGCAGCATCTGTCAACCAGGCGACGCGGAATTTTGCGGGTCGCGTAGTCTACTGGGGTGCGCCCGCGCTGTCATGCGGTACAGGCCCGGCAGCACGAGCAGGGTGAGCACCGTCGAGGAGACGATGCCCCCGATGACGACGGTGGCGAGCGGGCGCTGGACCTCGGCCCCCGCGCCCGTGTTGAGCGCCATCGGCAGGAAGCCCAGCGCCGCCACGAGCGCCACCATCAGGATCGGCCGCAGACGCAACATGGCGCCCTGGCGGATCGCATCGTCGATCCCGGCGCCCTGCTGCAGCCGGTCACGGATCGCCGAGACCATGACGACGCCGGTGAGCACCGCGACCCCCGAGAGCGTGATGAAGCCGACGCCCGCGGTGATCGACAATGGGATGCCGCGCAACCACAGCGCGACGACGCCGCCCGTCAACGCGAGCGGCACCCCGCTGAACACCAGCGCCGCGTCGCGCGCGGAGCCGAAGGTCGTGAACAGCAGGCCGAAGATCAGCAGCAGCGTGACCGGGGTCAGCCATCGCAGCCGGGCACTGGCCGATTCCAGCTGCTCGAACGTGCCGCCGTACTCGACCCAGTAGCCCGCGGGCAGCGCGACCTGCGCGTCGATCAGCGCCTTCGCGTCCCGCACGACCGATCCGAGGTCGCGCCCGCGCGCATTCGCGGTGACGACGACGCGCCGCTTGCCGTTCTCGCGACTCACCTGGTTGGGCCCCGGCGCGATGTCGAGGTTCGCCACTTCCGCGAGCGGCACGTAGCCGGCGTCTTGCGGCAACGGCACCGGCAGGCGTTCCAGCGCGGCGATGTCGCGACGCAAGTGCTCCGGCAGGCGGACCACGAGATCGAAACGGCGATCGCCTTCGAAGATCTGTCCCACGGTCTGCCCGCCGAGCGCCGTGCCGACGACCTCCTGGATATCCGCCACGTTGAGGCCGAACCGGTAGAGCGCTTCGCGCTTCGGATGTATCGACAGCATCGGCAGCCCGGTGACCCGTTCGGCGCTGGCATCCGCCGCGCCCGGCACTTGCCGCAAGAGCGCCTCGACCCTCTCGCCGAGTCCGGCCAGGGTTTCGAGGTCGTCGCCGTGGATCTTGATCGCGAGATCCGACCGCACCCCCGAGATCAATTCGTTGAAGCGCATTTCGATCGGTTGCGTGAACTCGTAATTGCTGCCCGGCACGCCCGCTGCGGCCGCCTCGAGTTGCGCCACGAGCGTCGCCTTCGACTTCGACGGGTCGGGCCACTCATCGCGCGGCTTCATCATGACGAATGTGTCGGCGACCGATGGCGGCATCGGGTCGGTTGCGACCTCCGCCGTGCCGATCTTCGCGAACACGCGCGCGACTTCCGGAAACGCCTTCAGGCGCCGCTCGAGCTGGGACTGCATCGCGACCGCCTGCTCGAGCCCCGTACCCGGAATGCGCAGCGCGTGCAGCGCGATGTCGCCTTCATCGAGGCTCGGGATGAACTCGGTGCCCATGCGCGTCGCGAGCAGCGCGCACGCCACCACCAGCGCGGCGGCCGCGCCCACGACGATCCCGGGCGCGCGCAGTGCCATGCCCAGCACGGGCGCATAGCCCCGCCGCAGGAATGCGACGACCGGGTTTTCCTTTTCCGAGATCCGGCCCCGCAACACGAGCGCGAGCGCGGCCGGCACGAACGTGAGCGACAGCACGAGCGCGCCGAGCAGCGCGGTGACGACCGCGAACGCCATCGGATGGAACATCTTTCCTTCCACGCCGGTCAACGCGAAGATCGGCAGGTTGACGAGCACCACGACGAGCACCGAGACGAGACTCGGCGTGAACACTTCGCGGGAGGCCATATACACGGTATGCAACCGCTCTTCGGTGTCGAGCACGCGCCCCAGGCGATGCTGGCGTTCGGCGAGGCGCAACAGGCAGTTCTCGACGATGATGACCGCACCGTCGACGATGAGCCCGAAATCGAGAGCGCCGAGCGACATCAGGTTGGCGCTCACCTTCTGCTCGACCATGCCGGTGACGAGCAGCAGCATCGACAGCGGGATCACGAGCGCGGTGACGAGCGCCGCACGCAGGTTGCCGAGCATCGCGAACAGCACGACGATGACGAGCAGCGCGCCCTCGAACAGGTTCGTCTGCACGGTCGCGATCGTGCGATTGACGAGGTGGGTCCGGTCATAGGCGGTTTCCACCTCGACCCCCGCCGGGAGCGATTTCCGGATGTCGGCGAGCCTGGCGGCGACGCGCAGGCTGACCGCGCGGCTGTTCTCGCCGGTGAGCATGAACACGGTGCCGAGTACGACTTCACCGCCGTCCTGCGTCGCGGCGCCCGTGCGCAATTCCTTGCCGAGCATCACGTCGGCGACGTCGCCGACGCGTACGGGCAGCCCGGCACGCCGCGCGACGACGACTCGCGCAATGTCCGGGATGTCGCGCAACTGCCCCGGAACGCGGATCAGGTACTGCTCGCCCGCGCGCTCGATGTAGCCCGCGCCCATGTTCGCATTGTTGCGGGCGAGGGCCGTCGCGAGATCCTGCAGCGTGAGATCGAAGGCCAGCAGTTTCCCGGGATCGGGCGTCACGTGGTATTGCCGCGCGTAACCGCCGATGCTGTTGACCTCGCTGACGCCCGCCACCTGTCGCAACTGCGGGCGCACGATCCAGTCCTGGATCGTGCGCAGCGCCGTGGCGTCATACGGCCGGCCGTCCGCCTGTCGCGCCCCCGGCTCGGCCTTCACGACATACATGAAGATCTCGCCGAGCCCCGTCGCGATCGGGCCCATCTCCGGCTCGATGCCCTCCGGCAACTGGCTGTGCGCTTCCTGCAGGCGCTGCGCGACGAGATTGCGCGCGAAGTAGATGTCGGTTCCGTCCTTGAACACGGCCGTGACCTGCGACAAGCCGTAGCGCGACAGCGAGCGCGTGTAGTCGAGATCGGGCAGCCCGGCCATCGCCGTCTCGACGGCAAACGTGATGCGCTGCTCGGCCTCGAGCGGCGAGTAGCCGGGCGCCTCGGTGTTGATCTGCACCTGCACGTTGGTGATATCCGGCACGGCGTCGATCGGCAGGCGCTGGTAGCTCCACACGCCGACGGCCGCGGCGACCCCCACCCCGAACAGGATGATCCAGCGGCGCGCGATCGCGAAGCGGATCAGGCCGTCGATCGCTTCAGTGGTCATGCGATGCACCCGACTTTTCCATGTCGGCCTTGATCAGGAAGCTGTTGCGCGCGACATAGGCGGCGCCCGCGGGCAGCCCGGCGGTGACCTCGACCCAATCGCCGTCGCTGCGGCCGAGTTCGACCGGCTGCGCCTCGTAATGGTCCCCGTCGTTGCGGAACACGACTGGCCGGTCGCGAAAACGCTGGACCGCGTCGGTGCGCACCGCAACCGGCACTTCGCTGCCGCCGACGAGCAGATCCGCGTTCACGTAAACGCCCGGCGTCCAGCGCCGCCCGGCGTTGTCGACTCGCACGCGCACCGTGAGGGCCTGGTTCGCGCCCGCGCCCGCGGGGCTCACGTGGATCACGCGCCCCTCACTCGCCACGCCGCCGTCGACCGGGCGAACGCGCGCGCGCTGGCCCGGACGGACCTTCGCGAGGTCGCGCGGGAACACGGAGAGTTCGGCCGTGACCCGAGAGAGGTCCGTGATCACGAACAGCGGACCGTCGCCGGCCACCTCGCCCGGATTGGCGTGCCGCGCCGTGACGACACCGCCGATCGGCGCCGTGATCGCATACGTCTGCAGGCTCTCGTTCGATTCGACCGTCGCGAGCACCTCGCCGCGCTTCACGGTGTCGCCGATCGATCTGGCGATCGTGCGGATCGATCCCGGGAAGCGCGCGGCGACGGCACGAACCGCCTCGGGATCCGGTGCGATCACGCCGTAGAGCGGCAGCAGGTCCTCGATCGTGCGCGGGCCGGCCGTTTCGACGACGACGCCCGCTTCCTTCGCGGTCGCCGCGGCAATCGTGACGCGGCCCTCGTAGCTCTCGTACTGCCAGCGATGGATCGCACCGGCCGCCCTCGCCTCGACGACGACCTCGAAGGAATGCGGCTCGCGGACCTCGCCCGTGCTGCGGAGAAACTCTCCCTGCGGCGTAAAGTCGATGCGCTCGACGACCCCGCCGAAGCGCGTGAGCTGAACGGTGAGCTGTGCGTCCGCGGGCGCGACCGGCTCGCCGCCTCGCGTCAACCAGGCCCGATACTCCGGTGGCACGCCCGACTCGAAAATTGCGAGTTCGACCGCGAAATCACCGTCCTCGAGCAATCGGCCCCCGTGAGAGCCCGGCTCGTCCGGAGTGGGTGGGGGGTCCGAGCAGCCACTCGAGAGGATGACAATGCCCATCAGGGCGGCAATAAGGTATTTCACGGTGCGGGCGCCTCTGAAACGGGAAGGGTCAACGGCTCGCTCGTGATGCGTTCCAGCTCGGCGAGCAGGCGGTGGTAGTCGGTGGCCGCGTCGATCGCGGCGGCTTCGAGCTCGAGCAGTTCCTGCTGCGCGGTCACGAGTTCGAGGAACGAGAAGCGGCCGCGGTCGTAGCCGTAACGGGTCTGCTCGAGGGCGATGCGAGCTTGCGGAACCGCGCGATCACGCAGCGCGTCGCCGCGATCGCGTACCGCCACCATCTGTTCGTAGAGCCCGAACAGGGTCGAGCGCACGCGAATCAGCGCAGCCTCGCGCGCGGCCGTGGATTGCGAGATGCGCGCCTCAGCTTCGCGGATCGTGCCCTGGTTGCGGCCGAAGGCCGGCAGCGCCATCGAGAACCCCGCGACCAGCGCCGTGTCGCTCGTCTCGCCGAGCCGCCGCACGCCGAGGCCGAGCGCGAGGTTCGGACGCGCCCCGGCCCGCGCGAGCGCGAGCTCCGCTTCGCGCAGGCGCGCCTCCGATGCAAAGCGCGCGATGTCCGGGTTGCGCCCGATACGCGCCTCGAGCTCCGCGAGTGGTGCGACAGGCGGCAGCGCATAGAGATCCGCCCGTGCGGTCCCGAACCGCGGTTCGGCTTCGCCCCACAGGCTCGCGAGGGCACGGCGCGCGCCGCGCAGCGCGCTGTGCGCCTGCCGCTCGTCGATCTCGACCCGCAGCAGCGCGATGCGCGCGCGGCTGCGCTCGGCCTCCGGCGTGCGTCCGGCCGTCACGCGCGCGGCAATCGCATCGAGCGTACGCTGCGCCAGATCGCGCGAGTGGCCCGCGAAGCGCACGCGTTCCTGCAGCGCCACGACGTCGATGAACCGCGTGGTGACCTGTGCCAGCACGTCGAGCTGACGGGCCTGCTGCTCCACGCCCACGAGGTCGAATGCGGCGCGCGCCGCGCCGACACGCCGGCCACGCTTGCCGCCGAGCTCGATCACCTGGCTCAGGCTGAGTGTCGTTTCGAGTGCGTCCGTGCCGTGCGCCGCGCCGCTGCCGGCAAAGTTCTCGAACTCCAGGGCGAGTTCGGGATTCGCGCGCAGGGCCGCCTGCGCCACCCGCGCCTGCCCCGCGGTGAGCTCGAAGACGCTCGCCGCGAGTTCGGGATTGCGCCGCATTGCCAGTTCGACGGCGCGCTCGAGCGTAAGCGCGGCGCGGGACTCGTCGCGGGTGGCATCGCCCCCGGCGGCATGCAAGGCGCCGCCGAGGCCAGTCAGGCACATACCTGCACACGCGGCGAGCGCGCGCGCGAAAACCGGTTTCATGGGTCCTCCAGGGCCGGCGCGCAATGCGCGGCCGGTATCGACTCAACGCGGACGAACGGGAGGTGTCAGCGCGGAGGCGCGTGCGCGGGAGGCAGGAAGAAGCGGGGCGGAGAAGTTGCGGCCGCCGTACGTGCGCGCGGCCGCCGGATTCGCGCGGCGCGCGGCGCGAACGGGAACAGCAGGAGTATCGCGAAAAGCGCCGACCCGTCGGTATCGGCGGGCGCCTTCGATTGCTTGACGAGCGCCTCGGCGACGATGGGCACGTCGACGTCGTTGTGCGACTGGCCCGCCTCGTCCGCCGGGTGCTCGCCCGAGTGGCCCTCGACATGGACCGCGACGGGCGCCTCGAGGCCGTCGAGGCAAAGATGCAGGTGCGCGCCGCCCACGCGTGCCGCGAAGAACGCGAAGCACAATATCCAGACGAGATGGGCGCCGAACCTGAACCGATGCATCGGCCCGCACCATACACGAAGTTGCGGCACGGTGAGTGCGCACGGCCTGTGCGCCGGTTCACATGACCAGGTGGCGGAGCGGACGGGACTCGAACCCGCGACCCCCGGCGTGACAGGCCGGTATTCTAACCAACTGAACTACCGCTCCACATGGTGGGTGCTGAGGGGATCGAACCCCCGACCCTCGCCTTGTAAGGGCGACGCTCTACCGCTGAGCTAAGCACCCTTCAAGCCTGAGAAGGGCGCGGATGATAGCCGTTCAGGGAACAGGCGTAAACTCCGCCCATGCGAACCACGCACGGACGCGCGAGGCCCGTTCCGGGCCACATTCCGGCCATCGCCGCCGCCCTCGCCACGGGCCTCGTGAGCGGCGTCGCAACCGCCCACGACGACATCGCCGGCACCCGCTACGTGGCCCCCGAGGGCGTCGACAGCGGCGATTGCGACCATCGGGATGCGCCCTGCCGCACGCTCGCATACGCGTTATCGCAGCTGCGCCCGGGGGACGCGGTCAAGGTGGGCGCCGGCACCTACGACCTGTCCGGCTTCAATTTCGAGGAATTGCTGTTCGGCAAGCAGGGGCTGCGCGCGGGTTACAGCGCCGCCGACGGGTTCGCGACCGACGACCCGGTCGCGTATCGCGCCTACGTGCGCGGCGCGGACCCGCGCTTCACGCAGACGCTGATCGCCTTCGGATTCACGCCGGTCGACGAGGCCGGCGTGCCGATCCTGCGCGAGAAGGTGCAGGCGCAGGCCGCCACGCCCTGTACCGCCGGTCGCGCGGGCACCTTCCCCTGCTGGAACATCGATTTCCTCGCCCAGGTTCCGCTGACCTCGTTCTCGACGCAGCCCCTCAGCGTCGCGAACCTGTGGGGTTTCGTCGACCGTGACGACAATCGCGAGTATGTGATCGTCGGCCTGCGGAGCGGCACCGCCGTGGTCGACGTGACCACGCCCGAAAGCCCGCGCGAAGTCGCGACCATTCCCGGTGTCACGAACGCCTGGCGGGAAGTGAAGGTCTACCAGGTCTTCGATGCCGCCGCGAACCGGCACCGCGCATACGCATACATCACGACCGAAGGCGCCGGCGCGGGCCTGCAGATCATCGATCTCTCGGACCTGCCGGCAACGGTCACGCTCGCGAACACGCTGCACGACCTGTCGTCCTCGCACACGCTCTATCTCGCCAACGTCGACTACGCCACCGGCATGGCGCTGCCCGGCGCGACTCCGTTCCTGTATGTCGCGGGCGCCGACCTGCTCGGCGGCCGCTACCGCATCTACAGCCTCGGGGATCCCGTGAACCCGACGCTCGTCGCGACGAACCCGGGCGCGCCGGGCGCGCCCACTCCGTACATGCACGATTCGACGAGCGTGCTGCTCACCGACAACCGCACCACGCAATGCGCGGCGGCGCACAACCCGTGCGAGGTGCTGATCGACTTCAATGTCGAGCGCGTCGACCTGTGGGACGTGACCGACAAGACCTCGCCCGCGTTCCTCGGCTCCGCGACCTACCCGAACGCGCGCTATATCCATTCGGGCTGGCCGACGGCGGACCAGCGCTACGTCATCGTGCACGACGAGCTCGACGAGCTGCGCATATCCGGCCTCAACACGTCGATCTACACGCTCGACATCGGCGATCTGCGCGCGCCGACCATCATGACGTCGTTCACGGGCGCCGATACGACCACCGACCACAACGGCTACACGGTCGGCGATCGCTACTACCTCGCGCACTATCGCCGCGGCCTCGTGATCCACGACCTCGCGAACCCGCGCGCGCTGCGCGAGGTCGGCTGGTTCGACACCTTCCTGCTGCCCGCCGCCAATATCGCGGGCACCGACGGCGTCTGGGGCGTCTACCCGTTCCTGCCCTCGGGCACGCTCGCGGTGAGTGACATCTCGAACGGCCTCTTCCTGCTGAGGCGCAACGAGACGACTGCGACACCGCCGACCACACCGCCCCCCACGCCCACGCCCGGACCGGCAGGCGGCGGTGGCGGCGGCGCGCTCGGCGACACGACGGGCGCCGCGGCACTCGCGCTGCTCGCGCTGCTCGCCGCGCGGCGCGTGCGTCGCCGCTGACGGCGGACGGCGGGCCGCGAACGGCGAACGGCCAGAGCGCCGGCGGCGCGGGGTTCGCGGTGAACCTTGCCGCCTGTTGCCGCCCCCTGGCGCAGCACGTCAACAGGCGGACGAATCCACGGGCATTCTACCGGTCGTTGCGACATCATCCGTCGCGACGGAGGGTGTGTGATGAGTGGCGGCACGCGGAGCGATATCCGGCCGGCAGATCGGGGCGAGATCTGGAGTCGATGGAAGCGGGGCGAGTCGTTTAGTGAGATCGCTCGGGCGCTGAGAAGGCCCGAGCAGCGCGTTCAGCGCCCGCCTGAGGTCGAAGTTCGCGCCGTACCATGACACCGGGAAGGGGATTTGCTGGTTGGCACAAAGCTGTCGCAAATCGCCACGCTGGTGGAGCGACATACATGCTTCACGCTACTGGTGAAGACCCCGGCTCGCGATTCATGCAGCGTAGCGGATGCCCTGAGCAGGGCCATCGGCAAGCTGCCGACACCGCTGCGCGGCTCACTCACATGGGATCGGGGATCGGAGACGGCGGCTCATCAGCGCTTCACCATCGCTACCGATGTACGGGTCTCTTTCTGCGATCCTTACAGCCCTTGGCAGCGCGGCAGCAAGGTGGCTCGCGAGCTCAATCAGCGACCTCGCAAGATTCCGGGTTTCCTGCCCGCGGCGGATAAACTCACTCAGGCGTTGCAATGACCGGTAGAGCCCGCCACGGAATTGGTCCGCGTATTGACCTGCCCGGGATAATCGAGCCAACAGCAGGCGGCGACCTGGGCTCGCGTTCGCGAGCAAACCTGACCGTTCGCGAAGCACAGCGCCGCGTGCAAAGCAGCGCGGTCTGGCCGTTCGCCGTTCGCTGTTCGCCGTTCGCTGCTCGCGCTCTGGCCGTTCGCTATTCGCCGTTCGCCGTTCGCCTTCTTAGTGTGCCCCCGCCCTCCGCGCCGCACGTCGCGCACGCTTCGGATCGGCGGGCGGCGCCGGCGGCGTATCGGATGCCGTGGCGAGCGGCACCGGGCGCGCCGCGAGCGCGATCTCGAGCACCTCGTCGATCCACTTCACGGGCCTGATCTTCAGGTTGCCCTTGATGTTGTCGGGGATCTCGGTGAGGTCCTTCTCGTTGTCGATCGGGATCAGTACGGTCTCGATGCCGCCGCGATGCGCCGCGAGCAGCTTCTCCTTGAGGCCACCGATCGGCAGCACCTCGCCGCGCAGCGTGATCTCGCCGGTCATCGCCACGTCCGAGCGCACCGGGATCTTCGTGAGCGCCGACACCAGCGCCGTGCACATGCCGATGCCGGCACTCGGGCCGTCCTTCGGCGTGGCGCCCTCGGGCATGTGCAGGTGCACGTCGTGCTTCTGGTAGAAATCGGGTTCGATGCCGAGCACGTTCGCGCGGCTGCGCACCACGGTCATCGCGGCCTGGATGGATTCCTGCATCACCTCGCCGAGCTGGCCGGTGTGCTGCAGCTTGCCCTTGCCGGGCACCACGGCCGCCTCGATCGTCAGCAGCTCGCCGCCGACCTCGGTCCACGCGAGCCCCGTGACCTGCCCCACCCGGTTCTGCTCCTCGGCCTTGCCGTAGCGGAAGCGGCGCACGCCGAGGAACTTCTCGAGACTCTTCGAGGTGACCGAGACCGCCTTGTCCTTCTTCGCGAGCAGCTGCTGCTTGACGGTCTTGCGGCAGATCTTCGCGATCTCGCGCTCGAGGTTGCGCACGCCCGCCTCGCGCGTGTAGTAGCGCACGATGTCGAGCAGCGCCTCGTCGCTCACCTTCAGCTCGGCCGGCTTCACGCCGTTGTTCTTCATCTGCTTCGGCACGAGATAGCGCCGCGCGATGTTCATCTTCTCGTCTTCGGTGTAACCGGGCAGGCGGATCACTTCCATGCGATCGAGCAGCGGCGCCGGGATGTTCAGGCTGTTCGCCGTGCACACGAACATCACCTGCGAGAGGTCGAAATCGACCTCGAGGTAGTGGTCGTTGAAGGCGGCGTTCTGCTCGGGGTCGAGCACTTCGAGCAACGCCGAGGACGGATCGCCGCGGAAGTCCATCGACATCTTGTCGACTTCGTCGAGCAGGAACAGCGGGTTGTGCACGCCGGTCTTGGCCATGTTCTGCACGATCTTGCCGGGCATCGAGCCGATGTAGGTGCGGCGGTGGCCGCGGATCTCGGCCTCGTCGCGCACGCCGCCGAGCGACATGCGCACGAACTTGCGGTTGGTCGCGCGCGCGATCGACTGGCCGAGCGAGGTCTTGCCGACACCCGGCGGGCCCACGAGGCACAGGATCGGGCCTTTCAGCTTGTCGACGCGCTGCTGTACGGCGAGATACTCGACGATCCGTTCCTTGACCTTGTCGAGCCCGTAGTGGTCTTCGTCCAGCACCTTCTCGGCGCGCGCGATGTCCTTGATGACCTTGGTGCGTTTCTTCCACGGCACCTTCACCAGCCAGTCGACGTAGTTGCGCACCACGGTGGCCTCGGCCGACATCGGTGACATCAGCTTCAGCTTGCCGAGCTCGGCCATCGCCTTGTCGCGTGCCTCCTTCGGCATGCCGGCCTTCTGGATCTTCTGCTCGATGTCGCCGAGTTCGTTCGCGCCGTCCTCCATGTCGCCGAGTTCTTTCTGGATGGCCTTCATCTGCTCATTCAGGTAGTACTCGCGCTGGCTCTTTTCCATCTGCGACTTGACGCGCCCGCGGATGCGCTTCTCGATCTGCAGCATGTCCATCTCGCCCTCGATCGCGACGAGGATGTGCTCGAGGCGCTGCTTGACGCCCTGGATCTCGAGCACCTTCTGCTTCTCGGGCAGCTTGAGGGCCATGTGCGCGGCCACGGTGTCCGCGAGCCGGCCCGGCTGCTCGATGCCGGCGAGCGCGGTGAGCACTTCGGGCGGCACCTTCTTGTTGAGCTTCACGTACTGCTCGAACTGCGAGATCACCGAGCGGCCGAGGACATCCATTTCCTTCTCGTCGTAGTTGTCCTCGTCCGGCTGCAGCGTGACGTCGCAGCCGTAGAACTCGCCGGCGTGGATGCGGTCGATGTGCGCGCGGTCGACGCCTTCGACGAGTACCTTCACGGTGCCGTCGGGCAGCTTCAGCAGCTGCAGGATCGTCGCGACGGTGCCGATCCGGTAGAGGTCGTCGGCCTTCGGATCGTCCACATCGGCCTGCTTCTGCGCCACGAGCATGATGCGCTTGTCCGCCTTCATCGCGACGTCCAGGGCCTGGATCGATTTCTCGCGCCCGACGAACAGCGGGATCACCATGTGCGGGTACACCACCACGTCCCGCAGCGGCAGCACCGGCAGGTTCTGGATGGCGGCAATCTCGAGGCTCGACGGGGACGATTCAGACACGGCAGGGCCCTCGCGCAGTACGCAGATAGTCTAGCTCAGAGGTGGGGGTGCACCGCCCTCATTTCAAGCCGCCCAGCGCGGCCGGGCGCGGGCGTCAGCTCGCGATGCTGTGGGCCCGCCGCTGCGTGTCGTCGCCGGAATCGGACTTGTAGACGATGTAGGGCTTCGTCTGTCCCTCGATCACGGTCTCGTCGATCACGACCTTCGAGACGCCACGGAGCGAGGGCAGCTCGTACATCGTGTCGAGGAGGATCGTCTCGAGGATCGTGCGCAGCCCGCGGGCGCCCGTCTTGCGCTGCATGGCGCGCTGCGCCACCGCCTTCAATGCGTCCTCGCGGAATTCGAGCTCGGCGCCTTCCATGTCGAACAGGCGCCGGTACTGCTTCGTGAGCGCGTTCTTCGGCTCGGTGAGGATCGACACGAGCGCCGCCTCGTCGAGCTCCTCGAGGGTCGCCACCACCGGCAGGCGGCCGACGAACTCGGGGATGAGCCCGTACTTGATCAGGTCCTCGGGCTCGACTTCGTGGAACACGTCGGGGCCGCCCTTCGCATTCACGTCGCGCACTTCGGAGGTGAAGCCGATGCCGCCCTTCTGCGTGCGGTTCAGGATGATCTTCTCGAGCCCCGAGAACGCCCCGCCGCAGATGAACAGGATGTTCGAGGTGTCGACCTGCAGGAATTCCTGCTGCGGGTGCTTGCGCCCGCCCTGCGGCGGCACCGAGGCGATCGTGCCCTCGATCAGCTTCAGCAGCGCCTGCTGCACGCCCTCGCCCGACACGTCGCGCGTGATCGACGGGTTGTCCGCCTTGCGCGAGATCTTGTCGATCTCGTCGATGTAGACGATGCCCGTCTGGGCCTTCTCCACATCGTAGTCGCACTTCTGCAGCAGCTTCTGGATGATGTTCTCGACATCCTCGCCGACATAGCCCGCCTCGGTGAGGGTGGTCGCGTCGGCGATCGTGAACGGCACGTTGAGGAGCCGCGCCAGCGTCTCGGCGAGCAGCGTCTTGCCGCAGCCCGTCGGGCCGATGAGCAGGATGTTGCTCTTGGCGATCTCGACGTCTTCCTTCGAGCGCCCGCTGCTGCCGCGCGTCTGCAGCCGCTTGTAGTGGTTGTAGACCGCGACTGAGAGCACCTTCTTCGCGCGTTCCTGGCCGATCACGTACTCGTCGAGGACTTTCTTGATCTCGTGCGGCTTCGGCAGCTTGTCGCGCGCGCGGTCGGCGCGATCCTCGAGCTCTTCGCGGATGATGTCGTTGCAGAGCTCGACGCACTCGTCGCACACGAACACGGAGGGGCCAGCGATCAGTTTCCGTACTTCGTGCTGACTCTTCCCGCAGAAGGAGCAATAAAGCAGCTTGCCGTCGTCGTTGCGGCCGCGGGACTCGTCGGTCATTCAGGGGCACCTGTCGCCATGCTGCGGGGATTTATAGCATGGGGGGACCGGGGGCGCAAAAGGCCCCGGTCACACCCAAGCCATTGATTCACTTGGTCGGCGTGGGCGCCGGCGCGGGCAGGCGCTTGTCGAGCAGCTGGTCGACGAGGCCGTAGGCGATCGCCTCCTCACCGCCCATGAAATTGTCGCGTTCGGTGTCCTGCTGGATCTTCTCGATCGGCTGGCCCGAGTGGCGGGCGAGGATCTCGTTCAGCCGCTCGCGGGTGCGCAGCATTTCGCGCGCCTGGATGCTGATGTCGGTCGCCTGCCCCTGGAAGCCGCCCCAGGGCTGGTGGATCATCGCCCGCGAGTTCGGCAGCATGAAACGCTTGCCCTTCGCGCCGCCGGTGAGGAGAACGGCCCCCATGGAGGCCGCCATGCCGACGCAGATCGTGCTGACGTCGGGCTTGATGAACTGCATCGTGTCGTAGATCGCGAGCCCGGCGCTCACCGAGCCGCCCGGGGAATTGATGTAGAGCGCGATATCCTTGTCCGGGTTCTCGGACTCGAGGAACAGCAGCTGCGCGACGATCAGGTTCGCCATGTAGTCCTCGACGGGGCCCACGACGAACACCACACGCTCCTTCAGCAGCCGCGAGTAGATGTCATAAGCACGCTCGCCGCGGGCGGTCTGCTCGACGACGATCGGCACCAGATTCAGGGCTTGCTCGTTCATGGCGCGCCATTCTGCCCGAAGCGGGTCAGTTCCTTGAAGGTCGAAGGTTTGTCCGTCACGCGGGCACGCGCGACGATCCACTCGATCAGCTGTTCCTCGAGCACCGTCGATTCGATCTGGCGCATCGCGTCGGCATTCTGTAAATACGCGCGGCGCATCTCGTCGGGGTTCGGATAGGTCCCCGCGAGATCGGTGAGGCGCGCCTGCACGCGCGCGCGATCGACCTTGAGGTCCGCGCTTCGCATCAGTTCGCCGACCACGAGCCCGAGCGCCACGCGGCGGCGCGCCGGGCCCTCGAACTGCTCGCGCGCCGGCAGCTGGCTCACGTCCTTCACGCCCATGCGCCGGCCGATATCGACCTGCATCTCCTGCACCGCTTCCTCAACGAGGCCCTGCGGCACTTCGATCGGGTTCTCGCGATGGAGGGCGTCCATCACCTGCGTGCGCAGCTGGTTGCGCACCGCGTCCGCGAGTTCGCGCTCCATGCTCTCGCGCACTTCCTTGCGCAGCTGCGCCAGTCCGCCCTCCTTGACGCCGAACTCCGCCGCGAACGCATCGTCGAGCGCCGGCAGGCTCATTTCCTCGACCTTCGCCGGCGTGATCGTGAACTCGGCCGTTTTGCCGGCCACGTCCTTGCCGTGATAGTCGTCGGGGAAGTGCACGACCGCCGTGCGGGTCTCGCCGGCCCTCGCGCCCGACAGGGCCTGCTCGAATTCGGCGAGCACCTGCCCGCCCCCGAGCACCACGGGCACTTCGCGGCCCTCGCCGCCCGGGAAGGCCGCGCCGTCGATCCGGCCGTCGAAATCGAGCACCACGCGATCGGTCGTCTTCGCACCGCGCTCGACCGGCGTGTACACGGGGCGCTGCTTGCGCAACGACTCGAGCATTTCATCGATGTCCGCCTCGGTCACGGTCGCCGTTAGGCGCTCGATGGCGAGCGATTCGAGCGGCGTCGGCCTGATCTCCGGCAGCACCTCGAAGGTGGCGACATACTTGAGGTCGGCACCCGGATCGAGCGCAATCGGCTGGATACGCGGGCCGGTCGCCGGCTTCAGATTCTCCTGCGTCACGGCGTCCGCGAACGAGGACCGGAGCAGGTCGTTCACCACTTCCGAGTGGACCTGCGTGCCGTACTCGCGGCGCACGACCCCCATGGGGGCCTTGCCGGGCCTGAACCCGTTGAAGCGCGCGGTGCGCGCGAGCTTCTTCAGCCGCTCGTCGACTGCGGCGGCCACTTCGCCGGCCGGAACGGCCACTTCGAGCCTGCGCTCGAGACCACCGGTGGCGGTCAATGAAACCTGCATCGTGTACTACCTTGCCTGACTGGTGCGAAAGGAGAGACTCGAACTCTCACGGGTTGCCCCACTGGAACCTAAATCCAGCGCGTCTACCAGTTCCGCCACTTTCGCCCTGGCTTCC
The DNA here is from genome assembly GCA_050249415.1 of Steroidobacteraceae bacterium. Taxonomy (GTDB): domain Bacteria; phylum Pseudomonadota; class Gammaproteobacteria; order Steroidobacterales; family Steroidobacteraceae; genus CADEFQ01. The sequence goes on from JBFWQO010000002.1 coordinate 349,791, forward strand.
CGGTCGGCTCTACGCGAGGGGCGCGGATTATAACGGATTGCCGCCGGGTTCCAGAATCCGGCATGCTGGCGGCACAAAAACAGGGAAAATCATGCCCAAGGCCGCCGGACTCGCACTGGTTCTCGCCCTCACGCTGGCATCGGGGCTGTTCGATGCGCGCGGCTTCGTTTACGCCGCCAGGGCCTGGCCCGGCGGCCGCCTCGACCCGGGCACCGCCATGGCGTCGCTGGCCGCCTTCGTCGTGGGCGTGTCCATGTATGTCGTCGCCGTACGCTTCATGCAGGGCATCGGCATCGCCGGGGTCGCGCTGCAGAGCGCGATCTGGTTCGTGGCCACGGCAATCGGCATCGCCCTGATGGACGGCACGATCCTCCAGTGGACCCGGCTGCAGCAGGTGACCGCGATCGGCATCGCGATCGCCCTCACCTGGCTGATCGCGACGACGAGCGGCGCCAACGGGCATTGAAGCTGGTGGGCCGTGTAGGGATCGAACCTACGACCAAGAGATTAAGAGTCTCCTGCTCTACCAGCTGAGCTAACGGCCCCGAACGAAAATGGGGTGGACGATGGGACTCGAACCCACGACGGCCGGGATCACAACCCGGGGCTCTACCAGCTGAGCTACGTCCACCGTCAAGGGGCGGCGAGTATACCAGCGCCCGCGTAACCCTCAACCTCCCCCTGCATGCGTGCGGCGGATGAAGTCCGCCGTGTTGGCGTGCAGCGCCGCGAGGTCCTCGTCGCGGGCATAGACCATGTGCCCCGACTCGTACAGGTGGACTTCGATGTTCTTCTGCAGCGACTGCTGCATCGGCAACTGCGCCAGCTCGTACTCGGCGGCGAAGAACGGCGTCGCGAGATCGTAATAGCCGCCGTGCATCTGCACCTTGAGGTTCGGGTTGCGCTGCATCGCGACCGCGAGGTCCGGCATCACGTTGGTGGCGCCCTGCACCTGCCTCGGGTAACCGGGCGGCCGGTGCAGGAAGTCCCAGGTTGTCCACAGGTTCGCCGAGGCCTTGAAGAGCTTGCCGTCGCCGAACTTGAGCGTGCCGCGGACATAATCGTTGTACGCCGACACATAGGCCGAGGAAATCGCGGCCGACTGCGGGTCGTACTGCGCCTCCTGGCTGAGCGGATCCAGGGTCGGGCCCGAGAAACGGCTGTCGAGGCGCCCGGCGGTGACATCGCTGCCGAGCAGCGTCTTGTCGAATTCGCCGCCGTTCACGCGCAGGTTCGCGCGCTCGAGGTAGTCGACCGGCAGGCCCGTGTAACGGTGCAGGCGCTGCGCGATCGCGGTGCGCCGCGCGGGATCGAGCTTCGCGCCCGCCGCGAGCGCCGTCAGGTAATCGCCGAGCGCAAAGGATTCCACCTCGGCGAGGAACGGCGCGAGCTCGGCCGGCGGGTCGGGCAGGCGCTTGTGGTACCACGCCGTCGCCGCGTAGGTCGGGAGCGCGAGCGCATAGGCCTGGTCGACGCCCGGGTTCAGCTGTGGCTCGTCCACGCTGTTGTCGAACGAGAGGATCTGCGACAGCAGGATCACGCCGTTCAGGTCGAGCGAGAACTTCTCCTGCAGCACGCGCGCGAGCACCGCGGCGCGCGTGGTGCCGTAGCTCTCGCCGAACAGGTACTTCGGCGAATTCCAGCGGCCGTGGCGCCCGAGGAACTCGACGATGAAATTCGCGAACGCGTTGGCGTCCGGGTCGACGCCGAAGAACGCCTTCTCCTTGTCCTCGCCGCGCAGGTGGCCGAAGCCGGTGCCCGGTGCGTCGATGAACACGAGGTCGCTGACATCGAGCAGGCTGTAGTCGTTGTTGACGACGCGGTACGGGGCCGCGGGCGTGTGGCTGTCGGTGAGCGTCAGCACGCGCTTCGGGCCGAACGCGCCCATGTGCAGCCAGACCGTGGACGAGCCCGGCCCGCCGTTGAAGATGAAGGTGACCGGGCGACGCGTATCGGGTGATTTGCCTTTGAAATAGGCGACGTACGACATGGCAGCTTCCGGCGGCTGCGGCGGCAGGGGGCCGTCGCGCTCGCTTTTCGGCAGCGGCGGGTCCGCGTCCATCGGGTCGGTGAGATGCACGACGAGCAGGCCCGCCTCGGCCTGGTAGTCGATCTTCTGTCCACCGACCGTGACGCTGCCCTGCGTGAGCGACTGCTCATCGCTCAGGAAACGGGGCGACTGGCTGAGAACGTCCGCGGCGGCCGTGTCGGCACCGGTCCTGTCGGGCGGCGTGGCGGCGTGGAGCGTGGTGAGACTGACGAGCGCGGTGAGCGCGAGCGAGATGATTTTCATCGCCGGATTCTACAGAAACAGGCGCGCCGTGCGAGAGGTGCGCGCCCGGCAGGACTCGAACCTGCGACCCCCGGCTTAGAAGGCCGGTGCTCTATCCAGCTGAGCTACGGGCGCAGCGCGCCGGGCCCGGGTGGTCGGGGCAGCAGGATTCGAACCTGCGACCCTCTGCTCCCAAAGCAGATGCGCTACCAGACTGCGCCATGCCCCGCTGCCGGCTCACCGCGTGAGCGATCCGACATTTTACGCACAATCCCGTAAAATGCGCGCCCTCTTCTGCCGCGGAGGGCCGATGGCCGCACGCATCATCGACGGCAAGCGCATCGCCACCGAGGTCAAGGCCGAGGTGCGTGCGGAAATCGATGCGGCGCTCGCGCGCGGCCTGCGCCGGCCCGGCCTCGCGGTCGTGATGGTCGGCGACAACTCCGCATCCGCCATCTACGTGCGCAACAAGCGCAAGGCCTGCGAGGAAGCGGGCGTGCTGTCGGTCGCACACGACCTGCCGCAGTCGACGTCGCAGCGTGAACTGCTGACGCTGATCGACGAACTGAACGGCGATCCGCGCATCGACGGCATCCTCGTGCAGTTGCCGCTGCCCGACCAGGTGCGCCAGAGCGCGATCATCGACCGCATCGACCCGGCGAAGGATGTCGACGGCTTCCATCCGTACAACCTCGGGCGCCTCGCGCAGCGAAACCCGCTGATCCGGCCGTGCACGCCGTACGGCGTGATCCGCATGCTCGACGCCGAAGGGCTGTCGGTGCGCGGGCTCGATGCCGTGGTCGTCGGCGCCTCGAACATCGTCGGGCGGCCGATGTCGCTCGAGCTGCTGCTGATGGGTGCGACGACCACGGTATGCCACCGCTTCACCCGCGACCTCGCGGCCCAGGTGCGCCGTGCCGAATTGCTGGTGGTCGCCGTGGGCAAGCCCGGCCTGATACGCGGCGAGTGGATCCGGGAAGGGGCCATCGTCGTCGATGTCGGCATGAATCGCCTCGGGAACGGGCATCTGGTCGGCGACGTGGAATTCGCGGCCGCCTGCGAGCGGGCCGCGTGGATCACACCGGTGCCGGGCGGCGTCGGGCCGATGACCGTGGCCATGCTGATGCGTAACACGCTGGAAGCGTCGCTGCGCCGACAGGGGGCGTGAGGGATGGCGGACGCCATCGCCCTCGATCGCGAACTCGGCTGGACCGCCCTGCGCCCGTGCGCGCTCTATCTCGATGTGGACGGGACCCTGCTCGACATCGCGCCGGCCCCCGATGCCGTGCAGGTCTCTCCCGCACTGACCGCCGCACTCGGCGCTGTCGCACAGGGCCTCGACGGCGCGCTCGCGCTCGTGAGCGGGCGCACGCTCGCCGAACTCGACCGCCTCTTTCGCCCGCTGCGCGTAGCGGCCGTGGGCATCCATGGCGCCGAGGTGCGCACGGCGGGCGACCCGCCGCGCACCGCGGACTATCTCGCGCGCCAGCTCGACGGCATCCGCGCCGAGCTCGCCGCGCGCGTCGCGGAATGGCCCGGCACGTTCGTCGAAGACAAGGGGCTCGCGCTCGCCCTGCATCACCGCGCATCGCGCGTCGATGAGCGCGTCATCGGTCGCGCGATGGCCGCGCTCGCGGACCTCGCCGGGCCGGAATTCGTGCTGCTGCACGGCAAGCGCGTCTTCGAGCTGAAGCCCGCGGCGCTGTCGAAGGCGACGGGCATTGCGACGCTGCACGGCACCGCGAAATTCGCCGGACGCACGCCGGTGTGCATCGGCGACGACCTCACCGACGAGAGCGCCTTCGAGTACGCCAACCTGGCCGGCGGGCTGTCGATCCGCGTCGGCGCCGCCGCGGGCGCGGACGGCACGGCGGCGAGCGCCGCGCGCCGGCGCGTCGACTCGCCGGCCGACGTGCGCGCGTGGCTCGCCGGGCTCGCAGCGGGCGTGGAGAGCGCATCGTGACCGCGGCGGCGGGCGACGCAGCCGGCGAGCCCCGGCAGAGCCTCGATCTCGCGGTCATCGGCAACTGCTCGATCGCGTCGCTGATCGACCTGCGCGCGCGCCATGTGTTCACGTGCCTGCCGCGGCTCGACGGCGACCCGGTGTTCTGCAGCCTGCTCGGCGGCGGGAACGCGGGCTATTTCGACGTCGAGCTCACCGGCTACGCGCGCAGCACGCAGCATTACCTGCGCAACACCGCGATCGTCGAGACACGCCTCGAGGCCGAAGACGGCGCCGCGGTGCGCGTCGTCGATTTCTGTCCGCGCTTTCGCCAGTACGACCGCATGTTCCGCCCGACGATGCTCGTGCGGATCGTGTCGGTCGCGGCGGGACGCCCGCGCATCCGCGTGCGCCTGCGGCCGCGGGCGCGCTACGGCGAAGGGGAATTCGCGGTGCGCCGTGGCAGCCACCACGTCCGCTACATCGGCGATACGCTCGACCTGCGCCTCACGACCGACGCGAGCCTCGATTACGTGCACGAGGAGCGCTGGTTCGCGCTGGAAGACCCGCTCACCTTGGTCCTCGGCCCCGACGAGTCGATCGTGGAATCGGTCGGCGGCCTCGGCGCGCGATTCCTCGCGGCCACCACCGATTACTGGCGCGACTGGGTACGCACGCTCGCGGTGCCGTTCGAATGGCAGCGCGAAGTCATTCGCGCGGCGATCACGCTCAAGCTGTGCAGCTACGAGGACACGGGCGCCATCGTCGCGGCGCTCACGACCTCGATTCCCGAAGCGCCCGGCAGCGAGCGCAACTGGGACTATCGCTACTGCTGGGTGCGCGACAGCCTGTTCACGGTGAAGGCGCTCAACCGCCTCGGCGCCACGCGCACGATGGAGTCGTACCTGCGCTTCATCGTCAATGTGGCGGCGGACGCGAAGGACTATGCGTTGCAGCCGCTCTACGGCATCAGCGGCGAATCGACGGTCGAGGAGCGCATCGCGACGGCGCTCGGCGGCTATCGCGGCATGGGGCCGGTGCGCGTCGGCAACGCGGCCTGGCGGCAGCGGCAGAACGACGCCTACGGCGCGGTCGTGCTGTCGGCGATGCAGGCGTTCTACGACGAGCGGCTGCGCGAGCGCGCCGGTGTCGGGACACTGCGGCAGCTGACCGTGCTCGGCGAGCATGCCTGGGCGCTGCACGCCGCCCCCGACGCGGGGCTCTGGGAATTCCGTACGCGCAGCGAAGTGCACACGTTTTCGAGCGCGATGTGCTGGGCGGCGCTCGACCGGCTCGCGCACCTGCACGCCCATTTCGGCGAGCCGGACGCGGCGCTGTGGCGCGAACGCGCCGGGGCGGTCCGCAAGTACGTGCTGGAAAACGGCTGGAACGCCTCGCTCGGCAGCTTCGTCGACGTGCCCGGCGGCACCGGCGCCGACGCGAGCCTGCTGCTGCTGCCGGAAATCGGCCTCGTGCAGCCGGACGACCCGCGCTTCCTCGGCACGCTCGCCTTGATCGAGCGGCGCCTGAAGCGCGGCGGGTTCATCGCGCGCTACGACCGCGCGGACGATTTCGGTGAACCGACCGTCGCGTTCAACGTGTGCACATTCTGGTACATCAACGCCCTGGCCGGCGCGGGGCGCGTGGCCGAGGCGCGCGAACTGTTCGAGACGATGCTCGCGCGCTGCAACCATGTCGGGCTGCTGTCCGAGGACCTCGACCCGGTGACGGGCGAGCTGTGGGGCAATTTCCCGCAGACCTACAGCATGGTCGGCATCATCAATGCGGCGATGCGCCTGTCGCGGTCGTGGGAGTCGACGCTGTGAGCCGCCTCGTCTGCGTCTCGAACCGCATCACGTTGCCGCGCCGGGCGGCGGCTCCGGGCGGGCTCGCGGTCGGGGTGCTCGCCGCGATGCGCGACACCGGCGGCCTGTGGTTCGGCTGGAGCGGCGAGCTCGATGCGCATCCGCCGCCGTCGCCCTCGCTCGTCACGCGCGACGCGATCACCTACGCCACGATTTCGCTGACACAGGCCGAGTACGACCGCTATTACCGCGGCTTCTGCAACACGACGCTGTGGCCGCTCTTCCACTACCTGACCGACCGCTTCCGCTACGACCACGAGTGGCACCTCGGCTACCGGGCGGTCAACCGCCGCTTCGCGGAGCAACTGCTGCCGCTGCTGCGGCCGGACGACCGCATCTGGGTGCACGATTACCACCTGATACCGCTCGCGCGCGAGCTGCGCTCGCTCGGCGCCACGCAGCCGATCGGCTTTTTCCTGCACATTCCCTTTCCGCACCTCGAGGTGCTGCGCCTCTTGCCGCCGTACGCCGAACTCGTGCGCGACCTCGAACACTACGACCTCGTGGGCCTGCAGACCGGGGCCGACGAGCAGTCGCTGCTCTCGAGCGTCACGGGCGTGCGGACCGGCGCTTTCCCGATCGGCATCGATGTCGATGCCGTGATCGAGGAAGCCGCCGCGGCCATGCGCACCGAGCCGGTCAAGCGCATGATCACCGGGCTCATCGGCCGGCCGCTGATGATCGGCGTCGACCGGCTCGACTACAGCAAGGGCCTCGTCGAGCGCTTCAGTGCCTACCAGCGCTTCCTCGCACGCCACGCCGGACGCCGCGGCCGCCTGATCTACCTGCAGATCGCGCCGCTCAGCCGCGACGACATCCAGGCCTACGCCGAGATCCGCGCGGCGCTCGAGCAGGCGACGGGACGCACCAACGGCCGCTTCGCCGATACCGACTGGACGCCGCTGCGCTACCTCAACCGCAACTTCCCGCACGGCACGCTGATGGGGTTCCTGCGGGCCGCGCAGGTCGGGCTCGTGACGCCGCTGCGCGACGGCATGAATCTCGTCGCCAAGGAGTTCGTGGCGGCACAGGACCCGGCGGACCCGGGCGCACTGATCCTCTCCTCGCTCGCCGGCGCCGCGCGGGAGCTCGACGGCGCCGTGATCGTCAATCCCTATGACCTGCGCGGCGTGTCGCAGGCGATCGAGGCCGCGCTCGCGATGCCGCTCGCCGAGCGGCAGGCGCGCCACGCGGCGATGCTCGCGACCCTGCGCTCGCACGACCTGCGCGCCTGGCACACGGGCTTCCTCGCGGCGCTCAGCGCCGCCGCCAGGCGGTGACGCCGCCCGGCTTGTCTTCCAGCACGATCCCCTTCGCCGCCAGTTCGTCCCGGATCCGGTCGGATTCGGCCCAGTCCTTCGCGCGGCGCGCCGCGAGCCGGGCCGCGATCCGCGCTTCGATCGCGGCATCGTCGGGCGGCGACTCCGCGCCCGCAGCCGGCACGCCGAGGCGGAACCATTGCTCCGGCTCGACGGTGAGCACGCCGAGCACCCGGCCGAGCGCCAGCAGTTCGTGCGCGCGCCAGTTGGCGGTGACGCCGTCGCCCGCGGCGCGCGCCGCATTGATGTCGCGCGCGAGCCCCTGCAGCACCGCGAGCGCCTGCGGCGTATTGAAATCGTCGTTCATCGCCGCCGCGAACTCTTCCTGCGCGGCCGTGTGCGTGCGTTCCAGCGGCGCCGGCGCGAGCCCGCGCAATGCGGTGTAGAGGCGCGTGAGCGCCGCGTCGGCCTGCGCGAGCTGCGGGAGCGAGTAGTTGATCGGCCCGCGATAGTGGCTCATCAGCAGGAAGAAGCGCAGCACTTCCGGATGGCGCAGGGTCGGCAGCACCTCGCGCACCGTGAAGAAATTGCCGAGCGACTTCGACATCTTTTCGTCGTCGACATTGACGAACCCGTTGTGCAGCCAGACGTCGACGAACCGGTCGCCGGTCGCCGCGCAGGATTGCGCGATCTCGTTCTCGTGGTGCGGGAACTTGAGGTCCATGCCGCCGCCGTGGATGTCGAAATGGGTCCCGAGGAGCGCGGTCGACATGGCCGAGCACTCGATGTGCCAGCCGGGGCGCCCCGCGCCCCACGGCGAAACCCACGCGGGCTCGCCGGGCTTCGAGGCCTTCCACAGCACGAAATCCAGCGGATTGCGCTTGGCCGCGTCGACTTCGACGCGCGCGCCGGCCTCGAGATCCTCGAGCTTCTTGCCGGACAGGCGCCCGTAGTCCGCGAACTTCTCCACCGCGTAGAGCACGTCGCCGTCCGTCGCCACGTACGCGTAGCCCTTGGCGATCAGCGCCTCGATCATCGCGATGATCGCGGGCACGTAGTCCGTCGCGCGCGGCTCGAAGTCCGGGCGCTCGATGCCGAGCGCCGCGAAATCCTCGTCCATCGCCGCGATGTAGCGCGCGGTCAGGGCCTCGACCGGTTCGCCGTTCGCGGCGGCGCGGCGGATGATCTTGTCGTCGATGTCGGTGATGTTGCGCACGTACGTGACCGCGAGGCCGCTCTCGCGCAGCCAGCGGCGCACGATGTCGAAGGCGATCTGCGAGCGCGCATGGCCGACGTGGCAATAGTCGTACACGGTGATGCCGCAGACGTACATGCCGACTTTGCCCGGCACGATCGGTTGCAGTTCTTCCTTGCGGCCGGTCAGCGAATTGTGGATGCGGAGCATGGTCACCGTGCGTAGCGCATGAGTCGGTCGTGCGTGGCGGCCCGCGGCATCGCGCGCAGGAGCGGGGCGAGTTCGGGCCCGTGGTCGAGGCCGGTCAGCGCGAGGCGCAGCGGCTTGTAGAGCGCCGGGCCCTTGCGGCCCGTCGCGTCGCGGATCGCCGCGGCGATCGTCGCGAGGTCGTTGTCGCTCGCGGCGGCGGCGGCGGCGGCGGCGTCGAAGAACCCGCCCCCGGCATCGCGCACCTGCGCCTCGGCGTCCGCGGTGAGGCGCGGCGCGTCGCCGAACACGACGTCGACCCACCCGCGTACATCGACAGGGAAGAGGACGTTCGGCCGCACGGCACCGATGAAGGCCGCGCGTACGGCAGGGTCGAGGTCCGCCGGCAGCGCGGCGCCCGCCCAGGCCGCGAACTCCTCGTCCGCGAGCGCGTGCACGGCTTCGCGCTGCCACACGGCGAGCTGCGCGCTGTCGAAGCGGCTCGGCGAGCGCCCGAGGTGGCGGCGATCGAAGGCGGCCGCCATCGGGTCGAGCGCGAGTATGCCCTGCAGGGTCGTGGAGTGGCCGAGCCGGAACAGGTGGTTGCGCACGGCCGCGGCGAGGTAGCCCTGCCCGCGCAGTTCCGCGAGGCTCGTCGCGCCGTGCCGCTTCGACAGCGGCGTGCCGTCGTCGCCGACGATCAGCGAGACGTGGCCATACGACGGCACCGGCAGGCCGAGCGCACCGAGGACCAGGATCTGCCGCGGCGTGTTCGTCAGGTGGTCCTCGCCGCGCAGCACGTGCGTGACACCCATCAATGCATCGTCGAGCGCATTGCAGAAGAAGAACGCCGCCGTACCGTCCGCGCGGCGCACGATGAAATCGCCGATGTCGTCGGTCGCGAAGCGCTGCGGCCCGTAGACGAAATCCTCGAAGGCGACGACGTCGCCCGGCCGGACGCGAAAGCGCAGCGTCGAGACGAGGCCGCGCGCCTCGCGATCACGCCGCTGCGCGGCGGTGAGGTCGCGGCAGGTGCCCGCATAGCGCGGCGGCTTGCCGGCCGCCAGCAGGGCCTTGCGCGACAACTCGAGCTCGCCGGGCGTGCAATAGCACGGATAGGCCGCGCCGGTGACGAGGAGGCGCTCCTGGAAGTCCGCGTAGAGTTCGGTCCGCTCGGACTGGCGGTAGGGTGCGGCCGGACCGCCGATGTCGGGCCCTTCGTCCCAGTCGAGCCCGAGCCAGCGCAGGTCTTCGACGAGCGCGGCGAGATACGCGTCGGTCGAGCGCCCGGCGTCCGTGTCCTCGATGCGCAGCAGGAACCGCCCGCCCGCCTGGCGCGCGTAGAGGAAATTCAGCAGCGCGGTGCGCGCGTTGCCGAGGTGCAGCGCACCCGTGGGGCTCGGTGCGAAGCGGGTGATGAGGGCCGGCTCGGACATGAACGCCATCTTAAGGGATTGCTAGAATGCGCGGATGATCAAGCATGCCGTCCGCCACCTCGCCGCCCTCGCCGGCGCACTCGTGCTCAGCGCCGCCGCCCATGCGGCCGACGCCCCCCGCGTGCGTGTCTCGACCTCGCTCGGCAATTTCGTGATCGAGCTGAATCCGGAGCGCGCGCCACTCACCGTCGCGAACTTCCTGCGATACGTCAAGGAAGGCCACTACACGAACACGCTCTTTCACCGCGTCATCGCGAACTTCGTGATCCAGGGCGGGGGCGTGACACCGGAATACACGTTGAAGCCCGCGCACGACCCGATCCCGAACGAATCGGGCAACGGCCTGCAGAACCTGCGCGGCACCGTCGGGCTCGCGCGCGCCGCATCGCCCCATTCGGGCGACGCGCAGTTCTACGTCAATGTCGGCAACAACGCCGATCTCGACCCGCTGCCGACCCGATGGGGTTACGCCGTCTTCGGCCAGGTGGTGGAGGGCATGGATGTCGTCGATCGCATCTCGGTGCAGCCGACCGGCGCCGTCGCGACGCTCAAGTCCGACGCGCCGCTCACGCCCGTCGTGATCCGCAGCGTCGAGTTGATCGGCGGCGCGCCGCCGGCAGAGACCTTGCCGGCCGTGCCGCTCCCGCCACCACCATCACGACCGCCGGGCCAGTGACACACCTCTTCGTCTCGGACCTGCACCTCGACGGGTCCGCACCCGAGGCGAGCGACCAGTTCATCGGGTTCCTGCGCGCCGAGGCGCGCACGGCGCGGGCGCTCTACATCCTCGGCGACCTGTTCGAATCCTGGGTCGGCGACGACGACGACGACGCGGAACGGCGGCGCATCTGCGCGGCGCTCGCCGACTGCACCGCCGGCGGCACGCCCTGCTTCGTGATGCACGGCAATCGCGACTTCCTCCTCGGCCGGGAGTTCGCGGTCGAGACCGGCTGCCACCTGATCGCGGACCCGGTGGTCGCCGACATCGAGGGCGTGCGCACGCTGCTCGCGCACGGCGATCTTTTCTGCACCGACGACGTGAAATACCAGGAACTGCGCACGATCGTGCGGGATCCCGCCTGGCAGCGGCGCCTGCTCGCGCTGCCGCTCGCGACGCGCAAGCTCCTCGCCGACGAGGCGCGCGCGGGCAGTCGCGCGCACACCCGTCGCGTGATCCCCGAGATCATGGACGTGAACACGCATGCGATCGAAGTGGCGGTGCGGACCTGCGACGTCGAAGTCGTGATCCATGGGCACACGCACCGCCCCGGCGTGCACCAGTTCACGGTCGACGGCCGCTCGTGCACGCGGCTCGTGCTCGGCGCATGGTACGAGCAGGGCAGCGTGATCGAGTGGGACGCGGCGGGCTATCGCCTGCGCACGCTGCCACGCTAGGCGCGGAGGCGTGGTGCCGGGGCTTCGGTATTTCGGTTATTGCCCAGTGGGCAATAACCGAAATACCGAAGCCCCGGCACCACGGCTGCCCGCCTTACGCCGCGCGCTTCACCGCCGCCACGCGCTCGCAGAATGCCCCGAGGTCCTGCGGGCCGCGACAGAACACGAGCGGCAGCAGCTCGACCATGGTGACGCCGGCGCGCGCGAGCGCCGGCACGGCAGCGAGCGTCGCGTCGAGGTCCGGCGATCCATCGCCGCGGAAGACCGCGCGCAGCACGACGCGCACGGCGAGCTCCCGCGGGTCGCGCCCGCGCGCGACGAAGGCCTCGCGCAATTTCCCGATGTGGTTCGCGAGCGGCTCGGGGCGCTGCTCCATCGGAATCCAGCCGTCGCCGAGCTCGGCGATGCGTGCGATATTGCGATCTCCCGGCGCGAGCCCGAACCAGATGGGCACGCCGCCCGCCTGCACCGGCCGCGGCCAGGCGTGGATGCGCTCGAGGCGCACGGTCGCTCCCTCGAAGGTCGCAGGCGCCTCGCTCCAGAGCAGCTTGCAGGCGCGCACCTGTTCCTCGAGGCGCGCGTGGCGGCCTTCCCACGGCACCCCGCAGGCCTCGTATTCCTCCCTCTGCCAGCCGACCCCGAGGCCGATGCTCACGCGCCCGCGCGACATCACATCGAGCGTGGCGAGCTGCTTGGCGAGCAGCGCCGCCGGCCGCAACGGCGCGATGAGCACGCCGGTGGACAGCCGGATGTCCCGGGTGCCGCCCGCGATCGCCGCGAGCACGGTGATCGGCTCGAACCAGGGGAAATCGAGCGACGACGGGAAGGTGCCATAGGGGTACTTGTCGAGGTGCTCGCCCATCACCACGTGATCGGTGAGGCTCACCTGGTCGATGCCCGCCTTTTCGGCGACGCGGGCGACATCCACGACGGGCGCGAAATCGCCGCCATACCACTTCTGCAGGCCGTAGAGGCCGATCGCCGTCTGCACCATCGCACCTTTCCCGCGCGGATTCGCGCGCCTGTCACACCACCTTCGGGCATCCGGAATGAAACCGCAACACCGGATCGGGTGACGTCACGAGTTCCGCCTCGATCTGCGCGAGATCGCGCAGGCGCCGCTGCCAGTCGATCGCACCGGCGCTCGCGCGTGCCCGTTCGATATAGAGCTCGTGATGACGCGCCTCGGCGCGCTCGAGATCCCTGTAGAAATCGGCGAGCGGCGCGGGCAGGCGCGGCGCGAGCAGCCGGAAGCGCTCGCAGGAGCGCGCCTCGATCAGCGCGCCGATCAAGAGCAGATCGACCTTGCGCCGCGGCTCGATGCCCGCCGCGTGACGGCGCAGCGCCGAGGCATAGCGCCCGGGCTGCTGGCGCTCGAACGGCACGCCGAGCCGCTGCATCAGGCGCGCCACCTGCTCGAAGTGTCGCAGCTCCTCGCGCGCGAGGCGCGCGAGTGCGAGCGCGAGGTCCGTGTCTTCCGGGTACGAGAAGATCAGCGCGAGCGCGGTCGACGCCGCCTTCTTCTCGCAGTTCGCGTGGTCGGTGAGGAGCATGCGCCAATCGGCGGCGGCCGCCTCCACCCAGGCCGCCGGTGTGGGCGCCGCGAGGATCGGCTCGCTCACGGGGCCCCGAGTTCCTCGATCGCCATCTCGAGGATCGCCGCCGCTTCCTGTGCGTTGGCGTAGCGTGCGCCCGGGTCCTTGGCCATCAGCCGGTCGATGATCGGTTGCGCGCACGCGAACTCCTGCGGCAGCCGTGGCACGGGCGCCTTCGCGTGCAGGTAGATGATCGCCATCGGATTGTCGGCGTCGTAGGGCTTCGAGCGCGCCAGCATCTCGTAGAGCATCACGCCGAGGCTGTACAGGTCGCTGCGCTCGTCGGTCGGCTGGCCGTGCCCCTGCTCCGGGCTCATGTAGTGCGGCGTGCCGAAGATCATGCCGGTGTCGGTGATCTCGAACGCCAGCGCTTCGTGCTTCGCGAGGCCGAAATCGATCAGCGCGAGGCTGCCGTCGTCGCGCACCATCACGTTGCCGGGCTTCAGGTCGCGATGCCGCACGCCCGCATCGTGCACGGCGGCGAGCGCGCGGGCGATCTCGAGTGCGAACTCGAGCGCCTCGCGGAGCGTGACGGGCGCACGCATCCGCCGCCTGAGGTCGCCGCCCGCGAAATACTCCATCACGATGAATGCGAAATCGTCCATCACGCCGAGGTCGTGGATGCGCACGACGTTCGGGTGGCGCAGCCGCCGCACGATCTCGTATTCCTGCAGGAAGCGGTCGAAGGACTGGTCGACGCCGTTCGCCTTGCGCAGCGCGTGCGTGACCTTCAGCACGACGAGCGCGCCTGCCGCCTCGCTCTCGGCGAGATAGAGATCGGACACCGAGCCGCGCGCGAGTTCGCGGATGCGCCGGTAGCCGGTCAGCCGCGCGGCGCCGAACTGCCGCGCCTCGCGCCCCTCGTCGCTCCCCCGCCACGCCGACAGCGCCTCGAGCTGCGCGGCAGCCGCGCGCTCGAGCGCATCGAGCAGCCGCGTGTTGTCGATCGAGTCGCGATCGAAGGTGTCGAAGGCCCCCGCCTCGATCGCGCGCTCGCGCGTCGCGATGTCGTCGTCGGGTGCAAGGAAGAGGACCGGCGCGAACCCCGGGCGCGAACCGAGGTCCAGGAGCCAGCCGAACCCCGCGCCTCGCGGCGAGGCGTGGTCGAGCAGCACGGCGTCGAAGCCCTGCGCGAGGAACTCCGGCGCGACCGGCCCGCGTCGCGCCGGGTTGTAAGTGACGATATCGGCGTCGGGCCAGCGGCACGTCACGTGGTGGCGGATGAGCGCCCGGTAGCGCGGATCGTGGTCGACCAGTAACAGCCGCATCGCCGCGATTAGACCATGTGCGCGAGACCGATGACGAGATCGCCGACATTGGTGCCGGTCGGCCCCGTGTGCACGAGATCGCCCGCCGCTTCGAGCGCGGTACCCGAATCGGCGCGCGCGAGTGCGGCGCCGGGGTCGAGCCCGGCATCGATGATCCGCTGCCAGGTGTCGCCATCGACCAGCGCGCCTGCGTCCTCGGTCGGCCCGTCGGCACCGTCGGTGCCGGCCGCGAGCAGCGCGAGCCCCGGCGCGCCCCGCAGGGCCCGCGCCGCCGCGAGCGCGAGGTGCTGGTTGCGACCGCCGCGACCCGGGTCGCGCGGCAGGCGCACGGTCGACTCGCCGCCGTGCACGAGCACGTCGACCTCGCGGGTCGCGAGTTCGGCCGCGAAGCGTGCACCGAGTGTGGCCGCGTCGCCCGCGAAACGGGTCGCGCCGATGCGCGCGCGCAGCCCGGCCGCATGCGCCGCGGCCTGCACCGCGCTCGTCGCATCGTCGACGGAGGCAATGATCCGGCGGCGCAACCCATCGGGGCCGCCCGGCACGGGTCCCGCGAGGCCCGAGCCGATCACGGCGGGATCGTCACCCGGGACATCGGAGATGAACAGGGCGAGCCCTGCCCGGCCGCGCAGGTGGGTCACCCATCCGCCACCCTTCAGCCGCGACAGCGCGCGCCGCCCGGTGTTGATCGTCCCGATGTCGGCGCCGCCCGCGAGCCAGTCCCTGTTGCGCCCGGCGAGATCCGCGAGCGTCACGCCCTCGCGCAGGACCTCGACCAGGCTCGACGCGCCGCCCGAGACGAGCAGCAACGGCCACTCGCCCGGCGCGAGGGACCCGGTGGCCGCAAGGAGCTGCGCGCCGGCCGCGAGGCTGCGCGCATCGGGCACGGGATGCGCGGACTCGACGACGGTGATGCGGGGATCGGCGTGCAGCGCCGCATCGGCGTGACCCGCGTTCGTGACGAGAAGCGCGCGGGCGAGGCGCGGCCCGAGCGCGTCGCAGGCGCCCTGCGTCATGCGGGCCGCCGCCTTGCCGACCGCGAACACGACGACGCCGTGTACACCCGCCGGCGGCTCGCCCGCGAGCGCGGCGCGCACGCAGCGGCGGGCGTCGACGGCACGCAGGGCCGCGGCATACAGATCGAGGAGCAGCGCGCGCGACGGCTGCGGCGGGGCAGTCAAGCGCCGCGTACGACCCTGAGGTCGGGCCCGTCGGCGCCGCGCCGGCGCGCCTTGGCGGCATCGGAACGCTCGCTGCGCAGCCGGTCGAGATACTCCGCCGTCACGTCGCCCGTGACGTACTCGCCCGAGAAGCAGGACGTGTCGAACTCGGTGATCTTCGCATTGTCGTGCTGGCACGCGAGCACGAGGTCCTCGAGCGACTGGTACACGAGCCAGTCGGCGCCGATCGCGCGCGTGATCTCGTCGATGGTGCGGCCGTTCGCGACGAGTTCGTCCGCGGCGGGCATGTCGATGCCGTAGACGTTCGGAAAGCGCACGGGCGGCGCCGCGGAGGCGAAATAGACCTTGCGGGCCCCCGCCTCGCGCGCGAGCTCGATGATCTGCGCCGAGGTCGTGCCGCGCACGATCGAGTCGTCGACCAGCAGCACGACCTTGCCACGGAACTCGAAATCGATCGCATTCAGCTTGCGGCGCACCGAACGCTCGCGCAATTCCTGCCCCGGCATGATGAACGTGCGGCCGATGTAGCGGTTCTTGTTGAAGCC
This sequence comes from Steroidobacteraceae bacterium, assembly GCA_050249415.1. Classification (GTDB taxonomy): domain Bacteria; phylum Pseudomonadota; class Gammaproteobacteria; order Steroidobacterales; family Steroidobacteraceae; genus CADEFQ01. The sequence goes on from JBFWQO010000002.1 coordinate 365,927, forward strand.
CTCGCGATATTTCAGGCCGAGGATCTGCGCCACCTGCAGCGCGGCGGTGCGGGAGGTGTCCGGGATCGGGATCACGACCTCGATGTCGTGGTCGGGCCGCTCGCGGCGGATGCGCTCGGCGAGCTTCTCGCCCATGCGCATGCGGGCGCGATACACCGACACGTTGTCGATGATGGAATCGGGGCGCGCGAAATACACGTATTCGAAGATGCAGGGCGTCTGGCGCACCGTCGCGACGAGCTGCTGCGCGTGCAGCCGCCCCTGCTCGTCGATGAACACGGCTTCGCCGGCGCCGACGTCGCGCACGAAGCGGAACCCGAGGCCGGCCAGCGCGACGCTCTCCGACGCGAGCATCCACTCGACACCCTTCGGCGTGTCGCGCGTGCCGAGCACGAGCGGCCGGATGCCGTTCGGGTCGCGAAACCCGACGATCCCGTGGCCGATCACCATCGCCACGGCCGCATAGCCGCCGCGGCAGCGGCGATAGACGGCCGACAGCGCCGCGAAGATGTCCGCCGGCGTGACGCGCGGCGTGCCGACGCGCTGCAGCTCCGAGGCGAACACGTTCAGCAGCACCTCGGAATCCGACGAGGTGTTGAGGTGGCGCCGGTCTTCGCGCGTGAGCACTTCCGCGAGCTCGGCCGCGTTCGTCAGGTTGCCGTTGTGGCCGAGGCAGATGCCATACGGGGCGTTCACGTAGAACGGTTGCGCCTCGGCGACGCCCTCGCAGCCGGCGGTCGGGTAGCGCACGTGCGCAATGCCGACATGGCCGCGCAGTTCGAGCATGTGATGCTGCTGGAACACGTCGCGCACGAGGCCCGCACCCTTGCGCACGCACAGCTCGCCCTCGCTCGAGGTGACGATGCCGGCCGCGTCCTGGCCCCGGTGCTGCAGGATCGTCAGGGCGTCATAGAGCCGCTGGTTGACGGGACTCGTACCGACGATGCCGACGATGCCGCACATGGTTCAACTCCCGCCGACGGTCGAATCGATCAGCGCCTCGGCGCGCTCGATCGGGCGGTCGCCCACGATCGCGCGCAGGCCGCCCGCCGTACTCTCGGCGACGCCGCGCAACTTCGCGTCCGTCCACCAGGCGTCCCGGTCGAGTTCGAGTGTCTGCCCGAGGATCACGAGGGCAGCGACGACCACGATGCCGCGCAGCAACCCGAACAGGAACCCGAACAGGCGATCGATGCTCATCACGAGCGACAGGCGCGTCAGGTAGCCGGCGAGCCAGGCAATCAGCGTGCCTGCGATCAGCACCGCGAAGAAAATGACCACGCGCGCCGCCCACGGGCGCACGGCGGGGGATTCGAGCAGGCCGCCGAACTTCGGCTCGAGGTCCGGCCCGAAGTGCCAGGCGCACCACAGTGCCGCAATCCAGGTGGCGAGCGAGATCGCCTCGCGCAGGAGCCCGCGGAAGAGCCCGACGATCGCCGATACGGCCACGATGCCGATCAAAACGTAATCCGTTGGCGTCATGATCCCCGGCTGGACGGTTGGCTCTGCGGGAGTGCGCGCGAATTGTACAAGATGACATCGCGACGCGGAAAAACGCGGTTCACGGATGGGGCACGATCCTTCCCGACTGCCCCGCCGCCACGAGCCGGGCCGCGAGGCGCTCGGCGTCGGCGCGGTCGGCGACCGGACCGACCCGGACACGGTAGAGCGTGCGCCCGTCCCGGGTTGGCACGATGAACGCCGCAAAGCCGCCCTTGTGCAAGGTCGCGACGAGGCGATCGGCGTTCGCGGGGTCGCCGAAGCTGCCGATCTGCACCGCGTAGCCCGCCGCCGGCGCCGCAGGCGCGGGCTTCGCCGGCACGGGCTCGGCGGGTATCGGCTCGGGCGTCGCCTTCGGTACGGGCGACGCATCGGTTGCCGCCGCCGGGGCCACGGGCGTCACCGGGGCCATGGGCGTCGCCGCGGCCTGTGGCGCAGCCTCGGCCGGTGGCGCCGCCGGCGTCGCGATCGGCGGGGTGCTGCCCGCCGGGTCGGTGAGGTCGATCGTATAGGTGCGCAGCGGCGGACCCTCGCCGCCCGCCACGGTTTCCGGCGCGGCCGTGCGCGGCGGCCCCGACAGCAGCGCGGGCACGACGATGACGACGAAGGCGACGAGAATCACGGCTCCGGTGAGCCGTTCCTTGAACTGCTTGTTCACGCCGGATTCAGTATAGCCGAAGCCATTCGAGCGCCGGTCCCGCGACGAGGAACGAGCCGAATACGACGATGCGATCACCCGTGCGCGCGATCGAGCGCGCTTCCCGGCACGCGTCGGCCACCGAGGCGCGCAGGATCGGCGCGGTGGCGCCCACGGCCAGTTGCTCGACGACCTGTGCACCATCGAGCCCGCGCGGCGGCGGCAGCGTGGCGATCACCCAGGTATCGACCTGCGCGCGCAATGCCCGACCGATGGCGGCCACATCCTTGTCGCCGAGGAAGCCCGCGACGGCGATGGTGCGTCCCGCCGTCGCGCGTGCGGCCAGGTTCTGCGCCAGCACGGCCGCGGCCGGCGCATTGTGGGCCACATCGACGATCCACTCGACCTCGCCGGGCACGACCTGGAAGCGGCCCGCGAGACGCACTGTCGCCAGTCCCTGCGCCACCGCGTCACGCGGCACGACGAGCGGGCCGGCATCGAGCGCGGCGATCGCGGCCGCGGCATTCGAGTACTGTGCGTCCCCCGCGAGCGCAGGACGCGGCAAATCGGCAAGCGTGCGTGCCGCCGAGCGCCAGGTCCAGCGGTCACCCTCGACGGTCCAGTCGAAATCGCGCCCCGCCACGCGCGCGATCGCGCCCATGCGGGCGATTTCGTCGTAGACGGTCACGGGCATCCCGGCCGTACCGAGCACCGCGGGATGCCCGGGGCGGAAGATCCCGGCCTTCTCGCGTCCGATGTCCTCGAGCGTCGGGCCGAGCCATTCGTGGTGATCCGCGCCGACCGAGCACAGCACCGCGACGTCGGCGTCGAGCAGGTTCGTCGCATCGAGCCGGCCGCCGAGCCCCACCTCGAGCACCTGGGCGTCGACGCCACGCTCGCGAAAGAGGTGCAGCGCGGCGAGCGTGCTCCACTCGAAATAGGTGAGCGTCGTGTCGCCGCGCGCGCGCTCGATGGCTTCGAACGCCCGGACGAGATCCGCATCCGGCGCTTCGTCGCCGCCTATCCGGATGCGTTCGTTGTAGCGCACGAGGTGCGGCGACATGAAGGCCCCCGTGGCGAGGCCGGCGGCGCGCAGCATCGAATCGACCAGGGCCACCGTCGATCCCTTGCCGTTGGTGCCGCCGACGATGAAGGTCGGCACGCGGGGGCGATCGATCCCGAGCGCACGCGCCACGCGTCCTGCCCGTTCGAGACCGAGATCGATGCTGTGCGGATGAGCGCGCTGTTGCAGCCCGAGCCAGTCCGCGAGCGTGCGCTGGGCGGCTGTCACGCAGGTCCGGTCAGGCGACGGTGGCCGCCGGCGGCAGCTTCAGCAGCAGGCGAATCGCGGCGCCGAGCCGATCGCGCATGTCGCGCCGGTCGACGATCATGTCGAGCGCGCCGTGCTCGAGCAGGAACTCGCTGCGCTGGAAGCCCTCGGGCAGCGTTTCGCGGACGGTCTGCTGGATCACGCGCGGGCCCGCGAAGCCGATCAGCGCCCGCGGCTCGGCGACATTGAGGTCGCCGAGCATCGCGAGGCTCGCCGACACGCCGCCCGTCGTCGGGTCGGTCATCACCGAAATGAACGGCAGGTGCTCGCGCGCGAGGCGCGTGAGCGCCGCGCTCGTCTTCGCCATCTGCAGCAGCGAATAGAGCGCCTCCTGCATCCGCGCGCCGCCGCTCGCCGCAAAGCACACGAGCGCCGCGCGGTTCTCGATGCAGTAATCGACCGCGCGCCTGAAGCGCTCGCCGACCACCGAGCCCATCGAGCCGCCGAGGAAACGGAACTCGAACGCGCAGGCGACCACGTCGACACCGAGCAGCTTGCCCGCGACCGCGATCAGCGCATCGTTCTCGCCGGTGTTCTTCTGCGCCGAGACGAGCCGGTCCCGGTAGCGCTTGCTGTCCTTGAACTTGAGCGGGTCCTCGGGCATCACGTGTGCGCCGATCTCGAGCACGTCGCCTTCGTCGAGGAACATCGCGAGCCGCTCGCGCGCCCCGATGCGCATGTGGTGGCTGCACTTCGGGCAGACATTCAGGTTGCGTTCGAGCTCGGCACGATAGAGCACGGCGTCGCACGAGGGACACTTGATCCACAGGCCCTCGGGCACCGAGCGCGTGCGGCGCTCGGTCTTGATGCGCGAGGGCATGATCTTTTCGAACCAGGACATATCAGCCCGGCATCATAGCGGAAACGGCCGGCGGCACACCGAACCGGTCGGGATAAGCCACGGCGAGGAAGTACAGGCCGCCCGCCGGTGCGGTCGCGGCGCTGCGTGTGCGGTCGCGCCCCGCGAGCACTTCGGCGGCGAAACCGGGAGCGGCGTCACCCCGGCCTATCGCGATCAGGAGCCCGGCGATGTTGCGCACCATGTGGTGCAGGAAGGCATTGGCGGTCACGGTGATCGAGATGCGATCGCCGCTGCGCTCGACGTCGATCGACGACACGCGCCGCATCGGCGTCTTCGACTGGCAGTCGGCCGAGCGCAGCGCGCTGAAGTCCCGTTCACCGAGGAGGTGCACGGTCGCCGCGCGCATCCGCTCGACATCGAGCGGCCGATGCACCCACGCGACACGCCCGGCGCCGAGCGCGGGGCGCTCGCCGCGATTGACGATGTGGTAGCGGTAGGTACGCGCGACTGCGCTGTAGCGCGCGTGGAAATCCGCCGGCATCTCGCGCGCCCAGGTGAGCGCGATGTCGGGCGGCAGGCGGCTGTTCGCGCCGAGCACCCAGGCGCGCGGCGCACGTCCGGCTGCCGTGTCGAAATGCGCCACCTGCCCGATGGCATGTACACCGGCATCGGTGCGCCCGGCACAGGTCGTCGCGACCGGCGATGCCGCCACGGCCGCGAGCGCCGCTTCGACCTCGCCCTGCACGGACGGCTGTCCCGCCTGCTTCTGCCAGCCGGCATAGGCGGTACCGAGGTACTCGATGCCGACCGCGATCCGCGGCATGCGATGGCGCCGCCCGCGCGCGCTCAGCCCGGCAGCGTGTCGATGAGGCGCTGCGCTTCCTGCTTCTGCGACACCGAGCCTTCCTGCAGCACTTCCTTCAGGATGCTGCGGGCGCCATCCGGATCGCCCATGTCCATGTAGGCGCGAGCGAGGTCGAGCTTGGTGCCGACTTCGCTCATCGTGACCGGCTCGAGATCGGGCAGCGCCAGATCCTCGGGGCCGATCTTCTGCGTCGCCGCGAATGCGCCGTCATTGTCGGCGGCAGTGCCGACGTCGAGGTCGACTTCACTGCGGGTGCCAAAGGCGTCGGTGGCGCCGAAATCGACGTCGACGCCCTTCAGCGCCTTCAGCGACGCGGTCGCATTGACATCGGCGATCGCGGGATTCGAGCCTGTCTGGTCGGTGCTGTCGATCGTGTACCAGCTGCCCGTGGCGGCGGCCTCACCCGTGTCGTCGTTCGCGCGGCGCTCGGCCTCCTCGATGATCTCGCGCGAGCGCGCATCGAGGCCCGCCACCATGGTCGGCGCGTCGCTCGCCGCCTGTGACGCGTCGAGCGCTCCGACATCGAGACCGAGATCGTCGAGCGCGAGTTCGGCGGTCGGGTCGGCGCCTCCCGACTGGCGCAGCGCCACGTCGACCTTCTGGCGCAGGGTGTGGTCCCCGCCGATGCGCAGGGTCGGCTGCTCGACGGTCGGTGCATCCATCGCATCCGGCATCATCGCCGTCTGCTCGACAGTCGGCTCGTGCGGCATCTGCGCGGTCATCTCGCGCGTCGTATTGCCGCTGCGATCCTCGGCGCCGCGCGCGGGATCGTCGAGGACGAAATCGAGATCGTCGCCGGCCGCCGTGGCGGTCGCGATGGCGCCGGCCTCGCCCGTCGGATCCTTGTCGCCGAGCGCGTCGCTGCCGAGCGCGGTACTGAAATCGAGGTCGACGCCGGCCGTGTCCGCGCGCGGCGATTCGCCGCCCGGATCGCCGAGCAGGTCGTAGTCGACACGGTTCTGCCCGCCTTCGAGGTCGAGGTCGATGCCGCCCGCGATCGCGCCACCGGCCGGGGTCGCCTGCTGGAACAGCTCGTCCTCGGGCGCGAGCTGCTTGCCCATGATGACGATCTTGTCCCACTCGCCGGCCGGGGCGTCGGCACGCGATGCCGCGAGCTCCCGCGCCGTGGCGAGGAACTGCTCCTTGTTGCCCCACACGAAGAACACTTCGAGCAGCTTCAGCTTCAAGTCGCGGCGCGCCGGTTCACGCTGGATCGCGATGCGCACGAGGTCCGCGGCCTGGTCGTACAGGCCGTAGGCCATGTGGAAATCCGCCTCGGCGAGCGGATCACCCTGGTCGAGATTGATCGCCGTCTCGCCGCTGATGGTCTGGTCGGCAGGCGTCGAGACGACGGCCGGCGGCTTGCGGAACGTGCCCGATTCGTCGACCCGCGGCCGCTCGTGCGGGCCGGATTCCTCGACGAGGAATGATTCGTCCTCGTCGCCGCCCATCGGCTTGCGCAGGCGCGCCGTGTCGGTGATTCCGGAACGGCGCTCGGCGATTTCGGCGCCCGCCTCGGCGAGCCGCCCGAGCGAGGAGTCGAAGTCGGACTGCTCGCGTGCCTTCCACTTGCGAACGCCGAAGAGCACGAGCAACGCGGCAATGAGCAGCGCCGGGATGTACCAGAAATTGAGCAGCGTATCGAAGATCGACGGACCTTCCTCCGCCGGCGCGGTCGTGGCGGCCGGACGTCGTACCGGCGCTTCGACCGGTGCCGGTTCAGGGGCGACCGGCTCGGCCGCGACGGGCTCGCTCTCCGGGGGCGTGGCTTCGGCCGCCGGGGGCGGCGCTTCCACGGCGGCCGCGGGCGGCTCCTCTGCGGCAGCCGGCGGTGTAGTCGCCGCAGGTGCCTGCGTGCCCTGCGCAGCGGCGAGGCGACCCTGCAGGTCGGCGAGTTCGCGACTGCGCACTTCGAGCTGGGCCTTCGCGTCTTTCAGCTCGCCTTCGAGCTGACGCACGCGGTCATTCAATCGTTCGACCTGCGCGCTCGCGCCGGCGCCCGGCGCGCCCGAACCGCTGCCCGCCTCGCCCGGCGCCACGAGGCGCAGGTGCTCGTCGGACGGCGCCGGGGTCCCCGCGCGCGCGCGCCACGCGGCGTATTGCCGGCGCACTTCGGCCGATGCCTCGCCGGCGCCGATCGCGGCGAGTGATGCCGCATCCGGCACGCGCAGCACCGCCCCCGAATGCAGGTCGCTCATGTTGTCGCCGAACGCCTGCGGATTGGCCTGGTAGAGCCCCACCATCATGCGCGCCGTGTCGGCGTGGTCCGTGAGGTTGCCGGCAATCGCCGTGAGCGTATCGCCGCGACGGACGGTATAGCTGCCGCCCGCCGCCGCAGGCGCCACCGCGCCGCTGTCGGCGGTCGCAGCCGGTTCCGTGGCCGGCTGCCCGGCTGCAGGCGCCGACGCAGGCGGTGCCTGCCGCGAAATCGTGCCCTGGCGCTCCTCGCCCACGGTCGGCGCGGCCACCGGAGCCGCCGCCGGGGCCACGTCCGGCGCGAACACCGGCGGGTCCATCAGCAGCGTGTATTCACGTACGAGGCGGCCTCGCGCCCAGTTCACCTCGACGAGCAATGTGACGAACGGCTCGGTGACCGGATCCTGCGAGCGCAAATGCAGCAGGGTGCGGCCGTCGCTGCCCTTGACCTGCGTGACGGTCACGGAATTCATGAACGCCGGCCAGGCGAGCGCATAACGGGCGAAGGTCTCGCGGGAAGCGAGGTGGGCCGTCAGCGTCGACAGTTCCTCGGGGGTGGCGCCGACCAGTTCGATGTCGGCGTCGAGCGGCCCGTTCAGGCGGGACTTCAGATGGATGTCGCCCAGGCCGAGGGCCAGGGACAGCTGCGGCAACAACAGCAGAGCGAGCGCCCACACCCGCGATTTAGCGATCATTCTGACTCCCCGTCGATCCCGGTGCAGCAATATTCACCATTAAAAACAGCAGGTTATTACAGAAATCTCGGCTGCTACCCGCTTGGCTCCGCATTATGACTCATAAAAAGTCGCGCGCCAAAATCTCCGCGATCTGCACGCTGTTCGTGGCAGCACCCTTGCGGACATTGTCGGCGACGATCCAGAGGTCGAGCCCCCGGTCGTGCGAGATATCCTCGCGGATTCTCCCGACATAAACTGTGTCGTGGTTCGCTGCCTCGGTCGCCGCGGTCGGATATCCGGCCGGGACCCGGTCGTCGAGCACGGTCACCCCGGGCGCGCCCTCGAGCAGCCCGCGCGCCTCCTGCGCCGAAATCTTGCGCCGCGTCTCGATGTGCACGGCCTCGGAATGCCCGTAGAACACGGGCACCCGGACGGTGGTCGCGTTCACGCGGATCGAGGGATCCTCCATGATCTTCCGCGTCTCCCAGAACATCTTCATCTCTTCGCGCGTATAGCCGTTCGACTCGAACGTGTCGATCTGCGGCACGCAGTTGAACGCGATCTGCTTCGCGATCACTTTCGCCTCCGCCTCGCGGCCCGACAGGAGCGCCGCGCTCTGCGTCGCGAGTTCCTCGACCGCTTCCTTGCCGGCGCCCGAGACGGACTGGTAGGTCGCGACGTTGATGCGCTCGATGCCCGCGGCGTCGTGCAGCGGCTTCAGTGCCACGACCATCTGGATCGTCGAGCAGTTCGGGTTCGCGATGATGCCGCGCGTCCTGTAGCCGGCGACCGCGTGCGGGTTCACCTCGGGCACGACCAGCGGAATGTCGTCCTGGTAACGGAACTCCGAGGTGTTGTCGATGACGACACAGCCGGCGGCCCAGGCCTTCGGCGCGAACTCGCGCGAAGTGTCGCTGCCGGCCGAAAACAGGCCGATGTCGGCGCGCGAGAAATCGAACGTGTCGAGTTCGAGCACCGGGTAATTCCGGCCGCGGAATTCGACCGACTTGCCGAGCGAGCGGCTGCTCGCGAGCGGATACAACTCGCTCACGGGAAAATTGCGCTCCTCCAGCACTCTCACCATGGTGTCGCCGACGAGGCCGGTCGCACCCACTACTGCCACGCGAAATTGTCTGTTCATATCACCGGGGTCGTTGGTTGCACATCGCCATTCTGCGCCCGATGGCGCAGGTAATGGTCCATCAGCACGAGCGCGAGCATCGCCTCAGCGATCGGGGTCGCGCGCAGGCCGACGCAGGGGTCGTGCCGCCCCGTCGTCACGACCTGCGCGGCTGCGCCGTGCACATCGATCGTGTCGCCCGGGACCTGGATGCTCGAAGTCGGTTTCAGCGTCGCGTGCGCGACGATGTCCTGGCCGCTCGAGATGCCGCCGAGCACGCCGCCGGCGTTGTTCGTGCGAAAGCCGCCGGGCGTGAGCGCATCGCGATGCTCACTGCCGCGCTGCGACGCCGCGCGCGTACCGGCACCGATCTCGACCGCCTTCACGGCATTGATGCCCATCAGTGCGCCCGCGATCGCGGCATCGAGACGATCGAATACGGGCTCGCCGAGCCCGGGCGGCACGCCCGTCGCGACCACGGTGACGCGCGCCCCGATCGAATCGCCGGCGCCGCGCAGGTCCCAGACGAGCTTCTCGAGCTCGGCCACGCGCGACGGGTCGGGACAGAAGAACGGGTTTTCGTACGCGAACGCCGGATCGACGGGCTCGATTTCGAGCGAACCGATCCGCGAGAGGTAGCCGAAGATGCGAACATCGAGCCGACCGGCGAGGTACTTGCGCGCGACGGCGCCGGCGGCGACGCGCATCACGGTTTCGCGCGCCGACGAGCGCCCGCCGCCGCGATGGTCGCGCCGGCCGTATTTCTGCTGGTAGGTGTAATCGGCGTGCCCGGGGCGAAACAGGTCCTTCAGCTTGTCGTAATCGCGCGAGCGCGCATCGGTGTTCTCGATCAGGAGACCGATCGGTGTGCCGGTCGTGCGGCCCTCGAACACGCCCGAGAGGATACGCACCTGGTCGTCCTCGCGGCGCTGGCTCGTGAACTTCGAGGTGCCGGTGCGGCGCCGGTCGATGTCCGGCTGCAGGTCGGATTCGGCGAGCTCGAGTCCCGGCGGGCAACCGTCGACGATGCAGCCGAGCGCCGGACCGTGGCTTTCGCCGAAGGTCGTCACCGTGAACAACTTGCCGAAGGTATTACCGGACACCGCGAACCTGTTCAGCCGTCAGCACAAATACCCCGCCGCCACCCCGCTCGAAGTCGAGCCACGTGAACGGCAGCCGCGGGAAGGCCCGCGCGACGAGCGGCGCGGAATTCCCGACCTCGACCACGAGTATGCCGCGCGGTCGCAGATGACGCCCGGCCTCGCGCAGGATCACTCGCACGGAATCGAGGCCGTCGTCACCGGCGGCGAGGGCGCCGCGGGGCTCGTGCCGGTATTCAGGTGGCAGGGCCGCCAGCTCTTCGGCCCCGACATAGGGCGGGTTCGACACGATGATATCGTAGCTGCGGCCCGAAAGGGCCGCGAAATGGTCGGACAGTACGAGGCGCACGCGCCGGCCCACGCGATGGCGCCGCACGTTCATCGCGGCGACCTCGAGCGCGTCCGGCGAGATGTCCACCGCATCCACGCGCGCGCGGCGAAACGCCTTGGCGCAGGCGATGGCGATGCACGCCGACCCGGTGCCGAGATCCAGGATATCCGCCACCCGGCCCGGATCGATCCACGGCGCAAACCGGCGCTCGATCAGTTCGGCGATCGGCGAGCGTGGAATGAGCACGCGCTCGTCGACGTGGAACGGCAATCCCGCGAACCACGTTTGCCGCGTGAGATACACGACCGGGATGCGCTCGCGGATGCGCCGGTCGGTGAGCGCGTCGATCTCCCGCGCGGCGCGCGCAGCGACGCGCCGGCCGTAATCGCCCGGCCGCGGCGGCACCGGCAGGTCGAGCACATGCCAGGCGATCGCGGCGGCATCGTCGCGCGCATTGTCGGTGCCGTGGCCGAAGTACAGGCGTGCGCGGGCGAGGCGCCGCGTCGCGCGCGCGATGACCTCCCGCACCGTCGGGGCAGTGGGGCGATTGTGGGATACTGCTGTCATGACCTCCCCGAAATCCTGGCTACCGTGGACCCTCGTCGCGCTCATCGCCGCCGCGGGCGGCGCGTGGTTCGCGCGCACCACCTTCGCACCGTCGCCGCCCCCCGCTCCCGCGCTCGCCGCCGGCACCTGGCTGCCCGAGGCGCGTGAACTGTCGGCGCCGGCACTCATCGACAGCCGTGGCCGGCCGTTCCCGCAGTCCGCATTCAAGGGCCATGCGAGCCTCATCTTTTTCGGCTTCACGCATTGCCCCGACATCTGCCCGACGACCCTCGCGCTGCTCGCGCAGGTCAAGCCCGCGATCGCGGCCGGGAACGTCACCGTCTACCTCGTCACGGTCGACCCCGAGCGCGATACGCCGGAGGTGATGCACCGCTATCTCGCGGGCTTCGATCCCGATTTTATCGGGCTGACCGGCGCGCCGCCCGACATCGAGGCGTTTACCCGCGCGCTCGGTGCATTGGCCGCGAAGGTCGACCTGCCGGGCGGCCACTATTCCATGGAACACTCGGCGACACTTTACCTGCTCGATGACGCGGGCCGGCTCCGTGCCGTGTTCGGGCCACCCTACGATCGCGCGAAGCTTGCAGCCGATATTTCGGCGGCTGTCACCGCCGCGCGGGGATGAGCGCGACGGAAGGCGTCGGCGCGCGCCTGTTCGTCGCGCTGCAATACCTGCTGCCGCAGCACGGCCTCTCGCGCCTCGTGCACGCGCTCGCGCGGGTCCGCACGCGCTGGGTCAAGAACGGCCTGATCCGCGCGTTCCTGCGCGGCTTCTCGCCCGACCTGTCGGATGCGCTCGAGCCCGATCCATACGCCTACCCGAGTTTCAACGCCTTTTTCACGCGAGCGTTGCGGGCGGACGCGCGGCCGGTCGCCGCGGACGCCGCCGCGATCGCCTCGCCCGTCGACGGCACGGTGAGTGAATGCGGGCCCATCCGCGGCGACCGCTTGCTGCAGGCGAAGGGCCACGACTACACGCTCGGCGCGCTGCTCGCCGGCCGCGAGTCGCTCGCAGGCCGGTTCGAGGGTGGGCGATTCGCGACGATCTATCTCGCACCGTGGAACTACCACCGCATCCACCTGCCGCTCCCCGGCACGCTCGCGGAGGCCTGGTACGTGCCCGGGTGGCTGTTCAGCGTGAACCAGACGACCACGGCGCACGTCGCGGGCCTCTTCGCGCGCAACGAGCGGATCGTCTGCGCATTCGACGGGCCGACGCCCTTTGCGCTCGTGCTCGTCGGGGCACTCAATGTCGGCAGCATGGAGACCGTGTGGCACGGTGAAGTGACCCCGCGACGCCCGCGCGAGCTGACACGCCTGCAAGCGCCACCCGCGGCGGGCGCCGCACCCCTGGCGCTGGCGAAGGGCGCGGAACTGGGGCGTTTCAACATGGGCTCGACGGTCATCCTCCTCTTGCCGCCCGGCCGCGCCGAATGGGATGCCGGACTCACGGCGGGCCGCAGCGTGCGGGTCGGCGAGCAGATCGGCAGGCTCGTGGCCCCGTCGCAGAGCGCCTCCTGAGCGGCGATGACACCGGTCGATTTCGTGCCCGGAGCCGCGCCCGCACGACTGGCGCGGCGCGCCGCGGCGCTCGCGGCGGCGCGGGCCTTCTTCGCCGAGCGGGGAATCATGGAAGTCGACCCGCCCGCGCTCGTCAATGCGCCCGTGACGGACGTGAACATCCATTCGGCGCTCGTCGAATTGCCCGGCGATGCGGCGCGCCGCTATGCGCTGCACACCTCACCCGAGTACGCGATGAAGCGGCTGCTCGCGGCCGGCCTCGGCGACATCTACTTCCTCGGCCACGTCTACCGGGGCGCCGAGCGCGGCCGCCTGCACAATCCCGAGTTCACGCTGGCCGAGTGGTATCGGCGCGGTGCGACGCTCGCAGCGCTGATGCGGGAGGTGGCCGATCTCGTGGTACGCCTGACGGGCCGCGAACTGCCGATCGAGCGGCTGTCGTATCGCGACGCCTTCCTGCGCGAGGCCCGGATCGATCCGCTCGAGGCGCCCCACGCGGCGCTCGCCGCGCACGCGACGCAGCTCGGCCTCGATGCGCAAGCGATCGCTGCCAGCGACCGCGACGACCTGCTCGAACTGGTCATGGGCGCGCTCATCGGCCCGCGACTCGGCCGGGGGCGGCTCACCTTCGTGCACGGCTATCCGGCGAGCCAGGCCGCACTCGCGCGGCTCGACCCCGTCGACCCGCGCGTCGCGCTGCGCTTCGAGCTCTATGCCGAGGGCATCGAACTCGCCAACGGGTTCGACGAACTCGCGGACGCCGCGGAGCAGCGCGCGCGCTTCGCTTGCGACCAGCGCGAACGGCAACGGCGCGGGCTGCCGGTGGGGCCCATCGACGAGCGGTTCCTCGCCGCGCTCGAATCCGGCCTGCCGCCCTGTGTCGGCGTCGCCGTCGGCTTCGACCGCGTGCTGATGCTCGCCGAACGGGTGGACCGCATCGACGCGGTGCTGCCGTTTACACTGGAGCGCGCCTGACACGGCAAGGCACGTGACACGGGAAACGCCATGAGCCACGCGGTTGCCCACTACGACTTCTCCGACCCGGCGCGCGCCTACGGCGAGCTCACGCGCGACCTCGGCGCCCTGCTCGGCGCCGAGCGCAACACGGTGGCCAACCTCGCGAACGCCGCGGCGCTCATTTTCGCCGCCTTGCCCGATCTCAACTGGGCCGGCTTTTACCTGCCGATCACGGGCCCGGACGGCGGGCGCGAACTGATCGTGGGCCCGTTCCAGGGGCAGCCCGCGTGCGTGCGCATCGCGATGGGCCGCGGCGTGTGCGGCACGGCCGCCGCGCGACGCGCAACGATCATCGTACCGGACGTCGCCGCATTCGACGGCCACATCGCCTGCGATTCGGCATCGCGCTCGGAGATCGTCGTGCCGCTGCTGCGGCCCGGCCTCGCGGGCGACGCATCCTTCGTGGGCGTGCTCGATCTCGACAGCCCGCGCCTTGCGCGGTTCGATGACGGCGACGCGGCGGGGCTCGAGGGTGTGGCGCGCGCGATCGTCGAGGCGTGCGAGTGGGCAAGCCCGCCGGGCTGAGCCCGTCAGGCTCGTGATTCTGGCTCGGCACGCCGGCTTGCGCACACTGTATAGCTCCGATCAGGCCTGTCCCAACGTTATTTTAAGAGAATCAACTGTTTACCGTCCACGGAGCTTTCCGGGAAAGCCGCGAAGCGTGAGAGTGCTGTATCCAATGGGGTTTTCTCAAACAGGTCGAGGCTCAGGATCTGTAGCATTTCGTAGAGCCTGCGCAGCGAGAGGTTGAGTCGCTTCTTGACGATGGCGACCAGCACATAGACCGCCACGGCGATCCAGATCTGGGATTTCACGGCGTTCTCTGAGCATTCCGCCCGGCGCGGGGCCGTGGGGCGTGGCGAGCAAACGGGGTCGTGGTAGCGTGGGGTGTTGCGCGGGAGAAGACCGAGTCAGCCCTGGTGCTTTGCGGCCCGTTTCTGAGCATGGT
>JBFWQO010000003.1:0-330952 GCA_050249415.1 Steroidobacteraceae bacterium
TGACGATCGACTGGACGCTGCGCGAGAACGTGCGCGCCCAGCTGCGCGTGCTGGTCAAGCGCATCCTGCGCAAGTATGGCTATCCGCCGGACAAGCAGGAGAAGGCGACCGAGACGGTGCTGGAGCAAGCGGCGCTGCTTTCTGAAGCATGGGCCGCCGCGTAAGGCGGATGGGGCGATCGAATATGGCAGCTGCACGAGGCAAGCCGTGGACGCGCGGGGAAATCGAAGCCACGGTTGCCGACTATTTCCGGATGCTGAGCCTCGAAATGGCGGGCCAGCCCTACAACAAGCGCGCCCACAATCGGGAGCTCGCGAGACTGCTCGACGGCCGCAGTGCCAGCGCCATCGAGATGAAGCATCAGAACATTTCGGCCATTCTGCAGGAGCTGGGCTGTCAGCCGATCGCCGGTTACCAGCCGCTGGTCAACTACCAGCAGAGCCTGTACGACGTCGTCGTGGATCGAATCGAGACGGACCGCGCGTTTGATCGCATGGCTCTACAGGCGGTCGAGCGCGAAGCCGTCACGCCGGAACTCGCGAGTCTTCGGGGTATTCTGGTTGAGGCACCGAAGCTGCGCGGGGTGCGGGAACCGCGCGCCCCAAGCGTGTTCGTCGCGCGCGCAGTTCGTCGCGACTACATTGAGCGCGAAGCGAGGAATCGCAGCCTGGGTCTTGCTGGCGAGCAATTCGTCGTTCAATTCGAGGCCCGGCGGCTGCATGCCGGCGGTCACAGGAAGCTCGCGGACAGAGTGGAACATGTATCGCAGACGCGCGGAGATGGGCTGGGATACGATGTGGTGTCTTTCGAGCCCGACGGCCGGGAGCGCTACATCGAGGTCAAGACGACAGCGTTCGGACCCACTGTCCCTTTCTTTGTCACAAGGAACGAGCTCAACGCGTCCGAACACTTTGGAGAGCAATTCATCCTTTCCCGGGTTCACAAGTTCCGCACCGAGTCAAGCTTGTTCGAACTTCGCGGTCACTTGCGAAAGCAAGTTCATCTCGACCCCGTGAGTTACGAGGCGCGCTTTGCCTGACACCGCATTCCACGCCAATGCGGCGACCTGTGAGGAGAGATCGGCCGTCAGCTTCAGGCTGCGAGACTGGCCGTTCCGCGGCCCGCCGCGTGGGTACGTATTCGCCGCAGCACGGCTCACGCGCGAACCTGCGGCATAATCGGCCCCTCTCGAGGAGAGCCCCCATGCCGAATGCCGCGAAGAAATATGACCTTCTGATCAGGAACGTACGCGTGGTGCGCCCCAGGCGCAGCACGGTGCAGAAGATGGACATCGCCGTCAAAGACGGCAAATTCGCGAAGATCGGCGCAAGCCTCAAGGCGGCGGATGCGGCCACGGTGGTCGATGGCGGCGGCAAACTCGCCTTCCCGGGCCTCGTCGATCCGCACATGCACTGCGGCATCTACGGGCCGCTCGCCGAGGACGCCCTGTCGGAAAGCCGCGCCGCGGCGCAGGGCGGGGTCACATCGAGCCTGAACTACATGCGCACGGGCGGCTATTACATGCAGAAGGGCGGCCCGTATTCGCAGGTCTACAAGGAAGTGCTCGACATCTCGAAGGACCACTTCTACGTCGACTACGCCTACCACCTCGCGCCGCTCGATCGCACGCACATCGGCGAGATCGACATGCTGATCGAGCAGTACGGTGTCACCTCGTTCAAGATCTTCATGTTCTACGGCGGCTACGGCCTGCACGGCGCTTCGAGCTCGCAGCACGAGTTCCTGATGATCGGCAAGGACGAGAAGTACGACATCGCGCACTTCGAGTTCGTGATGCGCGGCGTGCAGCGCGCGATGCAGCGCCATCCGGAGAAGAAGGAGGCGATTTCGCTGTCGCTGCACTGCGAGCTCGCGGAGATCCTGGCGGCGTACACGAAGATGGTGGAGGGCGGCGCGAAGAAGACCGACCTCGATACCTGGCTCACCGGGCAGACACACGACCCGGAATGCGCCGACTGCGCGCCGCTGTCCGGCCTGCGCGCCTACAGCGCCGCGCGCCCGCCGCATTCGGAAGGTCTCGCGATCACGATCGCCTCGTACCTCGCGAATGAAACGAACTGCGCGAACATCAACCTGCTGCACCTCACTTCCCGCAAGGCGGTCGAGGCCGCGCTCACGATGGCGAAGGCGTTCCCGCACGTGAATTTCCGCCGCGAAGTCACGATCGCGCACCTGTGCCTCGATTACGACACGCCCGTGAAGGCGCTCGCGAAGGTGAACCCGCCGATCCGCTCCCGCGAGGACGTGGAATTCCTGTGGAAGGCGCTGCTCGCCGGCAAGCTCGATTGGGTGTGCTCCGACCACGCCTGCTGCAAGTACGAGATGAAGCTCGGCAAGGAAGACAAGAACGACATCTTCCAGGCGAAGTCAGGCTTCGGCGGCACCGAATTCATGCTCCCGGCGCTGATCACGGTGGGCAAGCCGCGCGGGCTTTCGTACAACCGCATGGCCGAGCTCCTCTCCTACAACGCCGCGAAGCGCTTCGGTCTCGAGGGCAAGGGCGACATCGCGCCGGGCCTCGATGCCGACCTCGTGCTGGTCGACCCGAACCGCAGTTTCGTCGCGAGCGGCAAGCTGTCGGAGTCGCAACAGGGCTATTCGGTGTTCGAAGGGATGGAAATGAGCGCCACGGTGACCGACACTTACCTGCGCGGTCGCCGCATCTGGGGCGACGGCAAAGTGATCGGCGCGCCGCAGGGCCAGTACCTCAAGCGCCCGTACGGTTGAATCTGCAGTTCCCCAAGGAGTAGCCATGACGATCAAGGCCGGTGACAAGATGCCCTCGGGCACATTCAAGACGATGACCAGGGACGGCGCGCGCGATCTCACCACCGAGGAACTGTTCAGGGGCAAGACCGTGGTGCTGTTCTCGGTGCCGGGCGCGTTCACGCCCACCTGCGATGCCAAGCACCTGCCGGGCTACGTGCAGCACGCCGCGGAGATCCGCGCCAAGGGCGTCGACACGATCGCCTGCATGGCCGTGAACGACGTGTTCGTGATGAACGCCTGGGGCAAGGCCTCGAACACCGGCGACAACGTGCTGATGCTCGCCGACGGCAACGGCGACTATTCGAAGGCCCTCGGGCTCGAGATGGACGGCCGCGGCTTCGGCATGGGGATGCGCGGGCAGCGTTTCGCGCTGATCGTGAAGGACGGCATCGCGACCCACGTGTACGTCGAAGCGCCCAAGGAATTCCGGGTTTCGGCCGCCGAGTACGTGCTGGGCCAGCTCTGAACATGCCCCGGGTCTCCGACCGCAATCACCGCATCACGTTCCAGCGCACGCCGCAGGGACTGCCGACTCCGGAAGACTTCGGTGCGGACACCACCCCGATCCCGACACCGGGACCGGGTCAGTTCCTGTCGCGCACGGTCTACCTGTCGCTCGACCCTTACTACCGCAATGTCATGAAGGGAAGCCAGATCTACGCGGAGCGGCTGAAGCCGGGTGATGCCATGGTCGGCGAAACCGTGGCACAGATCGTCGAGTCGCGCCACACCGACTTTCGCGCCGGCGAATACGTGCTCGTGAAGAACGGCTGGCAGGAGTACGCGCTCTCGGCCGGGCAGGGCGTGCGCAAGCTCGACCCCGCGGTCGCGCCGATCTCGACCGCGCTCGGCGTGCTCGGCATGCCGGGTCTCACCGGCTACGCAGGGCTCGTGTACCTGGGTGAGCCGAAGCCGGGCGAGACCGTCGTCGTGTCGGCCGCCACCGGTGCCGTCGGCAGCACCGCGGGGCAGGTGGCGCGCCTCATGGGTGCGCGCGTCGTCGGCATCGCAGGCAGCGACGAGAAGTGCGGGTACGCCGTGCGCGAGCTCGGCTTCGATGCCTGCGTGAACTACAAGAAGGGCGACCTCGCATCACTGCTGAAGGAAGCCTGCCCGACCGGCATCAACGTGTATTTCGACAATGTCGGCGGCGACACGCTCGCAGCGGTGCTGCGCAATCTCGCGATGCACGCGCGGATCGTGCTCTGCGGCATGATCGAGGCGTACAACCTCGATAAGCCACCGCCGGGTCCGTTCCTCGGGCCGGTGGTCGGTGCGCGGGCCACGATGCGCGGTCTCGTCGTCTATGACCACATGCACCGGATGGACGAGCTGGTGCGGGTCGTCGGTGCGTGGATCCGCGCAGGCAAGTTCCGCTATCGGGAAGACATCACCGAGGGCCTCGCGAACGCGCCGGATGCCTTCTGCCGGCTGATGCAGGGCGGGAACTTCGGCAAGACACTCGTGCGCGTCAGCGCCGAGCACTCCTGAGCGCGCTGGTCGCGCGCGCGGCCAGGGCGACACCGGCCGCGCCCGCGACCACGAGCACCGTGATCGTGCCGGACGTGCCGGAATAGAGCACACCGGCCGACACGCCGAACAACACGGTGGAGAGCATCGCGAGCGAACCCGATAGTCCGCTCGCGAGACCCGCGAGCTCGGGATGGTCGCTCACCGCACCCGCGAGTGCGATCGGCGACACCGCCCCATTGCCCGCGACGAGCGCGATGAGCGCGATGAGGTAGAGGGCGAGGCTCGGCTGCGGCCACAGCGCGGCGAGCGTGAAGAGCGCCGCACCCGCGAGCGTGCCACCCACTCCCACGCGCAGGATCCGCGCCG
This sequence comes from Steroidobacteraceae bacterium, assembly GCA_050249415.1. Lineage (GTDB taxonomy): Bacteria > Pseudomonadota > Gammaproteobacteria > Steroidobacterales > Steroidobacteraceae > CADEFQ01. The sequence goes on from JBFWQO010000003.1 coordinate 4,630, forward strand.
AGCCGAACCGGCGCATGCCCGTGCCCGCGAGCCAGGCGCCCGCCGAAAAGGCCGCTGCGAGCAGGGCCCACAGTAAACCGAAGCGCGCGGGACCGATGCCGAAGAGACGTTCGAACAGGGCCGCGCCGATCGTCAGGAACGCGAAGATGATGCCGTTCGAGCAACCGTAGATGAAGGTAAAGCCGAGAAAGCGCCGGTCGCGCAGCAGCACGGCGCTCGCTTGCGCGAGCGTCGGCCCCGAGGTGGCGTGGTCCGACGCAGGCCACGTCTCCGGCAGCGCCACGACAGCCCATGCCAGCAGGGCCAGCCCTGCCGCGACGTGCAGCGCGAAGATCGCGCGCCAGTCCACCGCCTCGACGAGATAGCCGCCCGCGATCGGCGAGAGGATCGGCGCGAGCCCCATCACGACCGTTATGAACGACAACGCCACGGCGGCGCGCTCGGGCTCGTGGGTGTCGCGCACCATCGCCCGGGCCACCACGGTGCCGACACTGCCGCCGAGGGCCTGCAGGAAACGCGCGGCGATGACCCACGGCAGGGTGGGCGCGATGGCAGCCGCGGCGCCGCCGAGCGCGAACACCGCGACACCGGCGAGCAGCACGGGGCGCCGACCGTAGCGGTCGCAGAGCACGCCATGGACGGGCTGGACGAGGCCGAGCGTGAAGAGATAGACGGAGACGACGAACTGCACCGCGCCGAAGTTCGCATCGAGCGCCGTCGCGAGCACCGGCAGCGCCGGCACGAGGCTCGCCATGCCAAACCCCGAGAGGCCGCTCGCGCAGCCGAGCAGCAGGATCCAGCCGCGGCTACCGATGCGGCCGCGGGTCACGCGGTGAGGAGTTTCTCCAGCTCCGGCACGACCGCGAACAGGTCACCGACGAGGCCGACATCGGCCACTTCGAAGATCGGCGCTTCCGGGTCCTTGTTGATCGCGACGATCGTGCGCGCATCCTTGATACCGGTGACGTGCTGGATCGCGCCTGAAATGCCGATCGCGACATAGAGCTCGGGCGCGATGATCTTGCCGGTCTGGCCGACCTGCAGGTCGCTCGCGGCGAACCCTGCGTCGACCGCGGCGCGGGAGGCGCCGACGGCGGCGCCGAGGCGGTCCGCGAGGCTGTAGATGAGCTTGAAATTGTCGGCGCTGCCGAGTGCGCGACCGCCGGAGACGACCCTCGCGGCGCTCTGCAGGTCCGGGCGATCGGTGCGGGCGGACGCGATACCGACGAAGCGGGTGTGTGTGGGCAGCGCGGCGTCGGACGCGACCTTCTCGATCGCGGCCGAGCCGGTGGTGGCCGCCGCCTCGAACGAGGCGGTACGCACCGTGGCCACGATCTTCGTGCCGGCCTCGACTTCCACCGTGACGATCGCGTTGCCGGCATAGGTCGGGCGGCGAAAGCGTGTGGCGCTCTCGACGGCCATGATGTCGGACAGCTGCGGGGCGTCGATCAGGGCCGCCACGCGCGGCATGAGGTCTTTGCCGAACGTGGTCGAGGGACCGAAGACGTGCGAGCAGGCGCCGGCGAGCTGCGCGATCTGCGGAGCGAGCACCGCCGCGAGCGCATGCGCATTCTCGGCGCGGTCGACCTGCACGACGCGCGCGACACCCGCGAGGCGGGCCGCTTCGGCGGCGACCGCCGTGCCGTCCACGGCGAAAACCGCAACGGTGATGTCGGCGCCCGGTATGGCGGCCGCGCAGCTGACGCATTTGCCGGTGCTGGCATTCAGCTTCGCGCCGTCGTGCTCGGCGATGACCAGGATGCGGCTCATTGCAGGGCCCCCCGCTTGCGCAGAGCGGCGACGAGTTCCTGCGTATCCTTGACCATGATGCCCTTCTGGCGCTGCGCCGGCGGTTCGGTGCGTACCATCTTCACGCGCCCCGCGGCGCTGACGCCGAGCCCGGCAAAGGGCAGGGTTTCGAGGGGCTTCTTCTTCGCCTTCATGATGTCGGGCAGCTTCACGTAACGCGGTTCATTCAATCGCAGGTCGGCGGTGATGACGGCGGGCAGGTCGATCTCGAGTGTCTCGAGCCCGGCGTCGACTTCGCGCGTGACGCGCGCGGTCGAGTCGGTGAGCTCCACCTTCGAGGCAAACGTGGCCTGCGGACGCTGCCACAGGGCCGCGAGCATCTGCCCGGTCTGGTTGTTGTCGTCGTCGATCGCCTGCTTGCCGAGGATCACGAGGAACGGCTGTTCCTTCTCGACCAGCTTCAGCAGCACGCGTGCGCCGGTGAGCGGTTCGACGACGCCGTCCTGCACGACGTGCAGGGCCCGATCGGCACCCATCGCGAGCGCGGTGCGCAACTGCTGCTGACAGTCGGCCGGGCCGATGGTGGCCACGACGACTTCTTCCGCACCGCCGCGCTCCTTGATGCGCAGCGCCTCTTCGAGCGCGATCTCGTCGAACGGGTTGAGACTGAGTTTAACGCCGTCGGTGATGATGCCCGAGCCGTCCGGCTTGACCTTGACGCGGACGTTGAAATCGATGACGCGCTTGACGCCTACAAGGATGCGTTTCATCCGCTCAGTATATCAGCAAACCTGCGCCGGACGATGCTGCTGCTGCGGCGGATCGCGTTGCTGTTCGACGAACGCCGAGCGAATCCGGCCCGCGGTTTCACGCAGCTTCGGCACGAAGCGTTCGATCGCGAGCTTCATCGGCACCGCCGTGCCCGAGAAGCGGATCGACACCGCGCCGAGCACGCGATCCTCGATCTGCACCGGCACGGCCATCGTGATCTCGTCGGTCACGCGACGCGGACGCGACGCGGTCGCGTATCCCTGCGAGCGCACCTCGGCGAGGATCTTCTGCACTTCGGCGCGGTCGCCGGCGAGCTGGTCGGCTTCGCGCGTGGAGCGCGAGAGGATGTCGAGCAGCGAATCGCGCTGCGCGGCCGAGGACCAGGCGAGAAAGGCGCGCCCCGACGCCGAAGTGAGGAGCGGCACACGCACGCCGGCCGAATAGCGCTCGACGGCGAGCGGGCTGCTGTGGTCGGTCGATTCGCGCACCATCATCGAGGTGCCGGAGAGCGAGCAGATCGCCACCGGCCACACGAGTTCCTTCGTCAGCGCGTTCAGGTGCGGTCGCGCGATCTGGGTGACCCACGCTTCGTCGTCGAAACCGTCGGACAGGCCGCGCACCATGATGGTGAGGCGGTAGCGGTCGTCCACCGGATCGCGAAACACATAGCCGGCGTGGCTCAGTGTCTCGAGGATGCGGTAGGTGGTGGTGCGGGGCAGGCGGATCTCCTGGGCCACCTCCGAAACGGTCGCACCGTTCTTGAGGTTGAGCACCGTGAGGGCGTCGAGGCCGCGGATCAGCGCGCGGATGGGGCGTGTGGATTCCATGGAGGGCATGTTGTCCGCGACCGCGGTGTGGAGCGCAAGTTGGGGAAAACCGAGGGGCCCCGCGACGGCATACGGCAAACTACGGCTGCAAGGCGGAGCAGGGCGGGGGCTACACTCGCCGCCCTATGTCAACTGAACTGCTGCACGAGCTCGCCTCCCTGCTCGGTGCCGACCAGGTGCTGACCGACGCGACCGAGCGCCGCTTCTACTCCCAGGACGTCTATCGTGAGGGGCCGATGCCGCTCGCGGTGATCCGCCCGGGCTCGGTCGATGAACTGGTGGGTGCGCTGCGCGCGATCGCCCGCGCAGGCCTCGCGGTCGTGCCGCGCGGGGGCGGCATGTCCTACACCGACGGCTATCTGCCGCAGCACGAACGCTCGATCACGGTCGACCTGCTGCGCATGGATCGCATCGTCGAGCTGAACGCGGAAGACAACTATGTCACCGTGGAATGTGGCGCGACCTGGCGCTCGCTGCACGATGCGCTCGCGCCGCACGGCGTGCGCACGCCGTACTGGGGGCCGCTGTCGGGACAGAAGGCCACGATCGGCGGCGCGCTGTCCCAGGGCAGCATGTTCCTCGGCTCCGGCCGCTATGGTGTCGCCGCCGACAGCGTGATCGGGCTCGATGTCGTGCTCGTCGACGGTACGCTGCTGAAGCTCGGCAGCCACGCGAACGCGCACGGCGAGCCGTTCTTCCGCCAGTACGGCCCCGACACGATGAGCCTTTTCCTTTCGGACACGGGGGCGCTCGGCATCAAGGTGCGGGCCACTTTCCGTCTCGTGCGTCCGCAGCCGGAATCGCGCCACCTGTCGTTCCAGTTCACGACGTCGAAGGAGCTGTTCGCGGCGATCGGTGCGGTCGCGCGCGCGGATGTCGTGTCGGAATGCTTCGCGTTCGATCCGGGCCTGCAGGGTGTGCGGATGAAACGCGCACGCCTCACCGACGACGTGAAGACGCTCGGCAAGGTCATGAAGGCGGCGGGCGGTGGCCTGTCGGGCCTGAAGGAGGGCGCCAGGCTCGTCATGGCGGGCCGCGGCTTTCTCGACGAGCAGCAATACTCGCTGCATCTGTCGCTCGATGGACGCGACGCCGCGGATGCGGACGCGAAGCTTGCGGTGGTGCGCAGCGCCGTGTCGGCCCATGGTGCGCGCGAAGTCGAGAACAGCGTGCCGAAGGTGATGCGCGCCAACCCCTTCGCCGACGTGACCAGCATGCTCGGGCCGGGCGGCGAGCGCTGGGTGCCGGTGCACGGCGTGGCGGCGTTCTCGCGCGCCGCGGCGCTCTACGAGTCCTGCGAGGCCGTGTTCGCGCGCTTCGCCGCGGACATGCAGCGCTTCGACATCGACCGCGGCTACCTGATCGCGGGTGTCGGCACGACCGGGACCTTGATCGAGCCCGTGATGTACTGGCCCGAGGCGCGCCTCGCGTTCCATGAGCGGGTGTTGCCGCCCGACTACCTCGCGAAGCTGCCGACGTTCCCGCCGAATCCCGCGGCGACCGAAGTGGTGGCGCGTATACGCGTCGCGCTGGCGGAGAACTTCACTGCGCAGGGCGCCGTCAGCTTCCAGATCGGCAAGTTCTACCCGTACCAGAGCGGCCTCGAACCGACGGCGGCGGCATTCCTGCGACAGATCAAGGCGCTCGTCGACCCGGGCGGGCGCATGAATCCGGGCAACCTGGGGCTCGGCAACTGACGCGGCGGCCCTGTAGACTGCGCGGATGTCCGATGCAGTGACTGCCCGGCGCGCGCAACGCGGCTGGAGATTCTATGGCTGGTGGGGCGTCGTCCTCGCCACGCTCGTGTTCATTTCCGTGACCAACGGGCTCACGATCGGCGGCATACAGGCCTTCGATCCGCACCTGCTCGCGGCACTCGGCATCGAGCGCGCACCGCTCAAGCTCGGCGATGCCATCCAGCTCGGCACGGCGGCGGTGTTCACGTTGGTGACGGGCTGGGCGGCCGATCGCTTCGGCGTGCGCCCGGTGATGACCGTCGGCGTGATCCTCCTGTCGGCGTCGTTCTACGGCTTCGCGCACGTCGAAACGATCACGCAGCTGTACCTGCTGCGCTTCGTGATGGGCCTCGGCCTCGCGGCGGCGGGCCTCGCCGTGTGCGTCGTGATCGTCTCGCGCTGGTTCATCTCGAGCCGCGGGCTCGCGCTCGGCCTCATGCTCGCAGGCACGAGCCTCGGCAGCGCGATCCTGCCGACTGTCTTCACGCGTCTCATCGAGTCGTCGGACTGGCGCCAGGCCGCGCTCTATGGCGTCGTCGCGCCGCTGCTGCTGCTGCCGATCGTCTGGCTCGCGATGAAGGAGTGGCCGGCCCGCATCGGGCTCGCACCCTACGGCGCCGAGGGCGGCCACCCGGCGCTCGCGGGCCCCGAGCTGTCGTACCGCGACATCCTGAAGCGGCGCGAATTCTGGCTGATCGGCGGCACCGCCTTCGCCACGTTCTATTCGATCCTCGCCATCAGCAACAACCTGTTCCTGCACTCGAAGGACCTCGGCTTCACGGCCATGGAGAGCGCGGCGCTGTTCGGGCCGCTGTTCCTCATGGGGCTCATCGGCAAGATCGTGCTCGGTGTGCTGTCCGACATGCTCGGCAGGAAGCGCATCTGGATCGTGGGCCTCGCGCTGATGCTGACCGGCGCACTGATGCTCGCGACCCTGCAGCGGTCGCTCGTGCTGCCCGCGATCGCGCTGTTCGGCTTCGGCTGGGGCGGCAACTACTCGCTGCTGCAGGCGATCGCCGCCGATGCCTTCGGCTCGCGCGCCCTCGGCCGCGTCATGGGGGCGCTGACCGTGCTCGACGCCGGTGGCGGGGCGCTCGGGCCGTGGGTCACTTCGCTGATCTACGACCGCGCCCACAGTTACGCGCCCGGCTTCGGGCTCGTGGCGGCGTTGATCGGCTTGTCGATCCTGATGGCGCTCATCCTGCGGGTTCGCTCGCCGGAGCGCGCGACGGCGGTGGCGCAGGCAACCTGAGGCGCTCGCGATGATGCGCTACGCACTCCGTCGCATCATCGGCCTCGTCCCGACGCTGTGGCTGCTGGTGACCGCCGCATTCTTCGTCATCCGCCTCGCGCCGGGCGGGCCCTTCGACGAGGAGCGCACGATCCTGCCGGAAGTACGCGCCAACCTCGAGGCCGCCTACGGGCTCGACGCGCCGCTCGCGACTCAATACGCGCGTTATGTGGCGGGCCTCCTGCGCGGCGACCTCGGGCCATCGTTCAAGTACAAGGACACCACCGTGAACGAGATGATCGGCCACGGGCTGCCGATCAGCGCGGCGCTCGGCGCCGCCGCGCTCGCGCTCGCGCTGCTCGTCGGCGTGCCGCTCGGGCTCTACGTCGCCGTTCATCGCGGCGGCGGCGCGGACCAGGGCGCATCCCTGTTCATGGCGCCGGCCCTCGCGCTGCCGGCCTTCGTGCTCGGCCCGGTGCTCGCGCTCGTGTTCGGCCTGCGCCTGCGCTGGCTGCCGGCGGCGGGTTGGGATGGCGGCGCCCTGCGTTACGCGATATTGCCCGTCGTCACGCTCGCGACGCCGGTGCTCGCTTATGTATTGCGGCTCACGCGTGCCGGTCTCCTCGAGGTACTCGGACTCGACTACGTCCGCGCCGCGCGCGCCCGCGGTCTCGGGCCGCGGCGGGTGATCCTCGTCCATGCGCTGAAGCCTGCGCTGCTGCCGCTCGTCAGCTGGCTCGGGCCCGCCGTCGCGTTCGTGCTGACCGGTTCGCTCGTCGTCGAAACGGTTTTCGGCATTCCCGGCGCGGGCCGCTTCCTGGTGGAAGGGGCGCTCAATCGTGACTACACGCTCGTGATGGGCATGATCGTCGTGTATGGCGTCATCACGCTCCTCTGCAACCTCGGTGCCGATCTCGTCTATGGCTGGCTCGATCCCCGCATCCGCCGGCATTGACCGGCCGCGCCACCGCGCGGCCGTCGTCGCAGCCTGGCTGCTCGTCGCGCTATGCGCGCTCGCCTTTCTCGCGCCGCTGCTCACGCCGCACGCGCCCGATACGATCGACCTCGCGAACGCGACGAGCCCGCCCACACTCGAAGGGGCCCATGCCTGGGGCACCGACCGGCTCGGGCGCGACGTCTTCGCGCGCACGATGCAGGGACTGCGCGTCTCGCTGCTGATGGGGCTCGCGGCGGCGCTCGCCAGTGTCGCGATCGGCACCTTGTGGGGCGCGATCGCGGGCTATGCGGGCGGGCGCACGGGCGCCGCGATGATGCGTTGCGTCGATGTGCTCTACGCGCTGCCGTACGTGTTCCTCGTGATCATCCTCGCCACGGTGTTCGAGCGCGGCAACGTGCTCGTGCTGCTCGTCGCGATCGCGAGCGTCGGCTGGCTCACCACCGCACGGATCGTGCGCGGCCAGACGCTCGCGTTGCGGCAGCGCGAGTTCATCGAGGCCGCGCGCGCAATGGGCGTGCCGACGTGGCGCATCCTCGTGCGCCACATCCTGCCGAACGTGGCGGGCCCGGTGATCGCCTACGCGGCGCTCACGGTGCCGCAGATGATCCTGTACGAGAGCTTCCTGTCGTTCCTCGGCCTCGGCGTGCAGGAACCGCTCGCGAGCCTCGGCAGCCTCGTGAGCGAGGGCGCGCGGGACATGGAGGTGGCGCCGTGGCTGCTGCTCGCGCCGGCCACCTGTCTCGCCGCGATCACGCTGCTCCTCAATCTCCTCGGTGACGGACTACGCGATGCCTTCGATCCCCGCACCCATCCTTGAACTGCGCCGCCTCGCCGTGCGCTTTCCGGCGCGCGAGGGCCGCATCACGGCGGTAGCGGACGTCACGCTGACCATCGCGCGCGGCGAGTGCATCGGTATCGTCGGCGAATCGGGCGCGGGCAAGAGCCAGCTGCTGCTCGCGCCCTTTCGGCTGGCCGCGTCGCGGGCCGAAGTGGCAGGCGAGGCGCTGCTCGCCGGCGAGGGGCTCCTCGCGCTCGATGCGCGCGCGCTCGATCGCCTGCGCGGCGCGCACGTGGGCTTCGTATTCCAGGACCCCCTGTCGACCCTCACGCCGCATCGAACGGTCGGTGCGCATCTCGTCGAGGTCCTCGAGCACCACGGCCGCGCCCACGGAGCCACCGCGCGCACGCGCGCGAAGAGCTTGCTCGAACGCGTCGGGATCGACGCGCCGGAGCGCCGTCTCACGCAGTACCCGCACGAGCTGTCGGGTGGGCAGCGACAACGGGTCGCCATTGCGCTCGCGCTCGCCTGCGAGCCCGGGCTCATGATCGCCGACGAGCCGACCACCGCGCTCGATGTCACGGTGCAGGCGGGAATACTCGCGATGCTCGGGACATTGAAGCGGGAAGGGCAACTCGCGATCGCGCTCGTGTCGCACGATTTCGGCGTCGTGGGCTGCCTCGCGGACCGCTTGTATGTCATGTACGCTGGGCGCATCGTCGAGCACGGCCCGACCGAAGCCTTGACGCGATCGCCCGCCCATCCCTATACCGCGGCGCTGCTCGCCTGCATTCCCCGCATGGACGATCCGCCCGATGCCCCGCTCGAGGCCATTCCCGGGCAGCCACCGGACCCGCGTGCGCTGCCCACGGGCTGCGCTTTCCATCCGCGCTGTCCGCGAGCGGATGCGCAGTGTCGCACTGAGGTACCCGCACTCGTTCCGGGCGGTGCGCGCGACGTGGCCTGCCACCATCCGCTCCGCCCATGACCGTCGTGACTCCCGGCACCGCAACGCTGCTCGCCGCCCAGGACCTCGCCGTGCGCTATCGCACCTCGCCCGAGGTGTTGCAGAACATCCGGTTCTCTGTCGCCGCGGGAGATACACTCGGCATCTGCGGCGAGTCGGGGAGCGGCAAGTCGACCCTCGTGCGCGCACTGCTCGGCCTCCTGCCGGCAAGCCGCGGCACCGTGCGCTGGCACGGGCGCGCCCTCGCGGATTTCGGCGACGCCGACTGGGCCCGGCTGCGGCGCAGCGCACAGCTCGTGTTCCAGGACCCGTTCGCGAGTCTCGATCCCCGCATGCGGATCGCGGCGATTCTGGCCGAACCGCTCGAAGTGCACCGCCGCGACCTCGATCGGGCGGCAAGGCAAGCGCGGGCCGCGGCGCAACTGGCACGGGTCGGGCTCGATGCGAACGTGCTCGCGCGTCATCCGCACCAGCTGAGCGGCGGGCAGTGCCAGCGGGTCGCCATCGCGCGCGCGATGATTCTCGAGCCCGAGGTGCTCGTGTGCGATGAGCCGGTGAGCGCACTCGACGTGTCGATCCAGGCGCAAATCGTCGGCCTGCTCGCCGCCCTGCAACGCGAGGCCGGCACCACGCTCATCTTCGTCAGCCACAACCTCGCGGTCGTGCGCCGCCTCTGCCGTCGCGTGCTCGTGATGCACGGCGGGCGGATCGTGGAGGAGGGGGCGGCGCGGGACGTGTTCTCCGCGCCCCGGCACGAATATACGCGCAGGCTCCTCGCGGCCGTTCCGGACGTTCCGCGGCCGTTCCACGGCCGAGCTGATAGCTCATAGCGGATAGCCAGAAGCGTGGCGTGACGCATTCTGGCTGTTCGCTGATCGCTACTCGCCGCTCGCCTCTTCAATCAACTCCACCCATTCCCCGGACGGGCCCACGAGCACGCCGGCGCGACGGCCGTTGTAGGGCGCTTCCGGGCGCGCGGACGGTTTCACTTTCCACGGGAGCTTCACGCCTTCGAAGCTCTTGACCGAAAAGCTCACCATCGCGATGCCGGGCGGCAGGTGGCCACGGCGTACCGGGCGCTTCACGGCGGCGGGCGGGTACTGGTCGAGCTCGATCAGGAAGCTCGAAGGGAAGCGCACGATGCCGATGCGCGTCGGCGTGTCGCGGGAGAGCCCGTAGGCGTCCTGCAGCACGTGGATCTTCGTCTCGGACGGGTCGGTGGTCGGCATCTTCAGCACGTCGCGATAGAACGCGCGAGAGGCCTCGACGTCCGGCCCGCCGGCGACGACGATGAAGGTGCGATCGACGAAGGACTTCGCACTGCCGAGGTTGAATACCGAGCCCGTCGGCGGGATGCGTGTGAAGTAGTCGACTTCGCCCGCCGGCCCCGTCACCTGCATCGCGATGATATTCGGGTTGAAATCGAGCGGCCGCGGTTCGCCAATGATCCTGAACGGCTCTTTCAGCAGCGGTGCGAGTTCGACCGGATCTTCGACCAGTATTTCATTGGCGTTCCAGCCGAACGTCCTGAGTGGCGCAAATGCGGGAGGCGGCTCGTCCGCATCGACGATCCTGAGGTACACGGGCTCGCCGCTCGCAGGCTGCATCAGTACGTAGTCGCGACCCTTCATCGCGCGCGCACCCCAGCCCGCCGCGAGCGAACGTGAAACCTGCGCGCGCTCGACGACCTTGTAACCGAGCTGCGTGGCATAGGCCCGCTCGGTCGCGCCGAGATCGGGAGCGGACAGTGTGACGGCGACGATGGCATCGAGCATGCGTGCTTCCTCCGGCCGCTACGCGGTCGCGCAATGCGCGGCCGCCGCGTAAGTGTTCGTACTGTTGTGAGGGGTGGGTGCGCGCGGTATAAGACCGTGTCCACACATATTGCAGGTCGAGCCACGTGAAATCCATCCCGCACAAGCGCAGTCGCGAAGTCGAAGCCTGGCTCAAGCGCGAAATCGCCGAGCAGAAAACCCGTTACCGCAAGATCGTCGCGGAGCAGGATGCGCTGGCGCCGAAGCGCGACAAGTGGGTCGCCGAGTTCCTCGAACGCATCCAGACGCGCGGCACGCACGTGCACTTCAACATGATGCGCAAGGTGCGGCCGGAAGAGATCCCGGTGCGCCCGAAGCGCAAGTTCCGCGTCGTATTCTGAAGCCCTCGCTCCCCGCACCGGAGTAATCCATGGCCCGTCCGCATATCGAACCCTTCGTCGACCGCGACGTCCCGTTCCGCAAGTTCACGATGCCCGGCTTCCCGAAGGGCATGCAGTACAAGATGCTCTCGCTCGATCCGGACAACGGCGCGTGTACGATGACCGTGATGTTCGAACCGGGCTACAGGCAGCCCCCGGGCATGAGCTACAGCGAGTACGAGCTGTTCGTCATGACCGGCTCGATCACGGTCGGCGACAAGGTCCACGGGCCCGGCAGCTACTTCATGGTGCCGGCGGGCATCGCGATCGGCGCGCTGTCGTCGCCGCGCGGGGCGACCGGGCTGCTGTTCTACAACTACGGCGAACCGTCGTTCGTCGAATCCGACAGCGACCATCCGCGCGCGGAGCGCAGCAAGTTCGCGGCCGTCAATGCCTTCGACGACATGCAGTGGAGCTCGACCAATTTCTTCCCGGCGACCGCGCCGGGCTGCCTCGTCAAGGTGCTGCATTTCGACGAGCGCACGCAGGCCTTCACGTTCCTTTACTGCATGACGCCGAATTTCTGGCAGGACAACATCTCCTACCACGATTGCGCGGAGGAGGCGTATCACATCTGGGGCACGTCCTGGATGATGCAGTTCGGCGATCTGCCGACCGGCGGCTACTTCTACCGCCCACCGTACATCAACCACGGCGCATTCGGCTGCAAGCTCGGCACGCTGGCGATCGGCCGCACCGATTCACGCCTCTACAACCACTTCCATTTCAACCCGTGGACCAACATCGAAGAGAACCGTGAGCGGGCCGCGAGCCGCATCCAGCACTGGATGCCGGACCTCTACAAGTGGATCAACACGCACGGCCACAATCACCCGGTCGACTTCGACTTCCCGCACGGCCATGCACACGGCGATGTGGCGCACCATCACGGCGACGGGATGGTCGAGCATACGCACAAGCGCAAGCGCCGCCGGAGGAAGTAGCTGCGCTTCGCGCAGCGAACGGCGAATAACGAACAGCCAGAAATGTCCCGTTGCGCTTCTGGCTGTTCGCTGTTCGCCACTCGCTGTTCGCTATCCGCTATGCGCCGGTGTCGTCCGCGACTTTCCGCTCATCGATCAGCGTGCGCATGCTGACCCGCCCGCCGGTAATCCATTGCCACACCCGCGCGCGCTGCCGCGCCGCGTCGTCGATCTGGATCATCTCGTAGAGACAGGTATCGGGCTCGCCCACGCGCTTCCAGTAAAGCATCAGCGTGCGCGAGAACCCGTCGAGCGGCACCTCGGCGCACCAGCCGTCGATCAGGTCGTTGCTGCACCAGATACGGTCGCCGCGGAAAGTCGCGGGGAAATCGCGTACTTCGGTGCGGCCGTCGGCCCACGTGTAGTGGTTCGTCTGGTGGTAATCGTACGGCCCGGACTTCGGCAGTCGGCACACGAGGCGCGACTGGTGCTCGTCGACCAGCCGGCCGTTGGCGTCGTAGTAGCGGTATACGCCGTCCCACACGCCTTCCTGCCGCGCGAGCATCGGCATTTTCCTGCTGAGGTCGATCATGGGCATCCCGTGGTGACTGCGTGAGTTGCGCAATGTACCGCTCCGCCACCGGTCGCTATAGTCACCGGCCTGCCTACGTCCGGATGGTGAACGCATGGGCCCCCTGAACGGCATCCGAGTGCTCGACCTGTCGCGCGTCCTCGCCGGCCCGTGGGCGACGCAGGTGCTCGCGGATCTCGGCGCGGAGGTCATCAAGGTCGAGCGACCGGATGGCGGCGACGACACGCGCCAATGGGGGCCGCCGTACGCACGCGACGCCGCGGGGCGCGACACGAGGGAATCCGCGTACTACCTGTCGGCCAATCGCGGCAAGCGCTCGGTGGCGATCGATCTCGCGAACCCCGAGGGTGCGCGGCTGGTGCGTGCGCTCGCCAGGCGCTGCGATGTGGTGGTCGAGAACTTCAAGGTGGGCGGGCTCGCGAAGTATGGTCTCGCCTGGGCCGACCTCGAACGCGAGAACCCGCGGCTGATCTACTGCTCGATTTCCGCGTTCGGCCAGGACGGGCCCGATGCGGCGAAGCCGGGCTATGACGCGATGATCCAGGGCATGGGCGGCCTGATGAGCATCACGGGCCTGCCCGACGGCGAGCCGGGCGGCGGGCCACAGAAGGTGGGCGTCGCGGTCGTCGACCTGATGACCGGCATGTACGCGGCAACCGCCATCGCGGCGGCGCTCTACGAGCGGCGCGCATCCGGCAAGGGCCAGTACATCGACCTCGCGCTGCTCGACACGCAGCTCGGGTGGCTCGCGAACCAGAACATGAACTTCCTCGTGAGCGGCCGATCGCCGCAGCGGCAGGGCACGGCACACCCGAACATCGTCCCGTACCAGGCCTTTGCGACCGCCGACGGTTTCCTGATGCTCGCCGTCGGCAACGACCGCCAGTTCGCGAGCTGGTGCCAGGTGGTCGGGCGCGAGGATCTGGCGGGCGATGCGCGCTACGCGACGAATGCCGCGCGTGTCGCGCATCGTGCGGCGCTCGTGCCGGTCGTCGCTGCCGCGCTGCGCGGGCGGTCCACGCGCGACTGGCTCGCCGCGCTCAATGCCGCGCAGGTACCCTGCGGCCCGATCAACGATATCGGCGCAGTGTTCGCCGAGCCGCAGGTCGTCCACCGGGGCATGCGCATCGACCTGCCGCATCCGACGGCCGGCAGCGTGCCCGGGGTCAGGAACCCGATCAACTATTCGCGCACCGCCATCGAGTACCGCGACGCGCCCCCGCTGCTCGGCCAGCACACCGATGCCGTGCTCGAAGCGGAACTGGGTCTCGATTCCGCGGCGCGGGCCCGGCTGCGCGGGGCGGGCGCCATCGGCTGACACCCGCGCGGATGCTATGCTCGGCGCATGAACGACAGTTTCCGCCCGAGCGACAGCCTCAGGAATGTCCGCTACGAAATCCGCGGCAAGCTCGCGCGTCGGGCCCATGAAATGGAGCGCATGGGCCACGAGGTCATTTCGCTCAATATCGGCAATCCCGGTCTCTTCGGCTTTCGCACGCCGGAGACGATGCGGCTCGCGATGATCGAGAACCTGCGCCAGAGCGAGGCGTACTGCCACCAGAAGGGCATTTTCCCGGCGCGCGAAGCGGTCGTGATGCAGCAGCAGGCGCGCGGCGTGCAGGGCGTGAGCGCCGAAGAGGTGTTCATCGGCAACGGCGTCTCCGAGCTGATCGACCTCGTGCTGCGTGCGCTCCTGAACGACGGCGACGAGGTGCTGGTGCCGAGCCCCGACTATCCGCTCTGGTCGGCGGCCGTGACCCTGAACCGCGGCCGGGCGGTGCATTATCCGTGCGACCCGGGCAACGGCTTCGTGCCCGATCCCGATGCGGTCGAGGCGCTGGTCACAAAGCGCACGCGCGCGATCGTGATCATCAACCCGAACAACCCCACCGGCGCCGTGTATCCGCGCACCGTGCTCGAGCGGCTCGCCCGCATCGCCGAAAAGCACGGGCTCGTCGTGTTCGCCGACGAGATCTACGACCAGATCCTCTACGACGACGCGCAGTTCGTGCCGATGGCGACGCTCGTGCACGACACGCTGTGCGCGACGATGTCGGGGTTGTCGAAGGTCTATCGCGCCTGCGGCTACCGCGTGGGTTGGGCGGTCTTCTCGGGCCGCCTGCCCGCGGCGACGGAGTACCTCGGCGCACTCGAACTGCTGTCGTCGCTGCGCCTGTGCAGCAACGTGCCCGCGCAATGGGCCGTGCAGACCGCGCTCGGCGGCTACCAGAGCATCCGCGAGCTCACTGCCCCGGGCGGGCGCCTGTACGAGTCGCGCGAGGCGATCACCGCCGCAGCGGCCTCGAGCGCGTACCTGCGCCTCACCGTGCCGCGCGGGGCGCTGTACGCGTTCATCGGTATCGATACGTCGCAACTGCCGGCGTTCGACGACCAGGCCTTCGCGCTCGACCTCCTCGAGCAAAAGCATGTTCTCGTCGCGCCCGGTGTCAGCTTCAACGTGCCATATCGCAACCATTTCCGTGTGACCAATCTGCCTGATGCGGCCACACTCAAGACGGTGTTCCAGCGCATGGACGAACTGCTCGCCGGGTACGCGAGCGGCGCGCAGGAGGCATCCGCGAAGGTCGTCGAGGCGGCGGCACGGTTTAAGTAATTTCGAGATAAGCAGCGTAATTAATTGACTTGATTACCCTTCCAAGGGTCATGTCCCACGCGCTCGCGCGCGGCGAGACGGTCATCGTGCCGTCGCAGCAGCGCGCCCACGCTGTCCGCCTCGCGTGGGCACACGCCACACTCGCGAGCGGCCGTGCCGCCTGGCACACCCCGGACGTCCTGTCGCTCGATGGCTGGATGCTGCGCGAGATCGATCGCGCAGGAGCGCGCGTCGAACGGGCACGTGCCCTTTCGGGCGCCGGGGAATGGTGGCTGTGGCGCGAGGCCACCGCGGGCGCGACGCGCGACACGGCATTGGCCGGGGTGGCCACGCTCGCGGATGCGCTGAGGCGCGCCGACCGGCTCGCCGAAGACCACGACATCGATCTCACACGCTGGCTCGCAGTGGGCGGCGAGGAAACCCGGCTGCTCGATCGGGTCCGGCGCGACGTGCAGGAGCAGTGCCGGGCGAGGACGGTCGACACCGCCGCGCGGCTGCTGCCCGAACTCGCGCCGGCGGACGGCGAGACGTGCGTGCACTTCGCCGGATTTGCCGCGGCGAATTCGCCGCGCGCGCGACGGCTCCACGCACGGCGGCACGCTGCGGGCGCACCGGGCGAGTGGTGGGAGACGGGTGGCGCGGTTTGTGCGCCGCTCGTCGAGCACGGCGCCGACGAAGCCGATGAGATCGACCGGCTCGCGGCGTGGTGTGTCGAGCGTTTCGCGCAGCGTGCGGATGCACGGCTCCTGGTCGTCGCTGCGGGCAGCATCGAATCCCGTGAAGCGATCGCGTCGCGGGTGCGCTCCGCGCTCGCGCCGCGCGCGAGTATCGCGCACAGCATCGACATCGATCTCGTCGCAATCGACGGTGGGGCGCCCCTCGCGCGACACGCGCTCGTGCGGCACGCGCTCACGACGCTCGTGTGGCTGATCGACGGCCTCGAGTTCGAGGAGTTCTCCGCGTGGCTGCGCAGCCCTTATGGCCAGCCGGGCGCGGCTTCGGGCGCGCGGCTCGACCTGTGGTGGCGCCGTTCGGCACCGCTCACCGCGGACGCGCGTGCCAGCCTGGCACTGCTCGCGCGCGCCGCGACCAGGGGAATCGAACCGGCCGCGCGGCTCGCGACGCAGACAGGTGTGGCGCTCGATGTCCTCGGCAGCGGCCGCGCGGATATGCGCACGTGGTCCGAGCGCTTTTCCGCAGCGCTCGCGGCACTGCGGCCGGGCGAACCCGCTTACACGAGTGACGAGCAGCAGGCCTGGCTGCGCTTCGTGCAACTGCTCGACGAATTCGGCGCGGTCGCGCGGTTGGCGGCCCCGCTCGACGCGCGCCAGGCGCTGCACGCCCTGCGCGATCTCGCGACGCGCACGACGTGGCAGGCCTCGACCGGCGATGCCCTCGTGACGGTGAGCCCGGCGCACGACGATCCGGTCGTGCGCTATGACGGCATCTGGGTCGCAGGGCTCACGGCGGACGCGTGGCCCGCGCCGCCGCTGTCCGACGCGTTCGTACCCCAGGTCGCCTTGCGCGAAGCCGGCGCCACGACCGCCAGTCCGGCCGGCCGCCTCGCGGGCGCGCAGGCGAACCTCGCCGCATGGCGCGCCGCCACCCCCGAACTCGTGCTGAGCGCTGCGCGCGCGTCGGGCGACATGGAACTCGCGCCGAGTCCGCTGCTGGCAGCGTGGCCGCGCCGCGCGTCTTCAGCCGCGCCCCCGGCCTGGCTGCCGCGGCAACTGCGGCAAGGAGGGGTCCGGCTCGAACGAATCGAGGACGTGACGGGCGCCGCCTGGTCACCGGGCAACGCCTTGCCCGGCGGTACGCGGTGCCTCGAACTGCAGGCAGCGTGCCCGTTCCGTGCGCATGCGGAACTGCAGCTCGCCGCGAAACCGCTCGACTCGCCGGAGCCCGGCATCGGCAACGATGTCCGCGGGCGCTGGTTGCATCGGGCACTCGAGATCTTCTGGCGTGCGATTGCCGACTCCACGCAGCTCGTGGCGCTCGACGCCGGGGAAATCGGGGCGCGGGCTGCGCGCGCGGTCGGGGAAGCGCGACAGGAGACTCTGCCGCCGCTGCGTGACGAGGAGGGGCGATCGCGCGAGCGCGAGGCGCGCCGCCTCGCGCAGCTGATCGGGGCGCTCGCCGAACTCGAGCGCACGCGCGCGCCGTTTCGCATTGCGGGACTCGAGCGCGAGCACCGGGTGGACCTGGGTGATGCGCACCTGCGGGCGCGCATCGATCGCCTCGATGCACTCGAAGCGGGTGGCTACGCGGTGATCGACTACAAGAGCGGGCGATTGCCCGCACCGGACTGGTATGGCGCGCGGCCGACCCCCGTGCAGCTGCTCGTGTACGCGGCCGCCATCGGGCACGATGTAAGGGCCCTCATCCACGCGCGCCTCGCGCCGCCGTCACCGGTCTTCCGCGGGATCGCGGTCTCGAACGATCTGCTGCCGGGTGCAAGGGGACTTCGCACGGCATCGGGCGATGCGGTGGACGAGGCCTGGTTACAGCAACTCGCGGCCTGGGAATCACGCCTGCGCTCGCTCGCCGCGGAATTCCTGCACGGCCGCGCGACCGTGACGCCGGCGGACGGCGCCTGCCGCTACTGCCATCTCGCAGGCTTGTGCCGTATCGGCGAGCGGGCCGCGCTCGAGGTCGCCGAGGAGGGCGGCGATGAGTGATGCCGACCTCGATACGCTCGCGCGTGAGCGTGCGATCCGCATCGATTCGTCGATCCTGCTCGAGGCGCCGGCGGGATCGGGCAAGACCACGGTACTGACGCAGCGCCTGCTCGCGTTGCTCGCGGATGTCGATGAACCCGAACAGGTCCTCGCCATCACCTTCACGCGCAAGGCCGCGGCGGAGATGCGCATGCGCGTGCTCGGCGCACTCGCCGGCGACATCGACCCGGCCCATCCGCAGGCCGCGATCATGAGGTCCCTCGTGGCACGCGTGCACGAGCGCTCGCGGGCACGGGGCTGGCAGCTCGAAGCGCAGGCCTCGCGGCTGCGGATCCTCACGATCGACGCATTCAATTTCTCGCTCGCCGCACAGCGGCCGCTCGCCGCGGGCGCGGGCCCCGTGCCGGCGATTGCGGATCGCCCCGACGAGCTCTACCTGCGCGCCGCTCGCCGCGCATTGATCGACGGCGAGACTGAACCTGCGCTGCGAGGCGCGCTCGATCTCCTCTTCGAGCGGCTCGACAACCAGTGGGGCCGCTTCGAGGGTCTCCTCGCCGGCATGCTCGCCAGGCGCGCCCATTGGCTGCCCCATGTGCTCGGGAGCTCGGCCGGTGACCTGCGGGCTCGCATCTCGGCGGCACTCACCCGCATCGTCGCGGACCAGTTGACGCACAACGTCGGCGCCTTGCCCGCGCCATGGCTCGCCGATGCCGCGCGGCTGCCAGGAGTAGGTGCGCTCGCCGCGGACGTGGCCACGTTCGAGTCATGGCAGGCGCTGGCCGACGCCATGCTCACGAAAGCCGGCACGCTGCGCAAGAAGGTGACCGCGCAGATCGGCGCTGCGTATCGCGATGCCTCGAACAAGGCGCTGCTCGTCGAGCTGCTGGAGCGCCTGGCGGGGATTTCGGCCGCCGAACGCCTCTTTGCCGCCACGCGTGCGCTGCCGGCCCCGGACCTGCCGCCCGACGACGCGACGGCGATCGATGCACTCGCGCAAGTGCTCACCTGGGCGGCCCGTCACCTGCAGCTCGAGTTTGCGCAGGCCGGTCGCGTCGATCACGTGTACATCGCCGGGGCGGCGCGCGCAGCGCTGACCGAGGATGGCGGCGCGAGCGATCTCGCGATCCGCACCGGCGTCACGCTGCGACACATCCTCGTCGATGAATTCCAGGACACCTCGATCGCGCAGTTCGGGTTGCTCGCCACGCTCGTGCAGGACTGGTCGCCGGGCGATGGCCGCACGCTGTTCATCGTCGGCGATCCGATGCAGTCGATCTATCAGTTTCGCGAGGCGGAGGTGGGGCTGTTCCTCCGGGCGCGCGACTTCGGCATCGGGCCGGTCCGGCTCGAAGCGCTGCGGCTGTCGCGCAACTTCCGCTCGCGCCCGGCGCTGGTCGGGTTCAGCAACCGGGTTTTTGCCGGCGTGTTCCCGGCGCACGACGACATGCGCGAAGGGGCGGTACGCTTCACGCCGAGCGTCGCGGCGCGGATTGCCGACGGCGACGCACCTTGTGTGTCGCTCCTCGCCATCGCAAACGGGCGAGCGGAGGACGAGGCAGCCGCGGTCGTCGAGCGCGTGCGGGCCCTGCGCGCGGCCGGCGGAGAGGGCCGTATCGCGGTGCTCGTGCTCGCGCGTTCGCATGCGGCGCCGATCCGTGCGCAGCTCGCGGCCGCGGGGTTTGCGGTGCGCGGTGTCGATCTCGTGCCGCTCGCCGAGACACCGATCGTGCGCGACCTCGGCTCGCTGCTGCGTGCGCTATCGCATCCCGGTGACCGTACCGCCTGGCTCAGCGTGCTGCGCGCGCCCTGGTGCGGCCTCACGCTGCGCAGTCTCGGCGTGCTGTCGCGCCCCGACGATCCACTCCTCGTCGCGGAAGCGATGCAGGCGCCCGAACGGCTGGCGCTGCTCGACGCGGACGAGCGCTCGAGGCTCGACCGGATACGCGCGGCACTCGCACCGGCGGTCGACGCGTTCGGGCGCACCGCGCCGGGCGCGGCACTCGAATCGACGTGGCTGCAACTCGGCGGCGCAGATTGTTACGACGCCGACGACCTCGAGGCCGCGCACGAGTTCTTCGCCGCGCTCGGCGACGCCTGGGCGCGCGGCGAATGGCGTGGCAGTGCAGGGCTCGAGCCGCTGCTCGCCGACCTCTACGCACGCTCAGCCGGCGCCGACCCCGCCGCGATCGAAATCATGACGATCCATCGCGCGAAGGGACTCGAGTTCGACCACGTGATCCTGCCGGGCCTCGCGCGCCTGCCACGCCGGGGCGAGGAGCCGCTGCTCCGCTGGCTCGATCTGCCGCGCATCGCGGGCCCGTCCGATCTGCTGCTCTCGCCCATCGTCGCGCAGGACGAGCGTTCCGCGCACCGGCTCGGCGGGTGGATCAAGGGGCTCGAACGGCAGCGCGAGAGGCAGGAGCAACTGCGCCTGCTGTATGTCGCGGCGACGCGCGCGCGTGAATCGCTGCACTGGATTGCCGCTATCGCGGTGAAGGACGCAAGCGACCCGAGGCCACGCAGCGGCTCGCTGCTCGCCGCGGCATGGCCGGCGCTGGCGGCGGGGGTCACTTGGGCCGATGCGGACCCGGGCCACGCGACGCCGGGCGACGCGCCCATCGAAGCTGCCGTACCGGTCACCCCGCCACTGCTGCGACTGCCTGCGTCGTGGCGAGCCGCGACTGTCGAGGACCGTGTCGCGGCGAGCGACATCACGGTGGCGCGCGAGTCGGGCACGGCGCCCGAGTTCAGCTGGGTGCGCGAGACGGCGCGCCATATCGGCACGGTCGTGCATCGCGCGCTGGAACAGTGGGGGCGCGGCCAGCCACCGACTGCGCAGGCCATCGAGGCGGCGCGCCCCGGACATCGCGCGCTGCTCGCCCGCCTCGGTGTGCCGGAGGGTGAACTCGCCGCCGCCGTCGACACCGTGACGCGAGCGCTGCTGCGCACGCAGGCCGACGCGCACGGCCAATGGCTCTTCGCGCCGGGGCACCGGTCAGCGGCGAACGAGTGGGCGTTGACGGGCCTCGTCGATGGGCGTCTCGTCAACGTGAAGATCGACCGCAGCTTCGTGGACGGGGAGGGCACGCGCTGGGTGATCGACTACAAGACCGGCAGCCACGAGGGCGGCTCGCTCGAGGATTTTCTGCGCAACGAGGCAGAGCGCTATCGCCCGCAGCTCGAGCGCTACGCGCAGCTCGCGCGCTCGTTCGGACCGGAACCCGTGCGCGCGGCGCTCTACTTCCCGCTGCTCGGAACCCTGCGGGTCGTGGCCCTGCGCGAGGGCGCGGGAGACGCTGTCAGTACGTCCCCGCGATAGAGAACGGCCGCCGCCCGGCCGCATCCGGTGTGCCGAGGAACGTGATCTGGCGGGCGAGGACGGGTGGCGTGTCGGCGCGCAGCGTGACGAAGCCGTCGACCACATAGCCGGCATCGCGGGTGAGTGTGACGTGGCCTTCGATCCCGAGCGGCCCGCCGAGATCGCGGAGCGTGCCCCGGATGCCTTGCGAGGGCTCCGCATCGCCTTGCGGCTCGTCGAAGCGGACTTCGACGCTGCCGAGCGGCGTCGCGCCCTGCACGAGGTCGCGCACGGTGAATACGCCGACGAGGTCGATGAGCGCGCGATCGTCGAGCACCGCGCGCCCGACCTGGGCGCGCAGCCGGCCGCGCAGCCCGAGCGCAGTGTCCTGCAACAGTCCTGCGCCGAGGGTGAGGTCGCCCCGGGCCCGTTGCACGATGAGCCGGCCACCCGGCCGCAATTCGACTTCGCCCTGCAGGCGCTCAGTGCCCGTGCGCAGGTCCACCGTGCCCGCGAGCGTCGCGCGCAGCAGCGGCAGCGCACGCATGTGCCAGGTCACCGCGCCGAGTTGCGCGCCGCGGGCGGCCAGTTGCCCGCATCGCCCGTGCCATACGCTACCGGCGGGGCGCCCGCACGTGACGCCGTTCGGCAGCCAGTGCGTCGCCCAGGCGAGTGGCCAGCGCACGGCGAGGATTCCGAGGCCGACGAGCACGGCAACGACGATGAGTCGCCAGGAAGAGCGGGCGGGTGCAGCCATCGCCGGGGTCAGCGTGCGCTCAATTCGATGCTCGCGGTCACGAGCCCGGGCTCGTCGGTGCGCTCGACGCTGGCCGACACGACGCGTATGCCGTGCTGCTGGCGCAGCCGCGCGAGCCACGCGAGCATCACGTCGAAACGGGCCTTGTCGAACTGCACGCGCTGGCCGCCGCTGCCGGACGGCTCGGAGCGCACGAGCGATTCACCGAGATTCGCTTCGCGCGCGGTGCGATCGACGGTCACCACGAGGGATTCGGCATTCGCGCCCGCATCGGCCACCGGGCCCGCGCCCGCGAGCGCCGGTGCGACACTGCGCATCCACGCGAGGTCCGCACGCTTCTTCGCGACGCGCTGTTCGAGTGTGGCGGCGCCCCGCGTGAGCGGCAACAGCACCATCATCAGGATGATCGCGAGCGCAAGGCACCCGCCGATCACGACGAAACGCCGCTCACGCTCCGCGAGCCCGCGATACCACTGCATGAGCGCGCCCATCAGGCGCCCGCCAGCTTGATCTGGATGCGGCCTTCATAGCCCGAATCGGCCGCCGTACCGCTCGTGATCTCCGATGCGAGCCCCTGCGCCCGAAGTTCCCGGTTGATCCGGTCGAGGCTCTGCGCATCCCCCGCGCGCACCCGCAGGTCGAGCGCGCCTTCGCGCAGCGAGAGGCTCTGCAGGGTCGCATCGGGCGAGGCGGATCGCGCCCTGGCAAAGGCGCCGAGCGCCGGCAGCAGCCCTGCCTGCCCGCCGTTGTCCTGCAGCGCGCGGTAGCGCTGTTGCATGCGCTCGCGCGCATCGCGCGCATCGAGTGAACCTGGCATCGCGGCGCGGAATGTCTGTTCGATCTCCACATCGAGCGCGCGCTCGGCGGCATTCAGGCGCCGGATCTCGAGGAATTTCGTGCCGACGAACAGCAGCACGAGCGCGGCCGCGAGCGCGGCGGGCAGGCGCCAGCGACGCAGGTCACGCGCGCCCGTCGTGCGCTGCGCATGCTCGCCCTGCAGGAGATTGACGGCACCGGCGAGTTCGATCTGGCTCGCGAGCCAGGGCAACGAGCCCTGCGGGAGAATCTGCACTTTCGCGGCGGCAAAGTGCTCCTGCAGGAAGCCGAGCTCGCCTGCGTGTCGCTGCCAGTCCGCAGCGGGTGCATGGAGGAGCAGCGACACACGGGCCGGGTCGACCCCTTCGCCGTATGCCCGCGTCGCCGCCAGGAAGCTGAACGTGTCCGGCAGCGTGGTGACCGGCGCCACGACCGGCGGGCGATCCGCGGTGCGCAGTACGAGCATGTCGTCTTCCAGCCAGGCCACGACCTGGCCGGGGTTCGCCGCAATGAGGCTCGCTTCGCTGTAGAGCGCCGCGGGCGCGAGCCCCGCTTCCGCGAGCTGCGCCGTCACCGCCTGCATCACCGGCTTGCCGACGACCGCGATCGCGGTGCGGCCCGACAGGGCATCCCGGCGCCCGACGGCGAAATGCAACGTATCGATGTCGTCGGCGACCTGTTCCTCGAGCGCGTAGGGCACGAGTTGCGCGAGCTTCGCGCCGGCCTTTGCCGGCAGCACCGCTTCGGTGAGCAGGACATCGCCGGCCGGCACGAGCACGGCGACCCTGCGCCCGGCGACGGCGCGGGCCGCTTCGGCGAGTGTGCCGCTGCCCGGAGCCGCCAGCAGATGGCCCTGGCCATCGACGGCCGCCCACGCGACCTGCTCGCTCCCGTGCCCCTGCAACCGCACTACCAACCAGTCAGCCATGGATCAATCCGTACCGTAGGTGCGCAGGATCGGGCGCACCCCCGTCGCTTCGCGCTTCAGGAGACTGTACAAGGCGAACTCCGTGGTGCCAATACTGACGAACGTGCGCAGGCGGAAGTATTCCGACTTGTCGGCCACCTGGTACTGCAGCGTCGCCCACTGGTCGGCGGGCACCTTGGCCTGCAGGTCGGACTTCAGCGGAAAGCAGCCCGATTCCCGCGTCTTCGCGAGGCGCTCTTCGTCGAGACCGTATTCGTGCTCCCGGGTCAGCGCGTCGATCACGACGCCCGGCGCCGTGCACACATTGAGCGGCGTGCCGGGGGGCAGGGCGCTGATGTACGGGGCGAGGCGCTGGTAGCGTTCGATCCCGAAACCCGGCAATGCGAGCAATTCGCTCACGCTCACGATCGGCGCGTTCGGCGCGCGATAGGCCGGGCTCTGCGCGAGATACAGCGTATCCTCGCCGCCCTCGAAGCCGTTTGGTTCCACGTCGGCGTCGATCCAGTCCGCGAGCAGCACCGCCCATTTGCGCTCGAGCTGCAGCGTCTCGAGCAGACGCGCGAACTGCTCGATGACGTCGGCACGCGCGACGCCGTCGCCATTGACGAGATTGTTCACGTTGAACCGGCCCTGCGCGTCGTCGAGCCGCGCCTCGAGCCAGATGTCGGACCCCGGGATCAGCTCGACCGGCCCGTAGGGACGCGCCCACGCCTCGCTGTAGTCGTCCCGCTGGTTGTTCTTGCGATCCTCACGCAGCGCCCAGGCGGCGATCGCTTCCGCCGCGCCCGCGAACTGCACGCCCTGGTCGAACAGGAACGCGCCGCTCGTGCGCCGCGCGGTCATGCCGCTCTTGAATGCGACGTTCGCCGCGACGATCGTCGCCAGACCCACGAGGATGATCGCGGTGAGGAGGGCGACGCCGCGCTCGCGCTTCATCCCGGCACCTCGATGAGGCGCGTCACGGTACCGAAGTCCTCGAGTTCGAGCGTCACTTCGACTGCGATCGGGCGACGGCGCAGCAGCGGCTGGCGCACGTCACCGCCGGTGACGAGGCCCGGCCACTGTTCCGTCCAGCTGCGGCCGTTCTCCATGAAGCGCAAGCGCACGCTCTTCACGTGGTCGATCAGCTTGCGACGCACGGGCTCTGCACCGAGCACCGGATCGAGCACGCGCCAGTGCTCGCGATAGAGCGTGCCGTCATCGAGCGCATAGCGGACACGCTGCAGCGCGGGCCGCTGGATGCCGGCCGGGTTCGCCCAGCCCATGCGCGTGAATGTCACGAGCACATCGGTGCGGCCATCGGCGAGGAGCGCCGGATCGGCGCCGTCGCCGACGAGGCTGCGTGTGGCGCGCGGGGCGAGTTGCCCGAAGTCCTGCGACACGATGCGCATCGTGTTGACGAGTGCGTGCAGGCGATCCTGGTTCTCCTGCACGGCGCTGCGATTGACGAGCGCCTGTTGCAGGGCGCCGTAGCCGATCGCGAAGATGACGGCGGAGATGAACAGCGCCACCAGCAGTTCGATCAGGGTGAAGCCGCGGCCGCGCATCAGGTGGTCGGCAGAGTGCTGCCGGGCGGCGTGGGAGTCGGTGTCGGGGCCGGTGTCGCGCCGGGTGGGGTCGCCTCGCCGCCGGAGCCCGTCGGCTCGCCGGGGAACGGCCCGCCATTCCAGTCGGGGTCCGCACCGTTCGGCGGCGCGACCGCGTCTCCGACGACACCGCTCGCCGTCACGGTCCAGTCATTCTTCGACGTACCCTTGGCACCGGGGCGGGTCGCGGCGTCCGCGACGCGCACGTCGATGCGCAGCACCCCCTGCACGTCGGTCTCGACGACCTCCTGCTCGTAGCGCCACTTGCGCCCCGCGTAGTCGAGCTCGCCGGTCGCCTTGCCCTTCGACGGCCGCTTCGCCGCGAGCCGCAACTCGGAGATGCGATTGAGCGCAATCCATTCGGCGAAGGTCTTGTCGCGCAGGTAAATCGACGAATCGGCCGCCGAGGTCAGCGTGCCGAGCAGCGCCGCCATGCCGACCGCGACGATCACGAGCGCCACCAGCACCTCGATCAGCGTGAAGCCGCGCGCGCGCCTCATCGCCGTGCCGCCTCATCGGGCAAGGTCAACGTGACCTCGCCCGCATGCTCGCCCGTGTCCAGGCTCGCGACCGTGGCGGCGAGCGGGCTGCCCTCGCGGGCGAGGGTGAGCTCGAACGGCGTCACATCGCCGTTCGAGAACAGCATCACCTGCGGCAGCAGCGGCTCGTTGTCCCTGGGCGGGCGCAGCAGCACCTCGCGCCCCTCGACCCGCAGTCGCAGTCGCAACCCCACCGGCAGCGTACGCTCGCGCATCGAGTCGTCGGCGTCGGCGCCGACCCAGATACCGCGCCGCGGGTCGAAGATGAGGAAGCGGTACCGGTCCCCCTCGCAGCGCAGCCCGTACTCGCGGGTGGTGAGCTCGGCGTGCTCGCGAACGTACCCGATGAGTGATTCGAGGCGTCGCGATTCCGTCTCGAGGGCGTCGTCGCGTTTCGCGGTACCGAGCGTGAGCACGGCGCCGACCGCGAGCACGCCGATGATCACGACCACGACCAGGATTTCGATGAGTGTGAAGCCGCGAAGGTGCTTCATGGGTGGCCGCCCACCGGCCCGCGGGTGACCGGCGCCCTAGCGATCCAGGTTCCAGTTACCGATGTCGGCGTTGATGCCTTCACCACCGGGCTCGCCGTCGGCTCCGAGCGAGAAGAGGTCGTAATCCCCGCCACGCGTGCCGGGGAACACATACTGGTAGTCGTTGCCCCACGGATCCTTGTTGACGCGCTTCAGGTATCCGCCCGCACGCCAGTTGCGCACGTTCGGGTCCGCGGGCTTCTGCACGAGGGCATTCAGGCCGAAGTCCGTATTCGGGAACTGGAAGGTGTCGAGCTTGTACATCGTGAGTGCCGTCTCGAGCGCCTGGATGTCCTGCTTCGCCTTCACGATCTTGGCGTCATCGACACGCCCGAGGATCTGCGGCGCGATGAAGGCCGCGAGCAGGCCGATGATCACGACCACGACCATGATCTCGATCAGCGTGAATCCGGCGGAGCGGGAAGGATGGCGCATATAGCGGATAATGATACCAAATGGCCGGCAACGAAAAGCTCTCCCGCGCGCGCCGCGGCGTGGCACGCGCGATCGCGTCGCTGAACGGCGACGGGCGCTACGGGGCGGCGCTGCTCATCGCCGCGGCGTGCCTGCTGTTGCCGTCGGCCGGCGGTAGCGTGCTGCGCGACTCGCTGCGCTACGAGCGCACCGCGCTCGCGGCGGGCGAGTACTGGCGCCTCCTCACCGCGCATGTCGTACACCTCGACCTCTCGCACGCGGCGCTCAATACGCTCGGACTCGTGCTGATGTGGGCGCTGTTCGCACGCGACTACACGCCCCGGCGCTGGATCGTCATTGCGCTCGCATCGATCGCCGCCATCGACGCGGGGCTCTGGTGGCTCGCGCCGCAGGTCGAGTGGTATGTCGGCGCGTCCGGCGCCCTGCACGGGGCGATGGCAGCCGGCACGATAGCCCACTTGCGACGCCGCGACTTCGACGGATGGATCCTCGCGGCCTTCCTCGCCGGCAAACTCATCGTCGAACAGCGTATCGGGCTGCCGTTCGCGGGTGATGCCCCGGTGATCCACGCCGCGCATCTCTACGGTGCGATCGGCGGGCTCGGGGCGGCGCTCCTCCTGCCGTCCCGGCGCGAGCCGCTATAATCCGCGCGTCGCAGCGGCAGGAACTTGCATGGGTATCGCATTCGTCTTTCCCGGCCAGGGCTCACAGTCCGTCGGCATGCTCGAGGCGCTCGCGGCGGCGAACCCTGTCGTGCGCGCCACCTTCGACGACGCCTCCGGCGTACTCGGCTACGACCTCTGGGCGCTCGTGCAGCAAGGCCCCGCCGAGCGCCTGAACCAGACGGAATGCACGCAGCCCGCGATGCTCGCCGCCGGCTACGCGACGTACCGCGTCTGGCAGGCGCAAGGGGGGCGCACGCCCGACGCCGTATCGGGCCACAGCCTCGGGGAATTCACCGCGCTGGTGGTCGCCGGCGCGCTCGACTTCGCGACGGCCATCGAACTCGTGCAGGTCCGGGGCCGCGCGATGCAGGAATCGGTGCCCGTCGGCGTGGGAGCGATCGCCGCGGTGCTGGGCCTCGACGATGCCGCGATCGAAGCCGCCTGCCGCGAAGCCGCCCAGGGCGAGGTCGTCGAGCCGGTCAATTACAACTCGCCGGGGCAGATCGTGATCGCGGGCCACGCCACCGCGGTCGCACGCGCCATCGAGGCGGCCAAGGCGCGCGGCGCCAAGCGCGCCGTGCCCCTGCCGATGAGCGTGCCGTCGCACAGCAGCCTCATGCGGCCCGCGGCCGCGCGCCTGGGTGAGCGCCTCGCGGGCGCGAGCATCGCGGCGCCGCGCATTCCTTACTACAGCGCGGTCGATGCGAAGGCTCACGACGAGCCGGATGACATTCGTGCCAATCTCGTCACGCAGGCGGCGAGCCCGGTCCGCTGGACCGCCACGGTCGTCGCGCTGCTCGACGCCGGCTACACGACCATGGTCGAATGCGGCCCCGGCAAGGTGCTGACGAGCCTCAACCGCCGCATCGACAAGCGGCCGGGCACGTCGTTCCTCGCGCTCGAGGATCCGGCTTCGATCGATGCGGCCCGCGCCGCGATGCAGTGAGGAATGGGCATGTTCGACAATGACCTTGCGCTCGTGACGGGCGCCTCGCGGGGCATCGGCCGCGCGATTGCCGCGGCCCTCGGTGCCGCGGGAGCGACCGTGATCGGCACTTCGACGAGCGCGGAAGGCGCCGCGAAGCTCGGGGCCGAGCTCGCTGCCGACGGCCAGCGGGGCCGCGGCGCCGTACTCGACGTGGGAGACGCGTCGTCGATCGACACGCTGCTCGCCGACCTCGAGGGCCGGGGCGAGTTGCCGACGATCCTCGTCAACAACGCCGCCATTACGCGCGACACCCTGCTGCTGCGCATGAAGCAGGACGATTGGGATCGCGTGATCGCGACCAATCTCACGTCGGTGTTCCGCCTGAGCAAGGCGTGCCTCAAGCGGATGATGAAGGAGCGCCGCGGCCGGATCGTGAACCTGACCTCGATCGTGGCGCTCACCGGCAACCCGGGGCAGGCGAACTATTCGGCGGCCAAGGCGGGGTTGCTCGGCTTCACGAAGTCGCTCGCGAAAGAGGTGGCGAGCCGCGGCATCACCGTCAATGCGGTGGCACCGGGCTTCATCGACACGGACATGACCCGTGTGCTGAACGACGAGCAGCGTGGGGCGCTGCTGTCACAGATCCCGATGGCGCGCCTCGGCGCGCCCGCGGACATCGCCGCGGCCGTCGCGTTCCTGTGCTCTCCCGCAGCGGGCTATATCACCGGGGAAACCCTGCACGTCAACGGCGGCATGTACATGCCGTGACGCGCCGGCGCCACCGGTAAATTGGCCGGGAAAACGGCTTTTGTGTGCAAAAACAGGGGGCTGGCAGGTAATGCAGGTGGCGACGTGAGGGGTGTTCCCCTACAATACCGCGCCCGCTACGGCCGGCTTTGCCACGGCCCATACCAAAGATAAGTCACGAGGACACTACACAGATGAGTACTGTTGAACAGCAAGTGAAAGCCATTGTCGCCGAGCAACTGGGCGTCAAGGCGGAACAGGTGACGAGCGAGGCCTCGTTCGTCGACGACCTGGGCGCCGACTCGCTGGACACGGTCGAACTGGTCATGGCGCTCGAAGAGGAATTCGAGATCGAAATTCCGGACGAAGACGCCGAGAAGATCACCACGGTTCAGCAGGCCATCGACTACATCAACGAGCGCCGCAAAGCGTGAGGCTCGCGGCGCCGGTACGCCGGCGCCATTCCTTCCCATTCGCCGCACGAGGTGCGAAAGGTCCGCGTGGGTAATCGGCGCGTCGTCGTAACCGGAATCGGCATCGTTTCCCCTGTCGGGAGCACCCTCGAGACCGCGTGGTCCGCCGTGACCGCCGGCGAGAGCGGCATCTCGCCGATCACGACATTCGACGTCTCGGCTTTCGCGACCCGTTTCGCGGGCGCCGTGCGCGGCTTCGAGGTCGCGCAGTATCTCGCGCCGAAAGAGGCGCGGCGCATGGATCCGTTCATGCACTACGGCGTCGCGGCCGGCGTACAGGCCGTCGGCGACGCCGGGATCGATTTCACGAAGGAAGACCCGACGCGCAGCGGCGTGATCATGGGCTCTGGCATCGGCGGTCTCGAAGGCATGGAGCGCGAGATCGGCACCTGGGCCACGACGAAGAATCCGCGCAAGATCTCGCCGTTCTACATCCCGGGCACGATCATCAACATGATCGCCGGGCACCTGTCGATCCGTTACGGCATCAACGGCCCCAACCTCGCGGTGGTGTCGGCCTGCACGAGTTCGACGCACGCGATCGGCCTTGCGATGCGGCTCATCCAGCATGGGGACGCCGACATCATGATCGCAGGCGGCGCCGAGCACGCGAGCACGCCCACCGCGCTCGCCGGTTTCAGCCAGGCGAAGGCGCTGTCCGAGCGCAACGACGCCCCGGAGAAGGCGAGCCGCCCCTGGGACCGGGACCGCGACGGCTTCGTGATGGGCGACGGCGGCGGCGCGATGATCGTCGAAGAGCTCGGGCACGCGAAGGCGCGCGGTGCGCGGATCTACGCGGAACTCATCGGCTTCGGCATGAGCGGCGACGCCTTTCACATCACCGCGCCACCCGACGACGGCAACGGCGCGCGCATCGCGATGGTCAACGCGATGCGGGACGCGGGCGTCGCCCCCGAGGGCGTGCAATACCTGAATGCGCACGCCACCTCGACCCCGCTCGGCGATGTCGCCGAAACGATCGCGATCAAGAGCGCATTCGGCCCGGCGGCCGGCAAGCTCGCCGTGAGCTCGACCAAATCGATGACCGGCCATCTGCTCGGTGCCGCGGGCGTGGTCGAAGGCATTTTTTCGGTGCTCGCGATCCGCGACGGCATCGCCCCGCCGACGATCAACCTCGATAACCCGGACCCGACCTGCGACCTCGATTACGTGCCGAACGCGGCACGCCGCATGCCGATCGAGGTCGCCATGTCCAATTCGTTCGGTTTTGGCGGCACGAACGGGACCGTCGTCTTCCGCCGCTTCCGGGACTGAGTCGCACCGCGGCCGCCATGACCGCGCCCGGGTCGCATCGCCGGCTCGACCTGCCACCCGCCGCACTCCGCCATCTCGTCGCGGTTCGCCCCGACTTCTTTCCGGTGCTGTTCGACAGCGCGGCCTCGGCCGGCGGCGGGACCCGACGCACCCGTACGATGCTGGCGGCGGCACCACTCGGCCTGCTCGCGTTGACGCGCGACCGGCGACTCGTCACATCCGGCGAAGCGCCGACGCCGAAGCCGGTGCACGGGCGGGGCGAGACAGGCGGATTCTTCGGCGCGCTCGATGCCTGGTGGCGCGACGCACGTGCACGGGGACCGGCCACGCAGGGCCTGGCCGGTGGCTGGGTCGTCTACCTCGGGTACGAACTGGCGTGCGAAATCGAGCCTTCGCTGCGGCTGCCGCCGGGCCGGCTGCCCTGGCGCGCGCTCGCGCTGCGCGTGGCGGGCGCACTCGTGCACGATCACGCGGCCGGCACGGTCGACCTCGAGGTCGCGCCCGGCGACGAGGCCCGCCTCGACGGGATCGAGCGGGAAGTCGCCGCATCACTCGCCGGGATGTCCACGGGAACGGCATCGATCGCAGCATCGCCGCGCATCGAGCCCCGAATCGATCCCCAGGTCGAAGAGGAGCCCGCCGGGCGCTTTCTCGAGCGTGTGGCACGCGCCCAGGACCATATCCGCGCGGGCGACATCTACCAGGCGAACCTGTCGCGCTGGTGGCGCGCCGCCTGCACGGCGCATGCGACCGCGCCGCTCTACGAGCGCCTGCGCGACGCCAATCCCGCGCCGTTCGCCGCCTATGCGCGCTTCGAGGGCATGGACCTGCTCAGTTCCTCGCCCGAGCGGCTGCTCGAGACCCGCGGGCGCGAGGCGAGCACGCGCCCGATCGCGGGCACCCGGCCAAGAAGCCTCCGGCCCGGCGAAGATGCACGCGAAACCGCAGGGCTCGCGGCGCATCCGAAGGAGCGCGCCGAACACGTGATGCTGATCGATCTCGAGCGCAACGACCTCGGCCGCGTCTGCGAGGCCGGCAGCGTGCGGGTCGACGAGTACATGGCCGTCGAGACGTACGCGCACGTGCATCACATCGTCTCGAACGTGCGCGGCACCTTGCGGCCCGGCGTGACGCCCATCGACGCATTGCGCGCCGTGTTTCCGGGCGGCACGATCACCGGCGTGCCCAAGGTGCGCTGCATGCAGATCATCGCGGAACTCGAAGGGGAGGGTCGCGACGCATACACGGGTTCACTCGGCTGGCTCTCGGTCGCCGGCGACGCCGACTTCAATATCCTGATCCGCACGCTGACTGTCGCGGGCGGCCTGCTCGAGGTGCGGGCGGGCGCAGGCATCGTCGCGGATTCGAATCCCGCGCGCGAGCTCGAGGAAACGCGCGCCAAGGCGCGCGGCCTGCTCGCCGCGCTCGGTGCGCGCGCGTGATGCTCGCGTCATGGGTGCAGGGTGAACCGGCGCAGTCGATCCCGCTCGATGATCGCGGCCTGCAGTATGGCGACGGGCTCTTCGAGACGATCGGCGCGAGCGGCGGGCGGGTACGCTTTCTCGGCGCGCATCTCGCGCGACTCGCGAGGGGTTGCGCGGCGCTCGCCATTGCGGCGCCGGACGAGACGCTCCTGGCGCGCGAGATCGCGCGCGCGGCGGCGCTTGCGCCCCACGTGATCGTCAAGGTGATCGTGACACGCGGGCGGGCGATCGCGCGCGGCTATGCGTACACCGGCACCGAGACACCGACGCGCATCGTTGCGGCCTGGCCGTGGCCCGAAGGGCCGCACGCGGCGCGGGACCCGGCCACGATCGCGCTGGCAGGAGGCGCGGCCGGCCCGCCTCTCCTCGCCGGTGTCAAGCATCTCAACCGGCTCGGGCAGGTGCTGGCGCGCGAAGAGGCGCGGCAACGCGGGCTCGACGAAGTCATACTCGCGGACAGGGACGGCCGCATCATCGGAGGCGCCATGACCAACCTGTTCCTGTGCCGCGACGGGCAGCTCGCGACGCCGCCGGCGACACACTGTGCCGTCGTCGGCGTGATGCGTGGGCAGGTGCTCGGGGCGGCGGCACGTCTGGGCCTCGCGACGGGCGAGCGCCACGTGACCGTCCAGGAACTCGGCCGCGCCGACGCGATATGGCTGACGAACGTGCGTGTCGGGCTCTGGCCGGTCGGGATCTGCGAAGGGCAGGCGCTGGCCGCCCACGCCTGGACGCAGCCCTTGCGGCAGGCGATCGAAGCCGAGGCGCGCGAGGCGCGACTTGCGTAGTCGACGCACCGCCCTGGTCCTGCTCGTGATGCTCGCCGGCCTCGGCGTGGCGGCGGCCATCGGCGGCTATTGGTGGCTCGATCGCGCGATGGGCGAGCCCGGCCCGCACGCGTCGGTCGTGCGCATCCACGTCTACCCGGGGCGCAGCCTGCGGGCGACCTTGCACGCCATCGCGGCCGCCGGGGCGCTGCGCGAGCCTCGCGCGGTCGAATGGTACGTGCGGCTCACGGGTCAGCACATCGCCGCGAAGGCAGGCAACTACGACCTGCCGGCGCACGCGACGCCCCGGGAAATCCTCGGGCAGCTCGACGCCGGGCGCGTGGTGCTCGAGCAGCTGACGATCGTCGAGGGCTGGACATTCGCCGAGA
Organism: Steroidobacteraceae bacterium; assembly: GCA_050249415.1. Classification (GTDB taxonomy): domain Bacteria; phylum Pseudomonadota; class Gammaproteobacteria; order Steroidobacterales; family Steroidobacteraceae; genus CADEFQ01. The sequence goes on from JBFWQO010000003.1 coordinate 38,268, forward strand.
TGCGCGCGGCGGTCGACGCCCACCCGTACCTGAAGCACACGCTGAGGGGGGCCACCACCGGCGCGCTCATGAAAGCGATCGGCCACGACGGGGAGCACCCGGAAGGCCGCTTCTTTCCCGACACGTACCGCTTCGCCGACGGCACGACCGATGCCGAGATCTACCGCCTCGCCCATGACACCCTCGCGCGCACGCTCGCCGCCGCATGGGCGGCGCGCAGCCCGGACCTGCCGCTGCGCACGGCCGACGACGCGCTGATCCTCGCCTCGATCGTCGAGAAGGAAACGGCGCTCGCGAGCGAGCGCCGCATCATCGCCGGCGTGTTCACGACCCGCCTGCGCAGGGGCATGCGGCTGCAGACCGACCCGACCGTGATTTACGGGCTCGGTACCCGCTATGACGGCGACATTCGCCGTCGCGACCTGACCACCGATACGCCATATAACACGTATACGCGCGCGGGATTGCCGCCGACGCCGATCGCATTGCCGGGCCGCGAGTCGCTGTACGCGGCCGTGCAGCCCGACGAGACCGGGGCGCTGTTTTTCGTCGCGAGCGGCGAGGGCGACGGATCGCACGTGTTCTCGAAAACGCTCGAGGCGCACAACGCGGCCGTCGCGCGCTACCTCGCGCGGCTCAGGGCAAAATGACCCGATGACACGCGGACACTTCATTACGCTCGAAGGCATCGAGGGGGCGGGCAAATCGACCGTCGCGGCGCACTTGAGCGCGCACCTGCAGGCGCGCGGCGTGGTCGTGCACGCAACCCGCGAGCCCGGCGGCACGCCACTCGCCGAGCGGATCCGCGCGCTGGTGCTCGACCGCGGCGATGAGCACATCGCACCGGAGGCGGAAGTCCTGCTGATGTTTGCGGCGCGCCGCCTCCATGTCGACAACCTGATCCGTCCCGCGCTCGAACGCGGCGAATGGGTGCTTTGCGACCGCTTCACCGATGCGACCCGGGCCTACCAGGGCGCGGGCCGCGGCGTGGCACCCGCGCTGATCGACTTGCTGGCGCAGGCGGTCCATGCCGACTTCGAACCCGACCTCACGCTCTACCTCGACGTCCCCGTCGCGCTCGGGCTGTCGCGCGCCGCGGCGCGACGCGGCACGACCGACCGCTTCGAGGCCGAGGGCGTGGCGTTCTTCGAGCGGGTGCGCAACCGGTACCTCGAGATCGCGCGCGAGGCGCGCGTCGTGCACATCGATGCCACCCGGCCGCTCGCCGCGGTGGTCTCGGCCGCCGTCGAGGCCGTCGAGTCGCGGTGGCCCGCGTGATCGCGGCCCCCGCTTGCCCCTGGCTCGAGCCTGCCATGGAAGCGCTGCGCAAGGCGTACCAGGCCGATCGCATGAGCCACGCACTGCTGATTCACGCGGACCCGGGCTGCGGTGGAGAGCTGCTCGCCACCTGGGTCGCACAGCTGCTGCTCTGCCACGGCGAGCCTGCGCCCTGCAACGCGTGTGTCGACTGTCGTCACTGTGCGGCGGGCCAGCACCCCGACCTTTTCATCGTGCAGCCGACCGGGGATTCGAAGCAGATCCGGGTCGACGACGTACGCGCATTCGTGGCGGACCTCGCGCTGACGAGCCATGGGGGCGGCTATCGCATCGGTATCGTCGCGCCCGCGGATGTCCTGAACGCCGCCGCCGCGAACGCACTGCTGAAGACCCTCGAAGAACCGCCACCCCGCACACTGATCGTGCTCGTGGGCGCCACGCCCTCACGCCTGCCGGCGACGATCCGCAGCCGCTGCCTGCGCCTCAGGGTCACGGCACCCGGCGCCGCCGCGACGCAGGCCTGGCTCGCGGGACAGGGCCGGACAGGCGACCTCGAGGCTGCCATCGACGTGCTCGGTGATGCGCCGCTCAACCTGCTCGATGCCGATGTCGCGGCCGTCGCGCGCCTGCGCGCCGACACGGCGCGCGCGCTCCTGGAGGTGGAGCGCGGCGGCGCCGAGCCCGCCGCGCTCGCGGAGCGCTGGTCGCGCGAGGAGCATGCGCTGCGCCTCGCCTGCATCGAAGCGTGGATCAACGCGCGAATTCGCTTGTCAGCCAGTGCGGCAACCGGGAATATAGCGCGGCCGTTCGGGCTGCTCGACTCGGTGCGCGAGCTGCGGCGCGAGATCGATGCACCGCTCAACAAATCGGTGGCCCTCGAACGATGGCTCTGGCAGCTTGGAGGCGGCTGAGATTCGATGAAGGACCCGACATCGCGCACCGGCAACAAGCCCGGTCTGCTCACCCTCACGATCAAGGACAAGAGCGCGCTGTATCTCGCGTACATGCCGTTCGTGAAGAACGGCGGACTGTTCATTCCGACGAACAGCAACTATCGCCTCGGCGACGAAGTGTTCATGCTCCTCAACCTGATGGGTGAAGACGAGAAGCTGCCGGTGGCCGGCCGCGTGATCTGGGTGACCCCGAAAGGCGCGCAGGGCAAGCGCACCGCGGGCATCGGCGTGCAGTTCAGCGACCAGGATCGCGGGCAGACCCAGAAAAAGATCGAGACCTATCTCGCCGGGGCGCTTTCCGGCGACAAGGCCACCCACACGATGTAGCCCGGGTATCAGCCTGTACGGCGCAGGCCGAGGTCGGTCGAAGTAAGGCCGTCTTTCAGTACGTAGGCGTCGAAGCCGCGCTCGACCAGGATGAACGCCGCGGCCGAGCTGCGCCGGCCCGTGTCGCAGCACACCACATATTTCGTGCCGCGATCGAGCGTGCCGAGCTTCATGCGGATGAAGTAGAGCGGGATGTTGATCGAATCCTCGATCTTGAGGTTCTGGTACTCGGACGGCAGGCGTACATCGAGCCACCGGCCGCCCTTGGCGACGATCTCGCGGGCCTGCTCGTCGGTGACCCACTGCAGCAGCGGCTCGTTCATCAGCTCGCGGAAGTCCTGCTTGTTGAGCCGCATCAGCACACCGTCGGTGAGCATCGTGACGGTCGCGTTGCGCTTCGCCTCGGCGATCAGCGCCTCCTCGCCGAAGGTGTCGCCGACGCCGAGTTCGGCCAGCTTGATGCCGTCCTTGTTGAGCGGCGTCTCGCGCGTGACCTGGCAGCGGCCCTTGACGATCGCGTAGAAGAAGTCGCCTTCCTCACCCTGCTTGATGACGACTTCGCCGGCCCGGTAGGCCTGGCGCTGCATCCGGATGAAGATCGCCTGGATGTTGGCAGGCGGAATGCGATGAAACGACTTGGTCGACAGCAGGGTCGTCATCCAGTCGTCCGCGTTGCCCCCGCCCTCGAGATCCGCCTGCAGCTCCGACACTTCGTAGCTGCCGGTCTGGTCCCACGTGATCATCACGTCGAGCAGTTCGCTGTCGATCGACAGGTACTCGATCTGGTCGACCGCGCGCGCCGTGTACTTGCGGGGCTGCCCCGGCGTGATCGGGTTGCGGGCTTCGGGCGTGCCGGCCTTGATCATCGCGGCGGTACGGTCGCCCGCACGCAGCTCGACCATGCCCTTGACGAGCCAGAACGTGCGCTTGTCCGACTCGCCTTCCTTGAAGAGCACGCGCCCCGAGTCCATCGTGCGCACGGTGATCTTCTTCGCGAGCGCGTGCAGATTCTCGGCCTTCATGCCCTCGAGGGGTGCGAAGGTCTTGAGCAGTGGTACTGTGGCAGGGCGGCCCTGATCCTGAGACATCGACCTCTCGTCCGCGGCACATTATGGTGCGTCGCAATCAGGAGAATCCTAGCACAGTGACTCCCGTGCACCGGTACGCAGTTCACGCCTTGCGGCCGGTCACGGCGCTGCGATGCGCGACCAGCCCGCGTCGGGCGAAAAACGTGAACCGTGACGTATCGCGAGATCCTCGAGTCGCTTGACCACCTCGCGCGGACCGCGCTGCCGGGCGTAGGCGATCGGGCCACCGCGAAAGGGCGCAAAGCCGGTGCCGAACATCACGCCGGCATCCAGCAGGTCTTCGTCCTCGACCGTGCCCTCGCGCAGCACGGCCGCGCATTCGTTGACGAGTGCGAGGATCAGGCGGTCGGCGAGATCCTCCGGCGCGCGCGCACCTCCCGGATCCGGCTTCACGGCTTTGCCGTCGCGCCACTCGTAATAGCCGCGGCCGCTCTTGCGCCCGAGTTCCTTCGCGGCGAGATGCCGTTCGAGTGCCGGCAGCTTTGGTGCGGCGCGGCCGAGTTCCTGCGCGATGATCACGCCGACGTGCTCGCCCACGTCGAGCCCGACCACGTCCACGAGTTCGAGCGGGCCCATCGGCATGCCGAAGTCGACGGCCACTCGGTCGATCACGGCCGGCGCCACCCCTTCCTCGAACGCGAGCATCGCTTCCTGCAGATAGGGCATCAGCACGCGATTGACGACGAAGCCCGGCGCGCTGAGGCAGGGCAGTGGCAGCTTGTCGATGCGGCGCGTGAAGGCGAGCGCGGTCGCGGCGACCTCCGGGCGCGTCGCCGCGCTGCGCACGATCTCGACGAGCGGCATCTGCGCGACGGGATTGAAGAAGTGCAGGCCCACGAGCCGCGAGGGGTCCGCGAGTTTCTCCGCGAGCACCTCGAGCCGGATGCTCGACGTGTTGGTCGCGAGCAGCGCGCCGGGCGCGAGCCGCGGCTCGAGCCGGGCGTAGAGAGCGCGCTTGGCCTCCACATTCTCGTAAATGGCCTCGATCACGACGTCGGCCTTCGCGACACCGTCGCCCGCGACATCCGCGACGAGACGCGCCGCGGTGGCGGCGGCTTCGGCCGGATCCTTGATGCGCTTGCCGAAATACGCGCGTGCGCGCGCGAGCGCCGGCTCGATGTATTGCAGCTCGCGGTCCTGCAGCGTGACGTCAAGGCCGCGCAGTGCGCACCAGGCGGCGATGTCGCCACCCATGACGCCCGCGCCGATGACATGGACGCGCTGCAGGCTCGCGGGCGATCGGCCGCCCAGCGCCTTCAGGCGGTTCTGCAGGAAGAAAGCGCGCACGAGGTTGCGCGACGTGTCGGTGAGAAAGAGCCGCGCGATCGAGCGCGCTTCGGCCTCGAAGGCCCTCGGCCCGCGTGCGCCATGCCGGACCCACAGGTCGATGATGGCGTAGGGCGCCGGATAGTGTTCGCGTCGGACACGCGCGGCGACCTGCTTCTCCAGCGCCGGCTTCACGAACAGCCGCACCAGGGGCCAGGACAGCGCGCGCGCGGCCCATGACGGCCGGTGCATCGCGGGCGGATGCAGCGCGAGTGCGCGCGCCGCCGCGTCGAGTTCGGCGCGCGGCACCACCCGATCGACGAGCCCGAGCGCGAGCGCCTTGCCGGCCCGCACGGGCTTGCCGGTCAGCATCAGGTCGAGGGCCGCCCTGGCGCCGATCAGGCGCACGGTGCGCACCGTACCCCCGAAGCCCGGATGGATGCCGAGCTGCACTTCAGGCAGGCCGAGCGACACCTTGTCGTCGTCCGCGGCGACGCGATAGCGGCACGCGAGCGCGAGCTCGAGGCCGCCGCCCAATGCAAAACCGTTGATCGCGGCGACGGTGGGGCAGGGCAGTGCCGCGAGCCGGTCGAGCACCTGCTCGCCGGAGCGGATCAGCTCGAACGCCTCATCCACGTTGGTCAGCGTGGTGAACTCGTTGATATCGGCGCCGGCGATGAAGCCGCTCGCCTTGCCGGAGCGCACGACCAGCGCCTTCGGCGGATCGGCTTCGAGCTTCGCGAGGTGTTCGCTCAGCTCGAGCAGCACCGCCTTCGACAGCACATTGGTCGAGGCGCCCGGCTTGTCGAGCGTCAGGGTCGCGAGCCGTTCGGCGTCACGCTGCAGGTTCCAGGACGGGACGACGGGCATCGCTTCGGCTCCTTACGGTGAAATCACAGACGATCGGCCGGTGGTCCGAGAAACGGACATCCGGCACGCGGAAATCGGTCACCTCGATATCCCGGGTCGCGAGGATGAAATCGAGTTCCACACGCGGATTGCGCGCCGGGAACGACGGCAGTCCCTGCCGGTTCGCGCTGACGAGCCCGGCCGCGCGCATGAACAGGTAAATCTCGTGGTTGCCCCAGAACGTATTGAAGTCGCCGGCCACGATCACCGGCTTGTGCGAGCGGATGATCAGGTCGTGCAGCGAGCGCAGCTGGTACTGTCGATGGCGGAACTTGAGCGACAGGTGCACGAGGAACACGCACACCTCGTCGAGCTCGAGTTCGATGATCAGCCGCTTGATGCCGGTGTCGAAGTAGTGGAAGCGCTCGCCCGTGACGCGCGGCGCGGCGAGGAACGCGTTCGCCTGCTTGCGCACGACCGGGACCAGCTGGTTCAGCGAGTTCACGCTGTACTTGCTCTGGTAGGTCGTGTAGTGGCCGAGTTCACCGGCGATGTACGCCGCCTGGTTCACCATGCCCGAGCGGATCGACCCGGTGTCCACCTCGATCAGGCCGACGACGTCGGCATTCTCCGAGCGCACGAACTGCGTGATGCCGCGCAGCACCCGCCGGCTGCTGCGCAGGTACCCCGCGCCGGGGAGCGGCAGGTGAAACGTGGGGCCGGTGCCGGTGGCGTAACGGATGTTGTAGACGAGCAGCCTCAAGACCGGGTCCGAAAGGGGGGCTGCGCACAGTGTATCGGTGCGGCGCGGCATCGGCGAGCATCCGGCGCGGCGGCTCCTGTACACTCGCAGGCATGTCGCAGGCCGACCCGATCCGCGTGTTCGTCTCCCACGTATGGCAGACCGACGACGATTACCTCCGCGTATTCGAGTACCTCGAGAGCGCGCGCAATTTCTTCTATCGGAACACGAGCACACCGGACAATGTGCCGGCCGGCGACAAGGAGGCGCTGCGCGAAGACCTGCGCCGGCAGATCAAGGCCGCGGAGGTCGTGATCCTGCTGCCCACGCTCTACGCGAGGCACCAGGATCTCGTGACGTTCCAGGCGCTCTATGCGCGCGCGAGCGACAAGCCGGTGGTGCTGCTCGAGTACTTCGGCAAAGACGGGAAATTGCCGAAGGAACTCACCGATCTCGCGACCGTCGTGATCGGCTGGGACGAACGCGGGCTCGTCGATGCGATACGCAAGGAAGCGCGCCACGAGAACACGGCGCGCTGGGACGTGATCGAATTCAAGCCCGATTGATGTGCAGCACCGCCGCACCGGGCAGCGCCGCGTGCTTGTGATTCTGCTGCGCCTGACCGCACAAGGCCCCGAACAACATCACGACGCGGCTCGCGAGTTCCACGGCTTCATCGTTCGACATCTTGCGCACCGTCGCCTGCACCGCATCCTCCGCACGGCACAGCGGTCGTTCACGCACCATCGCCCGGCGGACCGCGATCAGGTCGTCCGCCAGGTCGCGCGGCAGGTCGGCGCTCTCGATTGCAGCCAGATGATCGCGATAAGCACACGCGAGGCGGTCCTTGATCGAACCCGTACGTGCGAGGGTCAAAGCCGCACGCTGCATCTGCTCCATCACGCTTTCCATCGGGCCCCCGGTGCGTTGCATTAGATATCAACGAGGTAGAGGGGAAATATAGCGCGCTGGATTTGAAAGGCAACGTAATCCGGGCGCCAATTTGCGGGCATGCGAGCAAAAGGCGGCGCGAATGCTCGATAATTCACTCTAAATAATTGCTATAAGTAATTTAATTATCAGGGATGTTTACTCAGAATCTCCACTGTACCATCAGGATCGCACCGCCCCTTTGCAATTGCAGGCCGGCAGTCGGCGTGAGGGTCTCACCGGCGCGCAAGAATGCATCGTCATAGAACTGCGCGAAAAAGGCGCCGAGGGAGGCGCTGACCAGCGTGTCGGAAGGGAAGTGCCACCCCGCCTCGATACGCGCCCAGGACGTGCCGACGGTGAGGGCATCGAGGCCGACACCGAGGGCACGCCGTGCAGGCGGCGGGATATCGACCGACCGCAGGTTCAGTTGTGCGAGGCGACCGTGGACCGCCGCCACCGCCGTGTGCCCGGATGGAAAGCTCTCGTCGTCGGCGCCATTGGGTCGCACACGGCCGGCTGCGCTCTTCAATCCCTGTGTGAGCGCGGTCGTCGTGCCGATCGCCGCGGCGTCGACCGCATAGCCGCGCAGCTTGTTCCCGAACCAGTCGCGGGCCGTATCGCCACCCGGGGTCGCGAGGGCCGTCACGTGAAAGGCGACGACCGACGCCGTGCGCAGATCGTCGCTCCATTCGCCGGCTCGCTCATTGCTGCCGAAAAGCGGCGTTTCCCGACGAGCCCAATCGGCGATATCGCGGTCCCAGTCGCTCACCTGCAGCAGCGCGGCACCCGCGAGCGGCACCCACACGCGCGGATTGCGCGCGGCCGACCAGGCGGCCTCCCGCACGCGTTGCCAACCGGGAGCGAGCGTCGCGTCTTCACCCCAGGCCCGTCCGCCCGGCAACGTGCCGCATCCGGCCAGGAGTGCGGCCGTGACGAGTGGCACCAGGCACCGTGCGATTCCCATGGGATCACACGATACGCCGGCCCGGATCAGTGGGCGACCGGGGCGAGGCGCACGGCGTTGCCGCCGGCCGCGCGCCCCGAAATCATCGCCTCGGTGAGATACGAACCGTTCTGGTACAGGTTCGAGAACATCGAGCCGAGCTCGCCGGCCTCGTAGAGCCGGGGAATCGCCTTGCCGTCGTGATCGAGCACTTCCGATTCGATGTTGCGCCGGGCACCACCGCCCGTGCACACGATCGCCGGCACTACCTCGATCGCGTAGTAGGGCGGGGCGGCGAGGGGCTGCAGCGTGACGGGCCGGCGACCGAACTCCCCGTCGTGTCCCTGGGCGCAGGCGTCGTTGTAACGGCGCACGGTGGCCTCGACGACCGCCGGATCTCGACCGATGGCCCGGGCGAGCTCGCCGATCGAGTCGGCCTTCACGATCCAGCCCTTGTCGATCTCCGCGCTGTTGTCCTCGCTCCAGTCGTAGTTGTGCACGACCGCGTTCCAGGTCATCACGTTCGTGATCAGCTTGTTGTAGCGGCGCGTGTTCTCGTCGAACAGCATGTGCATGCGGCCGACGCGCTGGTGTGGCAGGTCGATCCATTCGCCCTGCACCTTCTGCTTGTAGTGCGTCAGCTGCCACTCGCCGGTCTCGTCGCAGAAGCGCTCGCCGGTGCCTCCGATATCGATCCAGCTGAAGGACTGGAAGAAGAACTGGCGCATGAAGGCGGTCGGATGGCCCGGGAAGGCGAAGCCGGGCCACACGCCCCCCGACTGTCCGGCGTTGCGCAGGTGCCAGAGATCGGCACCGGCCTTCTGCAGGATCCTGATGCCGTCGCCGGTATTGCCCGGCGTACCGAAGGGATGGGCGCTCGCGAAGCCGTAGTAGTTGCGCTGCATGTCGAGGTTGTTCTCGAAGCCGCCCGTGGCCATGATGACCGCGCGACGCGCGCGGATCGCGACCCGCCGGCCGCCACGGTCGGCGATCACGCCGAAGACCTCGAGCGTATCGGGATCCTGCACGAGATCGACGATCGGCGACTCGAAGACGCGGCGGATGCGCTTGCGCTGCTCCACGCAGGCCTTGAACGTGAGCCACACACCGCTCGGGACCGGCAGGATCGTCGCGGTGTGCGCGACGGCCTCGCGCGCACCGAGTTCGGGAAACTCGAGGATCGCCGCGCGCTCGCTCCAGCCCGCGCCGTGGATGTACTGCGCCCCGGCCTCCCGCGCGCGTTCCTGGATATAGGGTTCGAGTGCGCACATGCGCTCGGCCCACGCGGCCAGCATGTCCTCCGGGACCGGATTCGGCTCGCTCATGCGCCGCTGGTAGTCCTTGAGCGCCTCGACGTCTTTCGAGATCAGCAGCGACTGGCCCGAGGCGCGGCTGTTGCCGCCCTGCAGGGGCCCGGGCATTTTCTCGAGCACGAGGATGTCGGCCTGCGGATCGGCGTCGTGGGCCTCGATGGCCGCGGCGGCGCCGGCAATGCCGTACCCGGCAATCACGATATCCGCTTCGTCGTCCCAACCGGTTACGCTAGCGAGGCTTGCCATGTCCGTCTGCTCTCTGCTCGAACTGGGGGCACGAGCATGCACGCGCGGTCGCGGCGAGGCCAACAACCGCGCCGCGCACGGTACAACTGCGGGATGTAGGGATGGAACTGCGGCAACTTCGTCATTTTCTCGCCGTCGTCGAAGCGGGCAGCTTCTCGCGCGCCGCACAGACGCTCGGCCGGTCCCAGCAGGCATTGTCGAAGAGCCTGCAGGCACTCGAGGAATCTCTCGGCGTGCGCCTGCTCGACCGCAATCCGCGTGTCGCGACCCTGACGCCGTTCGGGGAGCTGCTGCTGCCATTCGCCCGCAACATCGAGCTCGAGGCGAGCGGCTTTCGCGAGCAGCTCGATGCGATGCGCCGATCGGAACGTGGCCGTGTACGACTCGGTGCGAGCCCGGCTTCCGCGACGCAGCTCGTCACCGAGGCGGTCGTGCGCCTCACCGCCGAGCGCCCGGAACTGCAGATCGCGGTGCTGTCCGGCATCCGCCAGGGCATGTTGCGCGAGCTGCAAGCCGGCACCCTCGACCTGTTCGTGTGTGTCGACAATGACGAGGGCGTCGAGGACGGCCTCAGCCGCGAGGTGTTGCTGCACGACGAGTACCGGGTCGTCTGCGCGGTCACGCATCCGCTCGCGCGGGCGAAAGGCGTGACGGCCGCTCAACTCGCAAAGTGCGACTGGATCCTCGGTCGCAATCTCGGCGAGATCGAGATCGCCTGGCGGCGTGCATTCGAACAGGCGGACGTGCCGGCGCCCGAGCCGTCGATCGAGACCACCTCGGTCGAGTTCGGCCGGCACGCGCTACAGGCCGGCGCATTCCTGAGCGTACTGCCCTCGCAGCTGATCGCGACCGAACTCGATCAGGAAATCCTCTGTTTCGTGGATGCGCCGGAATTCTGCTGGCAGCGGCCGATCACGCTGCACTACCGTCGAGGCGGTACGCTGTCGACCGGTGTGCTCGCCGTGATCGACGCGCTGCACCGCTCAGCGGGCCGGTATCGCCGTTTCAGCGCCCGAGGCTGATCGCCGGATCGAGCAGCGACAGCGCCTGGGCGAGGTCGCGGCCCCCGGTTCGGTCGATCTCGCCGCCGCTGTAGGCGCGGCCCGCGACGGGGAGGCACTCCGCATCATCACGACGGATGTGCGAGCCGGTCGCCACGATGCAGGACCGATCCAGGGCTGCCAGGTCATTCCCGTGGAGCGTCGTGGGCGCGCCCGCGCAGCCGACGAGCCCGGCCGCCCCGAGAGTTGCGAGCAGGAATGTCTTCATCGCCCGATCGTGCGCGCGTTGCAGTGCGCTGTGCAAGGGCTACCTGGGTTGCGACGACCAGTGGATGTGCACGATCCGCCAGGCCCCTGCGCGCTTCGCGAGGGTCATCGTCTCGCTGCTCGCGAGCGTGACCGGCTTCGCGCCATGCGCGTGGATGGTGCTCTCCGTCGCAACCCACGCCAGATCGCCGCTCGCGCGGGCCGTGCGGCGCGTACGCGTCACGTGGGCGCCTTTAAGGAAGGCGGCATCCGCGCCGGCGTGGTGGTCCATGTACTCGTCGCGGCTGCGCTCGGCGCCCCCACCCTCGAGCACGACCACGCCGGGATCGAGCAGTTCCTTCACTTTGGCGAGATCGCCCGCAACCAGCGCGGCGCCGAAGGCATCGACGACCGCAATGGCCGGCACGGCGCGGGCATCGACCGGCGAGCCGGCCTCGGCGGGTGCGACCGCATCGCCCGCGCCTTCGCCGTGGTCGTGGTCGTCGCCGCCGTCGTCGTGTGAATGTCCGCCGCTCTGCGCGACGAGCGCGCGATACTGCTCCGCATCGAGACCGGGCAGGACGCCGAGGAACGCGACCATGTTCCAGAGGTACTCGTCGCCCATGCTCCGGCCCCATGCCGGCATGCCGGACGCCTTGATGCCGTGCTTCGCCACCCAGAAGGCCGCAGCCGGATCGACCTTGACCCGCGCCAGGGGCGGCGGGGCAGGGTACAAGCCGCGGCTCAACTCGCTCGACCCGACACCGGGTGACAGATGGCAGGCCGCGCACATCGCGTCGTAATTGCCCGCACCCTGGCGGATGCGCGCCTCGCTCGACAGGTCCGGCGGCACCTCGACGCCCGCAGCACGCGCGCCCACCGCACGATCGCGGACGGTCGCCACGAGGGCCGACACGGGCCTGGTGTGCGGATCGTCCGCACCGATTCCATAGGCGCCCGACCATGCATACAGGCAGGCGCCAGCGAGGGCGACCACGATCGTCGCAGCGAGGGTCAGGAGTGCGGTCTTGATGGTCGCGGTCATGGCTCCTCCGTCAAAACCAGGTTCGCAGCCCGACGACGGCGTTCACGTCGTCGTCATTGCCTGCAAAAGCGCGCTCATAGCTGACACCGAGGTACGGCGCGAAGCGACGGCGGATTTCGTAACGCAATCGCATGCCGGCCTCCGCGGTGGACACGCCCGATTCGACGCCGCGCGCGGCATCATCCTTGCCGTAGAGCGTGACCTCGACGAGCGGTTGCAGGATCAGCCGATTCGTCAACAGCAGTTCGTACTCGATCCCGAGTCGCGCGGCCGTGCGACCCGACTCGCCGACATAGGCGGTGGCCTGCACCTCGAACTTGTACGGCGCGAGTCCCTGCAGGCCCACCGCCACCCACGTCTGCGCGTCGCCCGGTGCAAAATCGTGCCGCACACCCGCCACGACATCCCACCACGGCGCGATGCTGCGCCCGTACAGCAGCTCGGCGTCGGCCGCCTCGGTGTGCCCGTCGCGACGCTCGCCCTCCGTACGCAGCCACAATCGATCGAGATCCGACCCGAACCAGCCGCCGGCCTCCCACGCGAGCGCCGTGCCGGGGCCGGCGTCGAAGGCTTCGAGCCGGTCGACCAGGAAGTAGCTGTTGATCCCCGACGCGTGCTCCATCGGGTGTGTCAGCGCCGGAAACGCAGCTGCACGATCGGCGTCCGTCAGCGGCGGAATGGGTGTGCGCAGTTCACCGTGCCGCGGCGCGGGCGCCTCGTGATCCATCTGGCTGTGGTCCATCTGGCTGTGGTCGTGCTGCGCGGCGTGCGCGACACCTGTCAGCGCGAACACAAGGGCGAGAGCGCCGATGGGCCGCTGCCGCGCACTCATTCGTCGACCCTCACTTCGCGCATCATGCCGGCCTCCATGTGGTAGAGGAGGTGGCAGTGGTAGGCCCAGCGCCCGAGTGCGTCGGCGCGCACACGATAGCTGCGGCGCGTGCCGGGCGGCATGTCGACCGTGTGCTTGCGCAGGTGGAACGCGCCGTGTGCATCCTCCACGTCGCTCCACATGCCGTGCAGGTGGATCGGGTGAGTCATCATCGTGTCGTTGACCAGCACGATGCGCAGGCGCTCGCCATACTTCAGCCGCACGGGATCCGCGCCCTCGAATTTCTGGCCGTTGAACGACCAGGCAAACTTTTCCATGTGGCCGGTCAGGTGCAGTTCGAGCTCGCGGCCCGGCTCGCGGCCGTCGGGATCCTCGAACAGGCTCCGCATCGCGGCATAGGTCAGCACGTTGCGCCCATTGCCGCGCAGGCCGATGCCCGGATCGTCGAGCCTTGGCGCGGGGCTCATCGTCTGCATGTCGACGAGCGGATTGCCACGTTCCGAGGCTGGATGCGTCACCATGCCCGGCATGTCGTGTCCGCTGTGATCCATCGCACCGTGGTCCATGGCGCCATGGCCCATGTCGTCCATCGAGAGGATGGGGCGTGGATCGGGCAACGGAACCGGCGCAACCAGACCTTCGCGCAGCGCGAGGGTGCCGCGGGCATAGCCGGTACGGGCCGAGTCCTGGGCAAAGATCGTCCACGCCTCCTGGCCCGCCGGTTCGACGATCACATCGAATGTCTCTGCCACCGCGATGCGAAACTCGTCGACCGTGACCGGATGGATGTACTGTCCGTCGGCCGCCACCACGGTCATCTCGAGGCCCGGAATGCGCACGTCGAAATAGGTCATCGCCGAGCCGTTGATGAAACGCAGCAGCACCTTCTCGCCGCGCCCGACGAGCCCCGTCCAGTTGCCGGAGGGCGGCGTGCCGTTCACGAGATACGTGTAGGTGTGCGCATTCACGTCCGACAGGTCGGTCGGTGTCATGCGCATGCGACCCCAGGCGCCACGATCCGCGAGCGCGCCGGACCACGTGAGCCGCCGCACGTCGGTCGCGAAATCGCCCACGGTGCGCTGGTAGTAATTGTCGTAGGACGAATCCTTTTTCATGCGCCGGAAGAGGGCGGCGGGATCGCTGTCCGTCCAGTCCGAGAGCAGCACGACATGCTCGCGATCGAAGCGGTAGGGCGCGCTCGCGCGCGGATCGACGATCAGCGCGCCGTAGAGCCCCGCCTGTTCCTGGAACATCGAGTGGCTGTGATACCAGTAGGTGCCCGCCTGGCGCACGTCGAAGCGATATACATAGGACTCGCCGGGCGCGATGCCGTCGAAGCTGAGGCCCGGGACGCCGTCCATGTTCGCGGGCAGCACGAGGCCGTGCCAGTGCAGCGAAGTGTGCGCGCGGGTGAGGGCATTCGAGACGCGCAGCGTGACGGTGTCACCTTCGCGGAAACGGAGCGTGGGCGCCGGCAGGTTGCCGTTCACCGTGATCGCCGTGCGCTCCCGGCCGGTGAAATTGACGGGCGCCTCGCCGATCGTGAGCCTGAAGTCGGTGCCGCGGAGAACGGGCGCCGGGCCGCCCGCGAGCGGACGCCCCGATGCGACACGATACGCACCGAGGCCCGCCAGGGCGCCGCCCGCGGCGAGCCCCTGCACAAACCGGCGGCGAAGGATCGACATGCCAACTCCATGAAAGCGAGGCGGGACTTTATCACCCCGATGCGCAGCCCGAGGCGCGCACACCGCCGTCCGTCGCAGGCCACTGGCGGCCCGCGTGCACCACGCGGATAGTGAGTCGATGAAAACGCGATACAAGGTCCTGGGGGGAATCGTTGCGCTCACCGGTCTGGCAGCCGCGGCGCTCATGGTTTACCTGAGCCGCGACGCGCCGTGTGCGCCTGCACCCGCACTCGCGGCGGGCGCGACTCCCATGCGGGCGATCAGGTATCGCTGCTATGGCGGTCCCGAGGTGTTGCATGCGGAGTCGGTCGCGCGCCCGGTGCCCCCGGACGAGGGCGTGCTCGTGCGGGTCCGCGCCGCGTCCGCCAATCCGCTCGACTGGCACTACATGCGCGGCAAGCCCTACATCATGCGCTCGAGCAGCGGCGCCGGCGCACCGAAGGATCCTGCGTTCGGCGTGGATTTCGCGGGCACGGTAGTGGCCGTGGGGAGCGCGGTCACGCGCTTCAAGCCGGGTGATGCAGTCTTCGGCGGGCGCACCGGCGCCTTCGGCGAATACGTGGTCGTGCGCGAGACCCGCGCGATCGTCGCGAAGCCGGCCAACGTGAGCTTCGAGCAGGCGGCGGCGGTGCCGGTCGCGGGTGTCACGGCGCTGCAGGCCCTGCGCGACAAGGGGGGATTGAAGCCCGGGCAGAAGGTGTTGATCAACGGTGCGTCGGGTGGCGTCGGCACGTTTGCCGTGCAGATCGCGAAGGTCCTGGGAGCGCGCGTGACCGGCGTCTGCAGTACCCGCAATGTCGAACTCGTGCGCTCACTCGGCGCCGACGAGGTGATCGACTACACGAAGGACGATTTCACGAAGCGCACCGGGCAATACGACCTCATCGTCGACATGGTGTCGAGCCACCCGCTGCGCGCGACGCTGAGTGCGCTGAAGCCCGACGGGGTACTCGTCATCGTCGGCTCCAATGACAAGGGGAACTTCCTCGGGCCGCTGAAGCGCAGCTTGCGGGCGATACTGCTCGCACCGTTCGTGAGCCGGCGCATTGAAAATCTGATGGCGGACCTCGACCCCGAAGACCTCGATTACCTCGCTGGACTGATGCGCGCCGGAGCGCTCACCCCGGTCATCGATCGCCGGTTCACCCTCGAACAGGTTCCCGATGCGATGGCCTATCTCGAAACCGGGCGGGCGCGGGGGAAGGTTGTCGTCGGTATCGATGCAGGAGCGACCCCGGGCGGCTAGCGCGGCCTGCACCCGGTATGCTCTGATGGGGCGATGACGGGAAGCGGAGCGGACATCGAGTTGCACGGCGCGGTCTGGATGGCCGTCGGGGGCGAAAGCCTCGGCGGCGCCGGCCGCATGACACTGCTCGCGCAGATCGCCGAAAGCGGGTCCATCACGCGCGCGGCCAAGGCGGTCGGCATGAGCTACAAGGCCGCCTGGGACGCGGTCGACAGCATGAACAATCTCGCCGGCGAACCTCTCGTCGAGCGCGTCGCCGGCGGGAAGGGCGGTGGTGGCACGCGATTGACTCCGAGGGGCGAGCGCTTGATCGCCAACTTCCGGCTCATCGAGCAGGAGCATCGACGTTACCTCGGCTCGCTCGGCCGCCAGTCCGCGGGCATCGCCGACGACTACCTCTTGATCAGGAGAATGGCGATGAAAACGAGTGCGCGAAACCAGTTCTTCGGCAAAGTCCGGCAGGTGACGCAGGGTGCCGTCAACGACGAGATCGAACTCGAAGTGGCCGGCGGGCAGCGCATCATCGCCGTGGTCACACGCGCGAGCTCGCAGGACCTCGGCCTGCGCGTCGGCACCGAGGCCTGTGCGCTCATCAAGTCCTCATCGGTCATCCTCGTCGCGGACGATCACGACGCACGCTTCTCGGCCCGCAACCGGCTCGCCGGCACGATCTCCCGTGTCCAGCCCGGTGCCGTCAACACCGAGGTCGTGGTGGACCTGCCGGGCGGCACGTCGATCGTCGCGGTCGTGACGAATGAGAGCAGCCGCACGCTCGGTCTCGCGGCGGGCGGGCAGGCGACGGCCATATTCAAGGCGTCGAGTGTCATCGTCGCGATTCCCGCGTAGGCGCGCCTGTCGCGCAGCTGCGCGCCGATCAGTCGACGATCTTTCGCACCTCGACATTCCGCAGCCACTTGACGTGCCGCGGGCCGGTGCGGATATCCGCGGTGGACACGAGCGCGATGCGGCCTTCGTCGTCGGGGAGCGGCATGCCATTGCGCTCGAAGAATACGACCACGCCGTCGCCGACGGGTGAGTTGAACAGCTCGCTCCAGGAGAACACGACCTTGTAGCCGTCGCTCGCGGTCGCGATGATGGCCATCTTCTTCACGTCGTTGTGACCCGATGCGACGACCACTGCCGATTCCAGCAAATCACGCAGGCGGACACCGCGGATATTCTCGAGCTTGTCCCTGCCCGCCCCGGACTGGCAGATCAGGGGAACCTCGTGAATCCGGTGTGACGGCAGGCGCGCGAGATCCGCAACCGTCAGGTCGAGCGGGTGCTCCACGGCACCGGTGACGCTGATCCTCGTGGTGACGAATTCATTTCCGTCAGCGCTCGCGTCTGCGATAGCCGATGCGGCCGTGGTGCAGAGCGCGACCATTGCCAGGGCGATGCGTAGACCTGTCGATTTCATGCCTCTCGACTCCTGTGTGGTGAGCGTGAATGCTTCAGAATTGCCAGCCGGCGTTGACGAACCAGCGGCGACCGGCGGCCGGAAAGCCGTCGGCCAGCGCGTAGTCCTTGTCGGCGAGATTGGCGACGCCGGCCTCGAACGACATGCCCTCGCGCGGCTTCGCCGACACCGTGAGGTCGAACGTCGTGAAGCCGGGTAGTTCGACGGTACTGGATGCCCAGCGCGCGCCGTCGTGCTCGACGAACAGCAGCACATCGAGGTATCGGGCCGCGTGCCACAGGGCGTGGGCCGTGAACTTGTGCTCCGGTACATCCGTCAGGCGAGTCGTCGGGTCGCTGCGGTTCTCGAGATCGGTGAACGTGTAGCGGCCGCCGACCTCGAGTTGCGCGGCCAGATCCGCACGCAGTCCCAGCTCGACGCCAGATGCGCGAACCTGGCCGATGTTCTGTATCTGCGACAGGGTGCCGGACACATTGCGCACCGTCTGGATCCGGTCGGAAATATCACTGAAGAAGGCGGCGGCTTCGGCTTCACCACCGGCCCAAGGCGTGCCTCGATAGCCGATCTCGTAGTTCACCGATCGCTCGGCGCGCAGGGCTGGGTTCTCGATGTACGTACCGAGGCGCTGTGAATAGCGGTCCTTGAGTGTCGGCAGGCGCGACTTGCGCGCAATGGTCGCGTAGAAGCGCGTCACCGTGGATGCGTCATGGAAGAGCCCGACCTGGGCGTCGGTCGCGGTTTGCCTGCCGGGCAAGGAGTACGGATTGCCGAGGCTGAACACCGTGTCCGGGCGCAGTTCATGGCGCGCGACACCGAGCGACAGGGCCGTGTTCGCCGTAAAACGGATGTTGTCCTCCACGCCGACGGACAGCCACCGGTCGACGAAATTCGTGTTCTCGAGGCCGTTGGCGTCGAACTCCTCGTGTTCGTCGTCCTTGTAGTGGCCCACGATGCGCAATGCATGCGCGGCGAAACGCCGCGACTCGAGTGCGACCGAGCCGCCGGAGGTGCGATCCTTGTAGATACTGCGGCCGGTGCCGACGCTTCCCCGGCCACTCGTACGCAGCGTCGTGTACGTGTCGTTCGTGTAGGAATTCACTTCATTGTCGAAGCGGTCGTGGTACAGGCGCACGCTGAGCGATGCCGACTGGCCCAGCGTCGTTCGCGAAACGAAGTACAGGCTTTGCTTGTCCCAATAGGGCCAGCGCCAATAGCGGGCAACCGCGGGGTCGGTGGAGGGCGGTTGCCCCTTTTCTCCGTCCTGCCGGTAATAGCTGACGGCGTATTCGTCGCCCTCCCGGGGCGTGATACCGAGCTTGAGCGAAACCTTGCGGTCCTCGCGACAATCGTTGTTGCGCTGCCCGCCGTTCTCCGTGGCGGTCGGACGAAAACCCGACGACAACGACATGCCGTCGGCCTCGAGCCAGGACACGCCGCCTTGCAGGTACCACGGCCCCTGATTGCTGCCAAGATTGCCCGATGTCTTGCGCTCCTGCCCGGATCCGAACCCGACGGCCACATCGCCTTCGACGGCATCGACGGGCTTGCGCGAAACGAGATTGATCGCCCCGCCGAGCGTATTGGCGCCATAGGCGACGGAGCTGAAGCCCTTGGCGACCTGGATCGCGGCCAGATCCGCGGTCGTGAAGCGGTTGAAGTCGACGTAGCCGTCGTAGGGGACGTACACGGGAATGCCGTCGATGAACAACGGCACCTGGCGGGCATCGAAGCCGCGAACCGAGATCATCGCCTCGTTGCGTGAATTGGTGGACAGCGTGACGCCGGACAGCAGGTTGAGTGCCGTGCCGATGTTGTCCCGGTTGAAGAGGCGAATCTCGTCCTGGCCGATCCACGACGCGACCGGATCTTCGGCGAATTCACCCGCCCGAATGCGTTCGGCGACTACGGTGATCGTCCCGAGCGCGAACGGTTCCGCGCCGCTGGATTGCGCCTGCGCCACGAGCGGCATCGAACCCAGCGCCAGTGTGATGATTGTTCCCAAGCGCAGAGCGCCCCCCGCATGATTCATCGGCTCCCTTTCTTCGAATCGTTGAATGGCCCGTGAGGAGGGCTCGTAATATACAGTCGTATATAACGATAGTGGAGCCGGACTGCGGCGATATTGATCTGTGTCAGACCCGCCGGACCTCGACCCGCGTGCGCTGCCTGGCAGAGACCCCACACGATCGATGCGGCTGGCTCGGGACCAAGCCGTTCGCTCTACTTCGCATAATGTATATTATGTTAAATTCCATTCATAAATAAGGGGCCGCCGACCGGAAATGGCCAGCGGCCCTGAGAAGCAGCCGCACCTGTATCGCGTGCGTCAGTCCTGGCGGTTTGCCTCGACCTGGATCTGCAGCTCGACTTCCTGCTTGAAGCCGTAGGCGGCGCCATAGCTGATCCCGAAGTCGCTGCGATTGAACTCGGCCGATGCATCCGCACCACACACTTCCTTTTTCGACGCCGGATGCGGCTTGCACAGGAACTCGTCGATCTCGAGCGTCAGCGGTCTGGTTACGCCGTGCAGCGTCAGCGTGCCGACCACCTTCCCCGGCTTGCCGTCCTCGAAATCGGCGAGCGTGCCCTTGTAGACCGCCGTCGGGTATTTCGCGACATCGAACATGTCGGGGCCCTTGGCATGCTCGTTGAGTTCGTCGTTGCCGAAGTCGATCGACGCGGCGTCGACCGTTATCTCCACGGTACCGGTCTTCGCTGCCTGGTCCATCACGATCGTGCCGGAGGCCTTGTTGAACTTGCCGCGCCAGACCGACAGGCCACCCATGTGGTCCGCCTCGAAGCTCGGGTGCGTGTGGTTCGGGTCGATCTGGTAGGTCACCGGCCCGGCATAGGCCGTCGCCAGCAACAACGCGAACACACTGCCGCCCAGTGCGGCCTTCCGTGACGATACTTGCATGCAAACCTCCTCGTTTGACTTCGTTTCGCGCGGGCTGCCGCGCAGGCTACCGGAGATCACGGGCAACTTCACGTGAAGCGCCCGGAACTGTAGTCGTCGACGGCCTGCACGATCTGTGCCCGCGTGTTCATGACGAACGGCCCGTATTTCACCACCGGTTCACCGAGCGGCCTGCCTGCGACCAGGATGAAGCGCGCCGCTGCCACAGGCGTTGCAACCCGTACGCGATCGCCAGGCGCGAGCACCGCGAGATCGCCTCGCACCACGTCCGCATCCCGGTCGCCAACCCGAGCCTGGCCTTCGAAGACGTAGAGGAACGCATTGTGGTCCGCCGGCAGCGCGTGCTCGAAGCTCGCGCCCTTCGGCAGCGCAACGTCGAAGTACAACGGGTCGATCGCGATGCCGGAGACCGGGCCGCGTGTGACGGTGCCATCCGCGTCGATATGCTCGCCGGCGATCACGCGCACCTCGGCACCACCCGCCGCGCGCACGAGCGGGATACGCTCGGGCGCGATGTCCTGGTAGCGCGGCGCCGTCATCTTGTCCTTCGCGGGCAGGTTCACCCACAGCTGGAAGCCGCGCATGCGGCCCTCGTCCTGTTCGGGCATTTCCGAGTGGACGATGCCGCGGCCGGCCGTCATCCACTGCACGCTGCCCGCGACGAGCAGGCCCTCGTTGCCCTGGTTGTCGCGATGGCGCATGCGCCCCTCGAGCATGTAGGTCACGGTCTCGAAGCCGCGATGCGGGTGGCTCGGAAAGCCGCCGATGTAGTCGGCCGACGAATCCGAACCGAACTCGTCGAGCAGCAGGAACGGATCGAGATCGCCGAGCGCGCGCCCGCCGATCACGCGCGTCAGCTTGACGCCGTCGCCGTCGCTGGTCGCCTGGCCGCGCACGAGCTGCATGACTTCGCGCGTCCCCGAGACAGTCTGGTTGAGGTTTTTCATGGGGCGCAATGTAGCGCCCGGCACCACGCCTGCCAGCCCCCTGCAACCGAAACCGCTGTTCGGTAGTATCGAACGATGGAGTACAGGCTGGAGGACATCGAGACGTTCCTTGCGGTCGTCGAGGCCGGCAGCGTCAGCGCCGGTGCGCTGCGCCTGAATCTCGCCAAGTCGGTAGTCAGCGAGCGTATTGCGCGCCTCGAGCGCGCGCTCGGCGCGACGCTCCTGCACCGGTCCGCGCAGGGGGTTTCGACCACCGATCGCGGCGTCGAGTTCTACCAGCGCGCCCGCGCGGTCCTCGAGCAGCTCGACGCAGCCGCCGAGGCCGTCACCGAAGACGAAGGCGCCCTCGCCGGCCTGCTGCGCATCGCGGCCCCGATGAGCTTCGGTGCGCGCTGGCTGGGACCCGCCCTCTTCCCGCTCCTGCGCGAACACCCGCAACTGTCGGTGGCACTCGATCTCGACGACCGGCGGGTCGACCTGCTCGCGGGCGGGTACGACCTCGGCATCCGCTCCGGGAGACTCGCCGACTCGAGCCTCGTCGCGAAGCGCCTGGGTCGTGCGCGCGCGATCGTCTGCGCGAGTCCCGACTACGTCGCGGCGCACGGCACGCCGGCGACGCTGCAGGAGTTGTCTGCGCACTCGACGATCGGCTACTCGTTGCTGCCGGCCGATCAGGCCTGGCAGTTCGAGCCTGCGCACAAGGACGGCGAACCCCGGACCGTGAGTACGCGCTGCCGCATCGTGATCAACAACGGCGAGGCGATGCGCGAGGCGGCGATCGCGGGTCTCGGGCTCGTGCTGCTGCCGAGCTTCATCGTCCACGATGCATTGCGCGCCGGCCGGCTGGTCGATGCGGCGCCCGCGCTGCGCCCGCTCGGCGTGCAGGTGTGGGCGATGTACCCGCACTCGCGCCACCCTTCGCGCAAGGTGCGCGTGATCATCGAACACCTGCGCCGCGCGTTTCGCGACGGCGCGGTGTGGGACGAGCTGTCGCCCCGCGAACCGCGCTAGTTCCCGCCCCAGTCGAGGATCACCTTGCCCGACTGGCCCGATCCCATGATCTCGAAGCCGTCACGAAAATCCGCGATCGGCAGGCGGTGCGTGATGACGGGGCGGATATCGAGGCCGCTCTGCAGCATGCTCGCCATCTTGTACCATGTTTCGAACATCTCGCGGCCGTAGACGCCCTTCAGCATGAGGCCCTTGAAGATCACCTGGTCCCAGTCGATACCGGTGCCTTCCGGCATGATGCCGAGCATCGCGATGCTGCCCCCATGGTGCATCGTGCGCAGCAGGTCGCGGAACGCCGCCGGATTGCCCGACATTTCCATGCCGACGTCGAATCCCTCCGCCATGCCGAGGGACTGCATCGCCGTATCGAGCGGCTCGCGCGAGACGTTGACGATGCGCGACGCGCCGAGGCGCCTGGCGAGGTCGAGGCGGTAATCGTTGACGTCGGTGACGACGACGTGGCGGGCGCCGGCGAAGCGGGCGATCGCGACCGCCATGATGCCGATCGGGCCGGCACCGGTGATCAGCACGTCCTCGCCCACGACGCCGAACGACAGCGCAGTGTGCGTCGCGTTGCCGAACGGATCGAGAACCGCAGCGATTTCGTCGTCGATCGCATCCGGCAACCTGAAGACGTTGCTCGCGGGCAGCGACATATACTCGGCGAAACACCCCTGCCGATTGACGCCGACCCCGACCGTGTTGCGGCACAGGTGACGGCGCCCGGCACGGCAATTGCGGCAATAGCCGCAAGTCAGGTGGCCTTCGCCGGAAACACGATCGCCGACGGTGAATCCGCGCACTTCGCTGCCCATCGCGACGATCTCGCCCGCATATTCATGGCCGACCGCCATCGGCACGCGGATCGTGCGCCGCGCCCAATCGTCCCATTTGTAGATGTGCATGTCCGTGCCGCAGATCGCGGTCTTGCGCATGCGGATCAGCACGTCGTTGTGCCCGATCGTGGGCTCCGGAATATCCTGCATCCAGATGCCGGGCTCGGCCTTGGCCTTTACGAGCGCTCTCATGCGATCATTATGCATGGAGTTCGCCCTTTTCGCGCTGACGCTGGCCGGCGTCGCGATGTTCCATCGACACGCGCTCACGGTCGGACTCGTCGGCCTCGCGGCGATCACGCTGTACAAGCTCGCCGGCCCGGGGTTTCACGCCGGTCAGGGCCTCGCGGGCCTCGGCATGCACTTCGCGGCGGAATGGGTCGTGCTCGTCAATCTCTTCGCCTTGCTCACGGGGTTTGCGCTCCTCGCCCGTCACTTCGAGGACAGCCGCATCCCGCTCGCGTTGCCGGCCTTGCTGCCGGACGACTGGAAAGGCGGCGTTGCATTGCTCGCCATCGTCTTCGTGCTCTCGAGCTTCCTCGACAACATCGCGGCCGCGATCATCGGCGGGACGATGGCGGCGAGCGTCTACCGCTCGCGCGTGCACGTCGGCTATCTCGCGGCGATCGTCGCGGCCGCGAATGCCGGCGGCTCCGGCAGCGTGATCGGCGATACGACGACCACGATCATGTGGATCGAAGGGGTCAGGGCGACCGAAGTACTGCATGCCTACGTCGCGGCTGCTTCCGCCTTTTTCATTTTCGCGATACCCGCGGCCCGCGCGCAGCAGCGCCACGCGCCGATCACGCGCGATGCGCCGACCGCGCTGGCGATCGACTGGGGGCGGGCGACGATCGTCGGACTCATACTCCTGGCGGCGATCGCGACCAACCTGTACGTGAACCTGCTGCATCCCGGGGTCGCCGATCGATGGCCGTTCCTCGGCCTCGCGGTCTGGGCGGCGATCATCGCAACCGCCGCGTGGCGGCGCCCCGAGTGGTCGCTGCTCCCCGATTCCGTACGCGGCAGCATCTTCCTCCTGTCTCTCGTCGGCTGCGCCTCGATGATGCCGGTCGAGAAACTCCCGGAGGCGAGCTGGCAGAGTGCGTTCGCGCTCGGGTTCGTATCATCGGTGTTCGACAATATCCCGCTCACGAAGCTCGCGCTCGAAGAGGGCGGCTATGACTGGGGCGTGCTCGCCTACGCCGTCGGCTTCGGCGGATCGATGATATGGTTCGGCTCGTCCGCGGGCGTCGCGATCTCGAACCGCTTTCCGGAGGCGCGCTCGGTCGGCGCGTGGCTGCGGCACGGCTGGTTCGTCGCCGTCGCTTATCCTGTCGGCTTCTTCGTCCTGCTCGGAGTGCTCGGATGGCGCCCGTAACCCGCACGATCCTGATCGCCACGGTGGCGATCTACCTGCTGCAGACCGTCTCGCAGACGCAGCTGCTGCAGTTTGCGTTGTGGCCGCTCGGGCCCCTCTTCCGGCCCTGGCAGCTCGCGACCTACGCGTTCCTGCACGGCAGTCCGGCCCACCTCTTCTTCAACATGTTCGCCGTCTACATGTTCGGCAGCGAACTCGAGCGTTTCTGGGGTGCGCGTCGCTATCTTTTCCTGTACCTGTCGAGCGTCGTATTCGCCGGGCTCGCCCAGCTCGTCGTCGCGGCGCTCCGCGGCGGTGATTATCCGACCGTCGGCGCCTCCGGGGGCGTGTTCGGCTTGCTGCTCGTCTACGCCGTGCTGTTCCCCCGCCGCCGGCTGATGCTCATCTTCCCGCCGATCCCGATGCCGGCCTGGGTGTTCGTCACGCTCTACGGTGTCCTCGAGCTCACGCTCGGCCTCACCGGCCAGCAGCCGGGTGTCGCGCATTTCGCCCATCTCGGCGGCATGCTGGGCGGCTTCATCGCGTTGCTCGGCTTTCGCGCCCGAGGGTGATGCCGCGCCATCGGCCCGTGCGCCAGCGCGTGACCATACTGAGCCCGAGCAGCATCGCGTAGCTCATCAGCGCGAGCCAGCCGCCGAGTGCGCCGAGGCCCGCCTGCGGCAACCCATTCACCCAGCCTTGGCCCGGCCGGAACACGAGCGTGTGGGACAGCGGCACGAAGAAGAACCACGACAGCAGCAGTGCCGCCGCGGCCGGCACGCGCGTGTCGCCTGCGCCGCGCAGCGCCGAGGCCGAGCCGAAGTAGAGTCCGTCGAAGGCCTGGTACGCCGCCGCGGGCCACAGCACGAGCAGTGCGACGGCGATCGCCTCACGGGCCGCCGCGTCGATCGGCGGCACGAACAGCGGCAGGAGCCAGCGGCCGCCGACGAGTATCGCGACGGCCATGGTGGCCATGAACGCAACGCATATGACGATCACGGTGTTGCCGACGCGACGCGCCCAGTCGCGATCGCCCGCGCCGATCGCCTGGCCCACGAACGTGGTGCCCGCGGAGGCGATGCCGATCGCAGGCAGGTACGCGAGCGAGGTCAGCATGATCACGATCTGCGTCGCGGCGGCGGCGCTGTTACCCGTCTGCACGATCATCAGCTGGAACAAAGCGACGCCCAGCACGTCGGCGCCGTACATCACGCCGATCGGGAGGCCGATTCTCAGCTGCCGTCCGATCAGCGCACGGTCGGGGCGCCACGTCAGGTGCGTGCGATAGGCGCGCGCGAGGCGCGGTGACAACACGATCGCGACCGCGAACGCGAGGCCCAGCGCCTGCGCGGCATTCGTGCCCCACGCGGCGCCGGCCATGCCGAGGTCGAGCCCGAACATGAAGAACTGGTTCGCCGGCACGTTCGCGAGCACCGTCGCTCCGGCCACCACGAAAGTCGTACGCGTCGCGCCGATGCCGGTGAAGAAACCCGTCAGCGCCCAGGTCGCGAGCCCGAGGGGCGCGCCGCACATGCGCGGCGTCCAGTAGTCGAGCGCGAGTGCTTCGACCTTCGGTGCCAGGTCAAAGGGCGCGATCAATGCGGGCCCCGCCCAGGCGAGGAGCATGAAGATCGGCCAGGTGGCGAGCGACGTCCACATGCCGGCCCACGCCGCCTGCGAGGCCCGCGCACTACGCCGTGAGCCGTGCGCCTGCGCCACGAACGTCTGCACGGCAAAGCCTGCGCCGCCGAGGATCAGGATTGCGCACGTCATCACCCAGTAGATCGCGCTCATCGCCGCAAGCGCGTCGGTGGAAAGGCGGCCGATGAACCACGTGTCCGTCAGGTTGAGCAGGGCCTGGATCGCATTGGTCGCCATCAACGGCGCGGCGAAGCGTGCGATCGCGCGCAGATCGACCTGCGGCCGGCCACGCCGGTCGATGCGCTGTGCGGGCAGGTTCACCGGCGCGTGTCGGCCGAGGCCGCGCATCGTGCCCGCTCGCACGACGGCGCTCATGCGCCGGCGGTCCGAAGGTCTCCGGTCAGGTAGGGTCGGTTGGCGGTGGAATCGCGGAGCGTAAACGCGATGCCGCCATCGGCATCGCAGCTTTCCAGGATGACCCAGGCGGGCAGGTATACGGGCAACCGGAAGGTCACGTCGAGCGATGTCCGGCCGCTCGCGTCGATTTCACCGAGCTCGGCCGCGCAGCGCGCGAGCGACCACATGCCGTGCGCAATCGCCTTGCGAAACCCGAACGGCCGCGCCGCGAGATCCGCGAGATGGATGGGGTTGTAGTCTCCCGACACGCTCGCGTACCGCCGCCCGAGCCCCGAGGGCGCCGCGAAACTGCTCGAACGAACCGGGCCTCCCCCATCGAGCTGCCGTGCCTTGTCGGTGGACGGTCGCGCGGCAGGCTTGCCGTGCCGCCGCGCGAGGAACGTGCAGGTCTCCCGCCAGACCACCGCGCCCCCGATGCGCCCCTCGGTCTCGAGGTCGAATTCCTGCCCGCGATCGGTATCACGATGGCCCTCGATCCAGCTGCGCAGCGCCAGGCACTCCTCCGCATCGATGGCGCGCCCGCGCACGATCCGGTTGCCCACATGCACGAGTCCGAGCACGCTGATCGGGAAGGCGCTCGAGGAGAGCATCGCGAGATGCATGCCGCTCGCGAGCATGTGCGGATAGGCGATCGGAATGCGATCGGCGCGCGGCACTTCGCAGATCGCCGCGTAGCGCGCGAGGTGGCCCGGATCGGCGCGGGTCGCCGCGAGTGTCGCCTCGATGCGGGGGCTCGTCGCGCCCGCGCGCAGCGTGGCCGGCTTGCGCGACGCGACGACGCGCGAATAGCTGCCCCAGATGCCCGGGGTGTTCGCGAAATCGAGTCTCAGGCCTGCGCCCATGCGCCTTTCCCGCGATGGCAGATCCGTCAGGGCGTCAGGCGATCGATGACGATCTCGCGCATGGCGTCCCGGCCCACATCATAGCTGACTTCGCCGAACGGATCGCCGCTCGCGGCCTCAGGTCGACCGGTGCGCGAGATGCGCGCGACGACGAGCACGCGCTTGCCGGCCGTGATGACGCGACTCGGCATCATCGCATCGGCCGCGGTCAGCTCGATTTCCAGCGGAAACTTCGCCGGGACGCGCTTGGCGGCGAGCGGCGGGCCCTGCGTGGCGGGATCGCGTACGAACACGAAGAGCGGCGCGTCGCCCGCAGTCGCGGCCAGGTCGGGCGCGAGCCTTACGGTGACGCGCACGGCGGCGTCGCTGGTCGCAGGCCCAGCCGCGATCGCGCGATCGAGCGCGGCCACCTGTTGTTCGATCAACGGGCGCACTTCGGCGGGCGGGTCGAGCGCCAGGAGAGTCGCGAACCGTTCGCGAGCGACCGGTAACTCGCCACGGCGCATCGCGGATACGGCGCCGAAAAAGAGCGCCTTGCCGGCCTTCGGGTCGATCGCGAGCGCACGCTCGAAGAGCTCTCCGGCCGTGCCGGTGAGCGCACTGTCGTCCTGCACGGTCAGGATTTCGGCCATGCCGATCAGCGCCTCGGCATTCTTCCCGTCGGCGAGTCGATCCGCGCGCCCATACGCGCGCAGGGCGAGTGCGGGCTGGCCCATCACGACATACGAGCGCCCGAGTTGCAGCCAGCCGGCGAGGTCGTCTGGCTCGCGCTCGAGGCGACGCGCGAGTCTCGCGACCATCTCGGCCGGCGACTGCGCGGCGCGTTCCGTCGGCCAGGTCCAGTTGCTCCAGTTGGCATAGAGCGCCACGCTCCCCGGCAGGAGCACGACGACACTCGCAAGCGCGACCCAGGGCGCCGTCGTCTTGCCCCGCAGCAGCGGCACGGTGACGAGCAGGATGGCGGCGAGTGTCAGGGTCGCGGCGAACGTGACGAAGAGCAGCATCAGGTATCCAGGTCTCCGGAGTCGGCATCGGGTTCGGTGGCCGCGAGTACCGAGCGCCGGCGCACGATGCGCCACGCGACGATCACCCCGCCGACGAGCAGCACGCCCGGTAACGCCCAGAGCCAGGCCGTGCGTCCCGAGACACGCGGGCGAAACAGGATGAAATCGCCGTAGCGGGCGGACATGTAGTCGCGCACCTGCTGGTCGGTACGGCCCGCCGTCAGTTGCTCGGCCACCTCGCGACGCAGGTCCGCGGCGAGTCCGACCGGCGAATCGGCGATCGACTGGTTCTGGCACTGCATGCACCGCAATTCGTGCGTCAGCGCCTCATAGCGGGCCTGCAATTGCGGATCCGGCAATTGCGTCGTGTCGATCGCGAGCGCCGCGCCCGCACCCGCGAGGCCGAGGGCCCACAGCACGGTGCGCGCGATCATGAGCCCGTCCTCGCCGCGCCCGTCGCCCGGCGCACGAAGTCGCGCTGCCAGATCGCGGCACTCAGCGGACCGATGTGCTTGTGCACGATCACGCCCTGCGGGTCGATCAGGAAGGTCTCGGGCGCTCCATAGACACCGTAATCGATCGCGATGCGTCCTTCGGCATCGACCGGTACGGCCACGTACGGATTGCCCAGGGCCTCGAGCCAGCGGCGCGCCTCCTCGTCGCTGTCTTTCCAGTTGAGACCGACGATCGGCAGCGATCCCGAGCGCTGCGCCTCGACGAGCACCGGGTGCTCCGCGCGGCACTCCACACACCACGTGCCCCACACGTTGAGTACATACCAGCGGCCCTTCATCGCGCGCGAATCGAACTGCGCGGCCGGCTCGAGCAGGTTGGGCAGCACGTAGTCGGGGGCCGGCCGGCCGATCAACGGCGAGGCGACGACACCCTTCGTCTTAGAGTTGCGGATCCCGACACCGAGGACGATCGCGAGCAGCACGAAGCCTGCCAGCGGCAGCAGGAAACGGTTCACGCCGGACTGCCCTGCCCCGCATCCACCGGCGACGCCGCCGGCGCGCGCACGTTGCGATAACGCCGGTCGGACGCGGCGACGAACCCGCCGAGCGCCATCAGCGCAGCCGCGAGCCACACGTAGTTGATCAGCGGCCGGATCTGGATACGCAAGCTCCACCGGCCCGCACCCAGGTCTTCACCGAGCGCGACGAAGAGATCGCGGCCCGCCTGCGAGGCGATCGCGGCCTCGGTCATCACGGACTGCTGCACGAGATAGCGCCGCTTCTGGGGGTGGAGCGTGACTACGGGCACACCGTCGCGCGACACCTGCACGGTGCCTTGCACCCCATCGTAGTTCGGTCCGTCGAGCGCACCGACGCCGTCGAAGCGGAAGTCGAACCCGCCCACGTGCGCGATCTCGCCCTGCGCCAGCGCGATGTCCTGCTCGGCCGTGTAGGTTTCGACCGCCGTGACCGCGATCACGAACACGCCGAGCGCCACGTGCGCGAGGGTCATGCCGACGATCGCGCGCGGCAGCGTCGGTCCGCGACGCAGCCGGTCGAGCGGATCGACGAGTGTGGACAGTACGAGCCACACGCCGAGCGCGAAACTCAGCAACGCGAGGCCCGGCCTGCCCGCGTAGTAGCCAAACACCAGCGCGAGCGCGATCACGAGCGCCGCGAGCCCCGTGCCGATCACCGCCCGGCGGCGTGCGGGCAGGCGCCCCCGCTTCCAGTTCGCGTGCACGGCAATGGCCGCGAGGGCGAGCAGCGGCAGCATCGGCAGCAGGAAGGTCGGATTGAAATACTGCGGCCCCACCGAGAGCGTGCCGAGGCCGAGCGTGTCGGAGATGAGCGGCGCGAGCGTGCCGCCGAACACGGTCGCCGCGGCGATCACCAGCAGGATGTTGTTGAAGAGCAGGAAGGATTCACGCGACGCGAACTCGAAGCCGGCGTCCGACTTGAGACGCGGCGCGCGCCAGGCGTAGAGCGTGAGCGCCCCGCCGATCATGACCACGAGAAATGCGAGGATGAACACGCCGCGCGCCGGGTCGGCCGCGAACGAATGCACCGACACGAGCACGCCCGAGCGCACGAGGAAGGTGCCGAGCAGGCTCAGCGAAAACGCGATGATCGCGAGCAGCAGGGTCCAGCTCTTGAACAGGCCCCGCTTGTCGGTGACTGCGAGCGAGTGGATCAGTGCCGTGCCCACGAGCCACGGCATGAACGACGCATTCTCCACCGGGTCCCAGAACCAGTAGCCGCCCCAGCCGAGCTCGTAATAGGCCCACCAGCTGCCGAGCGCGATGCCGCAGGTGAGGAACGCCCAGGCCGCGAGTGTCCACGGGCGTGTCCAGCGCGCCCACGACTGGTCGAGCCGGCCCTCGAGCATCGCGGCGATTGCAAAGGCGAAGCCCACCGCAAAACCGACATAGCCCGTGTACAGGAGCGGCGGATGCATCGCGAGTGCCGGATCCTGCAGCAGCGGATTCAGGTCGCGTCCGTCGGGCACCGGCGGATCGAGGCGCAGGAAAGGATTGGAGGTCGCGAGAGTGAACAGCAGGAAACCGAAGCTCACGAGACCGAGCACGCCGAGCACGCGTGCGCCGATACGTCGTGGCAGGCGCGCCACGCCGAAGGCGACGGCCACGGTCCACGCGGCGAGCAGCGTGATCCAGAGGAGCAGCGACCCCTCGTGGGCGCCCCAGACCGCCGCGATGCGATAGACGAGCGGCAGCGCCGAGTTGGAATTCTCGGCCACGTAGGCGACCGAAAAATCGAAGCGCACGAAACTCGCGACGAGGCACGCAAACGCGGTGCCCACCATCACGACCTGGCCCGCCGTGGCGGGAATGACCGCCGCGAGCCAGCGCTCGCGCCCGAGCGCCGGCGCGGCGAGACCGTAGAACGCCTGCAGGCCCGCGAGCAGCAGTGCGAGGATCAGCGCGAAATGGCCCAGCTCCGGCAGCATCGGCTCAGCCCTGCGGCGCCGCGGCGGGCGGCTTCAGGGAGCGGTGCACTTCGGGCGGCATGTAGTTCTCGTCGTGCTTCGCGAGTACTTCGTCGGCCGTGAACACGCCATCGGCGCCGAGCCGCCCGTGCGCCACGACACCCTGCCCCTCGCGAAAGAGGTCGGGCAGGACGCCGGTGTAGTGCACCGGGACCGTGCGCTGGAAGTCCGTCACGATGAATTGCACTTCGAGGCTGCCCGGCTTGCGTACGACGCTGCCGTTCTCGACCATGCCTCCGAGGCGGAACCGCTCGCCCGCGGGCGCCTCGCCCTTGGCGACCTGCGTGGGATCGAAGAAGAACATCACGTTCTCGCGGAAGGCCTGCAGTGCGAGCCCGCCGGCAACCGCCACACCCGCGAGGATGCCGGCGACCAGGATGAGACGGCGGCGGCGCGGGGTCATGGCGCCTCCTCCATCGCGATCCGGCGGCGCACTTCGGCGCGCGCCGCGGCGAGCGAGCGCCGCGCCGCGATCACATTCCACGCGATGATGCCGAATGTCAGCGCCATGGCGGGCCATACGGAGCCCGCATAACCGCCCATCGAGAAAAACCCGCTCATTCCGCGACCACCTCCACGACCCATTGCGCCCGCCTTTCCCGGCGCAGGATCTCCCCGCGCAGGCGCACCAGCAGCAGCGCCACAAACAGTAGTGTAAACCCGGCGAACATGATCAGCAGGGGTGTCAGCATCGGCCAGCTGATCGACGGTTTGCCGAACTTCATCACCGACGGTGCCTGGTGGATCGAATTCCACCACTCGACCGAGTAGCGCACGATAGGTACATTCACGACGCCCACGATCGCGAGCACCGCGCTCGTGCGATCCGCGCGCTGCGGGTCCTCGATCGCCGAGCGCAGCCCGATATAGCCGAGATACAGGAACAGCAGCACGAGTTCGGCCGTGAGCCGCGGGTCCCACGCCCAGTAGGTGCCCCACATCGGCTTGCCCCACAGCATGCCGGTACCGAGCGCCGCCACGGTGAACCAGGCGCCGATGGGCGCACAACTCGCGGCCGCCGCGTGCGCCGCCTTCATGCGCCAGATGAGCCCGATTGCGGCCGCGACCGCCATCCAGGTGTAGGCCATCAGCGACAACCAGGCGCTCGGCGCATGCACGTAGATGATCCGGAAGCCGTCGCCCTGCTGGTAGTCGGGCGGCGCCAGCACGAGCCCGCCATAGAGCCCGAGCGCGATCAGGAACGCCGCAGGCCATGCGAACCACGGCGTGAGCCGGCCCGCGAGCCCGTACAAGTGCGGCGGCGAGGCGAAGCGGTGAAACCAGGTCCAATCCATGCCCTACTCCAGGCTGATCCGCACGGCCGCCGCCACCGCCAGCGGTGCCAGCGTGATACCGAGCACCGTGCAGGCGGCGAGAAAATACATCGGTGCTGCCATGTCGCTGCCCTCGATCGCCCGCGCGGTGGCCTGTGCGCCGAAGATCAGCAGCGGCACGGCGAGCGGCAGCGTCAGCAGCGACAGGAGCGCCCCGCCCCGCTTGATACCGAGCGTGAGGCCGGCAGAGACCGCACCGAGCAGGCTGAGCGCCATCGTCCCGAGCGCGACCGACGCCACGATACCCGGCATCGCGGCCGGCGACACGGCGAGCCCATACGCCACGATCGGGCTCGCGACCGCGAGCGGCAGGCCCGACAGCAGCCAGTGCGACACGGTCTTGGCAAACAGCAGCCAGGTGAGCGAGCGGCCCGACAGGGCGTATTGCTCGAGCGTGCCGTCCTGTGCGTCTTCGCGGAACAGGAACTCGATCGCGAGGAGCGAGGCGAGCAAGGCGCCGACCCACAGCACGCCGGGTGCGACGTCGCGCAAACGCGATGGTTCGGGCGTGAGGGCCAGGGGGAAAAGTGTCGTCACGATGCCAAAGAACAATAGGGGGTGCAGAAGTTGCGCCCGGTTCCTGAAAGCGAGACGCAAGTCTCGTCCGACGACCAGTTGCGCGGTATGCCAGGCGCCGCTCATGCCGTGCGTCACTTGGACGTCAACCCGAGGCGTCGCGTTCCCGGTTCCGCCACGGGCAGCGGCGCGTGTACCGCTGCGATCACGATGCCGCCGCTCGCCCGCTGGCGCTCGACGAGTCGACCGACGAGCGCGTGGCCGTCCGCATCGAGGTGCGTGGCCGGTTCATCGAGTACCCACAGCGGTGCTGCCGCGAGCACGACGCCCGCCAGCGCCACCCGGCGGCGCTGGCCCGCGGACAACGTGCGTACCGGCCGGTCGGCGAAGCCGTTCGCGCCCGTCTCGCCGAGTGCCCCGGCAATCTCCCCGGCGCCGATCGCCCGGCGTATGCCGATCGCGAAACGCAAATTCTCGGTCGCCGTGAGATCGGCCTTCAGCGGCGATTCGTGCCCGAGGAAAGCGAGCTGCGCGTGAAACGCGCGCGCATCGCGGTGGATGTCCTGCCCGTTCCACTCGATACGGCCCGACTCGGCATGCACGAGGCCGACGATCGTGCGCAGCAGGCTCGTCTTGCCCGCGCCGTTGCGCCCCGTCACCTCGAGGTACTCGCCGCCTTGCGCCATGAACGAGACACCGCGCAGCACGTGGCGTTCGCCACGGAAGACGTGCAGGGCCTCGCCGGCCAGCCGGTGAACGGACATCCGGCCATTTTAGCATCCCGGGCGTTCAGGATTCCCGCAGAGCCGCGGTCACGGGCAGGCGTGCGGCGCGCACCGCGGGCAGGAGTCCCCCGATCAGCCCTATCGCGAGCGCCCAGCGCACGCCGGTCCCGAGCAGCTTCGGCGAGACATCGAAGCGAAAGACCACCTGGCTGAAATTCGCCCCCAGGGTCGATACCGCGTAATCGTTGAACAGGAACCACGCCACGGCCGCGCCGAGCACGCCGCCGAGCAACGCCAGCAGCATCGCCTCGAGCACGACGGAAACGAGCACCGGCGCCGCGCCGAAGCCGATGGCGCGCAAGGTCGCGACTTCACGTGCCCGTGCCGT
The DNA here is from genome assembly GCA_050249415.1 of Steroidobacteraceae bacterium. Classification (GTDB taxonomy): domain Bacteria; phylum Pseudomonadota; class Gammaproteobacteria; order Steroidobacterales; family Steroidobacteraceae; genus CADEFQ01. Next base: position 72,580 of record JBFWQO010000003.1, read on the forward strand.
GATCGCCGCATACATCGTGTTCAGCGCGCCGAATACCGCACCGATCGCCATGATCGAGGCGATCACGATGCCGACGATGCGGATGACCTTGCTCAGCTGTTCCGACTGGGCCGAGTAGTAATCGCGCGTGGTGCGCGCGTCGACCTTGAGCCGCGGATCGCTCGCGAGTGCCGCCTTGAACATGTCGAACGACCCGGGCGAGGCGAGCCGCACGGTCACCGACTGGAAGCCGTCGCGCCGGTAGGTGGAGGCGACCGTTTCCGCGTCCCCGACCAGCTCCGAGTCGTGCGCATCGCCCGATGCGAACACGCCGACTATCTGCCATTGCTGCGCATTCAGGTTGATCGTCGCCCCGAGGTCGAGCCCGACGAACTGGCCGCGGGCGCCCTGGCCGACGACCAGTTCCCTGAGTCCCGGCTTGAACGCCCGGCCTGCGACGATGCGCAGGTTCGGGCGCAGTGCGAAGACCTGCGGGCCGACGCCACGGATCTCGACGTTCGCGTCCGTGCCGCTCGATTTCTTCGGGACATTGGCCACGACGACGATCTCGGCCGAGCCGATCGCGCTGCCTGCGGCGTCGCGCGCAATACCGGGTGCCTGCAGGATGAGCGTGGCGTCCTCGCGCGACAGTCCCGAGTCGAGTTCCGCGGTCGCTCCACCCCGCAGCACGATGGCCGTATCGCTGTTGCCCGTGCCGCGCAGCGTCTCCCTGAGCCCGCCCGCGAGAGCGAGGAGCGCGACCAGCACGCCTACGACACCGGCGATGCCGACCACGATCACGGATGAAGCGCCGATTCGCTGCGGCAGGGTCAGGAGACCCACCCAGGTCACGGCCGTCGCCTGCCGCCCGGTGCGCGTCACCGCCATCCACGCGATGAGCAGCGCGCCGCACGCGAGCAGCACGACAGCGGGCACCATCGTCCAGGCGATGATCGAAGCCGCGATCACGATGAACATTGCGAGGTAGCCGAGCCAGCGCCGGAGCGTCTGCATGCGCATCGCCTCCGTCAGCGCCCGGCGAGTGCGTCGACGATCTTGAGGCGCATCGCGCGCAGCGCCGGCAGCACGCCGACGATCGCGCCGACCGCGACCATCAGCGCGAGGCCGAGCAGCCACGAACGCAAGCCGATCGGCGGCAGCTCGAGCATGCCGCCACTCGCGGCGCTCACGACGGGTATCAGGATCGAAGCGAGCGCGAGCCCGAGCACTCCGCCGATCACGGTGAGGAGCACCGATTCCAGGAACACGAGCGCCAGCACGCTGCGGTCGGTGAACCCGAGCGTCTTCAGGATCGCGAGTTCCGGTATGCGCTCGCGCACCGCCTGTGCCATCGTATTGCCGGTGAGCAGCATCAGCGTGAAGAACACCGCGCCGATGATCGCGGTGACGATGAGCCCGATGTCGCCGATCTGCTTCGCGTACGACAGGTTGAACTCCTGTTCCGTCTGCGTCTTCGTCTCGTGGTCCGAGTTGGCGGACAGCGCGTCGATGCGCTGCGCGATTTCTGCCGAGCGCGCCGGATCCGCCACCCGCACGACGATCCAGCCGACGCTGCCCTGGCCGTAGCCGTTCGCCTCGTCGAAGTACTGCCAGTGCAGCAGCACTTCCTGCTCGAGCGCGCGCGACTTCGCGTTCGGCGCCTCGTAGATACCCGCGATGTCGAATTGCCAGGTGGTCTCGCCGGTCGCCTTGTTCGGGAAGATCGACCCCATCACCGGCAGCTTGTCGCCGACCTTCCAGCCGAAGCGCCGGGCGAGCGCGGCGCCCACCAGCACATTCGTGCGTGCATCGTTGAACGCCGCCATCATGGGCGCCGAGACGCCGTAATCCGGGTAGACGTCGAAGTAGTCCGGTGCAATGGCGAGGATGATCAGCTGGTTCTTCGGCTCCCGGTAATAGCCGCCGAACCAGTTCGCCCACGTCGCCTCCTTCACACCGGGCACCGCCCGTACGCGTGCGACCAGGCTTTCCGGCAGCGGATGGATGATCGAGAAACGCGACGAGACGACCATGCGGTCGACGCCGGCGAGCGTGCCGCCGGCCTCGAAGGCGGCGCGCACGCCGTTCAGCAGGCCGAACAGCAGGAACGCCGCGAGTACCGAGAGGATCGTGAGCACGGTGCGCGTCTTGCGCCTCATCAGCGCCGCCCGGACGAGGTGCAGGTACTTCATGCGGCGGCCTCCACCAGCGTGCCTTTTTCGAGATGCAGCGTGTGGCTCGCGTGCTGCGCGGCCTTCGGGTCGTGCGTCACCATGATGATGGTCTTGCCGTGCTCGCGGTTCAGCACCTGCAGCAGCTGCAGCACGTCCTCGGCGGACTGGCGGTCGAGGTCGCCGGTCGGCTCGTCGCAGACGAGCAGCGCCGGATCGGAGATGATCGCGCGCGCGATCGCGACGCGCTGCTGCTGGCCGCCGGAGAGCTCGGTCGGCTTGTGCTGCGCGCGATCGGCGAGGTTCACGAGCTGCAGCGCGATGCCGGCATTGCGCTTGCGCTGCGCGGCCGTGAGCTTCGTGAGCAGCAGCGGCACCTCGACATTCTTCTGTGCCGACAGCATCGGCAGCAGGTTGTAGAACTGGAAGACGAAGCCGACATGCGTCGCGCGCCATTTCGCGAGCGCCGCCCCGCGCAGCGTATCGATGCGCTGCCCCGCGACGCTGATGCTGCCGCTCGTCGGCGAATCGAGGCCGCCGATCAGGTTGAGGAGCGTCGTCTTGCCCGACCCTGAAGGGCCCATCAACGCGAGGAAATCGCCCGCCTGGATATCGAGGCTGACATGGTGCAGGACTTCGACCGACTGCCGCCCGCGCGAGTAGACCTTGCTCAGGTCGCGGATCTCCACCAATGCGCTCATGTGCCCGCCTCCACGATCCTTGCACCATCGGCCAGGTCTTTGCCCGGCTCACGCACGACCTTCGTGCCGGCTTCGATTCCTTCGACGAGGGTGAGATCGCCGAACGGCTGCCCCCGTTTCACCTTGCGTGCACGCACGCGCCCGCCCTCGACGACGAACACGACATTCGCGTCCCCGTGCGACGTCACGGCACTGGCAGGCACGAGTACACCCGCCGGCGGCGCGACGGTGTCCTGCGGCGCCTCGCCCGCGAGGAACGACACGCGCACGCCCATGTCGGGCAGGATGCGCGGGTCTTTCCGGTCGAGGCCGATGCGCACTTTCACGGTCGCCTTGCCGCGATCGGCGGTCGGAATGATCGCGATCACGTGCGCCGGAATCGTCCAGTCCTGGTACGCGTCGAGCACGGCCTCCGCGGGCCCGCCGACGACGACGCGATTGATGTACGCCTCGTTCACGTCGACTTCGACTTCGAGCGAATCCATGTCGACGAGCGTGCCGATGCCCGTGCGCGTGAAGCCGCCGCCCGCCGAGAGCGGCGAGACGATCTCGCCGACCTGGGCCGCCTTGGCGATCACGACACCGGCGAACGGCGCACGCACCGTCGTGTAGTTCAGCTGCACCCCGGCACTTTCGCGTTGCGCGGCCGCGACGTGCACGGCCCCGCGCTGCGCGGCGAGTTGCGCCGCGAGCGATTCGACCTGCGTACGCGCACTCTCCACGGCCTGAGCGGCGACGAGCTGGCGCGCGACGAGATCCTGCTGCCGCACGTAGTCGCGCTGTGCCTGGTCGAGCTCGCTCGAGTATTGCCCCACCCGCGCGCGCGCTTCGGCGAGCTGTGCATCGGCCTGGGCGAGCGCCGCGCGCTGCGAGCGTGACTCGAGGCGTGCCAGCACCTGGCCGGCCGCGACATGCTCACCTTCCTCGATCAGCACCTCGGTCAGTTTGCCGGTGATCTGCGCAGACACCGTCGCCTGGCGTCGTGCGGTGACATAGCCGGTCGCCTGCAGCACGGCCGCGGCGCCGGAGCCCTGGGCGGCGGGAGCCGAGGCGACCGCGACCTGAACGGCGACGGGCGCATGGGCGCTGCGCCACCCCCAGAATGCGCCGGCGGACAGTACGACGACCGCGGCAAGGCCACCGACCAGCCAGTGGCGGCGCGCCGACCCGTCGTCTTCGCTGCGATCGATGCGCAACTGGCCGAGCAGCTGTCCCTTGTCGCTCGTATCGTTCATGTTAAATGTTATATATTAATGTCTTACGAACTATTATTCATGCTTTACTTGTGCCCCAGGCCGGACTCGAACCGGCACGACCTCGCGGTCAACGGATTTTAAGTCCGTAGCGTCTACCGATTTCGCCACCGGGGCATGGATGCACCAAGGACGGGCCGCCGCACATTATGCCGACAGGCGTGGAGGCTAGGGTCGGAATCGAACCGGCGTACACGGCTTTGCAGGCCGCTGCATGACCACTCTGCCACCTAGCCGGCGGACCCGAACGAGACTGGAGCGGGAAACGAGACGTTTACTAGGCGCGTAAGTCGTTGTTTCCCAAACAATTTCTTCGCCGAGGTGACCAGCGAAGACCTCAATTGTAGCCTTGTTTTTCGTCCCCGGCAACAAGTTCGTCCAAAGAAATCCATCGACGTCCAAAGACGCACACTCCGCGCACCAGACCCGCACCCCGCACATCGCCATCCGCGTGGACTCGAACTAGCCCCCCATATCCCGTTCTCTGCTTCCGCATCTTCACCGCGATGCCGACTAGGCAGCAGGCTTCCGATGTCGGGGCGATTCGAATGCCACCGTGGAAAGGTGCGCACCGCGCATCGCGGCGCCCATCTGCGCAAGCCACGCCGGAAGAACGCACACCCTAGCCATGGTGCGTGGACGCGATTCTTTATGGATATATCAGCATGCCAGGATGAGCATGACAGGCGCGGATTCGGTGCGTCCGGCTGGACGTTGGATGACGATTGCCCTCCCCTTCGCACCCCTTGAGACCGTTGGCATATCAGGCCATACCCAGACGGTTTTGCAGAGGCCGCAAATTCTTACGACCCTGATAGCGAGAGCGTCACTGTCGAGCCTGCGTCCTGATGCTCGGTCTTCTAGTCGATGAATTTTTACACATCGAGCACACGACGGCTACCAGTAGCGCCGACTGGTAAGAGGTACTCAAGCCCAATGACGAAGCCGCCCTCGGGGCTCGCGTCCTGCACAGACAACACGCCGATCATGAGGTCGGCGGCAAAGGAGTCGGCCATGTAGTTCTTGTCCTGGAAGGAGACGGAGCATGCACGAGAACAAGAATGATGCACCCACATCAAAGGTGTTCTATCGCCCGATCGAAGCGTCCATCCGCTGGGCCGGGCTGCTGCGGTACGAGCAGGCGATCCTGGCCTCGATTTCGTCGCCCCGGAACCTGCCACTTTCGCTGGACTGCCCACGCTGGGGCGAACTGCGGCTGTACACCGAACGCATCTATGACGGCATTCTCAATGGGGAACTGCCATTCGGGCGGGACGGCATCACGACGCACGACACCGAACTGATCGACTCTCTCGATCTCACCGTCCGCCATGTCGATCTGAAGCGCTGGATGCGCCAGCACTACCCCGAACAGCGTCCAGGCTTTCTCTTCTCCCGCAGCGAGCGCATCACCCATCCCTTCATCTCGCTGGAGACCGGGCAAGCCATGCTGGTTGAACAGCTCGCCCTGAAATCCGCCTTGGAGCAGTCCAAGCGCCAACTTCGCGAGCTGCAGGACAAGCACGACGCGCTGCTCAAGCAGTCCACGGTGATTCCCGCCTGCGCGCAGTGCCCAATCAGCGATCGGGCCGAGGCCACCTACCTGAACATCATCGGGGGCATGCTGGAGTTGATGCTCGGCCAGTCGCCCTCGGGTGCGCCGTACTCCAGCTTCGAGACGCAAGAGGCCGTAGTCAGCGCACTGGTCGCCCATCACCACGGCGTCATGGGGATCGCCGAGCGGACATTGAACGGCAAGTTCGCCACGGCCCGGCGCCGGCTGCATAGCGCCACCCTCTGAAGATTTCCAGCTTGTATGTGCAGTCGCGGAGATTGCATTTGCAATGTCTTTTCGCAGTCATGTCTATTGAATAGAGGTCACGCCAACAAACGCCACTGAGCGTTCAGGAGTGACCGCCATGTCGCAAACACCTGTACTGCAACCAAACGAGCGCCGCATCCTGCGCCTGGAAGAAGTGGAAGCGAAGTCCGGCTTCAAGCGTGCCCACATCTACAACCTGATGAAGAAGCGCCAGTTCCCGCAAGCGCTGCGCTTGGGTGTGCGCGCGGTCGGCTGGGATTCCATCGAGATCGATCAGTGGATCGCCGAGCGCGTCAACAACCGGGCCTGACCCGTTCTCCCGCGGACCTTCCATCCTCACACGGAGAACGCCATGCAGGTTGTATCCATCATTTCCACGAAAGGTGGCGTCGGCAAGACCACCACGGCAGCGAACCTGGGCGGACTCATCGCCGACGCGGGGCTGCGCGTGCTGCTGCTCGATCTCGACGTGCAGCCCACCTTGTCGTCCTACTACGAGTTGGCTCACCGCGCGCTTGGAGGCATCTATGAGCTGCTGGCCTTCAACGAGCGCGACCTCGGCCAGCTCGTGTCCCGCACGACCGTCGCCGGCCTGGACCTGGTGCTGTCCAACGACCACCGCGGCGAGCTGAACACCTTGCTGCTGCACGCGCCGGACGGGCGTCTGCGGCTGCGGCACCTGCTGCCCGTGCTGGCACCCATCTACGACCTGGTGCTGATCGACACCCAGGGCGCGCGCTCGGTGATGTTGGAGATGGCGGTGCTCGCCTCCGATATCGCGCTGTCGCCCGTGACCCCGGAAATTCTCGCCGCCCGCGAACTGCGACGCGGCACCATGCAGTTGCTCGAAGACATCGCGCCGTACCGGCATCTCGGCATCGAGCCGCCACCGCTGCACCTGCTCATCAACCGCGTCCACCCCGTGTCGGCGAACGCCCGGCTGATTCAGCAGGCCCTGCGCGACCTGTTCCAAGACCACGCCGGCATCCGCGTGCTGACCACCGACGTGCCGGCCATCGAAGCCTATCCGCGCGCCGCAACGCGCGGCCTGCCGGTACACCGCGTCGAGTATCGCCAGCCGCCGGGCAGAGTCGCCCCCGCTGCGATCGACACCATGCGCAGCCTCGCCAGCGAATTGTTCCCGCAGTGGCAGCACCGATTTGCCACGGTATCCGGCCGCCCGCCATTTCCTCTTGATACCGGGAGGCCTCATGGCGAACGCACATGAACTGGCCCGAGGCCACCAGCGGCTGCGCGCCCTGATCGAGTTCGCAGTCGGCGAGGGCTGGCACGTCAAGCGCACGCCAGGCGGCCACCTCAAATTCACCAAGGCAGGTTGCGCCGCGATCTACACCAGTTCGACGGCCAGCGACCACCGCGCGTCCCTCAACGCCCGTGCGCAGATCCGCCGCGCCGAACGCGAGACCCGCCCTCCTGCACAGGGACGCAGTCATGGCTGAGCTGACCTCCCAGCAGATGGCCGGCAAGCTGCTTGCGGCCGGGTTCGAGCGCAGCGGCTCGTCTGCCTCGACTCTGAGCGACCCCATCGCCGACACGCCCATGGTCGTGACCCTGGATCAGTTGCGTCCCTACGACCATGACCCGCGCAAGAAGCGAAATCCGACCTACGAGGACATCAAGGCTTCCATCCGCGAGCGCGGCCTGGACGCGGCACCGGCCATCACGCGTCGGCCGGGCGAGGACCACTACATCATCCGCAACGGTGGCAACACGCGCCTGGCGATCCTGCGCGAACTGTGGTCGGAGACCAAGGACGAGCAGTTTTTCCGCCTCTCGTGCCTGTTCCGCCCGTGGCCCAGCCGCGGCGAAGTCGTCATGCTGACCGGCCATCTGGCCGAAAACGAATTGCGCGGCGGCCTCACGTTCATCGAACGCGCCCTTGGCGTCGAGAAAGCGCGCGAGTTCTACGAGCAGGAAAGCAGCACCACCCTGAGCCAATCCGAGTTGGCCCGACGCCTCGCCGCCGATGGTTTCCCGGTCCAGCAGTCGCACATCAGCCGCATGAACGATGCGGTGCGCTACCTCCTACCGGCGATCCCCGCCGTGCTCTATGGCGGCCTCGGCCGCCACCAGGTCGAACGCCTGTCGGTCATGCGCAAAGCCTGCCTGCTCGCGTGGGAGCGCTACGCCAAGGGCCGCACGCTGGTACAGGACTTCGACGACTTCTTTCAGGAGGTGCTGTCGCAGTTCGACGCGCAGGCCGGCGAGTTCGCCCCCCAGCGCGTGCAGGACGAGCTGATCGGCCAAATGTCCGAGTTGCTCGGCATCGACTACGACGTGCTGGCGCTCGACCTCACCGAATCCGAAAGCCGCCATCGCGCCCTGGTCAGCGACCCGACCCCGCCATCGGCACCGCCCGCGCTGCCCGAGCCGGGCGCCATGGCACGCCCGCCCGCCGCACCAGCCCCAGCGACCCCGACGCCGGCGGCCACGCATGGGGCGCGTGAGCGCAAGGGCGATTCGGAAACGGACGACTCGCCTGCAGTCAGCCCCGTGGCTGCTCCTGGTGATCTGCTGCAGGAGCACATCGTTTCGCCCGCACCGACGACGGAACGGCTGCAATCCATTCAGCGGATGGTCGCCGACGAGCTGGGGGATGCGCTGCCCGATTTTTCGGCCAACGTCTTGCAGTCCATTCCTGTCCAGGCAGGCGGGCTCTATCCGATTTCCGACGTTTGGCACATCGACGCGGGCTTGGACACGCCCGACCGCCTGCGCATCCACATCGCGCAGTTTGCACGCGAGATCGCGGGCGAGGCAGGCCTCGATCAGTGCATCGAGGACCGCGCGGACGGTATTGGTTTCGCATGCCATGCCGGCGCCCGTGCCCCGGCGCCGCTGGGTCGTGCCGCCCTGGCGCTGCTGGCGTGCCTGGCTGGTCAGCAGCCCGCCGAAGTCGGCCTGAACAGCGGGCAAGTCGTCATCGACCTGCCGGCGCTGCTTCACGGACAGGGGGACGCAAGCCGGCGTCTAAGCGACACCGCATTGGTCAAGCTGTTCCGGCTGCTGCGCCTGGCCCGCCGTCTGCTCGACTTGGACGCCAGCGCTGTGGACCTTGGAACGTGACTGAGGGAGACCAGCATGTCCACACCACACCCACTCAACCAGGCTGTCATCGCCCAAGCTCTCTATGACCTGCGCAATGGGCAACTGCGCCGCTGCAAGCTGATGGGGTTTGGCGAGGAAGAGCTGGGCGCCCTCAAGCATCCCGCGCTGATCAGCGTGCTGGCTAACGCCAGCGTCTCGTGGTGCTCCGTGACGGTCAACCGCGAAGTACTCCGGCGTCTGCTCAGGCAGGCGCAGGACGTGGAAAAGGAAATCGCCACGGTCGATCGCATGCTTAGGCTGGGCGCGAGCACCGAAATGGTGAGCCGTTTCTACGGCCTGACCCACCAGGAAGTGGCGCTTCGCCGCGAAATCCTCGGCCTGCCCAAGCGCAAGGGCCGCCATCCCGTGCTGGACGAGAAGCAGGACACGGAGCTGTGGCAGCAATGGAAGGCCGTGACCAGCAGCAGGAACGTCGATCTCGAAGACGAGACCTCCATCCTCGATGCCGCCATGGACTTGGCTGAAGGCATGTCGCTGCCTTTATCGGTGGTCTGGGCCTCGATCAAGAGCTGGGTCGATCAGGGATTGGGTTGACCATGGCCGTGGACGACACCGCACCACGTCGTGGCCCCATCGCACTCGCAGACCTGTTCGACGCTGCGCTGAAAAACCTTGTGCCCAAGCCCAACGCCGACGCGCCCCCGCCCACACCCACGCCTGTCGCGATGCCCACGGGCCCGGCGTCTGGCGATGCCTTCCTGTTCAGCGGCAACCGGCACGAGTCCGTACCGCGGCGGCTGTTCCTCGACCGTCGCCTGACGCCGTTGGAGCGCAACGCCTGGCAGGTCTTCCGGCTGATGCAGGGCGACGATGGCGTGACGGCGTTCCCGACGTATGAACAGCTTCGGCCCTGGCTGGCCTCGATGCCCTGCGCCGGACAGGCCTCGCACGAAACCGTGGCGCGAGCGCTGACGCTGCTGCGCCTGACCCGCTGGCTGAGCCTCGTGCGGCGGCGACGCGACCCCAAGAGTGGCCGCATCCTCGGCAATCTGTACGTGCTACACGACGAACCACTGACCCCGTTCGAGGCCATGCAGCTCGACCCGGACTACCTGCAACTCGTCAGCCAGGCGCTCGGCCATTCCGCCAAGGCCGTGCAGATCGTGGGCCTGCACACCCTCAAGGAAATCGGCCAAGACCCGATGCTGGCCGGGCGCACCCTGCCGTCGAGGCTGCAAGTCCTGGCCGAACGCCTCGCCAGCCAGGGCGTCGGGGCGCACGAAAGTTATCCACAGGAGGACGCCACGCACGATTCCGAAGAAGGGGCGACGAGCCTTCTTTGGAATCCCGATGACCCCACTTCGGAATCCGAAGCAGGGCCGAAACCCGCGCCAGACGCCTCTCTTCGGAATCCGAAGCAGGCCCGTACAGTACGTAGTAGTCGTATTGATGAAGTACGTACTACCGCGCAGGCGCGCGTGCTGGACGACCTGCAATGGCCCAAGCGCTTCGCGGAACTGAAGGCAGAGCAGCAAACAGGTGCCAGAGTGGCATTGCAGCAAGTCGATGTTTCGCTCAGGCAGGCCGTGCTGGACGAATGGGCCACGCGATGCAGCAACCACGGCATCCGCAATCCTGCGGGGTATCTGTTCGGCATCATCCAGCGGGCCATCCATGGCGAGTTCAACGCCTGGGCCAAGAAAGACGCACCCTCGGCACCTGTCCCGCCAAACGAGCGGCCACCACCAGCGGCACCACCACCTCAACCGCAGGGCAAGCCTGTGCCGCCAGAAGTCGCCAGGCAGCACATCGAGCGGCTACGCAAGCTGCTCGCCAGCAAGTGAGCAGGCGTGCAAGACGGTGAAGTGGCTGCCGGTGGCTTTCAGTAGAGCTATCCCCTGGGGATAGTTCCACTGACGGCTACGACGTCGAACCGCTGCACGCCGGGCCTGGATCGCCTGCCGCGGATCGGCCTTGTCCGCGCTGATCCGGGTGTGCAGCGTTCCTTGGCGCTCCATGGAGCTATCCCCAGGGGATAGCTCGCGCCACATGCAACCACCGCGCCCTGAACCGGGGACGGGCGGGTTTCGGTTTGTTGACTGACTGCCTTCCGCTTCTTGCCGAAGCTGGCCGCTCTTTTCCAACAACGAGCGGACACCATGGCAACGACCAATGAACCCTTGCAACTGAATCTCGGCTCCTTGCGCAGCGCGATGTCGCTGACGCTGCACACGCATCACGCCTCGCGCATCTGGCACGGCCGCGCCGCTGCCGAGGGGCGACCCGGCATCGTCGGCTTGAACGGCTACATCGCCCAGATGAACAAGATGCGGCGCGGCTCGGAGCAGGATGACCCGTACAGCGATTTCTGGACGCTGCGCATCGAGGACAAGCTCGACCAGACCAAGGCCACGCTGCAATCGCTGCGCGAACAGGTGGACCAGGCACTCGCGAGCGTTCCGCCGGCACTGACCCTGGGCGAAAACCTTAACGTGCAACCCGTCAAGCTGCCGCTGTTCGTCAATGCGCAGTTGGGCTTTGCCGCCGTCTATCTGTTGGCCGACTACGACGACATTGCCCGCAAGCTGATCCTCGCGCATCACACCGCACTCATCGACCGCAGCACTTTGGAGCGTTGGCTCAACGAGGGCGCGCACGCACTGCGCAGTCTTTTCAGCCTGGCGCAGCAGTACCGCTACTCGGGCTGCACCCGCGACGACTTCGCGGCGAAGAACGCTGCAGCTCGGGCCGCACTGGAAAAATTCGGCGAACTGCCGCAGGACGTGCTGGAAGGCACGCGCCGCTCGAAGTTCGCGCCGCCCACCGTGCGCCGTGGCCTGCAGCTGCGCAGTGACGGTCCTGCCGCGGCACCTTCCCCCAGCGACGAGGCCGCCACCACGGAGGCCCCCGAAGCGACGGGCGGCGAGGACGCGCAGGCATGAGCGATCCGAACCGCGACACCCGCTACTTCCACCCCCTGCAACAGACAGCTTTCATGAAGCTGGAACATGCCGCCTCTCTAAAAGGCCTTTTGAAGCCTTTTAAGGGTAAGGGGGATCTTGAGGCTTGGGCCAGCCAGTGCTTCGGCATGCGCGACGAGTTGATTGCCCTGGCGCAGCGTCAGGTGCTGCAACAGGCCCTCGGGCATCCCTTCCACCTGCTGCCCATCGAACTGGCCCAGCAGACCACTGGCGCAGGCACGGCGTTTCTGCGCTGGCGCAAGCACGACCGCTCGGCCATGGGCGTCACCTTGTGGCAAGAGCTGATGGCGAGCACCAGCACGCCGGTCAACCTGCTGGCCGACCTGCACGCCATCGAGCTTCAGCGCATTACGCTGAACATGCAGATCAGCCTGTTGCACACCTTGGGCAGGCAGGCCCAGGAGTGCGCCAGCAAGGCCGCCGAGGCGGAAGACGCCTACCTGCGCCGGCTCAAGTCCACGCCAGCCGCCATGCGTGATCGGTGATCGCGCCGGGCAACCCAGCACGCGCCCGCCACCGACCAGGTGCGGGTATTTCAACCACCACGGAGATTGCAACATGAGCACGCATTTTTCTGGCGAGGGCAACATCGGTTCGCCCCCCGAGTACCGGGAGTTCCCCAACGGCAACGACGAGCCCAGCCGCCTTTTGCGCCTGAACGTCTATTTCGACAACCCCATTCCCAAGAAGGATGGCAGCTTCGAGGACCGCGGCGGCTTCTGGGCGCCGGTGGAAGTCTGGCACCGCGACGCCGCGCACTGGAAGGACCTGTACCAGAAAGGCATGCGTGTCCTGGTCGTCGGCCGCATGGAGCGCGAACCCTGGACGGACAACGAGGATCAGCCGCGCGAGACCTGGCAGATCAACGCGCGCAGCGTCGGCATCCTGCCGTTCCGCATCGAGTCCGTGACCCTCAGCCCCAGGCAGCAGGAGACCACGCAGGACACGCAGCCGAATCCCCAGGCCGCCCAGGAACCGGCAGCGCCGAAGGAGCCGAAGCGCAGGAAGTGAGCCGGCATGGGGCGGCGGCAGTTGTCCGTCGCCCCAATGCCTTCGCGAGCTATCCCCAGGGGATAGCTCCATCAACGTCCACCGGCTTCCACGCACTCCCGAAAATCGCGGCTCCCGGCCCGCACACCTCCGGCCGCACGCCACTCCCGTCCCCGCCATTCCATCCCGTGAAAGTGGTCGCCACCGCATGCGGCTTGTTTGCTGCTGCCCCTGGTGGTGCTCGGCATCCTCGATTCCAGCAACTCAATGAACCACGGAATTCGGATGGACGGACATGCGGCTGTTCTTGTGCGAGAAGCCCTCCCAGGGCAAAGACATTGGTCGAATCCTCGGCGCGACGCAGCGCGGTGAAGGCTGTCTCAGCGGCTCCGGCGTCACCGTTACCTGGTGCATCGGCCATCTCGTAGAAGCGGCAGCTCCCGAGGTCTATGACGCAGCGCTCAAGCGCTGGTCGCTGGAGCAGTTGCCCATCGTTCCCCAGCAGTGGCGGGTCGAGGTCAAACCGAAGACCGCCACGCAATTCAAGGTCGTCAAGGCGCTTCTGGCGAAGGCGACCCATCTGGTCATCGCCACCGATGCCGACCGCGAGGGCGAGCTGATCGCCCGCGAGATCATCGACCTGTGCGGCTACCGCGGCCCCATCGAGCGGCTATGGCTGTCGGCGCTCAACGATGCCTCGATCCGTACCGCGCTCGGCAAGCTGCGGCCGTCGTCCGACACGCTGCCGATGTACTACTCGGCACTGGCGCGCTCACGGGCGGACTGGCTCGTGGGCATGAACCTCAGCCGGTTGTTCACCGTGCTGGGCCGGCAGGCAGGCTACGACGGCGTGCTGTCGGTCGGGCGCGTCCAGACGCCGACGCTCAAACTCGTCGTGGACCGCGACCGCGAGATCGCGGCCTTCAAGTCGGTGCCGTTCTGGGCCATCGACGTGTCCCTTTCCGCAGGCGGACAGACTTTCAGCGCGCAGTGGGTTCCGCCCGATGGCTGCACCGACGACGCCGGCCGCTGCCTGCAGCAGCCCATCGCCCAGCAGGCCGCGCAGCAGATCCGCACTGCGGGTAGCGCCCAGGTGGTATCGGTCGAGACCGAACGCGTGCGCGAAGGCCCACCGCTGCTGTTCGATCTGGGCACCTTGCAGGAGGTTTGTTCCAAGCAGCTTGGGCTGGACGTGCAGGAGACCCTGGAGATCGCCCAGGCCCTGTACGAGACGCACAAGGCCACCACATACCCACGCTCAGATTCCGGCTACCTGCCTGAAAGCATGTTCGCCGAGGTGCCGACTGTTCTGGACAGCCTGCTCAAGACCGATCCCTCGCTGCGTCCGATCATGGGCCAGCTCGACCGCTCCCAGCGCTCGCGCGCTTGGAACAACGGCAAGGTCACGGCGCACCACGGCATCATCCCAACGCTCGAACCCGCAAACCTCTCCGCCATGAGCGAGAAGGAAATGGCGGTGTACCGACTGATTCGCGCGCACTACCTGGCGCAGTTCCTTCCTCACCACGAGTTCGACCGCACTGTCGCCAAGCTGTCCTGCGACCAGCAGAAGCTGGTGGCCACCGGAAAACAGGTGGTCGTCAAGGGCTGGCGCCTGGTGCTGGCCGAGCCGCAAGCGGACGAGGACGGTGAAGTCACGGCACGCAGCCAGGTACTCCCCGTGCTGCGCGAAGGCATGGCGTGTCAGGTGGCCGAGGCCGAGATCAAGGCGCTCAAGACGATGCCGCCCAAGCCTTACACGCAGGGCGAGCTGGTCAAATCCATGAAGGGGGTCGCCAAGCTGGTGACGGACCCGCGCCTGAAGCAGAAGCTCAAGGATACGGTCGGCATCGGCACTGAGGCCACGCGGGCCAACATCATCAGCGGGTTGATCGCCCGCAGCTACCTTGTGAAGAAAGGACGCTCCATCCGCGCATCGGATGCAGCGTTCACCTTGATCGATGCCGTGCCCGCGGCGATTGCCGACCCCGGAACCACCGCCGTGTGGGAGCAGGCGCTCGACATGATCGAGGCTGGACAGCTCACCCTGGATGTATTCATCGGCAAGCAGGCCGCATGGATTTCGCAACTGATCGCGCAGTACGGCAGCACCTCGCTGTCCATCAAGGTTCCCCAGGGACCCGCTTGCCCGCAGTGCGGCGCACCGACGCGCCAGCGCACCGGCAAGACCGGCCCCTTCTGGTCGTGCAGTCGCTACCCCGACTGCAAAGGCACGCTGCCGGTCGATTCCGGCGCGTCCAAGCGCGGTGCCTCGCGCCCGCGCAGTAGCGGCCGCAAGGGCTCCTGACCGACCCCGCTCCCCGAGAGCCACGCCCGTTCTCAAAGGCGTGGCCCATGTCCCGCACGCCCTGCGGGACGCCCAGCGCGCAACGCCTTCTCTTGTCCGTGTGCGCGTCCCGCCCAGCCGTCCCCGGCCACGGGGCCTGAAGGTAGCTTCTCCGCGAACCATGTCCGGGGTTTCCCGGCGCGTTCTGCTGATCTGCATTTTTCCGCCTCTGCGAAGGGTCCCCCGGTGGCTTGCCAGGCTGCGCGAGCCACCTGGAGACCCTTCGCGGTCAGCGGTATTCGATGCCGTGCCCAACGGCGAAAAACAGGGCTCCTTTTGTGCGCGGATGTGCGCCAGAAGATGCCGGCGCCAACCACGACATGCGCCGGGTGCGATTGCTTGATGAGCAGACGGTTCTAGCGACGACCGGGCCTGCCAATCAGCCCACGGGTGGTTCCGTCCTCCTGAGCCGGAGGCCGCAAGGCCTTCGGCGCCTTTCTCCTGCCGATCAACGTCCCGGCCCGGCCACACGGTCCAGGGCCACACGAACAGGAGACCCGACCATGAACCCGCAACCTCGCACCCCACGCGGTGCGCCCCAGGCCACGCCACTGCTGTACGGCAGCGTGTGCAGCGGCATTGAGGCCGTGAGCCTCGCTTGGCAACCCCTCGGCCTCGAAGCCGCGTGGTTCGCAGAAATCGAGCCGTTCCCGAGCGCCGTGCTCGCCCACCGTTACCCCCACGTGCCGAACCTCGGCGACATGACCGCGATCGCCCGCCAGGTGCGCGCCGGCACCGTGCCGGCGCCCGACATCTTGGTCGGCGGCACGCCGTGCCAGTCGTTCAGCGTGGCCGGTGCGCGCCGTGGGCTGGATGACCCGCGCGGTGCCTTGAGCCTTGCCTATGTGGAGCTTGCCAATGCCATCGACCAAACCCGCCATCAAGACCGCCGCCCGGCGGCCACGCTCGTCTGGGAAAACGTCCCCGGCGTCCTCAACGACCGCAGCAATGCCTTCGGGCATTTCCTGGGGGCACTGGCCGGAGAAAGCCGTGCGCTCCAGCCGCCAGGGGATCGGTGGGCGCACGCTGGTTGTGTGTCTGGACCCCGCCGCCGCATCGCCTGGCGCGTGCTCGACGCTCAATATTTCGGTGTCGCCCAACGCCGCAAGCGCGTGTTTCTTGTGGCAAGTGGTGGAGATGACCTTGATCCCGCCGAAGTACTTTTTGAGCGCGCAGGCCTGCTCGGGGATTCTTGTGCGGGCAGCGCGCCGTGGCAAGAAGCTGCCCGCACTGCTGGACCGGGTGCTGAAGCAGCAGGCGCATGCGCAGGACTTGCAGGATTCGCAGGACTGAAGCAGCCCTACGGCAAGGTCACCACGACGTTCGGATTCAGCGGCGGCACCGGCCCCGTCGATGTGGCCGCATGCCTGATGGCCGCAGGCCCCAAGCACGACATCCGCACCGAGACGTTCATGGTGCAGTCGGTCGCCGGCAGCATCGCCCACACCCTCGACACCGCCAACAACGGCAAGGGCAGCAGCGAGGACGGCACCGGCAAAGGCGTTCCGATCATCGCCTTCACCGCCCAGGGCAGCGGCGCGGATGCCACGCTCGACCTGACGCCGACGCTGCGCGCTGGCGGCCATCGCAACAGCCATGCGAACGCCGGGGTCGTGCCCGCCATCGCGTTCGCGCAGAACAACCGTGGTGAAGTGCGCTTCGAGTCGGGCCATGGCCAGGTCGCTTGCACCGTCCTGTCCAACGGCAAGCCGGGCTACGGGGTGCCGATGGTGGCCTGCGTGTCCCTGCGCGGCCGCGAGCAAGGTCTTGCCGCCGAGCTGGGCGGCAGCGTGGCGGCCGCACTGCGCACCAGCGGCGGCGGCGCGGACAAGCCCCATGTGCTGGCCCCCGACTTCGAGGCGCATTTCCGCTACGACTGGAACGACCCTGGCCCCGGCGACTGGTCGCATTGGCGGGTGCGGAGGCTGATGCCCGTGGAGTGCGAGCGGCTGCAAGGCATGCCCGACGACTACACGCTGATCTCGTACCGCGGCAAGCTCGCCGCGGATGCTCCGCGCTACAAAGCAATCGGCAACTCCATGGCCGTCCCGTGCATGGCATGGCTGGGCCAGCACCTGGTGCAGTGCCTGCACAAGACGGGCTCAACCGCTTCGGATTGATCGGCGACGCAGCCTGCGGGCCGCGCCATTCTCCCTTCTGCTTTGCCGACGTATCGGCAGCAGCCCGCAGCCAGGGTGTCAAGGCTGCCGTGGGTTTCGCCCACGCCACCCGCCAGTTCGCCTCGGCATCTCACCGGCGAACGCTGCCCACCGGGGCATCGATGCCTCTTTTTCCTCCAACCCACGGGATGGCCGCCACGTCCCGTCAGGGGCATGGCGCCACCCGGTCGATCTCAGGACTTCCCATGGACAACATCACCCAGCAAGACCGCATCACGCTGAAGAACCTCAAGGTGGCCGACTTCGCCAGCGAGGAAACGATGTGCTTCAGCGCCACCGTCGTGTTCGACGGCACTCCCATCGCCGAGGCCCGCAACGACGGCCACGGCGGCTCGACGTTCCTCCACGCGCTCAACGGCAAGGCGACGCTGCTGGCGCAGGCCGAAGCCTTCGCCAAGGGCCTGCCGCCTGCGCCTCTCGACCTCGGCCAGGAGGGCGAAGACCCTCACTACATCGACATGACGCTCGACTTCCTGGTCGATGAACTGGCCGACGCCATGCACGCGGAACGCAAGGTGCGAGCCGCGTTCAACCGCGACATCGGCAACAAGGTGCTGTTCATCAAGGACGGCAAATTGCTGTTCATCAAAGGCATCAAGCTCAAGGCCATCGCCGACCGCAAGGCGTACTTCGCTTCGCTGCGCGCTCGGCAGGCCCAGCCCATCGTCATCCTGGCCGAGCTTCCACCCGAGCAGGCATTCGATTTGTGGAAGCAGCATGTCCTGGGCGACAAGCCCGACTGACTCAGCGTCACCACCCCCCCTGACAGCCCCGCACTCGATGCGGGGCTTCTTTCTTTCGGTGCCCATCAATCGGGGTTGGGCCGGATGCCATTTTCCAACTGACGCAGCGCGGCCCGCGCACGAAGCTGCCCGCATGTTCGCTGATTCGTCAGCACATGCCAGCAGCCAGGGTTTCAGGCTGCCGCGGGGCTCTCCCGCGTTACCCACCAGTCCGCATCGCATCAAGTCTGCGGACGCGCGTCCCCGCGACGTCGATGCTTTTTATCAACCGCGTGCGGGAGCTGCTATCCCGTGAGGGACGTGGCACCGCTTTTCCAAGGAGCCTATCCATGTCCCAGCAAGCCTCTTTCGGCCAAACCTTCGGGCAATTGGCCTCGACCTACTGCGGCAAGTTCCTGCCGCTCGAAGTCCTGCAAAGCGCCGCCGGCCACTACATCGGCACGCGCGATACCGAAGGCCCCGTTTCGCGGGAATCCCGCGAGTTCTTCCGCAGCTATGCCGCGGCTCAACGTGCCCTCGAAAGAGGCGGCTGGTCCCAGCTCGCCATTCCCTGATCCAACTGGAGGAATCACGTCATGAACCAGCTACTGCCGCGGGAAGTCGTCGATCAGATCATGCGGGAAGAACAGCATTTCGCTGCCGCGCCCAAAGCCTTTTTCGAGGCATGGAAGCGTGGTGTCGAGATCGCTGGCCCCGAATGGTTCGGCAACGGCACTCGTGAAGGTCTGAACCAGGCCAAGAGCAAGTGGGATCTGCGTCCCAACATGCTGCAGCTCAATGATGCCCTCGGCGTCCTGAGCAGCGGCGAACGCATGTTCCTGTCTGCCATGGTCAGCTTCTACAACGCGCGCGAAGGTGGTGCCATGCTCAAGCGCTGCCACTTCCACGGGCTGTCGGACTTCGACGGTCTCGATCTGCAACGCCGCAAGGTCATCGCCGACCTGCTGGTGAACTACAACGGTTGGTGAGCCGGTCCCCGGCACACCACCGCCTTTTCGCACCCCCGAGAGGGACATGCGCCCACAAGGCCATGTCCCTCGATTCATTTCCCGTCGTCCAGTGCGGTGCTGACAACGCCATGGTTCGCGCTGCCTGACGCTTTTTCCATCTTCAACCCACCGGGTCCAATTCCCGGTGGCGGGAATTGGCTCCATTATTCAATCTGGAGAGTTCCCATGACCCAGAATCCCAATCCCTTTCTCCGTGGCTACTGGAATCTGAAAATCGTCCGCACGCTGTGCATCGGCTACGACGATGGAAGCCCGCATGTCTGGCGAAACATCCACGCAAGCCAGGCGCACCTCTCCGACGAGGAACTGGTTTCATCGTCCTGCATCGTCACCAGCGACTTCGCGGTGGTCAGCAATGGCGCCGAACCCGTGAGTGCCGAGGTACTGGCCGAATGCGAAGCCGGTGAAGGTGTCAGCGGCGAAGGCGTGATCGGTGCAGTGGTCTATGCCATCCATGGCGACGACTTTGACGGCCGCCCTGTCCACGTCGGCGACACCTATTCGGCGGAAGCCGCGCGGGAAGTCGTGCAGCGCCTGAGTTTCGAGACCGGCTACTACAGCCGGTGCTGGGAAATCAGCAGCGCACACATCAGCGAGGAAACAGGCCAGTACCTCGCCAACCTGGCAGACCTCGCGACGCCGGAGGCCTTCCTGTTCATCGCCTTCCGGGTTCCGTACAGCCCGGCGATCGGCGTCAAGCTGATCTCCACACCCTGGACGGACGAGAACCTGGAGCACGCCGAGGGCATCAGCGCAGCGCAGCTCCGACAGGAACACCAGAACAAGGGCATGCCGGACGATCTGGCGGAAATCCTTGAACTGGCTGGCCAGGCCGACGTACGCATTCTCATCCTCGACGCCGACGCACCTGCGCTACTGGGCCTGCCGCTGGCCGAGTCCTAGCAGCCGCGCAACGCGCCAGCCTTCCTTTTTGTCCCCCATGCCAGCTCGTCTCCTCGCCAGGAGCCGGGCTGGTCCATTTTCATAGGAGCAACCTCATGTTCCCCGACCTCATCTCGCGCGCACCCGACTTCGAGCAACAGCTTGGAGCCTGCGTCAACGCCATGAGCCAAGACAACGCCATCGGCCAGATCCTGGTATTCGAGCGCACGCACGGTACGCTGCACATGCGCCACATCGCCAGCGCCGACCTGTCGGACACCGACATTGACGACTACGAGATGGTCGTCTTTGACGGTGGCAACACCAGCGGCGACACATGGAAGCATGTCTTCTTCCCGCGTCAGCGCGAGCACTACTTCGTGTACGAAGCCTGACCCGACCAGCCCCTTTCGAGGGGCTTTTTCTTGCCCGCTGGGCAGGAAACCGGGTACAGCACAGTGCCGTTTCATACCGGCGGGTAGCCCGGCCCAAGGTCATCCTTGTCCCCATGTCCGTCGGCGTTGCCGACACATGCCCAGGCAGCCAAGACCTTCGAGGCTGCAAGCGCGGGAAACCGTGCTGGTCGTTTCTTCCTACGGGCGCACCGCGTCCATCCACCCACAAGGGATCTCTCCCTTGCGGGCGGGGACTCCCTTGTTCTTCCTCAAGGAGATTCCCATGGATCGCTCTCTCATCAAGACCCTGATGCCTTCGCTTGTCGCAGGCCATGTCCCCCGCAACGTGCGGTCGTTCAAGTACCGCGTGTTCGATGATCAGCCGCAGTCCTCGACACTGGGCTTCGCCATCGATCCCCAGCCCTTCGACGGCAAGGTGGTCGCAGCCAACGACGACGCTATCGTCGTCAAGCTCAAGCCCAGTGAGTTCGCGGTGCTCGATCCCAACCTGGTGACCACCGTTCCCAGCGAAGGCACCAAGGTGCATGTCCAACCGTATGCCCGCCGCCGCTTCGACGGCCTGCGTGCGGACACCCCGGAAGAGCGCACGGAGATGACGTCCGACGGCATTCCCTACACCGTCAAGACGCACATCCTCGGCTCCGCACCAGCCAAGCTACCCATCCCCGAGCCGCAGTGCCTGGAGTTGGGCCAGCTCATCCAGCAGTTGGAGGAAATGCCGGCACCCGACGGGTTCCGTCGCATCACCCACATGCTGGTCGATGCCGGCGCCCGCGACTTCACCTGGGTCGATCCCTCGCCGTCCAAGATCATCGAAACGCCTCCGGCGATCAGCTTCACGGTCTCGACCGCGAAGTTCGAGGGCCAGGTGACGATCCTGTACGACCGCGCGGGCGACACCTATGTGGTGGAACTGCACCGCCACGGCGAACAGTTCGATCGGCACGACGAGGTGTATTTCGACATGCTCGGTGAAGTGCTGGAGCGGCTCATCGATGACGGGCGCTGGCGCCTGATCGACGTGAGCGTGATCGACGCCAAGGCAACGAAGCGGCGCTACGGCTGAATCCGCAGCCTACCGGCGACTTGCCCCAAAGGCCTTCCATCCGTTCGGGTGGAGGCCATTTTTTTCAGGAGATCAATCATGTCACTGCGATTCAAAGGCTCCGACCTGCGCCCCGTGCTGGCCGAGGCCGTCGCCAACCAATGCCGCGTCGTCCTCGCAAAGGACCAGGGCGTGTACTTTCTCGCCGAGCGCGGGGAGCGCCGCCCCGATGGCCGCGTGAAGCTGTTGGCCTATGCCGTCGGCTGCAACCCTGATACCGACCCGTTCGATGAATGGTGGGAACTGGCGCGCGCCGAACTGGGCGGCGACGATTTCGGCGAATTCTTCGACCCGAAGGAAGGCGTCTTCGCACGCATCCTGCACGGCACCGACGATCTGATGCTGTCCGCCACCACGACGCATCTGTCGCTGGAGGTCGCTCCATCGGTATAGCGCAACTACTGCTGCACCCCTCACAGCCCCCATTGGGGGCTTTCTTTTGGGCCGGATCAAGTGGCGGATGCAAAGGGAAACGCCCGGATGCCGATTGATTGCTGCCCTGCGCGCGAGGACCGGCCATGCTGACCCCATGCCTGCTGACGTTGTCAGCGACATGCCAGGCAACCATCGGTCTTCGAGGTTGCGGCGCAGTTCCCACTGCGTGATCGAGCCAGCTCGCACCGCATCCATCCGCGAGCGGCCACCATTCTTGGTGGTGGATGCTTTCGCCTTATCAACCCATCGCGGGGTTACGCACCTTTCCCCGCATGCGTGGGCCGGTGTGTCTCCGCTTCATCCCTATGGAGATTCACCATGAGCACCACGTCCAACGAGAAATCGTATTTCGACATCCACACCTCGGGCATCGGCTACATCCAGCGTGTCCGTGAGGTTCCCGTCCGGGGCGGCCGCCGCGCGCAGCCCTTCCTGGCATGCACCATCGCCGCGCTGGTCGGTTCCGCCAAGGACCCCAGCTACCGCTACTTCGACGTCAAGGTCTCGGGTGCCGAGGCCAAGAAACTGGTCGAGCGCTACATCGGCGTTGACGATCCCAAGCAGCGGCCGCTGGTGCGCTTCCGCCTCGGCGACCTCTGGGGCGATGCGTACATCCGCGACAAGGGTGAGCACAAGGGCGAGGCCGCCGCGTCCCTCAAGGCGCGACTGCTCAAGGCCGAGCCGCTTGACCGGGCCGAACTGGCTTCGATCAAGCAGCACGAGCTGATCACCCGCGGCATCGGCTACCTCAGCCGTCCCAAGGACGTCACCCCCAAGGATGGCGATCCATTCCTGTCGTGCTGCGTCGCGGCACTGTCCGGGCCTGTCGGTGAACCGGAATATCGGTACTTCGACACCATCGTCGCCACCCCTGAAGCCGAGCACCTGGTTCGCCGGTGCGTGCAGGCCATCGAAGGGGACCGCAAGGTGCTGGTCGGCTTCAAGTTGAACGACATGAAGATCGATCCGTACATCCGCACCAAGGGCGAACATGCTGGGGAACCAGCTGCAAGCCTGAAATCGACGCTGGTCCACATCGGTCTGATCAAGATCGACGGCACCCAGGTCTACCCGACGAGCCAGGCGCAAGCCGAGGCACCGCAGGCCGAGGACGCACCCGCGCCCGAAGCCGAGGTTGCCGCCGACCAGCCTGTCGAGCCCGTCGAGCGCGAGCCCGCAGGTGAAGTCGAGGAGCAGGAGCCGGCATTGGCTGCTTCGTTCTGATCCGGCATGGTCCCTCACGGGGCCTTGCCTGTTTCCTATTTCCCAAGGAGAACCATCATGGCAGCCACATCGGCACCTACGAGATCAGTCCTGCCCATCGTCGTCCCAGGCCAGCTCACGCTGCGGACCATCCGCGGCAAGAACGGCCCGTTCACGGTCGGTCGCCTGACCACTCCCATCGGCGAGTTCGCCGTCAAGGATGCGGAGCTGGAGCAATACCCCGAAGGCAAGTACGACGGGGAGTTCGTCATCCGCTACATCTTCGCGAAGTCCTATCCGGTCGCGGGCGGCGCGCGATTTGAAGTCCGCGCCAACCTCGATGGCATGACGCTCAACGGCATCGACAAACTGAGCCGCGACGAGGCTCGCAGCTTCGCCACGCAGGAGGTCGATCCGCTCGATGAAGAGCTGGGTACTCAGCCTGCGGCAACGCCGGCCCAGCCCGCGAAAGTATCCAGACCCGCCAAGCCCGCATCCGTGCAGGCGTCCGCGGACCCGCTGGTCGATACCACGCCCTTCGGTGTGGATGCGTCGCCGTCCGCTGCGGCTGCTGCTTCTGGCAGCGCCGAAGATGGCGATGCCGCGCTGTTCGGCCTGCTGTGGCCGCTGGGCGAGTCCGTGAAACTGGATTCGACCATCGACCGCCGCGCCCTGCGCGCGCAGATCGCCCGCTTGGGTGATTTGGGCTACGCGCTGGACTTCAAGACGCAGGAGTGGAGCCGCCAGGCCGAACTGCAACCTGCGTGATCGCAAACGCCGCATCTGCGGTGCTTTTCATCCACCCGCCGGGGCTCCTTCCCCAGCGGGGGAGCCTCCGGCCCTACCTGTGCAGGAGGCCTCTCATGGGCTGGTATTTCTCCCCCCAATCGCGATCTGAACTGATCGCAGAACTGATCGAACCGCAAGAGACCGAGCGCGCAAGCGTCAAGGTCATCGCCCACGCGCTGCGCGACAACGTCCTCTGGTCCGTTGCGGAAGTGACGGCCAAGGCCGAAGGTGTGCATCGTGATCCGGCACCAGGCCAATCCCTGCGCACCATCCGCTGCGATCTGCTTCAAAGAAGCGGCGGCGAGTGGGGCTACAAGCCACTGGACGAGTCCATGCACCCGTACTACTACTCGTGCCCGCTGTCCTATCTGAGCCTTGCCCCGGAGCAGTCCGCCGACTGGCGTGCAGGCGTTCGCGCCTACCACGCCCGGCGGCGCGCCCCCACAAAAGCGGTGGCATCTACCGCAGCGCCGACGGCCTGAGCCAGAAGGCGCGCTTTTCATCCACCCCCAGGGGCAGCACTTGCCCCAGCGGGCGGTGCTGTTCCCGTTCATCCGAGGACATCACCATGCCCGCAAACACTTCTTCCAGCACGTTGTATCGCATCGACGAATGCCCCGACGTGATGGCCGACGCCTGCGTCGGCGATGACCAGGGCAACCTGATCTTCCTGTCCATCTGGGCGCGGGACACCGCCGTCCAACAGTTCCTCGCTCGCCTGACCCTCGGTCGCGACGAGCAGGGGCTGGACCAGTTCCACGTCATCACTGACCAGGGCGGCAGCGTCCCAGTGTTCGTCAGCAACGTCGATCGTCTGGAAAAACGCATCACACGCGCCTACCGGCGAACGCTGTTCGGTTCGCTCTCCAACGTGTGGTTGTTCGATCGGCGCTGCGCCAAGCCCGACAAGGCCAACGCCAGCGTGCTGGCACTGTTGCCACGCGGTAGCGACCATCGGCTTGACCGCTTGTGGACGCTGGTGCGGGACACCTGCCCGCTGCCCTTGCTCGATCACTGGCGCGCAAACGTGCTGGAACTGCTGCAAACCCGCGAGATGCTGGCCCGCCTTCCGTTCGCCCTCGGGCCGCTGGAAGGCCATCGGCTCGTCATCGACGTGCCGGCGCTAACTCTGGCGCTCGGCTCGCTGATCCGCAGCGATTCACTCACCGCCTATCCAGACCCGGCCCGAATCTGGACGCCGGAAGCGGTAGCGGCCTGATCCACCCGTGCAGGCACGGCGTGCTTGCGCCCTTCATCCCCGCCAACCAGGAGACTTCCCATGGCTCTCATGTTCCCGCGGCTCGCCCGCAATTTCGCCAAGAACGGGTATTACCCGACCGACGAACCCACGCTCGAAAGAGCCCTCAACGCACTGATGCCCAGCGATGGCCCGATGTGCATCCTCGATCCCTGCGCCGGTGAAGGCGTGGCGATCGCCGAAGCCGCTCATGCCCTCGGGCGCGAGCAGACTAAGGCGTTCGCTGTCGAGTTCGACGCGGAGCGAGCACGCCATGCCCGCGGCCTGGTCGACCACTGCATCCACGGTGATCTGATGGACACGATGCTCTCCAAGCAGTCCTTCGGGCTGCTCTGGCTCAACCCGCCATATGGCGACCTGTCCAAAGACGTCAACGGCAACATCGGCTATCAGGGCCAGGGCCGTGCCCGCCTCGAAAAGCTGTTCTACCAGCGCAGCTTGTCGCTGTTGCAGTACGGCGGCGTGCTGGTCTTCATCGTCCCCGGCTATGTGCTCGACGCGGAGCTGGTCGGCTGGCTGACGCGCCACTACACCGACCTGCGCATCTACCGAGCGGTGGAAACGCAGTTCAAGCAGGTGGTGATTTTCGGTCGCAGGGTGCGTCAGCGCGAGCTGGCTTCCGATGGCGTCAAGGCCGTGCGCAATCTGCTGCTGCAGGTGGGGCTTGGCGAAGTCGAAGCCGAGGAGCTGCCGATCGAGTGGCCGTTCCTGCCGTACCTCGTCCCTGCCAGCCCAGCCGAGCCGGAGAGTTTTTTCCGCGTGACGATGGAGCCGGAGCAGTTCGCCGATGAAGTCGGCAGGCTGCAAGGCCTCTGGCCGTCGCTGGACACGCACCTGGGGGCCTCGCAGCAGTCGCTGCGCCCACCGGCGCGTGCCTTGTCCCACTGGCATCTCGCCCTGGCATTGGCTGCGGGCGCGATCTCAGGGGTTGTGCGCTCCAAGACCGGGCGCGTGCTCGTTGTCAAAGGTGACACCCACAAGGACAAGACGCTCCAGCGGGAATTCACCGAACGCGAAGACGGCTCCGTTGCCGAGACTCGCATCCTCACCGACAAGTTCGTACCCGTCATCCGTGCGTGGGACATGACGCCTGATTCCCCGACCCGGGGCGAAGTCCTGACCATCCGCTGATCGTTTCTCCACCGCTGACGGCTCGCCGTCAATCTTATCCACCCAACGGGGTCCAGCCGCCCCGATGGGGTGCCGTGGCCCCTCCATCTTGAAGGAGCCTTCCATGGCAGCCCAAGCATTTCCCATCAGCCAGGCAAACAGCCGGCGTTTCTCTCCCGGCCAGACCGTCATGACCTGCGGCGTCGATGCCCTGGTCCAACAAGGCCGGCTCAACCCGGTTGCGTACCTGCATCGTCATCTCAATGGCGACTGGGGAGACCTCGACGACTACGACAGGCGGCAAAACGATGCCGCGCTGGCGTCCGGCAAAGATCGCCTATTTTCTTCCTACCAGATCGCACCCTCCTTGCAACTCTGGATCATCACCGAATGGGATCGCAGCGTGACCACGCTGCTGCTTCCCAGCGAGTACTGATCTTCTCCAACGTGGGGTCACCGTCGCCCCGCAGGGGCGCTGTGGCCTCTTTCCCAAGAGGAAATCACATGACATCCAACTCTCATGGCAAATACCGCCGCAAGCGGTTATTCGAGATCGGCGCGCTGGAATTCAGCAAAGACGTCGAAAACCTGATGCTCGAAGGTCGGCTCGATCCCATTCCCTATTTCGAGCGCTACATGCGTGGGGATTGGGGTGAGGTCGATGACGACCAGTGGCAGCAAAACAATGCCGCCGTGCAGTCAGGAAAACGTCTTGACGCGCACTACGTCATTACCCGTGAGCTGAGCATCCGTATCGTCACCGATGCAGAGCGCAATGCCACGGTCATCGGCCTGCCGTTCGAGTTCTGACCACACCTGCGTCGCTGGCAGGCCATCGACGCCTGCATTTCCGTCCACCGTCGGCCGCGTGCCGATTTTTCTTCCCACCACGGGGCATGCCATCGCTCCGCTGGGGGGCGTGCATGCCCCATTTTCTTTGGAGCATCACTATGTCCACCGAGATCGAAACCACCGTCACCGACATTGAACCCGAACAGGGGGAACTGATCGATGCGGAATCCTCCCCTCTGACCCTGAGCCTTCAGGATTTCGTCGGCGAGTTCGGCGACGAACTGCTCGACGCCCTCAACAGCGCCAATCCGCCGGTCTATAACGGCCAACCGCAGGCGCACCGCCAGCTCGTCGTCGCCAGCCTCAAGCGCAAGCTGTTCCCGGCCCAGGCCGAAGTCGTCCACGCCGCCGCCGAGCTGCTGATCGATCGTGGCGAACGCGCCGCGATCGTCAATGGCGAAATGGGCTGCGGCAAGACCACCGTCGGCATCGCCACGGCCGCCGTGCTCAACGCCGAAGGCTACCGCCGTACCCTGGTCCTCTCGCCTCCGCACCTTGTTTACAAGTGGCGGCGTGAGATCCAGGAGACGGTGGCAGGCGCGAAGGTGTGGGTGCTCAACGGCCCGGACACGCTGGTCAAGCTCATCAAGCTGCGCGAGCAGTTGGGCGTGCAGCCCACGGGCCAGGAGTTCTTTGTCCTGGGCCGTGTGCGGATGCGGATGGGCTTTCACTGGAAGCCCGTCTTCACCCGGCGGCGCTCCCGTCACGGCGACGTGGCGGCGTGCCCAGGCTGCGGCACAGTCATCACCGACCTTGATGGCGAGCCGGTCAACCCGATCGCGCTCGAAGCCGAGGAGTCCCGCAGGAAGTGCAGCCATTGCGCCGCCCCCCTGTGGACGCTGATCCGCCCGCGCAGCCTGTCCGGCAGCGACCAGTCCTCAGCCGTGCTGAAAGCCTTGAAGCGCATCCCGACCATCGGGGAAGTCACAGCGCAGAAGCTGATGCAGAAGTTCGGCGACGGGTTCCTCGCGTCAATGCTGGGCGACAACATCCATGAGTTCATCAACCTCATGGATGCGAACGGCGAGCTGGTGTTCTCTGACCGTCAGGCCACGCGCATGGAACGTGCGATGGCCAACATGGAGTTCGGCTTTGGCGAGGGCGGCTACCAGCCGTCCGAGTTCATCAAACGCTACCTGCCGCAAGGCACGTTCGACCTGCTCATTGCCGACGAGGCGCACGAGTACAAGAACGGTGGCAGCGCCCAGGGCCAGGCCATGGGTGTGCTGGCGGCGAAGGCTCGCAAGACCTTGCTGCTGACCGGCACGCTGATGGGCGGATACGGGGACGATCTTTTCTATCTGCTGTTCCGCGCCTTGCCTGGGCGGATGATCGAAGACGGTTACCGCCCAACCACGAGCGGCAGCATGACCTCGGCCGCGATGGCGTTCATGCGCGATCACGGTGTCTTGAAGGATATCTACTCCGAGAGCATCGGCACGGCGCACAAGACGGCCAAGGGCACCAAGGTATCGGTGCGCACAGTCAAGGCCCCGGGCTTCGGCCCCAAGGGCGTACTGCGTTGCATCCTGCCGTTCACGATCTTCCTCAAGCTCAAGGACATCGGTGGCAACGTCCTGCCGCCGTATGACGAGGAGTTTCGCGAGGTCCAGATGGACGTGGCGCAAGCCGCGGCCTACCGCGACCTGGCGGGTCGGCTGACCGCGGAGCTGAAGCAGGCTCTGGCGCGACGCGATACGACCCTGCTGGGTGTGGTGCTCAACGTACTGCTGGCCTGGCCGGATTGCTGCTTCCGGTCGGAGACCGTGGTGCATCCGCGCACGCGCAACACCTTGGCGTTCGTCCCGGCTCAGTTCAACGAGTTCGAGCTGACGCCGAAAGAGCGCGAGCTGATCGACATCTGCAAGGAAGAGAAGGCCCAGGGCCGCAAGGTTCTGGCCTACACGGTCTATACCGGCACGCGCGACACCACGTCGCGCCTGAAGGTGCTACTGGAGCAGGAAGGCTTCAAGGTGGCGGTGCTGCGCGCGAGCGTGGATGCCTCCCGCCGCGAGGACTGGATCGCCGAGCAACTGGACCGCGGGATCGACGTGCTGGTGACGAACCCGGAGTTGGTCAAAACGGGCCTCGATCTGTTGGAGTTTCCAACGATCGTGTTCATGCAGAGCGGCTACAACGTGTATTCTTTGCAGCAGGCGGCAAGGCGCTCGTGGCGCATCGGGCAGAAACAGTCCGTGCGCGTGATCTACCTCGGCTACGCCGGTTCTTCGCAGATGACCTGCCTGGAGCTGATGGCCAAGAAGATCATGGTCTCGCAGTCCACATCGGGCGACGTGCCCGAATCGGGCCTGGATGTGCTCAACCAGGACGGTGATTCCGTCGAGGTCGCACTGGCCCGGCAACTGGTCGCCGCCTGATCGTCACGCCAACGCCGACATGGCGCCGCCGGCTCTCCGTTGTTCCACGTTGCAGCCACGTCCACGATCTCCGTGGATGTGCCTGCATCTTCACTGGCCCCTTCGGGGGCCTTTTTCTTTGGAGGGAGGCTGTCGGTAAATCGGGCACTGCCTGGTTCGCATTGTTTGCTGCCGCTCGTGGCCCGAGCGGCGATGGTGAGGGCTCGATGTTTCAGGACGACGCGCCATGTGCCCCTCTCCACCTTGGTTTCACCATCCCGAACGCCGCCTGCTGGCGGGATTTCTCGGCCTGCTTTGGTCGGTGCTGGCTGGCGGCTGCGCGACGACGAGCGCGCCGGTCGCGCCCGAAGCCATCGAGGAAGTCTCGGCCGCGCCCGCACCCGAGGCTCCCGAGTACATCCCTGTCGTGCGCTACGGCCGCTACACCCTCGTGGAATTGGCACCGACAGCAGCGCAGCGGGACCTGCTGTTGCAGACCATCGACGTGTCGATGCCCGAGGATGCCCGTGTCACGGTTGGCGACGGGCTGCGGCATGTCCTCAAGCGCAGCGGCTACCAGCTCTGCGAGACCGCGCACGCGGTGATCGAGCTGTACGCACTGCCGCTGCCGGCGGCGCACCTGCACCTCGGCCCCATGACCCTGCGCGATGCGCTGCTCACCCTGGCTGGTCCGGCCTGGGAACTGCACGCGGATGACCGCGCGCGGCAAATCTGCTTCGAGCGGCCCGGCGACAGCATGACCGCCGACAACGCACCCGCGCCGCCCGCCACCGAGGCGGCGCAGACCTTTCCGCTGGCGCCCGCGGCATCGGGAGGCCAGCCATGAACAGCCCGCAGCCCACCCATCGTTCAACGGCCGCCGTGGTGATGCAGAGCCTGATGTGGCTCTGGCTGATCGGCCTCAGTGTTCTGGTGGCCCTGGGCTACCAGGCCATGAACGACCAGGCCGACCAGGAACGACTCGATACCCGGCTGCAACGCCTCGAAGCGCAGGCGACGGGCCTGGCCGAGACCATCGAGGCCATCCAGCAGCGTCCGGCCGTCGCCACGGCTGCGGACCTCAAGGACACCCGCCAAATCCTGGAGGCACGCGCGGCCCAGGTCGAGAAATCGCTGAGCGCCTATGCCGCCGCCGACCTTCAGGCGCTGCGCGCCGAAGTCGAGCAAGTCAAGGCGCGGCAGACCGCTGCGCGCGCCGCTGCACCCGCCCAGCCGCGCACCAGGAACAAGCCCACCGCCAAGCCCGAACCACCGCCGCTCCCGTTCCGCATCGTCGGTGCCGAACTGCGCGCCGGCGAGCGCAGCGTGTCCGTCGCGCCGAGCAGTGGGGACTTCACGCCCGACCAGCTTCAGGTGCTGCTGCCAGGCGATGCGTTCGGCCCGTGGCGCTTGCAGGCCGTCGAGGGTAACACCGCGGTGTTCCAGGCCGGCGACCAGACCCGCCGCGTGGCGATTCCCTGACCGGAGCAGATCGCATGAAGCCATCGATCATCCTTTCCGCGCTCCTGCTGGCGTCCACCCAGTGGCCCGCCTGGGCGCAGCAGCCCGCCACGGCTCCCGCCCGCAATGCGCAAAGCCAGGAGCGCCCGCTTGTCGCCCGCATTCTGGACGACCGGGTGGAGAGCGACTGGGGCCTGCAACCGCAGGAGTGGGCGCGCTACCGCGAACTGATGGACGGGCCGCTGGGCATCTACTCGCCCAACCTGGACCCGTTGTCGGCCCTGGGCATCGAGGCGCGCACCGACGAGGAACGGCGCCGTTACGCAGAGCTGCAGGTGCAGGTCGAAGCGCGCCGCGTCGAGAAGCTGCTCGCCTACCAGAAGGCATACGACGAGGCCTGGCAGCGTCTGAACCCCGGCATGCAGCGGGTGAACTTGCCCGACGACAAGCCGGTCGCGGGAGCCACGCGCGGCTCCGGCCGCACGGCGGTGTTCGTCAAGGACGGCTGCGAAGCCTGCGGCCAGCTCGTACAGCGCCTGCAATCCTCGGGAACCGAGTTCGACCTGTACATGGTCGGCAGCCGCCAGGACGATGCGCGCATCCGCGACTGGGCCAAACGCGCGAACGTCGATCCGGCGCGCGTGCGCCGCGGCACCATCACGCTCAACCACGACGGCGGCCGCTGGCTGTCGCTGGGCCTGCCCGGCGACTTGCCTGCGGTCGTGCGCGAGGTGAACGGCCAATGGCAGCGCCAGCCGTAGTCGCATCGCTGCGCGCACTGGTGCTTGCCGCTGGCCTGTACGCCGGCGCGGCCCATGCGCAAGAGGTTCCGCCACCGGCCTACCAGCTCGCCGCACAGCGCGCAGGCATCCCCTCGACGGTGCTCTATGCCGTGGCCTTGCAGGAGAGCGGCATCCGGCGCAACGGGCGCATCGTCCCGTGGCCGTGGTCGCTCAACGTCGCCGGCCAATCGCGCCGCTATGCGACCCGTGCCGACGCCTGCGCGAGCTTGCAGCGGGCGATGCGCTCCACGCCGCACACGCGCATCGACGCGGGCCTGGGCCAGATCAACCTCGGCTACCACCAACAGCGCTACGCCAGCGCCTGCGACTTGCTCGACCCGTACCGGAACCTCGCCATCGCCGCCGAGATCCTGCGCGAGCAGCACACCCCGGGCGAAGACTGGTTGCTGGCGATCGGCCGCTACCACCGTCCTGCCGGGGGTGAGCCTGCCGCCCGCTACCGGCGCAGCGTATCCCGCCACCTTGCCCGCGTGCAGGGCGCGCGCCCAACCGCCGCGGTCCTCGCCGCGCGCCAGGAGACATCCCTATGACGACATTCCATCTGGCCTTACGGGGCCTGCTCGTGCTGCTGGCGGGTCTGCCGCTGGCCTCGCTTGCCGGCGAGCCACTGACCGTGGTCGAAGACCGTGGCGGCGCATCGGCACTGCCGTATTACGAGGCCCTGAATCTTCAGCCGCGCGCCAACGCGCCGGCCCGGCCGCCGATCCCGACGCCCCAGGTTCCCGCCACGCCGGCGGACGAGGCCGCGATGCTGCCGGTGCACAGCGCCAAGCTCACGCCCGGCACCGTCGCGCGGCGGGTGATCGAGGCTCCGGGCCTGCGGCCTTTCGTGGTCGTCGGCGACGACGAGGCATCCCGGGCCTGGCTGCGCCGCCAGGCGGCAGCGCTGCGCGAGCGCGGCGCGGTCGGCCTGGTGGTCAACGTCGAGACCGTGCAGGGCCTGGCGCGGCTGCGCGCCCTGGTGCCCGGTGTGCCGCTCGCGCCTGTGTCCGGCGACGACCTGGCCGAGCGTCTGGGCCTGCGGCACTACCCGGCGCTGATCACGGCCACCGGCATCGAGCAATGAAGCCATGTCGGGGAAACAGCCGGTCGAGGTACTGCTACGCCCAGCGGTGGAGCTATACACCGTTGCCGCATGCGCGGGCGCCGCGTTTCTGTCCCTGGTGGCCCCATGGTCGCTCGCGCTGAGCCCATCCATGGGCGTCGGCAGTGCGCTGGCGTTCGGTGCCTACGGTGCCATCCGCTACCGCGATGCCCGCGTCATCCTGCGCTACCGGCGCAACATCCGCCGCTTGCCCCGGTACGTGATGACCAGCAAGGACGTGCCGGTCAGCCAGCAGCGGCTGTTCGTGGGGCGCGGCTTCCTGTGGGAGCAGAAGCACACCCATAGGCTGATGCAGACGTACCGGCCGGAGTTCCGCCGCTACGTCGAGCCGACGTCTGCGTACCGTCTGGCGCGGCGGCTGGAAGAACGGCTGGAGTTCGCGCCGTTCCCGCTGTCCCGGCTGCCTGCGCTCACCGGCTGGGACGTGCCTTTCAACCCGGTGCGACCGCTGCCGCCGGTGGGCGGCCTGCCGCGCCTGCACGGCATCGAACCCGAAGAGGTGGACGTCAGCCTGCCGCTCGGCGAGCGCGTCGGCCACTCGCTGGTGCTGGGCACGACGCGCGTCGGCAAGACCCGGCTGGCCGAACTGTTCGTGACCCAGGACATCCGGCGCGTGAACGCCGCGGGCGAGCACGAGGTGGTGATCGTCATTGACCCCAAGGGCGATGCCGATCTCCTGAAGCGGATGTACGTCGAGGCCAAGCGCGCGGACCGCGAAGGCGAGTTCTATGTCTTTCACCTTGGGTGGCCAGACATTTCCGCGCGCTACAACGCCGTGGGCCGCTTTGGGCGCATCAGCGAGGTGGCCACCCGCGTCGCGGGGCAGCTTTCCGGCGAAGGAAACAGCGCGGCGTTCCGCGAGTTCGCCTGGCGCTTCGTCAACATCATCGCGCGCGCGTTGGTGGAGCTGGGGCAGCGCCCGGACTACATGCTGATCCAGCGGCACGTCATCAACATCGACGCGCTGTTCATCGAGTACGCACAGCATTACTTCGCCAAGACGGAGCCCAAGGCCTGGGAAGTGATCGTCCAGATCGAGGCGAAGCTCAACGAGAAGAACATTCCGCGCAACATGATCGGGCGCGAGAAGCGCGTGGCGGCGCTGGAACAATACCTCTCGCAGGCACGCAACTACGACCCGGTGCTGGATGGCCTGCGCTCCGCTGTCCGATACGACAAGACGTACTTCGACAAGATCGTCGCCAGCCTCTTGCCGCTGCTGGAGAAGCTCACCAGCGGCAAGATCGCCCAGCTCTTGGCCCCGAACTACTCCGACCTGGCTGACCCGCGCCCGATCTTCGACTGGATGCAGATCATCCGTAAGAGGGCCATCGTCTATGTGGGCCTGGATGCGCTCTCCGATGCCGAGGTTGCCGCAGCGGTCGGCAATTCGATGTTCAGCGATCTCGTGTCGGTCGCAGGCCACATCTACAAGCATGGGATCGACGATGGCCTGCCGGGCGCATCAGCCGGTGCGCGCCTGCCGATCAATGTCCACGCCGACGAATTCAACGAGTTGATGGGTGACGAGTTCATCCCGCTGATCAACAAGGGTGGCGGTGCCGGCCTGCAAGTCACCGCCTACACGCAAACCCTCTCGGACATCGAGGCCCGCATCGGCAACCGCGCGAAGGCCGGTCAGGTCATTGGCAACTTCAACAATCTGTTCATGCTGCGCGTGCGCGAAACCGCAACCGCCGAACTGCTGACGCGGCAATTGCCGAAGGTCGAGGTCTATACGACCACCATCGTCAGCGGCGCGACCGACAGCTCCGACATTCGCGGAGCGACGGATTTCACGTCGAACACCCAGGACCGCATCAGCATGTCCAGCGTGCCGATGATCGAGCCGTCGCACATCGTCGGCCTGCCGAAAGGCCAGTGCTTCGCGCTGCTGCAGGGCGGCCAGCTTTGGAAAGTGCGCATGCCGCTACCGGCGCCGGACCCGGACGAGGTGATGCCGGCGGACTTGCAGCAACTGGCCGGGTATATGCGCCAGAGCTACAGCGAAGCGACGCAGTGGTGGGAGTTCACCAGCTCCCCGGCCTTGCAGGACACGGGCCTGCCCGACGACCTGCTGGATGACGCCGCTGCGGCCGAACCTCCCGCGGTGGCCACCGCCACCGACGAGGACACCGGCAACGAGGCCTCACCATGAAGGACGCCGCCTCGACTGCGCAACGGGAGCAGAACCAGCGCCAGGGCCTGATCGTCGGCACCATCACCTTGCCGTTCCGGCTGCTCGGGGTGCTGATCGGCTCGCTGCTGTTCTCGATCGTGATCGAGTGCGTCGGCATGCACCTATTCTGGCAAGACCAGGGCTGGAGGCACTCGCAGCAGATGCTGCAGTACGAACTGGGACATCTTTCCAGCCACTTCACGCGCAGCGTGGTCGTGCAGGAGCCTGGCCGCACGGCGCACGAGCTGGTGGACACCGGCTACGAATGGGTGTTCGTGCGCTCTGGGCTGCTGGAGCGCATGAGCCAGACCGCCGAACGTGCCCGCGCGCCCAGTCACGGGCAGACGCGCAACTTCCGCTACTACATCAGCCAGGTCTATGTCTGGACCGAGAGCTACCTGATCGCCGCGGCTTTCACGACGCTCACGTTTCTGGTGCGCCTGCTGGTCCTGGTGCTCACGCTGCCACTGATCTTCACCGCGGCGTTCGTCGGCCTGATCGACGGTCTTGTGCGGCGCGACGTGCGCCGGTTCGGCGCGGGCCGGGAATCCGGCTTCATCTACCACCGCGCGAAGGCCAGCCTGATGCCGCTGGCCGTACTGCCGTGGGTCACGTACCTGGCCTTGCCGATCTCGGTGCATCCACTGCTGATCCTGCTGCCCAGCGCCGCCTTGCTGGGACTGGCCGTGAGCCTGACCGCAGGCAGCTTCAAGAAGTACCTCTAGGCCATCAATCCGGGCATGCGCGAGTTCCTATTGTTTGCGGCCTAAAAGTCTCTCGCTGCCCACGATCGAGCCATTGCTGATCACACAGGAATGGCGCGATGTTGGCTCCGATCTGGCAGCGCGCCGCGCATCGCGGCGTGCCCATTTTTCTCGTGACGGCCCTCCTGCTGGGTCAGTCCCCGATGGCGGCGGCCGACTCCCCCGCGCAGCGCCAGGAACTGGTCGCCGCGCTGCGCCAGCTCGACGCGCTGGAGCGCACCGTCGCCGACAGCGCCGCGCATTCCCCCATCCAGCCGGGCGAGCGCTACCACTTCGATTACCCGCGGCTGCTGGCTGACCTGGCGCGCGTGCGCGCCGGCATCCAGGCCCATCTCACACCGTCGCGTGCCCAGCCGCGCGACCCCTCCGAACTGGCCGGCGACTACCGCGCCGAGCGGGCCGCTGCGCCATCGCCGACGACGACTGCGGAGTGCAAGCGATGAACGGCGCCCAGGTCTCGGCATTTCAAGCCAACAGCGGCATCGCGCCTTCGGCGATGGCGACCGTCCTGGTCGGCGCCGTGTTCGCGGTCCTGCTCGTCTGGGGCGTCTGGGCCATCCGAACGGCCTACGTGGGGTGGTCCGAGAGCCGCCTCAACCAGCGCCAGTTCCTCGGCGTCTGCATCCGCTTCGTCGCGATGTACCTCGTCCTAAGCTTCTTCCTCCTCTCCTGACCTGAAAGGCACGACCATGCAAAACCGCATCTTCCATTCCCGTCTTGCCCAGCGCGCCGCGGTGGCACTAGGCGCCGCCGCGCTGCCCGCGCTGTCGTTCGCGCAAGGCTTGCCGCAGTTGGAGAACCCGACCCGCGGCACCGGCAACGGCATCATGGAAACGATCAGGAACTACGGCTACGACATCATCATGCTCGTGGCGCTCCTGGTCGTGGCGTCGATGTTCATCGGCGTCTGCTACCATGCCTACGGCACCTACGCGGAAATCCACACCGGCCGCAAGACCTGGGGCCAGTTTGGCCTCACCGTCGCGATCGGTGCCGTGCTGCTCGTGATCGGCATCTGGCTGCTCACCGAAGCCACCGGCATCCTGTAAGGCGAGGCCGGTATGTCCGAGCAGCAGCACGTTCGTGCGGACGGGACGGTCACGTTCCTTCCGCACCGGCTCAACCGTCATCCCGTTGTCGTGCGCGGCCTCACCGCCGACGAACTGTGGATCTGCTGCGGCCTGTCCGGCGCCGCCGGCCTGCTGGTCGGCGCGCCGCTGTCCTGGGTGTTCCGCACGATCGCCATCGCGCCGACGTTCGTCGTCCTGGGCGTGGCCCTGGGCGTCTTCATCGGCGGCGGCATCCTGCGCCGCCTCAAGCGCGGACGCCCCGATACCTGGCTGTACCGGCAACTGCAATGGCGCATCGCCACGCGCCATCCGCTGATGGCGGGCTGGGTAGGCGGGCACGTGCTGATCTCGCGCTCCGGCTTCTGGTCCACCCGAAGGTCTGTTGCAAAGGGGGCACGATGAGCCGCTTCAAGAACGAGATCACCCACCTGCAGGCGCACATCAAGACGCTTCGCCTGGGGGCCGGCGCGCTGGTGGTCGTCGCGCTGGTCATGGGCGGCGGCTGGTGGAGCGCGCCGCGCGACCTGACCATCCACGTTCCGCCCGACCTGCGCTCCGGCAGTACCCGCAAGTGGTGGGAAGTGCCGCCCGAATCGGTCTATGCGTTCACGTTCTACGTGTTCCAGACCCTCAACCGCTGGCCGACGAACGGCGAAGAGGACTATCCGCGCAATCTCCACACACTCTCGCCGTATTTCACGCCGTCCTGCCAGGCCTTCCTGCGCGCGGACTACGACTACCGCCGCAGCACGGGCGAGCTGCGCCAGCGCGTGCGTGGCATCTACGAAATCCCCGGCCGCGGCTACGGCGACGACCCCACGGCGCGCGTGCGCGTGGTCTCCGACCGCGACTGGGTGGTGACGCTGGACATCACCGCCGACGAGTACTACGGCGCCGAGCAGGTCAAGCGCGCGCTCGTGCGCTACCCGGTGAAGGTCACGCGGGTGGACGTCGATCCCGCCCGCAACCCGTTCGGCCTGGCGTTGGACTGCTACGACGGTGCGCCCCAGCGCATCAGCGCACCGGAGCCGACGCGTCCGGCACCTGGCGGCCTGTCTCCGCAAGCGCCCCAAGGAGGAAAGACCCCATGAAGCATCCTGTACTCGTGCTGCTGGGGCTGCTCGCCGCGGCCGCGGCACCCGTCTCCCAAGCTGTGGAGATTCTGCGCTGGGAACGCATGCCGCTCGCGGTGCCGCTGAAGGTGGGCCAGGAGCGCATCGTGTTCATCGACCGGAACGTCCGCGTGGGCGTGCCTGCGGGCGTGGGCGAACGCCTGCGCGTGCAGAGCGCGGGTGGCGCGGTGTATCTGCGCGCCAACGAACCGATCGAGCCCACGCGGCTGCAACTGCAGGACGCCGATACCGGCGCACTGATCCTGCTCGACATCGCGGCCGAGCCGCCCAAGGACGGCGAGGCCGAACTGGAGCCGGTGCGTATCGTCGAGGGCAGCAGCACCCCGGCGCGCTACGGCGATCAGGCAGGCGATGCCGACGAGGCCCCGGCGCGCGCCCAGGATCAGACAGGCGCTCATGCGGCGCGGCGCGAAACCCCGGTTTCGGTCGTCCTGACGCGCTTCGCTGCGCAGAACCTCTACGCGCCCCTGCGCACCGTGGAGCCGCTGCCCGGCGTCATGCGGGTGAACCTGCGCCGCGACCTCGACCTCGGCACACTGATGCCGACGCTGCCGGTGCGCGCGGTCGCGCTCGCGTCGTGGCGTCTGGAAGACCAGTGGGTCACCGCCGTGCGTCTGACCAACAGCAGCAGCGGCTGGGTCACGCTCGACCCGCGCGTGCTGCAAGGGGATTTCCTCACCGCCACCTTCCAGCACGAAGCGCTCGGCCCCCGCGGGACGCCCGAGGACACGACCGTCCTGTACCTGGTGACGCGCGGGCACGGCCTCGCGCAATCGCTGCTGCCGGCGATCCACCGCTTCGACCCGGCTGCGCACCTGCCGCAGCCGGAAGCTGAAGCCGGCGACGGCGAGGAGACCCGCCATGCGCAGTAACGGCTTGCTCAAGTGGCTGATGATCCCGGTCGCCTTGCTGGTGCTGTTCGTTGCCATCCGGCTGTTCTCCGGCGGAAGCACGTCGGCACCGCCCGCGGCGGATGCCGGCTCCAAGCTCACGCCCGAGGAAATGAAGGCGTTGGGCATCGAAGGCGATACCCCGCGCGATACCGTGGCAACGCTCGTCGCCCAGGTGAAGCAGTTGCGCACCGAGCTTCAGACCGCGCTGACCGACAACAAGTCGCAGCGCGAAGAAAACCAGCGCCTGCGCCAGCGCGAAAACTCCATCGACCAGCGCATCAATTCGGCCCTCGAATCCGAGCGCTCCAACCTGCGCCGTGACCAGGAACAGGCGGCCAGCGCGCGCCAGAAGACCGAAGGGCTGCTCGCCGACCTGCAGCGGCGCCTGGACAGCATCGGCGGGCGCGGCGGCGGCCATGCCGACCTGCCGGTGGGCCTGGGGCTGCGCGATGGCGACGAGGCCGGCATGGAAGGCGGCATGCGCTGGGTCGAACCGGATGACGCGAAGAAGGCCGAGGGCCGCAACGGTAGTCGTGGCACGGGCAACGGCATGAGCTTCCCGACGAGTTTCGGCCCCGCGCAAAGCACGCTGGAAACCACCGCGGAAACCGTGGCGAACGCCGGCGCACGTGCGGCAGGCGTCAAAAGCGCCACGCCGGTCTATACCGTGCCGACCAACTCGACGCTCATGGGGTCGGTCGCGATGACGGCGCTGATCGGCCGCGTGCCGATCGACGGGACGGTGAACGATCCGTACCCCTTCAAGGTGCTGGTGGGGCCGGACAACCTCACGGCCAATGGCATCGACATTCCCGACGTGGCCGGCGCCGTGTTCAGCGGAACTGCGTCGGGCGACTGGACGCTCTCGTGCGTGCGCGGCCAGGTGCGCAGCATCACCTTCGTCTTCAACGACGGCACGATCCGCACGATCCCCGAAGACCGCGAAGGCAACCAGCAGAACAACCAGCAGCGCGACGGCCTGGGCTGGATCAGCGACCCGCACGGCATCCCCTGCGTCAGCGGCGAGCGGCGCAGCAACGCCCAGCAGTACCTCGGCTCCCAGGCCCTGATCACGGCCGCCGGCGCCGGCGTGGCCTCGCTCATCGAGAGCGACAGCGGCCGCATGTCCTATGTCGGCTCGGATGGCTCCATCGGCACCGTAGGCATCAGCGGCCAGGAAGCGGTCGGACAGATCCTCGCGGGCGGCGTGCGGGACATGTCGGCCTGGGTCAACAAGCTCTACGGCCAGGCCTTCGCCGCCGTCTATGTGCAGCCCGGCGCCAAGGTCGCCGTCCACCTCGAAAAACCGCTCGCCATCGATCACGACCCCGAAGGCCGGCGCGTCGATCACCGTGCAGGAGAAAGCCATGCGCTCGAACTCGATTAAAGGCCTCGCGCTGGCAGCGGCCGTCGCCGTGCTCGGCGGCTGCGCCACCAGCAAGGAAGAGCTGCTGACCCATAGCGACCGCACCATGATGGACATCTGGCAGCAGGAAACGGGTGGCGGCGGCGGTGGCACCGGCCAGGTCGCCCGCCGGCAGTTGCTCGACGCACGCCAGAGCCTGCGCCGGCCGCTGACCGACACCGACGTGCAGGCCGCGCCCGCCGAGCAGATGCGCTACACGCGCACGGCGCAGAGCGAGGTGTATCGCCAGTTCCAGCGCCTGCCCAATCCCGATCTGGTCATGTACGTGTACCCGCACCTGGCGGGCACGGACCCCGTTCCCGTGCCGGGCTATACGACGGTCTTCCCGCTGTACCAGCGCGTGCAGTACGCCATGCCGGGCGAGCGCGTGGAGGACTATTGATGCGCTGGAAACTTCCCTGGCCGAAGCTGGCCGCATCCGGCACCGGCGGCGAAGAGAAGCCGGACGGCTGGCAGCGCCACGTCGAGGCCTTGCGCCAGGCCGGCGTCCCCGAACCCGGCGCAGCGGTACAGGGCCGCAGGCCGGCGACAGTAGCCGACGAGCAGGCGCTGTACGACGTCGCGCCGTCGTTCGCGGAACTGCTGCCATGGGTGGAGTTCCTGCCGCAGTCGAAATCCATGCTGCTGGAGGATGGGCAGTCGGTCGCGGCCTTCTACGAGCTGGTGCCGCTGGGCACCGAGGGCCGGGAACCCGGCTGGCTTGCGCACGCCCGCGATGCCTTGGAGAACGCGCTCCAGGACTCGTTCGACGAGTTAGACGAAAACCCGTGGGTACTCCAGCTCTACGCCCAGGACGAGCCCAGCTTCGACCAGTACATGGAGAACCTGCACAACTACGTGCAGCCGCGCGCCCGCGGCACTGCGTTCACCGAGTTCTACCTGCGCTTCTTCGGCCACCATCTGCGCGCGGTCGCCAAGCCGGGCGGCCTGTTCGAGGACACGGTGGTCACGCGGCTGCGCTGGCGCGGCCAGACGCGGCGGGTGCGCATGGTGATCTATCGCCGTGCCACCGGACAGGCCAGCCGCCGCGGTCAGACGCCCGAGCAGATGCTGAACATCGTCTGCGATCGTCTGTGCGGTGGGCTGGCGAACGCAGGCATCCAGGCACGACGCATGGTCGCAGCCGACGTCCACGATTGGCTGATGCGGTGGTTCAATCCGCGCCCCGCGATGCTCGGGCCTG
The DNA here is from genome assembly GCA_050249415.1 of Steroidobacteraceae bacterium. Lineage (GTDB taxonomy): Bacteria > Pseudomonadota > Gammaproteobacteria > Steroidobacterales > Steroidobacteraceae > CADEFQ01. The sequence goes on from JBFWQO010000003.1 coordinate 114,250, forward strand.
GAGCCGAAGATCGGGAGCGCTTCTATGCCCTGGCGCGTTACCCCGACGAGACCGAGGTTGGCGAGATCGAGCTGGCGAGCGGGCGGGATTTCAGCCAGCGGCTGTTCTTCGGCCAGCCACGCTCCGACGTGGAGCATGGCACCTGGTACTTCGACGGCATGCCGCACCGCGTACTGATCACCGACCGGCTGCGCATGCCGCCCGGCACCGGACACCTGACCGGCGAGACCCGCAAAGGGGATGCCATCAACACGCTGTTCGACCAGATGCCGGAAGACACCTTGCTTTGTCTCACGATGGTCGCCACGCCGCAGGATGTCCTGGAAGCGGATCTAAACCACCTGGCGAAGAAGGCGGTGGGCGAGACGCTGGCGTCGGAGCAGACGCTCAAGGACGTGCAGGAAGCCCGCTCCCTCATCGGCAGCGCGCACAAGCTCTACCGGGGGACGCTGGCGTTCTACCTGCGCGGACGCGACGAAGCGGAACTGGACCGGCGCGGCCTCGACCTGGCGAACGTGATGCTCAACGCCGGCTTGCAGCCGGTGCGTGAGGACGACGAGGTGGCTCCGCTCAACAGCTACTTGCGCTGGCTGCCGTGCTGCTACAACCCCGGCCAGGATCGGCGCAGGTGGTACACCCAACTGATGTTCGCGCAGCACATCGCGAACGTGTCGCCGGTGTGGGGCCGCGCCCAAGGTACGGGGCACCCCGGCATCACGATGTTCAACCGTGGTGGCGGCCCGATTACGTTTGACCCCTTGAACAGGCTGGATCGGCAGATGAACGCCCACCTGTTCCTGTTCGGCCCTACCGGCTCGGGCAAGTCAGCGACGCTCAACAACCTCTTGAACCAAGTCACGGCGATATACCGCCCGCGGCTGTTCATCGTGGAGGCCGGCAACAGCTTCGGCCTGTTCAGCGATTTCGCACGCAGGCTCGGGCTAACGGTGAACCGGGTCAAGCTGGCCCCAGGCTCCGGCATCAGCCTGGCACCATTCGCCGATGCGCGCCGGCTGATCGAAACGCCGAGCGACGTACAGACGCTCGATGCCGATGCGCTGGACGAGGACCTGCCCCCGGACGCCTCGGCCATGGAGGCGGATGAACAGCGCGACGTGCTGGGCGAACTGGAGATCACGGCGCGGCTGATGATCACGGGCGGCGAGGACAAGGAAGAAGCCCGGATGACGCGGGCCGACCGCTCGCTGATCCGCCAGTGCATCCTCGACGCCGCCGAGCACTGCCACGGTGGGGGTGGTAGCGAGAAGCGCACCGTTCTCACCCGCGACGTGCGCAACGCGCTGCGCACCCGCAGCCAGGACCCGACGCTGCCCGAAATGCGACGCGTGCGGCTGCTGGAGATGGCGGACGCGATGGATATGTTCTGCCAAGGCACGGACGGCGAGATGTTCGACCGCGATGGCACGCCGTGGCCCGAGGCCGACATCACCCTGGTCGATCTGGCGACCTACGCCCGCGAGGGCTACAACGCGCAGCTCTCCATCGCCTACATCAGCCTGATCAGCACGGTGAACAACATCGCAGAGCGCGACCAGTATTTGGGGCGCCCGATCATCAATGTGACCGACGAAGGTCACGTGATCACCAAGAACCCGCTGCTCGCACCCTATGTGGTCAAGATCACGAAGATGTGGCGCAAGCTCGGCGCCTGGTTCTGGCTGGCTACGCAAAACATCGACGACCTGCCGCGTGCGGCCGAGCCCATGCTCAACATGATTGAGTGGTGGGTCTGCCTGTCGATGCCGCCCGATGAGGTGGAGAAGATCGCCAGGTTCCGCGAACTCTCGCCCGCGCAGAAAGCGCTGATGCTGTCGGCGCGCAAAGAAGCGGGCAAGTTCACCGAGGGCGTCATCCTGTCGAAGTCGATGGAAGTGCTGTTCCGCGCCGTGCCGCCGAGCCTGTATCTCGCGCTCGCGCAGACCGAGCCAGAGGAGAAGGCCGAGCGCTACCAGCTCATGCAGCAGTACGGCTGCACCGAACTGGAAGCAGCCTTCAAGGTGGCCGAGAAGATCGACCAGGCGCGCGGCATCGAGTCGCCGGCCCTGGAACTGCCGTAAGCCGGAGAACGCCATGGAGCAGAAACGTCCTTTCACTCCGATGCAGGTCCAGGCATTCCACCGCCGCAATCGGCGGCTCCGCTGGCCCTGGGTATTGGCTGCTGCGCTGGTCGCGCTGCTGCTGATCTGGCTGGTGTCCCGGACGCCCGGCGAATCCTCAGCGCCGTCGCCCGCGCCGGTCAGCGCAGCGCAGCCCTCCGGGCCGCCCTGGCAGATGGGCAACCCGGAGGGCCGTTTCACGCTGACGCTCTATGCCGACCTGGAATGCCCGTTCTGCCGGGAGTACTTCCCGCAGCTCAAGCGGTGGGTCGGCAGCAACACCGACGTGGCCTTGCAATGGCACCACCAGCCGCTGGCTGCACACGAGCCCGCCGCGTCGGCCGAGGCACGCCTGGCCGAGTGCGCCGCCGAAGCTGGCGGGCATGCCGCGTTCTGGCATGCCGTCGAGTGGGTCTATGCCCACACGCGCAGCGATGGCCAGGGCCTGCCCGATGGCCTGCGCTACCCCGAAACAACGTCGGCCATCGAACAGTGCATGGCGAGCGAGCGCCCCAACGTGGCCATCCGCGCGCAGGCCGCGGAAGCCACCAAGAGCGGCGTGACCGCCACGCCGTCGCTGCGACTGCTCGATCGCCAGACGGGCCAGGCCATCCTGCTGCAGGGGCCGATCGAGGGTGATGCCTTGCTCTCGGCCATGGACATGCTGGCGGCCGGAGACATGGTCAGCGACGCGGCGGCTTCACCCACCACCCCCACATCCGAAATGCCCGCCGACGTTGTCGGCGACATGCCCAGGTAGCCCTCGGTCTTGGAGGCTACGGCGCGGCTTGCCGCGATGACCGCTACCCGTTCGCTTCGCATCCTGGCTGCGAACAATCACCGCTGCGCGGTGGTGGATGCACCTTGTTCCGCTGTTTCCATCCCAGGAGGGCTTGCCCTCCCTGGGTGGCGTCCTCCGTTCACATTCTGGAGGTTCGCCATGTCTCTCGTCGCCAATGACTCCTGCGTGGAGCCACGTTTTGCCCCAGCGTCCCAATCAGATGATTGGATCATCCGGCAAGCCATCGCGCTGCTGGAACAACGTGTTTTCAAGGCCGGGCCGCTTCTTGACCAGCCACAGGCCGTGAAGGACTACCTGCGCCTGAAACTCATTGCAGAACCGAACGAAGTGTTCGCCATCGTGTTCATGAACAGCCAGCATCGGGTGTTGGCCTACGAGCCGATGTTCAAAGGCACGCTCGATTCGACCGCGGTTTACCCGCGTGTTGTCGTGCAGCGGGCATTGGAGCTGAATGCCGGCGCGGTGATCTTTTCGCACCAGCATCCCTCGGGATGCACTGAGCCGTCGAGCGCGGATCGTGTTTTGACCGATCGCCTGAAGGCTGCGTTGGCGCTCATCGATGTACGAGTGTTGGACCACATCATCGTCGGTCAAGGCTCCCCCTATTCGTTCGCGGAATCCGGCCTGCTGTAGCGACGGCAGCGGCTCCTTGATCCACGCGGAGGCTTCGGCCTCCGCTTTTTCATGAGTGTGAGACAACCAGGTATGCGGGCAGTCCGCGATGCGCATTGTTTGTTGGGATCGCATCGGCTTCGCGTTTGACTACTGCTCTGATCAACTTCAAGGGCACGCGACATGCCAGCATCTCTTTCCAGGTTCGCGTCGGGCTGGCGAACCCTCGGCCTGGCCGTCGCGCTGCCGACCGCTCTGGCCGTTTTCAGCCCGGCCACCTTCGCCGCCGACGTGGTGGTCGTCACCGACAGCCGCCACCCGGTCAAGACCATGGGTGGTGAGCGGCTGATCGAGCTGGACGAACCCCACCGGATTGAAGCGGAGCTTTCAGCGGAGTTGCCCGCCGACCCCGAACAGGCGACGGCCATCGTCAAGCGCCGGCTGTCCAGCGGCGGCGCCGATCTCCAGCGCCGCATCGCTTCCGCGTACCAAGGCGTCACAGACGCATGGAGCCTGGGCATCACCAGCCTCCCAGCAGTCGTGGTGGACCAGCGCTACGTGGTCTATGGCGAGCCGGACGTGGCGCGTGCCGTGGCCCGAATCGAGCAGCACCGGAGGGCACAGCCATGAGCCGCCCGTTCGACCTGCTGCGCCGTGTGCGTGTAGGCGTGGCTTCGTTCCTGCTGCTCAGCGCCACCGGCAGCTACGCCCTCAACACCGCCACCATCGTCGGCTCGGTGGCGTCGCCCGACTGCCTCGAATACCGGGTCGTCGGCATCTGCTACTGGCTCTACTGCACCTGGACGGGCTGCACGGTGCGCACGTCGATCAAGGTGCGCCACTACATCCCCGATGCGGTGGTGTCGTCGTACTCGAATACCGGCGAAAACCCCTGGATTGAAGTCCGGGCAATGAGCACACCCAACCCGTCCGCCCAAGCGGGCGGCGATGGAACCACGAACGAGGATCACGAAAACAACCTCGCGAAGTTCAAGAACGCCGACGTGATCGGTCACCCCGGCGCCGAGGTGTTCAACCAGTTCGTCTCGTCGTCGGGCTACTTCTGCGAGGGTGCAGGCACGGCGTTCATGCCGTATCTGCTCAGCACCCTGGACACGCTGGCCTGGCGCTACAACGTGCCCGAGATGGTGTACCCCGAAGCGCTGATTCCAGGCATGCGCGAAGTCGGCGCGCGCACCACCCTGAACCTCTGGGGCAACGTGTATCCGCGCGGTGGTTTTCTGCACCAGACCGACGACCACAAGGCCGGTGCCGTAGTGGCCCAGCGCGCTGGCGATGTCGTCACGCGCCGCGGGCAGATCCACGTCTATCAGCCACTGCTCGCCAGTTCGCGGCCCGGCTACTGGCCAGCCGGCGCGCTGATGGAGGGCGATGCCTCCACCGGCAAGTGGCAGGAACTCACCCCCATCCTGTCCTCGTCCTGCACGGTCTTCCCGCGCAGCGGCTTCCTGACCCAGGCCCAGCAAGGCGATTACGCCTGGGCGCTGTGGCGGCCGTATGCCTGCTGTGAACGCAGGGGCCAGGTGTTCCTCGGCAGCGTCGATTTCTATTGAGGGTACGGCAATGAAGCGTCCTGAACTGATGAACCTCTCCACCAAAGCTCGTCGCCTGCTGCGCCCGACGGCGCTGGCCGGGGCGCTCGCCCTGGGCTGCGGCCTCGCGTGGGCACAGACCGGCTTCCAGACCAGCGGCCCCATCCTCGGCGACGAGGTGATGTATTCGATCGGCGGCGGCAGCGCCGTATCGATGGGGCGTGCGGCCGGTATGCGCTCGATCGGTGTCGGCGTGGGCTGGAACAGCAACCTGATCTGCGGCGACATGAGCATCCAGACCACGTTGCGCAACCAGCTCAACGGCATCACCAACGGCTTTCAGCAGATCATGAGCAACGTGATCCAGAGCGCCACCAGTGCGGTGGCGTCCCTGCCTGCGCTGATCATCCAGCGTGCCGACCCTGGTCTCTACAACCTGCTGACCAACGGCGTGCTGCAGGCCAGAATGGATTTCGACCGCTCCAAGCTGACGTGCCGCGCCATGGCCGAACGGATGGCAGACGCGGCGGGTGGACAGCTTGGCTGGAGCCAGGTCGCCGAAGGCATGGCGTTGCGCGATGCTGTGTCGAGCACGGACGCCGTGTCGGCGATCGAGCAGGCCGAGACGCGGCGAGGCAACGACGGCGTGCCTTGGGTGGGCGGCAGCAATGCCGGCGGCACGGGCCAGCCTGCGATCCGGGTGGTCGGCGACGTGACCCGTGCGGGCTACAACCTGGTCAACGGCCGCGGCGTGACGGACACGTCGTCCATCGCATCGGCCAGTTGCGCGAGCCTGTCCTGCCAGACCTGGACCTCACCGCAGCAGGCGGTGGAATGGGCGACCCGGGTGCTCGGGGAGCAACAACAGCGCACCTGCGATGCCTGCACCAAGACCGAGACGGTGCCCGGCGTCGGGCTGACGCCGCTGATCCAGGAGGAATACGAAACGAAGCTGGAAGCCCTGCAGGAACTGATCTCGGGCACGCGCACCACAACGTTCGAGAACCTGCGCATGGCCGGCAGCACGTCGCTGCCCATCACGCGCGGCGTCATCGAAGCACTGCGCGACGAGCCGGACCAGGACCTGCTCGCGCGCCGCCTGGCGTCAGAGGTCGCGTTGTCGTCAGTGCTGGAGAAGGCCTTGCTGCTACAGCGCACATTGCTCACGGGCAAGAAGGAGCCCAACGTGGCGGCGAACCAGTTGGCGGTCGAGGCCGTGAACCACGAGAGCGACACGCTCGACCAGGAGATCCGCAACCTCAAGACGGAATTGGAGCTGCGGCGCGAGCTGGCGAACAACTCACCCATGGCCATCATCCAGCGCCACGGCACGCGCGCGGCTGGCTCGCGTGGCATCTACGAGGGTGATCCTGTTCCCGATCGCCTCGACCGGCTCCAGAGGGGCAATCCGGGAGGCAACCCATGAACCAGACCCGCGCCGGATGGCTGCGCCCGCGCTGGCTGTTCAGTCGGCGCGCGGCGAAGGTGCTGCTGTGGACGGTGGCGCTCGTCGCCGCCGCCGTGGGTGCCAACATCCTCGGCATCTACCTCGTCGGCAGCGTGGCCGGCTGGCAGCGGTGGCTGGCGGCCGCTTCGGGCTACTTCCTGGTGTGGCGGCTGTGCCTGTACGGGGCAACGGCATACGGATGGGTCTGGATGCGCCACCGGCTGCTGGCGCGCGAGGCCGACGACGCGCAAGCACGGCGCCGCCTGGTGCGCAGCGAGATCGCCGGGGTCGTCGCCATCATGGCATTGGAAGCGAGCCTGTTGATGCAGGCAGTTTGAGGGGAGATCAAGGCCATGACGCTTTTTACGACCGACTACCTAGAGTACTACCTGACGCTGGTGTCCTGGATCGTCAACAACGGCATCTGGGCGGTGCTGGTGTCCAGCGGGGTATTCGCGCTGCCTTTCGTCGCCATCATCGTGCAGGAGTGGCTGAAGGCCAGAGCGGAAGGCGCCGACGAGGGCAACAAAGGCCTGCTCTCGGCTGCACGCATCGAGAACCGGGTTTTCGTCGCCATCGTGGTGGTGATGTTCGCGGGCATTCCGTTCATCGACGTGGACCTCAACACCATCCAGTACGACAGCTCGCGCTCGGCCCAGTGCCAGGTCAGCGTGCCACAGCCCACGGATACCGGCTGGTCGCAGTCCTTCAGCACCATCAACAACCAGTCGGCGAAGGTGCCGGTCTGGTGGGCCTTCATGCACGCGCTCTCGCGCGCTGTCACGAGCGCCTCGGTGGCGGCGATCCCATGTGGTACGGACCTGCGGCAAATGCGCATGGAGATCGACGCGACCCGCATTGACGACCCGGTACTGGCCCAGGAAGTGGCGGACTTCTCGCGGGATTGCTATGGGCCTGCGCGGGCCAAACTGTTCATGCAGCGCCCTCAGCTCGATGAGCAGCAGATGCACGACGTGACCTGGATCGGATCGAGGTTCTTCACCGACACCAACGGCTACTACGACACGTACCGTTCCAGCACGCCGCGCGACGACTGGCCCTACGACAGCAACCGCGATGCCGGGCTTGCGCAGGTGGCCAGCGGCGGCGGCTATCCGAACTGCAGGCAGTGGTGGGCCGATGGCAGCAACGGCCTGCGGGCACGCCTGCTGGGACAGGTGGACCCGAGCCTGCTCAATCGCCTGGCGGGCTGGGCCGGGTTCCTGAGCCGGGCCGAGGTGGACGACTCGGTGATCCGCGCCATCGCCTCCCCGCGGCAGCAGAAGTTGAACCAGGGCAGCGTCTATACGGACTACGGCGGCCAGATCGACAAGACCCTGCCGAACATCGTGACGCGGGCCACGGGCGACGTCGGGATGGCAGTCGGGGCGATTGCCGCGTTTCCGGCCATGGACGTTGTGCGGCAGGCTCTGCCCATGGTCCTCGCCTTGCTCAAGATGGCGCTGGTCATCTGCATCCCGCTCGTGCTGGTCATCGGCACATATGACCTGAAAACGGTCGTCACCGTCAGCGTCGTGCAGTTCGCGCTGTTCTTCGTGGACTTCTGGTTCCAGCTCGCCCGCTGGATCGACAGCACCATCCTCGATGCGCTTTACGGCTGGGGCTTCGGGTGGAATCGGCCGCACACCAACTTCGACCCGCTGGTGGGATTGAACAATGCCTTTGGCGACATGCTTCTGATGTTCGTCATGGGCACCATGTTCATCGTCCTGCCTACGTTCTGGATTGGCGCACTCACCTGGGTCGGTGTACGTGCCGGTGCGATCGCCAACACCTTCGCTACCGCCACAAAGGATGCAGGAAGCGCTGGTGGCAAAGGAGCAGGTGCTGTCTCAGGCGGCAAGCTCAAATGATCGAATGACCTTCGGCGTCAGTCGTCTTGGTACATCTCGTGGGATGTATCGTTGTACAGGTTGGGATCGTAGCCAGGCGTGGCTCGCAGTTCCTCAATGGTTGGGTACTGCAGTTCAAACCCTTCTTCATCGGGATGGTGCTGATTCATAGCCCATCCTGCCACCACCACGCCCAGCAGCACTAGTGCGAACCAGAAAGCAACGTAGAGCAGCACCCCGAGCACAGCCAGTTTGAAGATCCACACAAGTGCGGTAGCACCAGCTCGCGGCACGCCCTTGGATACCAGCCAGTTCGACGCCCGCCGTTCGCCACGCGCATAGGCGCGCCATCCGCGACCAAAGGTGCGGCCGAGGCGTTCTGCGGTGCTGGTGCGGGTCGTCGCGTTCATGGTCGTCTCCTGCTGCTGAGGAATGCCTATTTCAGTTTGCTCCACTTCATTCGGTTTGAGGCTTCAATGTGTTTTCTTGCTGCTTCAGGGTGCCTCGTCATCCGGCTCCACCGGGCCGGGGTCGGGTTCGACGCCGATGCGGTAGGTGGCAACGAAAAGCGGCCAGTCCACATGGTCCACCAGGTCGATGTCCGTGATGACGCTGATCTTCGTTCCTGCCCGATCGAACAGGGCGATGCTCGCGGCGGGATAGTTGTTGCGCGAGGGGTAGAGCACCCCGTCGAACAACGGCTGGCCGTCGTTTCCGAGCATCGCATGCACCTGGGCGGACACCTGCTGCGTGTGCGTGTAGTCACGGCTGGCCAACTGCTCCAGATTCAGGCCGAAGTAACCCGCCATGACGTTCGGTGCCGTGAGGTCGGCCAGGAGCACGTCGTCCAGCACGCCGGCTGCGCGCACCATCCGGGCCTGAACTTCCTTCAAGGCGATGGAGCGCTTCGTGTCTTCAAGCCACTGGTGCTTGTGAAACACCGACTCCATCAGCGCCGTGGGCAGGTCGCGCCCCAGGTAGAGCACACCGTAGGCCCCTGTCGGGTCATCGTAGCGATTCGTGCTGCTGCGGCCATAGTACAGCGGGCTGCCCCGATAGACGACGCGGCTCACATGCTGGAGCAGTTCACCGGCATCAATCAGGAACGAAGGCAGCTCGTGGCTCATGGCGATCTCGCTTCAATGCACCTGGACGCCCAGCACGTTGAACACGGCCTCGGCCACGTCATCGATCGTGCCATGCGTCACCGCATCCACCGGCGAGCGCCCGCCCAGGCCTTCGAGCGGTTCGGACAGCGCGCGGTAAATCGTCCAGTGGTCGATGCCCTCGACCTCCTGAAGCACGGCTTGGGTCAACTGCTGCTTCACCGGGTCGAGCTGCCAGTCGGGCAATTTCTGACCGCGCCCCCCGACGTTCAATGCCAGCAGGCGACGGGCGAGGATGTCCTTGTAGATCTGCTGGCGCGACTTGTCGGCCAGCCTGGCGTACTCGGGGATCGCCAGGTTGTGCGGCTGGTTGAAGGCTTCCAACAGCACGGCGCGGCCACGCTGGATGTCGGTTTCGGCCGGTGCCCAGCGCGTGTCGGCGCGCAGCGCGGCCGCCTTGCGCTCCAAGGCCTGGCCCACCGTTTCGCCTTCCAGGTTGGCAGGCAGCTTCACAGCCTCCACGCGCTCGTGGACGAACGCCTGCAGCTCGGCTGCAAACGCTCTGGCATCCCGGATTTCGACGGTATCCGCGAAACGGCGCACATCCTCCACCGTGACGCGCGGCAGACGGTCGGCAATGAATTCGATGGCAGTGGGCATGGTCATCTCCCAGGTAGGTTTGAGACAGGATTCACTCTAGTCTCCTTTGTCTCTCTTGTCAACTTTGTCGCCTTGATGCGAGCTTACCTGGCGGAAGCGGTGTCTCCGCAGCATAGGTCGTGGGCGGCACCGGGGCACCGTCCAATCCATTCGAGCGGGTTCCCCATTGACGCTGGCGCTGCAACCCAGGCCCCGCTATACCGAAACGGTTAAAGGCCAAAGGGCTGAAACGGCAAGGGAATGGGGTGCAAGGGGAAAGGCCCTACCTCGAAAAGGCCAAAAGGCCTCCCACCCGGCCCGCCATCAGGACACGTACATGCTCTCCATGTTCCAGCGAAAACGGCCCCCGGTCGCCGCCGCTCCATCGCCACCACCCGCCATCGACCTTTTGAAAGGGTTGATGCGGCCCGAGTCGGCCGCATCGCTGCTGGCGACGCCGCGCCGGCAGAAGCTGCTGGAACACATCTGGCAACGCACGTCGCTCTCGCGCAGGCAGTTCGCCACCCTGTACCGCACGCCACTGGAGCGCTACGCCGAGCTGGTCCAGGCTTTCCCGGCCTCCGAAGCGCATCACCACGCATACCCGGGTGGCATGCTCGACCATGGCCTCGAAATCGTCGCCTACAGCCTGAAGCTGCGGCAGTCCCATCTGCTGCCCATCGGCGCCAGCCCCGAGGACCAGGCCGCGCAGGCCGAAGCCTGGACTGCAGCCGTCGCCTATGCCGCGCTGCTCCATGACATCGGCAAGGTCGCGGTCGATCTGCACGTCGAGCTGGCCGACGGCAGCACCTGGCACCCGTGGCACGGCCCACTGCGCCAGCCTTACCGCTTCCGCTACAACCCCGACCGCGAGTACCGGCTCCATAGCGCTGCGACAGGCTTGCTCTACCGGCAACTGCTCGATCGCGATCTGCTGGACTGGCTCAGTGGCTATCCATCCCTATGGGCGCCACTGCTCTACGTCCTGGCCGGGCAGTACGAGCACGCCGGGGTGCTGGGCGAGTTGGTCGTGCAGGCCGACCGCGCTTCCGTCGCCCAAGAGCTGGGCGGCGATCCCGCCCGCGCCATAGCCGCGCCTAAGCACACGCTGCAACGCAAGCTGGTCAACGGGCTGCGCTACCTGCTCAAGGAAGAGCTGAAACTGAACCAGCCCGAAGCCTCCGATGGCTGGCTCACCGAGGACGCCTTGTGGTTGGTCAGCAAGACGGTCTCGGACAAGCTGCGCGCGCACCTGCTGTCCCAGGGCGTCGATGGCATCCCTGCGAACAACACCGCAGTGTTCAACGTCCTCCAGGATCACGGCATGTTGCAGCCGACGTCCGATGGCAAGGCAATCTGGCGCGCAACGGTCACCAGCTCCACCGGCTGGTCCCACGCGTTCACCCTGCTGCGGCTGGCACCTGCGTTGATCTGGGAGCCTGGCGAGCGGCCGGCGCCGTTCGCCGGGACGGTGGCGCTCGACACCATACCGCCCGACAAAGATGCCGATGTCTCGGCGCCCACGCCGGCGATCGTGGCAACGCAAGCCGCGGAAGATCAGCAGCTTGCTCCCTGGAAGGACCCCGACAGCGGCGCTGCCACGCTTCAACCTCCCACTGCCCAAGCCGTGCTCGATGTCATGGAAGACATGCTCGCGATGGTAGGAATGGGTGACTTGTCTGCTGTCCGGCAGGATGCAGAAGCCGTCTCGGTCGAAGCGCCTGCCGCAGGCCTCGAAATGCCAGCACCGCCCCTGGCGAACCCTCTGCCTCCATCACCAGCGCCTACGGCGGCGCAGCCATCCGGTGAGCACTTCATGACATGGCTGCAACAGGGCGTCGCCTCGCGGCGGCTCATCATCAACGACGCCAAGGCGCTCGTGCATACCGTGGGCGACACCGCCTACCTGGTCAGCCCCGGCGTCTTCCAGCGTTACGCGCAGGAGCACCCGCAAGTTGGCACGCTGGCGAAGCAGGAAAGCCAGCAGGATTGGCAATGGGTACAGAAGCGCTTCGAGCGGCTGCAATACCACCGCAAGCATCCCAACGGCCTGAATATCTGGACTTGCGAGGTAACCGGACCTCGCAAGTCTCGTCGGCTGCATGGCTATCTATTGATAGAACCTGCCCATGTGCTTGCCGAGTGTCCTCCAAATAATCCATATCTCTCGCTTTTGCGAGCAGATTCTGCCGTGTAAGCCATGTATTCGCCCGCCGAAACGCCTCTTTGACCCATATCAGATCGATCCTGATCTTGCTGGTGCGCAGGCCCGCCAAGGCCGAAGGCGTCAGGGGTCAAAGCCAGATGGCCGCGATTCGGCACGAAGCGCGGGGCGTAGCCCGCGAACCCGACGGCGGCACGCCGGGACGCTATGCGGCTTCGCATTGCCTCTTGTCAATGATTCAATAAATGTTGTATTATCGAACAATGAACGAAGATCAAACTGTCTCTGCTCTGAGTGCTCTGGCTCATACGCAACGATTGCGCCTATTTCGTGCCTTGGTCGTTGCCGGCCCCGAAGGGCAAACCCCCAGCGTCTTGGCTGACCAGCTCGACGTCGCCCGTAACACCTTGTCCTTCCACCTGAAAGAGCTGGCCCACGCGGGTCTAGTCACGATTGAGCAAAAGGGCCGCAACCTGATCTACCGCGCCGACTTCGCCCATATGAACGGGCTACTCAGCTATCTGACCGAGCACTGCTGCCAGGGCAACGTGTGCGAAGTCACAAATCCCCCCCACTGTGACTGCTGACGCCATGACCGACACCACATACAACGCACTGTTCATCTGCACGGGTAATTCCGCACGCTCCATCCTCGCCGAAGGCATCCTCAACGAGCTGGGCAAGGGGCGCTTCCGCGCCTACTCAGCCGGCAGCCAACCCAAGGGCGAAGTGCATCCGCTGGCACTTGCCACGCTGGAGCGGCTGCATATGCCGACGACCGGCTACCGCAGCAAAAGCTGGGACGAATTCGTGGCGCCAGGGGCACCAGTGTTCGACTTCATCTTCACCGTCTGCGACAACGCCGCCGGCGAGGCATGCCCGTTTTGGCCAGGGAAGCCGGTATCGGCGCACTGGGGCGTGCCCGATCCCGCAGCCATCGAAGGCAGCGAAGAACAACAACTCAAGGCATTCAAGGATGCCGCGCTGACCTTGCGCCGCCGCATCGAGTTGTTTCTGTCGCTGCCATTGCAACGCCTGGACGCGATGTCGCTGCAACGCGAGTTGCGAAACATCGGCCAAGAGTAAAGAGCGTTGCGTCGTTAACAACCAGATTTGAAAGGACACCCCATGCCAAACATCCAGATTTTCGACCCGGCGCTGTGTTGCAGCACCGGCGTATGTGGCGTTGAAGTGGATCAAAACTTGGTGAACTTTGCCGCCGATGTGGATTGGGCCAAGCAAAACGGTGCCCAGGTCGAACGCTTCAACCTGGCACAGCAACCCCTCGCCTTCGCCGAAAACTTGACAGTGAAAGGCTTTTTGCAACGTTCGGGCCAAGAGGCGCTGCCTCTGGTACTGGTCGATGGCGAGGTGGCCTTGGCCGGCCGCTACCCCAGCCGAAGCGAATTGACCCGCTGGGCTGGCATTGAGGCGCCCGAAGCCTCTCCAGCCCAAAACGCCTGTTGCTCTGGCGGCCGCTGCTGCTGAACAAGGAGATTCCATGCATTTTCTGACCCAGCCGCCCCGTTTTCTTTTCTTTACCGGCAAGGGGGGAGTCGGCAAGACCTCCATCGCCTGTGCAACGGCGGTACAACTGGCGTCCCAGGGCAAGCGCGTGCTGCTCGTCAGCACCGACCCGGCGTCCAACGTGGGGCAGGTTTTCGGCGAGCGCATCGGCAACCGCATCACGGCGATTGCCGCCGTGCCGAACCTGTGGGCACTGGAAATCGACCCGCAGGCGGCCGCACAAGCGTACCGTGACCGCATTGTCGGCCCTGTGCGAGGGGTGTTGCCCGATGCGGTCGTGGATGGCATCGAAGAATCCCTATCGGGAGCCTGCACCACGGAAATCGCTGCCTTCGACGAGTTCACGGCCTTGCTGACCGATGCGACGCTGACACAGAATTACACGCACATCATTTTCGACACAGCCCCTACCGGCCACACCATCCGCCTGCTGCAACTGCCGGGCGCATGGAGTGGTTTTCTGGAAGCAGGCAAAGGCGATGCGTCGTGCCTGGGGCCGCTGGCGGGTTTGGAAAAACAGCGCAGCCAATACAAGGCAGCAGTAGAAGCGTTGGCCGACCCCTTACGGACTCGCCTAGTGCTGGTTGCTCGCGCGCAGCGCCCCACGCTGCGCGAGGCGGCACGCACCCATGAAGAACTGGCCGCGATCGGCCTGTCGCAGCAACACCTGGTCATCAACGGCGTATTCCCTGCCAGCGAGGCCAAGAACGATACGCTGGCCACTGCGATCTACGAAAAAGAACAGGCCACGCTGGCCGCCATTCCGGCTGTCCTCCAGGCGTTGCCTCGGGATCAGATCGCGCTCAAGCCGTTCAACCTCGTCGGCCTCGATGCCCTGCGCCACCTGCTGGTTGATACCGACGCCACGCATAGCGCCGATGCCATCGAACTGCCCGAGCAGATCAATGCGCCGGACTTGTCTGCGCTGGTCGATGAGATCGCCGCTGATGGGCACGGGCTGATCATGGTGATGGGCAAAGGTGGCGTGGGCAAAACCACGCTGGCCGCCGCCATCGCGGTGGAATTGGCGGGCCGGGGATTGCCCGTGCACCTGACCACCTCTGACCCGGCAGCGCATCTGGCTGACACGCTGGAAGGTTCGTTGCCCAATCTGGCTCTCAGCCGCATCGACCCCCAGGAAGCCACGGCACGCTATCGCCAGCATGTCATGGACACCAAGGGTGCGCAGCTTGATGCCGAAGGCCGCGCTCTGCTGGAAGAAGACCTGCGCTCGCCCTGCACCGAGGAAATCGCGGTGTTCCAGGCATTCTCCCGCGCCATCCGCGAAGGGGGTAGGAAGTTCGTGGTGATGGACACCGCGCCCACGGGCCACACCTTGCTGTTGCTCGACGCCACCGGCGCATACCACCGCGACATTGCCCGGCAGATGGGTGAGACGGGCGTTCACTTCACGACGCCGATGATGCAGTTGCAAGACCCGAAGCAGACCAAGGTACTTATCGTCACCCTGGCCGAAACCACGCCCGTGCTGGAAGCGGCCAACCTGCAAGACGACCTGCGCCGCGCGGGCATCGAACCGTGGGCCTGGATCGTCAACAACAGCGTTGCGGCCGCGCACCCGCATTCCCCACTGCTGCGCCAGCGTGCACGCAACGAATTGCAGGAAATCGACGCTGTGACCACACGGCACGCTCAACGCTATGCCGTAGTGCCTCTTCTGACCGAGGAGCCGGTAGGGGTAGAGCGCCTGCGGGCTTTGGCAAACTGGAAAATGTCATGAATCAAGGTAATTCTCAAAGCGGACATTCGCTGCCGAATCCTCCCGCTCGCCTGTCCTTCCTGGATCGCTACCTCACCGTCTGGATTTTCGCCGCAATGGCGCTGGGTGTTGCCCTGGGCACGCTGTTCGACGGTTTGCCCGATGCGCTCAATGCACTCTCGGTCGGTACGACCAACGTCCCTATCGCCATCGGTCTGATCCTGATGATGTACCCGCCGCTGGCCAAGGTGCGCTACGAGACGCTGCATGAAGTCTTCGCCGACAGGCGCGTGCTCCTGCTGTCTCTGGTGCAGAACTGGATCATCGGGCCGGTGCTGATGTTCGTGCTGGCGGTGATCTTCCTGCGTGACCAGCCGGAATACATGACCGGCCTGATCCTGATCGGGCTGGCGCGCTGCATCGCTATGGTGCTGGTGTGGAACCAGTTGGCGCGTGGCGACAACCAGTACGTCGCGGGGTTGGTCGCCTTCAACTCGATTTTCCAGATCCTGTTCTTCTCGACCTACGCCTGGTTCTTCCTGTCGGTGCTACCGCCTGTATTCGGCTTGCAAGGCAGTGTCATCGACGTAGGCTTCTGGACGATCACCGAAGCGGTGCTGATCTACCTAGGCATCCCGTTCCTGGCCGGCTTCCTGACCCGACGCACACTGATCCGGCGCAAGGGACAGGATTGGTACGAGCGCGCCTTCCTGCCCCGGATCAGCCCCATCACCCTGGTGGCGCTGCTGTTCACCATCGTGGCAATGTTCAGCCTCAAGGGCGCCGACGTGGTGCGCTTGCCGCTGGACGCGCTGAAGATCGCCGTACCGCTGACGCTCTACTTCGTGATCCAGTTTCTCATCAGCTTCTTCATGGGCCGGCTGATCCAGGCCGACTATCCGCGCACCACCGCCATCGCCTTCACCGCGGCAGGCAACAACTTTGAGCTGGCCATTGCCGTTGCCATCGCATCGTTCGGCTTGGCTTCGCCCGTCGCCTTCACCACGGTGATCGGGCCGCTGGTAGAGGTGCCGGTGCTCATCCTGTTAGTGCATGTTGCCTTGTGGCTGGGCCGCCGGTGGCGGCTCGCAGGGGCCAGCATGAATTTCTCCAACCCCACGAATCTCTGAGTCGAAGCAAGGGTATGAGCCAAATTACCATCTATCACAACCCCGCCTGCGGCACATCGCGCAACACGCTGGGCCTGATCTGCAACAGCGGCGAAGAACCCACGGTCATCGAGTACCTCAAGACGCCGCCCTCGCACGCAACGCTGGTCAAGCTGCTGGCCGATGCCGGCTTGAGCGTGCGCGACGTGCTGCGCGAAAAAGGCACGCCCTATGCAGAGTTGGGCCTGGCCGATCCGAAATGGACGGATGACCAGTTGCTCGATTTCATCGGGCAACATCCCATCCTGATGAACCGGCCCATCGTGGTCACACCGCTGGGCACGAAGCTGTGCCGCCCTTCGGAAACCGTGCTGGACATTCTGCCGCAGCCGCAGCGCGGCGCATTCAACAAGGAAGACGGCGAGCCAGTCATCGATGCGGAAGGCCGCCGTGTCTGAAGCGCGCCTTGACCTCCCCAATATCGACGCAGCGCTGTTTCAACAACCGGATGCAGCGCGATTACTGGCGCCCGAACGTGCAGGCCACGCGCCGCGCTTTCTTCTGCTCTATGGCTCGCTGCGGGAGCGCTCGTACAGCCGTCTCGCCACCGAAGAGGCCGCCCGCATCGCATCCTGCGTGCGCTCGGTGGCGAGACACGCATGTTCAATCCATCTGGCCTGCCGCTGGTGGACGATGCGCCTAGCGATCACCCCAAGGTGCAGGAGTTGCATGCGCTCACGCAATGGGCCGAAGGGATGGTTTGGTGCTCGCCCGAGCGCCACGGCGCGATGACCGGTCTCATGAAAACCCAGATCGACTGGATTCCGCTGTCGGTCGGCGCGGTGCGGTGCGCCCGCCCGACCCAGCGCAAGACGCTGGCGGTGATGCAGGTATCGTCTTGGTCGATCCCGCTCGCCTGCTCGATACGCTGGATCACGGCCACAGAGCGCCGCAGCTCAGCGCAGTGGTACTGGGTCTTATGGATGGTCTGCATGGGGAGTCGATCTCCGGTGGTTGAACAAAGCCACCATTCGCCGCTACGCAGCCTGTTGTTCTGCAGCAAGACAAATGATCTGTTGCGTTCATCGACGATCCCCACGCTGCTGCTGCGTTAAGTTGATACCGATCCAGGTAGCGGTCATCTTGATTTGCTCG
This sequence comes from Steroidobacteraceae bacterium, assembly GCA_050249415.1. GTDB lineage: Bacteria > Pseudomonadota > Gammaproteobacteria > Steroidobacterales > Steroidobacteraceae > CADEFQ01. Next base: position 132,054 of record JBFWQO010000003.1, read on the forward strand.
GCCCTACCAGGCTGTACACATGCAAGCCTTCGCCGCTAGACAATACGGCCGATACTCCATGCCAGCCCCATCGCCAACGGCAAAGTCGCCCCCCAGGACAGCAGGATGTTGCGCAGCGCTACCCAATCCAGCGTGCCCGCATTCGCCCCAACGCCGGCGATAGCGCCGACCGAAACGTGAGTGGTCGAGACCGGCAGCCCCAGCTTACTGGCGAACAACACCAGGACGGCGGTGATCAAATTCGCGCTCAAGCCTTGCGTGTGATCCATCCGCGTGACGCGCTGGCTCATCGTCTGCGCGACGCGGCGTGAGAACAGCAGACCACCCACCGCCATCACAGCGGTGATGACCAAAATCGAACCCTGCGCGCTCAAGAGATTCGCGGCGAGTAGCAGCGCCGTCAGCTTGGGCGTGTCATTGACGCCCCGGGCGAAGCAGATCGCCATCGCTGACAGCACGTGCAGGCGATCCATGCTCCGAGACACTGACCAGCGCACCGGCGTATCCAGCCGCTCGCAGTCCGCCACGCTCGCCACGACGACGTCGGGGATAGCAAAGTGCACTGCAACGGCGCCATCAACCGGCGAAGGCTTGGCTGGTTCCGGCAGCGCCACGCAGGCGCAATCCTTATCCACCGGACACAGGCGGAAAACGCTGTAGGCGACGGCCCCCAGCGCCGCCGCAAGCATTGGGCTGACCAGCAACGGCATCAGGAAAGTGGATGCCAGCCGGTCGAGATGCACGGCTCCGTTCTGCGCCAGACCGGCACCAACCAAGCCGCCGATCAGCGCATGTGTCGTAGACACCGGGAATCCCAGCCGTGTGGCGAGGAACACCGTCATCGCGGTACCGCTGGCCACGCTGGCGATAAAGAGCGGAGCGCTTGCCACCACATCGGATACGAGCCCCTTACCCGAGAACTGCTGCACCAACGATTCAGCCAGCAACAGCGACGCGAGACTTCCTGCTACGGTGGCGAGCGTGGCCAGGGTGAGCGCGCGGCGGTAGTCCAGTGTCTCTGATCCCCATACCGTGGCGAAACCTTTGAAATTGTCGTTGGCGCCGTTACTGAAGGCGACGGCCAGCGCGGCGAGGATCAGGAATACTTCCATGTTGATGCTCCTTCGGTAATGTCCGGTTCGGTGCCCAGTTCTCTGTGATGGCGGGTTTGCTCATATCCGCGAGTGGCGCAGCCGCCAATGTTCGGGCGCGCGCTGTGAGCGTCTAAAATATGTTGGCGAATGCTTGGCCGCGTTCGGCCTCCGGGATGCTTGGGGCAGTCGGGTCGGGAAGGGGCCAATGAATGCGCACGGCCTCACCGGGGAACATCGGACAAGGCTCCGAGGCGGCGCCACCACGCACGGTGATCACATAGTCAAGCCGGGGCGCATCAGGGCACGCGAACTCGGCCCAGCTCTTGCTGAGAAAACCCAAAGTCGGAAACCCCGCGCGATCAATCAACGCCAATGCCAGCGGCTGGACCTCCCGGTCGGATGGCTGCCAGCGCTGTACGCGCGAATCCAGCGTCCCGCGATGCCATTGAGCAACGCTTCTGCCATGATGCTGCGCGCAGAGTTACCTCTGCATAGCACCAGCACACCAAGACTAGGTTTGACAACGGGTAGAGTCGGTCTCTACGGCAGGTGTATTCAGCAACATGCTATTCCCCCAGTGGCGATGGTACCGGCATCAAACGGCAATCCCCCACCACAGCCTTCAAACAGGCCGAAATGGCGACTGAAATCGCCGATGAACTCGAAATGGGGGGCAAACCGTGATTCGCGCAACATGCGGTAGGTATTGCCACATACCGGAAAGACCTTTCCCGTCTCGATATCGTGGTGTTTATCGAGAACAAAACGGTCGGGGTGTTGCGCGATACTGCCGCGATAAACCACCGCTTGGCCGTGGTCTTCGCAACCATCTTCAAGTCCATTGATGGCAAACAGCCGGTAAGTCGCTGAATAAAAGCGGATCGCCCCGACTTTCGCGGCCAGCGCCGGATCAGTGACTGCGATCGGGTGGTCTTCCACGAGCCGGGGATCGATGAAGCCGGTAGCACGCGCAAGACGCAGGAAGTCGTTCCAGTAGAGCGCGCCGCCCAAGCATTCGCCATAGAGCACCGGATCGTTGCGCACGGCGTCCGGGACACGCCGATCCGCATACACATCCGAGAAATAAAATTCGCCGCCGGGCTTGAGCAGGCGGCCGACGCCCTTGAGCACGGCGCTTTTGTCCGGAGACAAATTCACCACGCAGTTGGAGACGATGATGTCGAAACTTCTCGGCGCTAGATCCAGCGCATCGAGCTGTTCGATATAGCCCTTCACAAAGCGCACGTTGTCGTAGCCAAACTGCTCGGCATGGTAGGCACGGTACTTTTCGGCCACCGCGAGTTGCTCGTCGGTCATATCCACGCCGACAACCTCGCCCGACGCGCCAACCAACTGAGCCAGCGCATACACATCACGGCCAGAGCCACAACCGAGATCAAGCACGCGGCAGCCTTCGAGCAGTGGCGGGCAGACCAGACCGCAACCGTAGTAGCGGCCCAATACGTCTCGGTGAATGCGCGCCAACAGGGGTTTGAGCCATTCCGGCATCTGGCTGGGATCACAGCAAGCGCTGGTCTTCAGGTCGGATGACCCGCTGAGCTGACGACCGTAATAATCTTGAACGACTTCATGCATGGCACAAACTTCCAAATAAGTGATCGATTGCTGATTTAGTCGCGGCCAGCCAGCCGTTTATTACAGCCGCTCATGTGGAATCCGCCCGGGAATGTCGCGCTCCCCACGACACCAACGCCAGGTATCGAGCGTATCGAAGCATAGACTCACCGAATTGACCAGCAACAGCGCCCACATCAAAGCGGATTCAGAGGCCGTGGACGGTGCGCTGCCTACATGGGGATTGGCAAGGCGCAGAAAGAGCATCACCACCAGCGGCCCCCATGCAAGTAGATGCGGCACCGCCATCAAGCGGCTCATGCCACCCTCGATAAGCATGATGGGGATATTGGTCGAAACCACGAATACCGACGCCCAAGCGGCCCAACGCCCCGTTGGTGTGTCGAGAAAGAAAACGGCAACGCATTGACCGGCACCAGGATCAGACCGACCCAGATCTGCACCCACATCGGCAGAGCACGGAATGAGCCCCAAACATTCTGTAAACGTCGCACGAAGCATTCCTCCAATAGGCGATTAATCACAACTCGCGCCTCGCGCCACAAAACGCAGGCGTGCAAAACCGGCGTGCGCGCTGCTTCCGGTGTCATCGCCATCACTGGCCACGGCCAGCAGCACGGGTGTAAACGAGCCAGCGCCAAAGGCGGAGCGGATATCCGCCAGCACGTCGCGGCGCTCGCTGACCCAGCGTCCGGCATCGGCAGCACCCGAGCGCGCCACGATCATCATGGCGCGCTCGGTGTAGGCATTCGGGGTCACGGTACCGATAGGATGGCGGTTGTCCCACACGTAGTTGAGCGCGGCATCGGGTACTTCAGCGCCGAACACGGAGCGAGCCAGGGCAAGCTTGCTGCGCGTTACCCAACTCATGGATTCCGGTGGAATCCGAAAAGCCACATAGACCCGCGCGGCGTAGTCGTCGCCCGATTTTTCGCGCAAGTCGGCCGCAGCAATCGGCGCGTCAATCCGCCAGCGCCAGCACAAAATCGGCGTACGCACCAGGTCGATCTGAATCGGACGGGCCAGCAGGGCCATGCTGGCATGGGCGTGAGCCTCAATGGCGAATTCGCCTGCCCAGGCGCGGATGCGGTAGTCGGTCGGCGGAACACTCTCTTTGAAACGCACCAGCCGCCAAGGGGCGGGGGGGACATCTGATTCCGAAGGGAATACGCCAACGTCCTGTCGTAGCGAGGATGCATCCTGCGCCATCAGTGCCACCGGCATCAGCAGTCCGCACAGCGCGGTCCCAATCCCCAAGAATCTACGCATGCAAGACACCTCGCAGAGACTCGGGCAAATGAACGAGATCCTCTGGCTGATCAATGTCGTGCAGGCGATCGGCCTCATGCACGGACCAGCCGAGTTCGCCACAGCGGCACAGCGTTGCGTGAGCCACGGAATCTGTGCTCCAGGCGATGTCCTGAAAGATGCGCGGATGAAAGCGTCTCAGCCCCAGCAGCGTATAACCGCCATCTGCTGCCGGATGGATCACCACATCGTGGCTTTCAAGGGCCATCGCGGCGGCTTGCAATCGCTGGGGCGTCAAATCCGGGCAATCGGTACCCACCAGCATCACCGTTTCGCCGTTCTCAATGCATCGCCGGGCTGCGCGCGTGAGACGCTCGCCGAGATCGCCCTCGCCCTGCGCGGACAGCATCAGGCCCGATGGCAGCCTTGCTGTCCGCCACACCGGGTCTGCCGGATCAGGTGTGACACATAACTCGACCGGCCCCGCTTTGGCGGCCAGGGTTTGCGTGATGGTCAGCTGCAGCAGCCGTTCCGCGAGGGATGCCGCGCCTTCTGGCCCCAGCGCCGGAATCAGGCGGGTTTTCGCGCGGCCTGCTTGCGGTGCCTTGGCAAACACCATGATTCGCGTCTTCATCGGTAGCGCTCCGCCAGTGCTTCCGCACTCGCACCAAGCCAATAGGCCCAGCGCAAGCGCCACATCAGAACGATGGTTCGCCAAACGCCGCGTGTTTCCCAGCGACGCCCGGATGTCACCGCAGGTCCGCGCAAACAGGTGGGCTTGGCCAGCCGCTTCAGGCGTTTGGACAGTTCGATGTCCTCCATCAAGGGCTGATCGGGAAAGCCTCCCACCGCATCAAAGGCGGCGCGCCTGACAAAAATGGCTTGATCGCCGGTGGCAATGCCTGACCAGTGCGATCGCAGATTCATCAGCAAGGCAACCAGTCGCAGCCAAGGGCTGCGACCCTCGATGTGCACATCAAAGCGCCCCCACACCGCTCCCTCCGCCAAGGCCGCTTGTACTTGCTCAAGGCCCTGCACCGGCAAGCGCGTGTCGGCATGCAGAAACAGCAAGGCATCACTGGCCGTTGCTTGCGCACCGGCATTCATTTGCCGTGCCCGACCGCGAACGCAATCCAGCACCGGGAAACCCAAGGCCCGGGCAAACGCGGCGCTACCATCCAGACTTCCGCCATCAACCAGCAATATGTCAGCGCACTGGCGCTTGAGCATCAGCAAATGTTCAAGCAACGCAGGCAGCGCCTCCCGCTCGTTGAGCATCGGCACCACGACCGCGATCTTCATGATGCTTACCGCCCTGCCTGCCTGGCGTTGAGCCGCCAGTCGTAATCGAGGAACTCGATCGGCAATGCGCCTTCGCGCAGCGCCTGTGCTTGCGCGGGTGTCAGCCCGACAGCGTCGGCGTACAACGCCAGAAATGCGCCCAGCGCATTCGCGCCGCGCCAGCCCTGCTCGAAATCGCCGCGATACCACTTGAAGATCGGCGACACGCGCAGCGTTCCACCTTCCAGACGGTTGCGACTGCGGTCAGACAGGAAGCGCCGCGCCTGCTCGTCGAGTTGCGCATCCAGCCGCGCGCTGTCATAGGCTTCGCCGCGCAAGGCCGGACAGCCGATGCTGGCGCAATTGACGGCAAAGTGAACGCGCGGATCACGGTATCGCCCCGAGCCGCGGATCAGTTCGTGCTCGATTTCATCCAGTGTGCGCTCCTTGCCCAGCAATGGCAGGAAGCGCTTTTTCCAAGGGGATGAGAACAGGCTGCCAAGATCTTTGATCGAGCTGATGCCGGGATAGCCCGACAACACCAAGTCCACCGTCCCGGCGTTGTAGGCATTGATCAGAAAAGCCAGTTGCGTCGCGGTCGGCCAGCGGTCGAACTCACTCTGTTGCACCTGCGCCAGCCGCGCGAGATACGCCTTCAAGCGCGCCTTGTCACGCGCCATGCCTTGGTAATCCACTGCCGTGGCGTGCCCACCCGGCAGACTCACGACATGCTGCTTGAGCAAGCCATCCCATTCATCATGGATGCTTGCGGCCTGCGCGGTGATGGCGCTCAAACCCAACCAGACCATCAAAACCCAACGAAGCACGGCTGTCATTGCGCACCCCCGCGCTGCCAGGCGTGGAACCGCTCCAGCCAGGCAAGCACCCGTTGCGGTGCGTGCGCGCGCTTCCATTCCCCCGCCGCGTATTTGTTGGCTTCCGCCCAGGTGGGGTAGGCGTGAATGGTGGACAGAATCTTGTTCAGCCCCAGACCATGCTTCATGGCCAGCACGAACTCGGCCAACAGGTCACCGGCATGCTCACCGACGATGGTCACGCCCAGAATTCGGTCGCGACCCGGCTCGGTCAGCACCTTGACGAAGCCATGGGCCGCGCCATCGGCTATCGCGCGATCCAGATCATCCAGCCCGTAACGGGTGACCTCGTAGGCGATGTCTTTCTCTTTGGCGTCCTGCTCGTTAAGACCGACGCGGGCTATTTCCGGATCGATGAAGGTCGTCCAGGGAATCACCGAATAGTCCACCTTGAACTTCTTGAAGCGGCCAAACAGGGCGTTGACGGCAGCGTACCACGCCTGATGCGCCGCCGTATGGGTGAACTGGTAGGGCCCGGCGACATCGCCGGCGGCATAAATATTCGGATACAGCGTTTCCAGATACTCGTTGGTGACGACGGTGCGCTGCGTCTCGATACCCAGTTCTTCAAGGCCATAACCATTGAGGCGGGCAACCCGGCCCACGGCACAGATCAGTTCGTCGAAGACAATGCGCTGCTCACGGCCCGCATGCTCGACGACGATGACCTTGTGTTCGCCCTCGCGTTCGCAGCCCAGCGCCTTGTGACCCGTGAGCACCTCGACGCCATCGCGCGAAAGCGAGTTCTTGGCCAGCATCGACACTTCTTCGTCTTCGCGAATCAGCAAACGCGATGCCATTTCGACTTGGGTAACCTTGACGCCAAGCCGCGCAAAGGCATGCGCCAGCTCGCAGCCGATGGGCCCGCCACCCAACACCACCATCCGGCGTGGCATGTCGTCGCGCAGTGCCAGGCTCTCCCACAAGGTGTCCGAAGTGAGGTAACCGACCTCGTCGATACCGGGCAACGGCGGCACGAAGGGTTGTGCCCCGGCAGCGATGACAATGCTGCGAGCGGTCAGGCGTTGAATACCGCCATCGTTGCGCTTGATCTCCACCGTCCAGGGGTCAACGATCTTGGCGTAACCTTGCACCACATCAACGCCCAGGCCGGTATAGCGCTCGATACTGTCATGCGGCTCGACCGCGCGGATCACCGCTTGCACCCGCTGCATGACCGCCTTGAATGAAAAGGTCGGCTCGCTGGCCGTCAGCCCGTAATGGTCGGCATGGCGGATGAGATGCGCGGCCTTCGCGCTCTTGATCAACGCCTTGCTGGGCACGCAGCCATAGTTCAGGCAATCGCCTCCCATCTTGTGCGCTTCCACCAGGGTCACCTTGGCTTTGACCGCTGCGCCGATGTAGGCCGTGACCAGTCCCGCTGCGCCACCGCCAATCACGATCAGATTGCGGTCGAATTGTTTGGGGCGGGTCCAGCCCGCATAGCGCCGACGCGCCTGCACCCATCGCGCCAGCGCCTTGCCGATCCACGGCAAGACCCCTAATAGCGCTAAAGACAGCCACAGCGTCGGCGATGCCACATCCGACAGGCTTTTGAGCTGTGCCAGTTGCGTGCCCGCATTCACATAGACCAGTGTGCCTGCCAACATGCCGAGTTGGCTGACCCAGAAAAACCGCCATGCGGGCATCCGCGTCAAACCCATGACAAGGTTGATGACGAAAAACGGAAAGACCGGTACCAGACGCAAGGTAAAAAGATAGAAGGCGCCATCACGCGCCAGACCCGCATCAATGGCGGCCAGACGGGCACTGAATTTCTTCTGTATCGATTCGCGCAGCACATAACGCGATGCCAGCATGGCCAGCGTCGCGCCAACGGTGGAGGCAAATGACACCAGTACGCTCCCCCATGCCAGGCCAAACAAGGCACCCCCAGCCAGGGTCATCACGGCCGCGCCCGGCACGGACAGGGCGGTCAGCCCCACATAGATCAGGAAGAAGAGGGCTGCCGCCAGTATGGGCGTCTGATCGCGCCAGGCCTCCAGATCGCTCAAGCTGGCCTGCAAGGCCGCCAAACTGAAGAAACGCCCAAGATCGAAGTAGCCGTACAGCGCGACGAGAGCAAGCAACGCAATCGCAATCACTAGCCTGGATTTCATGCGTGAACCGCCTGCACCGCGATGACCTGCCTCGCGTTCTCCAGTGCACCACCGCAACTGCTGCCCTGCCCAGCCGTGCATCCATAACAGTGATCGGCCACGCGAATCGGTTTTCCCGACAGATCGGCATCCAGCAGCGCACGCAAATGCGGACGCTCGCCCAAGCCCGGCAACGTCAGCCCAAGTTGTTGGTTGAAATCGCAGTCGTACAAATAGCCTTGCCAGTCCACACTCACCAGCTCGCGGCACATCACACCTTCCAGGTTGCCTGCCGCGTAGTTGTGTTTGAGCAAGCGCATATAGTCATTGAACTGCCCCTTGGAAATCAGCATCGAGCCAAAGCGCTGAATCGGCATATTGGTAATGGTCAGTAGCCGGTTGAACACAATGCCAAAGTGATCCAGCAGTTCGCGCTTGTAGGCCGCCTCTAGGCTTTTTTGAGGCGGAGGAAGCTCGGGCCCTTGCGGGTTGTAGACCAGGCTCAATTGCAGGTCGCTGCCATCAGCGCCATAGCCCAGGGCATTGAGTTTTTGTAACGCCAGGATGCTCTTCTCGAACACGCCATTGCCACGTTGCTTGTCGACGTTGGCCGCTGAATAGCACGGCAGTGAAGCCACGACTTCGACTTGGCTGGCCGCCAGGAACTCGGCCAAGTCATCCTGTCCGGGTTCGAACAGGATGGTCAGATTGCAGCGGTCGATCACATGCACTCCCAGGGCACGCGCCTGCCGCACCAGATCACGAAATCCCTCATGCATCTCCGGTGCGCCGCCGGTCAGATCCAGCGTTGTGATCCCGCGCGCGGTCAATACCTTCGGAATGAGTGCCAGGTTTTCCGCATCCATCATTTCCTTGCGGTTAGGCCCTGCGTTCACATGGCAATGAACGCAGGACTGGTTGCAGCGGTAACCGAGATTGACCTGCAAAGTGGTCAATCGGCGTCGGTTAAGCGCGGGAAAGTCAGTGGCGGCAAGCAGCGGTAAGGTGGCGTGCATGTGAACTCCTCGGCGTGGCATGAACGAATCGTGATGTGCCTTTGGTCGTCGCCAGTGTCCGATTTATTACAGCAACGGGTTTTCGCCGTGGGTGTAAGAACGGGTCGTCATGGCTCGACTAAGTTCTTGAGTCCGATCTGAAGCATCCGATCTCCAGTCCCAACCACCAGCCCTTACAGGAGCCACACCGTGAATCAATACCCGTTCCACACGCCCGAATCCGCCCCTGCATCCGCCGCGCCCATTCTCGAAAAAGCCAAGGCGACGCTCGGGTTCGTGCCGAATTTGTATGCCGGTCTTGCCAATGCCCCGGCGGCACTCGAAGCCTACATCGCGCTATCGGGATTTTTCGAGAAGACCAGCCTGTCGGCCATCGAACGCCAGGTAGTGTTGCTGGCCACCAGTGTGGATAACGGCTGCGAATTCTGCGTGGCGGCGCACTCGATGATTGCGAAGAAGATAGTTGGCGTGCCCGAACCGGTTGTGGCCGCTGTGCGCGAAGGCCGTGAGCCTGACGACGTCAAACTGGCGGCGCTGGTCGCCTTGACACGTGCCATCGTGCAGGAGCGAGGCTGGGTGGCGAATCACCCGGCGCTGCAACGCTTTCTGGCGGCAGGGTTCAGCAAGGAGCAGGCGCTGGAGGTGGTGCTCGGCGTCACGCAGAAGACGCTGAGCAACTATGCCAATCACCTGCTGGGCACGCCCCTGAACCCGGCTTTCGAGAGCGAGCGTTGGTCGCGATAGGGAAAGACAGTCATGTCTACCCGATCTTTTATTGTTCAAACCCTGGCGAGGATCGGGTCGTCCATCCTCGCGGGCACACTGGTTTCTTGTCTGGTTGTTGTCCGACTGGAAACACTGCACCTGGTTCTGATGGGCATCGGGTTGGCTGGCCACGCCTATCGGATTCGGCACTGGCACTCTTTGCGGCAGAGTACAGCCTGCCGCTCATCCCTCCGGAACTTGCCGCTCCGCTGGCGGCCACCGCTGAACACTTGTTGCCGGTCCTGCTGCTCGTTGGGCTCGACACCCGTTTTTCCGCACTGGGGCTGCTGGACATGACGGCGGTCATCCGGATCTATTTTTACCCTGATGCCTATCCCACGCATGGCACGTGGGCAACTGTAGTGTTACTCTTGATTGCACGTGGCCCTGGCGCGATTTCCCTGGATCACTGGATCGCACGTCGTTGCTGGATTCGGACGGATGGTCCGTTGCAATGAACATCGTACTGTCACGCCTTGGCGGTGCGCTTGCACGCTTCCTGAGTCGTGAACATCACGTTCATGGCACAGCCTCCGTCACACCGCCATCGCTTCTGGCCGCTACGCTCCGACCTGGCGATGTCCTGCTGGTTGAAGGAAACAGCCGTATCAGCACCGCCATCAAATATCTGACCCAATCCACCTGGTCGCACGCCGCGCTCTATGTCGGCCCTTTGCTTGCTGAACGCGGGGGACCTCCCGAGCATGTGCTGGTCGAGGCCGATACCGTGGATGGGGTGCGCAGCGTATCGCTCGATACCTTGGCGATGTTGCCCAGCCGGATTTGCCGACCCATCGGGCTCTCCGATGCGGAGTGCCAACGTGTGTGCCGCTATGCGATCGAGCGCATTGGCAACCGCTACGACCTTCGCAACGTGATCGATCTGGCGCGCTACTTGCTGCCGACGCCGCCGGTGCCATTGGGCATGCGCAGACGCATGCTGGCTTTGGGTAGTGGCGACCCGAGCCGCGCCATCTGCTCAACCCTAATTGCTCAGGCGTTTCAATCGGTGCGTTATCCCATCCTGCCAGTGATCGAACAGCGCCGCAGCGAATCGCCCGACTGCCCGGCCTGCATCCAAGAAATCGCACGCATTCGTCATCACAGCCTGTTCGCACCACGCGACTTCGACGTGTCGCCCTATTTTCAGGTCGTCAAGCCCCTGCTGGAGCAGGGCTTTGATTTTCATGGCCTGCACTGGACCGACCGGACGACGGCGTGATGTGTCGCAATGTCGTCATTCAGGCTTTGATTGATCGCTCTCAGACCCCAGCGGCAAGTGTTTTGCCGCGCCTTCTCCCTGAGCATAGCTACGCGCGAAAATACGCAACGCCTGCATGTGTTTGCCAAAATTGCGGCAGCCCGTGCACATCAGGGTATGCAATTTGAGATCCATCGTTTCTTTGAGTGTCAGCTTGCGCTCCTGGCTCTCGGAGAACAGTTGGGTGACTTCGTTGCAGTTCAGCATGGCGTCTCTCCCGCTGCGAACCAGTTGTTTTCCAGGCACTCACGCAGGCGCAAACGAGCACGGTGCAACATGACATTGAGATTGCTGACCGTAATGCCAACCGCCTCACAAATTTCCGGCGTTTCCAGTTCGATAAATTCGCGCATCATGAATACCCGCGCCTGCTGATTCGGCAGATGATCAAGGCAGCTCTCGAAGACACGCCAGAATTGCGCACTGTGCACCGCCTGATAGGGGTCCCCCCAGGCCGCTGGACGCTCGTCCGCTCGCCAGAATCCACGCGCATCGAATAACCCCCGAAAATCTTCGCCTTCTTCGTCAGAATGTAGTACCAGATCCACTTCATGCAGGCGCTGTCGCCGCCGTAGCACGTCAGCGATCTTGTTCTTCAAGATCGCAAACACCCAAGTCTTGAGCGCAGCGCGCCCACCAAAGCGATTTGCACTTTTGAGTGCACCGATCAGGGCTTCTTGCACGGCATCTTCAGCCAAGTGTGCGTCTGACAACTGCAAGGTCGCAAACCGCATCATTTGCTGTCGTAAGTCCTGTAAAAACACCGGATCGCCAAGCGACGCGGAAGTTATTTCTGTAGTTGAATTCATCCTCTTTCCTGGTGTTTTTCGTCTTCCAAGCCTCTCTTTCCGGCGCTGTAGCTCGAAACCAGAAACGGTACCAGATAATTTAGCAACCCGTGAAACCAATCGATGTCACCACCGTTCCAGATCGCGCCTCCCTGATTGATGATATTGAGGAGCGCACCTACCACCAGCGCCACGCGAAATGCACTACGGCGAATGCTCGCGCTTCGAAAGGCGTATAGCAGTTCGTTCATGGCTCAGTGTCAATCATCAAGAGCGCTGAGGCCGTTGGATCAAGCGTGCGTCCAATAAGGGCAATGTCCAGCTCGGATTCGAGATCAGCGGGAGCGCCCGATGTTCCTTCTGGCTGCACAAGCAACCCTTCCGGCGCTGCTTCCTGGTGAAACCCTCCGCCGCAATTTCGGCGAAAGAGCGCGTCGCCGACATCGGGATGGATTTTCATCACCGCGTATTCTTCATCGGTGAGCACTCTGGGCTTGCGCAAGATGGCATCTGGCACACAATTTGCCAAGGTGGTGCAAGAAACCTCCAAGACTGACGCGAGCCGCATCTGCCTCTGGCAGCCCGGCGTGATCAGCCAGCAGCCGCGCATAGCGGGACACCCGCCACAGATGCCCGCCCGTGTAGGGGTCGCTGGCCTCAACTAACCATGCCATGGCCAGCAGGTTCTTGCGCAGTTGCCGCGCGGCCCAATGCGATGAGGACGCAGCTCCGCCATGGCGCAGTGTTTTGATGTGCTGAAACAGGCTCATGATCAAACCTCCTCATCTTTGTGTAGGCTACTTTCGATGCTGTAGCGCTGAATGAAGCGACGATCGATATGGTCTTTCCAGCGCCAAACCCAGGCTCCCTCAGCGCTGAAACGCCCCCAGGACATCACGGCGCGGCTATTGCCTAGCGCCAGCAAGTACAAAGAACGGCGTCGCGGCGAGTAGGATATGAGTGCGGCACCCGTCAGCGATGCAATCAGGTTACGCGCCATAACCGGACCACAATGTACGGCATGCACCCCGGAGCGCGCCATGGGCTGATCCAGCCTGGCACACACATCTCCAGCCGCGAACACATCGGGGTGTGACAGACTCCGGTGCATGGCATCAACGGCTACAAACCCGCCCGCATCCAGTTTGATTCCAGCGCGTTGCAGCCAGCACGGTGCACTCGCGCCGTTGGCAGCGATGACAGCGTCCAGTGCGATCAAGCGGCCATCATCAAGCACCACGCCCTCGCTATGACCGGCTGCACGGTGCGGCAGCACGGCCACGCCAACCGCAGTCAAATGCCGCAGCACCCGACGTTGCACACTTGGCGCGTGGTCGGGCAGTACACCGCGCTCCCCGGCGATGAGCATGATCTGCCGTGAAGCAGAGTCCCCGCCTAAGCTTTGACGCACGGCGAGCGCCAGCTCTACGCCCGCCGCACCTCCACCCACGACCCCGAGCCGAAACGACGAGGCACGCATCGCCTTATCGACCAGCGCAGGCCATGCTGCATAAAAGGCTTCGAGCGGTTTGACCGGCAAGAGCCGTTCGCCACACTCGCCGAGCCAACTCACATCAATTTCGCTGCCAACGTCCAGCGACAGCAAGTCGTAATCCAGATGGCGTCCGTCCGATAAGGCAACGCAGCGCCGCTGCGCATCCATGCCCGAGATGTGATCAAGCGCCAAACGCACCCCAGCCATTTGCGCCAGAGGCCGCAGGTCAATGCGGCATTCCGTCTCGTCATACCCTCCGATCATCCAGCCCGGCAACATGCCGGAGTAGTACTGATATGGCGACGGCGTGACCAATACCGCTTCCACGCCACTCAAACGTGCGCGCGCCAAACCAAACAGCACACCAAGTTGTGCATGGCCACCTCCGACAAGCACCAGCCGCTTCATCAATCGCTCTCAACGATAATAACGCTTAAGAAAACGTGCGGCCAGTTCGCGTCGCATAGGATCAGTCAAATCGTCTTTGCTGACATACAGCCAACCCTCGGACGTGCCCAGCGCCTTGCTGCTTTCGGTCCCGGCCGAAACCGCCAATCCTTCTCCTGCGAGTCCAGCCTGCTGTGCCAGGCGCTCAAGCGTTTGCTGGTATTCATCGAACGAAAGCAACCTTGCAACGATCAATGGCAGCTTCGGAGCCGAAGACCGCAAACGTTTGAGAACTTCATCCGCCTCCAGAACAGTCTAAGAAGTTACCGCCAGCGAGATGACGGCACCCGCACAGCCGCGTGCCAACGCATCCAGGGATTGCGGCCCTTCGGGCTTGAGCGCCGAAAATCCGTTTGCCTCCAGAAAAGGTTTCATTTCAGCGACGATGAAGGGATGGGGGCGAGCAGGCAAGATCTGGCAGGACATGGATCAATCATCTCGAACAAGTCGTCATGTTGCGTTGGTCGTTGCAACGCACGCATTTGTTACAGCCCCCCCCTGCACAGAATTTCTTGTAAGAACCACGGGCCATTGCGCGACTAAAGCGCATCACCCCCAATCTTTGGAGACACACCCCATGGCATCAGCATTCATCGGCATTCTCGGCGGCAGTGGCTTGTATCAGATGAACGGGCTGAAAGATGTTCAAGAGCGCGCCATCGACACGCCTTACGGCTCACCGTCTGACCTGATCGTGACGGGCCGATTGGCCGGTGTGCCGGTGGCGTTTTTGGCAAGGCATGGCCGTGGTCACCGTTTACTTCCGTCCGAAGTGCCATTCCGAGCCAATATTCACGCGCTCAAGCAACTGGGCGTGCGCTACCTCGTTTCCGTATCTGCGGTGGGCTCTTTGTGTGAAGCGATGCGACCGCTCGATGTCGTACTGCCAGATCAGTTCATCGACTTCACGCGCCGTCGGGACAGCACGTTTTTCGGGCAGGGGGTCGTGGCCCATGTTTCGATGGCACAACCGGTATGCCCGGCCTTGGCCGATCTACTGGCGAAGGCTGCTCGCGATCTCATTGCGGGAACAGACCGGGCGCTGCATGAACGGGCCACTTATGTCTGCATCGAGGGACCGCAGTTTTCCAGCCAAGCCGAATCCAGGATGTATCAGCAACTGGGCGCCCACCTCATCGGCATGACCAATATGCCTGAAGCCAAACTGGCTCGTGAAGCCGAAATCGCCTATGCCACCATGGCCATGGTCACTGATTACGACTGCTGGCACCCACGCGAGGCGCATGTCAGCGCCGATCAAGCCATCGCCAATCTGATGCAAAACGCCGAACTCGGCCAGCGCATCCTGGCTGAAGTCATCCCGATGATTGCCCGAGAGTCACCGCGCTCCATTGCCCATACGGCGCTCGATAGTGCTCTGGTCACCCGACCCGAGAGCATGGCTGACCCCGTGCGGCAGCGCATGCGTGCCATTTTGGGATCACGCATCTGAAATGCAAACAATACCTCTTCATCGCTCCAGCAGCTCCCGCTTTGCTTGCGACGGGTGTATATCAGAAGATCAGGAATCGAAGCCGCAAGCCCAAAAATGGGAGCGGCATAACGACGGGCGGAATAGAGGCTCACTGATTAACTGATCATTGAGCCGGAACAGGAGATCAGCATGCGTGCCTCTGTTAGCGACCGAAACAATTTAATCATGGCGGCACAGACTGGAGACGCAGCCGCCCTTTCCCGTTTGCTGGCAGTGTGCCAAGCTGATGCGCGCCGCTATGCGTACAAGCACTGCCATGCGAGCGACGTTGATGATGCCGTTCAAGAATCGCTACTCATCATTTCTCGCAAGGTCAGCGGGCTAAAAGCGGCGGCGGCCTTTTCATCGTGGCTGTTCACGATCATCAAGCATGAATGCCGCAAGCTCGCGCGAATGATGTTCAAGCACGAGCCACTGCCTGATGAAGTAGCCGAGGAGCTGTTGCTTCATCGCCCCGACGATGAATTGAGAATCGACCTTGCCCATGCTCTGGAGTCGTTGCCTGCCCACTACCTCGAAGTGGTACTTCTGCGCGACTTCGAGGAGTTGACCATTGCCGAGATTGCCGCCAAGCTGGGTGAGCAACCTGGGGCGGTCAAGAGTCGTCTGCACCGCGCTCGCGAACTGGTGCGCGAATACATGCTTGGTTTAGAGCCATCCTCCGGTCACCGCGCCCCGACGAAGTAAAGGGTTTTAGGCTACTCCCGCGTGGGAAGAGTCCGCATTGATAAGCCGCAGAAGCCCAGAGCACATGCGACATGCGATGCCCTCTGCGTGCGATTCCACTGGCATGGCGGTATGCCTTATCGAATTGGTACTGATCGCCTTCCTCGGGCTGTCTAACCACAACCAGCCTTCGCCTGCGCTTGACGGCGAATCTCGCGCTCGCTTGCCAAGCGTTGGGGGGCGACCAGCGATCGAGGACTTTTTTTCGCTGCCCGCGAACCGTTTTGCGTGACGGGCACCTCCTAGGAAATGAGGCTGGCAGTTGCCGGCCCACTACCCGCAGCTCACCCGGCTGCTTCTTTCCTTTCAGGAGATTGCAATGTCAAACCGTATGTTGTCCGCCGCCGTCGCCACGGCGTTCGTCGCAGCCTTCGCTGCTCCCGCATTTTCTCAGGGCATGAGCCAGGCCGACATGCAGAAAAAGATGCAGGAGAACCAAGCCAAGAGCATGGAGATGATGAAGACCGGCAAGTTCGACAAGTGCTACGGCGTCGCCCTCAAGGGGCAGAACGACTGCTTCGCTGGCGCCGGCACGAGCTGCGCGGGCACCAGCACCACCGACTACCAGGGCAACGCCTGGAAGCTGGTCGCCAAGGGCACCTGCACCACGATCTCGACGCCCAACGGTCACGGCAGCCTCACCGCCAAGTCCTGACGCCAGCGTTCACCTTGGTGGGCGGTGGCCTGTCGCCCCGCCCATCAGCTTGCGATAACGAGGACCAACATGGGCATTCACCAAACCGGGCACGCCGCCGAGCGGGAAATCCCTGCGCGAGCTGGTGTCAGCCTCAAGCCCGATCACTACCGCACGATCATCGAATCGTGGCCGGATATGGGCTTCTTTGAAGTCCATGCGGAAAACTACATGGGCGCCGGTGGTCCGCCCCATCGCTACCTGACCGCCATCCGCGAACACTATCCCCTGTCGTTGCACGGCGTGGGCCTGTCCATCGGGGCCGACAGACCGCTCGACCAGGCGCATTTGCAACGCCTAAAGGCACTGGCCGAGCGGTACGAACCCGGCCTGGTGTCGGAGCACCTTGCATGGTCTTCGCACGGCACCAGCTACCTCGATGATCTGTTGCCGGTGCCCTACACCGACGAGACGCTGAACCGCATCTGCCAGCACATTGACGAGGTGCAAACGGCCCTGAGCCGGCAAATGCTGCTGGAGAACCCCGCGACCTATATCTGGTTCAAGGAGAGCACCTGGCGCGAGACGGATTTCATCCGTGAGATCGCCCGCAGAACCGGATGCGGTCTGCTGCTGGATGTGAACAACGTCCATGTGGCGAGCACGAATCAGCAATGGGACGCGCGCACCTATATCAACGACTTCCCCCTTGACCATGTGCAGCAAGTCCACCTGGCCGGCCACTCCCGCCAGACGGACGAGAAGGGACGCCCCTTGTTGATCGACTCACACGACCAAAGAGTGGATGAGCGGGTGTGGAACCTCTTTAGGCAGGTCATCCAACGCATCGGGTCAGTCCCTACGCTGATCGAGTGGGATTCCAACATTCCCGCATGGCCCGAACTGCAAGCGGAAGCCGTGATGGCCGATGTGCTGATGGGCATGTCCAACGTACAGGAGCGACGTCATGGCACGCTTGGCTGAACGCCTGGAGGAATTTGCCTCGGCGCTGCTCGACCCGGAACGCGCGGTGCCCGAGGGGCTGGTCGGCCCCGACAGCGAGCCGAGCGCACGGCGCTTTGCCGTCTATCGGAACAATGTGTTCGTTGGCCTGACGGACGCGCTGCGCGCAGGCTTTCCCTGTGTCGTCAAGCTGGTGGGCGACGAATTCTTCGCGGCGATGGCCCGCGTCTTCGCGGCCGCCACGCCGCCGGGCTCGCCGGTGCTGCTGCACTATGGAGTCGAGTTCCCGGACTTCATCGCGTCCTTTCCGCCGACGGAATCCTTGCCTTATCTCGCCGACGTGGCCCGCATCGAGCGCGCCGCGACCGAGGCTTACCACGAGCGCGAAGCAGAGCCGTTGGCACCCAGCGCGCTCACCAGCGTATCGCCAGACCAGGCACCCGTGCTGCGGTTTCGGCTTCACCCTTCCGTGCGCCTGGTGCGCTCGCCATTCCCAGCCTTCACGATCTGGCGGATGAACGCCCCCGATGGCACGCCAGCACCCATTGATCTCTCCGAAGCGCAGGACACGATGGTGCTGCGCCCCGACGCCGAGGTGGATGTGCGCCAGGTGCTCCCCGCGAGTCATGACTTCGTGGTCGCGCTCGGCCAGGGCCTGACGCTATCGCAGGCGATGGAAACAGCCCTCGCCACCGACGGCGGTTTCGACCTGTCGGAGAACTTGCGGGAATTAATCCAGATGGGCGCTTTTGTCGGCTTCGAGTTGGAAGCCAGGGAGAACGATCATGAGTAACTTCCAAGTGCCGAAGGGTTGGCCCGGAATACTTGGCGCGGCGAACTGCGCATTGCACTGGCTAACAAAGATCGCCGGCATGGCGGCGCCGCTGTTCCTTCGCGTAGCACTGGCCTTGCCCTTCTTCAAGTCGGGCCTCACCAAATGGGACGGCTTCCTGTCGCTGGCGCCGACGGCGAGCTTTCTTTTTGAAGAGGAATTCAAGCTACACATCCTGGGGAAGGTCTATGACCTGCCTGCGCCTGACGTGCTCGCCTTCGCCAGTGGATCGGCCGAGATCATCTTTCCGATCCTGCTGATTTTCGGACTTGGTACGCGCTTGAGTGCCCTGGGCTTGCTCGGCATGACGGCGGTGATCCAACTCATCGTGCCGGACGGGTGGGCGAACTTTCATCTGCCTTGGGCGACGATGGCGATTGCCTTGATCGCCATCGGGCCGGGACAACTATCGCTCGACCATTGGATTCGCGGATTCTTGAAGCGCCAACAGGCTTCGGCCTGACAAGGAGGTCTGCATGCTTGCATTGCGCGCCACATCCCTCGTGATGGCATGTTGTTTTGCTTCGGCGGCGGGAGCCGCCGATGGGCTGATCGCGGTACAAAGCCCTTACAGCGTCAAGGAGACCATCGAGCGCTTCGAGACTGCCGCCAAGTCTCGGGGCATCAACGTCTTCTTGCGCCTCGATCACGCGCAGGGTGCCAAGAAGGTCGGCAAGGATTTGCGGCCGACCGAACTTCTGGTGTTCGGCAATCCCCAGGGCGGAACCCCCTTGATGGAATGCGCGCAGACTGCCGGTATCGACCTACCCCTGAAGGCGCTGGCCTGGCAGGACGCGGCCGGGCAAGTTTGGCTGGCCTACAACGATCCGAAGTATCTCGCGTCGCGCCACGGCGCCGACAACTGCGGTCCCGTCACCGAAAATATGTCGAAGGCGTTGGGTGGCATGACACAGGAGGCGATTCGGAAATAAGCGCGCTCGTCCGTCTTGGCCTCACCGTCAGGGTAGTGAAGAGCCTGTTTGCTCCGCCTGCGCCATACTGGGGGCAGCATGTTCAGAGACAAGGCCCCAATGTCTACAGGGCCTGCGGATCGGCAATCGAGGGCGGCACTGACGAACGCTGCGATCACGCCGTAGTGTCAGCAGCCGCCTATATGCCAGTTCAATCGCCATGCAGCGCATCAATCAACGGGCAGGACACATGGCCCTCATGCGCACAGCATTCGCTCACCAATTTTGACAGCGCCTGCTCCATCCGCATAAGGTCGTTCAGGCGGGTGCGAACATCGGCCAGCCGCAGTGCCGCCAGTTCGGCTGCTTCATTGCAATGGGTGCCGTCCTCCAGCTTCAGCAACTCCCCGATTTCATCGAGGCTGAATCCCAGCCGCTGCGCCGCCTTCACGAACTTCACCCGCGCCACGTCGGCGCTGCAGTAGCGTCGAATGCTGCCGTAGGGCCGTTCCGGCGTGGGCAGCAGCCCTTTGTGCTGATAGAAGCGGATCGTCTCCACGTTGACCCCGGCTGCCTTGGCGAAGGTGCCGATGGTCAGGCTTTCCAAGGTGTTTTCCATTCCGCTTGACTCCGTAGTTGACTACGGCAGTAACGTTACTCCAACGAGCAAATCCTCGAAAGGAGAATCTGATGTCGGAATCGCAAGACGGGCGCGGCGCTCTCGCCGCCGGCGGACTCGCAGCCATCCTCGCTTCGACCTGCTGCCTGGGGCCACTGGTTTTGGTCGCTCTGGGCTTCAGCGGTGCCTGGATCGGCAACTTGACCGCACTGGAACCGTATCGCCCGATCTTCATCGGCGCGGCGCTGGTGGCGTTGTTCTTCGCCTGGCGGCACATCTACCGGCCGGCAACTGCCTGCAAGCCGGGCGAGGTGTGTGCGATCCCGCAGGTTCGCACCACCTACAAGCTGATTTTCTGGATCGTGGCCGCGCTCGTTCTGATCGCGCTCGGATTTCCCTACGTGTTGCCTTTCTTCTATTGATCAGGAGTACACCATGAAAAAACTGCTTGCATCCCTTGCGCTCGTCGCCGTCACCGTTCCAGTGTTGGCCGCTACCCAGACCGTCACGCTTGCCGTGCCGGGCATGACCTGCGCCGCTTGCCCGATCACCGTCAAGAAGGCGCTCTCCAAGGTCGAGGGCGTCAGCCAAGTCGATGTGACCTTCGAGAAGCGCGAAGCGGTCGTCACCTTCAATGATGCCAAGGCCAACGTCCAGAAGCTGACCCAAGCCACCGAAGACGCGGGCTATCCGTCCAGCGTCAAACGCTAAACCGGGAGCGATGCCATGAAACCGATTGCGCGTATCGCCGACAAAGCGGGGGCATTGGGCACCCTCGTCTCCGCGATGGGCTGCGCAATGTGCTTTCCGGCACTCGCCAGCCTAGGCGCGGCCATCGGGCTGGGTTTTCTCCAGCAATATGAAGGCTTGTTCATTTCCAGGCTGTTGCCGTTGTTTGCTGCATTGGCGCTTGCGGCCAACGCGCTCGGTTGGCTACGCCACCGGCAATGGCACCGGAGTCTGCTGGGTATGGTCGGTCCCGCCATCGTTATCGTGGGCGCGGTCTGGCTGCTTGGCACCGCTTGGATGCGGCCCCTGGTCTATACGGGGATCGCCTTGATGGCCGTCGTTTCGATCTGGGATTTGGTATTCCAGGCCAACCGCCGCTGCGGTACCGACGGCTGCGAACTGCCCGCGAAACACGGCTGACTGGCTTGCGCCACAACGAATTGAAAGGAATGACTTCATGACACAGTTGAAGATCACCGGCATGACTTGCGACTCCTGCGCGGTCCACGTCAAGGAAGCACTGGAAAACGTGCCTGGCGTGCAATCGGCCGAAGTGTCCTACACCAAGGGCAGCGCCCAGCTCGCAATCGCGGCCGGCGCTTCACCCGATGCCCTGATCGCGGCTGTCGCCGGACTCGGCTACCGCGCGGCGCTGGCCGATGCGTCGAACGCGCTTCCCAAAGGCGGACTGCTCGACCGCATGCGCGATTGGGCCGACGGCGGCGACAAGGCCAGCCACGACGGCGGCCTGCATATTGTCGTCAT
This sequence comes from Steroidobacteraceae bacterium, assembly GCA_050249415.1. Taxonomy (GTDB): domain Bacteria; phylum Pseudomonadota; class Gammaproteobacteria; order Steroidobacterales; family Steroidobacteraceae; genus CADEFQ01. Next base: position 153,693 of record JBFWQO010000003.1, read on the forward strand.
CGGCAGCGGTGGGGCCGCGATGGCGGCGGCGCTGAAGGCCGTCGAACGCGGCGCACGGGTGACTCTAATCGAGCGCGGCACCATCGGCGGCACCTGCGTCAATGTCGGCTGCGTGCCCTCGAAGATCATGATCCGCGCCGCCCACATCGCCCACCTGCGCCGCGAAAGCCCGTTCGATGGGGGCATCCAGGCGACTCCACCAGCGATCCTGCGCGAACGGCTGCTGGCCCAGCAGCAGGCGCGCGTCGATGAGTTGCGCCATGCCAAGTACGAAATCATCCTGGACGGCAACCCAGCCATCATGCGGCTAGCGGGCGAAGCCCGCTTCAAGGACGGCCGCAGCCTCACCGTGCGGCTGAACGAGGGCGGCGAGCGCGTGGTTTCGTTCGACCGCTGCCTGATCGCCACCGGCGCGAGCGCGGAGGTGCCGCCGATCCCAGGCCTCAAGGACACGCCCTACTGGACTTCAACCGAGGCGCTGGTGAGCGACACGATTCCCGCACGCCTAGCTGTGATCGGCTCATCGGCAGTGGCTGTTGAGCTGGCGCAAGCCTTAGCTCGGCTTGGGGCCAAGGTCACGGTCCTGGCGCGCAGGACGCTGTTCTTTCGCGAAGACCCGGCCATCGGCGAAGCCGTAACGGTGGCGTTTCGCTCGGAGGGCATCGAAGTGCTGGAACATACGCAAGCCAGCCAGGTCGCGCACGTGGACGGCGAGTTTGTGTTGACCACCAACCATGGCGAACTGCGTGCCGACCGGCTGCTGGTGGCGACGGGTCGCGCACCTAATACGCGCAGCCTCAACCTCGAAGCCGCCCGGGTGGCGGTGAACAAGCAAGGGGCCATCGAGATCGACTCCGGCATGCGCACCAGCGCCCCGGACATCTACGCCGGCGGCGACTGCACCGTCCAGCCGCAGTTCGTCTACGTCGCGGCGGCGGCCGGTACCCGCGCCGCGATCAACATGACCGGCGGCGATGCGTCACTGGATCTGACTGCCATGCCAGCGGTGGTGTTCACCGACCCACAGGTCTCTACCGTGGGCTTGAGCGAGCAGGAGGCGCACCACGCCGGCATCGAGACCAACAGCCGCACGCTCACCCTCGACAACGTGCCGCGCGCGCTCGCCAACTTCGATACGCGCGGCTTCATCAAGCTGGTGATCGAGGAAGGCAGCCACCGTTTGATCGGCGTGCAGGCGGTGGCCCCAGAAGCGGGCGAGTTGATTCAGGTAGCGGCGCTGGCGATCCGCGCGCGCATGACGGTGCAGGAACTGGCCGACCAGTTGTTCCCGTATCTGACGATGGTCGAGGGCCTGAAGCTCGCCGCGCAGACCTTCAGCAAGGACGTGAAGCAGCTATCGTGCTGCGCTGGATAGCAAAAGCTAAGAAGGTTGCGCCCCCTCAGGACGGTGAAAGGCGCACCCTTCTCAGCCTGCCCCATACAAGGAACAGCATGGTCAGAGTTAAGGTGCCAATGCCCACGGAGGCCGCGAATCGGTAATCGACGGCTGGGATGATAAACGGCAGCAGGCCCACGGCGAGCGCCGGCGGCACGTGCAGATCGAATAATCGCAAGATTAGGATGCCGCATGCCGTGCTGGCGATCACCGCCAGCGGCGCATCCCCGAACGTCGTGACTAGTGCACCCCCGATCAGCACACTCAAAGTACACGCGACCGGCAGCCTGATCGGCTTCTTTGCCCAGGGGCAAACGTCCGCGTGGGCAAACATCTCGAAGGCAATCACGATCAGCGGCGGGAACAGGATCAGCCGCCAGCCTGTGACTTCGGCTAGGGTTGCCGTGCCGACCAGAACCACCAGAAAGAACGGGAGCCACGAATATGGCTGGGGCAATCGGTGACTTCAAGACGCGGATGATGAGCATCGCGGCAGCGGTCGCCAGCAGAATCGGCACCATCCCGCCGCCCATATTTCGCACGAGGATTGTGCCCACCAATCCGGTGAGAAGCGGTGTGAGAACGAGCATCCCCGGCGTTTTGGCCCAGGTGCCGTGCGGTCGCTTGATGACGTCGTGGGTCAGAGCGCCCAGTCCGGGAGAAAGAATGTAGTGAACATGCATGGCCACCGCGATCCACGCGATCACGCCCATGTAGAGCGCGGTCAGCGACTCGCCAAAGAATCCCTACGGCGGCGGCGACCACCGGACGCCGAACAATCTCATGTCTTCTACTCACAACATCCTCCGGCAACCCCTTCCTGATTGGATGGACACCTGCTGGTGCCGTAAGAGCAGAACACGCAGCAGTCGCCCGGCTTCGGTTTTAACAATTCATGGCACACCGGGCACTCGTAGAAGAACTGGCACGAATCAACAGGCATAACTTCCGTTTTTTTGAAACCGCATTTCGGGCAAGTGATGGTTGACTCCAAAGTGGGCACTGCATTCATTTCGTCACCGCCGGCAGAGCGTAGGACGCAAAGGCTGGTTCCATAGGGGTGTCGAACAGGTGGTTGGTGTAGTTCGAGAGCGTCTTGATGGCGATGGCGAGCACCACTTGCAATGCATGCGGCTCGCTGTAGCCTGCGCCGGTGAAACTCTGCAAACTGGCCTGGGACGGATTGCCCCGCGATTCCACCATTTCGTTGACGAAGTCAGCCAGGGCGCGCAGCTTCGGGTCATCAATCGCCGTGCCCTCACGGATCGCCTGGAGCGCCTGCGGCGGCACCTTCGATACCTTCTCGGCGATCATGCTGTGAGCGGCCATGCAGTAGTGGCAGCCGTTTTCCCGGCTGATGACCAGCAGCACGACTTCCTGCTCGGCCGGCGTGAAGCCGGATTCCTTGCGGAACCAGTCATACCCATGGAGGTAGGTCGAGAGCGCGCCAGGGGCGTGGGCCATTTCTCCATACATGTTGGGAACAAATCCCTGCTTCCTGCGCGTGTTGCTCAGGAACTCGCGGCTCCTTTCAGGGGCGGTGTCTTCGGTAAGAAGAGGCAGTGTCAGCTTGGCGTTCATGGAGTGCTCCTAAGTGGAAATATTCCGGCTTCCAGATTGGGTTTGATGATGGCGAAGTTGGGCGAGACGTCGAAGTCGCGCGGGGCGAAAAGGCTGTGGTGCCGCACATGAAGAATCTCGGCCACACAGCCGGGGCACATCGGGTCCTGCGACGGCACGGTCTCGATCAGCGGCAGGATCGGATAGCGAATCGACTGGAAAGCTTGGGCGATCAGCGTCGAGCAGATGGCGCGGGTGGGGTCGCCGCTGCCCAGGCCGAGCATGCGACGGCGCCAACGCACCGGCACCGGCGGCGTGGGCAACAGATATCGGGCCAGGTCGATCACGTTCTTCAAGTCGTACTGATGGCCCAGCCGAGCCACCGCCGTGCCGACCAGGGTGTCAATCTCGGCAGCGGTCAGGCCCACGGGCCGGCACACTCGGGTATGCAGATCGGCGAACTCGGCCACGCTGACCAGACGCACGCCTTCGCGTAGATCGGCTTCAAGAAAGCAACGGGGCCGCCCTTCGGCATCGGTCGGCCTGCCGGCCGTGCCGACAAACAGTGCCGCGTGCGACCAGGTGGATTGGGTCAGGTACTTGATGGCCACGCTGACCCGGCTCTGACCTTCGACCAGCAGCACGTCGCCGGGCTGCAGGCACGCCATGAGAAGGTCTGGATCGGTCGGCGGGGCTACGCTATGCACATGGTGGGGCCGACTGAGGTAGCGGCTCAGTCCTTCTCCACAGCGGCGCGCGATGCTGTCCAAGATGTTTCCCACGGCGTCACCCTGTCGAAACGAAGGTGAAATTCGGGCGCGGCATGGCTCAGAACCTCGTCGTCAGTTGTGTGAGCCAGGCCGGTGAATGTTCCACAAGCCATGCTTCCATCGGCTTGTCGGCGCCTGTCAGGATCAGGGCGGCCAGGGCAAGCATGATCGCGCCCAACAGGACTTTCCCGGCCTTGCCGGCGTGCAGGAGCTTGGATCGCGTGCGGCCGATCGCGCTGCGCGACACATAGGCCAGTGCAACCAGGGGCAATGCCGCGCCGATACCGAACACCGCCATCATCGAGCCTGCTTGCGCCAGGTTCGTACCCTGGCTGGCCAGAACGATGGCCGCGCCAAGCGTCGGCCCCACGCAGGGACTCCAGACCAGCCCCAGCACCAGGCCCACCACGAACTGCCCCGTCAGCCCGTCCAGTTGGACACGCGCAAGCAGGTCGTTCCCGGCATTGCCGATGCCGGCCGTCAGCGACGCAAACAGCTGCTGGAGGGCGCTGGACATGAGCACCACCCCTAGCAGTCCCAGGACGGCCGCGCCCACGCCCCGGAAGATCGTTGTGTCGATGCCGAGCGAGGCGCCTGCCCAGGCCAGCGCCGTGCCGACAATGGCATAGGACAGAGCGAGGCCGCCCGCCAGGGCCAACGGCGCGTGCCGATGGGCGTTGACCGCCGAGCCAATCAGGATCGGTACGATGGGCAGGACGCAAGGCGACAGCGTGGAAAGCACCCCCGCGAGCAGTCCGAGGCCGTAGGAACCGAGGCCGAGCGTCATCAGCGCGTGGTCTTCTGAATCAGGCCCTCGATGCCGGCCTCGGTGGTGTCGCCCACGGAACGAGCCACTTCCTGGGTGCCTTTGAAGCCTACCAGCGTACTTTGCATGCTGACCTTGAAGGCCCGGACGGTGCTCTTTTCGCTGTCGAAGTCCACGGTCAGCAAGGTCACGTCCTTGTAGGCGGGCTGCTTCATTAGGGTTTCCAAGATCGGCTTCTGCGCCTTGCAGGTCGGGCACCACGTCGCGCTGACGTCCACTACCACGGGCTGGCCAGCCTGCGTCAGACGGTCGAACTCGGCTTGGCTGAACGGTTTGATCTCCCCGGCGCTGGCGATGCTGGCGAACGTGGCAAGAGCGAGAAAGGCGGCGGTCATACGTAGTTTCATGGGCGTATTCCTGAATAAGGGGAGAACCGCCCAAGGCGACGGCGCGCAGGGGCGAACTTGGCCGCCAAGAACGGTGGCTGTTCATTTAGAGGCTGGGAGTCGTTAAAGCGGTTCGCAACCGAACGGAAATATCTGCACGGCGGCGCTACTCCACCCGTCCGCGTTTTCATGAAGCCCGACTTTTTGAGCCTGCCGCGAACCGTTTTGGCGGCCGCGCCCCTCTTATTGGCGGGAAGAGGCAGAACGCTCGTCTAGGGCGGGCAACCTCGCCATCCTCCAGTTATTCCCATCGCACCGTTCTCTGGTGACAGGAGCGCATCATGTATTGCAGCACTTCCGTCACAGCGCAGTTGGTTCGCGGCGTTTTGGCCCTGGCATCTATGGCAGGTGGCATCGTGCTAACCCCTCACTTCTGGCCGGCAATGGGGCTGTTCGGCTTGGCCATCTACTTCATGCGGGGTTGTCCAGCCTGCTGGCTTGTGGGGTTGATGGAGGCGATTCGGGTTCGCAACAAGCGCAAACGGCAGCATGGACGGCCATGTTTCTTGCCCGGGGAACGAGTTCGATGAGCATCACTTCACGCTCGCTGATCTTCTAGCTACAACCCTGTAAAATGGCAGTTGGGTGTTAGCTGCATGTCGCAGCGGGACAGGTTCATGCGTCGGTCGGGCCGCCACGCGGAGTTTTGACGACCATGAATCGCCACACCACGCGGCAGGATCTACCGCGCGCCCAACTTCTGGCCGAGCGCGCTTTCGCCACCCTCGAACGTTTCCTGCACATAGAAGCCGCTAGCGGCATCGCGCTCTTGATAGCCGCCGCCGTGGCGCTGATCTGGGCCAATTCTCCGTTTGCCCCCGGCTATCACGCGCTCTGGCATCTGCCGGTGTCACTTGGCATCGGCAGCCTCACTGTCTCCCAGTCGCTGCACTTCGTGATCAACGACGGCCTGATGACCATTTTCTTCCTGGTCGTGGGCATGGAAATCCGCCGCGAAATCCATGAAGGTGCCTTGAGCAATCTGCGTCAGGCCAGCCTGCCCATCATGGCGGCGCTGGGCGGCGTGGCCGTGCCCGCGCTGATCTATGTGGCCTTGAATACCGACCCATCTCGCTTGCAGGGTTGGGCCGTGCCCACGGCCACCGACATCGCCTTCGCCGTGGGCGTGCTCGCCCTGCTGGGCCGGAGCATTCCGGGCAACGTGCGCGTCTTTCTACTGGCGCTGGCGATCATCGACGACATCATCGCGGTGCTCATCATCGCGCTGTTCTATTCGGGCGGCCTGGACCTGTCGGGATTTCTCGTCGCCGCGATGGGCATCCTCGTGGTGCTGGGATTTCAGCGCATGGGCGTAGGCTCGGCCTTCGCCTACGTGCTGCCTGGCGCCATCGTCTGGACCGGCCTGTTGATGACCGGGGCGCATCCAACATTGGCAGGCGTCGTTCTCGGTATGCTCACGCCGGTGCTGTCGCGGCCCACGCGTGAACACCCGCTGGACATGGTGGCGTACGCGGCGCAGAAGCTGCGCAACCACGATGACGCCAACGATACGCACCACCTTGCCATGCCGCTCAAGCAATTGCGGCTGGCCCAGCGCGAGCTGCTGCCCCCTGTGGTGCGCGTACAAACGGCGCTGCACCCTTGGGTGGCGTTCGGAATCATGCCCCTGTTCGCACTGGCCAACGCAGGCGTGAGCATGGACGGCATTGACCTGTCCGCCGCAGGCCCGCAGTGGGTGATGGCCGGCGTCGGCCTGGCACTGGTGCTGGGCAAGCCGTTGGGCGTGGTCGGCGTGAGCTGGCTGATGGTCCGCTTGGGCTGGTGCCGGTTGCCGCCCGGCGTGTCGTGGAGCGGAATTGTCCTGATCGGCCTGCTGGCGGGCGTGGGCTTCACCATGTCGATCTTCATTTCCATGCTCGCGTTCGACAATGAAACCCTGCTGGGCGCGGCCAAGTTGGGCGTGCTGGCGGGGTCGTTGCTGGCAGCCTTGCTGGGGTTGGCTTGGGGCGCGATGTATCGGCGCACCACAAAAGCCGCGTGAGGATCGTGCACGGCACGAAGCAAGGATGGAAGCCAAGCCCGTTTTTGCTTTCATCAGGCGAAATGCTTTAAAATCACCGACTTTGCATTCATCCGCAGTCAATTGGAGTTTTTGCCGGTGTAAGTCTCATTCTCGCTGCGAGCCAGCTTCTCTCCCATTTCTTTCTTGCTCGCACGAGGCTGCGCGTCCGTTTGACTGCGTCTTGCCGCCCTTTTTTGCGTAGGGGCGGCTTTCTATTCCGGGTTCGGAAAGACGCTTTCGCGCCTGTGTCCGTTCCAGCCCGTGGCTGAGTCTTCTCTCGGAATAGAACAATGATCAAATCCTTTCGCCAGGACTGGCTGTCCAACGTCCGCAACGATCTGCTTGCAGGCATCGTCGTCGCGCTGGCATTGATTCCCGAAGCCATCGCTTTTTCCATCATCGCGGGCGTCGATCCCAAGGTCGGCCTCTACGCCTCCTTCAGCATTGCCACGATCATCGCCTTTGCCGGCGGGCGGCCGGGCATGATCTCGGCCGCCACCGGCGCCATGGCACTGCTCATAGTCACGCTGGTCAAGGAGCACGGCCTGCAATACCTGCTGGCCGCCACCGTGCTGACCGGCGTGCTCCAGATCGTCGCGGGCTGGCTCAAGCTCGGTGCGCTGATGCGCTTCGTCTCGCGCTCGGTCATCACCGGCTTCGTCAATGCGCTGGCCATCCTGATCTTCATGGCCCAGTTGCCCGAACTGACCAATGTGACATGGCATGTCTATGCCATGACGGCGGCGGGCTTGGGCATCATCTACCTGTTTCCCTACATCACCAAGGCCGTGCCGTCCCCATTGGTAGCCATCGTGGTGCTGACCGCCGTGGCGATCTTCCTTGGCCTGGACATCCGCACCGTGGGCGACATGGGCCAGTTGCCTGACAGCCTGCCGGTGTTCCTGCTGCCCGATGTGCCGCTGAACCTGGAGACGCTCAAGATCATTTTCCCGGTGTCGGCCACCCTGGCAGTGGTGGGCCTGCTGGAATCCATGATGACGGCCTCCATCGTCGATGACCTGACCGATACGAACAGCAACAAGAACCGCGAATGCGTGGGCCAGGGCGTGGCGAACATCGCGACTGGCTTTCTCGGCGGCATGGCAGGCTGCGCCATGATCGGCCAGTCGGTCATCAACGTGAAATCGGGCGGCCGGGGTCGGTTGTCCACGCTCGCTGCTGGCGTGTTCCTGCTGCTGATGGTGGTGTTCATCGGTGACTGGGTGGCGCGCATCCCGATGGCCGCGCTGGTCGCGGTGATGATCATGGTGTCAATCGGCACTTTCAACTGGGCCTCGATCCGAAATCTGCGAGAGCACCCCAAGAGTTCCAGTGTGGTGATGCTGGCCACTGTCGCCATGACGGTGGGCACCCACGACCTGGCTAAGGGCGTGCTGGTCGGCGTGCTGCTGTCTGGCTTCTTCTTCGCCCACAAGGTGGGGCGGATCTTCCATGCGTCCTCGCGCACGGAGGACGAAGGCCGCATGCGCACCTACACCATCACCGGCCAGGTGTTCTTCGCGTCGGCCGAGCGTTTCGTCAACACGTTCGATTACAAAGAGGTCATCGACAAGGTATGCATCGACGTCAGCCGTGCCCACTTCTGGGACATCACTGCCGTCAGTGCGCTGGACAAGGTGGTCATCAAGTTCCGGCGCGAAGGTACTGAAGTGGAGGTGATCGGCCTGAACGAGGCCAGCGCCACGATGGTGGACAAGTTTGCTGTCCACGACAAGGACGGCGCTGCCGACATGCTTGCGGGCCATTGAAAGGAGAACGAATCATGAAGAACGAGAACAAGGTGCTGGCCTGCGTCGATCAATCCAGGTATGCGGACTATGTGGCTGACTGCGCGGCATGGGCGGCACACCGTATGAATGCGCCCCTGGAGTTTTTGCATGTCATCGACAGCCACCCAGAGCGAGGAATGGGCGATGACCGCAGCGGTGCGATCGGTATCGACGCCCAGGAAAGTCTGCTGGCCAAACTGTCAGCAGAGGATGAAACCCGCGCCAAGAGCGCACGGGAACAAGGCCGCTTGTTCCTAAATCGGCTGCGTGAGCGGGCGATGGCCATCGGGGCCACCGATGTCGATGTGCGCCAGCGTCACGGCGATTTGGAAGAAACTGTCGTAGAGCAGGCGAAGGGCGTACGACTACTGGTACTGGGCCGGCGCGGCGCCGACGCGGCCACATCGCAGCGTAGTGAATTGGGGCACCATGTGGAGCACATGGTTCGCGCGCTGAATCGGCCTATCCTGACCGTGACCGAAGATTTCAAGGCACCCCAGCGAGTGATGATCGCTTTTGACGGCGGTGTCGTCACGCGGCGCGGAGTTGAAATGGTGGCGGGCAGTCCATTGTTTCGCGGCTTGCCCATTCTGTTGCTGATGTCAGGCACGCAACGCAAAGATGCATCCAAGTCACTGGAGTGGGCCAGGGGCGCCTTGGAGGTGGCGGGCTTCGAGGTGACGTCTTCTATGACGCCAGGTGAGGCGCAGGAAGTCATTGTTCGGACAATACAAGAGCAGGCCATTGATATGTTGATCATGGGGGCATTCGGGCATTCGCCACTGCGCAGTTTGGTGGTTGGCAGCAAGACAACCGAGCTTTTAAAAGCCTCAACAATTCCCACCTTATTGCTGAGATAGCACGGAACGCCAAATACGATGAATGCTGTGAGTGTGAAAGGCATTAAATCAACCCGCCGTTCCACCATTGGCTTAAAGCCAGCAATTACATAGTGAACGTCGGATGACCACGAGCCAGTAAGTATCCCCCGGCAAAGCCGGGGGCTTTAGTTTTGTGAGCCGCTCAAAGCGGCTTGGGCGGGGTCGCTAACGCGGCCCCTCTGTATGGGCCACCCTGCGGTGGCCTGCCTACCTCAGCAACTGCAACTGCTCCAATCGCCGATCTTCTGCCTCTTGGTTGCGGATGTACGCCCGGATCACCTGTTCGTCCCGGCCTACGGTCGAGACGAAATATCCCCGCGCCCAAAAACTCTGCCCAACAAAGCTGCGCTTGCGCTCTCCATACACTCGCGCCAGGTGGATAGCGCTCTTGCCCTTGATGTAACCCACCACCTGCGACACCGCATACTTCGGCGGAATCCGCAGCATCATGTGCACATGATCCGGCATTAAATGGCCTTCCTCGACCCGGCTCTCCTTCTGTTCCGCCAGCCGACGGAACACTTCTCCCAGGTACTTCCGAAGCTCCACGTACAAGGTGCGGCGTCGACACTTCGGTATGAACACCACGTGGTACAGGCACTCCCATTGCGTGTGGTTTAAGCTCTCGTAGTCGTCCATCGGTGGATTCTCCTCTCGTGTGCTTGGCGGCTCACGAGTTGGAGTTTCCCCCGATGGACCCCTGTAAACGTCAAACTTCTACTGCCTCCCCGGCAGAGCCGGGGGAACTCTCTGGTTGGTTTAGCGGATGTTGGAGTGTGAGTGTTTGACGGGTCGCGGTTGCGACGTTCATTCCAACTGCTGAAATGTTCTTTGGGCTCAAGCAGGATAGGGGAGGATTTTCACTTCTTTCGCCGCGCATTCCGAATGCGATGCGCCATGGAACCTGAATAGGATTGAGGAGAACTGCTCATGGAATTGCGGCACCTTCGCTGTTTTGTTGCATTAGCCGAAGAATTGCACTTCACACGCGCTGCAGAGCGATTACACATTGAACAGCCACCACTGTCCCGCACCATCAAGGAACTTGAAGACGAACTGGGAACATTGCTTTTTGATCGTGATCGGCGAGGAACGCGTCTGACTCCAGCGGGCACTGTGTTCTTGCAGGATGTTCGAAGGCTTTTCACTGTTCTGGATCAGGCCAGAGAAAACGTCAAAGCTGTCGCGGCGGGCCTCAATGGTAGTCTGCGGATTGCTATATCAGACGGCACCGTAGACCAGCGCCTGTCTGCGTTCCTCGCGGACTGCCGAGAGGAAGAGCCAGAGATTGAAATACGGCTTTCTGAGGTTCCATTGGCTGAACAGATACGCGGACTGCGGTCTGGCGATTTCACTATTGGATTTGCACATACAGCTGATGTCGAGAATGATATTGTTGCCGAACCCATCTGGCGAGACCCCTTGGTAATTGCTGTTCCGGCCAGGCACGAGTTGCTTGCCCACAAGGAGGTTCCACTTCAGGAGATCGGGGATCACCCCCTGGTCTTGTGTGACCCTCGGGTGTGTGAAGGTTACTGCCGCGAGCTATCAAGGTTGCTGCGACCACTGGAGAGAGAACCAAATATCGTCGGACACGCATCCTCGTTGGACATGATGCTCACACTGGTCGGGGCTGGATACGGTCTCGGCTTCACCACAGCCGCCAGACTTGCGGTCAGCCGGCGCGCCGATGTCGTTGCTCGTCCTTTGGCCGTAGATTCGGCCGTGATTACCACCTACCTACTCCGGCCTCGAAGAGACACGCCGTGCCCTCCGTTGGAGCGCTTCATTGCTCGCCTGCGTTCGCAGGTGGACGGATAGAAGCCCTTTCCGATGGGGCGTCAGCCTGCATCGGCATGCAGATTGCGTTCCGTTGCAGTCATCAGTTCGGTGCCGCTCATTTTGAGCGCTGCGGCAACTTTCAAGATTACGGCCAGCGAGGGCAAGTGTTCCCCTCGCTCGATCTTGCCCATATGTGAACGCTCAATCCCGGCCCGCGCGGCCAACTCCTCCTGCGCAATACCCTGATCCACACGAAACGTACGCACGGCCTTGCCGAAAGCCAGGGCTGGCTCGGCCTCAAATCTGGTTGCACCCGGAGGACGCCCTCGTTGAACAGTACGCTTCTGCATTAGCAGAAGCGTCGATCAGGCACAAAAATTTAACCACGTTAAATTTAACTCATGAGTATCATGTCGCGTTGTCTTCGCAATCGACACTCTCCGTGGGGACTTTTATGCACGATGCCACCAGTCCGCCCCCCCGTATCAGACTTGCCGTAGCACCGGGCGTACCGTCATCACACCTTTCGGCGCTTCTCGCGCGACAGCGCGCGGAAGAGCCAGACGTCACCCTCTCGTTCTTCGAGGTTGCAGGGGACGTCCTGCTTGATGGGCTTCTTGAAGGCCGCTACGACGTCGGAATGTCGCTTCAGGGGGATCGCGACCCGGCTCTCAAAACGCAGCTCTTGTGGACGGAGACCATGGCCGTCGCCATTCCGCCTCGGTCCCGCTTGGTCGACCAGGCGAAGCTCACCATCGCCGATCTCCAGGACTATCCCGTCTATCGCTGGCAGGCAGAGGCCTGTCCGCTTCTGAATGAGAGGCTGGCCTCCCTCATGCCAGCAGACCAGGAGAGCATCCGGCGGGTGGTTTCTTTCGAGATGCTGGCGCTATGGGTTGCAGCGGGCTACGGCATCGGGGTATCTGCGCGATCGCGCATCGAGCGTGCCCATGGATGGGGAATCACCATGCGACCGCTCGCCGACGGCCCCTATGAAATCGTGACCTACCTGCAGCGGCCCCACGCGCAAGCCGAACCCGTTGCGGAGCGGTTCGAGCGCAGAGCGATGCAAGTCACCGGGACTGGCGCCACGTAGTGGCGCCCCTACGGCCGGGGTCATGGCCCCCGGCTATAGGTCGAAATGGGGTTAGGCCCCCTCAAGCACTACTGCGCTATCTACCAGCCGACGGACGCTCAGCCGCACATCTTCGGGGATGGGCCGCATGGCAATGGCCTCGGGCGCATCCTCATGGCGCTGGTAGCCGCCCATGATGACCCGGATGATCGCGGGCACGTTGGTCGGCGTGACCGCATCGATGGCCGCACGATCCCCCAGGTCGGGGTGTGGCTGGGTCAGCATGCGGTACAGGTCCCACGAATCTGCGTGCGGGCACTGGTTCATGAGCACCTGGGCCAGCTTGTGCTTGAGCGGCACCAGTTGCCAGTCGGGAACCCGCTGCCCCCGGTTGCCCAGGCTGATGGACAGCAGCTTGCCTGCTTTCAGCTCGCGGTTGATCTGGTCCTTGGACTTCCCGGCCAGCTTGCCGAACAACGGGACGGGCAGATTGTTCGGCGACTCGTAGATGGCCAGCATCTCCTCACGCTCGCGCTGGATGGCGGACACTTCCGGCTCCGGGGCATGCACCGGAGCCGGCGGCACCTGCGACAGCCGCTGGAACGTGATTCCGCCGCTGTTCGGGGTCACGACGATGGGCGTGGCCACCACGGGTGGCACGCCGGTGACAGCGGGCTCGGCCGCCGTGGGGGCCGCACCCAGCGCTTCCTCCACTTCCGCCATCGCCGGCACCCCGTCGATGCGGATGGTCAGGTGCGCGCTCGCGGCTTCCACTTCACCCTGTTCGAGCAGGTCGAGACGGTCTGCCCAGTCCTGCATCATGCGGCGCCGCGGCTCCACGTACTTGGCGTGGTTGTAGGCCGAGCTGACCTTGTTCGGGTCGGAGTGCGAAAGCTGCGCGTCCACCCAAATCTTCGGATAGCCGATCTCGTTGAGCGCCGTCGAGATGGTGCCGCGGATGCCGTGGCCGGTCAGGCGCCCCTCGTAGCCCATGAGCTGCAAGGCCTTGTTGAGGGTGTTCTCGCTGATGCGCTTCTTGAGATCGCTGGTATGAGCCAGCAGGTACTTCTGCGCCGGTCGCATCACGCCAAGTAGATAGCGCACGACCTCGATGGCCTGCAAGGACAGCGGCACGATGTAGGGCGGCACGTCTTGCGGACGTTTGCCAGCCTTGCGCATCTCATCTTGAAGCTGCTTGACGATTTGCGGCGGAATAATCCACAAACCCCGGGCGAGGTCGAACTGCTCCGGTTCCGCCAACCGCAACTCGCCGGTGCGCACCCCGGTCAAGAACAGCAGCCGCACGCCAAGCTGGGTCTGCCAGCCGCGGGGAGTGTAGAGCCGGAGCTTCTGAAGGAACTCGGGCATATCGGGCAGGTGCAGGTAGGGGTTGTGGGTCACCGGAGGCTTGGGTTCCGCCACCACGTCCAGGTCGGCAGCCGGGTTGACCTCCAACCCCTCGGCAACGACCAAGGCATAGCGAAACATCTGATTGAACCAGGTGCGGACCTTCTCGGCGGTGGTGAATGCCTTGCGTTTCTCGATCACCGCCAGAACCCCCAGGAGCTGGGGGCGGCGAATGTCGTAGATCGACATTTTCCCCAAGGCGGGCAGCACGTCCTTGTTGAAGATGCGCAGGATCTGCGACAGCGTGCTCTGGCGGCCTTCCTTGAGTTCCTTTCGGCGATGCTCGACCCAAGCATCGAAAACGTTCTTGAAGGTGTATTCGCCTGCCAGTTTGGCCGCGTGCCGGCGCTGGTCACGTTCGATTTGGGGATCGATCCCCTTGGCGAGCAGGGCTTGGGCCTTGTCCCGCTCGGTGCGGGCCTCGCGCAGGCTGAGGGCGGGATAGCCGCCCAGGGACATGCGCTTCTGCTTGCCCAGCCAGTAGTAGCGGAACATCCACGACTTGCCGCCTGCGGCAGAGACCATCAGGCTCAGGCAGTCGTTGTCAGAGAGGGTATAGCGTTTGCCGGTAGTCCTTGCCTGGCGGACGGTCAGATCAGAGAGTGCCATTTCGAGGCTCCTAAGTTATGACTTAGGCCCTATGCTCGTCATGGTTCCCGCTCAGCCCCAGCAACTATCCGGTAGCCGACCCACCCGCATTCTTGTGCCTCAATTGGCGCCTCAAAAATGCTGGCTGTGAGTGGATTTCCGTGGCACTCGCTGGAATGAAAAAAGGAGCCGAAGCTCCTTTTTTCAACGACTTACAGACGCCAGTGGAAGTCTGTAGATCATATATTGGAGCGGGAAACGAGGCTCGAACTCGCGACCTCAACCTTGGCAAGGTTGCGCTCTACCAACTGAGCTATTCCCGCTGCGTGGTGAGGGGCGGAATTGTAGAGATGCCACCTCCCAAGTCAAGGACTTAGGGCGCCCGACACCCGGCTAGCGCGACCGCATTTCCGGCCAGGCCGCGCGCAGGTAACTGACCATCGACCAGAGCGTCAGCACCGCGGCGAGCACCGTGAGCGCGAGCCCGATCTCGTAGATCGGCAGGCCGAAGAGGTCCCAGCGGAACAGCAGCATCGACAGGCCGGTGATCTGCAGGATCGTCTTGTGCTTGCCGATGCGCGACACGGCGACTTTCTTGCGCTGGCCGATCTCGGCCATCCATTCGCGCAGCGCCGAGATCGCGATCTCGCGGCCGATGATCACGATGGCGGTCAGGACCATCACGAGGCGCGGGTCCTTGCCGACGATCAGCACGAGCGCGACCGCGACGATCAGCTTGTCCGCGACCGGGTCGAGGAACGCGCCGAGTTTCGAGGTCTGGCCGTACTTGCGCGCAAAATAGCCGTCGAGCGAATCGGTGATGCCGGCGGCGGCGAACAGCAGCCCCGCGGCCGGGTCCGACCAGTGAAAGGGGAGCGTATAAAGCACGACCACGAGCGGGATCGCGAAGATACGCAGCCACGTCAGGGTATTCGGTAGATTCCAGACCATCACGCACCCGGGTGCAGATGATCATATAGAGTTTGCGCCAGCGCGGGGCCGATCCCGGCCACCCGGGCGAGATCGGCCACGCCCGCCTTCAGCACGCCCTGCAGGCCGCCGAAATGGCGTATCAGCGCGCGCCGCTTCGCGGGGCCGAGTCCGGGCACCGCCTCCAGCACCGATTCGTTGTAGCGCCGCGCGCGCCGGCGACGATGCCCCGCGATCGCGAACCGATGGGCCTCGTCGCGAATGCGCTGGATGAGGCGCAGTGCGGGCGATGCCGCATCGAGGATGCGCGGCGTCGCCTCGCCGTGGACGAACAGGCGCTCCTGGCCGGCACGCCGATCCGCGCCTTTCGCGACGCCGACCAGCCTGAGATCAGCGAATCCCAGCCCGGCGAGCACCGCGTGGACTTCGTTCACCTGCCCGCGGCCGCCATCGATGAAGAGCACGCCGGGCGGGGGAATCTCGCCGTCGCGAATGCGCGCGTACCGTCGTTCGAGTGCCTGCCGCAACGCGCCGTAGTCGTCGCCCGGCGGGATGCCTGTGATATTGAAGCGTCGATAGTCTTTCTTCAGCGGCCCTTCCGGACCGAACACCACGCACGACGCCACGGTGCCCTCGCCCGCCGTATGGCTGATGTCGAAACATTCCATCCGCTGCGGTGGCGCATCGAGGTCGAGCGCTGCCGCGAGCGCCGCCAGCATGTCGGCCACGCCGTCGCGTTGCATGCGCCGCAGCTGCAGTGCCTGCGCGGCATTCTCCACCGTCAGCGCAACCCAGCGCGCTGCGAGCCCGCGCGAGGGCCGGCGCACGTTCAGCTGGCGTGCCGCGCGCTGCCCGAGCGCCGCGGCGAGCGCGTCGGCGTCGGGCAGTACGAGGTTCACGTAGATTTCACGCGGCGGCTCGGCCCGCGCGTAGAACTGCATCAGGAACGATGACAGGGCTTCCTCGGGCTCGGCAAGGCCCGCCGACGGAAAGGCGGTCGTGGTGCCGAGGTTGCGCCCGCCCCGAACGAGCATCGTGCTCACTGCAAACTCGGTCGGCTCACCGACGATCGCGAATACGTCGACATCGCGCTCGCCGCCCGCGGTGACGACCTGCTCGGCCTGCACGTCGCGCAGCGCGGCGAGCTGGTCCCGGATCGCAGCCGCCTTCTCGAACTCGAGTGCGACCGCCGCGGCCTCCATGCGTGCGACCAGCGAGGCTTCAACCGCCTTCGCTCGCCCCTCGAGCAGATCCACCGCCGCCGCCACGTCGCGTGCGTAGTCTTGCTTCGAAATGAATCCCACGCAGGGCGCCGTGCAGCGCCCGATCTGGTATTGCAGGCACGGGCGTGTGCGGCTCGCGAAGAAGCTGTCGCGACAATTGCGGATACGGAAAAGCTTCTGGATCTGTGCCAGCGTGTCGTTGACCGATCCGACGCCCGGGTACGGCCCGAAATAGCGCCCGTCGCGCTGGCGCGCCCCGCGATACAGCAGAAAGCGCGGGAAATCGTGGTTCGTGCGCAGCAGGATGTACGGGAAACTCTTGTCGTCCCGCAGCAGGATGTTGTAGCGCGGGTGATGCTCCTTGATCAGGTTGTACTCGAGCAGCAGCGCCTCGGTTTCCGAATGCGTGACGGTGACCTCGATGCGCGCGATCTGCGCGACCAGTGCCGCGACTTTCGGCGCGAGGTTCCGCGGGCTGAAATAGCTGCCGACCCTGGCGCGCAGCCGCTGCGCCTTGCCGACGTACAGCAGCTCGCCGTCCCCGGCATACATGCGGTACACGCCCGGCCGCCGTGGCAGGTTGGCGGCCCAGGCGCGGCCGTCGAACGGCACTTCGCTCATGACGGCCGCGGATCGAGGCCCGCGCGTACGGCCGCCGCCCCGAGCGCCGCACGAAACATGTCCTGTGTCAGGCGGCGCGTCTGCGTGTTGTAGCGGCTGCAGTGATAGGAATCGACGAGCCAGCGGTCGCCCGGCAGCGCGTGCACCGCCCCGTGCCCGAACGCGCGGCTGGCGCGTGGCAGGTCGAGCGCGGCGAGTACCGCTTCATGCGCGATGCGTCCGAGCGCGAGCACCGCGCGCACGCCGCGGAGCGCGACGAGCTCGTGGCGCAGGAAGCTCCCGCACTCCCTGACCTCCGCCGGCGCCGGCTTGTTCGCGGGCGGCACGCACTTGACGGCATTGGTGATGCGCACGCCGCGGAGTGTGAGCGGATCGTCCGCCGCGAGTGACTGTGCCTGCGACGACAGGCCGAGCGCGTACAGGGACTCGTACAGCAGGATGCCGGCGAAATCACCGGTAAAAGGCCGCCCGGTGCGATTGGCGCCGTGCATCCCCGGCGCGAGGCCCACGATCAGGAGCCGCGGATCGGTGGCACCGAACGGCGGCACCGGCGCAGCGAAATAGCCGGCGTAGCGCTCGCCCGAGGCGCGCCGGTAGGCAACGAGGCGCGGACAGCGTGCGCAATCGGCTTCGAAGCAGGCCGTCGCGGGTCCGGTGCGTGGTGCGGCTGCGGCCACCGCCGTCTCAGTCGCCCATGTGGCGGACGATCGCGTCCGCGAAGCCCGAGCAACTCATCAGTTTCGCCCCGGGGATGAGTCGTTGCATGTCCTCTTCGACATTGCGGCGCGCCGCGAGATCCCGCTTCGGCGCGCGGATCGCTTCGCGCAGGCGTGCGAGGTCGTAGGTCAGTTCCCCGGCGGCGATCGTGTTCGCGACGCCTTTCAGGATCAGGTCGGCCGCCTCATTCCACTTCAGGTACCGCAGCATCATCTCGGCCGACAGGATCAGCGAACCCGGATTGACCCGGTCCTTGCCTGCAAAGCCCGGCGCCGTGCCGTGCGTGGCCTCGAACACCGCGAGGCCATGGCCGATGTTGCCGCCCGGCGCGATGCCGATGCCGCCGACCTGCGCGGCGAGCGCATCCGATATGTAGTCGCCGTTCAGGTTCAGCGTCGCGATCACGTCATATTCTTCGGGTCGCAGCAGCACCTGCTGCAGGAAGTTGTCGGCGATCACGTCCTTCACGACGATGTCGGTACCGGTCAGCGGATTCGGGAACGACAGCCACGGGCCGCCGCCGAGTTCGGTCGCCCCGAACTCGTCCTTCGCGAGCTGGTAACCCCAGTTCCGGAACGCACCCTCCGTGTACTTCATGATGTTGCCCTTGTGGACGAGCGTCACCGACACGCGGTCGTTCTCGATCGCGTACTGGATCGCCTGCCTCACGAGGCGCTGGCTGCCCTCCTTCGACACGGGCTTGATGCCGATGCCGGAACTCGCCGGGAAGCGGATGCCGGTCGCGTGCAGGTTCGATTGCAGGAAGTGGATCAGCTTCTGCACTTCCTGGGAGCCCGCCGGGTACTCGATGCCCGCGTAGATGTCCTCCGTGTTCTCGCGGAACACCACCATGTCGGTGAGGCTCGCGTCGCTCATCGGGCTCGCGACGCCCGGGAAATAGCGGATCGGGCGCACGCAGGCATACAGGTCGAGGTTCTGGCGCATGGCCACGTTGAGCGAGCGGATGCCGCCGCCGACCGGGGTCGCGAGCGGCCCCTTGATCGACACGACGAACTCGCGCAGCGCGTGCAGGGTCTCGTCCGGAAACCACTGGCCATAGATGCGGTTCGCCTTCTCGCCGGCGAAGATCTCCATCCACACGATGCGCCTCGCGCCGCCATAGGCCTTCGCGACAGCCGCGTCGACCACCTTCAGCATCGCGGGGGTGACGTCGACGCCGATGCCGTCGCCTTCGATGTACGCGATGATCGGCCGCTGCGGCACGTTCACCGTCGCGTCCGGATTGACGGTGATGCGTTCACCGTCGACGGGAACGGCAATGTGGTCGTATTTCATCGCGCGAATTTTAGCAGGACGTGGATCGGGCCGCGGACGGCGAACGGAAAGCGGCGAACAGCGAGCGGCGAACGGCCAGAGGCGCTGTCGACACCTCGTCGAGCACCGCGCGGGCCGGGTCACGAACCTGGCGAACGCTCTCTGGCTGTTCGCCATTCGCTGTTCGCTGTTCGCTGTTCGCCGCGCGCCGGGTCGCGCGTTCGCGCGCGATCAGGCGCGCTTGAACTGCTGTTCCTCCGTCGACCCGACCATCGCCGTCACCGACGATTGACCGCCGGTGACCGTCTGGGTCACGTCGTCGAAATAGCCCGCGCCCACTTCACGCTGGTGCCTGGTCGCGGTGTAGCCGAGCGGTTCCGCGCCGAACTCCTCCTGCTGCAGCTTCACGTAGGCCGTCATCTGGCTCTCGCGGTAGCCCTTCGCGAGCTGGAACATGGAGTAGTTCAGCGCATGGAAGCCCGCGAGCGTGATGAACTGGAACTTGTAGCCCATCGCGCCGAGCTCGCGCTGGAACTTCGCGATCGTGGCGTCGTCGAGCTTCTTCTTCCAGTTGAACGACGGCGAGCAGTTGTACGCGAGCGGCTTGCCGGGGAACTCGCGATGCACGCCTTCGGCGAAGGCCTTTGCCTCCGCGAGGTCGGGGTGCCCGGTTTCACACCAGAGCATGTCGGCATGGGGCGCATAGGCGAGGCCACGCGCGATCGCCTGGCCGAGGCCGGCCTTCACGCGGAAGAAGCCCTCGCCCGTGCGCTCGCGCGATTCGATGAACGGTCGGTCGCGCTCGTCGATGTCGGAAGTCAGGAGGTTCGCGGACTCGGCGTCGGTGCGCGCGATCAGCACCGTGGGCACGTCGCAGACATCGGCCGCGAGGCGCGCGGCGACGAGCTTGTTGATCGCCTCCTGCGTCGGCACGAGCACCTTGCCGCCCATGTGGCCGCACTTCTTCGCCGACGACAGCTGGTCCTCGAAATGCACGCCCGCGGCGCCCGCCTCGATCATCTGCTTCATCAGCTCGAACGCGTTCAGCACGCCGCCGAAGCCCGCCTCGGCGTCCGCGACGATCGGCTTGAACCAGTCGATCGAATCGTCCCCCTCGGCGTGGTGCAGTTCATCGGCCCGCTTGAGCGTGCCGTTGATGCGCCGGACCACCGCCGGCACCGAATCGGCCGGATAGAGCGACTGGTCCGGGTACATCTCGCCCGCGAGGTTCGCGTCACCCGCGACCTGCCAGCCCGAGAGGTAGATCGCGTCGAGCCCGGCCTTCACCTGCTGCATGGCCTGGTTGCCGGTCAGCGCGCCGAGCGCATTCACGAACGGCTTCGTATCGACGTACTGCCAGAGCTTCTCGCTCGTCAGCCGTGCGAGCGAATGCTCGACGTGCACGGTGCCGCGCAGCCGCACGACGTCGGCCGCGCCATAGCCGCGCCGCACGCCCTTCCAGCGTGGGTTGTCCTGCCAATCCCGGGTGAGGTCTGCGGCGCTGCGGCTCATCGAGGTTCTCCGTACGGTCAGTCGAGCCGCTGGTAGGCGGCGAGGGTGAGGAACGTCCTGAACTCGTCGGCAGCGGTGATCTCGTCGAGCAGCTGCGCCGCGACGTCGAACTCCGGACCGGTGTGGCGCGCCTTCTCGGCGGCGAGGAACTCGCGAAAGAGCGCGAGCGTGACGCGCCGGCCGTCCGTCAGTACGCCGCGTGGATGGCGGATCCATTGCCAGATCTGCGCGCGTGCGATCTCGGCGGTGGCGGCATCCTCCATCAGGTTGTTGATCGGCACACAGCCGTTGCCCGCGATCCACGCCGCCATGTATTGCAGCGACACGCTGACGTTGTTGCGGAGCCCCTCCGCGGTGATCGTGCCCTCGGGAACCGCGAGCAGATCCTTCGCCGTCACCTGCACGTCGCCACGCAGGCGTGCGACCTGGTTCGCTCCCGGCATCAGGCGGTCGAACACGTCGAGGGCGATCGGCACCAGCGCCGGATGCGCAACCCACGTGCCGTCGTGCCCGTCGCCCGCTTCCCGCTCCTTGTCGGCCCGCACCTTCGCGAGCGCCGCGTCGTTCGCGGCCGGATCGTTCCTGATCGGGATCTGCGCCGCCATGCCGCCCATCGCGAATGCCCCGCGGCGATGGCAGGTGCGGATGCAGAGCAGCGAGTACGAGCGCAGGAAATGCGTCGTCATGGTCACCTGCTGGCGGTCCGGCAGCACGAAATCGGGGCGGCGCGCGAATTTCTTGATGAAGCTGAAGATGTAGTCCCAGCGGCCGCAGTTGAGGCCGACGATGTAGTCCCGTAGCTCGTGGAGGATTTCGTCCATCTCGAACGCCGCGAGGATCGTCTCGATCAGCACCGTGCAGCGGATCGTGCCGTGCGCGAGACCGAGTTCGCGCTCCGAGAAGTCGAACACCTCCGCCCACAGCCGCGCCTCGAGATGGCCCTCGAGCTTCGGCAGGTAGAAATACGGCCCCGTGCCGCGCGCCTGCAGTTCGCGGGCGTTGTGGAACAGGTACAGGCCGAAGTCCACCAGCGCGCCCGGAATGGCCGCGCCGCCGAGCAGCAGGTGCTTCTCCTGCAGGTGCCAGCCACGCGGGCGGACCATGAGCACCGCGGTCGCCGGATTCAGGCGATACGGCTTGCCCTCGGGGCTCGTGAAGTCGATCGTGCGCCGCACGGCGTCGCGCAGGTTCACCTGGCCGCCGATCACGTTGTCCCAGCCAGGCGACAGCGAGTCCTCGCAATCCGCCATGAAGACTTTGGCGCCCGAGTTGAGCGCATTGATGATCATCTTGCGTTCGGTCGGCCCGGTGATCTCGACCCGCCGGTCGAGGAGATCGGCGGGTACCGGCGCGACGCGCCAGTCGGACTCGCGGATCGCCCGCGTGTCCGGCAGGAAATCAGGCATCTCGCCCGCGTCGATACGCGCCTGGCGCGCCTCGCGGGCGGCCAGCAATGCGCCGACGCGCGGCGCAAAGCGGGCGGCCAGCGCCGCGATGAACGCTTGCGCTTCCGGGGTCAGGATCGCCTCCTGCCCCGCGCCCGCCTGTCGCCGGATCTCGAGCTTCGTACCGCCTGTCGCCATGCCACCCCCCGGCCCGGCCGCGCGGTTGCGCGGCCTGTGGGGACAGTCTATGCTGCCGCTGATTGTGATTTACACAATAGAAATTTGACATTGTGAATTTCACTCCATGACCCATGCCAACGTTCGGCACGGCGCCCTGCTCGGCTCGAAACTGCGCGCGCTGCGCAAGAGGAACGGCCTGACGCTCGACGAGTTGTCGGCCCGCTGCGTCCACCTCGATCCCGGCGTGGCGCCCTCGGTGTCGTACCTCAGCATGCTCGAGACCGGCAAGCGCACGCCTTCACCGCAGGTGCTCGCGATGATCGCGGGCGTATTCGGCAAGAGCGCCGACTGGTTCCTCGACGGCAGCCTCGAGACGGTGGCTGCCGATGCGCCCGGCGGGCTGGGCGGCGGCGTCGATGCGACGACGTTCGAGCCTTCATTCCTCTTCTCGCCGGCGATGCTGCGCCAGGCGCTGCCGGAGTTGCTGCTGCAGACGGGCACCTCCGGGCAGAATTTCGCGCAGCTCCTGATACGCGTGTGGCAGGAAACGCAGCACAACGACTTCCCCGAGATCGAGCGCGCCGCCGAAGCCGCGGGCCACCGCGAGATGCCGCTCTCGCTCGCGTCGCTCCTGGCGCTGTGCAAGCGCCATGGCCTCGAGATCCGCCGGGTCGACGACGACCGCAAGCGCCTCGACCGCGGCCTCGCCCGCGCGCGCTTCGAGGCGCCCGGCACCCTGCTCGTGAGCCGGCGCCTCGAAGCCCGCGAGGCACGCCTGAGGTACGAGCTCGCGTTCTTCCTCGGCCACAGGATCCTGCACAACGGCGACGGCGCCCTCGCGTCCGCCCGCGTCGATCGCGACGAGGTCGACGGTGTCGCGCCCGGTGCCCCGGGCCTCGGCACGCGCGATGCGCTGCACGCGTGGCGCGAGTTCGAGTGTTCCGTCTTCGCGGGCGCTCTCCTCTGCCCGCGCGCCCCCTTTCGCCAGCTCCTCGTGCGCGAGTCGCACCGCATTTCGATCCACCGCCGCCTCGGCGTGGGACCGGCGGTCGTCATGCGGCGCATGACCGCGGTATCGCCGTACCGGCATTGGCACTTCTTCGACGGTTATCCGCCGGGGTACCTGCGCACGGTATACCGCGGTAACGGCATCCCGCTGCCGTGGGGCAATCTCTCGGTCGTACCCGATCCGTGCCCGCACTGGGCCGTGTTTCGCCTGCTGCGCACGAACGGTGCGGGCCGCGCGAGCGCCGCCGCGAAACCGACATCGCAGATCTCCGCGATGCTCGATGCAGGCGCCGTGCGGCTCTACTGCTGCCACTCCCTGCTGACCCGCGACGCCGCCGACGCGACGCGCGTCCTGTCGGTCGGTGTCGATCTCGCGCCGGCGCTCGCCGCGCAATCGTATGACGCACCGCGCCTGTCGCAGGCCGTGTGGGAAGCCTGCCAGCGCACCGGAGGCGCCGGCGCCGTGCCGGCGGAAGCCGCGGCGGCGATCCGCACGGTCGCGCATGTCCTCAAGATCGCGTGGATCGCGGAAGCACTGGATGTGCCCGCGCAGATCATCTGTCCGCGCAGCAGCTCGTGCCCACGCGCCCGGAGGTGCGCGCCCATGCGCGCGGCCGCGGCCGCGGGCAAATAGCCGGTAGCAGACAGCTCATGGCCAGAGGCACAGGCAGCTATGAGCTATTCGCGCCTCGCTACGTCTTCGCAGTCCGCCGATCGGCGATGACCAGCGCGAGCTCGAGCGCCTGTTCGTAATTCAGGCGCGGATCGACGGTCGAGCGGTATGCCCGTTGCAGATCGGCGTCCGAGAGGCCCCGCGCGCCGCCGGTGCACTCCGTGACATCCTCGCCCGTCACTTCGATGTGCACGCCGCCGAGTACGGAGCCCATGTCGCGGTGGATCTGGAAGGCGAGTTCGATCTCGCGCAGGATGTTCGCGAACCGGCGCGTCTTGAGGCCCCCGGTGCTCGTCTCGGTGTTGCCGTGCATCGGATCGCAGACCCACAGCACGCTGTGTCCGGTCTCGCGCACCGCATTGATCATGCGCGGCAGCGCCTGCTCGATTTCCCTGGCGCCCAGGCGATGGATGAAAGTGAGGCGCCCGGGCACGTTCTGCGGATTCAGTGTCGTGACGAGGCCCTGCAGCCATTCGTCATCCATCGCCGCGCCGATTTTCACGCCGACCGGATTGGAAATGCCGCGAAAATACTCGACGTGCGCGCCGTCGAGCTGCGCGGTGCGCATGCCGATCCACGGCATGTGCGTCGCAAGGTTGTACCAGCGGTTCTGGCGCGGAATGAAGCGGGTCTGCGCCTGCTCGTAATGCAGCAGCAGCCCCTCGTGGCTCGCGAAGAAACTGGCGTGCGTCGCCTCGTGGACGCGCAGGCCGCTCATACCCTCGAGGAAGTCGAGCGAGTCCGCGATCGAGGTCGCGATGCGCTGGTACGCGTCCTTCAGCGGCGAGTGCTTCACGAAGCCGAGGTCCCAGTACTCGGGGTGATGCAGGTCGGCGAAACCGCCCGCGACGAGCGCACGCACGAAATTGAGCGTGAGGGCCGCGCGCTCATAGCCGCGCAGCAGCAGGTCGGGGTCCGGCGCACGTGCCTCGGCGGTGAATTCGGGCCGGTTGACGAGGTCGCCGCGATAGCTCGGCAGCGTGACCCCGCCCTTCGTCTCGGTATCGGCCGAACGCGGCTTCGCGTACTGGCCGGCCATGCGCCCGACGCGTATCAC
The DNA here is from genome assembly GCA_050249415.1 of Steroidobacteraceae bacterium. Lineage (GTDB taxonomy): Bacteria > Pseudomonadota > Gammaproteobacteria > Steroidobacterales > Steroidobacteraceae > CADEFQ01. Next base: position 178,758 of record JBFWQO010000003.1, read on the forward strand.
GGGCCGCTTGAGCCCGTGCAGCAGGACGAGGCTCATCTGCAGCAGGATTTTCAGCTGTTTGGCGATCTTGTCGGACTCGCATCCGGCAAAAGTCTCCGCGCAATCGCCGCCCTGCAGCAGAAACGCCTCACCCCGCTGTGCGGCGGCCAGTTGCTCGCGCAAGGCCTCGACTTCCCACGACACCACGATGGGCGGCAGGCGCGACAACTCCGCCACCACGCGCTCGAGCGCGGCAGGGTCCGGGTAGCGCGGTTGTTGCTGTGCGGGTCGGGCCTGCCAGCTCGCAGCGTGCCACGTCGTGAAATCAGTCGTTTGCATCTCCTTTATCGTACACGGAACCGTGCCGGGGGTGGCGGTCCGGCAGACGGACGGGCAGAATGCCCGCCTTCAAAAAGGGCCGTCATCATGCATCGAGTCCTCGTCCTTGGAGCCGGCAAGATCGGCTCGCTCATTTCAGGGCTGCTCGCCGAATCGGGCGGCTATCGCGTGCACCTGGCCGATGTCGACGGCGAGCATGCGACCGCCGTCGCGCGCGCGCACGGCGTCGCGAACCTCGACGCGCACACCGTCGATGCGCGCAACGCCAGGGCGCTCGAGCGCCACCTCACCGCGCATCCGGTCGATGCCGTCATCTCGAGCCTGCCCTACTACTGCAATACCGGTGTCGCGGAAGCGGCGCGCAAGGCCGGTACCCATTACTTCGATCTCACCGAGGATGTCGAGGTGACGCGCGCGGTGCGCCACATCGCGGCCGATGCGCCGCACGCGTTCGTGCCCCAGTGCGGGCTCGCGCCCGGCTTCATCAGCATCGCGGCGAGCGAGCTGATCACTCATTTCGACTCGCTGCGTGCGGTGAAGCTGCGAGTCGGCGCGCTGCCGCAGCACCCGAACAACGTGCTCAAGTATTCCCTCACCTGGTCCACCGAAGGGTTGATCAACGAATACGGCAATCCGTGCGAGGCGATCGTCGATGGCCGCCGGATCGAGGTGGCGCCGCTCGAGGGTCTCGAGGAGATCGAGATCGACGGCACCGCCTATGAGGCGTTCAACACCTCGGGTGGCCTCGGCTCGCTCGCCGAAACCTCGGGCACGTCCTGCGAGCACATGACGTACAAGACGATCCGCTACCCCGGCCACTGCCAGCAGATGCGGCTGCTGATGAACGACCTGAAGCTGAACCATGACCGGCCGACGCTGAAGCGCATCCTCGAAAACGCGGTGCCGCAGACGCTGCAGGACGTCGTGATCGTGTACGCCGCGGTGACCGGCATGCAGGACGGCGAGCTGCGCGAGGAGAACTACGTCAACAAGGTGTATCCGCAGGTGATCGCGGGCAGGCTGTGGTCGGCGATCCAGGTCACGACCGCCGCGGGCATCACCGCCGTCGTCGATCTCGTGCTCGACGGCAGGGGCCGCTACAAGGGCTTCGTCGCGCAGGAGCAGTTTCGCCTGCCGGAAATCCTCGCGAATCGCTTCGGCCGTTACTACGCACCGGGCGGCACCAAGGACCTGTCGTCGAAAGTCGTGGTCGCGGGCGAGACGGGTCGCCAGCGCAAGGCCGGCGAGGCACGATCATGAACGCCGCCGTGCCGATGAACGCGACAGATACCGCGGCGCTGCTCACGCGCCTCGGCCTCGATTCCGCGGCGCTCGCTTCGGGCGGCGGCGAATGGATCGACGTCGCCAATCCCGCGACCGGCGCCAAGCTCGCGCGCGTGCGCGGCGCGAATGAGGCCGACTACGAGCGGCTGCTCGCGCGCGCCACCCTCGCCGCGGCAGCCTGGCGCGCGGTGCCGGCGCCCAAGCGCGGCGAAGCGGTGCGGCGGCTCGGTGAAGCCCTGCGACTGCACAAGGACGGCCTCGGGGCGCTCGTCACGCTCGAGAACGGCAAGATTCGCGCCGAGGGCCTGGGCGAAGTGCAGGAGATGATCGACATCGCGGATTTCGCGGTCGGCCAGTCGCGCATGCTCTACGGCTACACGATGCATTCCGAGCGCCCGCAGCACCGCATGTACGAGCAATGGCATCCGCTCGGCGTCGTCGCCGTGATCTCGGCATTCAACTTCCCGGTCGCGGTGTGGGCGTGGAACGCGCTGCTCGCGGCGATCTGCGGCAATGCCACGGTCTGGAAGCCCTCGCCGAAAACCCCGCTGACCGCCCTCGCGGTGCAGAAGATCTGCGATGCGGTGATGGCGGCCGAAGGATTGCCGGCGATCTTCCAGATGTTCATCGACCCGGGGACCTCGCTCGCCACGCGTCTGGTCGACGACCGTCGCGTGGCGCTCGTCTCGTTCACGGGCTCGACCGCGGTCGGGCGCAAGGTCGGCGAGCGCGTCGCCGCGCGCCTCGGCAAGTCGCTGCTCGAGCTCGGCGGCAACAATGCGATCATCGTCGATGAAACGGCCGACCTCGCGCTGGCCGTGCCCTCGATCGTGTTCGGTGCGGTCGGCACCGCCGGCCAGCGCTGCACGAGCACGCGGCGCGTGATCGTGCACCGCTCGCGCGCAGCCGAACTCGAGCGCCGGCTGCTCGCCGCCTATCGCCAGGTGCGCATCGGCGACCCGATGGATGCGGCCACACTGATGGGACCCCTGATCGACGCGCAGGCGGTCGGGCAGTTCCGCAAGGCCGTCGAGGCCGCGCGCGCCGCCGGCGGCGAAGTGCTGTGCGGCGGTGAAGTGCTCGATCGGCCCGGTCATTTCGTCACGCCGGCGATCGTGCGCGCTCGCAATGAATGGCCGATCGTCCAGCACGAAACGTTCGCGCCGATCCTCTACCTGATCCCGTTCGACACGCTGGAGGAAGCGGTCGCGCTGCAGAATGCGGCGGCCCACGGCCTGTCCTCCTCGATCTTCACCGACAGCCTGCAGGCCGCCGAGCGCTTCCTGTCGGCCCTCGGCAGCGACTGCGGCATCGCGAACGTCAACATCGGCACGTCGGGGGCGGAAATCGGCGGCGCATTCGGCGGCGAAAAGGACACCGGCGGCGGACGTGAATCGGGCTCCGATTCGTGGAAGGCGTACATGCGCCGGCAGACGAACACGATCAACGCGTCGCGCGAGCTGCCGCTCGCGCAAGGTATCCGCTTCGACGTCTGAGCGGCGCCTCAAGCCAGCGTGTGATACACGCGCTGCACGTCGTCGTCCTGCTCGAGGCTGTCGATCAGCGCGAGCGCCTCGTTCGCCAGGGTTTCGGGCAGCTCCACGGGCACCGTGCACACGTACTCCTGCTCGGCCGACACCGGCACGAGCCCGCGCTCCTCGAGCGCGACCTGCACGCGCCCGAAATCGCCGAACGCGCAACGGATCACGATCTGCGGCTCGCCCGCTTCGCCGCTGCCCTCGCCCATTTCATCGAGGCCGTGATCGATCAGGTAGAGCTCGAGATCGTCCTGGTCGATGCCGTCCGGCTTCAGTCGAAACACGCCCATGCGCCGGAACTGGAACGCGACGCTGCCGCTCGCCCCGAGATTGCCGCCACCCTTGGCGAAGATGCTGCGCACATGGGCCACGGTGCGCGTCGGGTTGTCGGTTGCCGTCTCGACGAGGACGGCCACGCCGTGCGGGGCATAGCCTTCGTAAAGCACCTGTTCGTAGTTCGTCGCGTCCTTGCCGACCGCCCGCTTGATCGCCGCCTCGACCTTGTCCTTCGGCATGTTCACGGCGCGCGCATTCTGGATCACGCGTCGCAGTGTCGGGTTCGATGCCGGATCGCCGCCACCCGCCTTGACCGCCATGTTGATGTCCTTGGCGATACGGGCGAACTGTTTCGCCATGCGGTTCCAGCGCGCGAACATCGCGTGCTTGCGGACTTCGAAGATTCTTCCCATCCGCGCATCATGCCATGGCGGCGGCGGCCCTGGCGCCGTCAACGACCGGGCAGTGCGAGTTCGATGCCGGCCCCGCCGAGTGTCGGTGACGGGCTGATGGTCAGCTCCCCGCCATACAGCGCGACGGCGTCGCGCACCATCGCGAGCCCGAGGCCGTGGCCCGGTGTCGCCTCGTCGGCCCGAGTGCCGCGCTCGAGCACGCGTTCACGGTCTTCGCCCGAGATGCCCGGTCCGTCGTCCTCGACGAGGAGCCGCAGGCGTGCGCGGGCAGGCGCGTCGGGGTCGAAGCGGCCCGTGACCCGCACGCGTGTCCGGCACCACTTGCAGGCATTGTCCATCACATTGCCGAGGAGTTCGGCGAGGTCGTCCCGATCGCCGACGAAACGCAGGTCGGGTGACAGCGAATTCTCGATCGAGAAATCCTTTGCGCCATGGGCGCGCAGCAGTGCGGCGCGCAGGTCCGCGACCACCGGGCGCACCTCGACGGCGCCCTGCCCGACGGTCGCACCGCCGCTCGTCGCGGCGCGCCGCAGCTGATGCTCGACGATGCGTCCCATGCGATCGATCTCGCGTTCCAGGGGCGCGCGCAACGCGTCGACCGAGGTGGCGCGAGGCAGGCTCGCGCGCATCACCGCGAGCGGTGTCTTCAGGCTGTGCGCGAGGTTGCCGAGCGTCTTGCGATAGCGCGTGATGCGCTCCCGTTCGGCCGCGAGCAGCGCGTTCAGGTTCGACGCGACCCCGGCGAGTTCGCGCGGCCACCCCGTCGACAGCGCCTCGCGCGCACCGGATTCGATGCCGCGGATCTCGTCCTCGAGTTGCTCCACCGGCGCGAGCGTGCGTCGCAGCAGCACGGCGAGCGTGCCGAGCAGCAACAGCGCGAGCGACGCGAACCAGCCGAACATCTGCGTGCGCACGCGCGTGAGCTGCTGCACGTAGGGGTCGAGATCGGTCGCCACGCTGAAAGTGAGCGCCATCGAGCGGCCGTCATCGAGTCGCCAGGCGATGCCGCGGCTGCGCACGACGAGATCGCCTATCCCCGTGGCGGCCGTCTTGACCGTGCGCCGTGCGCCGGGCGCGAGCGGCGGGCCGAACCCGACACGCGCCCCGATGCTCGACGGCGATCGCCACGACTCGCCTCCGCCGTCGATCGCGGCATAGAGGCCCGATCCGGGCGTCGCCAGCCGTGGATCGGCGAGGCGCGTCACGGTGATGGCGTCCGGCACGGTCTCCGTGGCCGCGATCAGCGCCACGGTCTGCGCATCGAGCAGTTCATCGAGCGAGCGGTCCACGAGGCCGCGGAACACGGCGTCGAGCGCGAAGATCGTCACGCCGAAGAACAGCACGAGCGAGACCGACACCGAGAGGATCAGGCGCCGCCGCAGCGAGGGCATCGGGCGCCTTCAGGGCGGATCGCGCGGCAACGAGAAGCGATAGCCCCGGCCGCGGAGCGTTTCGATCGGTTGCAGGCGGTCTTCCGGATCGAGCTTCCTGCGCAGGCGCCCCATGAACACCTCGATCGTGTTGCTGTCGCGTTCGAAGTCCTGCTCGTAGAGCCTTTCGGTCAGCTCCGCCTTGGAGATGACCTCACCCGCCCGCATCATCAGGTGTTCGAGGAGGCGATACTCGAAGGTCGTGAGATCGACCGCCTGCCCCTCGACCGCGACGGTCTGCGAACGCAGGTCGAGCACGACCGGGCCGCACGAGAGCACGGGGCTCGCCCAACCGCCCGCGCGACGCAGCAGCGCCTGCACGCGCGCCAGCACCTCCTCGAACCGGAACGGCTTCGCCACGTAGTCGTCCGCGCCCGCATCGAGCCCCGCGACCTTGTCCTGCCAGCGATCGCGCGCGGTCAGCACGAGGATCGGGAACGTCTTGCGCTCGGTGCGCAGCGTGCGGATGACTTCGAGGCCCGGCAGCTTCGGCAGCCCGAGGTCGACGATGGCGACATCGATCGGGTACTCGCGCCCTGCGTACAGGCCCTCCTCGCCGTCCGCCGCGAGGTCGACCGTGAAACCGGCCGCGACGAGATCGCGCTTCAATGCATCGCGCAGGGCGGCTTCGTCTTCGATGACCAGCACGCGCACGTCAGATCTCCGCGCCGGTCGCGGCGTCGATGCGCACGGTCCACACGCGCCCGTCGTCCGACAGCAGCCGCAACTGGTGGATGCGCCGCCCGTTCGACTCGCGTGTTTCGGCCCGGATCACGCGCGCGCGATACTTGCGCTCGGCCCGATTGACGGCTTCGTCGAGACTGATGCCTGCCTCCGCGCGCTCCTTCTTGTGCGCCCACGGCGGCGGGTCGGCATAGGCAGCCGGCACCACCAGGGGCTGCCCGGAGAGCAGCGCCACACCGAGCAGGATGACAGGCGTCTTCACGATGGCGGCGAGCATAGGACCGTGCAACTGAACCCTCGCTGAAGCCTATCAGGTCGCACGCCCGACGGCCTTGGCGGCCACCCACAGCCGGTCCCACGCAGCGGCATCCAGGTCGTCCAGCGCTGTTCCCGATGCGGCCGCGAGCGCTTCCATGTGCCGGAAGCGCGCCTCGAACTTGCCGTTGGCGCCGCGCAGCGCGGCCTCCGGATCGAGCCCGAGATGGCGCGCCCACTGCGCCACCGCGAACAGCAGGTCGCCGAGCTCCTCGGCCTGTCGCGCCGCGCCCCCGTCGTGCAGGGTCGCATCGAGTTCCACCATTTCCTCCGCAACCTTCTCCCGCGTGCCCGCCGCGTCCGGCCAGTCGAAGCCGACGCGAGCGGCTCGCCGGCCGAGCTTGGCGGCCCGGGTGAGGGCCGGCAGCGCGAGCGGCACATCCGTGAGCGCGCCGCGCTCGCCGTTCGCCTCGCGCTCCCGGGCCTTCATCGCTTCCCACGCGGCTGTCTGCTCGGCCGCATCAAGGTAGTGCGCATCCGCGAAGACATGGGGATGGCGGGCCGTCAGCTTGGCCGCGATCGATGCGGCGACGTCGCCAAACGTGAACCAGCCGCGCTCCTCCGCGAGACGGGCATGGAAGACGACCTGGAACAGCAGGTCGCCGAGTTCGCTGCGCAGACGCCCGGGGCTGCCGCTGGCGATCGCGTCCGCGACCTCGTAGGCCTCTTCGATGGTGTACGGCGCGATCGTCTCGAAGCTCTGTTCCAGGTCCCACGGACAGCCGCCCTCCGGCGTGCGCAACCGCGCCATGATCGCGAGCAGGCGCGCGACGGCGTCCTCACAGCCCATCGGGCCGCCTCGACACCACATCGTACAGCGTGATCAGCATGCCGGCGGTCGCACCCCAGATGTGACGGTGCCCCCACGGGATGTCATAGAGGCGCACGTCACGGTCACCGATGCGCCGGGCCCGCGGCACATGATTGTGCGTGTCGAACACATGTGCGAGGGGCACCTCGAACGTCTCGCTGACTTCGCCTGCATCGAGGTGCAGCGAGAACCCCGGGTCGACGAACGCGACGACCGGGGTCACGCGATAACCGCTGATGATCAGGTGGTCCGGAAGATAGCCGACGAGGTGCACGCGCCCCGCGTCGAGGCCGATTTCCTCGTGCGCCTCGCGCAGCGCGGCATCGAGCGGTCCGCGGTCGCTCGTCTCGATCCGTCCGCCCGGAAAGCTGACCTGCCCGGCGTGGTTCTTCAGCTGCTCGGCGCGCTGCGTGAGGAGCACCGTGAGTCCCGATGCGTGATCGACCAGCGGCACGAGCACCGCCGCCGGGATCGGATGCTCGGGGAAATGCGCGAGAAAGCGTTGCGTGTCGCTCGGCGGCAAGCCGCCGACGCGCCACTCCGCGACGCTCATCGAGGGCGTCGTGCCGCGCAGCCGCTCCGCGATGCGTGCGCGCAGCGCCAGCGCATCAGCCGAGACGGAACTGCCGGGACTTGCGCTCACGTTGCCCGTTCAGCCCCCACCGCTCGTGCCGCCCTTGATGCCGCCCTTCGCGAGTTCGGCCGGATCGAGGAGCTTTGCGAGTTCGCCGCGCGGCAGGTCGGTCATTGCGCCGGCCACGGTCAGGATCGGCTTGCCCTGCGCATAGGCCTGCTTCGCGATCGCAGCGCCCTTCTCGTACCCGATCACCGGGTTGAGCGCCGTCACGAGGATCGGATTGCGATCGAGCGCTTCGGCGAGCCGCGCTTCATTGACCGTGAAGCCGGCGATCGCACTGTCGGCGAGCAGGCGCGACACGTTGGCGAGCAGCCGCACGCTCTCGAGCAGGTTGTAGGCGATCACCGGCAACATCACGTTCAGCTGGAAATTGCCCGACTGGCCGGCGATCGTGATCGTCGCATCGTTGCCGATGACCTGCGCGGCGACCATCGCGGTCGCCTCCGGGATGACCGGATTGACCTTGCCGGGCATGATGCTGCTGCCCGGCTGCAGCGCCGGCAGCGCGATCTCCCCGAGGCCCGCGAGCGGCCCGCTGTTCATCCAGCGCAGGTCGTTCGCGATTTTCATCAGGCTGACGGCGATCACCTTCAACTGCCCCGACAGTTCGACGGCCGTGTCCTGCGACGACAGCGCCTCGAAGTAATTCGGGCTCGGCACGAACGGCAGCTTCGTGAGCGCCGCCAGCGCGGCGCAGAAGCGCGCAGCGAACTGCGGATGGGCGTTGATGCCGGTCCCGACCGCCGTGCCACCTTGCGCGAGCGCGTACAGGCGCGGCGCCGTGGCGGCGAGCCGGGCGCGGCCGTTCTCGATCTGCGCGCGCCAGCCGGAAAGTTCCTGGCCGAGCGTCACCGGCATCGCATCCATCAGGTGGGTGCGGCCCGTCTTCACGATGGCACGGCTCGCCTGCTCCCTGGTTGCAATCACCTGCGCGAGATGGGCAAGCGCCGGCGACAGCGCGTCGTGCACCGCGAGCGCCGCGCTGACGTGGATCGCCGTAGGGATCACGTCGTTGCTGCTCTGGCTCATGTTGACGTGATCGTTCGGGTGTACTGCCAGGCCCGAGGCCTGGTGCGCGAGGTGGGCGATCACCTCGTTCGCATTCATGTTGGTGCTGGTGCCGGAGCCGGTCTGGAACACGTCGATCGGAAAGTGCGCGTCGTGGCGACCCGCAGCGACCTGCCCGGCGGCCGCCTCGATCGCGCGCGCGACGTCGGCGGGCAGCAGGCCGAGCTCCGCATTGGCCGTGGCCGCGGCGGATTTCACGAGCCCGACCGCGCGCAGGAACTCGCGCGGCATCACGAGCCCGCTCACCGGGAAATTCTGCACCGCGCGCTGGGTCTGCGCGCCCCACAAGGCCGCGAGCGGCACCTGCAACTCACCCATGCTGTCGTGTTCGGTCCGGAAGGAAGAGGTCATCAGCTACTCCGCAGCGGCGCCGACCATCGGCGCGCATCGGCCGGGATGGCCGCATGCGTTATCATGTGAATCCTAACATTCCCGCCGACCATCCCGCATGACCCGAGCCTCGATCGACGCCCTCTCGCCGGTGGACGGCCGCTATCGCGGCGCCGCCGATCCGCTGCGTCCCATCCTGAGCGAAGCAGGCCTCATACGCGAGCGCATCCGGGTCGAAGCGCACTGGTTCCGCTTTCTCGCCGCGGCAGTGCCGTCGTTCCGCACCCTCGCCGGACCTGCCGTGCTCGCGCGCGCCGCCGCGCTCGCGGCCGGGCCCGACGCCGCCGCTGCCATCGCAGTCAAGGCAATCGAGGCGCGCATCAACCACGACGTGAAGGCCGTCGAATATTTCGTCCGCGATGCCCTCGCCGGCGCCGGTGCATCGCCCGCCGCGCTCGAGCTCGTGCACTTCGGTTGCACCTCCGAGGACATCAACAATGTCGCGTATGCGCGCCTGCTCGTGGCTGCCCGCACCGTGCTCCTCGGCGCGCTCGATGCGCGCATCGCCACGCTCGATACCCTGGCGAACGACTATGCGGGGCTCGCGATGATCGCGCGCACCCATGGCCAGGCCGCGAGCCCGACCACGCTCGGCAAGGAGTTCGCCAACGTCGCGCGGCGCCTCGAGCGTGCGCGCGCGCGTTTTGCGGCGGTCGATGCGCTCGCCAAGTGGAACGGCGCGGTCGGCAACTACAACGCGCACGTCGCCGCGCTGCCGGACCTCGACTGGCCCGCGCTCGCCGACCGCTTCATCGGCGAACTCGGCCTCGGCTTCAATGCGTGGACGACCCAGATCGAGCCCCACGACTGGATCGCCGCGTATTGCGACGCGCTCGCGGCGGTGAACGTGATCGTGCTCGATTTCTGCCGCGACGCCTGGGGCTACATCTCGCTCGGCTATCTGCGCCAGCGTGCCGTCGCGGGCGAGGTCGGCTCATCGACGATGCCGCACAAGGTCAACCCGATCGACTTCGAGAATGCCGAAGGCAATCTCGGCGTCGCGAACGCGCTGCTGCGGCATTTCGCCGAGAAGCTGCCGGTCTCGCGCTGGCAGCGCGACCTCACCGACTCCACCGTGCTGCGCAACCTCGGTGTCGCGCTCGCGCACAGCCTGATCGCGTGGCAATCGCTCGGCCGCGGCCTCGGCAAGATCGAGGCGAACCCCGCGCGACTCGCCGCCGATCTCGACGGCGCGTGGGAGGTGCTCGCGGAAGCCGTGCAGACCGTCCTGCGCGCGCACGGCGTGCCGAACGGCTACGAGCGGTTGAAGGATTTCACGCGCGGCCGGCCGATCGACGCCGACATGCTCCGCGAGTTCGTCGACGGCCTGCCGCTCCCCGCCGCCGCGCGAGACGAGTTGCGCCAGCTGAGCCCGGCCCGCTACACGGGCCTCGCCGAGCGCCTCGCGCGCGGGCACGCCCCGCGGAACTGAGAACTGCGGCACGCTTTGACGCTCCGGCCCGTGTCAGGCGGCGCCAAAACGTGACCGCATCGACACGCCGGGTACGCCCGTCTCGCCGAGAATCCGGGCCAAACGCCGCTGGGCGCGAGGTTCCGGGATCTGTCGTGACCACTACCGGGGAATTCGAGTTGAGCCTGCTCTCGCAGACGCCTGCGCCGCGTCTCGAGTTGCCGCCGCTCGAGGCGCCGCCGCAGGTCAATGTCGTCACGACGATGGCGGAGACTCTCGCGGCGACGATCCACGTCGCCGGCAGCGCGCAACGCCTGATGTCGATCTACACCCCGAACCTCGAACCCGACCTCTACGACCAGACGCCGTTCCTCGACATCGTCAAGCGCTTCGTGCTGGCGCGCAGCTTCGCCAAGGTGCGGGTGCTGCTCGGGGACGGCAGCCGGCTGTTCCGCGACGTGCACCGCTTCGTCGCGATGGGCCGCCGGCTCACGAGTTACATCGACATCCGCGTCCTCGGCGAGGACACGCCGAAGCCGTGTCCCGGCTACATCATCGCCGACGATCGTGCGATCCTCTACCGCACGAACGCCGCGCAATGGGACGGCATCGCCGATCTCGACAATCCCGCCGTCGCGCGCATGCATCTCGCCGATTTCGACGCGCAGTGGATTGCACACGCGCCGGATTTCGGCTACCGCATCGCGCGCCGCTGACGGCGCGGCGACCTATAATCCACCGATGCCAGGCCGTCCCGAAGTCACCGTCGCCGCCGTCGTCGAACGCGCGGGCCGGTTCCTCGTCGTCGAAGAGCGCGCGGGCGGCCGCCTCGTGCTGAACCAGCCGGCCGGTCACGTCGAGGATCGCGAAACGCTGCTCGATGCGGTGGTGCGCGAGACGCGCGAGGAATCCGCATGGCGCCTCACGCCCGCCCATCTGCTGGGGCTCTATCTCTGGCGCAATGCGCGCACCGGTCGCTCGGTGCTGCGCGTCGCATTCAGCGGAACGGTCGCAGGCCACGACCCGCGTGCGCCCCTCGATCGCGGCATCGTCGGCACGCATTGGCTCGGCCGCGACGAGCTCGCCGCCGCGCACACGCGCCTGCGCAGCCCGCTCGTGCTTCGCTGCATAGACGATTACCTCGGCGGCCGCCGGCTGCCCCTCGCCTCGGTGGCCGATCTCGACCTGCACCACGTCGCGCACCTGCACGCGGTCAAGGTCGGCTGACCCGGCCGCGCACCGTACAATGGGCGCGTGTCCCCTTCCCGCGCGCGCATCGTCGTAGGTCTCTCGGGCGGCGTCGATTCCGCTGTCGCCGCGTTGCGCCTCGTCGAGCGTGGCGACGAGGTGCACGGCCTGCACATGGCGAACTGGGAAGACGACGACGGCTACTGCACGGCCGCGCAGGATTTCCAGGATGCGCGCACCGTGGCCGACACGCTCGGCATCCCGCTGCACCGGGTCGATTTCTCGCAGGAGTATCGCGAGCGCGTATTCGCGCATTTCCTGGACGAGTACGCGGCCGGGCGCACGCCGAACCCGGATGTGCTCTGCAACCGCGAGATCAAGTTCGGTGTCTGCCTCGCGCACGCGCGACGCCTCGGCGCGGCACGCTTCGCGACGGGCCACTACGCACGCGTGCGGCACGGCGACCAGGGGTTCGAACTGCACAAGGGCGCCGATTCCGCGCGGGACCAGTCCTACTTCCTGCATTCGATCGACCGGGCGACGCTGGGCGCCATCGAGTTCCCGCTCGGCGAGCTGATGAAAGCCGACGTGCGCGCGCACGCGCGCCGTGCGGGCCTGCCCGTCCACGACAAACCGGACAGCACCGGCATCTGTTTCATCGGCGAGCGACCCTTTCGCGAATTCCTGGCGCACTACATCCGCTGCACGCCCGGCCCCATCGAGACGCCGCAGGGCGAGCGGCTCGGCACCCACCGGGGCCTCGCGTACTACACGCTCGGCCAGCGCGGCGGCCTCGAGATCGGCGGACAGGCGGGCCGGCCCGAGGGCGCGTGGTACGTCGCGCAGAAGGACATGGCGCGCAATGCGCTCATCGCGGTGCAGGGCCACGACCATCCCCTGATGCTCACGCGCACGGTCACCACGGGGCCCGTCCACTGGCTGGCGCCCCCCGGCGAGGCACCGTTTGCGGCTGCCGCCAAGGTCCGCTACCGCCAGCCGGACCAGGCCGTGCGGGTCACGCCGCTCGACACGGGCGGTGCGCGCCTCGAATTTGATCTGGATCAGCGCGCGGTCACGCCGGGTCAATACGCTGTCATCTATCAAGGAACGCGCTGCCTCGGCGGCGCAGTCATCGAGGCGACGATCCGGACATGACGCATGCGCGAAACCTGCCGCCGGGGCTGTCGGCACTCGGGGCCCTGACGGGACGCACGCCGCTCATCGCGGTCGACTGCGAGTTCCGCGGACGCCGGCACGTGATCTACGCCAAGCACGAGGCGCTCAACTTCACCGGCAGCATCAAGGACCGGATGGCGCTGCGCATCCTCGAGCGCGCCTATGCGGAGGGCGAGATCCGTCCCGGCGACGAGATCGCCGAGGCGACGAGCGGCAATACCGGCATTTCGTTCGCCGCGATGGGCCGCGCACTCGGCCACCACGTGCGCATCTACATGCCGGACTGGATGAGCCGCGAGCGCGTGCTCGTGATCCAGAGCCTTGGTGCGGCGGTCATACCCGTGTCCCGCGAACAGGACGGCTTTCTCGGCAGCATCCACATGGCCGATGAATACGCCGCCGCGACGCCGCGCATCTTCCGGCCGCAGCAGTTCGACAGCGACGCGAATGTCGAAGCGCACTACGCGACGACGGGCCCCGAGCTGCTCGCGCAGCTGGAACGCCCGCCCACGGCATTCGTCGCCGGCGTCGGCACCGGCGGCACGGTGATGGGGGTCGGGCGGTACCTGCGCGAACGGGTACCGGGTGTCGCGATCCACCCGCTCGAACCCGCCAACTCACCGACGCTGCGCACCGGCATCAAGACGGGCCGGCATCGCATCCAGGGCATCAGCGACGAGTTCGTGCCCGCGATCGTGCGCCTCGCGGAACTCGACCGGATCGTCGATGTGTGGGACGGGGACGCGATCTGCATGGCGCAGCGCCTCGCCGGCGAACTCGGCATCGCCGTCGGCATCAGCTCCGGCGCGAACTTCCTCGGCGCGATCGAGGTTGCGCACGAACAGGGCGACGCAGCGGTGGTCGCGACCATCTTCTGTGACGACAACAAGAAATACCTGTCGACCGACCTGTGCAGCGACGAGAAGTGCGAGGACCATTACCTGTCGCGCGAGGTGCGGCTGCACGGCTTTCGCGTGACCCCCGCACCGGGCCCGCCGCGCGCCTGAACTTGCCGCCGGCGCCGCCGTCATTCGCGCCGCCGCCCCGCTCGGGCTATAATTACCGGCTCTTTTCGAGCCTCATCGCCCCGTCGCGGAGAACATGATGACCGACAGTTTCAAGGCGCGCACGCAACTCGCCGTGGGATCGCACAGCTACGACATCTGCAGCCTGCGGGCACTGCCGCAGGACAAGGTCGCACGCCTGCCCTACTCGCTCAAGATCCTGCTGGAGAACCTGCTGCGCTTCGAGGATGGCGTCAACGTCACGCGCAAGGACATCGAGGCGCTGCTCGACTGGGACCCGCAGGCGACTCCCTCGCACGAGATCGCCTTCACGCCGGCGCGCGTGATCATGCAGGACTTCACCGGCGTGCCGTGTGTCGTCGATCTCGCGGCGATGCGTGAGGCGATCACGAAGCTCGGCGGCAGCGCCGAGCAGGTCAATCCGCTCGCACCGGCCGAACTCGTCATCGATCACTCGGTGCAGGTCGACGAGTACGGCACGCCGCGCGCGCTCGCGGACAACAACCGCATCGAATTCGAACGCAACGGCGAGCGCTACGCATTCCTGCGCTGGGGCCAGACCGCATTCGAGAACTTCAAGGTCGTGCCGCCGAACACCGGCATCGTGCACCAGGTCAACCTCGAGTACCTCGGCCGCGTCGTGTTCGACGCGGAGCGCGACGGTCGTCGCGCCGCGTGGCCCGACACGCTGGTCGGCACCGATTCGCACACGACGATGATCAACGGCCTCGGCGTCCTCGGCTGGGGCGTCGGCGGCATCGAGGCGGAAGCCGCGATGCTCGGCCAGCCGATCCCGCTGCTGATCCCGCAGGTGATCGGCTTCCGGCTGAACGGCAAGCTCCGGCCGGGCGCCACCGCGACCGATCTCGTGCTCACCGTCACCGAGATGCTGCGCAAGAAAGGCGTGGTCGACAAGTTCGTCGAGTTCTTCGGCGACGGCCTCTCGAACCTGCCGCTCGCCGACCGCGCGACGATCGGCAACATGTCGCCCGAGTTCGGCAGCACCTGCGCGATCTTCCCGATCGACGCCGAAACCGTGCGCTACCTGCGGCTTTCCGGCCGCGCGGACGAGCACATCGCGCTGATCGAAACCTATGCGAAGGCGCAGGGGCTGTGGCGCGAGGACGGCCAGGCGAGCGCGCAGTACACCGCCGTGCTGGAACTCGACCTCGCAAGTGTCGAGCCGAGCCTCGCGGGTCCGAAGCGCCCGCAGGATCGCGTGCCGCTGCACACCGCCCGGGCGGCGTACCGCAAGGCGCTCGCGCCGATGGCCGAGGAGCGCAGCCGCAAGTCCGGCGGGAGCGGCCGCGCGCCGGTCGCGATCGGCAGCCAGCGCTTCGAGCTGCAGGACGGCGCGGTCGTGATCGCCGCGATCACGAGCTGCACCAACACCTCCAATCCTTACGTCATGATCGGCGCCGGCCTGCTCGCGCGCAATGCGGTGCGGCGCGGGCTCACGGCGAAACCCTGGGTCAAGACCAGCCTCGCGCCGGGCTCGCGGGTGGTGACCGATTACCTCGGCAAGGCGCAGCTGCTCGAGGACCTCGCACTCGCGGGTTTCTACCTCGTCGGCTACGGCTGCACGACCTGCATCGGCAACTCCGGGCCGCTCAAGCCCGAGATCTCCGCCGGCGTCTCGGCCGGCGACATCGTCGCCTGCGCGGTACTGTCGGGCAACCGCAATTTCGAGGGTCGCATCCACCCCGAGGTGAAGATGAACTTCCTCGCGTCCCCGCCGCTCGTCGTCGCGTACGCACTCGCGGGCACGCTCGATTTCGACCTCGATGCCGATCCGCTCGGCAACGACCCCGACGGCAAGCCCGTATTCCTGAAGGACATCTGGCCGGACGATGCCGAGGTCGCCGACACCGTGCGCTCGGTGATCAACTCGAACATGTTCCGCAAGAGCTACGACAGCGTGTTCAAGGGTGACGAGCACTGGGCGGGCATCGAGGTGCCGGCCGGCAAGCTCTACCACTGGGACGCGAAGTCGACCTACGTCAAGAATCCGCCCTACTTCGACGGCATGACGATGCAGCCGGGCGAGGTGGGCGACATCGAGGGCGCGCGGGTACTCGCCCTGCTCGGGGATTCGGTGACGACCGACCACATCTCGCCCGCCGGCAGCATCGCGAAGTCGAGCCCGGCGGCGCAGTACCTGATGGCGCAGGGCGTGCAGCCGCAGGACTTCAATTCGTATGGCTCGCGCCGCGGCAATCACGAGGTGATGATGCGCGGCACCTTCGCGAACATCCGCCTGCGCAACCTGCTCGCGCCCGGCACCGAGGGCGGAGTCTCGATCCACCTGCCGAGCGGTGGGGAGATGAGCATTTTCGATGCCGCCATGCGCTACAAGCAGGACGGCACGGCGCTGGTGGTGCTGGCCGGCAAGGAATACGGCTCCGGTTCCTCGCGCGACTGGGCTGCCAAGGGCACGATGCTGCTCGGCGTGAAGGCGGTGATCGCCGAGAGCTTCGAGCGGATCCATCGCTCGAACCTGATCGGCATGGGCGTGTTGCCGCTGCAGTTCCCGACGGGGGCGAGCGCGCAGAGCCTCGGCCTCACCGGTCGCGAGGTGATCGATATCGTCGGCGTCGCCGATGCCGCGTCGAAGACGGTCAAGGTGATCGCGACGCCGGAGGGCGGTGGCAAGGCGGTCACGTTCGATGCGCGCGTACGCATCGATACACCGAAGGAACGCGAGTACTACCGGCACGGCGGCATCCTGCAATACGTGCTGCGCCAGCTCGCCGGATCGAGCCGCGCCGCCTGATGGGCCCGGAGCGGCGTGTGGTCGCGGTCTTCGACCTCGACGGCACGATCACACGCCGCGACACCCTCTTCCCCTACGTCGTCGCGTGCCTCGCGCGGCGCCCGTGGCGCCTCGCGAAGCTGCTGCTCGTCCTGCCCGCGCTCCTCGTTTATGCCCTCGGCGGGCGCGATCGCGGGCGTCTCAAGGCGAAGCTGATCGGGCGCACGCTCGGCGGCGCGACGCGTGCGGACATCGCCGCGTGGAACGACCGCTACCTGCCGCGCGTGATGGCACACGGGTTGCTCCGCGATGCGGTGGCCGCGATCGCGCGCCACCGTTCGCGGGGCGATGCGCTCGTGCTGATGTCGGCGAGCGTCGACCTCTACGTGCCGTCCCTCGGCGAGCGGCTCGGCTTTGACCGCACGATCTGCACCGGGGTGGCCTGGCACGGCGGGCGGCTCACCGGTGCGCTCACGACGCCGAACCGGCGCGGCGCGGAGAAGGCACGGTGCCTCGCCGCATTGCGCGCCGAGTTCGGCGATGCGCTCGTCACGGCCTACGGCAACAGCGCGTCCGACCTGCCTCACCTGCGCCTCGCCGACCGCGGCGTGCTGGTCAATGCCTCGCGCGCGACACTCCCGCGGGCGAAGCGCGACGGCATCGAATGTGTACAGTGGCGGGGAACATGGCGGCCGGAGGACCGCTCCAACGTGGACCGTCCCGGCTGAGGTGCGCGCTGTGTGCAAGGATTGCACGAAGAATGCCTCGTAAGCGGCTGATTTATAGAATACATATTCCGCGGTCGTCCGAGATCACGCCCGAGAGTGCCTGGCTCGACCGGCGTCGCTGGCTCGCCGGGGCGGCCGCACTCTCGCTGGGTGGAGCCACGGCGCAACCGCGTGCCGCCGCGGCCGCCTCGCCGCCTCCGCTCGTGGCGGCACGCAATCCCCGCTACTCGGTGGACGATGCGCCGACCTCTCGGGACGACATCACGTCCTACAACAACTTCTACGAATTCGGCACGGACAAGGGCGATCCGCGCGAGCACGCGGGCGTGCTCCGTACGCGCCCATGGAGCGTGGCGGTGTCGGGTGCAGTCGAAGCGCCAGGCACCTTCACGCTGGAGGACCTCCTGAAGCCGCATCCGCTCGAGGAGCGGGTCTACCGGATGCGCTGCGTCGAGCGCTGGTCGATGGTGATTCCGTGGGTCGGCTTTCCGCTGGGTCATCTGGTGAAGCGCTTCAAGCCGACTTCGCGGGCGAAGTTCGTCGCGTTCAAGACGCTGTACCGGCCGACGGAAATGCCCGGCCAGCGGGCCGGCTGGCTCGCGTGGCCCTATGTCGAGGGCCTGCGGATCGACGAGGCGATGCACCCGCTCACGCTGCTCGCCGTCGGCCTCTACGGAAAGGTGCTGCCGAACCAGAACGGCGCTCCGCTGCGCCTCGTCGTGCCGTGGAAGTACGGCTTCAAGGGCATCAAGTCGATCGTGTCGATCCACTTCACGGAGCGCGAGCCGCCGACGTCGTGGAATCGCGCAGCGCCCGACGAGTACGGCTTCTACGCGAACGTGAACCCCGCCGTGGACCACCCGCGCTGGAGCCAGGCGAGCGAGCGGCGCATCGGCGCGAGCCTGTTCGCGGCGACACGCCCGACCCTGCCCTTCAACGGCTATGCCGGCGACGTGGCCTCGCTGTACCGGGGCATGGATCTGCGGCGCTGGTTCTGACCGGGTCCGTGCCGCAGTGACCGTCGAACAGCGTTATCGCCGGCTCTGGAAGCCGCTCGTGTTCGCGGCGGCGCTGACGCCGGCGTTGCTGCTGCTCGCGGCTGCGTTCGGAGTCGCCGGCCGCCGCCTCGGACCCGACCCGGTCGAGGACCTGCTGCTCACCTGCGGCAAGACCGCGCTCAACCTGCTGTGGATCACGCTCGCCGTGACACCCGTCGCGCACATCCTGCGGCGTCCGCAACTGCTGCGGCTGCGCCGCATGCTGGGCCTGTTCGCGTTCTTCTACGCGCTGGTGCATTTCAGCATCTATGTCGTCCTCGACCGCAGCCTCGATGTCGCGATGATCATCGGGGACATAGGCAAGCGCCCCTACATCACGATCGGCTTCACCGCACTCGTGCTGCTCGTGCCGCTCGCCGTGACATCGACCAGCAGGATGATGCGGCGACTCGGGCGGCGCTGGCAGCGCCTGCACCGCCTGGTCTACGCCATCGCAATCCTCGGCGCGTGGCACTTCTATTGGCAGGTCAAACGCGATGTGACCGAGCCGTTGATCTACGCCGCGCTGCTCGCCCTCCTCCTCGGCTGGCGCATCTGGCACCGGCGGCGCGCGCTGCGCGCCACGCAGCTCTCCGCCTGGTGGCATGGAAATGTCACTGCGTTACGTGCGACCCTCTCGCCGGGAAGAACACTGCGGAGTCGAAGATGACCGACACACACCAGGGCGCCTGCTTCTGCGGCGCCGTCCAGCTCGAAGTGACCGGCGCGCCCGCTGCGATGGGCTACTGCCATTGCCGTTCCTGCCGGTCCTGGTCTGCGGGCCCGGTGAACGCGTTCACGCTCTGGCCGCCGGCGGCGGTGAAGGTGACGCACGGCCGGGAGCACATCGGGCATTTCCGCAAGACCGACAAGAGCGACCGGCAGTTCTGCACGAAGTGCGGCGGCCACGTGATGACCGATCACCCCGGCTTCGGCCTGATCGACGTGTATGCCGCCACGATCCCGACGGTCGCGTTCGTGCCCGGGGTGCACGTGAACTACGCGGAGACCGTGTTGCCGATGAAGGACGGGCTGCCGAAGCTGCGGGACTTTCCCGCCGAACTCGGGGGCTCGGGCGAGTCCGTGCCGGAATAGCGCGCGGCGGCACGGCGCCGCGCCCTACATCGAAGTGCGGATCTGCCAGAGCTCGGGGTAGAACCTGAGCTCGAGCGCCTTGGCGAGATACGACACGCCACCGGTGCCACCGGTGCCCGGCTTGTGGCCGATGATGCGTTCGACCGTCTTCATGTGCTGGAAGCGCCAGGTCTGGAACCTGTGGTCGACGTCGATCAGCCGTTCGGCCAGTTCGTAGAGGTCGGGGTCCTTGCCCGCATTGTGATACACGCCGAGCCAGGCGCCGGCGACCTGTTTGCTCGCGCGGTAGGGCTGCGCAAAATCACGCACGACGTAATCGTCCGGAATGCCGTAGCCGCGGCGGGACAGGAGTCGCAGCGCCTCGTCGTAGAGCGACGGCGCATCGAGAGCGCGGCGCAGTCGCGCCGTCGCCGCCGCGTCGCGCCGGTGCGCGGCGAGATAGTCCGCGTTCTTGTTGCCGAGCTGGAATTCGAGCAGCCGGTACTGCAGCGACTGGAACCCGGACGCGCGCCCGAGCGAATTGCGGAATGCCGAGTAATCGGCGGGCGTCATCGTCGCGAGCACGTCCCAGACGGCGAGCAGCTGCACCTGGATCCGCGCGATGCGCCCGAACATCTTGAACGAGGTGGCGAGATCGTCGCGTCGCACGCAGGCGAGCACACCGTCGAGCTCGTGCAGCATCAGCCGGATCCAGAGTTCCGACGTCTGGTGCGCGACGATGAACAGCAACTCGTCGTGCTCCCGCGAATTCGGGTGTTGCGCATCGAGCAGCCGGTCGAGTGCGAGGTAGCCGCCGTAGGACTGCGAGATCGCGATATCCCAGTGGACCTGCTCGTTCGACAGGTCGACCCGCTCGCTCGCGGCGAACGGACAGCCGGGGGGTATGTCAGTCGACATCGTTCATCATCCAGTCGGGTACGCGCCGCCAGCCACCGAGGAGTTCGCGGTCGAGGGCGCGCCAGCCCGGCTCGTGCGCCGCGACGAGGCGCCAGAAGCGCGCGGAGTGGTTCATGTGGCGCGTGTGGGCGAGTTCGTGCACCAGCAGGTACCGCACGACTTCGGGACGCTGGAAGGCGAGGCACGCGTTCAGGCTGATCGTGCCGCGCGTCGAGCAGCTGCCCCAGCGCGTGCGCTGGCGCCGCACCGACAGGCGGCGGCATTCGAGCCCCGTCTCGCGCCCGAGCGCCGCGAGCCAGGGGGCGAGCCCCGCGGCGGCGCGTGCGCCGACCCACGCGCGCAGCACGCGGCGCGTGTCCGCCGGGCCCGGCGGCGCGCCACGCAGTTCGAGGACGCGGGGCGCGTCCGCGCCGGCCATGGGCACGCCCGCGGCGGCGTTTGCGACGAGGCGCGTGCGCCCGGCGCCCGGCACGAGGCGCAGTTGCCAGCTCTCGCGGAAAGCAGCGAGTGCCAGCTCGCCGGGTGGAAAGGCGCCACGCTCCGGGCAATCCCGGCGCGCGCGCTCGCGCCGTGTCTCGATCCAGTCATGGTGCCGGCGCAGGAACTCCTGCACGGTGCGTACCCCGGTGCGCGGCGGAACGATCACCTCGACGCGGCCACCGAGGTGCACCCGCACGGCCAGGCGACGTGCGCGGCGGCTGTAGCGCACCGTGAACGGCGCGCACTCGTCGTGCGCGTCGAGGAGGGACAGCTGTGTCTCGGGCGGGTCGAACATGGTGTGCCGCTGCCATGATATCAGCCGATCGGCTAGCATGGCCGCGTGACGCCGATCCTCGAAGTCCGCAACCTCGTCAAGTTGTATCCGCGAGTGACGGCCGTCGACGGGGTGTCGTTCGCGGTCGCGGAGGGCTGCTGCTTCGGGCTCCTCGGGCCGAACGGTGCCGGCAAGACGACCACCGTCGAGATCATGGAGGGCATCCTGCCCGCCTCTTCGGGCGAGGTGCTCTATCGCGGCGCGAGGCTCGACAACCGCTTCAGGAACGATGCGGGCATCCTCTTCCAGAAGACGGCGCTGCAGGACTTCCTGACGGTGCGCCAGACCCTGAATCTCTTCCGCGGCCTCTACCCGCAGGGCTATGACATCGACGAGCTGCTGCAGCTGTGCTCGCTGCAGAAGCTTGCCGACCGCGACAATCGCAAGCTTTCGGGTGGCCAGCAGCAGCGGCTGCTGCTCGCGGTCGCGCTCGTCAACGACCCCTCGATCCTCTTCCTCGACGAGCCGACGACCGGCTTCGATCCACAGGCGCGGCGCAATTTCTGGAAACTGATCGAATCGGTGAAGGCGCGACGCCGCACGATCATCCTCACCACGCACTACATGGAGGAAGCGCAGCGCCTGTGCGACGAGATCGCGATCATGGACCGCGGCCAGATCATCGCGCGCGGCCCGCCACGGCAGCTCCTGGCCGCGCACTTCGCCGAAGTGCTGCTCGAGCTGCCGCGCGACGACTTCCCGCCCTCCGCGCGCCACCTGCCGCTGCGCGTGATCGACGGCGCCGACCGCATCGAGATCACCACCGACGACCTCGACGGCACGCTGAAGGCCCTGATGCAGGCACAGGTACCGCTGCGCAACCTGCGCATCCGGCCGCCGAACCTCGAGGACCTGTTCCTCGAACTGACGGGCAAGGAGCTGCGCCCGTGATCCGGCGCCTCCTCGCCGTCTGGCACGCCCGCAACCTCGAGTTCCTGCGCGACCGCGGCTCGCTGGTGTTCACGCTGCTGCTGCCGGTCGCGCTGATCGTCGGCATGAGTTTCGTGTTCGGGGGGCCGGAACGGGCGGTGTTCAAGGTCGGCGTCGTAACCGACGACCTCGGCAGCATCCATCATCCGTTCATGCTCGAGCGCTTCGTCGACTTCGTGCCCGTCGACGACCTCGCCGCCGCGGCCCGCAAGGTGGGACGCCACCAGCTCGACCTGCTGCTCGACGTGCAGGCGGGCGGCACGCGCTACTGGGTCAATGCCGATTCACCGAAAGGCTACATTGCCGAGCGGTTGCTGCTGCAGGCGGATCCGCACGCGATCCGCGAGCCCGTGACGGGCCAGGCGGTGCGCTACGTCGACTGGCTCTTTCCGGGCATCCTCGGCATGAACATGATGTTCAGCTGTCTCTTCGGCGTGGGTTACGTGGTGCTGCGCTACCGCAAGAGCGGCTTCCTGAAGCGCCTCAACGCGACGCCGATCACGGCCTTCGAATTCCTCGCGGCCCAGGTCCTGTCGCGGCTCGCGCTCATTCTCGTCGTGACGACGATCCTGTATGTCGGCGCCGGCTTCGTGATCGGCTTCCATTCGGCGGGCAACCCCGCCCTGCTCCTGCTGGTCGCGACCCTCGGAGCGTTGTCGCTGATCGCACTCGGGCTCACGATCGCAGCACGCTTCTCGAGCGACGAACTGGTCGGCGGGCTCCTGAACACGCTCACCTGGCCGATGATGCTGCTCTCGGGAGTGTGGTTTTCGCTCGAGGGCTCGCCCGACTGGATCCGTTTCGTGGCGAAACTCTTTCCGCTGACCCACATACTCGATGCTGCCCGCGCCGTGATGATCGACGGGGCCGGTCTGCGCGCGATTGCGCCACAGCTCGGCTATCTCGCCGCGACGACGCTCGTGTTCCTCGGCTTCGGCGCGTGGTCGTTCAAGTGGCGCGCCGACTGAGCCGCTCCCGGAAGGAAGCCCCGTGCGTTTCTACAGCGACAACAATGCGACCGTGTGCCCCGAATTGCTGGCGGCTATTGTCGAGGCCAATGCCGCACCGACCCGCGGCTATGGCGACGATCGCTGGACGCAGGCGCTCGATGCGGCATTCAGCCGGTTCTTCGGCGCACCGGTCACGGCCTATCCGGTCACGACCGGCACCGCGGCCAATGCGCTCGCCCTGGCGACCCTCGTCCCGCCCTGGGGCGCGGTCTACGCGCACGAAGAATCACACGTCGTGCGCGACGAATGCGGAGCGCCGGAGTTCTTCAGCGGCGGCCTGCGTCTCGTATCGCTCGGGGGCGCGGGCGCGAAGCTCGATGCCCCGACGCTCGCGCGCGCCCTCGACGCGATGCCGCCTTCCGTGCACACGGTGCAACCGACCGCCGTCACGATCACGCAGGCGACCGAGCTCGGGCGCGCCTATCGGCCCGCGGAGATCGCCGCGCTCACCGCCCTCGCCCACGGGCGGGGTCTGCTCGTGCACATGGACGGCGCACGTATCGCGAACGCGCTCGTGACGCTCGGCTGTGAACCCGGCGACATCACCTGGCGCGCCGGCATCGACGTGCTGTCGTTCGGTGCAACCAAGAACGGCGGGCTCGCCGCGGAGGCCGTGGTGTTCTTCGGCCCCGGTCTCGTGCGGGACTTCGAACTGCGGCGCAAGCGTGCGGGCCACCTGCTGTCGAAGACCCGGTATGCATCCGCGCAGCTCCTGGCCTACCTGGAAGACGAGGTCTGGCGGCGCAATGCCACGCGGGCCAACCGTGGCGCGCTCGCGATCGGTGCCGCCTGCGGCGCGGCACTTTTCGAACCGGTGGAAGCCAACGAAGTCTTCGCGCGGCTCGGCGAAGACGGCAAGGCGCGCCTGCGCGAACTCGGCTTCGAATTCTACGACTGGGGCGCGAGCGGCTCGGGGGAAGCGCGCTTCGTTGCGAGCTGGGACCAGGACCCGGCGCAGGTCGAGGCGCTCTGCCGCGCCCTCAGGGCGCTGCCGGCCTGGCGCGGAACGGCAACGGCATCGCCTCGTCCGCGAATGCCGGAAACGCGATGACCTGCGCCGTGCGGCGCGCGTGCACTCGATCCATGACCTCTCAGCCGGCGGTCAGCGTGGCGAGCAGGCGCCTGGCCGCGGTGAACTCCGGTGAGAGCAGCAGCGCACGCTCGAGTGCGCTGCGTGCAGCCGCTGCATCGCCCCGCCCGAATGCGCTGCGCGCGAGCTGCAGGTAGGCTTCGGGAGCGCCCCAGGCCGGCAGCGGCGCGACACCTTGCCGTTCCGCCTCGAATGCCGCAACCGCCTTGCCGAGCGTGGCGAAGGCACGTCCGGGGTCGCCGTCGAGCGCCGCACCGAAGAGCAGCACGCGTGGGTTGCGTGGCGCGAGCGCGAGCGCCCGCTCGATCTGCGCCCCGCTCCGCGCTCCGAGGAGCGGCGACTTCCACGGCTTGAGCGTCGCGAGCAGCTTCATGCAGGCCGCCTGCAATCCGAGCGCATCGGCGAAATCGCCGTGCGCGTCGAGCGCGCGGTCGAGGTGGCCCACGCAATCCTCCGCGGCCGCCCGCGAGCTGCCCTTGTCGCGCGCCTGCGTGAGCAGTGCGACCCGGTAGTAGCCGAGGCCGAGGTAGTACTCCCGCAGCGCTCCGTCCTGATCGCCGGCCGCATCCGCGCGCGGCAGTGTGCCGATCACCCCGCGCAGCGCACGCAGATCCTCCGTGTACCACGCGAACTCGATGCGGCCTTCGACGTCGCTCCACTCGGCCGCGAAGGCGACGCCCCCGGGCAGCGCGATCAGCAGGAGGGCGGCGACGCGGCGAAACATCGGCAACGTTCGGTAGAATGGCGGAACCACCGTGAGCCACGATAACACAGTGCCCGCGCCGCTGATCGACATCGGCGCGAACCTTGCCCACGACAGTTTCGACCGCGATCGCGAGGACGTGATCGCGCGCGCGCGCGCGGCCGGAGTCGTGCAGATGGTCGTGACGGGCGCGAGCCTCGCGGGCAGTGCGGCGGCGATCCGGCTGGCGCGCGAGCACCCCGGGATCCTCTTCGCGACAGCCGGAGTCCATCCCCATCACGCGCACGAGCTCGGGGACGCCGCGTTCGGCGAACTCGCCGCACTCGCCGCGGCACCCGCAGTGGTCGCCGTCGGCGAGTGCGGCCTCGACTACTATCGCGACTTCTCGCCGCGCGATGCGCAGCGGCGGGCGTTCGAGCGCCAGCTCGCGCTCGCGGCGCAGGCGGGCAAGCCGGTCTTCCTGCATCAGCGCGATGCGCATGCCGATTTCGCGGCGATCGTGCGCGAACACCGCGCCGCGCTCGCGGGTGGCGTGGCGCACTGCTTCACGGCAGGCCGCGCCGAGCTCGAGTGCTACCTCGAGCTCGACCTCGCCATCGGCATGACGGGCTGGATCTGCGACGAGCGACGCGGCCGCCACCTGCCGCCGCTGATGCGTGACATTCCGCCCGGGCGGCTGATGATCGAGACCGATGCACCCTACCTGCTGCCGCGCGACCTGTCGCCGAAGCCGGCCACGCGGCGCAATGAGCCGGCCTGGCTGCCCCACGTCGCACGCACCATCGCGGCCGCCCGCGGCGAAACGCTCGCCGCGTTCGCGGCGCACACGACACAGGCCGCGCGCGCTCTCTTTCGCCTGCCCTAGACGGGTCGCGGATTCACGAGCGGGCTCGGCGAAGTCGCCGACTGCAGCGCAGCCCACCCGTCGCGGTACTGGGCCAGCACGGACACGAACAGGCCGCGATCGGGCGGCGGAAAATCCGCGCGCAACGCATCGACCGGCACGGTCCACTTCGGCAGTCCCTTCGGAAAGCGCGCGCGGCGCGTGAACACGATGCGGCCCTCGACGGGCACCTCGCCGCTCAGGGCCTTGACGGCGGCGATCCGGTCGTAGAGCGCGCCCTGGGGATTGACGAACGTGTGCCGGGCGGGACCGTTCATCACGGTCCAGTCGGTCATCTGGTCGCCGCCGAAGATATTGCCGACCACGTCCCGCAAGTCGACGACGAGGATGCCGCGCGGCGTCAGCACCAGGAAATCCACGTGGTACGTGCCACCGTTGCCGTCCGGCACGAGCACGTCCGCGAGGTGCTCGAATCCCGTGGACGTGATCGCGAGGGCGAGGCGGCGGCGCGCACGACGCAGGCGCCACCAGCGCCAGGCCCACGACGCGACGAGCCCGAGCACCACGCCGCCGAGCACCAGCGCGACGAGTACCGGCGTGGCGGGCAGCCGGTTCACAGCGCCGCTCGCAGCGCGTCGAGTTGCGGCTCGAGCGGCACGGAGGTGGACGGCTGCTCGTAGAGGCGCGCCAGCGCATCGGGCACGGGCACGGGCCGGCCGATCAGCGGCTCGACGATCTCGCGGAACTTGGCCGGATGCGCAGTCGCGACGACGACCCACGGCCCGCGCGCCCGGCGCTCCCCGTCCATGCGCGCCATCACTTCCGCCGCGGTCGCGGTATGCGGGCACCAGATCGTGCCGTACGCCGCGTAGTCGTCCGCGATGCGCCGGCGGATCGCGCCGTCGTCGACCACCGCCGCCGAAACCGCCGACTGCAGCCGGTCCCGCTCGGGAAAGAGCGCCAGCATGCGTTCCATGTTGCTCGGGTCGCCGACATCCATTGCCGAAGCGAGCGTAGCGATACTGCGCCGCGGCTGCCAGGGTTTGCCGTCGAGATAGTCGGGCACGGCGCGATTGGCGTTGTGCGCGAGCACGATCCCGCCGATCGGCAGACCGACATGGCGGGCCCAGACGCACGCGAGCGCATTGCCGAGGTTGCCGCTCGGAATGACGAAGGACGGCGCCTGCCCGCCCGCGCGAGTGATCGCGACCGCGGTCGCGGCATAGTACGCCGCTTGCGGCAGCAGGCGTCCGAGATTGATGCTGTTGGCCGACGACAGGTCGTAGCGCGCGCGCAGCGCCGGATCGGCGAACGCGGCCTTGACGAGCCGCTGGCAGTCGTCGAAGCTGCCGCGCACCGCAAACGCCTGCACGTTGTCACCCCAGCAAGTCAACTGCCGTTCCTGCGTCGGCGACACCAGACCCTTCGGGTACAGCACCGCGACCCGCACGCCCGGCCGACGATGGAAAGCGGCCGCCACCGCCCCACCGGTGTCGCCCGAGGTGGCGACCAGGATCTCGAGCGGTCTCTCCCCGGTCGTTCGCAGCCGCGCCATCGAGGCGGCGAGGAAACGCGCGCCGAAGTCCTTGAACGCCGCGGTCGGCCCGTGGAAGAGTTCGAGCACGGAGTAGCCCGCTGCCGTCACCGGCACGAGCGGCGCGGGAAACGAGAACGCATCGGCGGCGATGTCGCCGAGCGCGCCTTGCAGCACATCTCCCGATGTGAACGGTGCGATCAGGGTCCGGGCGAAATCCGCGAGTGACCTGCACGCCGCGAAGTCCGCCGGCGCGAGGCGTGGCCATTCACACGGCACATAGAGCCCGCCGTCCGGCGCGAGCCCGTCGAGCAGGGCGGTGGAGAACGGCACGGCGGGGCTGCCGCCCCGGGTACTCACGTACTGCATGGGTCAGGCGCCCTCGACGCGGGCCCCGCGGCTCGCGATCTCCAGGGTCCAGTGGTCGGTCGCCACGCCGCGCGACGCAAACGCCGCGACCATCGCGGCCTCCACCGCGCCCGCGCTGCCCGCGACGCTCCACGCGAACATCGTGGGACCGGCGCCGGAGATCGAGCAGCCGAGCGCCCCCGCCCCCATCGCGGCAGCCCGTACGTCCTTGAATCCCGGGATCAGCGCGTGACGCTGCGGCTCGATCACGACATCCTCGAACGAGGCGCGTATCAGGTCGAGGTCGTTGGTATAGCAACCGGAAATGAATCCCGCGAGGTTGGCGGTCTGCCAGACGAAGTCCGCGAGGTCGACACTCCGCGCGAGGATCGCGCGCGCCTCGCGTGTGCCGAGGAACATGTGCGGATGCACGATCACCGCGCGGACCTCCGGCGGCACCGGTATCTGCTTGACGCGCGGATGGTCGATCCCGACCGTCAGCACGAGCCCGCCGAACAGCGACGGCGCGATGTTGTCGACGTGCAGCGAGCCGCTGGCGACCGCCTCGCCCTGCATCGCGAACTGCAGCAGCTCGAGCGGCGTGCAGGGTGTGTCGAGCACCGCATTGGCCGCGACGACCGCGGCGACCGCGGACGCCGCGGAACCGCCGAGCCCCGAGCCGAGCGGAATGCCCTTCTCGATCGTCACCTCGAGTCCGTACGGCAGCGCGAGCGCCTCGCACAGTGCGAGCAACGCACGGCCCGCGGTATTGCCCGCCGCTTCGAGCGGCAGGTTTTCCGCGACGCCGGTGATCGCGCGGATCGTGACGCCCGGCGCCGCAGTACGGCTCGCGGTCACGCGATCGCCGAGCGCCTCGACACTGAAGCCGAGGATGTCGAAGCCGATCGCGACGTTCCCGACCGATGCGGGCGCGAAGGCGGTGGCGCACCGTGGCGTCACAGCCGGGCCCCGAGATAGGCGGCGAGGCGCAGCAGGTCGGCGAAGACGCCGCCGGCCGTGACTTCGGGCCCGGCGCCCGGGCCCTGGACGATCAGGGGATTGGCGCTGTAGCGCGCGGTCGCGAATCGCACGATGTTGTCGGTCAGCGCGATGTTCGCGAACGCGTGGCTCGCGTCGACCTCGACGATGCCTACGGTGGCCTCGCCGCCCGCCGTGAGGCGGCCGACGTAGCGCAGCACCTTGCCCCGCGCCTGCGCCGCGGCATAACGCGCCTGCATCGCGGCGTCCTGCGCCGGCAGCCGGCGCAGAAACTCGTCGATCGGGCCGTGTTCGAGGCCGGCGGGCACGAGGCTCTCGACCCGCACGTCGCCCAGTTCGAGTGCGAGACCCATTTCGCGGCCGAGGATGATGAGTTTGCGCGCGACGTCGGTGCCCGACAGGTCGTCGCGTGGATCGGGCTCCGTGTAACCCCGCTGCTTCGCGTCGACGACGATCTGCGAGAACGGCACGGTGCCGTCGTACACGTTGAAGAGGTACGCGAGCGTGCCCGAGAAAATGCCCTCGATGCACGTGACCACATCGCCCGTGTCGCGCAGGTCGCGCAGCGTCTGCACCACGGGCAACCCCGCGCCCACCGTCGTCTCGTACAGGTAGTGGGCGCCCGTGGCGCGGCGCACGGCCTGCAGCTCCCGGTAATACGCGAGGTCGCCGCTGTTCGCCTTCTTGTTCGGCGTGACCACGTGGACACCGGCCGCGAGCCAGTCGCGATAGCGCGCCGCCACCTCCGGGCTCGCACTGCAATCGATGATGACGGTATGCGGCAGGTAATCGACGCGCACGTGTTCGACGAAGCGCGTGAGATCGGCCGGCTGCGCCCCCGACGCGAGTTCCTCGCGCCAGTGCCCGAGCGACACACCGGTCTCCGACAGCAGCATCGTCTTCGACGTGAGCAGGCCGCGCACGCGCAGGTCGAGCTTGAGATCGTGCAGCCGCGACGCCTGCGTCGCGAGCTGGTCGAGCAGGACACGTCCCACGGTGCCCGGGCCGATCACGCCGATCGACAGCGTATGCGGCGACAGGTAGAAGCCGGCGTGCACGGTGCGCAGCGCCCGGGTGGCGTCCTTGCCGTCGACCACCACAGAGATGTTGCGTTCGGACGCGCCCTGCGCGATCGCCCGCACGTTCACGCCGCTCGTGCCGAGCGCATTGAACAGCTTCGCCGACACGCCCGGCATGCCGGCCATGCCGTCGCCGACCACCGCGAGGATCGCGAGTTCGCGATCGACGTCGACGCTCTGGATCTGGCCATCCGCGAGTTCACGCGCGAATGCCTCGCGTACGGCCCGTACCGCGGCCTCGGCCTGCGCACCCGGCACGGCGCAGCAGATCGAGTGTTCCGAACTGCCCTGCGAAATCAGGATGACCGACACATCCGCCTCGCGCAGTGCGCCGAAGAGGCGATGCGCGGTTCCCGGCACCCCGATCATGCCCGCACCCTCGACATTGACGAGCGCGACATGTTCGATGCTGGTGATGCCCTTGACCGGCATTCCCGACTGCGGCGCCTGGCAGATCAGCGTGCCGGGCCTGCCGGGCGCGAACGTGTTGCGGATCAGGATCGGGATGTTCCGCCTCACCGCGGGCGCCATCGTCTGCGGGTGTATCACCTTGGCGCCGAAATACGCGAGTTCCATCGCCTCGTTGTAGGACAGCGCGTCGATCACGCGCGCATCCGGCACGCGGCGCGGATCCGCCGACAGCACGCCGTCGACATCGGTCCAGATCACGATCCCGGCGGCGTCGAGCAACGCGCCGAAAATGGACGCCGAAAAATCGCTGCCGTTGCGGCCGAGCGTCGTCTGCACGCCGTGGCGGTCCGCCGCGATGAAGCCGGTGATGATGAGCGTGCACGGCCCCGCCGCCGAGGCGAGCGGCGCGAGTCTGGCCGCCGACTCGGCCCACTGCACGGCCGGCCCGAGCGCGCCCCATTCGACGACCAGCACCTCGCGCGCGTCGACCCATTCGATGACGCCGCTGCGCCGGCCGCGATGTGCGAGGTACTCGCGAAACAGTCGTGTCGACCAGATCTCGCCGTAGCCGACGATCAGGTCGCGCACCGCGCCGGAGGCCGAGCGCGTGAGACGCACAGTCGTGAGTATGCCTTCGAGATCGTGGCAGTCGCGGTCGAAGCCGGCGAGCCACAGCTTCGCGCCGCGCGCTTCGAGCAGGGTCGTCGCGATCGCGGCGTGCCGCTCGCGCAGCGCATCGAGCCCGCGGCGGACGCCGTCCTGCTGCGATTCCGCGAGCCGCACGAGATCGTAGAGCGCATCGGTGACGCCGCGGCACGCCGACAGCACGATGGCGAGTCGCGGGTCGTCGGCGTCCTCCAGGATCTGCGCGACGCGCTCGAAGCACGCGGCATCGGCGACGCTCGAGCCGCCGAATTTGTGGACGCGCCAGGCGGCCCGATCGGAACCGGTCATTGGGACTCTCTGAAAGGGGGGCAAAAACCTTGGAAGCCTAGCATAATGAATTGCACGTGGACCACGAACTACACCGGCTGCTGCCCTTTTTCGCCGATGCACGCGCAGCCGCGGAACCGCTGGTACTCGCGGTGGTATTGCACACGGCGGGGTCGACCTACAGCAAGAACGGCGCGTGGATGCTGGCTGCGCGCGACGGCCGCTTCGCCGGCCTCCTCTCCGGCGGTTGCCTCGAGGCCGACCTGCGCGAACATGCGGCGCGCGTCATCGACAGCGGCGTCGCGAAGATCGTCCACTACGATTCGCGCGGGCCCGACGATGCGCTCTGGGGTCTCGGCAGCGGGTGCGAGGGGGCGATGGACATCCTGCTCACGCGCATCGGCCCGGACAGCGGCTGGCAGCCGCTCACCGCCATCGAGCGCGCACTCGGGGCGGGCCAGCCCTGCGCTTTCGGCATCGTCACGCGCGAGGGCGCGACCGGCCAACCCCTCGGCACCATCGTGTCCGGCGCGGGCCACGGTGTCGATGTATTCAACGTCTCGATCCCGCCGCCGCCGCACGTCCTGCTGCTCGGCGGCGGTCCCGACGCCCTGCCGGTCGCGGAACTGGTGCGTTTCCTCGGATGGCGACTGACGGCGGTCGATCACCGGCCCGCCTATGCCGTACCCGCCCGCTTCCCCGACGGCACGCGGGTCATCGGCTGCGCGGCGGACGAACTGCCGGCACGCTGTGATCTCACGCGGATCGACGCGGCGGTCGTGATGAGCCATCACCTCGATGCCGATCGTGCGTATCTCGCCGCGCTCGCACCGACCGCGGTGCCATATGTCGGGCTCCTCGGGCCGCAGGCGCGTCGCGAGCGATTGCTCGGCGCGCTCGGCACCCGCGCGCAGCCGTTGCTGCCGCGGCTGCGGGCGCCGGTGGGCCTCGACATCGGCGCGCACACCCCGTCGACGATCGCACTCGCCATCGTCGCGGAGATCCAGGCCGCATTGGCCGGGTGTGAGGGAGGTAGTTTTATGTCGCAAAAACAATAATTTATAAAAACATTGTATGACAAATTCTACGCATGGCTGGTACGTCGTGGCCGTCCTCGCGCTCGCCAACGCCATCTCGTTCTTCGACCGCTTGATCCTGTCGCTGCTCGTGACACCCATCAAGGACGAGTTGCACCTCTCGGATACGCAGATCGGCTTGCTGCAGGGCCTGGCATTCGCCCTCTTCTACTGCGTCGCCGGTCTCGCCCTCGCGCGCCTCGCCGATCGCACGAGCCGCAAGTGGATCATCACGGCCGGCATCACGTTCTGGTGCGCGATGACCTCGGTGTCCGGCGCCGCGCGACACTACTGGCAGCTCTTTCTGTGCCGTTTCGGCGTGGGCATCGGCGAGGGAGCCCTGACACCCTCGGCCCATTCGTTGATCGCCGCATACTTTCCGCGCGAGCGGCTGTCGCTCGCACTCGGCGTGTACAGCATCGGCATCACCGCTGGCATCGGCCTCGCATGGCTCGGCGGCGGCGCCGCGATCCACTGGGTCGCACAGCAAGGCGTCGTCGACCTGCCGGGGTTGCCGCCGCTCGCGGGGTGGCGTCTCGTGTTCGTCGTGGTTGGCGCACTCGGCCTGCCGGTGGCGCTCCTCACTCTCGCCGTGCGCGAACCGGCCCGCCCGGCGCAGGTCGCGCATGCGAGCGCGCGGGATGTCATCGCGCAGTACCGGCGGGAATGGCCCCGCTACACCCGTGTCATGTTCGGGTACGGCGCCACGTCGATCACGATCTATGCCGTGATGACCTGGACACCGACATTTTTCGTGCGCCATTACGGCGCGGCGATCCCGCAGGCTGCCACCGCGCTCGGCCTCGTCGCGCTCGTCGGCGGACTCGCCGGCGGCTGGCTCGGCGGCACCCTGGCCGACCGCCTCGAGCAGCGGGGCGATGCGCACGCGAAAGTGCGCGTGCTCTACGGTTGTGTCGTCGGCCTCATGTTGCCCACCGTGGTCGCGCCCTTCATGCCGACGATGACGGGCTCGGCGCTCGTGCTCGCGCTGACGTTCCTCTTCGGCGGCGCGTGCACCGGCCCGGCCGCCGCGTTCGTGCAGTCGATCACGCCCGAGCCGATGCGCGCACAGTTCGGCGCCATCTACCTGCTCGCCCTGACGCTCGTCGGCGCGACGCTCGGCCCGCTCCTGACCGGGCTCTCCACCGATTATGTATTCCGCGACGAAGCCTCCCTCGGCAAGTCGCTCGCGGCCGTCAGCCTCGCAGGCAACCTGCTCGCGTTCTGGCTCGTACGCTGCGCCTGGCGCACCGAAGTGACCGCCTGACAAATCTTTGCAGCGCGGGAGATACCGCCCCGAGCGCGCCTTTGCTAAGGTTTCCGCGGTAAGACCACGCGAGGCCTGGCCATGTTCATCAACTTCTGGTACCCCGTCATCCGCTCGGCCGATCTCGGTACGACGCCCCGGCGGGTGCGCATCCTCGCCCACGATTTCGTCGTATTTCGCGACGCCGCCGGCAAGGCCGCCGTGCTGTCCGACACCTGCGCGCACCGTGGCGGGTCGCTGTCCGGCGGCAAGTGCATGGACGACGGCACGGTGCGCTGTCCGTACCACGGCTGGCGCTTCGACCGCGACGGGCACTGCACGCGCATACCCTCGCTCGGCATCAATGCGAAGATCCCGCCGCGTGCGCGGGTCGATGCTTACCCGGTCGAGGAGCGCTACGGCATCGTCCACGCGTTCCTCGGCGACCTGCCGGAAGCCGAACGTCCGCCGATCCTCGAGATCTTCGAAGCGGGCGACCCCGCGTGGCGATCGACCGTCGTGTCCTTCGACGTGCCCTTTCACTACGAGCGTTCCATCGAGAACGGCCTCGATCCGGCCCACAACGAATACGTGCACACGACGCACGGCTTCCAGGGCGAGAACGAACAGACCTACAAGGTGGGCGATCTCGTGCCGGAACGCGTGACCGAATGGGGACCGGGCTTCCTGCACACCTACGACGCCCCGCCGCTCACCAAGTCGGTCCTGCGCTTCTCGCGCCGGCAGGGCGGCAAGATGCAGGCGGGCTCGGGCACCTGCGGCCCGAACCAGATGTGGACCTATATCCGCATCACGCCGACCAAGGCGATGAACCAGTACCTGTTCGAGGCGCCGATCGACGAGACACACACGCGCGTGTTTCTCGTGAGCTACCGCAACATCGCGTTCTTCAGGAGCGGGCTCAAGGCGAAGCTCAACAACTGGATGGACAGGAAGATCCACGAGCGCAACATGTTCGTCGCGGGCCAGGACATCACGGTCGTGAGCCAGGTGCAGCCGAAGCTGACGCCGCCGTCGACTGCGCGCGAACTGATGATGCCCGCGGACAAGGTGATCGCCCAGTATCGCGACAAGCTCGATGAATGGGAACGCAAGGGCTGGCGCATCGACATGCAGCGCCTCAAGAGGGACTTCGAGCGCGGCAACGTCATCTATGCCATTCCTTCGCCCGGCCGGCGGGAGTCGCGGAGCTGGGTGCTCGAGTCGACTCCGCTCGTGCCGGCGACCGATCCCGGCAAAGTCTCGCAACTCGCTGCCGTCTGATCTCCCGCGCCGCGGATCATGCCGGGCGCGCAGCGGGTGCGCCGGGCGCGGCGCGGGCTGCTAGAGTCCGCGCATGGATGAACTCACCCTGCTGCGCGACCAGGTCGCAACCGAGCGCCGGCATTTCGCCGCCGTGAAAGAGGCCTGCCGCGCGGCATTGCAGGCCGGCGGCGACCCCGCGGGGCTCGCGCACACCTGCCGCGCGGCCATCGCCTATCTCGTGTACGGTGCGCGCCGCCTGCACGCGCAGGATCACGCGCACGTGCTCCTGCTGCGGCCGCGCATCGCGCCGGGCGACACGGCGAGCCATCGCCTGCTCGACGACCTCGCGGCCACGCTCGAGCGCTCGCGCGCCGCACTGCAGGCACTCGAGTCCGCGCCCGACCCCGTGCCGGGCGTGGCCGCGTTCCTCGATTTCGTCGACGAGGTCCTCGGCCGGCGTCGACACGGTCTCGAAGCGCTCTTCCAGGCGCACTATTCCCTCGACGACTGGCGTGCCGCGTCGTTCGTCGATGCCGACAGCATCCTCGAGGAGCGCGAGCGCTACGCGGCGTTTCGCGCCTGAGGAAGCCGATGGAGTCGCAGGAAGCGCCGACACTGCACGCGATCGTGCTGGCAGCCGGCGCCTCCACGCGCTTCGGCTCGCCGAAGCAGCTCGTGCGCATCGACGGACGCCCGTTGCTGCACTCGATCGTCAGTCGCGCGGTCGAGGTCGCCGGCCATTCGGTCACGGTCGTGCTGGGGGCCCATGCGAGTGAATTGACGGCGCTGCTGCGGCACTCGCCGGCGTCGGTGATCGTCAATCGTGAATGGCAGGAAGGCATCGCCAGTTCGATCCGCGCGGGCATGGCGCAGGTGCCCGGCACGGCGGACGGCGTGCTGCTGCTGCTCGCCGATCAGCCCGCCGTCACGGCAGAGGACCTCCGCCGCCTCGCGGGCGCGTGGCGGCAGCAGCCCGATTCGATCCTCGCCGCGCAATACAGCGGCATCGCGGGCGTGCCGGCGATCTTTCCCCGCTGGGCCTTGCGCGACCTCGCGGGCTTGCGCGGCGATCGTGGCGCACAGGCGCTCCTGCTGCGCCATGTCGATCGGGTCGCCCGGTTGCGGATGCCGTCCGCGGCGCTCGATATCGACCGGCCGGAAGACCTCCTCGCGGTGGAAACCCCGGGCCCGTCGCAGCCCGGGTGACCGGATGGCTCAGGCACCGCCGGCCGGAGGCCAGTACGCGGAATCCGGCGTGCCGCGCGCCCCGAAGATCGCCTGTCCGACGCGCACCACGGTCGCGCCCTCTTCGACGGCGATCTCGAAATCGCCCGACATGCCCATCGACAACTCATCGAGCGGGCATCCCGCCGGCGCATGGTCGCGCAAGCGATCGCGCAGCGTGCGCAAACGCACGAAACACGCGCGGACTCGCGCCGTGTCCGCCGACCACAGCGCGAGTGTCATCAGTCCGCGCACGCGCAACGCGGAGAATGCCGGCAATTCCTGCAGGAAAGACGCCACCTCGTCGGGGTGCAGGCCGTACTTGCCCGCCTCGCCCGAGGTATTGACCTGCACGAACACGTCGAGCGCGCGCCCCTCGACCTGCAGGCGCCGATCGAGCGCAGCGGCCACCCGCAGGCTGTCGAGCGCCTGGAATTCGGCCGCGAAGCGCGCCACGAGCCTCGCCTTGTTCGTCTGCAGGTGACCGATCACGGCCCAGCGCAGGTCTGCGAGGTCCGCCATCGCCTCCCACTTGCGCTCCGCCTCCTGCACTTTGTTCTCGCCGAACCATCGGCAACCGGCCGCATAGGCGAGCCGGATGCGCCGCTCGTCCACAGTCTTGCTGACCGGCAGCAGACGCACGCCTGACGGCGCGCGTCCCACGCGTGCGCACGCCGCGGTCATGCGCCCGTGCACCGCCGCGAGATTGCGCGCGATCTCCTCGCCGGTCGCCGCGTGTGGCCAGTTCACAGCGGCGTGCGCTGCTTGACTCGCAGGCTGTCGAGCCATTCGCGCGCGAAGTCGCGCCGTGTCGCGGCATTGAACGCCGCGGTCACGCTCATCGCGATCAACGCCCCGAGGCTCGCGAGCGCCATGTCCTTCTGCGCGTCCCACTCGTCGCCCTGCGTGCCGAGGAACGCGGCTCCCAGCCCGCCACCGAACAGCAGGGCCGCCGCCCATTCGATGATCTCGTACAACGCCGAGGTCGACATCGTGAGGTCGAGCGGCAGGAAGTAGCCCCAGAAGCCCTTGACCGCCGCGACGCGCAGGAACAGTTCGCGAATCGGATACGCGAGCAGCAGCCCGTAGCTGCAGTGCACGACGCGATCGAAATTGTTGCGCTCCCAGCCGAGGAACGCATCGAGCGGGACGCCGAGCACGCGCTGCGACCAGGCGTCGTAGGGCACCTGCGCGTAGGTGTAGTGCGCGCCGATCGTGTGCAGGCACAGGAATACGAAGATCAGCGTGTAGGACGTGCGCGACAGCGGAAACGGGCGCCATGTCACGGCGAGCAGTGCAATCGCCGCGACGAGCAGTGCGTTCTCGAGCAACCAGTCGTTGCGATCGAACGGATCGAACGCGAGCGGCAGCCAGAGCAGGAACCAGAGCGCGAGCAGCGTCAGCGCGTAACGGCCGTTCGGCACTGTCATCCCGCGCCTTCCGCCTCGAGTGCGAGGAGCAGTTCGCCGTCGCGCACGCGCTGGCCCGCCTGCACATGTACGGCGCCCACGCGGCCCGCCGCGGCGGCGCGCAGCGTGTGCTCCATCTTCATCGCTTCGAGCACGACGAGGGGCTGGCCGCGCGTGACCGTATCGCCCGCCGCGACCCGTACGTCGAGCACGGCGCCGGGCATCGGCGCCATCACCTGTCCGACCGCGCCGCCCGCGGCGGCGGGCGAGCCGTGTGCGACCCTCGCGAGACGGAACAACTCGCCGTCGAGCCATACGCGCACTTCATCGGCCGTCACCGACACGGCGCCGGGCCTTCCTGCCGATGCGGGGTCGGCCACGGCTTCGACCACGGTGCTGCCTCCCCCGGGCAGCGAGAACCGCGCCGTGGTCTCGGGCGTACCGTGCAGTCGCCAGCCGTCCCGCGCCGCCCAGGGATCCATGCGTTCCGCCGCGGCTCGCGGCGCGAGCAGCGCACCGGCCGCCCGTTGCGCGGCCCGCCGGCGCTGCACCTCGAGCGGCGGCAGCAACCTGTCGCCCTGTGCATCGATCAGCGCCGTCGTCATGCGCGCCGCGCGCAAGTCGGCATCGCGGGTCAGCGCGACGAGTGCCGCGAGATTCGTCGTCACGCCTTCGATGCGCGTGTCGAGCAGCGCGGCCTCGAGGTGCGCGAGTGCGGCCTCCCGCGTCGCATCGTGCACGATGAGCTTGGCGAGCAGCGCATCGTAGTCGGTCACGACGCGGTCGCCCTCCTCGACGGCCGCATCGACGCGTACGCCGCGGTCCGGCCAGCGCAGGGTCTCGAGCCGGCCACCGGCAGGCAGGTAGCCGCTGCGCGGGTCCTCGGCATAGACCCGGGCCTCGAACGCGTGTCCTTGCGGCGCAGCGACCCGCTCGGGCAATGGCTCGCCCGCGGCCACGCGCAACTGCCATTCGACGAGGTCGAGGCCGAGCACCGCCTCCGTGACCGGATGCTCCACCTGCAGGCGCGTGTTCATCTCGAGGAACCAGCCCTCGTCGCCCGCAACAATGAACTCGACCGTGCCGGCGTTCTCGTAGCGCACCGCCTGTGCGGCGCGTACGGCCGCCTGGTGCAGGCGATCGCGCAGCGCATCGGGCAGCCCCGGTGCCGGGCATTCCTCGATCACCTTCTGGTAGCGGCGCTGCAGCGAACAATCGCGTTCGTAGAGGTGCAGGCAGCGGCCGTAACGGTCCGCGATCACCTGCACTTCGACGTGACGAGGCCCCTCGATGTAGCGTTCGAGGAGCAGGCGCGCATCGCCGAAGGAACGTAACGCCTCGCCGCGTGCCGCCGACAGCGCGGCCGACAGTTCCTCGCGGCGCCGCACGACCCGCATCCCCTTGCCGCCGCCACCGGCCACGGCCTTGACGAGCAGCGGGAAGCCGACGCGTTCCGCTTCGCGCGTGAGGTTTGCGTCGTCCTGGTCGTCGCCCTGCCATCCCGGCACGACCGGCACACCCGCGGCCCGCATCAACGCCTTCGCTTCGTCCTTGCGCCCCATCGCACGCATCGCGGCGCCGCCCGGGCCCACGAACACGATGCCCGCCGCGGCGCACGCGTCGGCGAAGTCCGCGTTCTGCGACAGGAAGCCGTACCCCGGGTGGATCGCATCGGCGCCGCTCTCCTTCGCGGCCCGGATCACGGCTTCGATGTCGAGATAGCTCGCCTGCGCCGGTGCCGGACCGACACGCACCGCGATGTCGGCAGTGCGCACGTGCAGCGCGTCGACGTCCGCGTCCGAATAGATCGCGATCGTGCGCATGCCGAGCCGCTTCGCGGTGCGCATCACGCGGCAGGCGATCTCGCCGCGGTTCGCGACGAGCAGCGTCGCGAGCTTGCCCACGCCGCGCTCAGGCATCGGCGCCGAACAACTCGCGGCCGATCAGCATGCGACGGATCTCGCTGGTGCCGGCGCCGATTTCATAGAGCTTGGCATCCCGCAGCAGCCGGCCGGCGGGATAATCGTTGATGTAGCCGTTGCCGCCGAGCGCCTGGATCGTCTCGAGGGCGCACCAGGTCGCGCGTTCGCTCGCATAGAGGATGCAGCCGGCGGCATCGTAGCGTGTCGTGCGGCCGAGATCGCACGCGCGGGCGACCGCATACACATACGCGCGGCAGGCATTGGCGGTCGTGTAGAGATCCGCGAGCTTGCCCTGCATCAGCTGGAACTGGCCGACCGGCTGGCCGAACTGCTTGCGCTCGCGCACGTAGGGCAGCATCGTGTCGAGGCACGCCTGCATGATGCCGAGCGGCCCGCCGGCGAGCACGACACGTTCGTAATCGAGGCCGCTCATCAGCACCTCGACGCCGCGCCCGGGTTCGTGCAGCAGGTTCGCGGCCGGCACACGGCAGCCCTCGAACACGAGCTCCGAAGTGTCCGAGCCCCGCATGCCGAGCTTGTCGAGCTTCTGTGCCGCGTGGAAGCCGGGCGTGCCGCGCTCGACGATGAAGGGGGTGATGCCTTGCGGCCCCCGTGTGCCAGGCAGGCGCGCATAGACGACCACGACGTCCGCCTCCGGGCCGTTCGTGATCCACATCTTGCGCCCGTCGAGCACGTAGTGATCGCCGGCGGCCGTGGCGGAGAGCCGCATGCCGACGACGTCGGAGCCCGATTCCGGTTCGCTCATCGCGAGCGCACCGACATGCTCGCCGGACAGCAGCTTCGGCAGGTATCGGCCCTTCTGCGCGGATGTGCCCCAGCGGCGCAACTGGTTGATGCACAGGTTCGAGTGTGCGCCGTAGGAGAGGCCGACCGACGCCGATGCGCGGCTCACCTCTTCCATCGCGATCACGTGTTCGAGGTAGCCGAGGCCGCTGCCGCCGTCCTCCGTTCCGACCGTGATGCCGTGCAGCCCGAGCTCCCCGAGCTGCGGCCAGAGGTCGCGCGGAAACCTGTTGTCCCGGTCGATCGCCTGCGCGCGCGGCGCGATGCGCTCCCTCGCGAAGGTCCTGACGGTCTGGCGCAGGAGCTCCGTGCTCTCGCCCAGATCGAAATCGAATTCCGCCAAGCTTCCTCACTCCTCCGCGCCCGCGGACCGGAATTGCGGGCGGCAGTGTACACCGTCAGGCGGACAGCGGCACGGCTCACAACGGCAGCGCCGTGCGACGTGCCGGCGAGTGCATGTGCACGAGTGCGCGGGCGTGCAGTACGACGCCGCCCCGCGCATAGCACGCGAGCGCGAACGGACTCGCATCGACGAGCCGCAGCCCCGCGATGAAGATCGGCGCGGTGATCGGAAAGACGAGTGGGCGACACAGGCTCACCGTGAGCCCGAGCTGGTTGGCCTCCGCGATGGTCTGGCGCGACGCTGCGCCGATGCGCAGGCGTGCGCGGGACCACACATTGGGGATTTCCTGCCGCCCGTCCACCACGACCCCGAAATCCGTGAAGCTCGCCGGCACCGGGTTCCAGACCTCGAGGCGCGTGCGATCGGGGCGCTGCGCGTCCGCGAGGCTCGCCGCGAATGCGGCCGACGTGCCACGCGAGGCATGCAGCGGAACGAGGCCGCGCGCGAGCGCGACGCGCATGGCGCCGGCGTCGCCGTGCCCCGTGGCCCCGGCTCGCGCCGCGAGCAGCGTCGCCACGCCGAGGGTCTGGCGCGCGACCGCGAGCAGCGCAATCTCGAATGTCGCGAACACGAGCGGCACCAGCACGGCGAACGCGACGATCAGGAATTCGATCGTCGCGGTGCCGCGCACGCGGCGGTCACGTGCGTGGCGGCTGGTCATCGATGCGATCGCCGGGTTCGATGCAGAGCGTGCCGCACAGTCCGGGCGGCATCTCCCAGGCCGCCAGCGCTCCGCCGCAGACCGCGATCCGCCACGGCCGCAGGCGATGCACGCAGCGCAGGACACGCCCCGCGCGATTCGTGAAAACGACATCGATGGGGCCGCGCAGGCCGAAGGTGTGCACCCCGGCGCACGGCGCGATCTTGACGACGGCCGGTGCGCGTGCGCGCCGCGCCAGCGCGAGGCCGCGCGCGCGCTCGAAGAAGGATTCACACAGCAGTACGTGCGGCGCGAGCCGCCGGCCGTTGTGGATCAGGCAGCGTTCACGCATGGCGAATCCTCACGCCCATTGCAGCAGGCGGTGCGCGATCGGAAAGCCGATCACGAGGAAGGCACAGGGGAAAATGCACAGGATCAGGGGCGCGAGCATCTTGACCGGGCTTTCCATCGCGAGCCGCTCGGCCCGCGCGAAGCGCTCCTCGGTACGCTGCACGGATTGCGCGCGCAGGGTTGCAGCGACGCCCGCGCCGCTCGCCTCGGCGTGCACGATGGCCCCGACCATGGCATGCAGGCCGGCGTGTTCGTAGCGGTGGGCGAGATTCGCGAGGGCCTCGTCGCGTGGCCGGCCCGCACGGATGGCCTGCAACGCCTCGGCCAGCCCCCTCTGGAGGACACCTGCGCTGCCCGCATCCACGGCGATGCGCAGCGCCGCCCCGAGTGCGCAGCCTCCCTCGACCGCGAGCGTGAGCAACTCGAGCAGATGGGGAAGTTCCCGGTCGATCGCGCGCGCGAGCGCCCGCCGGCGATCACGCAGCCAGAGGGCCGGCCAGCAGGCGCCCGCCATCGCGGCGGCGAGCACC
Source organism: Steroidobacteraceae bacterium (assembly GCA_050249415.1). Taxonomy (GTDB): domain Bacteria; phylum Pseudomonadota; class Gammaproteobacteria; order Steroidobacterales; family Steroidobacteraceae; genus CADEFQ01. The sequence continues at coordinate 220,797 of JBFWQO010000003.1, forward strand.
GTCATCGGGCCGCCGCGCGCGGCCGCCGCGGCGACGACTCCGGCGAGCGCCATTGCCGGCGGCAGCGCGAGCCATTCGCCGGCCCGGATACTGTCATCGAGATCGGCGCGTCGCAGGCGGACGCCCGCGCGTGCGATCGACGCTGCGCCGCACACCCTGCGCCACAGCGGTGCAAGCGCTGCCGCCGCTGGCAGGACCAGACGCAACCAGAGGGGCAGCGCGACCCGCGGCTGTGCCAGGTCGCGTCGCGCCGCGAGCACGGCACGGCTCGCGAGCCCGCTGACGCAAGCCACCGAAGCGCCCATCATGGCCGCGAGCAGGGCAACCCACGGATCGGCCGGAGTCATAGGTCCACCGATACGATCCTGCGTATCAGGAACCAGCCGGCCGTTTCGAGCACGACGATGCCGCCGAGCACCATCCACCCGCCCGTGGTCGTGTAGAGCGGTCGCATCGATGCCGGGTCGAGTGCAGTCAACGCCAGCATGAGCGCCACCGGCAGCGCCGTGACGATGATGGCCTGCAAGCGGCCCTGGGACGTCAGCGCGCGCAGCTTCGCCTCGACGACGTGCTTGCGACGCAGCGTGTCGGTGAGCCGATCGAGCGCGCTACCCAGGCTGCCGCCGACCTGCAGGGTGAGCGTGAGCGCGGTGACGAGCAACTGCACCTCCGGCAGCGGCACACGACGGCCGAAATCCCGCAGTGCCTCGTCGAAGCGCAGGCCGATCCGGTGCCGCCGCATCACGAGGGCCAGTTCATGGCCGAGCGGTGGCGCCATGCGCGACGCGAGCTGATCGAGTCCCTGTGCGAGCGCGGCGCCGGCGCGTACGGCGCCCGCCAGCATCGACATCGCGTCGGGCAGCTGCTCGCCGAGGCGCCGCCGGTAACGGCGGCGCATCACATGGTGGACGACGCGTGGTGCGGCGAACACGACGCCTGCCCCGAGCGACGCGGCGAGCCACGATCGCGTGAGCAACGAAACCAGCACGAAAACGCCCATCGCCGCCGCCGCGCCTGCCCGCAGCAGCCGCTGCGGATCGATGAAGATGAACAGGTCGGCCAGCGCGCCCGCGGGGGCGTCGATCGCCCCGTGGCGCAACGACCGGGCGGCCGGGCGGATGAGCGAGACCAAGGCGAGCGCGAATGCGCCCACACCGGCCGCGCAGAGCAATGCAGCGAGGGCACCCACGGCTATGCGCCCTCGCCGGCCGGTACGCGCCGGAAGATCGAGTAGTCGAGGTTTGCGCCGGCTGCACGCAGTGCCTCGTAGAATCCCGGTACCTGCCCCGTTGCCGAGAAGCCGCCCCGACCGCGCGCGTGCGCCGGCGCGAACCGGAAGATCTCCTGGGTCGAGATGACGCCTGCATCGAGGCCCGTGACTTCGACCACATGCGTGACGCGGCGCGCACCGCAGGAGAAGCGCGCGACATGCACGATGATATCGATCGCCGCCGCGATCTGTTCCCGCACCGCCGCGAGGGGCAGGTCGACTCCCGACATCAGCACCATCACCTCGAGGCGCGAGAGGAGGTCGCGCGGGCTGTTGGCGTGTGCGGTCGTCAGGCTGCCGTCATGGCCCGTGTTCATCGCCTGCAGCATATCGAGCGCCTCTCCGCCGCGGCATTCGCCGACGACGATGCGATCGGGCCGCATGCGCAGCGCGTTGCGCACGAGCGCGCGGATGGTGATCTCGCCGCGCCCCTCGATGTTCGCGATCCGCGCTTCGAGGGGCACGAGGTTCTCGTGCGCGAGTTGCAGCTCCGCGGCGTCCTCGATCGTGACGATCCGTTCCGACGACGGGATCAGCGCGGACAGCACGTTGAGCAGCGTGGTCTTGCCCGAGCCGGTGCCGCCGGACACGATGATGTTGCGGCGATGGCGCACGCACTCGGCGAGGAAGGCGACCATCGGGTCACTGATCGCGCCGAGCGCCACGAGATCCCGCACCTCGAGGCGCCGCCGCGCGAACTTGCGGATCGTGAGCGCCGCCCCGCACAGCGACAGCGGCGCGAGGACGACGTTGACGCGCGAGCCGTCGGGAAGGCGGGCGTCGACGAGCGGCGAGGATTCGTCGACGCGGCGGCCGACGCGCGAGACGATGCGGTCGATCACCGCGCGCAACGCCTGCTCGCTCGTGAAGCGCGTGGGGGTCGGCACGATGCGCCCGCCGCGCTCGACGAATACGCGCCCTGCCCCGTTCACCATGATCTCCGATACCGTGTCGTCGCCGAGCAACGCTTCGAGGGGACCGAGGCCGATCGCCTCGTCGACGACGAACTGCACGAGCGCGCCGGCATCGGCCTCCTGCGGCAAGGGCATGCGGGCGAGGATCCCGGCGAGCTGCGCACACGCGAGCGCACGCAGGTCGGCTTCCGGCATCTGCACGATGTCCCGGCGGCGCAGGTCGAGCGATTCGAGCAGCTCCCGGTGCAGCGTGCGCGCGAGCTCCGGCGGCGGCATCACGGCGCGGGGCTCCGCGGCGCGAGCTTGCGGGACAGGCTCTCCGCCTCCGACCGCAGCCGATCGGATGCGGCTGACGCAGTCTCGCGGGGCGGGTGCCCGAGACGCTCGGCCTGCACGATGCGTGGCGTGATGAAGATCGCGAGTTCGGCATCGACGCTGCGCCGCGTACGCGCGCGAAAGGCGCTGCCGATCAGCGGCAGGCGCCCGAGGCCCGGCACCTGCCGCCGCTCGCCCGCGCGCTGGCGATCGACGAGCCCCGCGATCACGAGGGTCTCCCCTTCGCGCAGGTTCACTTCGGTCGCCGACTGGCGCTTGAGGAAGCCCGGCACGCCGAGCACGCGCTGCGCCTCGTCGACCTGGCTCACCTGCGTGTCGATGCGCGCGTAGATGCTGCCGTCGGGTTCCGCGACCGGCTTCACGTCGAGGATCACGCCGTACTCCTTGAACTCGACATCGGTGCTGCCGAGCGAATCGACCACCGGGATCGGCAGCTCGCCGCCCGACACGAACCGCGCACTGCCGCCGCTGCGACAGCTCAGCATCGGTTCGGCGATGATCACCGCGTCGCCCCGCTGTTCGAGCAGGCGTATGCGCGAGTCGAGGGTCGCGGCCCAGCCGAGCCGCAGGCGTGGCGGCCAGATACCGGCATCGCCAGGATCGTTCGCGGTGCGATTCGCGACGATGCCGGCCTCCGGCCCGGCGATGTCGTCGCGCCAGCGCACGCCGGCGTCCCGCAATGCGCTGCTGCGCACCTCGACGATGCGCACGTCGAAGTGGATCATGCTCTCCCACGCCACCTTGCCCACGAAGTTGAGCACGATGCCCGGATAGAGACTGGCAATCGCCGCCGCGCGCTCTTGCGCCCGGACCCCCGTCGCGAGGCCGTCGAGGACGATGCGGTTGCCGACGGCGCGCGCCGCGACACCCTCGACACCGACGAGCAGGTCGCGCACGACACCGAGGATCGCCGCGGTGTCGTTCGGGGCGACATCGACCACGATCCGGTGCTCGCTGCCGTCGCGCAACCACAACTGCAGCGCGGTACGACCGGCGCTCTCGCCGAGAACGAGCAGTTCGCCTTCCGGCAGGCTGGTCACGGACACGATCGCGCCATTGCCGATGGCGACGCGCGCTGGCTGCACTTCGAGCACGCGGCTGTCGCCCACGTACATATCGAGGTGGACAGGCAGGCCTGCGGCCGCCAGCGGCGCGGTGAACAGCGCCGACACGAGCAGCATTGCGCGGGCTTGCGCGCGCGCGCTCACGGCAGCCCTGCCGAAGGCGCCGGCACTGCCGCCAGCACGGGCTGCGTACCCGCCCCGCCGATGATCAACTGTACGAAGTCGTGTCGCACCGGTCGCGCTACCTGCCGCGGACCGGTCAGCACACTCGCATCGATCACGCGCAGGGACGCGGTGCCGGCCGGCTCCGTGCCCCGCAGCAGTACGGTGACCTCGCCCGTGCGCTGTGCGAGCACGAGGCGCTGGGCATCGACCGGCGCTACATCGAGCGCGACGGTGGCGTAGTCGATATCCATGTCGCGCGCCACGCCTTCGGCGTCGGTCGTGCGCACCCGCCGCGTGGTGCGCCCCGTCGCGATCACGGTGACCGCTTCGAGGAGCGGACGCGCCGTCACGCCACGCGACGCGGCAGCCGCGGGATCCGCGACATAGACGAGGTCGACGCGATCGCCCGGCGACAGGAGGCCGGCAAAGCCGTTGATCTCGTCCACCGCGAGCGTGATGGCACGCCGGTCCCCACCGACCAGCGACGCGAGGCTGGGCCGCTCGTTCGATTGCAGCGCCGAGGGCAGCACCGGGTCGCCGGCGGCGAGCGCATGCATCGCTGTACGCCCGACGATCTCGCCGGAGCCCTCGGCACCTCGCGCGTCGGCCGGCGCGAACTGCGCCGGCACGCGACGCAGCGCGAGGTCTTCCAGCTGCAGAGTCTGCCCTGCGGGGACGGGCCGCGCCGCCACGATGACCGGGCGCAGCGCGTACCGGCTCGCCAGCGCCGACTCCGCGCCCGAGATCCGCGCGGCGATGTAGCGCGATGCGACGAACGCCGCAGCCACGCCGGCGAACACGGCGATCAGCCATGGCAACCACCGGCTCATGGCCACCCCGCAACGTTGAGCAGGGCCGAACTCCATGCGCGCCAGTGGAACCGCAGCGCCGCCTCGAGCCGCGCCACGAGCGACTCGCCGCCGACGACCGGCAGCACGAGTACCGCGACGAGCACCGCGAGGACGGCCACGTATTCGGCCAGCGCCTGCCCGGTCGTGCGGTTCATGGCCGAGGCACCAGGAGCCCGATCACGGCGCGGCTTCCTGCGCCCGCTGCGCGCATGTCGACGGCGACCGTTTCGTCGCCCCGAACGAACCAGCGCGCGGCGGGAGACGAGGCAATGCGGCAATCGGCGGCGCCGACGAGACGCCAGCCGCGCTCGGCGAGACGCGCGCACAGGAGAGGCAGCGCGTGCCCGGGACGCCCGGGCAACGAGACGATGAACTGGGTGCCCCGGCCCGCGGTGCCGATGACCCCCACAGCGCGCAGCACGACCGCGCCCGCGGGCATCGCAAAGGGCAATGCCTCGCTGGGCGCGAGCGGCGCGCGCAAGTCGACGCGCGACCAGAGCACCTCGCTGCCGCCTGTACCATCGGGCCGGGCCTGCACGGCCTCGTGCCAGTGACCCCGCACGCGGCTCGCAACCAGCCAGCCGCCGCTCGCCGGGCGCGCCTGCGGGGGTGCCTCGTCGAAGGGCCAGTGCGCCAGCAGGTCGGCGGGTGGCGTCGCGGAGTGATAGCGACGCAGCTCGATCGGCACTCGATCGACGATCGCCCGGTCGACGCCGAGCGCGATCAGGCCGTAAGGCAGGCCGGCCAGGAGAATGAGGCTCAGCATCGAACGTACTCCCGCCGCGACAGGACGGGACGAGGCACGAGACGATCGGCCGGCACGACATCGGGCGCGATGACGCCCGGGCAGAATTCCCGCAGGGTCGGCTCGAGCAGCCCGAGCAGGGGTGTGAGCGGCGCAATCACCGCGGTGACCGGTACGAGCACCCGCAGCGGCGCTGCGCCGCCCACACGAGAGGCAGCCTGGCGCGAATCGTCCGCCGCCCACGCATCGCCGAGCACACCGACGCGCGCCTCGAACCGGAGCGGGCGTGGCAGGAACGGCAGGCTGACCATGGCGGCCTCGCTGCGCACGATGGCTTGCGACAAGCCGGAGGGTCGAAGATCGAAGCGGCCCGGCGCGAGCGGCGCCGCGGGTGCCACTGCGGCGAGCGCGACCCGGCTCGCGCCGCCGGCGAGGCCGCCCAGCGGCTCCGCTGCAATTGCAATCGACACGCTCGACGGCGCCGCGAGCCAGCGCCGATTGCTCGCGGGGTCGACCCACAGACCCGGATAGCGCACCCACGTGTCGCGAGGCGCGGCATCCACCGCGGCGACGGCACCACGCGACGTGTCATACACGTGACGGCGAACGCGTGATGCGAGGGTACCCGCGGACTCCGGGGACAGCGCCGCATCGAATGCCGCATAACGGGCCGCCGCCTGCGTGGTGGTGGCGACGTCCTGCAGGCCCGCGAACGCCAGCAGCCCGAGCCACAGCGGCACGAGTGCGACCAGCACGACGAGCATTTCGGCCATGGCCTGTCCCCGCGAGCCGCTCATGGCAGAGGGACCAGTGGCGGCGGCGCGAGCCGCGCCTGCCAATAGGGCGAATACAGGCTCGCGAGTTCCCGGCGCCTGTCCTGGCGCGGCGCCGGGCGGCCATGGAACACGCGCGCCGAGGCACCCGCGGTGAGGGTCGCGCGACCCGATGCACCGTGCGCGGTGACCGGTGCGGCCAGTTCGAGGTCGATACGCAGGACATCGTTGCCGCGCGATTCGGGATGGGCGAGATCGCGCATCGCCGGCAGTCCACGTGACAGCCGTGATGCCGCGAGATCGCGCATGGCGGCGCGCGAGGTACGGCGATTCACGCGGTAGCTGCCGCCGTGTGTGCCCCGCCCGGCCGTGCGCGCGCCCTGCTCCGCCGCGCCCCAGCCGATCGAGTACGCCTCCCGCCAGCCGAACAGCCCGCGCAGGTGCAGCGCAAAGGTATCCATGCCGCGCCACGTGCCGAACCCCAGCAAATCGGTGCCGCCACGCTTCTCGAGCCGCGCGATGACGGGCGCCCGGAACGACGCGCCGCGATCCGCGGTGAAGCGATCGAGCGAACGCACGATCACGTCTTTCTGCCGCGCCCGCCGCGCCCCGTCGTAGGCACGGGTGAATGCGGTCCATCCCGATCCGTGCAATGCGAGCGATGCCTCGCCGCGCGCGCTCAGCCCGGCACCCGGATAGTTCCGGGCCGCCGCGTGGTGCGCGAGTTCGACCGTCGCCGGCAATGCCGCCTGGTGCAACGCCTCGGCGGCGAGCGCGTAATCCACGGTGAAGAGCGCGAGCGTTCCTTCGCCCGCGACGAGGAGCGGCTGCGCCGCGCGGTTTGCGCCCGCCATGACCCCCCTGAGCGACTGCACGGCCGGGCCGAGATACGGCACGAAACGCGTGACGCGATTCGCCCTGGCGACGGTGCGCGTCTCGTAGGCGAGCCACGAGCGCAGGCTCACCGCCTGGGCGGTGGCGACTTCGTTGGCGACGATCGCGCGATTCATGTAGCTCTCGAAATTGAGCACGCGCGCTTCGAATGCGGCGGCCGACATCGCCGCGGCATCGGCGGCGTCGATGAGACGCCGCTTCTGCGCGGTGAGCCGGCCGGCCTCGAACACGAGCAGGGTCGCCGCCGCGAGGCACCCGAGCAGCGCCACCACGAAAACCACGGCATGTCCATGCTCGGTTCGCACGGCCTACTGCTCGAAGTCCTGCAGCGTCTTCTGTGCCTGGCCCTCGGTGTTCGATCGCTGCTGTGCCTGGTTCACGGCGCCCCGCGCGCCGCCGGAATTGGCGCCTGCGAGCGCCGATGCCGCCACCGAAGTCTGCCCGCGCACGATATCGCCGAATGCCGTATACACGCCGATCGCGGCCACCGCGATCAGCGCGACGATGATGATGTACTCGGTCATGCCCTGACCCCGGGAATGGCGCATCGCTTTCATGGTCGGATCCTCCACGGTGACTGGAGTCCATTGGATACGCACGGGGGCGCAAAGACACGCCGAGAATCGGGGGTCTTTACGACGAAATCGGCGCGCGCGACACTCGCGCGCATGCGCACGATCGCCACTGCCGCCGCCGTCATCGCCCTGCTCACCGCAACGGCCCGGGCCGACGCGCCGGCTGCGCCCGCCGCCGATGCGACACACGTGATCGAAATGCTCGGCTTGCGTGCGGATACCAGGGCGGCGCGCGAGTATGCCCACTGGCGCCCGCTCCGTCGCATCGTGGTCCGCGGCGACTTCGGTGCCGACGCCCGCAGCTATCTCGCGCCGGCTGCGGCCGGTGCGGAGATCATCGTCGCCGCCACGCCTGCCGAGGCACTGGCGGCGGCGCCGGGTGCCGATGCATTCCTCGGTTATTGCGAGGCGGACCTGCTCGCCGCCGCCCCGCAGGCGCGCTGGATCCAGGCATTCTCGGCCGGCGTCGAGCGCTGCGTCGCGATACCCGCACTGCGCGAGCGCGCCATCGTGGTCACCAACATGCAGCGCGTGCTCGGCCCGGCGATGGCCGAGCACGCGATGGCGCTGCTGCTCGCGCTGTCGCGGCGCCTCGATGCCTGGATCGAACACGGCAGGACCGGCACATGGAGCGCATCGACCGGCGATGGCGTGCCGGTGCGCGTCCTCGCCGGCAAGACGCTGCTCGTCGCGGGACTCGGCGGCATCGGCACCGAAGTGGCGAAGCGCGCCCATGCGCTCGGGATGCACGTGATCGCCACGCGCGCCTCCGGTCGGCCCGGCCCGCCGTTCGTCGAGTACGTCGGCGGGCCCGATGAACTCGCCGCACTCGCCACGCGCGCCGATGCGATCGTCGCGGCGTTGCCGCTGACTCGTGCCACGACCGGCCTCTTCGACGCGCGGTTCTTCGCGTCGATGAAGCGTGGCGCGTACTTCATCAATGTCGGGCGCGGCGCGAGTGTCGTCACCGACGATCTCGTGGCCGCGCTACGCTCGGGCCAGGTGGGCGGCGCGGGGCTCGACGTCACCGACCCCGAACCGCTGCCCTCCCGGCACCCCCTGTGGCACGCGCCGCGCACGATCGTGACACCGCACATGTCCGCGACCAGCGATGCCGATCACGACAACCGTCGCGTGATCGTCCGCGAGAACCTGCGTCGCTACCAGGCCGGCGAAGCGCTGCTCTCGGTGGTCGACGTGGCGCGAGGCTACTGACGGGAACCGAAGTAGTCGGGCTCCGGCGGCGTCTCCCCCGGAGCGACCGTCGGCAGGGTCAGCGTGACTTCGAGGCCGCCCGCCGGCCGATTGCGTGCGCTCGCCCTGCCCCGGTGCAGGTGCATCACGCGCGCCACGATCGCAAGGCCCAGCCCCGAGCCGCCGGGATCCTGCGCGCGCGCGGCATCCACGCGATAGAAGGGCTCGAAGATGTGCTGGAGCGCATCGCTCGGCACGCCCGGCCCCTGGTCCGCCACGACGATGCTCGCCTCCGCGCCACCGCCGCGGACGTGGATGTCGATGCGCGTGCCCTTCGCGGCGTGCCGGATCGCGTTGCGCAGCACGTTCTGCAGCGCGCTGCCGAGGATCGCCGCATTGCCGTACACGACAGGTTGCGGACCATCGGCTTCGTGCAGCACGAGGGCGCATTGGTGCTCGGCCGCCTCGAGCCGCGCATCCTCGGCGATTTCCTCGACGAACGCGCCGAGCTCCAGCAGCTGGAATTTCGGCGGGGTCGACATGGCGTCGAGCCGCGAGAGGTTCAGGATCGAATCGATCATGTAGTCCAGCCGGTCCGCCTGTTGCTGGATCCGGGCGACATCCGTGGTGAGCCGGTTGTCGGGGTCGTGCCGCCGCAGCAGTTCGAGTGCGACATTGAGCCGGGCGAGCGGGGTACGCAGTTCGTGCGACATGTCCCGCACCAGCTGGTCGCGGGCACGGAGCATGTGCTCGAGGCGGCCCGCCATCGCGGTGAAATCGCGCGCGAGGGTGCCGAACTCGTCGGTCCGCCCGATGACGCGGCTGCTGATCTCGGGCGCGAAATGCCCGGTGGCGAACGAACGCGCGGCACGCGCGAGTTCTCGCACGGGCCGGCTGAAGCTGCGCGCGAGGATGCCGGCCACCGCCCCGCTCACGATGATCGCGAACACGATCAGGAGCAGTGACAGTTCCCGGATGCCGATCCGCGCCCACCACGACGGATCGCGTTCCGTCATGTACACCGCAAAGCGGCGCCCGTCCGGCAGCCGCACCTGCGGCACCCAGCGCGATGCGTAGAGCGACGGCGAGTCGAGTGCCGGATCGGGCGCGAGGATCGCGGCCGCCCGGACCGCGAGCCCGGACGGCACATCCCGTCCGAGCAGATCGACGCCCGCGGGGTCGACGATCAGCGCGCGCTCCGTACCGGGTGAGGCGTCCTGCGCCTGCAGCCACTCGCGCAGGCCGCGCTCGCCACCCCGGTCGATGGCCGCCGCGGCCGCGGCGGCGACGTGCGCCGCATCGTGTCCTGCGAGGCGCTCGATGCGCTGGGTCACCATCAGGAAGCTGACCACCGTGCCGAGCGCGATCATCACGAGGCTCGCCACGCTGACCGTGAGGAAGATACGGCCGTAGACGCCCTTCACGGTGGTTCCCCCGGGTCGAGTGCGTAGCCCGCGCCGCGTACGCCGCGGATTTCCGGCGCGCCCTCGCCGAGCTTGCGCCTGAGATTCGCGACGTGCGTATCGATGCTGCGATCGAACGCCTCGAGCGGCCGGCCGAGCGCGCGATCGCACAGCTGCTGGCGCGACAACACCTGCCCTGCGGCGCGCATCAGTTCCTCGAGCACGCGCGCCTCGGCGCCCGTGAGGCTCACGGGACGTTCACCCATGGTGGCCTTGCCGCGTGCAAGATCGAGCACCAGGGGTCCGACCGCCAGCAGGCGTTCGCCGGTGCCCGGCGTCGGCGCAACCGGTCGGCGCAGGATCGCCCGGATGCGGGCGATGAGCTCGCGCGGGTGGAACGGTTTGGCGAGGTAGTCGTCGGCGCCCACTTCGAGGCCGACGATGCGGTCCACGGCGTCGCCGCGCGCCGTGAGCATCAGCACGGGCACGGCGCTGCGCTTGCGCAGCGCACGCAGGACGTCGAAGCCGCTCATGCCCGGCATCATCACGTCCAGCACGACGAGGTCCACGCGGTGTTGCTCGGCATGGGCGAGCGCCGCGGGCCCCGAGTGCAGACTCGTGACCCCGAATCCTTCCCCCCCGAGCAATTCCTCCAGCATCGCGCAGAGGTCGCGGTCGTCGTCTATCAGGAGCAGCTCGGCCTGCATCGGCGAAGTTTAGACGCTCTCCCCACGCAACTCACGGAGAACACGGCCTTTGCACTTCTTTGCACAGCTTTGCCGCATGACGACGTTACGGGCACGGCGTTGCACCTATCCTGCGCACCAGCCCAGAGGAGATGCCCCATGACATTCAGGAAATTCGCCGCCGCGCTCGCGCTGACCGTGCTCGGTGCGTCCACACTCGCCGTCGCGCAGGACCGCAAGGTCGGCGACATCATCCATTCCGACGCCCGCTACACGACGTTCGCCAGGGCGATCGACGCCGCGGGGCTCGACAACCTGCTCGCGAACGACGAAGCCGTGACTGTGCTCGCACCCACGGACGACGCGTTCGCCAAACTGCCCGCGGGCACGCTCGACAACCTGCTGAAGCCCGAGAACAAGGACGAACTCGCGGCCCTGCTCAAGCGCCACTTCGTCGTCGGCAGCCTCGACCAGTACGACCTGAAGCGCCAGCGTGAGCTCGCGACGGCCGGCGGCGAGAAGCTCCCGGTGAAACTCGTCGCGGGGAGCATCCGCATCGCCGACGCTCGCGTGTTCGGCCGCCAGGCCGTCGCCGTGAACGGCACGGTCCAGCCGCTCGACACCGTGCTCACGCATTGAACAGCCGGCGAACGGCGAGCAGCGAGCAGCAAGAAGTCGCTGGGCGGCCAGGCGCCGCGCTCCGGCCTCTGGCCGTTCGCTGATCGCCGATCGCTGTTCGCTGTTGGTGGTTCGCTATTCGCGGCCGGCCGCCAACTCCCCGCCAGTCGTCAGCGCCTTGCTGAAGAGCGGCCCGGCCTTGCGCTCGAGGTCGTCGATGACCGTGAACACGGCGGGCACGACCACGAGTGTGAGCGCCGTCGAGGTGATGAGCCCGCCGATCACGGCGATCGCCATCGGCGAACGGAACGCGGAGTCTCCCGTGATATTGAGGGCGACCGGCAGCATGCCCGCCACCATCGCCACCGTCGTCATCACGATCGGGCGGGCGCGCTTGTGGCCCGATTCGAGGAGCGCGGTCAGCCGGTCACGCCCGGCACGCATCTCCTCGATCGCGAAATCCACCAGCAGGATCGAGTTCTTCGCGACGATGCCCATCAGCATCAGCACGCCGATCACCGCGGGCAGCGACAGCGCCTTGCCGGTCAGTATCAGTGCGAGAGCCGCGCCGCCGATCGACAGCGGCAGCGCCGAGAGGATCGTGATCGGCTGGAACACGCGCGCGAACAGCAGCACGAGCACCGCGAACACCATCAGTACACCGGCGGCGATCGCGAGCAGGAAGTTCGAGAACAGCTCGTTCATCATCTCGGCGTCGCCCTTCTCTATCAGCCGCACGCCCTGCGGCAGGTGCCGGAGTGTCGGCAGCGCCATGATCTTCTCCATCGCGACGCTCGGTTCGACCCCCGCGCGATCGGCCCCGATCGCGACGCGGCGACTCTGGTTGTAGCGGCGCACCGTGCTCGGGCCCTGGCCGAAGCTGATGTCGGCGACCGCCTTGAGCGGCACCGCGCCGCCGCCGGCCGTCGGCACGGGCAGGTTCTCGATGGCGCTCAGGTCGGAACGCGCGCTCTCGACGAGGCTCACACGGATCGGCACCTGGCGGTCGGTCAGCGAAAACTTCGCGCCGTTCTGCGCGAGATCGCCGATCGTCGCGATGCGCACGGTCTGGCCGATGCTCGCCACGGTCACGCCGAGGTCGGCGGCGAGATCGAGCCGCGGGCGGATCACGATTTCGGGTCGTGGCAGGTCGCCGAAGATGCGCGGATCGCGCAGTTCGGGCAGCGTGCGCATCTCCTCGACGATTTTCTCCGCCGTCCCCTGCACGAGATCGGAATCCTCGCCCGTGAGGAAGAGTGTGATGTCGCGCCCGAATCCGCCGTGCTGGCTCTGGAAGCTGATCCGCGCGTCCGGAATCCTGCGCAGTTCCGCGATCATCTCCGCTTCCCATTCGATCTGCGACAGTTCGCGTTGCGGCGGCTCGACGAGATTGATGTAGAGCGTCGCTTCGCGCACGTTGCCGGCATCGTCGGCGCCGATCGATTCGACGACATCGACCACTTCGGGCCGCTGGCGCACGATCCCGGTGACGCGCGCGGAGACGGCCGCCGTATCCTCGAGGCGCACGCCCGGCGGCAACTCGATATTGAGCGTCGCCGACGACAGGTCGCTCGGAGGAATGAACGCCTGCGGCACCGACATCAGCGCGAATATCGACACCACGAAGAACACCGTTCCGCCGAGTATCGTGCGCCAGCGGTGCTGCACGCACAGGCGCAGCAGCGCGAGGTAGGCCCGCATGACCGGGCCGTCACCGTGCTGCACGCGCCCGTGGCCCTTCAATGTATAGGCGGCGATCAGCGGCGTGATGAGCCGCGCCACCAGCAGCGACATGAACACCGCCACCGCCACCGTGAGCCCGAACTGCTTGAAGAACTGCCCGGTGACGCCGCTCATGAAGCTGACCGGCAGGAACACCGCGATGATGGTGGCGGAAGTCGCGACCACCGCGAGCCCGATCTCGTCGGCGGCGTCGAGCGCCGCCTGCCACGCGCTCTTGCCGGTGCGCATGTGCCGCACGATGTTCTCGATCTCGACGATCGCGTCGTCGACCAGCACGCCCGCGACGAGCGACAGCGCGAGCAGGCTGATCTGGTTCAGGGTGAACCCCATCCACTGCATGAAGGCGAAGGTCGGGATCGCGGACAGCGGGATCGCGAGCGCCGCAATGCCGGTGGCGCGCCAGTCCCGCAGGAAGAGGAACACCACCAGCACTGCGAGCAGCGAGCCCTCGATCAGCGCGTGGATCGCCGAGTCGTAGGTACGCTGGGTGAACTTGACGGTCGAGAAGACGAGTTTCACCTTGACTCGCGGAAATTCCTTGCCGAGCTGGGCGATCTCGCGATTCACGAGGTCGAGCACCGTGACATCGGAGCTGCCCTTCGCGCGGAAGATCCCGAAAGTCGTTGCTTCGCGACCGTTGAAACGGGCGAGCGAACGGACTTCGGCCACGCCGTCGCGCACGTCGGCTATGTCCTTCAACTGCACGACGCGACCGCCGGGCACCGCGATGCGGGTCTCGCCGAGATCGAACGCCGACTTGGCGCCGCCGAGCACGCGGATCGCCTGCTCGCCGCCGCCGACCTGCGCGCGCCCGCCGGGCGCGTCCAGATTGAGCTGGCGCAGCTGCTGGTTCACCTCGACCGCCGTGATGCCGAGCGCCTGCATCCGCGCCGGGTCGAGTTCCACCCGGATCTCGCGATCGACGCCGCCGCCGCGGGTGACCTGCGCGATGCCCGGTACCGCGAGCAGCCGCTTGGTGATCGTGTTGTCGACGAACCAGGACAGTTCCTGCGGCGTCATGTCGGTGGTGCTGACCGCGAAGTAGGCGATCGCGCCGCCTTCGATGTCCTCGCGCTGCACGACCGGCTCTTCGATGCCCTCGGGCAGGTCGCTGCGCACTTTCGCCACCGCGTCACGCACGTCGTTGACGGCGCGGTCGACCGGGGTGCCGATCTGGAATTCGACGAACGTCAGGCTCTGCCCTTCGATCGCCCGCGAGGTGATTTCGCGCACGTTGCCGACGCTCGCTACCGCGCCGTCGATCTTCTGCATCACCTGGGTTTCGATCTCGGTGGGCGCCGCGCCCGGCTGCGAGACGCTCACCATGACGAGCGGATAGGCGATGTCCGGGTTCATGTTGATCGGCAGCCGGATGAACGCGGTCACGCCGAGGAACAGCAGCACGACGAACAGCACGAGCGGCAGCGTCGGATGGCGGATCGCCCATGCGGAGATGTTCTTCATGTCGTCGTCCTCACGGATTCACCCTCGCGCAGGAAGGCGCCGGCGGTGACCACCACGCGCTCGGTACCGTCGAGGCCCTCGCCGATCACGACACCGTGCGCGGTCGTGTCGGCGACGCGCACATCGCGCCGCACGACCTTCTGGTCGGCCCCGATGATGTAGACATAGGTGCCCTTGCGGTCCGCGAGCACCGCGGTTTGCGGCACGACGGCCCGCGAAGCATCGGACACCAGCACTTCACCACGCGCGAACGCACCGGGGCGCAGATTCGGGTCCGGATCGAGCGCGATGCGCACCTCGCCGAGGCGGCTCGACGGATCGATCGTCGCGCCGAGGAGGCGCACTGTTCCCTTGAAGGGCGTTTCGACGCCGGCAATGCGCACGGTCGCGGCCTGGCCGACCGCGAGATGCGGCAGGTCCTGTTCCGCCACCTTGCCCCGCAGTTCCACCGCGCCGTCCTGCGCGAGGCGAAAGAGCGGCTCGCTGCCGCCCGACACGATCTGGCCGACTTCCGCCGTGCGCGTCAGCACGATGCCGTCCTGCGGCGCACGCACTTCCGCGCGGGCGAGCCGTGCCCGCATCTCCCTGAGCTGCGCCTCGGCGACGGCGACCTGCGCGGTGGTGGTCGCGAGCTTCGAGCGTCGCTGCTCGATCGCCTCCTTCGACAGCGCGCCCGAGGCCTCGACGCCTTGCGCGCGATTCCAGTCGGCACGCGCGAGGTCGGCATCGGCGCGGGCCTGCACGAGCGAGGCCTCGAGTCGCGCCACCTGCGGCGCGAGCACGGACGTGTCGAGCGCGGCGAGGCGCTGCCCGCGCTTCACGAGGTCGCCCACGTCCACGAAGACGGCCGCGATCCGTCCGCCTTCGCCGTCGATGCCGAGCGGCAGCTCATTGCGCGCGCTGATCGTGCCGTTGATCGACACCACCGATGCGACAGGGCCGAGCTGCGGCTTTGCCACGGTCACGAGCGGAGGGGGATCCTTGGCCGGGCCGGTGCCCGACCCGGCGACCCGCAGGCCGATGAGGATCGCGACGAGGGCGAGTACGGCGGCAACGGCCCCGATCGTCAGGGATTTCTTCGTGAGCTGCATGGGTACAGGCGCGTCCGTGGCGTAGGCAAGCGGCGAATTTTACGCCGATAGTCCCGGGGGCGTCGCCTCGTTCCGGCGCAATTCACACCATGGACAAGGTGGGCCGGATCATGGGCCGTGTTGGGATCGAACCAACGACCAACTCCTTAAAAGGGAGCTGCTCTACCTACTGAGCTAACGGCCCGCGGAAGGGTGCGCATCATAGCGATACGGCGTCGGGTCGGCGACTCCCGCGGCCTCGAACCCTGCCCGGCGCAGGCGGCAGGCGTCGCAGCGGCCGCAGGCTCGGCCGGCCGCGTCCGCCTGGTAACAGGAGACCGTCAATCCATAATCCACCCCGAGCCGCAGACCCTCGCCGATGATGGCCCCCTTCGACAGATGCTGCAGCGGCGCATGGATCCGCGTCGGCAGCCCCTGCACGGCCGCGCGGGTCGCGACCCGGGCGAGTTCCCCGAAGGCCTGCACGAATTCCGGCCGGCAGTCCGGATAGCCCGAATAGTCCACGGCGTTCACGCCGATGAAGATGTCCCTCGACCCGAGGACCTCCGCCCAGCCGAGCGCGAGCGCGAGCAGCAGCGTGTTGCGGGCGGGCACATAAGTCACCGGGATGCCCGGCGCGGCAACCTCCGGCACCGCGATCGCGGCATCGGTCAGCGCCGAACCGCCGATGCCTGCCAGGTCGACCTGCATCACGCGATGCTCCACGGCGCCGAGCGCCGTGGCGACGCGCGCCGCGGCAGCCAGCTCCGCGGCATGCCGCTGCCCGTACGCCACCGACAACGCATGGCACGCGTACCCCGCGTGACGCGCGATCGCGAGCACCGTGGCCGAGTCGAGCCCGCCCGACAGCAGCACGACCGCGCGGGCGGCGGCCGGGCGGCGGCTATCGGCCGGGTTCATCGCCCCACAACAGCTTGTGCAACTGGATCTGGAAACGGACCGGTGCACGGTCCGCGAGGATCCATTCCGCGAGTTCGCGCGCCGGCAGCGCACCGTGGCTCGGCGAGAAAAACACCGTGCAACGGCCATCGAGGCGGTGTGCGCGCACCTGCGCGAGGGCCCATTCGTAGTCGGCGCGGCCCGTGATCACGAACTTGAGCAGGTCGTGCGCGGTGAGCAGCGCGAAGTCGCCGTAGCGATTGCGCGCCGCCTCGCCCGAGCCCGGCGTCTTGACGTCCACCACGCGCTGCACGCGCGGATCGACCGCGTCGATCGGCAGCGCACCACTCGTCTCGAGCGATACGACATGGCCGGCATCGCACAAGGCGCCGAGGAGCGGCAGGCAGGCCCGCTGGGCGAGCGGCTCGCCGCCCGTCACGCACACGTGGCGTGTCGAGAAGCTCGCCACTTTGCCCAGCACCGCCGCCTGCGACCACCATTCGCCGCCAGTGAACGCATAGGCCGTATCGCAGTATGCACAGCGCAGCGGACAACCCGTGAGGCGCACGAATACGGTCGGGAAACCGACGGTCGCGGCTTCGCCCTGCAGCGACAGGAAGATCTCGGTGACCTTGAGCCTCGAATCCGTCGCGGAGTCGCTCAATGCCCCTCGGCGTTCATGCGCTTCGTGCGCTCCTGCGCAAGCTTCGCCGCCTCGGTATCCGGATAGCGCGCCACGACCTGCGCGAAGCTGCGCCTGGCGTCATCGTAGCGCCGCAGTTCGTACTGCGCGTAGCCGAGCTTCAGCAAGGCACCCGGCGTCTTGGCCGAATCGGGCCAGCGACGGCTCACCGCGTCGAACGCCACCGCCGCTTTCTCGTAATCGCGCGTCACGTAATGGGCCTCGCCGAGCCAATATTGCGCGTTCGGTGCGAGCGGCCCGTCGGGGTCGCTGTCGAGCACACCCTGGAAGCCCGCGATGGCATCCTGGTAGCGCGCGTCCTTGAGCGCGGTGAACGCACTGTCGTAGGCGCTCTGCGGATCCACGCCAGCCGCGCCAGCGCCCGTACCTGCGGCACCCGCGGCCGGTACCCCGACCGCTGCCGAACCTGCCGCGGCCCCTGCCGGGGCACTCCCGGCGACACCCGATTCGATTGCGGCGAGCCGGCGGTCGAGGTCCTGGTAGAAATCCCGCTGCTGTTGCCGGGTCGCCGCGAGGGCGTTCTCCTGCACATCCCCCCGGCCGCGCAGGTCGCGCGACTGCGCCTCGAGCGCCTCGACCCGCTGGGAGAGCTCGACGAGGCTCTGGTTCGCGATGACGCGTTCGACCCTGGCGAGCCGCGCATCGAGGTCGGCGAGACGCACCTGCACGGGGTCTTCCCCGGCCGGGGTGAGGCTGCAACCTGCGAGCCACAGCGTCGCCAGGGCGACGGCGGACATGACGGCGTGGTGACGCATGCTCGATGCCCGATCAGTCGAGGTACACGATTTCGACGCGGCGGTTCTGCGCCCACGCCACTTCGTCGCTGCCGGCCGCCGCCGGACGTTCCTCGCCGTAGCTGACAGTCGCGACCTGCGTCTCGGCGACACCCTGCAACAGGAGCGCGCGACGCACGGTCTGCGCACGGCGCTCGCCGAGGCCGATGTTGTATTCGCGGGTGCCGCGCTCGTCGGTGTGGCCTTCGAGGCGTACCCGCGTGTCCGGGTGCGACGCGAGATACTGCGCGTGCGCCGCCACGAGCGCGGCATCCTCCGGCTTCAGTTCCGCGCGATCGAACCCGAAATAGATGATGCGCTTCGACAGCAGTTCGCCCTGCGGGCCCGCCGACGCCGTATCGTCGCCGAGCGGCGCGCTCGTGACGCCCTCGCTGCCCGCGCCCTGTGTACCCGCGCCCGCACCGGCGGATTGCGTCGTTCCCGTATCCGGCTGCTGCACGGGCTTCTTGCTCGCGCAGCCGCCGATCGCGAGCATGCCCGCAGCCAGCCATACCCACATTGAATTTCGCATCATTCCGCTACCTCTCTCATTTGTCCGGTCGCATCGGGCCCCAGACGGGCTCGCGCACCTCGCCCCGGTCGGCCTTCAAGCGCTGTGTCGTCATTCCGTCGACCGACACCGTGGCGAGCACGCCCTGGCCACGTTCACGCCCCGCATAGATCAGCATCGCGCCATTGGGCGCGAAATCCGGTGACTCGTCGAGTGGCCCTTTCGACAGCAGCCGCACGACACCCGACGCGAGATCCTGCACGGCGATACGGTACGCGCCTCCCGTGAGCGTCACCATCGCGAGGGACCGGCCATCGGGCGACAGTCTCGGGCGCGCATTGTAGCTCCCCGTGAAGGTCACGCGCTTCGGGTTGGCATTCGCCACGGCATCCACCCGATAGATCTGCGGACTGCCTGCCCGGTCCGACGTGAAATAGAGCGAGCGGCCGTCGGCGGCGAACACGGCTTCGGTATCGATCGCCGGGTCGGACGTCAGGCGCGTCAGCGCACCATCCGCCACCGCGATCAGGTACACGTCGAGGTTGCCCGCCGCCGTCGACAACGTGACGGCGAGATGGCGGCCGTCGGGTGCGAAGGCCGGCGAGCCGTTGATGCCCGCACGCGCGACGAGCCGCCGCCGCTCGCCGGTGCGGATGCGTTGCAGCCAGATGGCGGACGCGTGCGTCTCGAAAGACACATACGCGAGCCACTCCCCGTCGTTCGACCAGGCCGGCGACATCAGCGGCAGCGACGATTCGGCGATCGTGCGCGCGCCCTCCCCGTCCGCATCGGCGACGATCAGCCGGTACGTCTGCCGCGGCGGCTGGCCGTCCACCGCCACGTAGGCAATGCGAGTCGCGAATGCGCCCGGTACGCCGAGTATCTTCTCGTACACGAGATCGCTCACGCGGTGGGCCGCTTCGCGTATCGATCCGGGGCCGGCGACGAACCGTTGCGCCGCGATCCGCTGGCCGTTCACGAGATTGACGAGTTCGACTTCGATCTGCACCGTGCCGCCGTCGCCGGCAACGACGCGCCCGACGACGATGTAGTCGTTGCGGGCCGTGCGCCAGTCGGCGGCCACCACATCCGCGGCACGCGCCGGCTGCTCGATCATGTCGCCGCGGGCCATGGCCCGGAATCGGCCGCTGCCCTCGAGGTCGCGCTGCAAGATCGCCGCGACGTCGAGCCCTCCGTCCCCAGGCACCGACCGTGCGAACGGCACGATCGCCACCGGAATCGGGTCGGTCACGCCCGAGGTGATTTCGATGCGCAATTGCGCGTGCGCCGGAACCGCGGGCAGCAGGCAGATGAGCGCGCACAACAGGAGAACGGGGCGTCGCTGGTCAATCATTCGGCTTGAATACCACTTCCAGGTTGCGTTCGAACAGGGCCGGGTCGGGCGGCGGCGGCAACGGCGAGGCGTTCATCACGGCCAGCTCGATCGACTGGCGGACCGCGGCGTCGCCGTTGCACGACAGGATGCGCGCGGCGACGACGGTGCCGCCGGGCACCTGGGTCACCTGCACCACGCATTCGATGCCGGGGCGCGCCGTGGGCGGGCGCCGCCATGCACTCATGATCTTCGCACGAATGAGATCGCGCCAGTGCGCGCCGGCGCCACTCGCGGCGCGGGCGCGCTCCTCGGCCGCGAGGCTGCGCTTGAGGTCCGCCTCCCGCTCGGCGCGCTTGCGCTGCTCATCGGCCTTGCGCTGCGCCTCCGCCTTGCGCAATTCCTCCGCCTTGCGCTGCGCTTCGGCCTTGCGTTGTGCCTCGGCCTTCTGCTCATCGGCGGCCTTGCGCTCCGCTTCACGTCGTTCATCCTCCGCGCGCTGCAGCGCTTCGGCACGCTTGCGCTCCTGCACGTCGTCCCGCGCAGGCGGCGGGGTTTCGCGTACCGGCGCCGGCTCGGGCTCGGGCGGCGGCGACGGCAACTGTGGCGGCGGCTGCGGCTCGCGCGGCTGGCGCAATCCCGGCACCGACGCGGGATCGACGACCACCGCATCGATCGCGAGCAATTGCGGTTCGGGCGGCGAGGCGCGCTTCCAGGTGAGCCAGCCGACACCGAACAGCGCGAAGAGCGCGAGATGCAGCAGGATCGAGCCGGCATATGGCCCGAGGAGACTCCCGCCACCCGCGCGATCCCGCGTTCGCGCGGTCATGCCCCGACGCGGCGCCGCTCGGGCAGCGGGTCGGTCAGGAACCCGACTTTCTTCGCGCCCGCCTGCTGCAGGATCACCATCGCCTCGACGACCCGGCCATAGGCCACGCCCCGGTCACCCTTCACGAGTACCGGCAGATCCGGCGCCCGCCGCAACATCGCGGCGACGCGGGCAAGGGTGGTCGCCTCGTCGAGCGGCTGCTCGGGCTTCGAGCCGACGTTGAGATACAGCCTGCCATCGCGGTCGATCGACAGGACGAGCGGCTTCTCGCCCCGCGGCAGCCTGACGTCGAGCGGTTCGGCGCCCGATTGCGGCAGGTCGACCTTCACGCCCTGCGTGAGCAGCGGCGCCGTCACCATGAAAATGATGAGCAGCACGAGCATCACGTCGATGTAGGGCACGACGTTGATCTCCCCCATCAGCCGCCGGCCGCGCCTGTCCTGTGCCACGCTTCAGCTCCCCGTGCCGCTGCGCGCCGCCACGTAGCGCTGCAGGATCGTGGAGAACTCTTCCATGAACGCATCGTGGCGCAGTTCGAGCCGGCTCGTCTGGTCGGCATAACGGTTGTAGGCGATCACCGCCGGGATCGCCGCGAACAGGCCCATGGCCGTCGCGACGAGCGCTTCGGCAATGCCCGGCGCCACCATGGCGAGGGTCGCCTGCTGCACGCTGCCGAGCGACACGAACGCATTCATGATGCCCCACACGGTGCCGAAGAGGCCCACGTACGGGCTGATCGACCCGACCGTGGCGAGTGTCGCGAGGCTCTGCTCGAGCCGCTCGATCTCCTTCAGCTGCGCGACCTTCATGGCGCGTCGCGCGCCCTCGAGCATCTGTTCGGGTGCGACGCTGCCCTGCTGGCGCAGTCGGGCGAACTCGCGAAACCCCATCGCGAAGATGCTCGCCATGCCGGTGACACCGGCGCGGGCATCGATCTCCCGGTAGAGCGCCGCGAGATCGCTGCCGCCGACCCAGAACTGCTCCTCGAAGCGTTCCGCCTCGGCACGCGCGCCGCGGATCACGCCCCGCTTCCTGAATATGATCGCCCATGAGACGATCGAGGCGAGGAGCAGCAGCGCCAGCACGACCTGCACGATCAGGCTCGCATCGAGCACGAGCTGCACGATCGACAACTCTCCACCCATCTACGCCACCTCCGCGATCACGAATTCCGGCAGGCGCGTGGGGCGCAGGGTGCCCGCGACGAGACATGCCACTCGGACGTCGGCCTCGACGAGAAGTTCCTCGCCCCGCAGGATGCGCTGCGCGAAGCGCACGCTGGCGCGTCCGTCCGCCCGCGGCTCGCAGGTCACCACCAGTTCGTCGTCGAGCCGCGCGGGCCGCCGGTAGTGCACCTGTGCGCTGACGACCGAGAAGAGCAGGCCGCGCCCGCCCGCGAGCGCGGCCTGCGACCAGCCCCTGGAGCGCAACCACTCGGTACGCGCGCGCTCGCAGAATCGCAGGTAGTTCGCATAGTAGACGACGCCACCGAAATCCGTGTCCTCGACATACACGCGCACGGGCCATGTGAATACCGTCACGGGCTGTCCTCGAACAGCGACAGGGCCGGCGCGGCCCGCTCCGGCGCCGCGAGGCCGAAGTGCCGATACGCGCTGCGGGTCGCGACGCGCCCGCGTGCGGTGCGCATCAGGAAACCCTGCTGGATCAGGAACGGCTCGATCACGTCCTCGAGCGTGCCGCGCTCCTCGCCGATCGCCGCGGCGATGCTCTCGATGCCGACCGGCCCGCCGTCGAACTTCTCGATCACGGTGAGCAGCAGTCGCCGGTCGAGCGTGTCGAAGCCGTGCGCGTCGACCTCGAGCAGTTCGAGCGCCGCATCGGCCACCGCCTCGTCGATGTGTCCCTCGGCCCGCACCTGCGCAAAGTCGCGCACCCGGCGCAGCAGCCGGTTGGCGATGCGTGGCGTGCCGCGCGAACGTTCGCCGATGCGGCGCGCACCCGCCGCCTCGATCGGCACACCGAGTATGCCGGCCGAACGCGCGACGATGCGTTCTAGGTCGTCGACGCCGTAGAACTCGAGCCGCTGCACGATGCCGAAGCGGTCGCGCAGCGGCGAGGTGAGGAGCCCGGCGCGCGTCGTGGCGCCGACCAGCGTGAACGGCGGCACGTCGAGCTTGATCGAGCGTGCCGCGGGGCCCTCGCCGATCATGATGTCGAGCTGGTAATCCTCCATCGCGGGGTACAGCACTTCCTCGACGACCGGCGAGAGGCGATGGATCTCGTCGATGAACAGTACGTCGCGCGCCGTGAGGTTGGTCAGGATCGCCGCGAGATCGCCCGCCCGCTCGAGCACCGGACCGGACGTCTGGCGCAGGCTCACGCCGAGCTCCTCGGCGAGGATGTGCGCGAGCGTCGTCTTGCCGAGGCCCGGCGGGCCGAAGATCAGCGTGTGATCGAGCGCCTCGCCACGCGCGCGGGCCGCGTCGACGAAGATGCCGAGCTGCTGCTTGACCTTCGGCTGCCCGACATAGTCGGCGAAGCGCCGCGGGCGGATCGAGCGTTCGATCGCATCGTCGTCGCGCCCCGCCGCGGGGCTCACGAGCCGGTCGGCTTCCTGCGTCATGTACCCCTCGCGCTCATGTGTCGCGCGCGGCGCTCTGCAGCGCGCCCCGGATGAGATCCTCGGTCGACGCGCCCGGTGCGCGCGCGCCCTGCAGCAGCCGCGATGCCTCCACGGGCTTGTAGCCGAGCGCCACGAGCGCACTCAGCGCCTCGGCCTCCGCGCCCGCCTTGCCGTCACCCGCGCCGCCGGGCAACGTCGCACCCATCGCCTGCGCGTCGGCCTGCAGGCGATCGCGCATCTCGACGAGCAGCCGTTCCGCGGTCTTGCGGCCGACCCCCGGGATCTTCGTGAGCGCGCCGATATCCTGCGCGAGCACGCATTGCGTGAAGGCCTCGACGGTGCTGCCCGAAAGTATCGTCAGCGCCAGCTTCGGGCCGATGCCCGTCACGCGCAGCAGGTCGCGAAAGAGCCGCCGCTCGGTCTCGGTCGCGAACCCGTAGAGCGTGTGCGCATCCTCGCGCACGACGAGGTGGGTCAGCAGGTGCAGTTCCCGCCCGAGCGGGGGCAACGTATGGAACGTGGACATCGGCGCCTCGACTTCGTAGCCCACCCCGCCGACCTCGAGCAACAGCTGCGGTGGCGCCCTGGAGCGCAGGATGCCGCGCAGCGACCCGATCACCGGCGCGCTCCCGCGGCGTGCGCGATCCGCGCGAGGCGCCGCGACTGCGCATGGCACAGCGCCACCGCGAGTGCGTCCGCCGCGTCGACCGGCAACCGTGCATCGAGCGCGAGGAGCTGCGCGATCATGTGGCCGACCTGCGGCTTCTCCGCCGCGCCGAAACCAACGACCGCGCGCTTCACTTCGCGCGGTGCATACTCGTAGGTCGCGGTACCGGCGGGCACGGCGGCGAGCGCGGCGCCGCGCGCCTGGCCGAGCTTCAACGCACTGTCCGCATTGCGGCTCATGAACACGCGCTCGATCGCGACCTCGTCGGGTGCGTGTGTCGCGATCAACGCCTGCACCGCCTCGAATATCTGGCGCAGCCGCGCCGCAAACTCGAGGCCTGCCACGTCGATGCAGCCGTGCGCGACGTGCACATACCCGCCGTCGACCCAGCGGACGATGCCGTAACCGGTGCGCCTCGATCCCGGATCGAGCCCGAGGATGCGACAGGGGCCACCCGGGTCGCCGGCCCCGCCCGGGCCACGCGCCGCACGCCACGCCTGCCACTCGTCAGGCCGGAAGGCGCGCCAGGACGTCGTCCGCAATTTCCGCATTCGAGTACACGTGCTGGACGTCGTCGAGGCCTTCGAGCGCAGTGAGCAAACCGACCAGGGTGGCGGCCGCATCGCCGGCGAGCACTGCGTTCGTCGCCGCGCGCTGCGTGACTTCACCCGACGCCGCCACGAGTCCGCGCCGCGCGAGAGCCGCGCGAACCGCCTCGAGGTCGGCGGGCGCCGTCAGGACATCGAGTGAACCGTCCGCATTGACGACGACATCTTCCGCGCCCGCATCGAGCGCGATGTCCATCACGGCATCCTCGTCGCAGCCCGGCGGGAAGGCGAGCACGCCCGCCTGCTGGAAAAGATACGCGACGGAACCGTCGGCGCCGAGATGCCCGCCGTGGCTCGCAAACGCTTCGCGCAGGGCCGCCACCGTGCGATCGCGGTCGTCGGTGAGGCAATCGATCATCACTGCCGCGCCCCCGGGCCCGTAACCCTCGTAGCGCGCGGCCCGGAAAGCGGGGCCCGCGCCGGCGCCACCCGCGCGCCCACCGGGACGACGGGTGCCCACGCGGTGCTGGATATCGGCCCATTTGCTGTGTCCCGTCATGCGATCGGTATGATAACCCGATTCGTATTACCGGACCCGCCGGACCCTCGCCGTGGACACCGCATTTCACTGCCCGCCCGCACTCGCGAGTGACATCGAACGTGCGCGCCGGGCGCTGCACGAGTCGGGCGTGCCGGTCGAGACGCTCGCGCGCAGCGCGTCGGCCGCCGGGATCGTCGGCGCGCTGACGGACGACGCGACGCTCGCGCTCGGTACGCTCGGCTACGGCGCGCTCGCTCCCGGTGGCGACGCGGCCGCACTCACGCGCATCGTCGGTGAACGCGCCGCGCATTTCACGCGCGCGCTCGCCGCGCTCGGCGACCTCGGGCTGCCGAAGTCGTGGCAGCCTGCGAGCGGGCTCGATGCGCGCCAGGCCGAAACGCTGCGCAAGATGCTGCTCGCGGTGGTCAGCGACCCGCGCCTCGTGCTCGCGCGGCTCGCGATCCAGCTCGTGGAACTGCGCGCGGCGCGCGACCTGCGGCCCGACGAGCAGGAGCGGCTCGCGACCGGGACGCGGGAAATCTTCGCGCCGCTCGCCAATCGTCTCGGCGTCTGGCAGCTGAAATGGGAGCTCGAGGACCTGGCATTCCGGCTGCAGGATCCGGCCGGCTACCGGCGGATCGCGACCGCCCTCAACGAGAAGCGCGAGGCGCGCGAGCGCTACATCGAGGACCTGTGCGGCGAGTTGCGCGCCGCGCTCGCGGCGGCGGGCATCACCGCCGAGGTGTACGGCCGCCCGAAGCACATCTACAGCATCTATCGCAAGATGCAGCGCAAGCAGCTCGACTTCGAGCGCATCTTCGACGTGCGGGCCGTGCGCATCGTCTGCGCGGACATACCCGGCTGCTACGGCGCGCTCGGCGTCGTGCACGGGCGCTGGCACTACATTCCGGGCGAGTTCGACGACTACATCGCGACGCCGAAAGGCAACGATTACCGTTCGATCCATACGGCCGTCATCGGGCCGGGCGACAAGCCGGTCGAGGTGCAGATCCGCACGCAGGACATGCACGCGCAGGCGGAGCTCGGGATCGCCGCGCACTGGCGCTACAAGGAAGGGGGCACGCGCGATGCCGACTACGCGCGCAAGGTCGAGGCGGTGCGCGGCCTGATCGCCCCGGGTGGCCTGCGTCGCGACGAGGGCGACTTCATCGATCGCGTGCAGGCGGACCTGTTCGCCGACCGCATCTACGCGCTCACGCCGAAGGGCGAAGTCGTCGAGCTGCCGCGCGGTGCGACGCCACTCGACTTCGCCTACCACCTGCACACCGACCTCGGGCACCGCTGCCGCGGCGCCAAGGTCAACGGGCGCATCGTGCCGCTCACCCACCGCCTCGCAAACGGCGAGGTCGTCGAGGTGATCACCGCGAAAGCCGCCGCGCCGAGCCGCGACTGGATGGCGCCGGAACAGGGCTACCTGGCGTCCGCGCGCAGCCGCTCGCGCGTGCGCGCGTGGTTTCGCCGGCTCGGCGAAGCCGACAATCGCGCAGCCGGGCGCACCGCGGTCGAGCGCGAGCTCGCGCGCGCCGCTGCAGGCCCCGGGGAGCTCGCGGCGCTCGTGCAGGAATTGAAGGCGCCGGATGCCGAGACGCTCTACCGGCTCGTGGGCGAAGGCGAAATCACGGCCACGCAACTCTCCCAGGCCATCGGGCGCGTCGTCGCCCCTGCACCCGCGCGAGCCGTCCCGCGCACGCGTGCACCGGCGGGCGCGCGCGGCTCGCCGGTTGCGATCGAGGGAGTCGGCGATCTGCCGATCACGCTGGCACGCTGCTGTTCGCCCGTGCGTCCGCAGGCAATCGTCGGCTATGTCACGGTGGGCCGCGGCGTGACGGTGCATCGCGCCGTGTGCGCGTCGCTCGCGCGCATGCGCGTGGCGCGGCCCGAACGCGTACTCGATTGTCAATGGACGCAGGGCGACGACCGCACACAGACCGTCGAGATCACGGTCGTCGGCCTCGACCGCCGCGCACTCGTGCGCGACCTCACCGACGTGATCGCCAGCGAGCGCCTGCGGCTCGACTCGCTGTCCACCACGACCGAACGCGGCGAAGGCACGGCCACCACGGTACTGCGGCTCGACATTCGCGACCTGACCGACCTGGCGCGTGTCACCCAGCGTCTCGAAAAAGTGCCCAACGTCCTGAGCACGCGGCGAACTCGCTGAATGCTGCACTGCACCATCCCATTTCGTGACATATGACGGAGTCTCTGCGGCGCGAGACGGGTAATTAGGGCCTTCAATGAGAGTCGTTCTAGCCGACCACGATCCAGCCGTCCTGGCAGCCTCGGCACGCGCGCTGCAGGGCCTGATCGACTGCGTGCAGGTCACGAGCAAGCAGGATTGCCTCGCCCGGCTGCGGGAAGGCGGCTACGACATCGTGATCGCGTGCGAACGCCTCGCCGACGGCTCGGGCCTCGACCTTCTCGCGACCATCGGCATGTCGCATCCGGAACTGCTGCGCATCTTCGCCGCCGACGCCGAACGTCTGAAGAAGCTCGGCGCCCATCTCACGCCCTTCAAGCTGTTCGACACGATCAGCTACCCGCTCGACTCGATGCAACTGCGATCAGCCATGGCGCTCGCGATCGCGGAACGCGGCGATCTCATGTCGGGCGAGTTCGAGAACATCGTGCTGGGCGGCGATGAGGCGCCGGACGACGACGCGACGCACCCCGATCCCGTCGAATCGCACCCGCAGATCGTGATCCTCACGCGCGACAGCACGGCGCTCGAAGGGGCCGGCGCTGCGCTCGCGGACAAGCCCTACCGCGTGATCAGCGCGCGCGACGCGGACGAGGCACGCGCGGACCTCGTGGCGCGCCAACCCGTGCTGGCGCTGGTCGATGTCGGCACGCTCGGCATGGACCCGGTGAACTGGTTCGCCGAAGCGCACCGCGCCTCGCCGGCGACGCTGCTGCTCGCGCTCGGCCGGCGCAACGACGGACAGGCACTCGAATCACTGGTCTCGAACGGGGTCCTCAACCGCTTCGTCGCCAAGCCGGTTTCGCACGCCGGCATGCGGCTCGTGCTCGACTCGGCCCTGCGGCTGCACACGCTCAACGCTGACCGCGGCAACGCCGCCGCGCCGCCGTCCGGGCTGCCGCCGTCACCGCCGCCCGGGCTGCCGCAGACGCCGCCGTCCGCGACTCGCCCCGTACGGCCGATCGATCACGAGGATGCGCTCGCGGGACCGATCGCAAGCCTCGGGGGACACAAGCTCACCACCGTCGACTGGCAGCCGCCCGGTACGGGTTCCGCCTCGATGGGGCACGGGATGCGCCCTTCGCGCCCCGATCGCCACCCCGGGCGCCTGCCGTTGCCGGTGGCCCTCGCCGCCGCCGCATCGCTCGCGTTCAGCGCCGCCTGGTTCTATTTCTCGCGCAATGGCACCCCTGCCGGCGCGCCCACGCCGGCCGCGGTGCGCGCGCCCACGGCGCCAGCGACGGCAGCGGCGACACCCGACACCTCCGCCCCAGCGCTGGTGCCGTCCGTGCAAACGCCACCGTTGCCCGTCGCGCCCGACAATACGACCGACCGCACCGAGACCACGCCGACCACTGATGGCGCGCTCGCAGCCGACCGGGCGCCCGCCGTGTCGACGACCACATCCATCGCTCCCGGCGTCACACTGGCACCGCCCGAGCCGACCCTGCCCGCGGGCGCGCCGACGGACACCGCGCCTGCGCCCGCAGCGGACCCACCGGCCACGGCACTCGAGCCGACGCGACCGGTTGCCTCGCCGACGGACCTGCGCCCCTCGAAACTGACCTCGGTCAGCTTTGCGGGCAGGACGGTCGAAGACAGTACGAAACCGGTCGTACCCGCCCCCGTGCCGGCTTCGCGCGTCGTGCCGCCGGACCGGCCGCCACCGGTGGTGATGGAGATGAAGCTGCTGCGCAGTGCGCCGCCCGACTATCCGGACGAGGCACGACGCCGCAAGGTCGAAGGATCCGTCGACCTCGCGTTCATCGTCGGCAGCGACGGCAAGGTGCGCGACGTGCAGATCGTGCAGAGCACGCCGCCGGGGGTGTTCGACGCCGAAGCGGTCTCCGCGGTGCGGCGGTGGCGCTATGACCCGCGTCGCGAAGACGGCGTGCCGGTCGATCACCCGGCGAAAGTGCGCCTCGCCTTCCAGCTCGAAGACTGACCCTCAGCCGTCGCCGAGCGCCGCGCGCAGCTGCTTCTTGTCGATCTTGCCGGTGGCGCCCAGCGGCATCGCGTCGATGAACCGCACGGCCTCCGGCATCCACCAGCGCGATGCGGCCCGAGAGGAAATCCAGGAAGTCCTGCGCCGTCGCGCTTTCCCCCGGCTTCAGCTGCACGATGAGAAGCGGCCGCTCGCCCCACTTCGCGTGAGGCACGGCGATCACCGCCGCGAGCGCGGCCCTGGGATGCGCGACGGCGGCATTCTCGATGTCGATCGAACTGATCCACTCGCCGCCCGACTTGATGACATCCTTCGCGCGATCGGTGATCTGGAGAATCCCGGCGTCATCGATCGTCGCGATGTCGCCGGTGTCGAACCAGCCTTCGGCATCGAGAATCGTCTCCGACTCGCGCCGGAAATAGGCGCGCGTCACCGCCGCGCCGCACACCTCGAGATGGCCGAAGGTCCTGCCGTCGTGGGGGACGCGCCGCCCCTCGTCATCGGTGAGCCGCATGTCGATTCCGAACGGCACGCGCCCTTGCTTGACCGGCGGGGTCGCGAGATCCGGCGGCACATTGACGGTGCCGAGCGGCGACATTTCGGTCATGCCCCAGGCATGGCGCACTTCGATGCCGTAGCGTTCCTGATACGTGCGCGCGAGCGCTTCGGGACAGGCCGAACCGCCGCAGAGAATGCTGCGCAGAGTCGTCGGCCGAACCTGCTCTCCTTCAAGGTGCTGCAGCAGCCCCTGCCACACGGTCGGCACGCCTGCCGACACCGTGACACCTTCGTTCTCCAGCAGTTCGAACACCGAAGCGCCGTCGAGCTTCGCACCGGGCAGCACGAATTTCGCACCGATCGCGGGCACGGCGAACGCGAGGCCCCACGCGTTGGCGTGGAACATGGGCACGATCGCGAGCACGGTGTCGCGGCCACAGATGCCGAAAACATCCGGCATCAAGGTCGTGAGCCCGTGCAGATAGTTCGAACGGTGCGAGTAGAGCGCACCCTTCGGATCGCCCGTCGTGCCCGAGGTGTAGCAAAGACCCGCGGCGGTCTCCTCGGAAAACGCGCCCCACAGGCAATCGGTGCCGCGCCCGGCGATCCAGCTCTCATAGTCGAGCGCAGTGCTCCCCGCCGGCAGGTGCGCCGCATCGGTGAACAGCACGACGCGCTCGATCGACGGACAGCGCGGCAGCAGTTGCGCAAGCAGCGGTGCAAAACACGTATCGGCCAGGATCAGCCGGTCGGCGGCGTGGTTAACGATGTATTCGAGCTGCGCCACCGGCAGGCGCGGATTCAGCGTGTGACACACCGCGCCGATCCCCATGATCCCGTACCACGCCTCGAGATGGCGCGCGCTGTTGAAGGCGAGCGTCGCGACCCGCTCCTCGCGCCCGATGCCGTGCTCGAGGAGCGCCAGCGACAATTGTTTCGCGCGCCGGTGGATATCCGCGTACGTGCAGCGGGTGACCGGCCCTTCGTTCGATCGCGTGACGACCTCGCGACCGCCGTGCCAGCGCCGGGCGTGCTCGAGAAACTTGTCGAGCGTGAGCGGCCAGTCCTGCATGAGCCCCGGCATGGGGGTCAATGCGCGATGGCGTGGCGGTTCCTTCGCATCCGCCCGACGAAGTAGCCCGCCGCAAAGGCCACCGCCGCCCCCAATGCGATCGACAGCGTCAACGCCAGGGATTCGTATCCCCTGGATTGCTCGATGATGATGATCGGATCCTCGGCGGCCGACCCGCCAATCGTCGCCGTGTACTCAAACGTCTTCCCTTTGTACTCCGTGCAGATCTGGTAGTTCTTATGACTGCTTGGGCCGACGGTGAATGTCGAAACCTCCGCCTGATTGGGCTTGCACAGCGCGGCTTCCGGACCAGAGTGGCTCGTTATCGCGACCGTCAGCGTATTACTCGGGTCGTCGTTATAGAAAAATATCGTCTCGCGAGGCTTCACCTTGCCGAAGCTGGAGACTGTCTGCCCATCTATGACCTTCATGTGGATTTCAAATTTGGCCACGGTCGTACTCCTTCCCTGATTTGGACATCTGCAGTCAGTCAGAGCTGTCTGCGGATCGCCGCCAGTTCCGGCGCCGCCTGCAACAGGCGTTCGGCATAACCCAGGTCCCGTGCCCGCCGCGCGTGCGCGACCGCGCTCCGCCGCTCCCCGAGCGCCAGCTCCGTGAGCGCCGCGTAGTAGTGCACGTACATGTCGTCACCCCCCTCGGACAACGCGCTCGCCAGGGCGCGTCGAGCTCTTTCCGGCTCACCGAGTCGGCTCGCATAGTACGCCGCCTGCGCCTGGTTGACCGCATGTTTCGGATTGATCGCCAGCTCTCCGTCCACGAGTCCCAGCGCCTGTCGATAGGACGCCGCCGCCTCCTGCGGTTGCCCGCCGAAGTACTGCGCATCCGCGAGATTCCCCCAGAGGCGGTGATCCGAGGGCGCGAGCGCGATCGCCTTGCGGTACATCGCCACGGCCTCGTCGTACCGGCCCCGGTAGTAATGGGCGAACGCGATGTTGGAGTAGCTCGCCCGGCGCGGCTCGATCGCGAGGGAACGTGCGGACGCGGCTGCGGCCTTGTCGAAGTCCCCCATCATCAGCCAGGCGCCACCGAGATTGCTCCAGGCGCTCGGGCTGTCGGGCGCCAACGTGGTGGCGCGCTCGTAGGAGGTCGCAGCCTCTGACGCCCGCCCTTGCGAAAAGAGGAAATTGCCGTACTTCACATACCCCTGGGCATACCTCGGCTGCAGTGCGATGGCGCGTACATAGATCTTTTCGGCCTCGTCCGTCCTGCCGCCGGCGGCGAGGGCCTCCGCGAGCCCGATGGCCGCGTCCGGTGATTGCGGCGCGAGCGCGAGCGCACGCCGATAGGCCGTCTCTGCCAGTTTCGAGTCCCCGGTCGCGAGACGCAGCTTGCCGACGGCCATCTGCACGTCGTGGGCGCCATTGTCGAGCGCCGTGGCGTTCGCGCAGGCCTGCTCGGCCGCCGTGATGAGGGCGGGGACGCGCTCGAGCGCGTAGCGCTCGACCCGCGCCTCGCAGAGCCCCGCCTGCGCGCGCGCAAAATCCGGTTGCACCGCGAGCGCGCGCGCAAACAGCTCCTCGGCGCCCGCCAGCGTCGTCACACTTTTCACGCGCCGCAGTTCGGCGAGCCCCTGCAGGTGCAGGTCATAGGCGATGCTGCTCTCGCCGCCCGGCGACGGCGGCGCAAACGCCGGCTGTTCCTTGAGTACGAGTGCCAGGGCCGTGATCACCTGGGCGGTGATGTCGCTTTCGACGGCGAAGTAATCCGTGACGGCCGGCTCATAGGAATTGGCCCAGCGATTCGACCCTTCCTTGCCCTCGACGAGCGCCGCCGTGACCCGCAAGCGATCGCCCTGCCGCCGGATGCTGCCCTCGACCACATAGTGCACGCCGAGTCGCGCCGCGATGTCGCCGACGGCCAGATCCTTGCCCCTGAACGCGAACGCAGAAGTCCTCGCCGCCACAAGCAGCTCCGGAAATCGGGTGAGTCGATTGGTGAGCTCTTCGGCGAGCCCTTCACCGACGTAGTCATTGCGCGCATCGCCACTCAGGTTGACGAACGGCAGCACGGCGATCGAGTTGGGCGGGGCCTCCCTGCCTCGCAACGCCGGCAGCAGGCTCCCCGCGCCGTCGCTTGCGCGCATGGGCGACAGTTCGCGCCAGAACACGCCCAGCACAGCGGCCGCCGCCACTACGAGAACGCCGGCCGCGACGTGCCGGACACGCCGGGACACGGCTCGCGCGCCGAGCGTCGCGAGCTTGCCGGCCAGGCCCTGCGGCTCGGGCGCCAGCACTTCAAACGTCCTGACCGGCTCGCTGACGTTCTTGACCTGCCGCGCGCCCGTATAGATGTATCGCGCCGGTACCTTGAGGTGGACCTGGTCGTAGACCGTTCCCGAGATCAGCACGCCGCCGGGCCGCGCGAGCGCCTGCAGCCGCGCCGCAATGTTGACGGTATCGCCGAACGCCGCGTCGTTCTCCACGATCACGTCGCCGAGGTTCACGCCGACGCGCAGTTGCATGCGATGTCCGGCGGGCAGGCCCGCATTCTCCGTTTCGACGCGTTGCTGGATGGCCTGCGCGCACAGCACGGCATTCACGGCACTGCCGAACCTGGCCATCAGGCTGTCGCCCACGCTGCCGAATTCCTGGCCTTCCAGTTCGGCGACGAGTTCGTCGAAGATGGCACGGCGCCGCTTGAGTGCATCGAGCGCGCCCGGCTCGTCGGCACCCATCAGCCGGCTGTATTCCACGACGTCGGCCGCCAGAACGGCGGCGATCTTCCGGCTGTCCTTGAGCATGGCGCCGCAGATCCCCCGAGCGAGTATATGTCGGGCCCCTGACAGAAGTCTGCGCGCGGCGCCACTAGCCTCGCGTCATGGGACACACACACCGGTTGAGCCGTTTCGAGCACGCCCTCGCACTGCTCACGAGAGTCGAGCCGGGAGATGGCCGCACCGTCGCGGTACTGTTCTCGCAGGCCCTGGTGATCATGGTCGCCTATTACCTGGTTCGTCCGGTGCGCGAGGCACTGATTCTGACCGGCGGGGGCGCCGAGATCCGGAGCTACGCGGTCGGCGTGCAGGCGTTGCTGTTGATCGCCCTCATCCCGCTCTACAGCCTCGCGGTGCAGAGGATCGGTGCCCGCCGCGTCGTGCCGGCGCTCTGCGTATTCCTCGCATCCCACCTCGTGCTCTTCTCCTGCGCGGGCCGTGCCGGGCTGCACCTCGCGTTCACATTCTTCGTGTGGGTGGGACTCTTCGGCGTGGTCGTGGTGGCGCAGTTCTGGGCGCTCGCCACCGATGTCCTCGACGTGCGGGCCGGCCAGCGGTTGCTCGGCGTGATCGCCGCCGGCGTGGCGGGCGGCGCCTGGATCGGCGCGCGCCTCGCCGTCGCCGGCATCGAGACGCTCGGGCCCTTCGGGCTGATGCTGGCGTCGGCCGCCGTGCTTCTCGTTGCCGCCGCGCTCGCCGCATGGGCCCGGCGCTCAATCGTCGGCAACGCGCCAGGCGCACCCATCGCAGACGACGTGCGCCAACCCAGCTGCTTCGGCGGCTTTGCGTTGATCCTGCGCAGCCGCTACCTGTTCCTGATCGCGGCGCTCGTCGTGCTGCTCAATTGCATCACATCGACGGGCGAGTTCGTGCTCGCCGACTGGCTCGCGCAGCGCGCGCGCGAGCAGGCGCCCGGCGCGCAATCCGCATTCATCGGGCGGTTCATGGGTAATTACTGCGCATCCATCACCCTGCTCGGGTTTGCGCTCCAGCTGCTGCTCGTCTCGCGGTTGATCCAGTACGCCGGCCTGGCGCGCGCACTCGTCGCGACGCCGGTCGCGTTCGCGGCCGGCTTCCTGCTGATCGGCGCGGTGCCCGTGTTCGCGGTGCTGCAGGCCGTGCTGGTCGTGCACAAGAGCCTCGACTATTCGCTGCTCAATACCACCCGCAACGCACTGCTGCTGCCCGCGAGCCTCGCCGCGAAGTACGAAGCGCGCACCGCGATCGACACGGTGTTTTATCGCCTCGGCGATCTGCTGTCGACGCTGGCCGTTTTTTTCTGCGTGCGGGTGCTCGACGGATCGCGCCTGCAACTGGTGTGGCTGCTGGTGGCGCTGAGCGCCACGATGGCTTGCATCGCGTGGACGCTCGGTCGGGAATACGCCCAACGGCTCGCCGCGACGTATCATGGTGCGCCCTCCGCGGAGACAGCCAGCCATGACGAACCTTGCCGGCAAACTGACTCTGCAGCGCAGCCCGCTGTTTCGCGGCTTGTCACCCACGGCGCTTGAGCGGATCGGCGCGCTCGCCGTGCAGCGCGCCTACCGCGCCGGGGAACTCGTGTTCTCGCAGGGCGACCCCGGCGATGCCCTCCATGCGATCGTCCGCGGCAAGGTCCGCATCAGCGCGGGCGACAGCGACGGCCGCGAGGTGTTCTTCAACCTCCTCGGCGCGGGCGACACGTTCGGAGAGATCGCGCTGCTCGACGGCGGCGCGCGCACGGCGACGGCAACTGCCGTGGTGGCAAGCGAGTTGCTCGCGATCGCGCGTGCACCGTTCCTCGCCACGCTCGAGGCGGAGCCGCGCCTCGCGCTCGAGCTGCTGCGCCTGTGCGGCGAACGCCTGCGCTGGACGAGTGGCCTCGCCGAAGATTCCGCGCTGCTCGACCCTCCCGCCCGGCTGGCACGTCGCCTGCTGGCACTCTGCGAGCACCACGGCGAGCCGGCGCCGGCGGGGGTCACCCTGCGCCTGTCGCAGGAGGAGATCGCAAACTTCCTCGGGGTTTCGCGCCAGCTCGTGAACCAGTATCTGCAGGAGTGGCGGACGCGCCGCTGGGTCGATCTCGCACGAGGCGCAGTGATCATCAGGGACAAGGCCGCGCTAGCACGCCGCGGCCTTCCGGATGCCCCGAATGGCGATCCGCGGCCGCACCGCACCGGGGTTTGACTCGGGCGTCGCTGCGGCGTATTGATCGACGCGCAAGGGATTTGCAGCCGCGACGACAGGGGGTCAGCCATGCGCCTTTCCCGATACACGGCCGGCGCGCTTGCCGCGCTCGCGATCACGCCCGGCGCGACGATTGCCCACGACGACGATGCTCACTCGGAGAATGGCCATGCCCGCCACAGGCCGGCACGGCTGTCGATCGAGGCGCCGGACACCGGCTACTTCAACGGACTCACGACAACCTCCGGCTGGTCGCTGGTGCTGCGCATCGAGGCGCCGCACGCCGTCGCGATCGTGGAAACGCCCGAAGAGCCCACCAGGCCCGTCGGGCGACGCGAGGCCATCGTGCTGACCGACCCGGACGGCTGCATCGACATGCGCCACTTCCCGATCGCCCGCGCCGGCCAGCCGTATGAGGACTGTGACGGGCCGGACGAGACGTTTCTCGAATTCACCTCCGAACGCTTCGATACGTTCGACCTCGACGACGCGCAAACCGGCCATTTCCAGGTCCGCGAGCAGCTCGTCGACGACGCGTTCGTGCACGGGGCCCTGCTCGACAAACCTTACCTGCGCACGACGAACGGGGCGGTCGCGGAGGTACCACGGCCGCAGACCGGCGGCAGCCGGCTCGACGGCTTCGGTTATGGGCCGGACGACGATCTCCCGGGCCTCGTCGTCATGGCCAATGTCGGCGCCGCGCGGGTGTTCGACGAGGACTTCGACCGCGCGCTCGGCCCTCACATCCGCAACATGGCGGGCTTCGTGAACACCGTGTCGCAGGAGCTGCGCACGCGGCGTGGCGGGCCCGCGCTCCTCGCCTCGATGCACGTCGTGGGCGGCATGTTCGAACCGCTCGCACTGTTCGATCTCGATGTCGATGCGCCGGGCGTCGATTTCCTGCGTCGCATCGACAGCGGTCCCGTGGAGTCCTTCAATTTCCTCGCGCCGCCGCAGAAGGACGACGACATCCTGCGGGAACTCCTCTCGACCTACGGGCCCTACCGCCTCGAAGTGCGCGCAGTGATCGTCGAGGGAGTCGCGCCCACCATCATTCGCGACGTGAATGGCGACGGGCGCCATACGGCGCGCGACCTCGAGCGGATGGGCTTCACGCTGCAATCGAACGAGGCGTCGCTGCGACTGGCTGTCGACTTCGACGTACTGCTCACCGAGACCGTGACCGGGCGGACCTGCCCTCCACCGTCGCTGCTGTACCGGGACCTCGACGGCAATGGCCGCGACGGCGCGATCAGCTGCTCCGGGTCGGGCGGTGCCGGCCGGGTGCGGCGCGTGCCGCGTTGACATCTTCCCCTGCCAGGCGCTCGGCGCGCACACGCTCCGCCTGCGCGGGATCGTCCGGTTGCCAGCGCCGCAGGAACTCCCGGGCGCGCTCGGCGGCCTGCGCACGCCGACCCGACGCCGCCAGGATCTCGGCTTCGAGCAACAGGGCCCGCGTGCGATCGAGTTCGAGATCGAGCCGCAAGTCGCCCGGCTCCCGCCACGCGGCCGCCTCCCGCGCCCGCGCCAGGGCATCGCTCCCGCGTCCCGACTCGAACAGGGCCTGCGCGAGGGCGAGATCGTAGCTGGCGTACTGGTATCCCGGCATCGCCGCGACCTGCGTCAGGCGCTCGACTGCCGCTTCGGCGTCACCGGCGCTCAGCGATGCAACCCCGTCGAGAAAGGCGGCCGCACGTGCCGCATCCTCGCGGGCGAGTACGGCGAACTGATCAGTGCCGGCGATTTCCTGGTCGCGTATCGCCGCTGCCGCGGCGCGCAGGCCGGCTGGTTGACCGCGCAGGCGCGCGAGCGTGCCCCGGGCAAACAGGTACCGTGTCGCGTACCCCGGCGCCTGCCCGATTGCCTTCTCGACCAACGCGGCCGCCTCGGGGAACTTGCCGCGTTCGGCCTGCGCGCGGGCTTGTTGCACGAGCGACAACGCGACGCGCACCTCCTCCTGCTGGATTCCGGGCGTGAGCCGCCGCAGCGGTTCGATGGCCGCCGCAAAGCGGCCCTGCGCGAGGCGCAAGCCGTTCAACGCGAAACCAGCGTCGATCCGGAACACCATGGGTGCCTCCGGGTCCGCCGCGAGCGCCGCCAGGCGCGAGCCCGCCGCCGTCCAGTCGCCCGCGACCGTTTCCGACTGCGCGAGCGCGAGCCGCGCCGGCGCAAACTCGGGCAACAGTTCCAGCGCACGGCGAAAAGCGCGCTGCGCGCCCGCCGGATCGCCCTCGAACTGCGCCAGCTGCCCGAGGATCGTAAAGCCGTGCGGGTCATCCGGCTGCAGCGCGAGGTAGTGATCCAGCGCGTCGCGCGTCTGCCCGTAGTCACCGAGGCGCAGGTACGTCTCGGCGAGAAAGGTCCAAACACGATCGTTCTGCGGCTCCTGCTGCAGCATCCGCCGCAGCTGCGCAATGGCCGCGTCGTCCTCGAACGACACATCGTACGCGAGCACGAGCATGTACCGTGACTCGAGATCGTAGGGGAACTCCGCGAGCGCGTTCCTGAAAATCGACTTGGCACGTGCGCCGTCGCGCGCGAACAACGCCCGCGCGCCGTCGACATAGAGACGCTCGCGTCGCGTCAGGCGCGCATCGTCGGGAATCGCGGCGAGCGTCGCGAGCGCGCCCGCCGTATCGCCACTCGCGACCTGCGCGTGCGCGAGCCGGTATCGCGCCATGTGGAAATCGGGCGCCAGGTCGAGCGCCGCACGATACGATCTCGCCGCCGCGCGATAGTCGAACCTGAAGAAGTAGGCGATACCCGCGAGGTAGGACTCGTAGGCCGCCATGTTGCCCACCGCGAAGTCCGCGGCGAAGCTTTCGTAGGTTTCCGCATAGGGCACGCCGAGTGCGCGCTTGGCGAGCAGCACGACGCGGCTCGATTCGCCGAGCAGCGTCTGGGGCGTGAGGCCGGGCGCACGATGCGCGCCGAGTTCGATGCCATGGTCGACGTCCGACAGTCGCACCGAGAGCAGCATGCCCTCCGGCGTCGAAAGGAACTCGCCCGTCAGTACGTAGCCGATGCCGGCGCGGCCGGCGGCGGTGAGCAGTACGGCCTGCCCGGTGTCGCGGCCTCCGGCCGTGCGCGCGACTGCCTGCCAGCGGGTTGGCGATACGACCACGAGCTGCTTCGATTCGCTGAGCCCGTCGCGCACGAGATTCGCGAGGCCCTCGCTCAGCCAGTCATGGCGTGCCTCGCCGGTGAGATTGCGCAGGGCGACGACAGCCACCACCGGCAACGCCTGGACGGCGGGCCGCGAAATCGCATTCCGCTCCATCGCGCGCCAATGCTCGCGCCACACCCACGTGACGACCGCCACGCTGACCACCGTGGCCATGACCACGGCCGTGGCGCGCGCCCAGCGCGGCACGGGGAAGCGGGCATCGAAGCGCCACGCGTAAGCGATCGCCGGCACGAGCCCGAGAGCGAGCACGGTCACCACGGCCGCAGCCAGCCACGGCGGCGCGGCAGCCGGTGCAATGAGCCCGAAGGCCCGCACCGCGAGCACCGAGGCCGCGACATAGGCGAGGGCCACGAGTACGCCGCGGTGACGCAGGAACGCGATGAGGCGCCGCCAGCGCTGGGGCGCGGCCGGTGCGCGCACGGCATACGTGCGCACCGGCTCGGCGATATTCTTCACGGCGCGCGCACCGACATCGACGAAGCGGGCCGCGAACCGCTGGCGCAACTGTGAATGCACCGCGCCCGACACCAGGATGCCCCCCGGCTCCGCGAGTGCCTGCAGGCGCGCGGCGATATTGACGACGTCACCGTAGAGCGCACTACCGTCATCGATCACGTCGCCCAGGTCGATGCCGATGCGCAGTTGCATGCGACGCTGCGCCGGCAGCGGTTCATTGGTTTCACCGATGGCGTGCTGGATGGCCTGGGCGCAGCGCAGCGCGTTCACGGCGCTCGGGAACTGCGCCATCAGGCTGTCGCCGACGCTGCCGAACACGCGGCCGTCGAACTCGGCGACCAGTTGGTCGAATATCGCGCGGATGGACCGGAGTGCGGCGAGAGTCCCCTCGTCGTCCGCCGTCATCAGACGGCTGTAGCCCGCGACGTCCGCGGCCAGGACGGCCACGATCCGGCGGGCATCTATGCTGCGTCTGTCCCTGGTTCGTCTGTCGCCCGGCATGCCACTCGGCCTCGCGGGCCGAGTATACCGCCGGCGTGATCAGCCCCGTCGTGAGCGGGGCCGACACGCGTCATACGGGCAATCACCCTGCGACACGTGCCGGCCACCTTCACCGGCATGGCTTACGCCGCCTGCGGGCTGCGCACGGGTGCGGCCTGCGCCGCGAGCACCGACTGCGTCACGGCGTCGCTGCCGAGCCAGCGGATGTGCGCCGTGGATGACGTGAACGTGAAGGCCAGCATCGACGTGAGGCCCACCGCCACCACCGCGCTGATGACCGAACGACCGCCCGAAGAATTGATGATGCTCATTGCCGTCTCCTTTGCCTCTACCGTGCCGGGGGGAATCCACCGGCTTCGGGCACATCATCGGCAAAGGAGCGCCCGGCGACTGTCAGGCGCCCGACACAACGCGTGTTATCGCATCAGCCCTTCTTGTTCGGGATATCGATGGCCTTGCGGTCCGCGGCGAGCGCCGCTTCGTGCAGCGCCTCGGACAGGGTCGGGTGGGCGTGGATCGTGCGCTGCAGGTCTTCCGTGCTCGCCGAGTACTCCATCGCGAGCACCGCTTCGGCGATCAGCTCGCCGGCCATGGGGCCGATGACGTGCACGCCGAGGATCTCGTCGCCCTCGATCGCCGACACGATCTTTGCAAAGCCCGCACCCGCTTCCATCGCGCGCGCGCGCCCGCTCGCCATGAACGGAAAAGTGCCCACCTTGTAGGCCCGGCCACTCGCCTTGACCTGCTCTTCCGTCTCGCCGACCCACGCAATTTCCGGCGCCGTGTAGATGACCGACGGAATCGTCCGGTAGTTGACCTCGCCGTAATGGCCTGCGATCAGGTCGGCCACCATGACGCCCTCTTCTTTGCCTTTATGGGCCAGCATGGGCCCGCGTACGAGGTCGCCCACGGCCCAGACATTCGGCACGCCCGTGCGACAGGCCTCGTCGACGACGACGAACCCGCGCTCATCGACCTTCACGCCCGTGGCCTCGGCCAGCAGGCCGGCCGAATTGGGCCGGCGACCCACCGCGACGACCAGCGTATCGACCTTGAGGCTCTGCGTGGCGCCCTTCGCGTCCGTGAATGCGACGTCGACCGCGCCCTTCACGGCTTTCGCGCCCGTGACCCTGGTGCCGAGGCGGATGTCGAGGCCGAGCTTCGTGAAATGGCGCAGCGCCTCTTTCGCCACGGCGCCGTCCGCCATCGGCAGAAAACCGGGCAGCGCCTCGAGGACCACCACTTCGGCGCCGAGCCGGCGCCACACGCTGCCGAGTTCGAGGCCGATCACGCCCGCACCGATCACACCGAGCCGCTGCGGAACCGCATCGAGCTCGAGCGCACCCCACGAATCGATGATGTGCTTGCCGTCGAAGGGCAGCCCCTTCAGCTCGACCGGCACCGAGCCCGACGCGAGGATCACGTGCTTCGCCGCGAGCTCGCGCTGTGCGCCATCGTGCGCGGTGAAACCCACGCGCCCCGCGGCGAGCAGCTTCCCGTGACCCGCGAGCGCGGTGACGCCCGCCGCCTTGAAGAGTCCCGCGATGCCCTGGGTCATGCCCTTCACGATCGTCGCGCGGCGCTTCTGCATCGTGGCGAGATCGACCGTGAGACCGCTCGCCTTGATGCCGTGCGCCGCGAATTCGTGCTGCGCCCGGTGCAGCAGTTCGGTCGACTCGAGCAGCACTTTCGACGGAATGCAGCCCGCATTGAGGCAGGTGCCGCCGAGCGCGGTCGAGCCGTCGCGGTTCTTCCACTCGTCGATGCACGCGACCACGAGGCCGTTCTGCGCGGCCCGGATCGCGGCCGGGTAGCCTGCCGGGCCGCCGCCGATGACGACGACATCGTATGAATCAGCCATGGTCCATCCCCTCAGATGCCGAGCAGCATGCGCGCCGGATCCTCGAGCGTCTCCTTCACGGCGACGAGGAACTGCACGGCTTCGCGGCCGTCGATGATGCGGTGATCGTAGGTGAGCGCCACGTACATCATGGGCCGCACGACGATCCCGCCGGCGACGACCACGGGCCGATCCTGCGTCTTGTGCATGCCGAGGATCGCGCTCTGCGGTGCGTTGACGATCGGCGTGGACAGCAGCGACCCGAAGACGCCGCCGTTCGTGATCGTGAACGTGCC
Organism: Steroidobacteraceae bacterium; assembly: GCA_050249415.1. Taxonomy (GTDB): domain Bacteria; phylum Pseudomonadota; class Gammaproteobacteria; order Steroidobacterales; family Steroidobacteraceae; genus CADEFQ01. The sequence continues at coordinate 262,867 of JBFWQO010000003.1, forward strand.
GCCGGTGAGATCCTCGATCGCGATCGTGCCCTCGCGCGCCTTGGCCGCATAGGCGCCGATCTCCTTCTCGACGGTGGCGAGATTCTTGCAATCGGCATCCCGCACGATCGGCACCATGAGACCGCGATCGGTCGAGACGGCGACGCCGATGTCGTAGTACTCGTGGTACACGATGTCCGTCCCCTCGACGGACGCATTGACGACCGGGTATCTCTTCAGCGCCTCGATCGAGGCCTTGGCGAACAGGCCCATGAAGCCGAGCTTGACGCCGAACTCCTTCTCGAAGCGGTCCTTGTACCGCGCGCGCAGCGCGATCACGGCCGACAGATCGACCTCGTTGAAGGTCGTGAGGAGCGCCTGCGTCGACTGCGCCGCGACGAGTCGCTCCGCGATACGCTGGCGCAGGCGCGTCATCGCGACGCGCTGGTCGGTGCGTCCCGCGCGCGCCGCCGCCTTCGCCGCGGGCGCCGCGGGCGCCGCGGGTGCAGCCGGCGCCGAAGGCGCCGCCTGTGCCGGGCCCTTGCGATCGAGGAATCCGACGACATCGGACTTGGTCAGGCGACCATCCCTGCCCGACGCCGGGATTCGCCCCGGATCGAGCTTGTTCTCCTCGACGAGCCGGCGCACCGACGGGCTCAGCTTCGCCACCTCACCCACTTGCGCCGCCGACTCACGTTCCGGCTGCCCGCCGCTCGCCGTTCGCTGTTCGCTGCTCGCCACTCGCTGTTCGCGGTGCGGCGGCGAAGCCGCCGCACCCTCTTCAATGATCGCGAGCACCTGGCCGCTGGTCACGGTCGCGCCGGCCTGGATGCGGATTTCCTTCAGCACGCCATGGGTAGGGGCCGGCAATTCCAGCACCACTTTGTCGGTCTCGAGGTCCGCGAGGTTCTCGTCGCGACTCACGGCGTCGCCCGCCTTCCTGTGCCACGCGACGAGTGTCGCGTCCGCGACGGATTCCGGCAGTTGCGGCACCTTGATCTCGATCGTCATGATGTCTTCCTCATGCCTGTCGCGGTGAGGCGCGTGGTTTCACGCGCTGCGCCTTCCTTCGCCTGCGAGCGCAGCGCCGCCTCGATCAGCGCCGCCTGCTCGGCTTCGTGCACTTTCAGGAGCCCGGTGGCCGGGGCCGCGGCCGGCGCGCGGCCCGCGTAGAGCAGCTCGATATTCGCGGGCAACCTCTCCTGCAGCCGATGGCGTATCTGGTACCACGCACCCTGATTCTGCGGCTCCTCCTGGCACCAGACGACATCGCGCACGGCCGGGTAGCGGCGTATCGCCGCCTCATACTCGTCGATCGGGAACGGATAGAGCTGTTCGATGCGCACCAGCGCGACGTCGCGGACGGCTTCCTTGCGCCGCGCCTTGAGCAGATCGAAGTACACCTTGCCGCTGCAGAACACGACCCGGCGCACGCCGGCCGCGGGCAGGTCGTCGATTTCCGCGAGCAGGTTCGCGAAGCCGCCGCGCGCGAGATCGTCGAGCGACGAAACCGACAGGTCGTGCCGCAACAGGCTCTTCGGCGTCATCACGATGAGCGGCTTCCTGAAGCTGCGCAGCATCTGCCGCCGGATCATGTGGAACATCTGCGCCGGCGTCGACGGTACGCACACCTGCATGTTGTTCTCGGCGCAGAGCTGCAGGAAGCGCTCGAGGCGCGCCGACGAATGCTCGGGCCCCTGGCCTTCGTAGCCGTGGGGCAGGAAGAGCGCGAGGCCGCACATCCGGCCCCACTTCGCTTCCCCCGAACTGATGAACTGGTCGATCACGACCTGGGCGCCGTTCATGAAGTCGCCGAACTGCGCCTCCCAGATCACGAGCGCCTGCGGCTCGGTGGTCGAGTAGCCGTACTCGAAGCCCATCACGGCTTCCTCGGACAGCACGGAATCGATCACCTCGAAGCGCGGCTGGTTCTCGGCGAGGTGCTGCAGCGGCAGCCACGTCGCGCCGGTGCGCTGCTCGTGCAGCACCGCGTGGCGATGAAAGAACGTGCCGCGACCGGAATCCTGGCCGCTGATGCGCACCGGGAATCCCTCTTCGATCAGCGACGCGTAGGCGAGCGTTTCGGCGCAGCCCCAGTCGATCGGATGCTCTCCCGCCATCATCTTCACGCGGTTCGCCATCAGCTGCGCGACACGCGGATGCAGCGTGAAATCCTGCGGCACGGCCGTGATGCGCGCACCGAGCGCAGTCAGGCGCGCGGCGCCGATGCCGCTCGCGATGCGCTCGTGCCAGTCGATCTGCGCGTAGCGGCTCCAGTCGACCGTGTATTTGTTGCCGATCAGGCCGAGCGACGCGTGCACCTGCGGGCGACCTTCGTCGAGCCCGGCCCGGTACTGCTCGACGATGTCCCCGACTTCCTGTTCGGTCAACACCCCGTCGGCGACCAGGCGGTCGGCATAGATGCGGCGCGCCGTCGGGTGCTGGCGGATCGCGTGGTACATGACCGGCTGGGTCGCCGCCGGTTCGTCCGCCTCGTTGTGGCCATGGCGGCGATAGCAGACGAGGTCGATCACGACGTCCTGGTGAAAGCGCATGCGGTATGCGAGCGCGAGGCGCGTCACGAACACGACGGCTTCGGGGTCGTCGGCGTTGACGTGGAAAATCGGCGCCTCGAGCATCTTCGCGATGTCGCTGCAGTACATCGTCGAGCGCGCGTCGTCGGGATTCGAGGTCGTGAACCCGACCTGGTTGTTGACGACGATGTGCACGGTGCCGCCCGTCGAATAGCCGCGCACCTGGGACAGCTGCAGCGTTTCCATCACGACGCCCTGCCCGGCAAACGCCGCGTCACCGTGGATGAGGATCGGCAGCACGTGGTCGCCGGCGCTGTCGCCGCGGCGCTCCTGGCGCGCGCGCACCGAGCCCTCGACGACGGGATTGACGATCTCGAGGTGGGACGGGTTGAACGCGAGCGCGACGTGCACGTTGCCGCCCGGCGTGCGCAGGTCGGCCGAGAAGCCCTTGTGATACTTCACGTCGCCCGATCCCTGCAGCTTCGCGGCGTCGTACTGGCCCTCGAATTCCGAGAACAGCACCGAAGGTGACTTGCCGAGCACGTTGACGAGCACGTTGAGCCGGCCCCGATGGGCCATGCCGATGATGCATTCCTCGATGCCCGCGCCGCCGCCGCGCTGGACAAGATCGTCGAGCAGCGGGATCAGCGCGTCGCCGCCTTCGAGGGAGAAACGCTTCTGGCCGACGTATTTCGTGTGCAGGTAGCGCTCGAGGCCCTCCGCCGCGCTCAGCTGCCGCAGGATGTTCCTGCGCTCGTCGGTGCTGAAGCGCCCGAGCATGCGCCCGGACTGGAACTCGTCCTGCAACCACAGGCGCTGCTCGGTGTCCGACACGTGCGCGAACTCCGCGCCGATCGGCCCGCCGTAGATGTGCCGCAGCTGCGCGACGATCTCACGCAGCGGCAGGCGCGCGGCGATCGAGCCCGAGCGGCTGCCGGTGAAGAACTCCGTGTCGAGGTCGGCACCGGAGAGACCGAAGTATTCGAGTTCGAGCACGCGCGGCAGCGGCCGCGCCGTGAGCCCGAGCGGATCGAGGTTCGCCACGAGATGGCCGCGATTCGCCCATATCTGCACGAGGCGCGATACCGCGCCCTGTTTGGCGCTCTCGAGACTCGCGCCGTCGGCGGGAACCGCGGCAGGCGCCGCCGCCGGTTCGCGTGCACGCCGCACAATCGCCGCGACGACGGGCGCATGTGCCTGCTCGCCCGGGCGCGCCGGGCCGAGCTGCGCAAACCAGTCGCGCCAGTGGGCCTCGACACTCGCGGGATCGCGCAGGTATTGATCGTACAGGGCCTCGACGTACGCGGCGTTGCCGCCGTACAGCGGGGTGGTGGCGAACTGGTCCGGCAGGGAATTGCTCACTCGGCAGAAATCGCAGTCAAAACAGCTAGTCAGTTTAGCCGATCGACCCGATATGGTCGAGCAACCAGAGCTCGTATCCGACCAGCACCACGTAACCCGTGGCGGCCGTGTAGAGGATCGCGCCGGCGGGAAAGACGCCGAAGGCGCGGATGCGCACGAGGACGGTGAGCACGACGACACCCGCGGACGTGAACAGCAGCTTCCAGAATGCGAATGCATGCCCCGAGCCCGTCACGAGCGGCGCCATGACCGGATTGATCTCCTTCGCACCGTGCTGCATCAACGTGAGCGTGAGGAAAGCATCGGCGCAGGACAGCAGCACGATGACGAGGCCAACTGCGAGCCATTGCGGGTGGTGTCGATCAACGGCCGCGAGCGCGCGATCGTCACGGCGGCGTGGACCATGGCGTCGCGACTGTCGGCTGCCGGCGAAGAGCCCGTGCAACGCGCGCTGCCGGCGGTCTGCGCCGCTCCGACGGCGTTCGTCCGCACGTGGCCCGCGAGTATCCATTGAACGCGTAGTCTAGCGGCATCGCGCACACGCCGGGCACGCCGCGCATGACGGATTGTGAGCACCATCACACTGCCGCATCACCCCTGTAAGATGACGTCGCAATGGCTGCGCTCAATCTCGCGGGTCTCGCTGCGGCGCTCGGCATCGGCCTCCTGATTGGCGTCGAGCGCGAGCGTGCCCACGTCGATCGCGAGTCCATGGCCGGCGTACGGACCTTCACGCTGGTCGCGCTGCTCGGCGCGCTCGCCGCCCTGTTCGAGTCGACGCCCGCGCTGCTGGCATTCGCGCTGATCGTCGCGGGCTTCGCCGCGATCGCCTACCGCACGTTCGATTCCGGTGACCCGGGCCTGACGACCGAAGTCGCGCTCGTGGTCACTTACCTCCTTGGCGCGCTCGCGATGCGCGCGACGGCCCTCGCGGCCGGCCTCGCGGTAATCGTGACGATCCTGCTGCTCTCGCGATCGCGCCTGCACGATTTCGTGCGGCACCGGCTGACCGGACAGGAAGTGACGGACGGGCTGATGCTCGCGGCCGCCGCCCTGATCGTACTGCCCCTGTTGCCCGATCGCCCGGTCGACCCCTGGGGCCTGCTGAACCTTCGGCTCATCGTCCTGCTCGCCGTGCTGTTCATGGCGATCAATGCCATCGGCTATGTCGCCCTGCGCGCACTCGGCACGCGTCGCGGCCTGCCGCTCGCCGGATTCCTCGGCGGCTTCGTCTCGAGTTCGGCCACCCACAGCGCGATGGGGACGCGGGCGCGTACGTCGCCGGCCGCATCGCGCGCGGCGGTGGCGGGTGCGGCCCTGTCCTCCATCGCGACGGTGCTGCAGCTCGCGGCCCTGCTCGCCGTCACGAGCCTGCCGCTGCTCGAGGCCATGGCCCTGCCGCTCGCGCTCGCCGGCGGCATGGCTGTCCTCTACGGCGGGTTTTTCATGTGGCATGCGGAGGGCAGCGACGATGCCGTCGCGCCCGGCCGCGCCTTCAGCCTCGCGGGGGCCGTGGGTTTCGCGCTCGTGATGGGCGTCGTGATGGCAGGTTCCGCGCTGCTCGTACGCTGGCTCGGACCGCAGGGCGCGGTCGTCGGCTCGGCGCTCGCGGGCTTCGCCGACGCGCACGCCGGTGCCGTTTCAGCCGGTGCGCTGCACCGCAACGGCGACGTCGGCCTGCCGATCGCCGCCGTCGCCGTGCTGGCCGCGTTCACGACGAATGCGCTCATGAAAGCCGGCATCGCCGCATGGTCCGGCGGCCCCGCCTTCGCCCTGAGAATCGTTCCAGGCCTCGTCCTGATGGTCGCCGCAGCGTGGTCCGGCCTGTTGCTCGAAAGCCTCGGGCCAACCTGACCTGTGTTCAGGTTGTATATTTTTCGCCGAATTCGGCCTGTGCCTATTTACTCCATTGTCCGGACAATGTTACACGGACACCGGGGTCGCGAATTCGCCTCGGCGGTGCCGGTCCCGATGATGGGCGCACGCAACAAATCGCTTGCAGGAGACGAAGTACATGAGATCTCTACACAAGGGCCGCACACTTGCCGCCATTGCGCTGACCGGGGTCACCGCCCTGGGCTATGGCGCATCAGCTGCCGCGCAGTCGCAGGCCGAGGGCAGCAAGGTCGTCGAAGGGCTGCAGGAAGTGACCGTCACGGCCCAGCGGCGCGAAGAGGCCGAACAGTCGGTGCCACTCGCGATCACGGCGCTCTCGGCCGACATGCTCGAGCGCCAGCAGATCCGCAGCATCCAGCAGCTCGACCAGATCGTGCCGAACATCGTGATGAACCAGAACACCGGCACGAGCAGCGCGTCGAAGATCTTCCTGCGCGGCGTCGGTGAGGACGAATCGTTCTTCACGGCCGACACGCCCGTCGGCATCTACGTCGACGATGTGTACATCGCGCGCCAGACCGGCGCGATGTTCGACCTCTTCGACATCGAGCGCCTCGAGGTGCTGCGCGGCCCGCAGGGCACGCTGTACGGCCGCAACACGTCGGCCGGCGCCGTGAAGCTCGTCTCGAAGAAGCCGACCCTCGGCGAGTACCAGGGCCAGGCAGAGCTGACGATCGGCAGCTACGACCGCTTCGACGTGCGCGCCACCGGCAACCTGCCGCTCGGCGACAAGGCGGCGCTCCAGGGCGCGGTGCTGATGCGCACGCGTGACGGCTACACCCGCAACGCCTTCGACGGTGGCTTCGTCAACGACCAGGACGTCAAGGGCGCCCGGGTGTCATTGCTCGCCGAGCCGACCGACCGTTTTCGCGCGCTGCTGACCGCCGACTACATTCGTGAACGTTCAACGCCGGGCTACGCGGTCCCGCTGACACTCGACGGGCTGCGCGACCCGCTGCCTGATCCGGTCCCGCGAACGGGCAGCTTCTGGACCACGAATTCCGACATCGTGGACCCGAAGAACGACCTCGACCAATGGGGTGCCTCCGCCACGCTCGAGTTCGACGCGACCGACGCCATGACGATCAAGTCGATCACCGCGTACCGCACGCTCGAGAACCTCTTGTACCTCGACGCGGACGGCGACGTGCTGCTGCCGCCGCCGTCGATCACCGGCCGTTTCCACCTGTTCCAGGACCAGGAACAGTACCAGGCGAGCCAGGAGCTGCAGGCGCTCGGTACGCTCGCCGACGACCGCTTCAACTATGTCGCGGGCCTGTACTTCTTCCGCGAGAACAACCAGCAGGACACGCGGTCGGTGGTCGGGCTGCCACCCTTCGTCGGCCTGCCGATTTCGATCGCCGGGCGCTTCGACCTGACGAACATCGCGCGCGAGGAACTGACGACGGACTCCTGGGCCGCCTTTTTCAGTGGCACCTACAAGGTCACGGACCGCCTGTCGCTGACCGCGGGGTTGCGTTACACGAGCGAGACCAAGGATTTCACGAACCACGTGCTCCTGCCGAACGGCACGGAGCAGGTCGTGTGCATCAACCCGACCGGCACCGCGCCGGTGCAGGCTGCCGCGGCGCCCTGCACGCCCGCACAGCTCGCGCTCGGCTACTTCACGTTCGCGAACCAGGGCGCCTTCGACAAGACCTGGGACGATACGACACCGCGCGTGGTCGTCGACTTCCGGCTCACCGACAGCGCCATGGTGTACCTGTCCGCCGCCAAGGGCTTCAAGGGCGGCACGACATCGGGCCGCGACACTGCGGCGCTGCGCAACCTGCTGCGCATCGTCGGCGACCCCGAAACCAACTGGAGCTATGAGGCGGGCCTCAAGGCCGACTGGCTCGACCGGCGCCTGCGCACGAATCTCGCCGTGTTCCACAACGAATACGACGGCCTGCAGTTCGGCGTCACGACACCGGACGGCGGGTTCGGGCGCATCAATGCCGGCAACGCCACGATCGACGGTCTCGAACTCGAAGTGACCGCCGTGCCGGTCAAGGGTCTCGAGCTGAATGGCGCGCTCGGCCTCCTCGACAGCGAGTACACGAAGTGGACTGCCGCACTGTCGACTTGCGCCGCGCGGGGCATCACGACCCCCGACCAGTACCTGAAGCTGCCGCTCAAGCAGGCGCCCGACTGGAGCTACCGGCTCGGCGCGAACTACTCGTACGACATGGGCCAGCGCGGCGTGGTGTCGCTCGGCGGCGATTATTCCGCCAAGGACGACCACTACAACAACCTGTGCGCGAGCCCGGGCATCCGCGTGCAGGACTACGAGTTCCTGAATGCGCAGCTGCGCTGGGAGAACGCATCCGGCAACCTCCACGTCACGCTCGCGGGCACGAACCTGACCGATTCGGAAGTATTCAACGGCGGCTTCGACTTCGGGCGCTCGCTTGGATTCGGGGCGGGCTACCTGTACCCGCCGCGGATGTGGTCGCTGTCCGTGCGCTACGGCCTCTGACCAAGGCATGGAAGGCATGGTGCCGGGGAAGGCATGGTGCCGGGGCTTCGGTTGTTGGGTTATTTTCCCCGAGAAAATAACCCAACAAACGAAGCCCCGGCACCATCAAAGTGTATCGCTGATTGATCCGGCCTGTTTCATCTCCCGCGCGAGAAGCTGCGACTCCAACGCCCGCACCCACGAGAACCGCGCGAGAACCAGGTAGAGCGCCGGCGTCAGGAACAAGGTAAACAGCGCCGCGAGGCCCAGCCCTCCGAATACCACCCAGCCGATCGACGCGCGCGCTTCGGCACCGGCACCACCCGACAGGATCAGCGGCAAACCTCCCAGCACCGTGGCGACCATCGTCATCGCGACGGGCCGCAATCGCACGCTCGCACCGGCCTCCACGGCTGCGCGAATGCCGAATCCCCGGTCTCGCAACTGGTCCGAGAACTCCACCAGCAGCACGCTGTTCTTCGCCATCAATCCGATCAGCAGCACGAGCCCGATCTGTGAGTAGATATTGATCGAAGTGCCGGTCACGAACAGCGCGAGCACCGCCGCGGCGATGCCGAACGGCACGATCAGCGTCACGACCACCGCGCTGATGAAACCCTCGAACAGCGCACACAGCACCAGGAACACCACCGCGAGCGCAATGACGTAGGTGATCGCCACGTCCCGCGACGTCTCCTCGAGCGTCGCCGCCTCGCCGAGCGGCACCATCGAAATGTTGGCCGGCAGCACTTCGTCGGCCAGCGCGCGCAGGTCGTCGAGCGCTGCCTGCAACGGATAGCGCCCGATGATCTGCATGTCGATCGGGATGGCGCGCCGCTGGGCCTCGCGATCGAGCTGGGACGCCACGCCCTCTTCCTGCAGCGACACCACGCTCGACAGCGGGACCAGCGCGCCGGCGTTCGTCCTCACGTAGAGATTCACGAGGTCGGTGGGATCGTTGATCTCGCCGCTCGACGACTCGAGCAGGATCGGGATCGAGTCGTCGTCGATATTGAGGTCCACCAGCTCGTCGCCGTCGATCATCGCCCGCAGCGTCGTCGCGAGATTGTCGAGGTCGACGCCGAGGTCGGCCGCCCGGCGTCGATCGACGGTCACGGACAACTGGGGCTGCGTCGGGTCGTAGGATGACTCGGGCTGCCCGAGGCGCGTCAGACGGGTCTCGATCGCGCTCATGAAGACCTTGGCCGCCTCGTAGATCTCGCCGTAGTCATTGCCGACCAGCGCGACCTGCAGCTCGCCGCCGCCGCGCCGCAGGTCGAGGCTGTTCGGGCTGAAGATGCTCGCGCGCGCGCCCGGGATCTGCGACAGCGGGCCTTCGAGGCGCTCGATGATCTGCTGCTGGCTCAGATCGCGCCGTGCCCAGTCGACCAGCTGGATCCGCACGTGGCTGCGGTTCGGGTCCCACGCTCCAATCACCGTGAACAGCGAGCGAGCGACGCCGCTCTCGACCAGCGGGTACAGCAGCGCCTCCACCTTGTCGGTCTGGCGATCCATGTAGCCGATGCCGACGCCGTCGGGGCCCTTCGACATCACGGTAATGACCCCGCGGTCTTCCGGCGGCAGCAGTTCCTGGTCGAGGGCGCGAAACAGCACGCCCGCCACGGCAGCGAATGCGAGCGACGCCGCCACGGCGATCCACGGGTGATCCAGCACCCGCGCGAGCGACCGCTGGTAAGACGACTTCATGCGCGCGCCGCAGGCGACCACCGCACGCCGATACCTGCCCTCGTGCGGCTGCGCCGGCAGGCGCGCCGCAGCCGCCGGCACCAGCGACAGCGAGACAAACGAGGAGATCGCCATTGCGACCGCCAGCACGACGCCGAACTCGCGGAACAGGCGGCCCGCGGTGCCGGGCAGGAACGCGATCGGCACGAACACCGCGATCAACACCGCCGTCGTCGCGATGACGGCGAAGAACACCTGCCGTGTGCCGATCACTGCCGCGGCGCGCGCGCCGAGCCCTTGAGTGCGACGCCGCTGGATGTTCTCGAGCACCACGATCGCGTCGTCGACGACCAGGCCCGTCGCCAGCACCAGCGCCATCAGCGTGAGGATGTTGATCGAGAACCCGAACAGCCAGATCGCAGCGACGGTGCCGACGAGCGACACGGGAATCGCGATGCTCGGCACCAGTGTCGCACGCCAGGAGCCGATGAAGACCCAGATCGACGCAATCACGATCGCGACGGTGAACGTGAGTGTGAACAGCACCTCGGCGACCGAACTGCGGATGAATTCCGCGTTGTCGTCGGTGATCACGAGTTCGAGGCCGTCGAAACGGCGATTGAGCCGGTCGACCGCGCGCCGCACGGCATCGGAGATCTCGATCGTGTTCGACTTGGCCTGGCGTACCACGCCCAGCCCCACGACCGAGCGACCATCCAGCCGCGTGAACGAGCGCGCGTCCTGCGGGCCGAAATAGACATTCGCCACGTCGCCGACACGCACGTTGCCGCGGATGATGATGTCCGCGGCCTGCGCGGCGGTCGTGACCGACGCATCCGCGCGCACGATCAGCTCCTGGTCCGCCGAGCGGAAGCTGCCGGCCGGTACGTCGAACGGCGCATGGCGCAGCGCGTTGGCCACATCCGTCACGGACAAGCCGTAGCTCGTCAGGCGCAGCGGATCGACGACCACCCGCAGCACGCGCTCACGCTCCCCGGACAGCTGGACATCCGCGACGCCGTTGATGGAGACCAGCTCCGGGATGATGTCGCGTTCGGCGATGCGCGTCACCTCGTCTTCGAGCAGCGTATCGGTCAGGAGGGCGATGTTGACGATCGAGTTCGAATCGTCGTCCGCCTTCACCACCACCACCTGCTCGATGCGTTCCGGCAGCTCGTGCATGACCCGGCTGACCGCCTCGCGCACGTCCGAGGCCGCACTGTCGAGATCCACGTTCGGCTGGAACTCGATGCGCATGCGCCCCTGGTTCTCCTCCGATGCGGAGGTGATTCCATGGATGCCCGACACGCGCGCCACTGCACCTTCGAGGATGCTGATGACCTCGGAATCCATCGTCTCGGGTGATGCGCCGGGATATTCCGCCCGCACGCTGACGATCGGTCGGTCGACGTCCGGCAGCTCGCGGATCTCCACGGCGAGCACGGCCGCAATCCCGGCGAGCACGATCAGCAGGTTCAACACCAGCACCAGCACCGGGCGCCGGACCGATACGCTCGGAAGGTCATTCACCGGCCCGTCCCCGGCCGGCGCGTCCACCGTGCCGCCGACTGCCGCACCGTCCGGTTCGTCGTCGCGCCGGGTCATCGGGCGCCCGTCACAACGGAACGGCCGGCGCCCCGGCGGCGGTATCGTTCGTGCGGTCCGCCAGGCTCGGACGGTCGTAGACGACCTCGCCGCCGTCTCGCACCCTCTGGATGCCTTCGACGACGATCAGATCGCCCGCCTCGAGCTGCGCGGAATCGACGAGGATCTCACCCTCCTTGCGCTGCACGATCGCCACGGGTACGCGCCTCACCTGGTTGCCGGTAACCGTCCAGACGAACGCGCCCTCGGCGCCCCATTGCAGGCTGATCTCGGGCACCACGGGATAGGGCAGGCCCGGTACATCGACGGTGACCCGAAAGCTCATCCCGGGACGGAGGCGATCGTCGCCATTATCGACGCGCGCACGCGCGACGAATGTGCGTGTCGCCGGATCGATGCGGCTGTCGACCTCGATGATCTCGCCGTAATTGGCCGCCTCGTGACTGTTCCAGGTCGTCACCTGCACCTTGTCATTCCTCTGCAGGCGGCCGTTGAGCATCTCCGGTACTTCGAAGCTCACGAGCAGCGAAGTCCTGTCGTCGAGGGTCGTGATCTGCGTCTCCGTGTTGATGCGATCGCCCGGATCGATGTCCGTGATGCCGACATACCCTGCGAAGGGCGCCCGGATCGTGCGGTAATCGAGCGCCACGCGTGCGCGATCCAGTTCGATGCGCGCAGCCTCCATCGCGGTGCGCGCCGCGTCGAGCGCCGTCGGTACGACAGCACCGCTGTCACGGGCCTGCCAGTATCTCTCGTACAGCCGCTGCGCATCCGCCAGTTGAACCTTGGCCAGCTCGACGGCGAGCGTCTCGGTGCGGCGGTCGAGTTCGACCAGCACGTAGCCCCTGCCCACTTTCTGCCCGGGCTCGAAGTTGACGGCCACGACCTCCCCCGACACTGCGGGATGGACCACGACCGACAGGCGTGCCCGGGAGGTTCCGACCGCCTCGACGCGCGTGCGCTCCGCATTGACGATGAGGGGCTGCACGGTCACCCGCACCGGGCTGCCCGGGGACGGTGCCGGTGCGATCTCGGCGCGATCGTTCTCCGCGCAAGCCGCGAGCAACAGCGCGCACAACGCGGTCACGGCCGGGCGGAAGGTGTGTCGGTGCATGCGAAATCCCGCGGCCGGATGCCTTCCAGGCGCCCGCACGAGCCGGGCGCGCGCGCCATACTACCGCGCATTGGTGCCGGGGCTTCGGTTGTTGGGTTATTTTCCGTGAGAAAATAACCCAACAACCGAAGCCCCGGCACCATGTTACTCGACGCCCTGCAACTCGCCATCGGCGAACACGCCGTTCGTACGGACGCGCCGGCCCTCGCACTCGCGGCGAGCGATCTCTACTCGTCGGGCGCACCGCCCCTCGCGGTCGTACGTCCCGCCGACAGCCGCGGCGTCGCCGCTGCCGTTGCGGTCGCCACGAGTCACGGTTGTGCGGTCATACCTCGCGGGGGCGGACTCAGCTACACGGGCGGTTACGTCTCGCCTGCCGGGCGCGCAATCACCGTCGATCTGGGCGGGCTGAATCGAATCCTTGCGATCGACGCCGATGACCTGTATGTGACCGCGCAGTCGGGCGTCACGTGGAAGCAGCTCTACGAAGCTCTGCGCCCCCACGGCCTGCGCCTGCCGTTCTTCGGGACAATTTCGGGCGCCGGCGCCACCCTCGGCGGAGGCCTGAGCCACGGTGCCCTCTTCTTCGGTTCGGCCCGCCATGGCTCGGCCGCGGATTGCACCCTCGGACTCGAGGTGGCGCTCGCGGATGGAACGCTCCTCCGAACGGGTCTCGGCGCACTCGCGCGGCCGTCGAAACCCGTGCTGCGAACCTTTGGCCCTGATCTCACCGGGTTGCTGCTCCACGACGGGGGCGCGTTTGGCGTCAAGACCGAAGCGACACTGCGACTGATCCAGGCGCCATCTCACGTCGAATATGGGTCGTTCCATTATTCCGGACTCGCCGACGCCGCCGGCGCATTGTCGGCGATTGCCCGCACGGAAGCAGCCGAAGATCTCTATATTCTCGATGCCGCCTCGATTGCCGCTGCGGTCAACGCGTCTTCCGGCGCCGACAGGGTTCGTACCGCGTGGCACGTGGCTCGTGCGTCGGGCGGGCCCGCGCACGCCACGCGAGCACTGTGGTCGCTCGCCCGCGGCAGCTTTCGCCCCGCCCCCGGCAGCGGTTACACGGTACACGTCGTGGCCGCGGGCCGCAGCGCACCGGCCACCACGGCCGACATGGCCCTCGCGCGCCGTCTCGCGATCCGGCATGGCGGTTGCGAGATCGAGCCCACGATACCGCGAGTGGCGCGCGCCGAACTGTTCGCGGGACTGAACGGCGTACTCGATCAGGATGGACGGCGCTGGGCTGCCCTCAACGCGAAGGTCGCACACTCGGACGCGCGCGCCCTGATCGAAGCCTTTGATCGAACGCTCGCGCCACACCGGCCGGCGATGGCAAGGCATGGCGTCTCGGTCACGCGGCTCTGCTCCGCGCTCGGCAGCCTCGCATTCAGCTTCGAGTGCGTATTCCACTGGCCCGACACATGGCTTCCGCTCCATCGCGCAGCGCCCGATCCGGCGTGGCTCGCGACACTCGCGGAGCCGGCGCCGAATCCCGCGGCACGCGAACTCGTCGCCGCGCTGCGCGCGGAAACGGTCGCACTGTTTCGCGACCTGGGCGCTGCATCCAACCAGATCGGCCGCACATATCACTTCCTGGATGCACTCGCACCCGCGTCGGCCGCCCTCCTCGCGCAACTGAAGCATGTGCTCGATCCGCAGGGCCTCATGAACCCGGGCGTGCTGGGCCTCGGGTAGACGCACGTTCGACAAGATCCACGCGCAGGCCTGCGGGGGTCGTCATGGTGGCAATGCGCCCGGTTCCGTAGATGCCCGCACCCCGGCCGAGCAGCGTGACGCGGTTGCCCGGGCGCTTCGCGAGCCACGGCGACAGGTCATCCACCACATAGGTAATCGACAACTGGCCGCGCGCCGGCGCGCGGGCGCGCGGATAACGGTTCTCGCCCGTCACTCCCTCGTACTGCACGAGTTCGATGCGACCGAACGCCCGCGCGCTGTCACCGAGTATCCGCACATCGAGGCTGGCGCCCGGCGGCAGGCCGATCGTCTTCTCGACCTGTGGCCCGCCGAAACGATTGTGGGCAATCTCATCGAGACCGAGCATCTGTTTCAGGAACTGCGCCTCTGCGCCGTTGTCCGGCGACACAGTGACGATCAACGGCGCGACCCCGTAGCCCTTCGAACTCACCGGCTCAGGGTGTGCGGGTTGTTCGACGAACACGATGTTGATGTCGTCGTGCCCGGTCATGTGTACTTCATGGACCTCGACATCGCCTGTCTCGAGCACGCCGATGGCCGAGCGAAAGCGGTAGCCACTGGCCACGAGTTCGGCGTGACGCGCCTCGATGTCGCGCACCGCAACGTCCACGCTCTTCGGCAGAAGGTCCGTCGCGGCTGCGCCGGCGCGTACCGGCGTCCCCGGCTCGCGGAACCTGACCAGGTGAACTCCACCTTCCTGCTGGCCGGGCGTCAGCAGCAGCGCCTGGTCGACGATGCCGTCATCATTCAGCCCCCACGCACGCGCCAGCTCGGCGTCTGCGCCCTCACGACGGTCGGCCACCTCCATGCCGAAATGCCCGACCCAGAGATCGAGCGCCTCCTTCATGTCACCGACACTGATCACGACCCACGCGATCGCGAGCGGCACCGTCGTATGGATATCCATCATGCGCTGCGCTCCTCCGCCGTATGCGGCTTGGGGCATGGGGGCATGGTGCCGGGGCTTCGGTTGTTCGGTTATTTCGCCCGTGGAAATAACCGAACAACCGAAGCCCCGGCACCACGTCCCCGGGGAGTATGCCCGCCCGCCTCCGCTGAATGGTGAACGCCCGTGAAAGCCAAGGTCACCCTCGCCCTCGCTTTTTCCCTGTCGCTCGCGGCTGGTGCGCAAAAGGCGCCGACCTTCGACGCGAAACGCCTCGCCGATGAAGTCAAGACCCTGTCATCGGATGCCTTTGAAGGCCGCGCGCCCGATACGCCGGCCGAAGCGAAAACCATCGCGTACATCATCGAGGAGTTCAAGGCCGCCGGCCTCGCGCCGGGCGGCGAGCTGAAGGACGGCGTTCGCGGCTGGACGCAGGATGTGCCGCTCGGTCGTTTCGAGATCACGGGCCCCATCAACATGTCCGTGTCCGTCGGCAAGGAGCAATTGCCGATGATCCAGGGCGAGCAGATCGCGGTACGGGCGGCGATGAACGGCGCAACCGCCGTGAAGATCGACAACGTGCCGATGGTATTCGTCGGCTACGGCGTCTACGCGCCGGAGCGCCAGTGGGACGATTACAAGGGGATCGACCTCAAGGGCAAGATCGGCGTCGTGCTGGTCAACGATCCGGATTTCGAGACGGGCCAGGGCGACTTCGGCGGCAAGGCGATGACCTATTACGGTCGCTGGACCTACAAGTACGAGGAAGCCGCGCGGCGCGGCGCCGTGGGCATGCTCGTGGTGCATGAAACGGCGCCCGCGTCCTACGGCTGGGCCACGGTGAAGAACTCGAACACGAACACGATGTTCGACATCGTGCGCACGAACCCTTCGGACACGCACACGCTGATCGAGGGCTGGATCCAGCACGATGTCGCCGTCGACCTCTTCCGCCGCGCGGGCCTCGATTTCGACGCGCTGAAGAAGCTCGCGCAGACGCGCGAGTTCAAGCCCGTCGACCTCGCGGGCGAAGGCTTCAACGCCGATTACGCGGTCTCCTCACAGGTCATCACTTCGCACAACGTGCTCGGTCGCGTCGAAGGCGCCAGGCGTCCGGGCGACACGGTGATCTACACCGGCCACTGGGACCACCTCGGCATCGGCGCGCCCGATGCGGGCGGCGATGCCATCAACAACGGCGCCGTCGACAACGCGACCGGCATCGCCTCGCTGATCGAACTCGGCCGGGCCTTCGCGCACGCGAGGCAATCGGCCCGTTCCGTCGTGTTCCTCGCGGTCACCGCCGAAGAGAAGGGACTCCTCGGCTCGGAGTACTACGCGTCGAACCCGGTTTATCCGCTCGCGACGACAGTCGGCGTACTCAACATCGACGCGCTGTCTCCCTGGGGGCCCACGCGCGATTTCTCGATATCGGGCAGCGCGAAACTCGGTCTGCTCGACCTGCTGATCAACGACGCGAAAGCGTGGAACCGCACCTATTCCCCGGATGCGAAGCCGGAAGCGGGCCTGTTCTTCCGCTCCGACCACTTCCCGTTCGCGAAGCGGGGCGTGCCGGCCGTATCGTTCGATTCAGGTGAGGACCGGGTCGACGGTGGCGTGGCGGCCGGCAAGGCGGAGGCCGAAGACTACACGGAGCACCGCTATCACCAACCGTCGGACGAGTTCGATCCGCAGTGGCCGTTCACCGGCATGGTGAGCGATCTCGAACTCCTCTACAAAGTCGGCTCGGATCTCGCGAACTCGACCACGTGGCCCGACTGGGCGGCCGACTCGGAGTTTCGCGCCGCGCGGGACGCGACGGCTGACCAGCGAAAGTAATTCCCCGAGAAAGGTGCCGTGACAAGGGGTCGGCGGAGCATCTGCTCCGCCGACCCGCTTCACTCACGGTCGCGCCTGCGCGTCGTGCTTCTGGCGATAGACGCGGGCACTCTGCCTGTCGGCGTTCCATTCCAGCCGGGCGCGCTCACGCGCCGTAACGGTGCCATCCGCCTTGGCATGGTGTTCCATGCGACGCAGGTGCACCTGGCCATTCACGAGGCGTCGCGTCTCGGGACGCGTCAGTTCGCCCGAGCGAACGCCCTGCTCGATACGCTGGCGCTGATTGTGTTCACGATGATCGAGCCGCGGCGTGCCCGCCACCGCCGTCCCTGCCACCAGTACACCCAGGGCGAGTGCTGCCATCGTCAAACCGGTGCGACCCGACATAAGTCTCTCCTCGTCGACCCGCCAATCGGGTCCTTGCATACCCGGAACGTCGCGCCTGGGCCGAGGTTGACTCAGTGGCTGCCCGCGGCGCGCGACACCTCGCGCGTCGCCTTGAACTCTGAACCCGCGCGCCACGCGGGCCAGCGTCGTGAATTGGCGAGGTCGCCGCCGATCGTGTGAAAGAGCTCGATGTCCTGCGCAGCACCGCGCAGGTCCCAGTCTGCGCTCCAGCGATCGCACGGCTGGTGATAGCAGCGCATGTAATCCTCGAGCCAGCGGTTGCCCGCTTCCCGACCACCCTCGACGAGATCCGCGCCACCGCTCATCGCCATCAGCAGCAGCACCGGCACGCCCTGCTTCGCGAGCGGGAAATGATCGGCGCGATAGAAAAGCCCGCGCTCGGGCAGCGCCTCGGGCGTCACGACGCGCCCCTGCAGCTTCGCGGCGCGCGCGAGGTCGTCCTCGAGTTCGCTCTGGCCTTCGCCGACCAGCAGCACATCGCGCGCGGGGCCCGCGGTCTGCAGGATGTCGAGTGTCAGGTCGGCGACGGTCTGCGCGAGCGGATAGAGCGGATGCTCCGCGTAGGCCGTCGATCCGAGGAGTCCGCGCTCCTCCGCGGTCCAGAGCGCAAATACGAGCGTGCGCTGCGGCCGTGGGCCGGCCGCGAACACGCGCGCGAGTTCGAGGACGCCCGCGGTGCCGAGCGCGTCGTCATTCGCGCCGGCGCGCACCGTGCGGCCGGCCGCATCCGGTGCACCGATGCCGTAGGCGTCCCAGTGGGCGGCGAACATCACCGTTTCATCCGGCCGCTTCGTGCCCGTGAGCTTCGCGAGCACGTTCCGGCTTGCGGTGGTCGCGATCGACACGGGCAGGTCGGCGGTCAGCGTCACATTCATGGCCACCGGCCTAAAATCCGCGCGCCGCGCCTGCGCCCGCAACGCCGCCAGATCGAGTCCCGCGTCGTGAAAGAGCGTTGCCGCGTAGTCGTGTGCGAGCCAGCCCCGCAGCGCGAGCTGTCCGGACGGGTTGCGACCGGCAAGATCGAAGCCCTCTCCGCCCGAAGCGACGATCGTCGGCCAGCCGTAACCGACACCGTCCGCATCGTGCACGATCAGCGTACCGATGGCGCCGCGGCGCGCGGCCTCCTCGAACTTGTAGGTCCAGCGGCCGTAATACGTCATGCGCCGGCCGCCGAACCGGCCCGCGACCGGTTCGCCCGCTGCCGCGTGGAAGTCCGGATCGTTGATCAGCATCACGGCGATCTTGCCGGCGAGGTCGACACCCTTGTAGTCGTCCCACGTGCGTTCGGGCGCGGTGACGCCATAGCCGACAAAGACGAGCGGGGCCGCCTGCACGTCGATCCGCGCCGCGTTGCGAACGGTCGTGACGAATACCTGCTCGCCCTGCGCGAGCGGACGGGTCTCGCCGCCGATCGCGACACTCAATGCGCGGGGCGTGCCGACCTGCGTGCGCACGAGCGGCACCGACTGTGTCCAGCCACCATCCGCGCCGCCCGGTTCGAGGCCGAGCGCGCGGAACGAGGCGATGAGGTAGTCGACGGTCCTGGTCTCCCCGCGCGTGCCCGGCGCGCGGCCTTCGTACTCGTCGGAGGCGAGCGTCTGCACGATCGAGCCGAGCCGCGCGGGGTCGACCGCGGCCGGACCCTCGGGCACGGTTCGGCAAGCTGCGGGCAGCGCGAGTGCCACGGCAATGGAAGCCGCGGCGATACACGATCCTGTCCTCATCGGGCCATCTTAACCCCGCACGCCACCGATCGTCGTTCACATGCGTGACCCGAGACCTGTCATGGAGGCCGTATGTCCTGGTCACGCACGATTCCCGCTGCTTGCCTGGTGCTCATGGGTGTCACGGTCCTCGCCCCTGCGGCGGGTGCCACCGGACGCCTCGCGCAGGTGGACATCCACGACCGCACGGCCGACGAGACGTTGACCATTCATCGGCGTTGGCGACAACGATGGCTTGCCGGCGTCAGCGGCCATGAGTACGCGATTCGTATCCGCAACGATTCGCCCGCACGCGTGCTCGCCGTCGTGAGCGTCGATGGTGTCAATGTCGTGACGGGGCGCACCGCCTCACCCATGCAGTCGGGCTACGTGCTTGGGCCCGGACAGTCCGTATCGATCGACGGCTGGCGCAAGAGCCTCGAACGGACCGCCGCGTTCGTGTTCACGGACCCTTCTCGCTCGTACGCCGCACGCACGGGCCGCCCGGCCGACGTCGGCGTCATCGGCATCGCGCTGTTTCGTGAACGCGAGCCGCCCGAGGCCCGGGGCTCGCGCGACAAAGTGGCTGCGGCTGAACGGCGCGCTGCGCCCGCTGCACCCGCGGCGGCGGCACAATCCCTCGGCACAGGCCACGGGCGCGGCGAATACTCGCCGGCGGAGCGGACCGAGTTCGAGCGGGCGCACGAGCGTCCCGATGAACTCATCGTGTTGCGCTACGAGACTCGCGAGCAACTGATCGCGATGGGCATCCTGCCGCCGCCGCCCGTACATCGCCCGGTGCCGGATCCGTTTCCGGCGGCGAACGGCTTCGTGCCCGATCCGTAACACGAGGCCGTCGGTCGTGGCCGTGGTTGTCGCACTGCCCGGCGCACCGCATACTGCGGCCCGCATGGCGCCGCGTAATCCAGGCGATACCGATACCGACGAGGCTGCGATGCGTGCGTGGCAAGCGGGCGACGCCCTCGCCTTCGATCGGCTGTACGAGCGTCATCGCGGCGGCGTGTTCCGCTATTTCCTGCGTCAATGCGCCGATCGCGCCGCCGCCGAAGAGCTCCACCACGACGTGTGGCTCAAGGTGATCGCCGCGCGCGATCGCTGGCAGCCCGACGCACGCTTCACGACCTGGCTCTACACCGTGGCACGCCATCGGCTGATCGATTTCTGGCGCGCATCCGCACCGCAGCGGCTCGAGGCGCTCGAAGACGACACGCACGCGGCGCCGGATACGTACGACCCGCAAGCCGACGCCGTTGCGCAGCAGCAGGGCACGCGCCTCGCGGCGGCCCTCGGGTCGCTGCCGGAGGCGCAGCGCGACGCGTTCCTGCTCCACGTCGAGGGCGGCCTCGCGCTCGCCGAGATTGCGCAACTGACGCGCACACCGGTCGAGACCGTCAAGAGCCGCCTGCGCTATGCCTATGCACGCCTGCGCGCATCGTTGGGAGACCTGCAGTGAGTACGCCGGACTTCGATCCCGAACTCGAACGTCGCTGGCGCGCGCTGTCCACCGAGGCGCCCGCGCCGAGGGTCGATGAGGCCATTCGGGCCGCGGCGCGACGCGCAGCAGCGCGACACGCGACACGGCGGCGCCCGACCTGGCAACGTCTCGTGCCATTCGCGGCCGCCGCCGCAGTGGGCGTCATCGCATTCGTGCTCGTGCGGCAGGGCCCCACGCCCGTGCCCACGGCGACACCGCAGTCCGCACCCACGACTGTGCCCGCACCGGTGGCGGCTCCAGCTCCCTCACCCGTCGCCCCGATGGCCGAAGAGTCGACTTCCGCGCGATCGAAGGCGCCACCTGCAGTGGCCACCGAATCGCGCGAACGCGAAGTCGCACGCGAGCAGCGCATCGCCGACGCCCCGTCGCCGCAGGCGCCGGCGACCGATGACATTGCGGGCGCGCTGCGCGCCCATGTGCCGGACGCAACGCGTGCGATCGAAGTGCCTGGGTCCGCGCGCGCCACCGCTGAAGGCGATGAGGGGCTGCCGGCGCGGCTCGCCGATCGCGTGAAGGCCGACGCCGCGACGCGGCTCGGCGTCGATCCGGCCGCCGTCACCCTCGTCAGCGCCGAAGCGGTCACCTGGTCCGACGGTTCCCTCGGCTGTCGCACGCCGGGCGAAATGGCGATCCAGGTACTCACGCCCGGCTTTCGGGTCGTCGTCGACGCAGGCGGGACGCGGCTCGTCTATCACACGGACACGCGTGAGCAGTTCCGCTTCTGTCCGCGTGCCGGGGCCGTGCGCTAGCGCACGGCTGCCATTCGCCGCAGTTCGGCGAGCAACGCATCCGGCGACACCGGTCCGCCAAGGAACTCGCGCAGCAGTGTGGGCGTGTCGCGTTCGGCGCCGTAGCGCAGCAGCGCGTCGGACAACCACGGATACCAGCGCGCATTGCCGGCGTCGAAGGGCCCGATGGCCGCGCGCGTCCGGGCGCGCAGCGCAGCGGTGACGATCGCGCCGAGGCCGTAGTTCACCATATAGCCGGGCTCATCGACGAGCTGCACGCGCGCGAGCCACCACGGGATCTCCGGATGCGGGGTGATGCGCAGATACCGGCTCGTGATGTCCGTCCACACGATATTCGGGTCGAGCTTCGGATCGCGCAGCATGCGGCATTCGAACAGCGCCCACGAAACATCGAGCATCACGCTGCCGTACAGCGCGCGCAGCGAATCGGCCCCTGCGGCCTCCGTACCGAGGTAACGGCGCTGCCACGCCGGTTCGTAGAGGCTCCACGACGGCACATCGGCGAATGCCTCGACGAACAGCGTATCGTTCCAGTCGACGTAGACGGGCCGGTTGCGGATCGCCGTAATGTGCGCGACGTGCCCGTCCTCGTGCACGAGCTCGTTCAGCGCGCCGAGCGAGCCGTGCCGATAGCTCGCGAGCACGCGCGCCACCGTCGGCTCCCATCGCCCGTCGCGATATCGCCCGTGGATCAGGAAATCGGTGTACGCCACCGACGACTTGCCGGGGCGCGGCTCGATGTCGTAGTACACGTCGGGTGCATCGAGTCGGACGCCGAGATCGCGGTAGAAGCGATGATCGATCGCGAGCAGCGACGCGAGCGGAATGCGCGGAGAAAGGAGCCGATCGGCGGTCCCCATCGCGTAGCGGTAGTCCCACGGTTCGATCATCGGCCTGTCGTTGGACTCGCGCCATGCATCGAGTATCCGCACGAGCCAGCGTTCGACCTCGGCGCGATCCGTACCGACGGTGCGGGCCGCTGCGTCGATCGCCGAGGGCGCCGGACGCGCGCCCGCCAGTGCCATCAATCGCCGGTAAGGGCTCTGCGGCGCGTTGTCGCCGTTCACCGCCTGCCAAAGCGGTGCAAAGGCATGAAACAGCGCCTTGCGGCGCGCCGGTTCCTCGATCTGGCTCAGCCGCGCCAGTGCGGACGCCCGGTCGGTCGTGCCGCCCTCGAACTCGAGGCGATTGGCGATTTCCGTGAAGCAGGCCACGAGCGCGCGCGACAGCGCCACAGAGTCGAGGTCGGGCCGGGCGGCGCCTTCGCATTTTGCGGCCCCGTACCCCGGCGCCGACGGCTCACCGAATGAGGCAAGCCCTTCGCGCAGGCGCGCTACGACACGCGCGTCGGCCGCGCCCAGGCCTTCGTGGGGCAGCGCCGCCACTTGCACGATGAGCCGTTGCCGTCCCGTGTCGAATGCTCGCTGCCACGCCGCCCGGTCGCGACTCCGCCAACTCGTGAAGAGCCCCGAGTCGATGGCGCCGAGCACGCCGTGCGCATCGCGTACATCGGCGAATGTCGCTTCCGCCTCGGCGATCGCGCGCGCGCCGCCTTCGACCGCGCTGCCGCTGCCCGGCGCGAACAGGGGCCACAGCAGACCTGCGAGAACAAGCCGCCTCATCGGCACAGCTTAACGGCAGGCCGCTGTCAGAGCCCCTCGATTTTCGTGAGCGATTCTTCGACCCAGCCGCACGCTTCGACGTAGGCGGTATTGATCGACGGGAGCGGCAGGTTGCGGAAGCGCGCCTGGCTCCATTCGGCCTGCTCGACCGCTGCGACGCAGTCGAGCGCGGCGCCGAGGTCGCCGCCATGGTTGAGCAGTGCGTCGCGCACGTCCTCGCCCAGCGGCAGGGACGCCACGGTTTCCCCGGGGTCCGCGCCGATCATCGCAGGCATCAGCGACAGGAGGCCCACCATGAAGTACGCGCCGCGCTCTTCGATCCCGCCCAGTTCCGCGAGCAGTTCGCACATGCGCGCACGATGCAGGGCGTTGCGGATCAACTCGACAGGCCGGCCGCGCACGCGCGACATCGTGATGAGCGAGATGATGCGGATCATCGCGTCGCGCCCGAGCACGACGATGGCCTGGGACAGGGTCGAGACACGGTGCGTCGCATAGAACGAAGCCGTCTGCACGGCACGCAGCAGCCGGTAGCTCAAGCCGGCATCCGACGCGATCAGACGCTCGACCTCGCGCAGATTCCAGTCCATGCGGTGCAGCGCGGCCAGCAACTGCACGGCGGCAAGACCGTCGACGGCGATGCGTTTGCCGTAGAAGGTTTCGGGGCGCTGGAGGAAGTAGCCCTGGAACAGCTGAATGCCCGCGTCGCGACAGGTCACGAACTGTACCCGCGACTCCACTTTCTCTGCGACGCAGGTCATGCCACGCGCCAGCAGCGGCTGTGCGCTGGCGGCCGCCTGCTCTGCGCTCATGGCACCCAGATCGAACTTGACCACGTCAGCCTGCTCGAGGAGCGCGGGATCGCCGCACCCCGGCACGTAGTCGTCGAGCGCCACGCGGTAGCCGCGCGCACGGTACGCCGCGAGGGCATGCAGCACGGCCGGTGTGCCGCGAACCGTCTCGAGCACCTCGATCACCAGACGTCCTGGCGGCATCGCGAGTGGCGCGTCACCTTCGAGGAGCCCGGCGGGAAAATTCACGTGCACCGCCCGATCGCCGGCGAGGCGCTCGATGCCGAGTTCGAGGATGGCGTCGACCAGCACCGAAGCGCTCGCGGCGCCGGGATCGATATCGCTCGCCATCGCCTCGCCGTAGACGCCCCGGTAGAGCAGTTCGTAGGCGACTACGCCCATTTGTGCATCGAGAATGGGCTGGCGCGCGACGAGCGCCTGTGCGACATGGACGGCCATGGTTCCCGTGTATCGGCCGCCGGGCCGACTTCTTGAGGCCAGGACTTGGTGCCGGGGCTTCGGTTGTTGGGTTATTGCCGCGCCGAACGGCGGCAATAACCCAACAACCGAAGCCCCGGCACCATGCTCCATGCTGTTGGCGCCCCCGGCCGGAGGTGAACCGACGACCTACCGCGTAGGAGGCGGGCGCTCGAGCCACTGAGCTACGGGGGCGCGACGAGCGCCTGTGCGACATGGACGGCCTTGGTCCCCGTGTATCGGCCGCCGGGCCGAATTATTGTGGCCTGGACTTGGTGCCGGGGCTTCGGTTGTTGGGTTATTGCCGCGCCGAACGGCGGAAATAACCCAACAACCGAAGCCCCGGCACCATGCTCCATGCTGATGGCGCCCCCGGCCGGAGTTGAACCGACGACCTACCGCTTAGGAGGCGGTCGCTCTATCCACTGAGCTACGGGGGCGCGCGGCGCGCAGTTTACCAGTGGCGCCGCCGCCAGGCCCGGAGCGGCCGTTCAGGTACCGTTCAACGAGCCGGGAGTACGATGCAACCATGCTCAGAACCACGTCTACCGCCCTGTCACTCGCCCTGCTCCTGGCCGCGCTCGCGCGCCCGCTCGCCGCGGCGGAGGCCGACTGGCCCCGCGAGATCTCGCGAAACGGCACGACCTTCGTCATCTATGAGCCGCAGCCGGACTCGCTCGACGGCGACACGCTCCTGTCGCGCAGCGCCGTGTCGATAGAGCGGCCCGGGGACGAGACGCCGGTGTTCGGCGCCATCGAAACCACTGCGCGCCTCGATATCGACCGCGACAGCGGCCGTGCCCGCATCATCGACCTGAACGTCGACCGCGTCCGCTTTCCCGGCCTGCGCGAAGACAGCGCCGAAGCGCGCGAACTCGCCTCCGCGCTCGAGCAGGAAGTGCCGCGCTGGAATCTCGACCTGTCGCTCGACGACCTGAAGGGCAGCCTCGAGGCGCAGGCGAGCACGGCCGATCTGCGCAACACACCGCCGAAGTTCATCTACCTCGATCAGCCGGCCATCCTGATCTCGATCGACGGCGAACCGCGCCTGCGTGCCATCGGCAGCACGGGTCTCGAACGCGTCGTCAACACGCCGTTCCCTGTGGTGTACGACCGCGCTTCGCGGCGCTACTACTTCTACGGCAGCAGCGTCTGGTTCGCGACGAACGACCTGACGCGCGGTCGCTGGGCCGCGGTTTCGCAGCCTCCCGCAAAGGTCGCCGCGCTGTTCGCGGACGACGAGCGCCAGGGCACCGGTGGCCCGGCGACCAATGGCGACAACGCGCCGGCACTCACGGCGGACCAGCTGCGCCGCGCGCGCATCATCGTCGCGACGGAGCCGACCGAACTCATCTCGACCGACGGGCGCCCGGCACTGCAGCCGCTCGTCGGCAGTGAACTGCTGACGGTCACCAATACCGACAGCGATCTCTTCTTCGACGTCCCGGGCCAGACCTGGTACATCGTCGTGTCGGGCCGCTGGTATCGCGCACGCACGCTCACCGGCGACTGGACCTGGGTCGAGCCCGACCGGCTGCCCGCCAGCTTCGCGAGAATCCCCGCCTCCTCGCCGAAATCGGACGCGCTCGCACACGTGCCCGGCACCGACACCGCGAAGGATGCGGTGATGGACGCGGTGATTCCGCAGGTGGCGGCGGTCGATCGCGACGAGGCACACTTCGAGGCGACTTACGACGGTTCCCCGCGCTTCGAACCGATCCCCGACACGAACCTGCGCTATGCCGTGAACACCGCCTCGCAGGTGATACTCGCCGACGGTCGCTATTACGCGGTGGAACAGGGCGTGTGGTTCATCGCGGATTCGCCATACGGCCCCTGGGAAGTATCCGAGACTCGCCCCGTCGGCCTCGATCACATCCCGCCGAGCAGCCCGGCGTACAACACGCGTTACGTGTACATCTATGACGTGCGTCCGGACGTGATCTACATGGGCTATACGCCCGGCTACCTGTGGGCATTTCCGTACGACGGCATAATCGTCTACGGAACCGGATACCGGTATCGCCCCTGGTACGGTCCCGACTGGTACTACCCGCGCCCGTGGACCTGGGGTTTCAGCGTGCACTACTCGCCGTGGAGCGGGTGGAACTACGGCATGAGCTGGAACGCCGGCTGGCTCGGCTTGTCATGGGCGTGGGGTGACGGCTGGGGCCAGTGGCACCATGGCTATCGGCGCGGCTACGACCGCGGTTACTGGTCGGGCTACAGCCGCGGCTACTGGAGTGGCGTGCATGGTGGCGGCTGGTTCGGGCCGGGCGGTTACCGCCCCCCGGTGACCTATCCACGCCATCCCCATTACCGCCCGGACGCCCGGCCGGTGAAGTACTACGGCGGCAGGAGCGGCTATGCGACACGGCAGCACCGCCCGGACAACGTGTACCTGCGGCCGGGCAACACCAACCTGCACGCAACGCGCCCGTCAGCGAGATACTGGGGCGATACCGGTGGCCGCCGTGTGGAGCGGTCGCCGCGTGCGCCGCAGGCGGCCCCGCGGCCCGGCCGCACGCCTCTGCTGCGTCCCGCACCAAGCGCGAGCGAGCAACCCCGCGCCGATCGGCCGCGCGCCGATCGGCGGCCCACCGATAGCCGGCCACACGCGCGCCCCAACGACCGCGTCCGGCCTCCGCCATCGTCCCGTCCGAACAACGTGTACGCCGACGGCGAGAACAATGTGTACCGGTGGCGCAGCAACCAGTGGCAGCGGCTCGACGATCGCGACCGATGGCGGCCCGCCTCCCCCGCGGCCGGGAATCGTCCAATCCAGCGGCCTGCGCCGCCGCAGCGGCCGGTCGCGCCGGCCGAGCCGCGACGCCCCGTGATGCAGCCGTCACGACCGCAAATACAGCATGCGCCTGCGCCCCGACACGAAGTTCGCGCGCCTCAGCGCGAAGTTCGCGCGCCTCAGCATGACATGCGCGCACCTCAGCGCGAAGTTCGTGCGCCGCAGCGCGACATGCGCGCGCCGCAAGTCTCGCGAGGGAATCAGGGTGCGCGGCCGGACGTGCGGCCACGCGACGGCGGCTCGCTGAACTCGACACGGGAGCGCCGCGAGCGCGGCCCGCTGCGCGAGCCGTGATCGGGAGGCAAGTGGTGGAGCGAGCGGGGATCGAACCCGCGACCTCGTCATTGCGAACGACGCGCTCTCCCAGCTGAGCTACCGCCCCACAAGACCTCGAAAGGCGCGCGATTCTAGCATCGTCGCGGCGCCCTGCAAGCCGCCCGCCGCAACTTGACGTTGCGACCCGCTCCGCGCCACGATGCCGCCTGGAGATGGCATTCCTCCGGTCCCGATCGCGGGACAAACCGCCCTCTGCGGCTGATGATGCCTGCCCACCCGGAACCCGGGTGCGCGCGGGCGTCTGCACAATGCGACGATGCCCGTTTTTCGCGCCCGGTTCCGGCAAACGGAGGAGTCGCAACGCGTGAACATGACTGCGGGCATTGTCGTTTTCTCGGGAGCGGGGCTCGGCGCACTGCTGCGCTGGGCGCTCGGGCATACCCTGAATCCGGTGTTTCCGACCCTGCCGCTCGGCACCCTCGCCGCCAACGTGCTCGGCGGATTGCTGATGGGGCTCGCGCTCGGCGCCTTTTCGCAGTACGAGGCGATTTCGCCGACGATGCGGCTCGCCATGACGACCGGCTTCCTCGGGGGGCTCACGACCTTCTCCACTTTTTCCGCCGAGTCGGTGACACTGATGTTGCGGGGCGAGTACCGCTGGATGTGCCTGCACGTCGCGCTGCACGTCGCAGCCTCCCTGCTCGCGACGCTCGCCGGCATGGCGCTGATCCGTGGCCTCGTCAGGACATTGGGAGGTTCGCCATGAAGGGTGTCCACCTGCGTCTCTACACCTATGAGAACCGCAAAGTACACGGTGTCGCGGTCCACGATTGGCTGCTCGGACGCGCGCAGGGCCTTGGCATCGCGGGCGGCTCGGCATTCAAGGCGATTGCAGGATTCGGCCGCCATGGGCACCTGCACGAGCAGTCCTTCTTTGAACTTGCGGGTGAGGTGCCCGTGCTGGTCGAATTCATCGTGTCGGATCGCGAGGCGGATACATTGCTCGAACTGCTCGCGCGGGAGAAGCTGAACCTGTTCTACGCCCGCATTCCGGTGGAATTCGGCCAGGTTGGCGCCGGCACCTGACGGGCCCGCGCTCAGTCCGGATAGCGCTCGATCGCCGCGAGGATCAGTTCCTCGGCGCGCGACGGACCTTCCCATTTCGCCACCGTGACCCACTTGCCCTGCTCGAGGTCCTTGTAGTGCGCGAAGAAATGCGCCACCTGCTCGTACAGGATGGCCGGCAGGTCGGTGTACGCGCGCACGCCCCGGTAGAACGGGTAGAGGTCGTCTGCCGGCACCGCGAGGATCTTTTCGTCCCCGCCCTTTTCGTCCGACATCACGAGGACCCCGATGGGGCGACACGAGATGACCGACGCCGGCACCACGGGCACTTGTCCGACGACGATGATGTCGAGCGGATCGCCGTCGTCACCGAGGGTCTGCGGTATGAAGCCGTAGTTTCCCGGGTAGTACATCGCCGTGTGCAGGAAGCGGTCGACGAACAGCGCGCCCGATTCCTTGTGCAGCTCGTATTTCACCGGCACGCCGCCTTGCGGGATCTCGATGACCGCGTGCACATCGCGCGGCGGATTGCGCCCGGGAGGTATCCTTGAAATATCCATTGGTCACCCTTCGACCTTGTCGTTACAATTGCGTGACTGGGGGTAAGGATGCTCTCGCCCGGCAATCGCGCACCGGAATTCACGCTGAGCGACCACGAAGGTCGCGATACCTCGCTCACCTCGCTGCTGCGTCGCGGCTCGCTCATTCTGTATTTCTACCCGGCGGATTTCACGCCCGGGTGCACCCGGGAAGCCTGCGCGATCCGCGATCTGCACACGGAAATCCAGAAAGTCGGCCTCAATGTCGCGGGTGTCAGCCCGCAGGATCCCGACAGCCACCGGCGCTTCCGCGAACAGCACGGCCTGCCCTTCATCCTCCTGTCCGATCCCGACAAATCGGTGATCCGCATGTACGACGTCGACGGGCCGCTCGGCTTCGGCGTGCGCCGCGCCACCTTCCTGATCGATGCATCGCGCATGATCCGCGACGCGCTGCTGGCCGATTTCCGCATCAGTGCCCACGATGAGTTCGTCAGCCGCGCCATCGCATTGGCAGGCTCCTGACCGTCAGTAGTGCAGGCGTAGCACCGACGCGCGCCCGACATCGGGATCGGTGACGATGTAGATCGTGCCGTAGTCGTCGTCGGTCATCGGCGGGATGTCGCCCCGGCCGCTCAGTGCCGCGACGATCTGCGGCACGGTGTTGCTGTGGCCGACGATGAGCGCGACACCGCCGTGCTGCTCGCGGCGCACGCGTCGCGCGAGATCGGCCGGCGGATCGTCGGCCGCCCGCACCTCGAGTCCGAGGCGGGTCGCGAGCGGCGCGGCGGTCGCCTGCGCGCGACGGGTCGACGTGGCATAGATCGCACGTACTGCGCCGACCGGGGAGCGCTCGCCGAACAGCCCCGCGAGCCGTTGCGCGCGATCGTCACCTTCCGGCGTGAGCGGCGGATCCTCGATCGTGCCGAGCTGCTTCTCCGCATGGCGTACGACGACGACGGTGGTACTCGACACGCGAGCCCAGAACGTGACGCTCGCGGCGGCGAGCACCGCAAGGGCGAACAGGGCGATCCATACCGGCGCGAGAAACGTGCTGCGGCGGCGCGCCACCTTGGGGGCATCCATGGCCCGACATCATAACAGCGCCACTGCGCGTGCCCGCGCCCGTCGTGCTACGGTTGCAGCCCCGACAGCGGCCGAAGGCGCGTGCATGCGATTCGAAAAGCAGGAATTCGACGGTGAGACGATCGTGCTCGACGACAACGAATACATCGATTGCACGTTTCGCAACTGCCGCTTCCAGTACGACGGCGGCGAGTTCAACATCGAGCGCATCCGCTTCGACACGATCGAGTTCACGGTGAGCGGTGCGGCTGCCCGCACCGTGGTCCTGCTGCGCAGCCTGTGGGCAGGCCCGGCGGGACGCCAGGCGGTGCTCGCGCTGCTCGACCCTGCAGTGGGCGCGGCCGACCGGCCGCAGTGAGCGTGGCGCCCGGAGCCCCTCCACGCTCGCAGCCTCGTTGAGGCACCGCGTCGAGGCTTGTGATAACGTATTCGGTCGCAGAATAATTAGAACTGTGCGAAGTCGGAGGGAATCTGTCATGAATGACCAGAGCAGGAACCATGTCGTGCTGGCCACTGTCGCCGCCTTTTTCGCCGTGACCGCGGCGCAGGCAGCCGACAAGCCACCGCCGGAGATTCCCAAGTGCGACAAGCGCATCGGCACCCTGGCTGTCGCCGAACCGGAAACACGGTGGTGGCAGTCGCTCAATCTCGAGTCGCCCGAAGCGCTGATCAAGGTGTTCGTGTCTGAGTCCAAGTGCTTCACGCTCGTGGATCGCGGCAAAGGCCTGGCCGCCGCGCAAGCCGAGCGGGCACTCGCGGGCGGCGGCGAACTGCGGGGCGGGTCGAACGTCGGCAAGGGCCAGATGAAGGCCGCCGACTACGTGCTCGTGCCCGATATCGTCAACAAGAATGCCAGCTCCGGCGGCAAGAACGTCGGCGGCCTGCTCGGCGGCATGCTTGGCGGCGTGGCCGGCGCGGTCGTGGGCGGCATCAGTCTCAAGAGCAAGACCGCGGACGTCGTGCTCACGCTCACGGACGTGCGCTCGACCGAACAGGTGTCGCTGCAACAGGGTCACGCCAAGAAGACCGACCTCGGCTGGGGCGCCGGCGGCGGTGCATTCTTCGGCGGTTTTGCGGCCGGCGGCGCGAGCAGCTATGCCAACACGGAAATCGGCCAGGTCGTCACCATGGCCTACCTCGAAGCGTTCGCGAAGCTGGTCGACGACGTCAAGCAGATCCAGCCCGACGCGAAGGCCGACAACGTGCAGCAGGCCGTGAGCATGGCCAAGCCCGGCAAGCTGTACGCCACGGCGAGCAAGTCGGGCCAGGCGCTGCGCGACCTGGATGCCGGCGCGATGCTGTACCCCACCGGCGAAAAGCAGGGCCCGTTCTGGAAAGTCCAGGACGAGCTCGGCAACGAGGGCTGGGTGGCGATGGGCCTGCTGCAGCTCGCGAAATAAGGCGGATGACACGAGGGCCCCGCGCGGTGCGGACCGCGCGGGGCTTTTTCATGCCCGGCGTTCGACCCGGATTACGCTCGCGTCGTCGGCGCGCTCGAGCAGCAGCCGTCGTACGCGTTCCTGCCATGCCGACGCGAACGCGCTGCGCTCAGCATCGCTCGCGTCGGGCGCCAGAGCCCGGCCCATCAATGACCGCAGCTGCGGCGCGGCGGGCACGTCGGAGAGATCCATCGATACGCGCACCGCATCGCCGCAATCGACGCGTACGAAGCGGGCGATGCAGCCCGGGTCGCCGCCACCGAAGGCGAGCAGACCGTGGCGGACGAAGCGCCCCCCGATGCCGTGAAAGCCATTGTTCGCCGCCGCGCCGGTGAGCAGCGTGAACACCTGCGAGATTACGCCCGTCGTCCCTTCCTCTTCCCCGGCACTCATCGTCACCGCGAGCCCGCCGCGCTCGGCCGGCTCTCCGGGGTACAGCGCGCGCAGCGCCGCGCGCGCCATCAGGTACGCGCCGGCCACGGTGGGGCACGAGTGGCCGGCGACGCGCACGGCATCGGCATAGTGGTACTCGATCACCCCGCCGTCGGCCGCACCCAGCAGCTCGGCCAGCGGATCGCGCACGACCACGCACGGCGCATCAGCGTAGAAGGCCGGCAGGGACACGGCCTATTCTTCGGGCAGGCCGGTGATGCCGAAGTCGATCACGACGCCGCCCTCGCCGCGCTGCCGATAAGTCACGGTGAGGTGATCGCCGAAGCGCTGGTTCAGCTGGCCGAGGAGCGGGATCGGGTCGTGGTCGTTGACGAAGCGCATCGTCTCACCGTTGCGCAGTGCGCCGAGCGCACCGAATATCGCCGAGTGGCGGAAGCGGCGCGCGATACCGCGCGCGTCGAAGACATGGACGTCGGGTTCCGGGTCGAGTGGGGTCGACATGCGCTCATCTCCGGTGGTGGTGACCGGAGCCATGCTACGCAGCAGACCCCACTCCGCCCTGATTCATGTCAAGGCGACCCGGTTCGCAGCATTCTCACTGGCTTCATCAGCCGCCCACGCGGCGCTGGACGGGGCGTCCACGAATACCCTGGTAGCCCCCGGCCGGGCCGGGGGCACCTCATCTCGGACTACTTTGCGGGTGCCTGCGTAGCGTAGTAGTACCCAGCCAGGTCAAGGGCATGGAGGATCCGGTAGTTCCCGGGAACACCGTAGAAGTTGCCGGGAATGATCCTGTCCTTCTTTGGCCAGATCATGATGACTGCATCGTACATGCGCCTTACTTCAGTCTGCGTAGGATAGGAAGGAGTCGGCCAGTTGCGTGGCAGGCCCTTCATCGTGTACAGCATCACCCGGTCCGATATCCCCTCAACCTCATTGGCGATGCGCTCGGCATACTCGGCCAACTCCGAGTCCACGGCTTCTGGTGAAGCCGCGGTATCGCGCCGCAGGAAGATGGCTCGCTTGTACACCGGCCCGACCAGCGTCTTGCCGCCCCCCAACCCGTAGGCATCAATCATCTGCGGCTCTCCACGTATGAGTCGCTGGTTGAATGACTGCCTAATGGACAGGCTGGACGGGACCGTACCCTGCACGCCCCACTCTTTGCGTATGCGATCTACGCTCCCTTCGACCGCGGCACTCTCCACCAATCTGATGAACCCCGGCCTATCCCCACTCACGACACCCAGCACGAAATTGATGTTATCCCTTCTGAGATACTCCTTGAATGTCTCGAGCCACGAATCCCCTTTCATATAGAACTCGTAAGCATCATTATTGTTGTTGTCCGCCTCGGGAAACGCGAATCCGAAACCTCTCGTGAGATTCGGCAGGTTATCGACGGATACTTGAGCTTGCGCCGGAGATACCACGGTCCCCAGCGCCAAGAAAACCGTGGCCACCATTACTGGCGATAGTCCGTTCCAGAATGCTGCGGCTTTTCGATGGCAAAGCACACTCATGATTCGACTCCTCAATGCTTCTCTGGTTGTCCGGATTACTTCGTGGGCGCCGGCGCAGCGTAGTAGTACCCCGCCAGATCGAGAGCGTGGAGAACGCGGTAGTTCCCGGGCACACCATAGAAATTGCCGGGAATGATCCGGTCCTTCTTTGGCCAGATCATGATCACCGCATCGTACATCCGCTTGACGTTTGTCGGCGTCGGATACGAGGGAGTCGGCCAGTTACGTGGAAGACCCTTCATCGTGTAAAGCATCACGCGATCGGATATCCCTTCAACCTCCCTGGCAATACGTTCAGCGTACGCAGACAACTCCGAGTCCACGGCTTCCGGTGAAGCCGCGCCGTCGCGCAACAGGAAAATCGCTCGCTTGTACACCGGGCCGACAAACGTCCTGCCACCATCGAGCCCATATGCGTCAATCATCTGCGGCTCACCGCGTATGAGGCGCTGGCTGAATGATTGATTGATGGATCGGTTGGACGGGCTGCTGCCCTTCACGCCCCACTCTTTGCGGATCAGGTCTACACTCCCCTCGACCGCCGCACTTTCCGCCATCTTGATGAAGCCCGGCCTGTCTCCACTCACGACGCGAAGGACAAAATTGATGTTGTCCCGCCTCAGGTACTCCTTGAATGTTTCGAGGGACGGGTCCCCCTTCTTGTAGAACTCATAGGAATCGTTGTTGTTCAGGTCCGGTTCGCCAAAGGAGAACCCGAATCCTCTGGTGAGATTGGGCAGTTCGTCCACGGACACCTGCGCCTGCACCTGGGGTACTGCCGCCGCGAGGGCTATCAGGCCCAGTACCAGGGCTGCCGACGAAAACCCGCGCCACAGCGGCATGCTTTCTCGATCAACAAACACACTCATCTTTCGACTCCTCAATGTTTCCGCGTTGACAGGGATCCTGAATTCCGGATGACTTCAATGGAGGGCCTCCTCCGCGCCACTGCGAGAAAGGTCCAATGTGCGCGTCGACCCGGGCGCCGCACGGCAATCCTCGCGCGACTGGCCAATGCCCGGTCGCGCCAGGACAAGTCAGGGCTACCTGCGCGCCCTCACGCTACCAGCGCGCAGTAGCCCGGAGGCCGTACGTCACCGGTGCAGTGAACGTTGCAAGGACGAGATTTCCGAAGTTGGGGCCAAAGTCGAGCACGTTGTTTGGTATGGACTTGTCGGTGCAATTGCGGCACCACAGCGCCAGTTCGGCCGACATGGTGGAAGTCATCGGGATATCCGTCAGTGCCAGTTGCATATTGAGCAACCCATGGCCCTGGACTACGCTGTCCCCTGCCACAGCGGCACGCGGGTTGTACTCCGGGCCGCTGCGCTCGAGTTGTACGCCACTCGTCATGTACATCGAACTCGTGTACTGGAAGTCGGCGTGGGCTTGCCACGTGCCCCAGTCGAACTGCGCGAGGCGGCTGTCGAGCGAGACACCAAAGCTGTTGCGTGGCGCGTGGCCAAAGGAGCGATTGTCGGCATAGTCGTGCGGCTGGCCGGTGAGCGGGTCGTTTTCGATGGCCTTGTTGTATTCCGGATCGAGCCATGTGTAGTTGGCTCGGACGACGGTGCCGGGAACCACCACGAATGCACCTTCAAGTTCCGCGGCCCGGATAGTCGCGCTATTGGCATTGCGAACCAGCACGCCACTATGGGACGCCGGAATGAAGATGGCCTGTTGGAGGTTTGTGTAGTCGGTGCTGGACAGGGCAATGGCGCCCTGGAAGCGACCGTCGAACAGCGTGCTCTTGGCGCCGATCTCCAGTGCCTTCGATTCCTGTGGCTTGAACGGCTCCAGCAACAGGCGGATGTTGTCCGCCGTCGACATGCTCGTGTTGCCGACGGAAGTGTTGTATCCGCCGGCCAGGAAGCCGTAGGCATAGCGCGCGTACACGTTCAGCTGTTCGTTGAACTTCCAATTGATGGCATAGACCGGCGTGAGCGAATCGAACTTCGTGGACCCGTGGGTGCCCGGGGGAATGATGTAGTTGAAGGCGCTTCCGGGCGGAGGAGTACAGTAAAGACCCGACTGCCTGCAGCCGAACACGCGGTTCACGAGTTCTGCCTTGTCGAAATTCTTGCGTACGCCAGCGGTCAGAGTCAGCTGATCGACTGGCTGGTAGTCAATCTGGCCATACACGGCGAACGCACTGTCCTCAATTTCGTATGCCGAGTCCGTGTGCGTCAAGCCGAAGAACGACGAAGTACCCTGAGAACGGCCGTTGCTGGTGAAGTAATACAGGCCGCCGACGTAGTGCAGGTTCCTGGCTTGCCCGACCCACTGCAGCTCCTGCGACCACTGGTGGTACTTGAAAAGTGGCTTGCTCGGATCAGACCAGGCCTGCAGACCGGCCGGGATCGGATCCGCGGAGATGTAGATGCCGTAGGGCGTGCCGTCCTGGTCAGGGTTGGCGAACGTCTCGAAATCACGGTAAGCGGTAATCGACTTGAGTGTATTGTCGCGGTTGACCTGCCAATCCAGCGTCAGGCTGTGCCCACCCGTCTCCTGACGCCAGAACTGGTTCCCGTCGATGCTCGCCCGGGTCAAGCGATCCTTTGAACCGAACTGGCTTACGGACGGGAAACCCAAGCGGTTGAAAAATGTGTCATTGGCGCTGATGACCTGCAGGAACATCCCGTTCGTGTGGGCATTGGCCTTGTCGAAGGTGTACTCGGCGGAAAAGTCGGGGGTGAACTGAAACAGCCCATCGAGCCTCAAGCTGCGTTCATTGATGTCGGCCACGTCATGATGCATGCCTCGATCAGTGGCGTGCACCCAGCCGTCACGCTGGTTGGAGTACGCGCTGATCGAGAAGCTCGCGATCCCGATTCTCGGCAGGTCAAGCTGCAGCTTCTGAACGAATCCATTGTAGTTGCTCATGTCGAGCGAAACGTAGCCGGCGAGTTCCCCGGATGGATCGGCCGAAACCAGGTTGATCGTCCCGGCCATGCTGTTGCGTCCGTAGAGCGTGCCCTGCGGTCCGCGAAGCGCCTCGACCCGGGTGAGGTCGACGAGGTTCAGGATGTTGCCCCAGTTCCCGCCGAGGTAGACGCCATCGAGGTAGACGCTGACGGGCGACGGACGGGACAGCGAGAGGGTTGCCGTGCCCATGCCACGCATGAAGAACCGCGCGCCCTGCCCATACGATATTTCCGGGGTCATCGTGAGCCCCGGAACCAATCCGCCGAGGTCACGCGCCGACTGGACGTCACGTGCCTCGATCTGGCTCCTGTCGATGGCCGTGATGGCGATCGGCACTTCCTGCAGGTCCTGCTCCCGCTTTTGCGCCGTAACGACCACTTCATCCAGCGCAAAGTCGGCTGCGGCTTCCTGTTCCGCTTGAGAATGCGCCGCCGGCCGAGAAGGTGGATCACCAGGTACGCTTCCCGCGTTCGCATCCCGAGGACGGATGGTCAGAACGCCGGGGCTTTCCTCGTGCGCCTCGAGTTCCGTACCGCTCAACAAGCGGCGAAACGCGTCACGCGGACTCAGCCTCTCGGCGATCGCCGGTGCCTTCTGCCCTTCCACAAGGCTCGGGTCGAACACGAGTTGCAGGCCGGACTGCTTGGCCAGATCTCGCAGTGCATCACCCAATGGCTGCGCGGAAAGTTTGATCGCAATCGCCTCGTCGAGTGGACTCGCCGTCGCCGGAGCCCCGACCGCAAGTAGGCAAGTCAGTACTGCAAGTAACCCCGCGCGCCACACGTGATATCTGCTCATGTCTTGGGTCCGTCCCCTCGGTTGGCCTCAACGCTACGTGCTAAAACGCATGAGGGCCCAGGATCCGCCACGCCTAGGGGTTTGGCGGATTTCCCTCGCTCATGCGTTTCTGCTAAAGATGCAGAGTGCTCTTCGCAGCTCCCGATGGAACATGGTGGTGACCCCGCATCCCACCACGACGCGCGTGTCGGCCGATACGGGCCCCGACCCGGTTTCCGACACACAGCAGGCACTGCTGACGCTGCTCTTCAACAAGTATCGGGGCGCGCTGCTTCGCCACATCACACGCTTCGTGCGCTCGCCGGACGATGCAGCAGAGCTCGTGCAGGAGACGTATTTGCGCGTCATGGCCCATTCGCAGATACGGGACTTCGAGTCGATCGCGCAGGCCTACCTCTTTCGGGTCGCGACCAATCTCGCCCGCGATCACCTCCGTCGCCAGCGTTGGCGCGCTCACGAGCCGCTGGATAGCGTACCCGAGCCCGAGGCACCACCCACCCATAACTCGCCCGAGGCGATGGCGTTGTTGGGCGATGTGATGAAATCACTCGGAACGGCACTGGATGCAATGCCTGAGCAGACCCGGCTGGTTTTCGTTCGGGCGCGCTTGGACGATCGGTCGTATGCCGACATCGCCCGCGAGCTCGGCATCGGCGTGCGCACTGTCGAGCGACGCATGAGCGAAGCGATGCAGTCACTCACGGCGGGCCTTGCGGAGCTTCTATGATCAAGCGGCTGCAGGAATTTCGACGGACGCCCGAGAGTGCAGCCGACTGGTTCGCGGCGCGTCGCCGGGGTGGCCAGGATCGAGCGCTCGAACGCGCGTTCGAAACCTGGCTGGCTGCGGATCCGGAGCACCAGCGCCAGTACGCACTGTGCGAGATTGCCTGGGATCTGTCGGGCAAAGCCGCCGAACGTTTGTCCGTGACATCCCCCACGCCTTTTCCACTCCGGTCTGCTTCCCGGTGGCCATGGAAGCTCGGCCTCGGCCTCGCTGCAAGCGTGCTCGTGGCGGCAGCTGCGCTGTGGCTCACGTTGGGGTCTGATCCCAAAGCGCTGCACTACGCAACGGGCCCCGGGGAACAGCGAAGTATCGATCTGGCAGATGGCTCCCGCATCACGATGAACACCCGCACCGAGCTCAGGGCATCCATCACGCCCGATCGGCGCGAGATCATGCTGGAGTCCGGGGAAGCTTACTTCGCAGTCGCACACGATACAGCGCGGCCCTTCCGTGTTCTGACCTCACTAGGTCAGGTAAGCGTTGTCGGTACCCGGTTCGGGGTCTATCGGCGGACGCACAGCCTCGAGGTCGCGACCGAGGACGGGCTCGTGCGTGTAACGTCAGCGAGCCTGCCGGAATCGACTTCTGCGGTGCTCGTGCGGCCTGGTGAAGAGGCGGTGATTACCGCGGCGGACGCGGCGCCGCGCCTTCGCCCTGCCGATCTCGATCGTATCGACAACTGGCGCCACCAGCGCCTCGAGTTCGATGCTGTGCCGCTCGCCGAACTGCTCGAGGAGTTCGGCCGCTATACCCCCATGCCCCTGCATGTCGCGAATGATGAGATCGGGGCCATACCTGTCTCGGGCGTCTTTCACATTGGCGATGTTGCGGCACTCTCCCACACCTTGCGGGCAGCCTTTGGGCTCGTGGTTCGGGATGACGGCAGCGGCGGCCTGGTCGTCAGGCGGGCGAGCGACTACATGACGACGAAGAGATAGATCGGCTCCTGCTGCCGCCATTCGTGTGCAAGGACTTGGGCTTGCCCGAGGCGATGCACTCAGTTGGCGGAGCGCGCTCCCGGGAACCGCCGCGCCAGCCCTGAATCCGCCAGATGCAAAGCTCGCCAGGCGCATTTCGCTGATCCCTTGCGACCGCCTCAACCGTTTGTTCAGGGAAGCCCATCCGTCGAACTTACTCGCGAGACACAAGCGCTTCGCCTCTCCATGATCCTCATCGGTAGTGCTCTTCGGCGCTGCGCTCGCCTGGTTCCACGCGGACTTCGCCAGGATGGCCTGAGAGTGGGGACGGAAGCGCTGCAGGACGACACGAACAGGCCGGCGTCGGTCACTGCGGGCTGGCTGGCAGTCCTCGCCGCCAACGCGATAATGCAAGCGCAAACATGGGCCCCGTGGCCGATGGTTGGGGTGCCGTACGTGGCTACTGGCGGAATGGAGTTGCTGCGATGAAATACCTGCCGCGTTCTTTCGTTGCGATTGGCGGTCTCGCGCTGGGCGCCGCGCTCCTCGCAGGTGGTTGTGCATCGACGCCGGAGCAACCCCGCACGATGCGCGATCCCGAGGCGGACTTCAGCGCGTACAAGACGTTTGGCTGGTACCCGCCACCGGGTGATGACGGTGCTGCGGGATTCCCTTCGATCGTCGACGGCTACATCCGTACGGCGATCGGCAATGAATTGAAGGGCAAGGGATACGTCGAGGCCGCCGTCGGGACGACGCCGGATTTCGTCGTTGCCTGCGACAAGGCGAGCGCCGCGAAACTCAAGAGCAATCCGTTCCGGGTCGGGATCGGGGTCGGCAGCTTCGGTCGCAATGTCGGTGGCAGCGTCGGCGTCAGCAGCTCCGGCGTCAGGAACGTCAAGGAGGGCTCGCTCGTCGTGCACGTCATCGACCAGGCGCGCCAGACCGAGGTCTGGCGCGGCAGCATTGCGCGCGAGATCGGCAAGGGCGGTGTCGACCCTGCAACCGTGCAGGCGGCGGTCTCGGAGTTGATGCGCGGCTTCCCGGCGCGCGACAGCGGGCGCACGGGCGATGATGGGCGTGGGTAGCCGTGTCTGTTGGCGGAAGGGGTGGGATTCGAACCCACGATCCCCTTGCGGGGATGCCGGTTTTCAAGACCGGTGCGTTCAACCGCTCCGCCACCCTTCCGGTGGCGTGTATGGTCGCAAATCCCCGCCCGGGCGCGCTACTGTGGCCCGAAAAGGCCTCCCAGCACGTCGTTGAGCGCGGACTCGAGCAGTTTGCGGTCGAGGTGCGGTTCGCGCGCCTCGCGCGCCTTGAGACCCTCGAAGATGCACATGAACATCAGTGCACGCCCCGCCGCGCGCGCCTTCGGCACCGCGTAGCCGCCCTCGCACCGGCTGCGCGCCAGCACGCGTGCAAACTCGCTGCGTATCGTCGCGTCGAAGTTGCGCAGCGCCGAGGCAATCTGCGGGTCGCGGGTCGCCTCGGCCGACATCTCGAGGAAGAGCGGCGCGCTCAGCCGCTCGCCGTCACCGCGCGATGTGGAGTCGAACGCCGCCGCGATGCCCGCCGCGAGTTCACCCGCGTCACTCAATTCGCCGATTCGCGCCCGCGCGACCTCGAGCTGCTCGTCGATGATCGCGAGGATGATCTCGTTCTTGCTGCGAAAGTACCGGTAGATGAGGCCGGCACTCATGTCCGCGGTCTGTGCGATCGTGGCCATGCTCGCGGCATGGAAGCCCCGGTCGACGAAACACTTGCGCGCCGCGCGCAGGATACGCTTGCGCTGGGCCGCCGCCCGCGCTGCGGCCTTTCCTGTCGGCTGTTCCACCTGCGTGTCGATCATCGTGGCGAACTCTCGCGCCAGCCGCCCCCCAGCACCTTGTACAGGCTCACCCGATTCGATTGCTCGGCGAGGTCGGTGGCGATCAGCGACTGCTGCGCGCCGTAGAGGGTCCGCTGCGCGTCGAGCAGCACGAGGTAGCTGTCGCGGCCGCTCTCGTACCGGGCGCGCGAAAGCTCGTCGGCGCGCGCCGCCGCGGCGAGCAGCGCCTGCTGCGACGCCTTCTGCTCGGCGAGCGTGCGGGTCAATGCGAGCGCATCGGCCACTTCGCGAAACCCCGCCTGGATCGCCTTCTCGTACTGTGCGAGCGCAATGTCGCGATCGGCGGTGGCCGACCCGAGGTTTGCGAGGTTGCGCCCACCGGTGAATATCGGCAGGTTCAGCTGCGGCGAGAAGCTCCAGATCCGGTTGCCGGTGTCGAACACGCCGGACAGTTCATCGCTGGCATAGCCGGCGCGCCCGGTGAGGCTGATCGACGGGAAGAGTGCCGCGCGCGCCGCGCCGATGTTGGCGTTCGCCGCGCGCAGTATCCGTTCGGATTGCCGGATATCGGGGCGGCGCAGCAGCACTTCCGACGGCAGCCCCAGCGGCAGCGCGCCGAGGCCGCTCGCGCGCAGGTCGAACTTTTCAGGCAACAGTGCCGCAGGAATCGGCGCACCGGCGAGCAACGTCAGGGCGTTGATGTCGGTCGCGACCTGACCGGCATAGCGCGCCACGTCGGTGCGCGCTCCTTCGACCACCGTCTGTGCCTGCGCGACATCGAGCGCGGACACGGCACCGAGTTCGTGCCGCTTTTCGGTGAGCGCGAGCACCTGCTGGCGGTTGATGAGCGTTTCCCGCGCGAGCCGCTGCAGTTCGCGGTCCGCCCCGAGCGTCAGCCATGCATTGGCGAGTTCCGCGATGAGCGACAGCTGCGCCGCCCGGCGCGCCTCTTCCTGCGCGAAATAGCGCTCGAGTTGCGCGTGGCTCAGGTTGCGCACGCGGCCAAAAAGGTCGAACTCGAAATCGACGACACCCGCGGTCACGCTCACCTGCTCGCTGACCGGCAGCGACTCGCCGCCCGAGCGTGTGAGCGCGCCGGTCGCATGCACCGACGGCACGCGCTCCGAGCGCTGGATGCGGTACTGCGCACGCGCGCGCTCGACATTGAGCACGGCGACACGCAGGTCGCGATTGTTCGCGAGCGCGAGCGCGATCAGCTCCTCGAGCCGGGAATCGACGAAGAAGTCCCGCCAGCCCATGTCGGCCGGGGCCACGCCCGCGGCCGGGCTGTTGTCGGTCGTCGGCTGATTGTCCGCGCGCGTCGTCGGCGGCGCGGGCAGGTCGAGCCCGGTGCCGGTCGTCGGTGGCAGCGGCCATTCGGCCGGGATAGCGGATTGTTGCGCCGGGAGCTTCGGCACGAGCAGGCCGCAGCCGGCGAGCAGGGCCGTCGCCAGGGCAGCCAGCACGATCGACGGCCTATGCATCGGCATTGCGCTTGCCTCCGAAGAACCGTTGCACCAGCACGTAGAAGAGCGGAATGAAGAACAGGCCGAGGAATGTACCGGCGAGCATGCCGCCGACGACCCCGGTGCCGATCGCGCGTTGCGCGCCCGAGCCTGCGCCCGTCGCCACGGCGAGCGGCAGCACGCCGAGTCCGAAGGCGAGCGATGTCATCAGGATCGGGCGCAGCCGGTCGCGGACGGCCTGCAAGGTCGCGGCCACGAGATCCATTCCCGCCTCGTAGTTCGCCTTCGCGAACTCGACGATCAGGATCGCGTTCTTGCTCGACAGGCCCACGCTCGTCAGCATCGCGACCTGGAAGTACACGTCGCGCTCCATGCCGCGCAGCGTATTGGCGAGCACGGCACCCAGGATGCCGAGCGGCGCCACGAGCAGCACCGCGGTCGGCACCGACCAGCTCTCGTACAGTGCCGCGAGGCACAGAAACACCATCAGGATCGACAGCGCATAAAGGAGCGGCGTCTGCGCCCCGGCCTGGCGCTCCTGGTACGACACACCCGACCATGCGATGCCGAAACCGGCGGGCAGTGTCGCGACGATGCGCTCGATCTCGGCCATCGCAACACCGGTGCTCACCCCCGGCGCGCCCTGGCCATTGATCTCGATCGCCGGCACACCATTGAAGCGCTCGAGGCGCGGCGAACCATATTCCCAGTGCGTCGTCGCGAACGCCGGAAACGGCACCATCTCCCCGACGTTGTTGCGCACCGACCAGAGGCTGAAATTCTCGGGCACCATGCGAAACGGCGCGTCCGATTGCATGTACACGCGCTTGACCCGGCCGCGATCGAGGAAATCGTCGACGTACTGGCCGCCCCACGCGGTATTCAGCGTCTGGTTGATGTCCGCGATCGCGAGCCCGAGGGCGCTCGCCTTCTCGGTATCGACCACTACGCGCAGCTCCGGGGCATCTTCCTGGCCGTTCGGCCGCACGTTCGAGAGGAGTTTGCTGCCCGCCGCGGCGGTGAGCAGCTGATCGCGTGCGTCCATCAACGCGGTATGCCCCTTGCTTCCGTTGTCCTGCAGGTAGAACGCGAAGCCCGTCGCGAGGCCGAGCTCCGGCATCGCCGGCGGCGCGAACGCGTACGCGAACGCATCCTTGATCTGGCCGAGCGCCATCAATGCGCGATGCGCCACCGCGGACGCGCCGAGATCCGCGCCCGGCCGCTCGTCCCAGTCCTTCAGGTGGATGAACGCGACGCCGCTGTTCTGGCCGCTGCCACCGAAGCTGAAGCCGAGCACGGCCATCACCGACGCGACTGTCGATTTTTCCTGCTCGAGAAAATAGCTCTCGACCTGCTCCATCGACGCCATCGTGCGCTGCTGCGTCGCCCCGACCGGCGCGGTCACCTGCGCAAACAGCGCGCCCTGGTCCTCGTCGGGCAGGAAAGCGCTCGGCAGCCGCACGAAGAGGAACCCCATCAGCACGACGAGCACCGCGAATACCGCCAGGTATCGACCGCTGCGCGACAGCATGCCACGCACCCTGCCCTGCACCCGCTCACTCGTGCGCAGGAACGCGCGATTGAACCAGCCGAAGAAACCGTGCTCCTTGCGTACATGCCCGGCCTCGAGCGGCTTCAGCATGGTCGCGCACAGCGCGGGTGTGAGCACGATCGCGACGAGCACGGACAGGCCCATCGCCGCGAC
Organism: Steroidobacteraceae bacterium; assembly: GCA_050249415.1. Classification (GTDB taxonomy): domain Bacteria; phylum Pseudomonadota; class Gammaproteobacteria; order Steroidobacterales; family Steroidobacteraceae; genus CADEFQ01. Next base: position 306,764 of record JBFWQO010000003.1, read on the forward strand.
GATCGTCGCGGTGAACTGGCGATAGATGATGCCGGTCGATCCGCCCAGGAACGCCATCGGCACGAACACCGCCGCCAGCACCATGCCGATGCCGACCAGCGCGCCGGTGATCTGGTCCATCGACTTGCGCGCCGCTTCGAGCGGCGACAGACCCTCTTCGGCCATCAGGCGCTCGACGTTCTCGACGACGACGATCGCGTCGTCGACCAGCAGGCCGATCGCGAGCACCATCGCGAACATCGTCAGCATGTTGATCGAGAAGCCGAGCGCGGCGAGCGCGGCGAACGTGCCGAGCAGCACGACCGGGACCGCGATCGTCGGGATCAGCGTGGCGCGCAGGTTCTGCAGGAACAGGAACATCACGAGGAACACGAGCGCCACCGCCATGAGCAGTGTCTCGATCACGCCGATGATCGACACGCGCACGAACGGCGTCGTGTCCACCGCCGCGGTCACCTGCAGACCGGTCGGAAAATACGGCTGCAGATCGCGAACCGCCTGGTTCACGGCCTCGGCCGTCGCGAGCGCATTGGCGCCGGTCGCGAGCGAAACCGCGACGCCGGTCGCCGGCTTGCCGTTGAAGCGGGAGATCGTGCTGTAGCTCTCGGACCCGATTTCCACGCGCGCGATGTCGCCGAGCTTGAGCGCCGAGCCGTCCGGATTGCTGCGTATGACGATGTCGCGGAACTGCTCCGGGGTCTCGAGCCGGCTCTGCGCGGCGATCGTCGCGTTCAGTTGCTGGCCTTCGATGGAAGGCATGCCGCCGATCTGCCCGACGGCCACCTGCGCATTCTGCGCCCTGATCGCGGTCGTGATATCGGCTACCGAGAGACGGTAGGTATGGAGCTTGTTCGGATCGAGCCAGATCCGCATCGCGTACTTCGAGCCGAACACCTGCACGCTGCCGACGCCGGCCACGCGACTGATCGGATCGACGAGGTTCGAGGTCACATAGTCCGCGATATCGACGCGGTTCATCGAGCCGTCGTCCGAGATGAAGGCGAGCACCATCAGGAAGCCGGTGCGGCCCTTGTTGACGACGATGCCCTGGCGCTGCACTTCCTGCGGCAGCAGCGGCATCGCGAGCTGCAGCTGGTTCTGCACCTGCACCTGCGCGATGTCCGGGTTCGTCGTATTGTCGAACGTGAGCGTGACCGAGCCCGAGCCGCTCGACTCGCTGGTGGCCGACATGTACAGCAGGCCGTCGAGGCCCTTCATGTTCTGCTCTATGACCTGTGTCACCGAGTCTTCGACGACCCTGGCGGAGGCCCCCGGATATCTCGTGCTCACCGTGACGGTCGGCGGCGCGATCGACGGGTAGCGCTCGATGGCGAGCCGCGAGATCGACAGCGCGCCCGCGATCATGATGATGATCGCGATCACCCACGCGAAAATCGGCCGGTCGATGAAGAAGCGTGCCATGGCCTCAGCCCTGTGCTTCGGTGGCCTGCACCAGTGCCCCCGGGCGCACTTTCTGCAGGCCCTCGACGATCACCCGATCACCGGCGGCGAGCCCGCCCTCGACGAGCCACTGGTCGCCGATCGTGCGGGACACCTGCACGGCGCGCTGTTCGACCTTGCTGTCCGCACCGACGACCAGTGCCGTCGTGTTGCCCTTCGGATCGCGCGCGATCGCGCGCTGCGGCACGAGCACGGCATTCGGCCGCGTGCCGATGCTGATGACCGCGCGCACGTACATGCCCGGCATCAGGATGCGGTCCGGATTCGGCACGATCGCACGCAGCAGGAAAGTGCCGGTCGTCGGGTCGACGGTCACGTCGGCGAAGGCGAGCTTGCCGTCGTGTTCGAAGGTGCGCCCGTCCTCGAGCACGATCTTCACCGGCACGACGTTCGCCGCGCTCGTCAGCGTGCCGGCCGCCAGCTCCCGGCGCAGCGCGAGGAGCTCGGTGCTCGAGGCGTTCGCGTCGACATAGACCGGGTCGAGTTGCTGCACGGTGGCCAGGGCGTCCGCCTGGTTCGCCGTGACGAGCGCGCCCTGCGTGACCGACGATTTGCCGATGCGCCCCGAGATCGGCGCCGTGATGCGCGCGTAATTCAGCTGGATCGCGCTCGCCCGCACCTTGGCCTGCGCGAGCTTGACGTCGGCCTCGGCCTCCTGCAGCGCCGCGGTGTCGCTCTCGTAGTCCTGCTGGCTCACCGCGTCGACCTTGGCGAGTTCCGCCGAGCGCGTCGCATTCAACCGCGCCGACTGCAGCGTCGCCTCGGCGCGCGCCAGCGAGGCGGTCGCGCTCGCGTACTCGGCCTGGTAGGTCGAATCGTCGATCTGGTACAGGGGCTGCCCCGCCTTGACGGTACCGCCTTCGGTGAACAGGCGCTTCTCGACGATGCCGCTCACCTGCGGGCGGACTTCGGCGATCAGGTAGGCGTTGGTGCGCGCAGGCAACTCACGCGTGAGCGTGACCGATTGCTCCCGGAGCGTGACGACGGTCACCGGCTGGGCCGCGGGCCCCCCGGACGGCGCATTGCCGCCACATGCACTGAGCAGAGCGCCCGCCACGACCAGCAAGGTGGCGATGCGGACAGGACAACGAGCGGACATGGAAGCCTCGACGCGCAGGGGCAGCAGGTAGATTCGTAGAATGAACGATCATTCTCTTTTTGTCAACGCTGCAGGGCGTAGCGCCCGGGACCGATCAGCGCGACCGCCACCGCCGCCGCGAGATACATGCCCTGCAGTTCCAGAGCCCAGCCGCCGCTGCCTGCGAGCGTGAACAACTCGCCGCGATGCACGAGCACCAGGGCGAAGAGCATGTTCACGGCGATCACGGCGGCGCCGAGCCGCGCGTACCAGCCTGCGATCACGGCGAGCGGCGCCACCACTTCGCCGACATAGACGCCGTAGGCCACCACGGCGGGCAATCCGGCAGCCAGCACGCTCTTCTCGACGAAATCGATGCCGCCGCGCAGCTTCGCGATGCCGTGCAGGAGGATCAGGAGGCCGAGCGCGACGCGCAACACGAGCTTGCCGATGTCGGTATTCATGTGAGTTCCTTTCTGCCGTCCATGTACGGACGCAGCGCGCCGGGGATCGCCACGCTGCCGTCGGCCCGCTGGCAGTTCTCGAGCACCGCCACGAGCGCGCGCCCCACCGCGACACCGGAGCCGTTGAGCGTGTGCACCGGCTCGGGTCTGGCTGATTCCGGATTGCGCCAGCGCGCCTGCATGCGCCGCGCCTGGAACGCTTCGCAGTTGCTGCACGAGGAGATTTCCCGGTACTTGCCCTGCCCCGGCAACCACACTTCGAGGTCGTACGTCTTCGCGCTCGCAAAGCCGGTGTCACCGCCGCACAGCGCGACCACGCGGTACGGCAATTCGAGCGCCTGCAGCACCGCTTCCGCGTGGCCCGTGAGTTCCTCGAGCGCCCGCGGTGAATCCGCAGGCCGCACGATCTGCACCAGTTCCACCTTGTCGAACTGGTGCTGGCGGATCAGCCCGCGCGTGTCCTTGCCGTGCGCGCCCGCCTCGGAGCGGAAACACGGCGTGTGCGCGACATAGCGCAGCGGCAGTTCGTCGGCCGCGACGACCCGGTCCCGCACGAGGTTCGTGACCGGCACTTCCGCCGTCGGAATGAGGAAGAGCGGTGGATCGTGCGGGACCGCGAACAGGTCCGGTTCGAACTTCGGCAGCTGCCCGGTGCCCGTGAGAGTGGCGCGGGAGACGAGATAGGGGACGTAGACTTCGGTGTAGCCGTGCTCGCGCGTGTGCAGGTCGAGCATGAACTGCGTCAGCGCGCGGTGCAGCCGTGCCACGCCACCGCGCATCACGGCAAAACGCGCCCCGGCAAGACGGCTCGCGGTATCGAAATCGAAGCCGTCGAGGCCGTCGCCCACGGCCACGTGATCCTTCGGCTCGAAATCGCAGTGTCGCGGCTCACCCACGCGGCGCACTTCCACATTGCCCGTCTCGTCGCGACCCTCCGGCACCGACGCATCGAGCAGGTTCGGGATGCCGAGCAGCCAGGCATCGAGTTCGTCCTGCACCACCGTCAATTCGCCATCGACGCGCGCCACCTCGTCCGCGAGCGCCTCGCCGCGCGCCAGGAGCGGCGCGATGTCCTCCCCGCGGCCCTTCGCGGCGCCGATCGCCTTCGAATGCTGGTTGCGCCCGGCGCGCAGCCGGTCCGCTTCGATCGCGAGCGCCTTGCGTCGCTCCTCGAGCATGCGGAAGAACGGCACATCGAGCACGTACCCGCGGCGCGCGAGATTGCGCGCGACGGCGTCGGGGTCGGTGCGGAGCAGCTTCGGGTCGAGCAAGGCGGTTCCTCAGGATTTGCGCAGTCGCGCGAGCGCCTCGCCGATCTTGATCTCGAGGCCGCGCGGCACGGGGCGATAGTATCGGCGATCGGGCAGGCCGTCGGGCAGGTATCGTTCGCCGCTCACGTAGCCGCCCGGCGCGTCGTGCGCGTACTGGTAACCCTTGCCGCATTCGAGGTCTTGCATCAGGCGCGTCGGGGCATTGCGCAGTTTCAGCGGCACCTCGAGCGTGCCGAATTCGGCGACGTCCGACATCGCCTCCCCCATCGCGACGTAGACGGCATTGCTCTTCGGCGCGCAGGCGAGGTAGACGACCGCGGTCGCGAGCGCGAGATCGCCTTCCGGGCTGCCGAGGCGTTCAAAGGCATCCCACGCATCACGGGCAATCGCGAACGCGCGCGGGTCGGCCAGGCCGACATCCTCGACCGCCATGCGCAGCGCACGGCGCGCGATGTAGAGCGGATCGCAACCGCCGTCGATCATCCGGCAGAACCAGTAGAGCGCGGCGTCGGGATCGGTGCCGCGCACGGCCTTGTGGAGCGCCGAGATCTGGTCGTAGAACTGCTCCCCGCCCTTGTCGAAACGGCGCCGCCCGCCACTCGCGACTTCGCGTGCCACGGCGGGAGTGATACAGCCGTCCGTCGCGAGATCGCCGGCAATCTCGAGCATGTTGAGTCCGCGGCGCGCGTCGCCGTCGGCGGCCTGCGCGAGGAGCGCGAGCGCGTCAGCGTCGATCCGCAGCCGCAGGTCGCCGAGGCCGCGCTCGCGATCGGCGAGCGCGGCCTCGAGCAGCGGCGCGATCGCGGCGGGAGACAGAGGCCGGAGCACATAGACCCGCGCGCGCGACAGCAGCGCGCTCACGACCTCGAACGACGGATTCTCGGTGGTCGCACCGATGAAGGTCAGCGTGCCGTCCTCGAGGAACGGCAGGAACGTGTCCTGCTGGGACTTGCTGAAACGATGTACTTCGTCGAGGAAGAGCACGGTCGCACGCCCCGAATCCGCGCGCGCCGCCTTCGCCTGCCCGACGGCCGCACGCACATCCTTGACGCCGGCGAGCACGGCCGAGAGCGCAATGAAGTCCGCATCGGCGCGCTGCGCGACGAGGCGTGCCAGCGTGGTCTTGCCGGTCCCCGGCGGCCCCCAGAAGATCATCGAGTGCAGTTGCCCGCCCTCGAGTGCCCGGCGCAGCGGCTTGCCCGGATCGAGCAGGTGGGCCTGCCCGAGCACTTCATCGATCGAGCGCGGGCGCATGCGATCCGCGAGCGGTCTCGACCGATCGGGCGCCGTCACCATGTTCAATCGGCGGTCGGCAGGGCCGCGCCGCACAGGCGCTCGATGCCGCGCATCCAGCCACTCACGCCGACGAGCGCCACGCCGAGCCCGATCGCGATGCCGATCGCATTCGCGAGCACATCGGCGAGATCCGCCGTGCGCCCGAATCCCATCGCCCCCTGGGCAATCTCGATCGCGATGCCGAAGCCGAGGAGCACGAGGGCGAGACGCAGGTAGCGATCCGGGCGCACGACGCCGCCAAACCAGGCGGCGAGCGCGAGATACGCGAAGCTGTGCTCGAACTTGTCCCAGAGCTGTACCTGCGGCAGGTCGGCCGAGGGCAGGAGCGACAGCACGGCGATCGCGATCGCGATCAGGATGCCACCCGCGAACCACCAGGGCTGCCAGCGCAGTGCTTGCATGCGCTTCAAGGCGACGGCGTGCCGATGACATCGGCACCGGGTGGGGGCGTGAACCGCAGTTCCGCCGCGTCGACAGGGCCGTTGCGCGCGGTGCGGCCGAAGACGAGCGTGGCGGTCTGCCCGAGCTTGTCGTGCAGCACCATTTCCTTCAGCTCGCGACCCGCGAAACCGAACTTCGCATCGACGAAATCCGCGTTGCTCGTGCGCGGCGTGACCGCAACCCAATCGAGTCCGTCCGCCCGCGGCAGCGATTCGACGGCGAATGCCGTGCGGATATCGCCCGTACCCGAGAGCAGCATCGCGGGCGTCGCGGTGAGCACCGCATCCGCGGGCTTCACATCGACCTGGTCGAGGTCCCGGTCGTAGAACCACAGGTTGCGCCCGTCGGCGACCATCAACTGGCCCCCCTCGGCACCCTTCGGCTCGAGTTCCCAGCGAAATCGCCCGGGCCGCTGCACGACCAGGCGGCCGGTCGCCTCCTGCACGGTGACGCCGCGCGCATCGACGAGCTGCTGCGAGAACTCCGCGCGCAGCGTCGTGAGCCCGTCGAGAAACCGGTCGAGCGGTGTCGGCGCGGGTGCGGCCGCGAGCGCGCCCACGAATATCGATGCGAGCGCGATGCCCGCCATGGCGATGAATCTGCGCATCAAGCCTCCGGTGGGGCGGGCGCGAGCACTTCGCGCGCGCCGTTCGACTGCAGCGGCCCGACGATGCCGGCCGACTCCATCGCCTCGAGCAGCCGCGCGGCGCGGTTGTAGCCGATCTTGAGGCGCCGCTGCACATACGAGATCGACGGCTTGCGCTCGGTGGTGACGATCTTCACCGCTTCGTCGTAAAGTGGATCGGATTCGGCTTCCGCGCCGCCACCCTCGCCGTCGCCGTCCTCGCCCGCGAGGCCCGGGATGGGCGCACTCGGGCCCGACAGCACTTCGTCCACGTACACGGGCGGCGCACTCTTCTTCAGCGCCTCGACGACGCGCTGCACTTCCTGGTCCGATACGAACGCACCGTGCACGCGCGTCGGCACCGAGGTGCCCGACGGCAGGTAGAGCATGTCGCCGTGGCCGAGCAGCGATTCCGCGCCGCTCTGGTCGAGGATCGTGCGCGAGTCGACCTTCGCCGACACCTGGAACGCGATGCGGCTCGGAATGTTCGCCTTGATCAGGCCCGTGATCACGTCGACCGACGGGCGCTGGGTCGCGAGCACGAGATGGATGCCCGACGCGCGCGCCTTCTGCGCGAGGCGGGTGATCAGCTCCTCGACTTTCTTGCCGACGATCAGCATCAGGTCGGCGAGCTCGTCGATGATCACGACGATGTACGGCAGCGGCGCGAGATCCTCGATCCGGCCCTGGTCGATCGTCGGATCGTTGGCGGCCTTCGCGATCATCACCGGATCGCGAATCGGCCTGCCTGCCTCGATCGCTTCGCGCACCCGCTTGTTGAAGCCGGCGATATTGCGCACACCGAGCGCCGCCATCAGCTGGTAGCGCCGCTCCATCTCGGCGACCGACCAGCGCAGCGCATTCGCCGCCTGCTTCATGTCCGTGACGACAGGCGCGAGCAGGTGCGGAATGCCCTCGTAGACCGACAGTTCGAGCATCTTCGGGTCGATCATCACCAGCCGCACGTGCTCGGCGGTCGACTTGTACAGCAGCGACAGCACCATGGCATTGATCGCCACCGACTTGCCGGACCCCGTGGTGCCCGCGATCAGCAGGTGCGGCATGCGCGCGAGGTCGGCCACCACCGCCTGCCCGCCGATGTCCTTGCCGAGCGCGAGCGCGAGCGGCGAGCCGAGCTCGTCGTAGGCCTTCGACTTGATGATCTCGCCGAGCGTGACGAGCTCGCGCTTCTCGTTCGGGATCTCTAGACCCATGACGGACTTGCCGGGGATCACCTCGACGACGCGCACGCTGATCGCGGACAGCGAACGCGCGAGGTCCTTCGCGAGGCTCGAGATCTGGCTGACCTTGACGCCCGGCGCCGGCCGCAGCTCGAAACGCGTGACGACGGGCCCCGGCTGCACCGCGACGACCTCGACTTCGACGCCAAAATCCTTCAGTTTCAGCTCGACGAGGCGCGACATCGCCTCGAGCGCCTCGGGCGAATACGACTCGCTGCGCGGCGGCGGATCATCGAGCAGCTTGAGCGGCGGCAGCTCGCCCGACTTCACGGGCTCGAAGAGCGGCACCTGCCGTTCCTTCTCGACCCGATCGCTCTTCTCGACCCGCGCCGCCGGCGCGTCGATGCGTGGCTTCACGCGCGTCGCGGCCTTCTTCTGGTCGGTCTCGATCGTCTCCTTGCGCGCCTGTTTGCGCTCGCGCCCTTCCGCGGCATCGCGCGCCGCCGCGCTGCGCGCCCGCACCCAGCCGATCGCGCCCCAGGCCGCCGCGCCGATGCGATCCATGATCGTGAACCACGAGACGCCGAACGCGAGCGACACGCCGGCCATGAAGCCGGCGAGCAGCGCGAGCGTGCCGCCGAGGAGCCCGAGCGCGCCGCCGAGCCCTCCCCCGACGAGGCTGCCGACGACACCGCCCGCGGTCTGCGGCAACGAGCGCGGCGCCCAGTGCAGCGTGGCGAGCGCGCAGCTCGCCACGAGCACGAGCAGGAAGCCGCACAGGCGCACGGCGGCGTTCGCACGCGACTCGCGCTCCTCGCCGCGTGGCGAGCGGTGCAGCGCGACCGCGGCCGCGCCCAGCATCAGGGGAAAGAGAAACGCGGGGCGCCCGAAGAGGAAGAACAGCACGTCCGCGAGCCACGCGCCGAACGGCCCGATGCGGTTCTGCACGATCGCCGAAGTGCCGGTGTACGAGAACCCCGGGTCGCTCGGCGCATACGAGGCGAGCGCGGCGAGCAGCACGAGCGCGAGCGCCGCAACGACGATGACCGCGCTCTCGCGCAGCCCGCGGGACACGACGGCATTGAAGCGCGTGGGGGCGCGGGTGGAACGGGCGTCGGCCAAATCAAGAATCCTGTTGAATAACCAGCATCAATCGATTGATTTTAAATGGAAGATGAACGTGCGGCAACGGGGATACTGTACACTCCGCTGCCCGTTCCGAAGTGCTGAAATTATACATGACGACTGCCACTCATCGCCGCCTGATCATCCTCGGTTCCGGGCCTGCCGGTTACACCGCCGCCGTCTATGCGGCGCGCGCCAATCGCAAGCCGATGCTGGTCACCGGCGTCGAACAGGGCGGCCAGCTGATGACGACGACCGATGTCGACAACTGGCCGGGCGACGCTGAAGGGCTGCAGGGACCGGCGCTCATGGAGCGCATGCGCGAGCACGCCGAGCGCTTCGCGACCGAAATCGTCAACGACCAGATCCATACGGCCGACCTCACGCAGCGCCCGTTTCGCCTCACGGGTGATCGCGGTCCCTACACCTGCGACGCACTCGTCATCGCAACCGGCGCATCGGCACGCTACCTCGGCTTGCCCTCCGAGGAAGCCTTCCGCGGCCGCGGCGTGTCGGCCTGCGCCACCTGCGACGGCTTTTTCTTCCGCGGCCATCGCGTTGCGGTCATCGGCGGCGGCAACACCGCGGTCGAGGAAGCGCTCTACCTGTCGAATCTCGCCGAACATGTGACGCTCGTGCACCGGCGCGACAAGCTGCGCGCCGAGAAGATCCTGCAGGACCGCCTCTTCGAGCGTGAGCGGTCGGGCAAGGCGACGATCGTCTGGGACCACGAGGTCGAAGAGATCCTCGGCGATGACACGGGGGTGAGCGGCGTCGCGCTGCGCTCCGTGAAGGATGGCAAGGCGCGCCGTCTCGATGTCACGGGTGCGTTCATCGCGATCGGCCACACGCCCAATACCGGGCTTTTCTCCGGGCAGCTCGCGATGCAGGGCGGGTACATCACCGTGCGGGGCGGCTCGCAGGGCAATGCCACCGCAACGAGCATCGAGGGCGTGTTCGCGGCGGGAGATGTCGCCGACCATGTGTACCGCCAGGCGATCACGTCCGCGGGTTCAGGCTGCATGGCCGCGCTCGACGCCGACAAGTACCTCGAGCGCTTCGACACGCCGGGAGGCTGACCCCCGCGATGGACAGTCGTGTTCTCGCCGGCCTCGACGGGATCGCGGCGAACGCCTGGGATGCACTCGCGCCGGCCGGCGCGCCGTTCACGAGCCACGCGTTTCTCGCCGGACTCGAGCGGACCGGCTGCGTCGGCGGCGAGACCGGCTGGCACAGTGCCCATGTCATCCTCGAGGACGCGCAGGGGATCGCGGCCGCGGCGCCGACCTATCTCAAGTCGAATTCATACGGCGAGTTCGTGTTCGATTTCGCCTGGGCCCAGGCCTATGCTCGCGCCGGCCTCGAGTACTACCCGAAACTGGCCGTGACGATCCCCTACACGCCCGTCACGGGGCCGCGCCTTCTCGTGCGGCCCGACCTCGATCGCGCCGGTGTCGCCAGGCGGCTGATCGCGGCGCTCGAAGCGCTCGCCGCCGAGCGCGATGCCTCGTCGGTCCATGTGCTCTTTCCCGGCGAAGCCGATGCGGCGAGCCTCGACGCCGCGGGGTGGCTCGGCCGTCGCGACTGCCAGTTCCACTGGGTGAATCGCGGCTATGAGTCTTTCGAGCACTACCTCGCGGGCTTCACGGCCGCCAAGCGCAAGAAGGTGAAGCGCGAACGCCGTCGCGTCGCCGAATCCGGCATCCGCTTCGAGACCTGGGACGGCGGCAAGCTCGACGAACGGCGACTCGACGCGGTGTACGCGCTGCATCGGGACACCTTCCTGCGCCACGGCCGCGAGCCCTACCTCACGCGGGAGTTCTTCACGCACGCCGCGCGCCACCTCGGCGCGTCGCTGCTCGTCAAGGCGGCGCTGTGGCGCGGCGCGCTCGCCGCCTGCGCGGTCTTCTTCCGCTCCACGGACACACTGTACGGTCGCTACTGGGGCGCGGCGGCGGACTTCCACAGCCTGCATTTCGAGACCTGCTATCACCAGGGCATCGAGTACTGCATCGAGTCCGGGCTCGCGCGCTTCGAGCCGGGCACGCAGGGCGAACACAAGGTGGCGCGCGGCTTCGAACCGGCGCTCACGCGCTCGGCCCACTACATCGCCGACAGCCGCTTTCGCCACGCAATCGCCGGATATCTCGCGCAGGAGGGCCGTTCGGTCGATGCCTACGCCGAGGCCGTGCGCGCCCATGTGCCGTTTCGCGCGGCGCACCGCGAGACACGGGAATGAAGCAGATCACCTGGCTCTCGGACGCCGTCGCGCCGGACTGGTTTCCGGACACGGATAGCGCGCTCGACGAGCCGCCCGGCCTGCTCGCCGCGGGCGGCGAGCTCACGCCGAGCCGGCTGCTCGCCGCCTACCATCGCGGCATCTTCCCGTGGTATTCGACCGGCCAGCCGGTGCTCTGGTGGGCGCCGGATCCGCGGGAAGTGTTGTTTCCCGCCGAGTTCCGCCGCCACCGCAGCCTCGACAAGGCGATACGCAATCGCGGTTTCAGCGTGGGCTTCGATCGCGAGTTCGCGCAGGTGATCGAGGCCTGCGCCGCGCCGCGCGACGCGGGTGGCGGCACCTGGATCACGCCCGCGATGCGGGCGGCCTACATGGAGCTGCACGCGCTCGGCCATGCCCACAGCATCGAGACCTGGCGCGACGGCACGCTGGTCGGCGGGCTCTACGGCGTGGCGCTCGGTGGTGTGTTCTTCGGCGAGTCCATGTTCGCGCGTGAGCGCGACGCCTCGAAGGTCGCCCTCGCGACCCTCGTCGCGAGCTGCCCGGCGCGGGCGATCGGGCTCGTCGACTGCCAGCTCCCCTCCCCGCACCTGCGCAGCCTCGGCAGCCGGCCGGTGCCGCGACGCGAGTTCGCGGCGCTCCTCGCACGCTTCCGGACCGACCTGCGCCCGGAACACTGGACCTGAGGCGGGCATTTATGCAGAATCCGCGCGCCCTCGTTACGGAACTCGCATGCCGAAAGAAGACGCCATCCAGATGGAAGGCGAAGTCGTCGAGACTTTGCCCAACACGACCTTCCGGGTCCAGCTCAAGAACGGGCACGTGGTCACTGCGCACATCTCGGGCAAGATGCGCAAGAACTACATCCGCATCCTGACCGGGGACGCGGTCACGGTCGAACTGACCCCGTACGATCTCAGCAAGGGCCGCATCGTCTACCGCGGCCGCTGACGCCGGCGGCCTCCCTCGGCCACCGCGCCGGCCGGTCCGTCACACCGGCACCGTCTCCTCGCCCGGCACGCTTTCGAGCTCGAGCCCCTCGCCGTTCGCGGCGAGCGTCACGCGCACCTGGCCGCCGTTCACGAGCTTGCCGAACAGCAGCTCTTCGGCGAGCGGCCGCTTGATGTGCTCCTGGATCACGCGCGCCATCGGGCGCGCGCCCATCTTCGGGTCGTAGCCCTTCTGCGCGATCCAGTGCCGTGCCGCCTCGTCGACGGTGAGGAGCACGCGCTTCTGCTCGAGCTGCGCCTCCACTTCCACGAGCAGCTTCTCCACGACGCGCTCGATCGTCGGCGCAGCGAGCGGCGCGAACTGGATGATCGCGTCGAGGCGGTTCCTGAACTCGGGCGAAAAGAGGCGCCTCACGGCCTCCATCCCGTCGCTCGCATTGTCCTGCTGCGTGAAGCCGATCGACGGGCGGCTCATCTCCTGCGCGCCGGCATTGGTCGTCATCACGATCGTGACGTGGCGGAAATCGGCCTTGCGGCCGTTGTTGTCGGTCAGCGTGCCGTGGTCCATCACCTGCAGCAGCAGGTTGAAGACGTCCGGGTGCGCCTTCTCGATCTCGTCGAGCAGCAGCACGCAGTGCGGGTGCTTCGCGATCGCCTCGGTCAGGAGCCCGCCCTGGTCGAAGCCGACGTAGCCCGGGGGCGCGCCGATCAGGCGCGAAACGGTGTGGCGCTCCATGTACTCGGACATGTCGAAGCGGATGAATTCGACGCCGAGCACGATCGCGAGCTGGCGGGTCACCTCGGTCTTGCCGACGCCGGTGGGCCCCGCGAACAGGAAACTGCCGGTCGGCTTGCGCTGGTCGCCGAGCCCCGAACGCCCCATCTTGATCGCGGCGGCGAGCGATTCGATCGCGTTGTCCTGCCCGAAGATCACGAGCTTCAGGTTCCGCTCGATGTTGCGCAGCACTTCGCGATCCGTGGTCGTGACGTTCTTCGCCGGGATGCGGGCGATGCGCGCCACCACATCCTCGATGTGGCGCACTTCGACGGTGTCCTCGCGCTTGTCCGCGGGCTGCAGGCGCAGCCGCGCACCGGCTTCGTCGACGACGTCGATCGCCTTGTCCGGCAAATGGCGCTCGTTGATGTGCCGGGCGGCGAGCTCCGCGGCGGCCTGCAGCGCCGCGTCGGTGTAGCGCACCGCGTGGTGCTCCTCGAAGCGCCCCTTGAGACCCCGCAGGATGTCGATCGTCTCGGCGACGCTCGGCTCGACCACGTCGATCTTCTGGAAGCGCCGGGCGAGCGCGTGGTCTTTCTCGAAGATGCCGCGATATTCCTGGTAGGTGGTCGAACCGATGCAGCGAATCTCGCCGCTCGTCAGCACGGGCTTGATCAGGTTCGACGCATCCATCACGCCGCCCGACGCCGCGCCCGCGCCGATCACGGTGTGGATTTCGTCGATGAAGAGGATCGCGCCCGGCTGCTTCTTCAGCTCGTTGATCACGCCCTTCAACCGCTTCTCGAAATCGCCGCGGTACTTCGTGCCGGCGATCAGTGCGCCCATGTCGAGTGCGTAGATCGTGCTCCCGGCGAGCACTTCGGGAACCTTGCGCTCGACGATGAGCCGGGCGAGTCCCTCGGCGATCGCGGTCTTGCCGACGCCGGCCTCGCCGACATAGAGGGGGTTGTTCTTGCGGCGCCGGCACAGGATCTCGATCGTGCGCTCGACCTCGAGCTGCCGGCCGATCAGCGGATCGATCCGCCCGTTCTCGGCCTGGCGGTTCAGGTTCGTCGTGTACTTCTCGAGCGCGCCGCCGCCTTCCGGTTCGCGCTCGCCCTCGACGGCGTCGGCGTCCTTGTCGGATTTCTCCTCGGCGATCTTCGACAGGCCGTGCGACACGTAATTCACGACGTCGAGCCGCGTGACACCCTGGCGGTTGAGCAGGTACACGGCATGGCTCTGCTTCTCGCTGAAGATCGCGACCAGCACGTTCGCGACGCCCACTTCCTTGCGGCCGCTCGACTGCACGTGGAATACGGCGCGCTGCAGCACGCGCTGGAAGCCGAGGGTCGGCTGCACCTCGCGGTCGTCACCCTCCGGCAGGCGCGGCGTGGCCTCGGCGATGTGCGCCTCGAGTTCCGGCTTCAGGCGCGCGAGATCCGCCCCGCAGGCGCGCAGCACTTCGCGCACGCGCGCCGTCGCGAGAATGGCGACCAGCAGGTGCTCGACCGTCAGGAATTCGTGGCGCGCCGCGCGCGCCTCGCGAAACGCCTCGTTGAGGCACTGCTCGAGTTCCGACGAAAGCATCAGGTCTCCTCCATGGTGCACATCAGCGGGTGCTGGTTGTCGCGCGCATACGTGGTGACCTGCGCGACCTTGGTCTCGGCGATCTCGTAGCTGAATACGCCGCACACGCCCTTGCCCTTCATATGGACCTCGAGCATCACGCGGGTCGCCTGCGGGCGGTTCATGCCGAAAAACCGCTCGAGGACATCGACCACGAATTCCATCGGTGTGTAGTCGTCATTCAACAATATGACCTGAAACAGCGGCGGCCGTTTCAGCTTCGGGGTCGCCTCCTCGACGACGATGCCATGGTCCGGCTGGACCGGTTCATTGCCTGCCATCACGGCTTTTATAGGGGTCGCCGGATGGCAACACAAGTCGCGGCCCGCCGACGCGCCGATTTCTTGGCGAAACAGTCGCTTGTGAGCGCCATCGACAGCCCCGTATGATTGGACGGATGACGATCTCCGTGCTGCACGGCCTGCCCTCGCCGGACGCCTGGAAAGGGCTGCTCACCGCTCGCGGGCCGCAGATCGCCACGTGGGTCCTCGGCGTCGCCCTGGCCGCGCAGGCCGCCATCACGGCGACGGGCCTCGCAGGCTCGGATCTCGCGGGTCCCGGGCCGGCCGAACCGGTGCAGGTGCCACCGCAACTCGACCTCGGCGCACTGGTCGGCGCCCACCTGTTCGGCGAAGCCGCGGTCGCCGTGAGCAGTGACACGGGCAACGCGCCCGCGACCAGCATGGCGCTCGTGCTCGCCGGCGTCATCGCGAACACCGACCCGAAGACCGGCATTGCGATCATCGGCGAAACGGCCGCCAACGCCAAGGTCGCCATGGTCGGTGACACCGTGCCGGGCGGCGCGAAGCTGAATGCGGTGTATCCCGACCATGTGCTGCTCGAGCGCGCCGGCGCGCTCGAATCCCTGCAACTGCCGCACGAGCGGAGCCTCGCGGCGGCCGCCCCGCCGCCGCCGGCGCTGCCCGCGCAGGTGCCGGGCGCGGGCGACGTGCAGATCCTCGATCGCATGCGCAAGCTGATCGAGAGCGACCCCGGCATCATCGGCGACGTGATGCGCCCCCAGCCGGTGTTCGCCGAAGGCAAGCAACGCGGCTACCGGGTGTATCCGGGACGCAATCGTGCCGCGTTCGCCCGGCTCGGCTTGCGCCCGGGCGATCTCGTCACGTCGATCAACGGCACGCCGCTCGACGATCCGGCGCGCGGCAACGAGATCTTCCGCACCCTCGGCAGTTCCGCCGAGGCGCGTGTCACGGTGATGCGCAGCGGGCGCCAGCAGGAATTGACGCTCAACATGGCACAGGTGGCGAACGAAGCGGAGCGGCTCGGCAATCCACCGGACCTGCCCGACCCGGCGCAAGCGGCGCTCGGCGGCACGGCGGCCCCTGTGGACGAGAACGCGGCAGAACCGGTCGAGCCGCCGACCGACGACCGGGGGGATACTGGCTAATGACCGTACACAACCAGACACGGCGACCGCCCACGCGCGTCGCGCGACTGTGCCTCACCGCACTCGGAGTCCTGCTCGCCTGCGCGCCCGTCGCGCGGGCCGCGGAACCCCCGGGTGCGCGCATCACGCCGAACTTCAAGGACGCCGACATCACGCAGATCATCGAGGCGGTGAGCGCGGCGACCGGCAAGAACTTCATCGTCGACCCGCGCGTCGGCCGCCAGCAGGTCACGATGCTCTCCTCGACGCCGATGACGCCCGAGGCCTTCTACCAGGCGTTTCTGTCGATCCTGCAGGTCCACGGTTTCGTCGCGGTGCAGACCGGCAATATCATCAAGATCATTCCCGACGCGAACGCGCGCCAGTTCCCCTCGATCGACCTGCCGGACCGCGTCAGCGCGACCTCCGATGAAATCGTCACGCAGGTGATCGCGGTGCGCAACGTGAGCGCCGCGCAACTCGTGCCGATCCTGCGGCCCCTCATCCCGCAGTACGGCCACCTCGCGGCCTACCCTGCCTCGAACATGCTGATCATCTCGGACCGCGCCAACAACGTGAACCGGATCGTGCGGATCATCCGGCGCATCGACCAGTCGGGCGATGCGGAAATCGAGGTGATCCCGATGCAGAACGCGTCGGCCGCGGAAGTCGTGCGCGTCGTCTCCCAGCTCGTCGCGGGCGCCGCCGCCGCCGAGGGCGCCGGCACGAACCTGAAGCTCGTGGCCGACGACCGCTCGAACAGCATCCTCCTGAGCGGCGAGCAGTCGGCGCGGCTGCGCATCAAGGCGCTGATCGCACACCTCGACACGCCGCTCGAATCGGGCGGCGACACGCAGGTGCGCTACCTGCGTTATTCGGATGCCGAAAAGATCGCCGCCAAGCTGAAAGAGCAGATCACCGGCGTGGCGGCTGCGACCGGTGGCGGCGCCGCGGGCGCCGCCGGCGCGAGCCCGGCCGTGCAGGCCGAGCGCAATACGACGATCTGGGCCGATGCCGAAAACAACGCGCTCGTGATCACCGCGCCGCCGAAGACGATGCGCAACCTGATGTCGATCGTCGACAAGCTCGACATCCGCCGCCTGCAGGTGCTGGTGCAGGCCGTGATCGCGGAAGTGCGCGCCGACAAGACCGCCGAGCTCGGCATCAACTGGGCGGTCGACGGGTCGAAGGACAGTTTCGCGGTCGGCGGCTTCATCCAGCCGATCGCGGGCGGCAGCATCATCGACATCATCCGCGGCATCGACGACCCCACCTCCATTTCGCCGGCCGCCGTGCAGGGCACGACCCTCGGCGGCGGTCGCGTGAAGGACACCGGCACCAACTGGGCCGCGGTGCTGCGTGCGATCCGGAACGATGCCGACACCAATATCGTCGCCACCCCCTCGATCGTCACACTCGACAACCAGGAAGCGCAGATCAAGGTCGCGCAGGAAGTGCCGTTCATCACGGGCCAGTACACGAACACCGGCAGCGGCAACAACGGCGCGCTGAACCCGTTCCAGACCGTGCAGCGCGAGGAAGTGGGCATCATCCTGAAGATCACCCCGCAGATCAACGAAGGCGACGCGGTGATCCTCAAGATCGAGCAGGAGGCTTCGAGCCTCTCGAGCAGTACCGCGACGACCGTCGACCTGATCACGAACAAGCGCGTCATCAATACGACTCTCCTCGTCGAGGACGGCGGCACGATCGTGCTCGGCGGCCTGATCCAGGACGAGGACCGCCGCGGCGAGCAGCGCGTGCCGTTCCTCGGTCGCATTCCGCTCATCGGCGAACTCTTCAAGGTGCGCCAGGCGTCGAAGATCAAGACCAACCTGATGGTGTTCATCCAGCCGAAGATCCTGCGTGACGGCGTGCAGGCTTCGTTCGAGACGAATGCCAAGTACAACTACATCCGCGGCGAGCAGCAGCGCATGGGACCGAGGTTCGAGGTCCTGCCGATGCTGCCGGGCGAGAAGAAGAACGTCCTGCCGCCACTGCCCCCGCCGCCGGCGCCGAAGCCGGAGTCGAAGTCGAAGTCGGACACTGCGCCGCAGGATGATGCGACGCCGGCGCCGCAGCCCGAAACGCCGCAGACTGAAGCACCGCAGCCCGAAGCAGCGCCGCCGGAGTCGCCGTGACGGAGACCGCCACGGCCACGGTGCCCGCCACGACACGGAGTGCTGCGCGCCCCGCCGCGCGCAACCTGTCGTTCGCATTCGCGAAGCGCCACGGCGTACTCGTGCGTCATACCGCCGACGGAGTCGCGGATTGCGCCTATCGCGGCGACGTCACCCCGCTCGCGATTGCCGAGGTGCGCCGCCACCTGCGCATGCCTGTCCGGCTGACCAGGGTCGGTGACGATGAGTTCGACACGCTGCTGCGCCTCACGTACGAGGCGGGATCCGACGCGATCCAGGCCGCGGAAGGGCTCGACGGCACGGTCGATCTCGCGCACCTCGCCCTCGACTTGCCCGAGCAGGCCGACCTCCTCGAGAGCGACGACGACGCCCCGATCATCCGCCTGATCAATGCGCTTCTCACCCAGGCGGTGAAGGAGAACGCTTCCGACATCCATATCGAGCCGTTCGAGAACCGGCTCGTGATCCGCTTTCGCGTCGACGGCGTGCTGCGCGAGGTGCTGCAGTCGCGCCGCGCGGTCGCGCCGCTCGTCGTCTCGCGTATCAAGGTGATGTCGAAGCTCGACATTGCCGAGAAGCGCCTGCCGCAGGACGGGCGCATATCGCTGCGCATCGCGGGGCGCGCGGTCGACGTGCGCGTCTCGACGATCCCGTCGGGCCACGGCGAGCGCGTCGTGCTGCGTATCCTCGACAAGCAGGCCGGGCGGCTGAACCTCGACTCGCTCGGCATGGATGCGGCGACGCAGGCGCTCACGGACGAACTGATCCACAAGCCGCACGGCATCCTGCTCGTCACCGGCCCCACCGGATCCGGCAAGACGACGACGCTCTATGCCGCGCTCGAGCGCCTGAATGACAACACGCGCAACATCATGACGGTCGAGGATCCGATCGAGTACTACATCGACGGCATCGGCCAGACGCAGGTGAACACCAAGGTCGAAATGACCTTTGCGCGCGGCCTGCGGGCGATCCTGCGCCAGGACCCGGACGTGGTCCTCGTCGGCGAGATCCGCGACCTCGAGACCGCGCAGATCGCCGTGCAGGCGAGCCTGACCGGCCACCTCGTGCTCTCCACGCTGCACACGAATACCGCCGCCGGCGCCGTCACGCGCCTGCGCGACATGGGGATCGAGCCGTTCCTGCTCTCCTCGAGCCTGATCGGCGTCGTGGCACAGCGCCTCGTCCGCGTGTTGAATCCGGAGACCAAGCAGCCGTTCCAGGCGGGCGAGTACGAACGGCGGATCCTGAACCTCGGCCCGGCCGACGACACCCCGATCCTCTATCGACCGAGCAGCGAACTCGGCATGGGGTATCGCGGCCGCACGGGCATCTACGAGCTCATCGTGGTCGACGACCAGATGCGCACGATGATCCACGACGGGGTCGCCGAGCACGAACTCGAGCGCTATGCGCGCACGATGACCCCCTCGATCCGCGACGACGGCCGCGCCCGCGTGCTGCGCGGCGAGACGACGATCGAGGAAGTGCTCAGGGTTACACGTGAAGACTGAGAAGAAGCGAACGGCGAGCGGCGATCGGCGAACCACCAGCGAGCGTTTGGTGCGCGTCTGGCTGTTCGCTGTTCGCTGTTCGCCGTTCGCCATCTAGGATCCTGCCACGATGGGTGCCTTCGAATATGTGGCGCTGGATTCGGCGGGACGCGAGAAGAAAGGCGTTCTCGAGGGCGATACGCCGAAACACGTCCGGCAGCTGCTTCGCGAGCGCTCGCTCCTGCCCGTCACGGTCACCGAGGCCGCGCGCGAGGAGGCGCGGCGCCAGCGCAGCTTCGGCTGGCGTCGCGGTGTCTCCGCGGGCGATCTGGCGCTGCTCACGCGCCAGCTCGCCACCCTCACCCGTGCCGGCCTGCCGCTCGAGGAAGCCCTGCTCGCGGTGTCGCAGCAGACCGAGAAACCGCGCGTACAGAGCATCCTCCTCGGCGTCCGGTCGCGCGTCATGGAGGGCCACACGCTCGCGAGCGGGTTCGCGGAGTTCCCGCGCGTCTTCCCCGAGATCTACCGTGCCACCGTGGCGGCCGGTGAGCAGTCCGGGCACCTCGACGAGGTGCTCGAGCGGCTCGCCGACTACACGGAGGGCCGCGAAGTGACGCGCCAGAAGGTGCTCGGCGCGATGCTCTATCCGATCGTGCTGTCGATCCTCTGCTTCGGCATCGTGACCGGCCTCCTGGTCTATGTCGTTCCCAAGGTCATCGAGGTCTTCGACACCGGCAAGGCTAAGCTGCCGCTGATGACCCGTGTCCTCATTGCGATCAGCAATTTCCTGCACGACTGGGGCCTGTGGCTTCTCGCGGCGCTCGTCGTGCTGGGCATCGGCCTCGCACGCTGGCTCCGCAACCCGGCCGCCCGCCGCCGCTTCCACGAGCTGCAGTTGCGCCTGCCCCTCGTCGGGCGGCTCGTGCGGGGCTTCAATACGGCGCGCTTCACGCGCACGCTCAGCATCCTGACCGCTGCCTCGGTGCCGGTGCTCGAGGCGCTGCGCATCGCCGGCGAAGTGGTCACCAGCCTGCCGATGAAGAGTGCGGTCACGGACGCCGGCCAGCGCGTGCGCGAAGGGGCGCCGATCGGCCGCTCGCTCGCGCAAAGCCGCCTCTTCCCGCCCATGACGATCCACCTGATCTCGAGCGGCGAGTCCAGCGGCGAGCTGGAAACGATGCTCGAGCGGGCAGCGATCAGCCAGGAGCGCGAACTCGACGGCATCCTGACGGCCCTCGTCGGGCTGCTCGGCCCCCTGCTCATCATCCTGATGGGCCTTTTCGTGATGGGCATCGTATTTGCAATGCTCCTGCCCATTTTCGAGATGAACGCGCTGATCCGGTAGCCGGTTGGCACAACTCAAATCTGCCCGTTGCGCCCGCGCGGATTTCGCGCTACATCTCCGCGCGCCATGAGCGAGAAGCCCGAGTCCGAGGAATTCGACGACGAGGAAGAGGAAGAGGACAGTGCCGCCGGCGAGGACGTCGACCTCGACCGCGTCATCAAGGACCTCGACCTCGCCAAGCGCCGCGGCCAGAAGCTGGGCGATCCGGCCTGGCGGCGCCTCGAGCGGCTGCTCGACGACAAGCGCACAGCCGACCTCGTGAGCGATTTCGAGGACTACGACGTCGGAGGTCCGGACGGGGGGCCGAAGAAAAAGCGCCCGTAGACGCCTGTCTGCTCATTCGTAGAGCTGCTCTCCCGCCGAACAAATCATGACGCGCTCTACCGATCACCTCAAGTTGGTGCAACAAACTGGTTGCGGCCATTGACTGTGTAGCTCCTGACCGCGTTCGTGAGCACGCGCGAGGTGATCTGGCTCGCCGGGTTGAACGCAAAGCCGAACCCGGCATCGAGGCTCGTGCCCGCCCCATCGAGGTCGTGGGTCAGCAGCTCGAGCCGCGAGATCGGATCGTAGTCGTACCGGGTGATCGCTCCCGCCGCGTCGCGGTCGAGCTCGTCACGGCGCCACTGCGCGTCGTAGAAGATCGACGCGAGCGTGTTCGACGGGCCGTTCTCCGACAGGTGCAGCAGCCGGTCGGCGGCGTCGTAGGCGTACTCGAAATACGCCCCGTCCGGATGCGTCAGGCGGGTGCGGTTGCCGTGAATCGGTGGCCCAGCATGGCGTGAACGTCTCGCCCGGCAAGCTCCGGAATCAGTGGCCGGCATGGGCCGGAATCCGCACATTTCCGCTGAACCGCAACTCAATGTCGTGGAGCGGCGTCTCAGCAATCATGGCTATGGTTCTAAACAATGGCGAGCATCCGGACCTGGATTCGGCACTATCCTCCCTATCGGATACGTCGACGAGCGTGCTCGATCGTCAGCGCTTCATAGTCACTTCGAAATTCTCCAAAACCATGATACGCAAGAAGAGCGTTCTGATATCTGATAGGCGCAACAGTAGTCTTGTTCTCCAGCAACTCCCAGTCTTCGTTCGTCGCCAATCGATAGTGTTGTCCACTGAAATTACGCACGTGCGGCACGCCTTCTACGCGCACCTTATAGCTAGGGAAAGGAACTCGCGCCGAAATCGGCGGGCGGTTGCCGACAATCTTCCACCTACCGTGATAAATGAGAGCATCCAGAGTCCATCCGACCAATAGAAGCTCGCCTTTGACCAGCTGATCGAGATCGGGTGGCTCGTTGTAGAGATCGCGGAAAATCGCCACATAAAACACAGTTACGCCAACGACGACCTGGCCATATCCAAACCGGCCATCGGGAGCAGGGATCGCGAAGAGATCTCCTTCTCGAATTCCAACGGAACGTTCACGTGCTTCAGCCATGTGAAGTCAGGTTCGGATCTTCTCAACGAAGCTCGTCGCTCCATCCGAGGTCAAGTTGCCGTTGGCATCCCAGGCGTGGGCCGCGCCACCCACCTGGGTGTACTGGTTGCGACCATTGACCGTGTAACTCTTGACCGCGTTCGTGAGCGCGAATTCGTACGCGTCGTTCGCGAGCACGCGTGTCGTGATCTGGCTCGCCGGGTTGAAGGCAAAGCCGAACCCGGTATCGTGGCCGGTGCCCGCCCCATCGAGGTCCTGGGTCAGCAGCTCGAGCCGCGAGATCGGATCGTAGTCGTAGCGGGTGATCGCGCCCGCGGCGTCGCGGTCGAGTTCGTCGCGGCGCAGCTCCTCGTCATAGAAGATCGACGCGAGCGTCGTCGACGGGCCGTTCTCCGACAGGTGCAGCAGCCGGTCGGCGTCGTCGTAGGCGTACTCGAAGAAGGCCCCGTCCGGGTGCGTGAGGCGCGTGCGGTTGCCGTGGGTGTCGTAGGCCGAGGTCACGGTGCGCGCCGTGCCCCCCATGTTGCTGCTCGAGCTGAGCAGGCGACCGAACCCGTCGTAGGTGTTCGTCACCCCCTGTCCGCTGTCCGAGCTGAAACGCGCAGGCTCGCGTTGAGGCCAGTCCAGCAATGCCATTCGTTCGCAAGTGCCCAATCGACAGGGCCTCACTCGATCGCCACACCAATCCGAAGCAGGAGCTCTCGAGAGTGGGGAGTGCCACCTTGCTTCCCGCCCTTGCGGCTCTGGTTGGCTACTACCCATGTGGAGCCTGACTCACAATCAGCTTCTTCAGCAGTGCTCCCACACCCAGCAACACCAGGAACTGGAAGACCCATAAGGCGACGACAACGGCTATATCTTGAAGCCCCGCAAATCCAATGAAGCGAACTCGAACGTCCCCCTCATTCGAGATCGACAGCCAGTTCGGGATCGGCTGAAAAGTCAGTGCAACGGCCAGCAATGCCGCCGACCCGATCATGACGTATCGCGGGCGTCTCCCAAGTAGCCCAATAAACAGCAGCCAGATGGCGATCGAGTAAAACAGATTCAGTTCGCCGAGCGTCGAGGATGTGACAATCGCGGGAAAAAGCGATACCAGTACAAGTATCGCCACCAACGCGAATCGAACTGCGATACATATACCGACGCGCGCATTCATTGAGAACCAGCCTTTTCCTCAGTTGGCATCTATTATTTCCTGGCTCTGCTGGATCCAGACATTATTGATGAGACGGTCGCTCAATGGCCCGAAGCTCTGGAGCCACCCCGTTCCTTCGCCAACATTGTGAATTACTGCTTGTCCGTTCTCGATCGTGACCAAGCGCGCCACGTAGCCGGGGAACAACGAATGGCCGGGGAGGGTCACGTTGACGACCATCGTGTTTCCGTTTCCATCTTTCCGCAGATACGAGATGACCTTGTTGTTCCCTAGTTGCCCCGCCGCCTGCCGAAATCCAGCTTGAGGCGTAGCATCATTCTCCACGCCCGCTTCGGTCGCAGGTTTGTCCTGTCCGGGCGTTGGATCCTTCACGGTACCCTGGCGGAGCGCATCGGCTTTTCCTGCCGAACCTTTTCCAGCCGAAACCGGCTTGTCGTACTCGTGATGGTTACGCTGACTCGAATCAATCTTGCTCGGCCAGCCTTTCGGAGTCGGAAAGGTAACCTTGAATGGAATACGGCTACCAGTGACCTCTTTGGTGCATGTCGTGGTACCTGTCTTTTCATTATTGCTGCAACTCCTTCCGGTCGGATCCACATTGTTAAGCGGATCGTTGCTGACATAGGCATAGAGATTGACGTCATCCTCGTACCCGATCGGGTCGGTCTGCAGGAACCGGCCGAGCGCGGGGTGGTAGAACCGGGCCTTGTAGTACAGCAGCCCGAGATCGGGGAGCGCCGCCTGG